>CAWCTJ010000017.1:0-280527 GCA_963798585.1 uncultured Acidobacteriota bacterium
GAAATCCGTGCTTTCCGCCGCCAGCGGCAGGCACTTTCCATTTCGATAACTTCGCGAGCCTCCTACTCACCATCAGCTTCGGGTTCGCGATGGTCAATTACTACAGCACTCCGATCCCCGGCATCGGCACGAGCTTCCACAATTTGGTGACGGACGAGGCGCAGTCCCTCACGAACCAGATCAATCAGAACGAGCTGCAAACCGTTGTCGAGCGGGTCGCCGACTTCGAATCGCGAATGTCCCCCCCCCGGTTGTAGCGGACTTCCTCGGACCATCATCTATGTTGCCGTCACCATCCTGCTCGCAGCAGCCCAGGCCATCGCTATCGTTGTCATCGCTTACGGATTCATTGCCACCGCTGTTTGTGTTCTTGTGGGGCCGGTCTTCATACCATTCTTCATCGTCCCGAAACTCGAATGGCTCTTCTGGGGCTGGTTTCGATGCTTCATCCAATATGCTTTCTACCAGGTCGTCGCGTCGGCTGTTGTATACGTCATCGGGAATCGAATGCTTGGAGCTCTCCGCCTGCCGCCCGGCGGGACCATTTCCACGGTAAACTCATCGGGTGGTTTCCAGTCCGATCCATCACCTTTCTCGCTTCGATCTACGTGCTTCTCAAGTTCCCTCCTTGACCTACCAAATCTTCAGCGGCACGTCGGGCGGCTCTTCGGTAGGGATTCTGGAGAGGATTTCTACATGAGCAACGATGCGAGCTTTCACGATGCCAAGAGGCTTTATCTCGAACAGTACGGTGACCCAATGGTGACAAACACGTACCTTAAGATTGCTCTGGTTTTGGTATCCCTTGTGGCCATCGGCCTAGCCCTCGTTGACCTCCGCACAATCCGCACCTTTCAGAATTTCCGCCCGCTTGTGATTCGGATTGATGACCTGGGCCGCGCGGAGGCCATCAACTACCACAATTTTGAGTACAAACCCCAGGACGCCGAGGCGAAGTATTTTCTCTCAGTTCTGTGCGCTTTACTACCGCCGCAACCGCTACACGATCCAGGACGACTTCTCGAAGTCCCTCTACTTCCTCGACTCAAAGCTGGCGGACGGCATCCTCGACGCCTACAAGAAAGACGATGTCATCAAGAAGTTCCTCACGAACACAGCAGTCCCGGAAATTGATATTGACGTGAAGAAAGTCGCGCTCGAAGACATGCAATCCCCGCCGTACAAGGCACGCGTGGACTTCTACATGGTCTATTACTCGCCCGCCGACCATAGCGAGATCAAGCGAGACCTCTACACCGCCAACTTTGTTTTCGTCTTCAAGACCCACGTTCCAACGAGCTCATCCCGATTAATCCGCTGGGCCTGAGCATCACCTATTTCCGTGAAGACGAGGCTTTCAAATGAGAGATCGATCCCACATTCAGACCCAAGAGATCGCGGGCGGGTCGCCTGGCAACATCGTCCCAACCTCCGCGCGCCACGCCGACCCACACAGCAAGGGCCTCCTACCAAGCTACTCCACAGCCCATCCGGTCGGGGTTGCTCCTAGAACCCCAGGCGCGCTCCGGGAGGGCCTCCGTTGCTCACCGGCTTCCCGCCCGCTCCCCATATCGACTCATGGTCAAGGAAAAACCCCGCCCATTTTTCTTGACCGATCAAGGCGAGTCCAATGATCGCCAACGCGCTAATCGTCACGGTTGCTCTCCTACTTGCCCTCGGCTTTTGGCTCATGGGTGAGTTGAAGTTCCTCGTTCCGTACAGATCGATCCTTTACCACCAGTATGGCAGTGTGATTCTCGCCTGGGGTGTCGTCGTGTTCGTGAACGTCTTCGCTGCCGTGTATGTCATCCAGCGCAAGTTCTTCCTGAAAGACACGGGCCGGAAGCTATCGCACCTGGACAAACAGGTCACGGCGGGCCACTCGCCGGTACCGCCTCCGATGGAGGATGAAGAGCACTGAAATGTCCCGTGATTTCACGCCCGGTGAATTTGAAGATCTTCGAACGGACGAATCTGTCTCCCGTGGGCGAACTCCTGAACCGGAAACGAAGCACCCCGAACCACCCCACAGCCCAGATGGAAAACCTCAGATTGATCGGGACACTGCGACCCCACACGACGCTCGCCCCGACAGTGCGCGATCCCAGGACTCGCGCACCGTGTTTTACGAGCGGGATCGGGCGTACCGCTTGCGCGAATCTGAAGTACATACCCTCAGCGAGTTGGGGAAGTTCCGTGTGATTGCCACCGAAGACCTCGCGACACATGCCTATCAGGATCATCGGGAAGAAATGGAGCACGACATTCGGAATCTCGCGCAGCAGGGCCTCGTCCGGCAAGAGGCATTTGAAGGACCGGAAGCGAGCCGCCGCGAGATGCTGACCCTGACGAAAGAAGGGCACAGATTGCTCCGCGCAAACCGCTTCACTTCCGATGGCCAGTCCACTTATTACGGCTTCGTCAAGCCGAAGGAAACGAACCACGACGCGGACATCTACCGGCTGTATCAGAAAGAGGCGAGCAGAATCCTCGACCAAGGAGGCAAGAATCTCCGCGTCGTTCTCGATTTTGAACTAAAGAAGAAGCTCAACCGGGATTTTGCGACGTTCGGGGCCGAATCGCGCCAAGAAATCGCATCTCGTCACGGCCTCCAAGTCGTGGGCGAGAAAATCCCCGTGCCCGACCTCCGCATTGAGTACGAGACACGCGAAGGAGAAATTGCCCGTGTGGACCTCGAACTTGCGACCGAACACTATCGCCCAGGCCAGTGGCCGAGAAAGTGCGTGCGGGGTTCTCCCTATACGCTTCCGAGGCGACGCCGACCGCTTGCGCCGCGTGCTCGACCAGCGAGAACTGACGGCGGAGATTCTCAGTCTATGAAGATCGAAGATCACGATATCGCTGCCATCAAAGCCCTCGGCTATACCGAGGCCGAAGCCCGCTTCCTCTACATCGTGGCAACGCATTCCGGGTACTTCGTTCCGCGCCAGTTCCTGGACCTGACGGGCGCCAGTTGGGGCTACAGAACGGATCAGCTCTCGAGGAAGCTCGAAAGCCGGGGCCATGCAACCTGGCGCGAATACCAAGACACTGGCGGTGTCTATCATCTCTTTTCGAAGAAGCTATACGCTGAGATCGGAAAAGAGAATCTTCGCAACCGCCGACGGCATTCGGTCGAATTCATTAGGACCCGGCTCGTCCTGCTCGATTTCGTCATCGCTAACCAACACTATGACTACCTCGAAACGGAAGAACAGAAGGTTTGGTATTTCTGCAAGGAGCTTGCGCTTCCAAAGACCTGCCTTCCGGCCAAGACTTACGAAGGCAGTTCGAGCAGCGAGCCAACACTCCGATATTTTGTAGATAAATACCCGCTCTTCCTTGACTCGTCACGGCCCTCTTCCTCCCCTGTGGTCACCTTGTCGTATGTAGACCCCGGCTACTCCAGTATCGCGGGCTTTTCGAACCACCTGAATGCCTACCGTCCGCTCTTCCGAGAACTGAACGAATTCCAGTTCCTGTTGATATCGAATTCCCCGGTCCATTTCGCCGATGCGGAGAAATGCTTCTCCTCGGTGGTAAGGGCACCGATTTCAACAGAGATTGCGGCGGATGTTCTGCGGTACTTCCGTCTTCGGAAAGCGTGGGACCTGAAGAAGTACGCGCTGTTCTCGAACAACGAGATCGAGTGGTTGAACGATGCAACACGCCGGTTTCAAGGCGACCGCTTCGATTCTCTTCACGCGGCTTGGTGCTCGGGAAAACTCACAGACGATGATGTGCGCCGACAGTTTCCAGCAGCCACTCCTAACCGAAAGGCGGAGTTTCAAACGTTCCTCGTGCAGAGGCAATCGTCGCGAGGATGGTGCTGCGTGGAAGACGCTGAAGCCCTCTTCAGTACCAGACTTCAGGAGCAAAGATTTCGCGCTTCAGCCCTTGGCTGAAGCGAACTCAAGAGAAACAAGAGAGATACCCCGTGACGAGAAAGCCCGGAAGGACGCGGCCAAATTCGGATGAGGCGGGAGCGACCCCACCCTTTGACGCACGGTGCGTCACTGGAATTCGTGGGGTCGCTCCCGCCTCAGTCACGCGCAGCGCGTGACACATTTGGCCGCGTCCAGGATTTCGAGCAAGAAACTGAACCACAGGAGGAAAGGAAAATGGCCTACATCAAGAAACCACCAGAGCTGATCAGCCGTTCGATCAAGCTGGAACAACCAACGAACGAGCTGCTGGACGACTACGCCCGATTCGTCGAATGCACGCCCGACCATGTGGCGAACTCTGTCCTGAAAAAGATTCTTTGGAGGGACCCGGAATACAGAAAGTGGCGGGCGGAGCAGAAAATCGCCGCGCAGAGCAAGCCCCTCAGTGACGCCGGGGCCATTCGGAAAACAGCATGATCCAACGGATTCTCAACTCGAAGAACTTCGTTGCTTGCCTCCTGGCAGCGGCGACAGGGATGGTCCTCTATATAAAGATGCCTTTCCCCGAGGGAAACCTGTTCTTCGAGTTGATGTTTCTCTGGGCGCGGCCCGTGTTCCTCGGATTCAAGTATTCCTACGTCGTTTTCCTCTACACCACTCCCTACATCGGCTACTCGGTCTTGCTCTCAGGTCTTTACATCTTCGCGCTCAAGATTCCGCAACGCATTAGGCCGGGACGCTTGCCGGCCTACCCCGATCCGCGCGAGCGTCCCGATCTGTCTATCGTGTTGGGCGAGGTTCACAACCCCCGCAAGACTGTACCGGCAGCTGCCCCTCACTGGCTGGTCGTACCCGAGCGCGGACTGTTCACCGGAATAGCCATTTTCGGAGCCGTAGGGACTGGAAAAACGAGTTGCTGCATGTACCCTTTCGCGGAGCAGATTTTTGCCTATTGTGCTGGAGACAAAGAAAAGAGGATTGGCGGTCTCGTTCTCGAAGTGAAAGGCGACTTCTGCCACAGGATCAGAGAGATTCTAGCTCGGCACGGCAGAGAGGACGACTACATCGAGATTAGTCTCGACTCGCAATACCGTTACAACCCGCTTCACAACGACCTCGACGCCTATGCCCTGGCCTACAGCATTGCGTCGCTTCTGAACAATTTATTCGGGAAGGGCAAGGAACCCTTCTGGCAGCAGGCGTACACAAACCTTGTCAAATTCATCATTCTTCTGCACAAGGTTGCCTACGACTACGTGACCTTGTTCGATGTTTATGAGTCCGCCATCTCCCCGGACATTTTGGAGAAGAAGATTCAGGATGCGGAAAGGCGGCTCGAAGAACGCTATTTCCTCCTCGTTTCTGCGACTGACTACAGAACACACTTCGACGACTTGAAACTCTTCGCGTTCGCTCTCGATGAACCCATCGAGATGTACAGAGCCAAAGACACTCCTGGAGCACGGCGGTTTCTGCAGAGCAAATCCATCGATTGCGATTATCTCAGCGAAGCAGGCTTCGATAAGGCCGATCCTGACCGGCTCGAACAACTGCAAGCTGTCAAGCGCTGGTTCTACAACGATTGGCGGCGCATCGAGCCGAAACTGCGAACCTCTATCGTCGAAGGCATCTCGGTTTTCCTGTCACTGTTCGACGACAACCCAGCGGTAAAAAGAACCTTCTGCCCGCCGCCGGAGTGCTACGACCCGAAGGCCAACGCCGACTACCGCTTTGGCAAACCTCTGCCGTCATTCAGTTGGCTCATAGAAAGCGGAAAGGTCTGCTGCCTGAATTTCCCTATCGGAATGAATCCCGGTCTAGCGAAGGCCCTCGGCGTCATGATGAAGCTCGATTTCGAGCGGGCCGTTTTGAATCGTGTGCCCATGATCGAAGCCAATAAGGAAAAGCACTTCCGCCAGGTCCTCTTCATGTGCGACGAATACCAGCACTTCGCCACGGTCGGAGAGAACGAACCGACCGGCGACGAGAAGTTCTTCAGTCTGTCCCGTCAACCCAAGTGCATCCCCATCATCGCTACTCAGAGCATCAGCTCTCTGAAATCGGCGCTCCCAGGAGAGACTTGGCGAACGCTGGTTCAGACCTTCCGCACGAAGATATTTCTGGCTCTCTCAGACGACTTCTCGGCTCGCACTGCAAGCGAGCTCTGCGGTCGGGAAGACCAACTCAAGGTTAGCTACAACCTTTCCGAGAGCGGGCACGATGCGAGTGTAAGCCTGCTCACCGGCAAGACCATCTCGCACAAGGCCAATATTACGGCCTCGAAGAGTTATTACCCCCACTCCGACTTCCGTTTCGACATGAAGACCTTCACCGAACTAAAGAACGCGCAGTCCGTTGCCATCGCATACGACGGCTTCAATCCAATGCCGCCGACATTCTGCTACTTGAAGCCCTACTACAACGACGCCAACAAATCCTATTTCAAGCAAGTCGCTGATGGAGAGCTGTGATGAACGGATTCGAAATGATCCTTCCGTTCCTGAAACCAATCGAGCACCTCATCCTCGACGATTCGATCAGCGAGGTCATGGTGAACGGCCCGGACCGAATCTTCATTGAGCGTGCAGGAATGCTTCGGCAAGTACAAGACGTGTCTCTAGGCGAGAAATCCCTCATGGTTGCTGTGAAAAACATTGCCCGCCGCTTGGGTGATGACATCTCGGAATCGAAGCCCATTCTCGATTCGCGCCTGCCCGACGGAAGCCGCGTTGCCGCCGTGATCCCACCGTGCAGTTTGAGCGGGGTCACATTGACCATCCGTAAGTTCAATACACGCCATTTTGAAATGGACGATCTGATCAGAGCCGGAACACTCGACGGCAATCTAGCAGATCGACTCAAGGAGTATGTCCTCGTTCGGAAAAACATCCTCATTAGCGGCGGAACCGGGACCGGCAAAACGACGATGCTCAACATCCTCGGAAAATTCATACCTCAGGATGATCGGGTCCTTCTGATTGAGGACACCGCAGAGATTCAGTTGGCGCAGCCGAACCTCGTCCGATTCGAAGCGCGGCAGGCTCAGAATGGCCTGCCGGCAGTGGCGATCCGGGATCTTCTCAAAGCAGCTCTTCGGCACCGTCCCGACCGGATAATCCTCGGCGAGATTCGCGGCGGCGAGGCCTTCGATCTATTGCAACTTCTGAACACAGGGCACTCTGGCACGCTTTCAACCATTCACGCCAACTCGGCCAAACAGGGCCTCGCTCGATTCACAAGTTGCGTGCTCCAGAGCGGTGTGGACCTGCCGTATCGGGCCATCAAGACGAACATCGCTGACTCACTAAATGTCGTGATCCAGGTTGAGCGCAGACCGGGACGCCGGTACATCTCCGAAGTCCTCGAAATCAACAGTTACGACCCGGACGCCGACCTTTTCGACTACTGCGCTATGTATGTGCATCAGGGAGAAAAGCCATGAATACTGAGAACCCAGACAAGAACGAAATCACCGCGCCAAACTACGTTCGCGCGAATTTTGATCCCTCGGACCGCTTGGCCGTGCTAGTGCGGAATCGAAGGCGCGGAGATACTCTCCAGCGCATCAGCACGGCTGTAAGAATCGCGGCCCCGCAATTTCAGGACTGGCTACGCTACAAGAATGAGCGAGACGGCTCGGACATCTACCTCGGCATGAATCCGCTGAAACCCGAGGCCCACACGCGAACGAAGGATGACATACAAGCGATCAAGCATCTCTATATCGACCTCGACCACGACGGGAGCAAATCCCTCGCGGCCATCCAGCAGTCGGATCTTGTGCCGACCCCAAGCTACGTCCTGAGCACGTCGCCCGACAAATTTCAGGTGATATGGAAGGTCGAGGGAGTCACTCAAGAGCAAGCCGAAGCATTCCTGCACGCCTTGGCGCGGGAATTCGATGGCGATCCCGCAGCAACCGATTCGACAAGAGTGCTCCGTCTTCCGGGTTTCGCGAACAAAAAGTACGAGGAGGACTTTCGGGTAACAGTCCAAGCCCACGCAGACCGCACCTATCACGAACGAGATTTCAGACTTCGCACCGATCCAGCGGACTCTGGCCCAGGAAGATGGAATCCGTCTCGTGAGCGCACTGCGCCGTCAGGCCCTCGCGAACTAAGCCAATCAGAGCGTGACTGGGCTTACGCCAAGCGCGCCCTGGCAAGAGGACTCCCGCCAGAAGAAATCATGCGTGACATTGCGGAGTTCCGGGCGCACGAAAAGTACGACCCGGCGGACTACGCCCGCCGCACAGTCACCAAAGCCCAGGGGGAATTTCAACGTGGCACAGCTTTCTCGCCGTCCAGCGAGGCCAGTCCATCTCAAACAAGCGAACCGAGTCGTGACCCCTGACGAAGATTGCAGGAAGACTTAAGACATGCAACCCAGATTTGTGCAAGCAGCTAGCGGCACGCCATGTCGATCCGCCCAACGCAAGCGACCATAAACGAGGTGCCGTCCGTAATCTCGTCAGATGCAGGCACCTTGCCTACCCAGCCAGACTCGCACTCTGCGTTTCCCCATGCAGTAGAGCCATCGTCAAAAACTCGTGGACTGTCAGACCGCCGACTTACTACAATCGCTGCCGCAACGCACTTAGAGGGCACAGGCCGGAAAAGAGGCCCAGTGCCTAAGAGGCGGTTTCAAAAAGGTAGTTTTCAAGTGCAAAACGGCAAAGCGTACACGTTGTTTTACGAGGACGTTGAGAAACCAGACGGGACGATCACGACTGAGCGTGCTCGTCATTTGATTGGCGATCTCAATGTGATGTCTGAACGTGCCGCTCGCCGAGAACATGATCTGTTCATGGCAGAAATCAATCGTCGTCGCGGAAGCGTTCCCGTCCCCATCAAGGGCGAGACGTTTCAGGACGCCGTTGACGCATGGAAACGGGACGTGGCTCCGCAGCTTTCGCCGGCAACGGTGCGGCAGCGGGAAAGCTACCTCCGTATTCACGTTCTTCCTATCTTCGGGAAAGAAGCTCCGCACGCCTTGGATGTTCCTCCTTTGCAGCGTTTCGCTACCAGTCTGCAAGACGATCTGTCTCCTAAGACCATCATCAACATTTTAGAGACGATCTTTGCCGTGCTGCGCTATGCGAAAAAGTCTGGAATGAGGACGAGTACGGTTTCTTTCTCCGATTTAACAGTAAGAGAGCCTGAGACTCCAGAGCAGGCGTTCTTCACGAGTGAACAGGTAGGCCAGATCGTTGGAGCCGCAAAAGAGCCGTACAAGACTATGTTCGCATTGGCCTCGGTTATGGGCGCCAGGGCGGGCGAATTAATGGCTCTAACGGTGCCAGATCTGGATTTTCGCCGAAAGACGATTCGTGTGAACAAGTCCGTGGATGATCTGACGAGGATGGTCCGTCAACCCAAAACCAAGAAGTCCGTAGCCCTGCTTCCGATGCCGTCCGATCTGGAAGCAATGCTCTGCGACTATCTGAAGAACCACTGGAAAGAAAATCCAAACCAGCTTCTCTTTCCGGCTCCGCGCAAAGACGGATTTTCCAGGTCAAGAAATAATGTGGTCCGCTCAGGATTAAAGCCGATCCTCCGTGAGCTAGGCATCTCTGCTGAGAATGTTGGTCTACACGCATTCAGGCACGGTCTAGCGACAGAGTTGGCCGAGAGCGAACCTATTACCGTGCTGCAGACTCAGATGCGGCACGCTGACGTTAGAACGACGCTGAAGGTCTACGCTCACGTCATTCCGCAGTCGCAGCGCGACTCGATGGAGCGCATTGCGAGGCGGTCAATTGGAACAAATGTTCCGATTGGAACAGGAGCGACGATCTAAGGTACTGAAAGGAAAGAAGGTTGGTAGGGGCGGTGGGGATCGAACCCACGACCTTAGGCTTAAAAGGCCTCTGCTCTACCACTGAGCTACGCCCCTAAATTGTGCAAATCACGAAACTTACGGTGGCCACTTCGGCCAACCAGTAGCGCGCGTCCATCAACCGGCGCGGCGTTCCGGTCGGAAAAAACCCAGCGAGCCTCTGATATATTGCCACGCGACCGGACAGTCTTTAGCGCATCCATGGCCGCGTGATTTAGCGGAATGTGTAGCGATTCCCCATTTTTCCTGGCGGGGATAAAAGCATCCGGCTACTTCAGTCTACCATTTCTCAGGTAATGGAGTACATGCTGGCTTTTCACAGACCGGTGCTGATGGCCAGTGGAATTCTGGCACATGTTCCGGTTAGGCGGGCCGCTATTAATAAGCATCCTCGACAACGCCCACTTTTCCTCGCGTTCAGCGGCTGCAAGTTGTTGCCGAATTAATTTCGCAAGACTGTGCCAAAGTGAACAGCTATCCACATTCTTTTGACCTATTCTGACGATGCCGCCTAAGCCCAAGGAATCGGTAGAAGTCAGGAGCATTCAAAAGTGAGCTTAAAAGGTACCTGTTTCTTTGCGGCGGTGATTCTTGCGGCAGCCGCACCGGCCTTCGCCGATAGAAGTTCTGCGGACCACGAATATAGCGTTGCCCGCTACACCCAGCAGTCGCTAGACGAGGTTGGGGCCGGAGTGCGCTTCGGTACGGGGGAAACGAAAATTGACGATCTTCTCGTGCTAGGAGATCTGCGTTCGAGCGCGGGCAAGACGGAGACAGCTCCATTTGTCCCCAAATCGAATGTTGATGCACTGGGAAAAGATGTCGATGATCACCGCATCCCTAAGGGTAAGCGTCTGAAGGGTGGCGACGGTCCGGTCTCCCTGGTTGCCGTGCCGGAGCCCAGCTCGCAACTACTGTTGCTGGTTGGCCTCGCTGGCTTAGGAGTCTTCATCTATCGACGTAATTCCGTGCAGCAAGCAATTTAGCCCTTAACCAATCCAGCCAACCCAGCATAGGAACCGAACTGGCCGCCACCGATGGCTCGCTGCATCGTGCGCCGAGGGTCCGCATGTGTCCCCATGACTCAGATGCAATCCCCATCGTGTTGCTGGGCGAACGCCACCTCCTTGAATTAATTTCAGAGGACGCACCACTCACGGAAGTGCTGGACGAAATTTGTGCGGCATTGGATGTTGAGGTGGGCAACGTTGTTTCCGTAGTGTTGTCTTCGGAAGACGACGTCCTGCATGAGCTGGCCGAGCGAGCGGTGCAGTTTGGGCTGTATGTCTTTTCGTGTTGCGCAATCCTTTCGCAGAGCGGGCAACTGCTCGGCACCCTCGAGACCTACAGTTACCTTTCGGAAAATCCGGCGGTTAACCAAGCGATGCTCATTCAGCACGCTAGCGAACTCGCGGCGCTCGCCATTCAACGGTACGACCGAGTACAGAACTCATGGGGCAGTATCGCGACTTGGGCTTGTCCCTCGAATCGGTCTATGCGGAACAGGACAACCCCGACTTTTCCGCCCTACGCTTCCCACTCGCTGCACGTGTCTTAGCCCTAGGAGAAACAACATGGAGAATATCGAACGGAAGAGCCGGGAAACCGAATTGATGCAAGAAGTGCTGAACTGCACGCATCGCTACGCAGATCGCACCAGGTCATTTTGCCTGGTGTGCGGCGAAGATATTTCGGTAGCGCTGCGATGCAGTCCGCGCAATCCGAGCTCGACTCCTAGCAAAACTTCTCCTTTATCACCAAAGCGTTAGTTACGGTGGCGCGATTCTTGTTTCGTTTTTCTTTTTGTAGTTTACCTTAGTCTTTTTCTCGGCCCATTTTCCGTATTTCGATTCCGTCGTCCTTGCGCCTTAATCCAAGGTGGGTTTGGGCATTACCCGTTTGCGTTTCCATTGATAATCTTTGCGCAGGATGGACTGGTGTTTTTTTAGCTGGCCTTCAAGTTCGCTGAAGGCTTGTTTGCAGCTGGAACGCGCGTTTTCCGCCGTGCCGGTAGCGTGCAGCGAGCCGGTGGGCAGGGCCAAATTCACCGAAAAAGAGTGCTCTTCCTTGTGCGGATTTTCCGTGAACGTGCCGTGCAGCTGTACCAAATCCGGTTCGTAACTTCTGAGCAGCCGATTCAGTTTGGCCACGTGATGCGCGACCTCGGCCTCGACGGGCTGATGCGCGTGGACGTGCTTGTAGCTTATCGACATTTTCATAGTCACACCTGTGGGGGAATTTACGGTAGGACGCGACGCAGAGATAACTCTGGCACCGCTCATATGTGCAGCATAGCAGCGTCACGTGTGCGCGGCAATGGTACGTGTGGATTGGCGAGAGGCGAAACAGTTGCGTGTGTCTGCGCGCGCGTTGACAGCGGCGCAACGAATGACGATTCTGGAGCACGGCAATGCCGCCTGCACACACAAACACGAATAATGCCCCGCTTGGCGATTCGCGAGATGATCCGCACGCCGATTTGCGGAGCGATTTGCGGATCGGGCCGGCGGGCTGGGCATACAAAGATTGGAGCGGCATGGTTTATCCCTCGCCGCGGCCGAAAGGCTTTCACGAAGCCACGTACCTGGCGCAGTTTTTTGACACCATCGAAATCAATACTTCGTTTTACGCCCCGCTACGCATCGCGCAGGCGGAGCAGTGGATCGAGCGCGTAGCGGCAAATCCGCGATTCCTCTTCACGGCAAAATTGTGGCAGCGCTTCACGCATGACCCCACGCCGGGCGCCGGCGATGAGCGCGAAGTTCGCCTGGGCTTTGACATCCTGATGGGCGCGGGAAAACTTGGCGCGGTGCTGGTGCAATTCCCTTTCGCGTTTCATCGCACCAAAGAAACCGTCGCGCACCTCGGTGGATTGTTGGGCCGCTTTGGGGTCTATCCACTCGTGGTGGAGTTTCGCCATGCGTCCTGGAACGTGCCGGAAACGTTCGCGCTGCTCCGCGAGCACCGCGCCGGTTTTTGCAACATCGACCAGCCAATCATCGGGCGGTCGCTGGAACCGTCCGCGGAAGTCACTTCCGACATTGGTTATGTGCGCTTGCACGGTCGCCGCTACGACACATGGTTCGCAAATTCCAAGCCTGCCAATTCCAAGCCCGCGGACGGGCGACCGATTCCTGGCGCAGATGGGGCAACTGGTAGGCGCGATTTCTTCCCGCAAAATGATTCCGCGGTGCAAGACAACGCGTCGATAGTTCCCTCTTTCGAGCGCTACAATTATCTTTATTCCGAAGAAGAGCTTCTGCCCTGGGCAGAACGGGTGCAAACGGTGCGCGCCGTGGCCAAAAATACCTACGTGGTGACCAACAATCACTATCTCGGCAAAGGCGTTGTAAACGCGCTGCAACTGATCAGCATTCTGAAGGGCATAAAGGTGCCAGTGCCCGAAACACTGCGGCAACCGTATCCGGTCTTGAATGAGATTGCGGCTGCTCCGCCAGAAACACCAACACTGTTCCCGATGGGTTAACGCAAAGCCCACGTCCGAAAAACGCGCTGCTTCTATATGCCGTAGTTGACTTGGCGCAAACCGTCTTTGTAGGCGTCACGCGCTTCGGTGACTTTGGTGTGGGCGTCGTGCTCTTTGAAGTGCGCTTCATCCCAGCGTTCCATGGCGACCATCGAGTGGTCAGGAGTCGCTAAGGCTTCTTCAGCGCGAATGGCGTCAACCCATTCGTCAACATTCTTTTTGTAGGCAAGGCGCAACTGATCCAAATCGGCTTGGCTCATGGTCAGCGAATAGTAGTGCCTCGCCGCAGGCCGGTCAATCAAACGAGTCGAATTTAACGGAAAATTAACAGGGGAGCCGATTTTCCGCCGGACTCAGTGCCCCGTTTTTTCCGATGATCACGCTTCCTTGAGTTTTCGGTAGCGCCGGATCAGCGCGTTGGTTGAGCTGTCGTGCGTCAGCTTAGGCTCCGTCGCACTCCCGAGCTCGGGCACGATGCGTTGCGCCAGGACTTTACCCAGCTCCACGCCCCACTGATCGAACGAGTCGATGTTCCAGATGGTTCCCTGGGTGAAGACCGAGTGCTCGTAGAGCGCGATCAGTTTGCCGAGCGATTCTGGGTTGAGGGTCTCGAGTAAAAGTGTATTCGATGGCCGATTCCCGTCGAACACGCGATGTGGCACCAACCAGTCCGCGGTACCTTCCGCCTTCACCTGCTTCTCCGTCTTGCCAAACGCCAGAGCCTCGGTTTGCGCGCACACGTTAGCGACCAATATATCGTGATGTGCGCCCAGCGGATTCAGCGTCTTGCCGAATGCGATGAAGTCGCAAGGAATCAGCCGTGTCCCCTGGTGAATCAGTTGGTAGAAAGAGTGCTGCCCGTTGGTCCCCGGTTCGCCCCAGTAGATCGGGCCAGTTTCATAATTCACAGTCTTGCCGTCCAGTGTGACGTGCTTGCCGTTGCTCTCCATGGTGAGCTGCTGCAGATACGCCGGAAAGCGCTTCAAATATTGCTCGTACGGCAAAACCGCCACGGTCTGGGCGCCGAAGAAGTCGGCATACCAAACCGCGAGCAGCCCCAGCAGCACGGGCAAATTGCGTTCAAACGGCGCGGTCCGAAAATGCTCGTCCATCTGGTGAAAACCGTCCAGCATGGCGCGGAAATTGTCCGGCCCGACGGCGACCATGGTTGAGAGTCCGATCGCCGAGTCCATCGAATACCGCCCACCGACCCAATCCCAAAAACCAAACATGTTCGCGGTGTCGATGCCAAACTTCGAAACTTCCGCGGCGTTGGTCGAAACCGCGACGAAATGCTTGGCAATGGATTTTTCATCCCCGCCGAGGCCCTTGAGCGCCCAATCCCGCGCCGTGTGCGCGTTGGTCATGGTTTCCAGCGTGGTAAAAGTTTTCGACGAAACGATGAACAGCGTTTCCGTGGCATCGAGATCCACAACCGCCTCGGCGAAATCCGTGCCGTCCACGTTCGACACGAAACGGAAGTTCATGTCGCGTTGGCTGTAATGTTTCAGCGCCTCATACGCCATCACGGGACCGAGGTCCGATCCGCCAATTCCGATGTTGACCACGTTGCGGATGCGCTTGCCGGTGTGCCCTCGCCATTCGCCGCTGCGGACGCGGTCGCTGAATCCACCCATCTTGTCGAGCACGGCGTGCACATCGGGCACCACGTTCTTGCCGTCCACCACGATCTTTTCGCTCTTCGGTGCGCGGAGCGCGACATGCAGCACCGCGCGATTTTCCGTGATGTTTATTTTGTCGCCGCGAAACATCGCGTCGATCCGCTCGCGCAAACCCGATTCTTTCGCCAACTCCACCAGCAGCTTCAAGGTCTTTTCCGTAATGCGATTCTTGGAAAAGTCCAGATAAATGCCCAGCGCCTCAGCGGTAAATTTCGTTCCGCGCTTGGGATCGCCATCAAAAAGTTTACGCAGATGCACCGCGCCAACGGTCTTGTGATTCGCCTTCAACGCTGCCCAGGCCTTGCGTTTGGTTAGAGGTTTCGTAGCTGGAGCTTTAAGAACTGCCTTCGCCGTTGCCATAATCATCTTCTCCTTCGCGCGTGTGAAATCAGCTTTCCCGTCAATCTCTGGTTCGCACTCCAATGTTGGTGCAGAATTCGTGCAACTGTCGCCTCACCGTTAGCGTGTGCCAGCCGACCGTATCTGCCGTCTCTCTATAGCCGAAAATCGCCCCGGAATGCACGAACAATATAGCCCCAGCAGGCACTTCCAGTGAAATTAAAAGAATAAAAAATCAAGGCCGTCCAACTGCGATATCTTATCTGTACTCCACGCGAGAGCTGAGCCGCGCGCTTGAGTTTCACGTCCCCAGGCTAGGCTTCCGCGTGGGCTCGGAAGTTTCGCGCCGCCACGCCGAACATCACCCGCGAAATGCCGGTCATCAGCAAGTTCACGCCAACCAGCGTGCCGATAGCCCACACGGAACTCGACGGCCAATGAAACCAGATCAGTCCGCCAACCAGCAGGGTGATAATGGCGTTAAACAGCAGCCAGCTGGATCCGCCATTTTCGCGCGTCCGGAAATAGGCCACGATTTCGAATACCGCTTCGACCAAAATAATTCCGGCCAGCAGCAGGGTCAGGGTTCCCAGCCCGAGCAGCGTGTTCGTTAGAAAGTAAACGCCGCCGACAACGTAGACAATTCCAATCAACACCTGCACGGCCACGCGCCAAGCGCCGCCGCCACCGAACGCCGCAACGAAATGCACGACACCGCCGACAATCAGCAGCCAGCCCACCAGAAACGCAATCGCCAAGCCGGCGACGAGAGGCTCCGCAATCGCCAGTATTCCAAGAATGATGAATAACACGCCGATAGCGATGAACCACCCGCCGGCTTTCTTGATGATCGTACCCGGTGCACGCAGTCCGCTCGTGGGATTTGCCGTAGCCATAAAAGACCTCCGCTCTCGCTCCTGGCCCGATTCGTTCGCTCAAATAATATTGTCTTTGGACATGGCCTTCACTAGCAAGTTCACCACGGCGTCGATCGCTTTTGTGATGGAACCCGGATTCACGGTATTGCTTGTACCGGTCCAAGCCAGTTCGCCGTCCGGTTTCGCTGTGGAATAAACGTTGGTTTCCACCTGCGCTTTGGTTTCCTTTACGAGATAGTCGGGGGAGTAAATCACCGGTGCTACCTGTCCGTAATAGCCATATAGCGTGCCGTAATAGGAGTCGAACGGGAAAGGGTCTCCGGAAACGACTTTCACCGAGTGCTCCTGCTTCACGATTCGTGAAACGACGACCGCATCGAATTGATTTTGTTTTATAACCCAGCGCAGATCATCCATGTTGATCGGCGTGGCCTGGGGTCTGGGCAAAAGCGAATAGCTCGGAACCACCTGCACTCCCGGGCGGGTGATTTTCGCCACCATGCGATCTTCGAAATCGGCGCGGCCTTCCGCTTTCCCGTTCATGGCCAGCACCAGAATATTCTTGAAACTCCCGCCGGTGTAATTCGGATTCTTCCAGGTAAACGGTAGATTCGACCCAGCCCGCGCTACGATCAGCGTCGCGGCTACGGCGAAAATCAACACCGCCACCTTGCCGACATCACCTCTGCGAATGCTCATGATTTTTCGTTTCCTCCGATTCTCTGAGGCCCATGATCGCTCGGAATCAGTTCTGTTCTATCCGCCGGGAGGAGATGATAACAGAGTCAAGATAGCAACGCGGCGAAATGGCAGACGGCCGGAGTGGCTTGGCCAAATTGCTTAGCCGAGGGTCTGTCCGGTGAAAATCCACTCCAGGGCGTCGTCTAAACTCCGAAACACTCGAATGCCTTGGTCTCCCGCGCTTTCACGCAGCATTTCAAACATTCTGGCAAGTCCGAACACTAAATCGCCATGCACCAGGATTGCTCGGCGCGAGCACGGCCAGAACACCCGGTGTTCTACAAGGGTGCGGACATCGTCGGCAGTGAGTTCCACTGTGGTGGCGTGTGTAAAGTCCACCAGCTGAGAATATTGCGGGTCGAAATCGGGATCTTTCGCCAGTTGGTCGTGGTGTGCCAACGCGTCGGCCAAGGTGAAGGCGCCAGACGCCGTGCTCAGCACAAGCTTATGCGCCTTGTCGATTTTATAAAAAGCGGGCATGAATCTTTAACCATTTGACGGGGCGGAAAAGAAAACCAAATCCGGACCTCTCCTTAGGGTTTCGAAATCGTCAGTACGGGCGGCGCCGCCGTACTTCCCGATTCCACCAGCGTGAACAGCACCATCAGAAAGCCGAGCCCGCGCTTGGCAGGGACGTCGCGGTCATCAACCCAGAACCAATTGTTCCGGTAGCGCACGGCGGTAAACACTTCGCTGGTGTTCGGTTTGGTGTCGGAAGAATGCACGCGAATGACGAATCGCGGACCATCTTCAGAAGGAGGCCCTAGCACCGTCATCTTCACCACGCGCCCCTCGGCGACGTCCGCGCTCGGAATATCCACGCCGGCCGAGGCTTCCGCCAGAATCTCCATCATCGAGCGCGTAACCATGGTAATTATCTTGTCATCCTCGGAGCTGGCGCCAAAAGCCAGTTTGAACTCCATCGCTTTCGGATCGAGGTGAAGTAATTCCCGTACTTCCTTCGTCGTCGCGGCCGCCGCATCATCCCCGTGGCGGTCTCGAAATATCAGCGTTCCACTCGCGCTCCCTTTGCTTTCTTCCACGTGAACACCGATAGCATCTGACTCTTGAAGCTCCCTCAGCATCGAGAGCACACGATAGAAGTCAGGATCTCCAGTATGCTTCAACATTTCGGTTCTGGAGCCGGCGTGCAGACCATTCATGATCCTCACGCCAACTTCGAAAACCGCGTCGATCGGCCAGCCGGACTCTACGAGCGAAAACAGATCCGCCGGAGATACTGGTTTCAACAAACTTTTTGCAAACGTCTCGCCGCTCAACGGAACGTAAGTAATCGTCGGACTCTCCGCCCATCGCCCCGCCGCGGTCGCCGCAGCCGTTATCGTGGAGTTTCCTGTCCAACCCGGCGCATTGATCGAGCCTGTACCCTCCAGCGTGTATTGCTGCACCACTTGCTGCACGTCCAGAAATACCGGCGCGTCCAGGTACCGCAGTTTGATCATGTTGAGGAGCATCTGCTCCTTCCACGAGCGCGTGATCGCCGAGGAGTAATCGAAACGATCTTGCGCCAGCGTCTTTGGCCCCATCCGTGAAGCGCAGCCGCCAAGCTCAAGCACCAGCAACGGAGCCAACAAAAAGCATATGGCGCTCCGCGACAAACTGCTGGTCAGACGATCTCTCATTTGCTACCACGCCTCCAGGGCCGGAAGCCTAATATTAAGCTAAACAATCGCGCTAGATTTCGGGCGGCTAACAGTACGCAGCGATCCTGGATCGAATAATACGGTCTCAACCAGGGTATCCACCCCCGTCAAAAGTGACGGTAGCACCCTGGCTGGACTGCTGATACCTTATCAGCGCGATTCGCGCCCAGGCTTTTTGGTTGGCCATTCAGCAGCGTTGAGCAGGGCCTGATCCGCGAACGCCCATGAATGCCGGTATCGCGAAACTTGGCGGTTGTGACGCTGGTTTTCGTCCATTACAAAAGCCCGTTGCAAAACAGGAGGTCAGATGATCAATCAGATGGTCAAGAAGAGTGCGGTAGCCGCTCTGGTACTGAGCGGGTTTCTTTTCGCCGGTCAGCCGACGTTCGCACAGAATGGTGCGGCCCAGAACGCGCAGCCCCCGGCCGGCGCTGGTAACGCCGACCAAGAGATAGCCATGCTGCGGTCAGACCTGCGGTCCAACCGGAAGCAAGTTATCGCGGCCAATATGAAGTTGACCGATGCCGAAGCCGAGAAGTTCTGGCCCATCTACGACCAATATATCAATGAGTTGGTAACTATCAACAACGCGAAATACGCTCTAATGAAAGAATACCTGCAAGACTCGAATATGACCGATGAGCAGGTCGATAGCCTCTCGAGCCGATGGCTGGCGGTGGACGAAGCCGTCGTGCAACTCCGGCTGAAATACATCCCCATCTTTCGCAAGACACTATCGGCCAAAAGCGCGGCGCTGTTCTTTCAGCTGGACCGACGCGTTCAAATGTTGATCGATCTGCAATTGGCGAGCGTGCTTCCCCTGATACAGCCTTAGCTCATAGTGAGCGAATTAGGAGACCGGTCGGGGTGTTCCCGATAAAAATAACAGGGAAACCCTGATGGACAGGCGTTCCATCGCATGCGACAACACTGCCTGACATAGTGGGGTTAGGGGCGTCCTCCTTTGGGCGGAAGGGATGCCCTTCACCTTACTGATTCACTCTCCACGTCCTACCCACCGGTCCGACGTCGTTTTCTCAAAACATCCGCAACTTGTTTTTACGGCGTGGGGGTCGGCACCACGCGGTAAAACACTCCGTTCGCGCCATACGACGCACTGAACCAGGTATTCCCGCAAAGATAGTAGCTGTTCCCATTTATGACGGGGGTCGCGCATCCGGTCGGAACGGCCGGAACGATTTGGCCCACACTGTAAGTGGCATAAGCCGCTGCCGCGTTTGCATTGGCCGCCGCAGCGTTGGCGTTTGCGGCTGCGGCATTCGCATTCGCGACAGCTACGCTCGAATTGACGGCGCTGGTGGTGCTGCCTGCCACGTAGCCTTGCGTGTACGCATTCGATGCGGCCGCACTGGAGGTAGAAGACGCGACGGCCGCTCCAACAAGTGCACCCGTTACCGCTGCTCCAGCGACCGCCCAACCCCCACAGTTGTAGCAGCCGGTTGAGTAAGAGTTCACGACCACCGGCGGGTGGTACGCGCCATAGTACGGAACCGTGCTGTATGGCGAATGATACGCAGTGCCGTACGTGCCACCATAGTACGTCCCTCCGCCCTCGTAGTGCGTTGCGCTCTGTCCATAGGCGTTGGTGGCCGTGGTCGTTCCGGAGCCCTCGGCGTGATATGCGGTGCCGCCGTAACCGTTGGAAGCCGTGGTTCCTTCACCGGCGTAGTGGGTAGCGCTACCGCCATAGGCGTTGGTGGCCGTCGTGGTCCCGGAGCCTTCGGCATGCGAAGCCGAAGCGCCGTAACTGTTGGAAGCAGTGGTGCCCTCTCCCGCAGTGTGTGTCGCTTCGCCGCCGTACGCGTTCGTCCGGGTGGTGGTGTCTCCGGAGTGGTAGGTACTGCCGCCGCCATAGTAGTTGGCATGCCCGTAGGCAGAAGCGCGTAAACAAGGAATGATCGTGAGCACCACGGATAGTGCGCCGACGAGAAATTTTTTCATTACCGTTACTCCTGATCCGAGATTTCCATTTCGGTTTCCCGACCCGAATTGTAGGCTACACCCGCGTCCGCCGGTCGGCAATACGCCACCAGCTGCCGACTGCGAGCCAGCCACTCGAAGGCCGCGCAGAACAATTTCTGCGGTTCACCTGAAACGAATCCCTCATTCGAATCACTCTCTAACAAGACCAACTAGGAGCTACGCAAGGCGAAAGTCAATGCCCTGGCATTGGCCGTCAGGCAAGAAGCTTCTACAAAGTTCGGAAGGCTGGCGGCGCTCCCGCGCACACCGGATTCTCTTTTTGCGTTTTGCCGCTCGCTCAAAGGAGAGAGAAAATGTCGTCACTCAGCTTTGCGGATGTACGGCTCAACTACGATCCATCCGCTCCCCAGCAACGCTTTCGCGACGCCGGTCTGGAGGCCGCGTTTCTGAGCCCATCGGCGCAGCTTCCCAAAGTTCCGGCCTGGCCCGCGGGCACCGCTCCGCAGGCTGTCCCTCTGACGCCAGCCCCGGCGGAGACCGATGACCTGACACGCTTCGCGGGATACGACGCCGTGGTGGTCACGTGGACTTCCGCCGAGGCCAGCGCGCTGGCGGCTTTGCTCACGCCATCGCATCCGATCAACACCTGGTATGAATACCGTCACGGAGTCGCTGCGTACGTACCGCTTGTGACGGGACACATGGCCCCGTTCAATGATTCGTCAGCGGAGATGCAGCGCTACTACCACAGCCTGGGGCTCTATTTCCCTTGCCTGATTGGCAACGCCAAGGTGCTGCTCTTCAAGAGCGGATTGCATCTGGCCTACGATGGTCCGGCGACACCCGTGAAGAAGCTGATGGCGGAGATTGCCACCGCCATAAAACCAAAGGTCTTTATTACGACCGGCACCGGCGGAGGGATCGGCGCGGACGTCTTGCTCGGCGATGTAATCGTTGGCGCACATGTGCGCTTCGATTGCACTACACAGTTTAAGAATGAGCCGTGGCACAACGCATCTTTCGCCGCGTCGTCACTACCGCCTGGCGGCGTAAGTGACGCCACCCCTGCTCTGCTACAGATGAATTCGTCGCGCATTCCGAATGCGCGAAGCGTGCCCAAGATCTGGTCCGCTCCGGCAGATACGATCGTAACCACCGACTGCTTCGCTTTTGACGATTCCACCGACCACTACAAACTTCAAGGTCTGGGTCAAGTATGCGAGATGGGCGATGCCATGGTGGCGAGCGCACTCCAAGGCATTGCGGGTCTCACCTGGTATGCGGTCCGCAACGCCTCTGACCCGCAGATACCAAATCCCACGCACAACTTAAAAGAAGCCGAGCAGCAGGCCGCACAAATCTACGCCAAGTATGGCGGCCTAACGACCGCCGGAAGCGTGATCACCACGTGGGCAATTCTTCGTGCCGCAACTGCTGCGCACGCTAGAACAGAGCCGGAAAAAGCGGGCTTCAAACTTGGGCGTCTCGCCCGCGAGCGAACGGCCTAGGGAGCATAAATTTCCCCGGATCGGGAAATTCAAAAGGAGGAAGTATCGATGAGTACCTCAAACAAGTCGTTTAAACTTGGTCGTCTAGCTCGGGCCCACGATAAACGCATTCCCATGTTGCATACGCTAACTGCTGGCATGGCGCTGCAACCGGTAAAGCCAGCGGTGGACTATACGCATGGCATGCCGGCAAACCTTGGCATGATGCTGAACGACACCCTGGGAGATTGTACCTGTGCCGCTTACTATCACGCCGTCCAGGTTTGGACCTTCAACGCGCTCAAGAACATGGTCACCGAACCAGATGCCGATGTCGAGGCTCTCTATGAGGAGGCCTGCGGCTACAAACCGGCGCAGGGCGGCGAGGGACCGGGCGGAAACGAGCAGCACGTCCTTACGTTCATTCTCCGGAAGGGTGCGCCTTGGGGGGCGGGTCAGCAACGTCACCAGATAGATGCCTTCGTCGAGGTCGATGTTCAGAACACTGACAATATCAAGCGCACCATCAACGACTGTGGAGTGGCTTACATCGGCTTCAACGTACCTCAGTACATCATGCCGCCGGGCCAGAATCCGCTTCCCGTGTGGGACGTGGATCCGAATGCCGACAACACGATTGTGGGCGGCCACGCGGTTGTCCTGGCTGGTTATAACGCCGCGGGAGCGCGACTTATCTCCTGGGGCAACTATTACACGATGACCTGGGCGTTCTTCGCCAAGTTCGTGGACGAAGCCTACGCCATCGCCGACCCTGACTGGATCTCCACAAAGAAAACCACTCCCGGCGGGCTATCGCTCCAACAGCTGGAGCAAGCCATGAAGGCGTTGAAGTCGCAGGCGGCGACTGGCGGGTAGACTGCAGTGCCCGGCTTACGCTGGCACAGCGCTAACTGCGGGAAATTTCTCCAGTAATTGCCTTGCCGGCGGCGCTCTGTTTGGAGTCACGTCCGGAGTGGTCTTCTCTTTGCGATTTTTCTTGAAGAGGTGCGCCGCTCCGGACACGTACGCCCAAAAGATGGGAAGGCGTTTTGTTACCTTTTCTAGGAGCGATGAATGGTGCGCCCGGGGGGATTCGAACTCCCGACCTTCTGGTTCGTAGCCAGACGCTCTATCCAGCTGAGCTACGGGCGCACAGTTTTTTAATTGTAACACAGCACATTATTTTTTCGTCGGTCTACAAGGAAAGCTACAGTTGCTAGGTTTTTCGTTCACGTTCGCCGCAATGAGGTTGGCCGCCTCTACACTGGCTTCCGTTTTTAATAGCTTCGGTTGATACCCCTGGTTTTTTTGTTTCGCACAAGAATTGAACGTAGCGGTCGCCAAAAAGAGTCCACAATTCGAGTCAGTCACGTCTGTGATACGGGTGATGCGCTTATCCTTCATTGCCTTTAGACTTGCTTTCACCAGTTTCTTCACCAATATCATAGGTACCGGTTTACCCATTGGGGAGCTAACAATGGCTCTCGTCGTAGCGTAACCTGCAAGTTCCTTCCTATGACTTCGATTACTGAAGGGGGTACATGCAGGCGTACGTGTGGCTTCTTGAAGCTAAACCAGGCAAACATCCCGTCATAGTAAGCAATTCCCGGATAGGAATATCCGGGCATATGGAAATAATCGGTGCGTTCAGTGGCGCCGGGCGCCGCCGCCCGTATGGCCGCTCTGATCTTCGCCAAATCGCCTTGCGCCCCTTTCGGACATCTCGCTATGTATTCATCTACATCACTACATTCGCGTTTTGTCACGGTTGCGTTCCCCCACTGTCATAATGTTTTTTCTCATCGTATCTCTTATCCATCGGGCTTGATCAGCATCTTGATGTGGGTGGGCTCAGGTCCCTCAAGAAGTCAGGGTTTCATTTCTGGCAAGTTTGAATATACATAGGTCACGGCCACGCGGGGCTGGAAACGAGTGACGGGAGTCATATATTTCCAAGACCTGACCGTTGGTGAGACCGATGGGGCGTTCGAGAGACGCTTTTTCGGTTCTGGAGGACCATATGAGCACGCAGGCGAAGGGTACGGGTGAAACGACTTCCGCTGGGTGGCGATTCAAGCTCGGGATCTTTATCATCGCTTTGATGTTCGCGGTTTGGCTGTTGATTCCGCTCGCGGCCGTAATGAATGCATCAGCGGGCACCATCGCCGCGATAACCGGGGGCATCTTCATCGCCAACAAAGTGCTGCTCCTGCTTGCGGTCGCGAGCATGGGCAAGGCTGGCTTTCGGGAGCTGAAAGGGCGCCTGTTCGGATACGTGGCAGGCCTCGCGCCGAGCCCGACCGTCGGTCCACGCCGGTACCGGATCGGACTCGTGATGTTCTGCTTGCCGCTCGTATCGTCGATTCTCAAACCCTACGTCGACAGCATCTGGCCGGGGCTGCGACCCGAATCGTGGCAGCTCGAGCTGCTGGGCGATACCATGTTGGTCGCTAGCTTCTTCGTCCTCGGTGGCAATTTCTGGGACAAGCTGCGCGCGTTGTTCGTGCGCACGGCGATCGTCGTCGATGCGAGAGATCCGCGCGCGCCGGTCTGAGCGTCATCGCGTGATCTGCAGGCGTAGTCGGCGTTACGAGGTTACGCCGCCCGAAGCAACCGGAACGCTAGGATATGATAGGCTCCGTCCTGCATAAAGCGATCACCTGGCTGAAAGAGTTAAGAAGGTTGGATTTAACAACCCTTTCATTGAAACAAAATTGAAAAAGGTGTGAAAAGCCGATGACTACAAACGGTACTCGAACAAAACTCCGATTCAGAATGGGCCAGGGTGTCCTGGCTGTTCTCTGCGGACTGTCGCTCACACCGGGCGACACTGCAGTGTACGCGCGCCCGCCTCAGCAACAATACGCGCCACAGGAGGAAGCCGCTCCGACGATCCCTAATGATCAATTGGATTCCCTGGTGGCCCCGATCGCGTTGTATCCGGACCCGCTTTTGAGTCAGGTGTTGGTCGCTTCGACGTATCCAATAGAAATCATCCAGCTACAGCAATGGCTGGCGCGACACAAAGACCTGAAAGGCGACGCCCTCGTGGCGGCGGTGGAGAAAGAGGACTGGGATCCCAGTATCCAAGGCTTGGCAGCGCTTCCGGATGCGGTTAAACAACTGGCCGAGAACATCAAGTGGACTACCGATCTTGGAAATGCCTTCCTCGCGCAGCAAAGCGATGTAATGGACGCGGTGCAGCGCATGCGCGCCAAGGCAAAAGACGCGGGGAATTTGAAGTCGAATAAGGAGATGACAGTCGAAACAAAAGTCATTGAAAGCAAAACCGTTGTGGTCATTGAGCAGGCGAATCCTCAGGTCGTTTACGTACCTTCATATAATCCCGTGGTGGTTTACGGGCCGCCCATCTATCCCTATCCGCCAATCATTTACCCGCCGCCTGGGTATTACGCGGGTGCCGTCATCGGATTTGGCGTCGGCATTGCCATTGGCGCTGCCTGGGGCGGGGGTTGGGGTTACGGTGCCGGGTGGGGCGGCAACAACAACATCACCATCAATAACAACAATAATTTCGTAAGAAACTCCAACATCAACGGCGGAAACCGCAACAACATCAACGGCGGAAATCGTGTCAACAACAGTCTTCCGGGCGGCAATAACACGTGGCAGCACAATCCCTCGCATCGCGGCGGCACTCCCTACTCGAACAGATCGACGGCTACCAAGTATGGTGGCTCTGCGCGCGGAGACTCCATGGCTAACCGGCAAGCGAATGCACGCCAGAATCAAGGTCGACAGGGCAGTGGGCAACAGGCGGGCACCATGGATCGTGGCGGCGCGGGCAGACAACAGCCGGGAGTGAGTAACCGAGCCGGTTCCAATGGCAATGCGCGAGCGAGCAACCCAGGCGGAAATCGTGGCAACGGAGGCGGAAACAATATCGGCAATCGTCAGCTTCCGAGTAACAACGCGGCGCGAAACACGAGCAGCTTCGGAGGATCGTCAGACAAGGCCAGGGCCTCAAGCACTGGTGCGCGGGGAGCATCGAGTATGAAAGCATCCGGTGGCGGTGGTCGTGCACGTTCGGGCGGCGGACGGCGGAACTAATCAATCCATGGACAAGGAAAAATATATGAAATTCACAGTCAATCCTCTCTCCGCGAAAATCATCTGGACAGCGATCATTATTGCCGTGAGCTGTGTGGTAACCGGCTTGCCTGCGGAAGCACGAACAACCGCGGCCAGTTCCGTTGGGACTCAGCCTGCGCAGACAACCTTCGACACTCCACAGCAGGCGGCAGATGCCATGATTCTTGCTGTCAAAAACGATGATGTTGCCACCCTGCTGCAAATCTTCGGGCCGGCTGGCAAGGATTTCGTTTCCTCCGGAGACGACGTGCAGGACAAAAACTCGCGCGCTAATCTTGCCGCCATGGCAGCGGAGAAAATGCAAGTCGATATAGATCCTCCTAACTCCAACCGTGCGATTATCTCGCTCGGCGATGAGGACTGGCCCTTACCGGTTCCCATTGTCAACGTTGGCGGTAAGTGGCATTTCGATTCAAAAGCCGGTCGTAAGGAGATTCTTGACCGGCGCATTGGGGCAAACGAACTGGACGCCATCCTGATCTGCCGCGGTTACGACGATGCCCAGATAGCGTATGCGGAGGAGATCCACGACGACTCCGGCGTGAATCAATATGCTCAACGAATTATAAGTTCTCCTGGAAAGCATGATGGACTGGCTTGGAAGAATGCGGATGGAAGTTGGGGAGGGTTCGTCGGAGAAACGGTGGCGAAAGGCCTCGAGGAAGGCTCCGGGGTAAATGGAAATCCTTTCCACGGCTACTACTTCAAAGTTTTGAAAGGACAAGGTCCTGCTGCCACTCTGGGCCAACTCGACTACGTGATCGAGGGAGCGATGATCGGCGGTTTTGCCTTGGTTGCCGTGCCCGCTCAGTATCGGGTTACGGGCGTGATGACATTCATGGTCAGCTACGATGGCGTCGTCTACCAGAAGGACCTCGGACCAGACTCCCTTGAGATCGTGAAGAAAATGGAGCGCTACAACCCGGATAAAACGTGGCAAGTCACGGATGCCGAAGAGTAGGCCAGTTCGAGCTGGGAAATGCGTCGGGTGCTTTCGGAAACGTCCTTACCCATTCGCCACTCTTCGATGCCCTTGATGGATACGCACTGTCCGGTACCGCCCGGCCCGGAGTTGGCGCCGTCATCGTCCAATGAACCTCTGTGTGATCACCGACAACCATGACGTCGTCCGAGTTAACTGCAGATCGGGGAACGCGGTCATAAATTGCTGTGTAGCCACTTCGATGGCGGCTCGCCCTACGTATGGCTCGCCACCATTCGTACTTCGCGAACCGCGAGGAGAATAACAGGCAGCGACATTGGCTGGATTCTGACTGGACCACGCAGCGGCAAAACCTTCAGCGAATTCACGCAACGACTTCAAGTCAGACCCGCTAGCGCGGGCCTCTTTTCCAGCAGGCTGGGTTTTCATGGGGCACTCCCAAATCCCCGATACCCTACCTGAATCGAATCGACGACGGTAGGTTCCGCTAGCCGCGTGGGCGCCGGTCGTACTTTGGGAGCAGCAGACAATAGTGGCTTGGTTCCTGTTCAGCCATTCAAGTCGACGAAACGGAACTCTCCGAGCTCGCGAACTTTAGCTCTACGGATCGTACTACCTCGATGTACGGCTTCCAGGACGAGTTCGGGTTGATCCTGCATGATCCAATGACTACTTTTTCCGCAAGTATGTGGCGTCCGTTCGGCAGACGTTGCGCCATCGCGATATGTTCCCGCAGTCTCTTTGGAGGGACCGAACTCGCGGAGAGGACGACTACTAGCTTGTCCGTAAAATTCTGGCGTTCCGCCACGCGTATAGCCGCGTGGGTTAGATTTTCCAATTGGCTCGCCATGGTCGTACAGAATTTTTCTTGTACCCAAAAGACACGCGTCATTGCTCTTTCCTGAACGGGCAGATTCCAGAACACCGGGCTTGAGGCGTTGCCAGATCCAGAGGGCGTGCCACGACTGATCAAGCGGACAAGATAATCCGCCATCTTTTTTGCCTCCGCCGTCACCAGAAACGCGATGAAGCGAATCACGCCAACGTGCACCAGCCACGCCGCGCGGCGACACACCTTGGAAGCAATTTCCACGCGCTTGCGATCCTGCTCCGATGGCGGATTCCATTCCGCTGGCGCAACGGGATCCACCAGAACCACGCCCACAGTCTTTTCGGGATATCTCGATGCGAAGAGCGGCATAATCAAGCCACCAAAGGAATGGCCCACCAAGACAAAAGGTCCAGCGATCCCGGCGCGCTCCAACAACATGTGCAGCTCATCAACCAACCGATCAATGGTTCGCGGATTCGTGCCGGCTTCGCTCCAGCCTAAGCCGGCGCGGTCATAACTCACCACGCGATAGAATTTCGATAGCTCGTCGCGCACTTCGTTCCAACTCAGCACCGTGGACATGAGTCCGGCTTCGAGCAGGATGGTAGGGTGTCCGTTCGTCGTCGTTCCGACATCCCACAAGTGCAAGCGGTGGGTGCCCAGATCGATGAGTTTTCCGGGTGGGGGATGTAGTTTGCGATCTCGGCGTTCTCCCAGCTTTTGATAAATCGCGCCGACCACGATACCCAGGAACAAAAATCCAGATGCCCAAGCGAGAATTTGAAGCAAGTGATCACTCTCCCGAAAAAGTCGCGCTCTAAGACGCGGAAACTTGCAATTGACTATGCACACCCTCTGCCGCGCGAAACCCGCTTGCCGCGCAATCGCCGATCGACCGCCCATCTAGAAAATTGCCGGCCAGGTGTAAGCCGGACGATTCCGCCAGAATCTCGCGAATCCGCGCGACCCTTTGCGAGTGACCAACCGTGTATTGCGGCAAGGCTTGTGGATGTTTCCAGACCTGGCGGTCCAGCGGCACGCCAGCAATGCCCAGAATCTTCGCATTTTCTGAATGAACCGCCTGGGAAAGTTCGTCGACAGGGATGTCAATGATTTCGGCCCTACTTCCGCCTCTCGCAAAGCTGGTCATCAACACTATTCCCTTCGGCGCATGCTCCGGAAATAAGGAGGAGTTCCAGAATGTACAAATTGTTTGCAAACCCTCTTGCCGAGGCACCATAAAACCGAAGCCATTCAGTCCGTCAGCCACCTGGCTACGCTGGTATGTGCAAGATACTACTCCTAATGGGGCATGTACGATTGCACCTAAGAGCGCTGCCAGGTTCGGCGAGCAACTCTCGAACAACGGAGCCGCTGCACAGGCGGGTATGGCGGAGACCAGCGCGTTGGTAAAAATTTCCTCGCCGTTGTGCAGATGTATGCGCCATCGTGATTCCGCGTCGAAATTGCCATCCCGCGCGGCAGAAATGCTTTTTACTGTCGTATCAAACTGGATGTTTTCCTTCAGTCTATCCGCAAGCCTTTCTATCAGCGTCGCCATTCCCGACCGAAATGAGCCAAGGGCGGGAAGCGCATCCGTCACGGCGATCCGCGCTGAGCTTGCGCGAGATTGCTTTATCGCGGCACCGCTTGATTGCTCTTTGTGTTTCGCTCTATACGCGCGAATCGCACCTCGTGCTACGCTACCACTTCCGCGCTCCCATGCGACGAGCGATGGGAAGGCACTCTGCATCCCCATTGTGTCGGCATCGCCAAAAAAAATAGTCGATATGAACGGGTCGACGAGGTAATCCAAGACTTCCGAGCCGAACTTGCGGCGCACAAATTCCGCCAGGGTTTCCTCTGCGTCCGGTGGATGTGAACTACGAAATGCCTCGCTAAGGATCAGATACTTGGATTTTATGCTGACGAGATCAGTCGACAACAAGCCACCGGCAGAAAATGGTGCCTGATGCAAATGGCCGTCCCGCAAAATGTAACGCTTTGCTTTTGAATCTCCGCGGATAAATTCGTCCTCGAGCTGCAAGGCGCGGACCAGGCGCCACACCGGTTCGGGAAATCGGGGAAATTGCGGACCGCCTTCAAACAAGAATCCGTTTCGGCGGACGGTCGAGATGACTCCGCCGGCAATTCCGGAGGCTTCCAGCACCAGTGGACTCATCCCCAACTCTTGCAGCCGGTACGCACACGCGAGTCCGGAAATCCCTGCACCGATAACAACCACTTTGTTACTGTGTCTCATGGGCGTATGAATCTTATCAAACGCCCGGGAAAACCCACGTAGTGACAGAACTTCGTGACTGAACTTCGTGACTGAACTTCGTGACCGAGCTTCGTGATAGGGATTCGTATATAAATGTCTGAGAGATTCTGACCACACGGATTCGAGGGCGATCGTGCGTTCGTTAGTCGATTTCGTTTCACAATATGCGGCACATAGGAACGAGGTTGCCGTGCGCTACCGCCGAGGGTATCGCATGGAGACCTGGAGCTACGCGCGCATCGTGCAGGAGGCCAACCGTGTGGCCTGCGAACTCGAGTCGCGCGGCATTGGCAAAGGCGATTCCGTTCTGCTCTGGGGCGAGAATTCGCCGGAATGGATCATTGTTTTTTTTGGATGCTTGTTGCGAGGAGCGGTCATTGTTCCTATGGACCACGCTTCGTCCCCCGATTTCGTGAGCCGCGTCGCTCGCGAGGTCAACGCAAAATTGGTTGTTCATTCCCACTCACTTCCGGAATCCGGCCTGCCAGTAGAATCCGTCACGCTGGAGTCACTGCCGGAGCTTTCCGCAAGGCACGACTCGTCACCCTATGCGGCACCGGATTTTTCGCGTGAAGACACCCTCGAGATTATCTTTACTTCTGGGACCACGGCCGATCCGCGCGGCGTGGTAATTTCTCACGGCAATGTTCTCGCGAACATCGAGCCGCTGGGGCGGGAAATCGCCAAGTACCTCCGCTACGAGCGGTTCTTTCACCCCATCCGCTTCCTGAACCTCTTGCCGCTCAGCCACGTCTTCGGACAGATGCTGGGTATCTTCATTCCGCCTTTGCTCGCCGGAACCGTCATCTATATCAACTCGCAAAAACCTTCCGAGATGATTGAGGTAATCCAGCGAGAGCGCGTCTCAGTGTTGGTGGCAGTACCGCGCATCATCGAATCCCTGCGACGCGAAATCGAGCGTCAATTGGAACGCGACCGGCGACTGGAAAACTTCCAAAAAACATTTGCGAGTGCGGAACACCAACATTTTCTCTGGCGTTGGTGGCGATTCCGCCGCATACATTCGCGATTTGGCTGGAAGTTCTGGGCCATCATCTCCGGCGGCGCGGCCTTACCCGAATTGGAAGAGACATTTTGGAATCGTTTGGGCTATGCCGTCATTCAGGGATACGGCATGACCGAGACCACGTCGATGATCAGCCTCAACCATCCATTTCAAACTGCGCGCGGCTCGATCGGTAAAGTTTTCCCAGGAATGGAAGTTCGCCTCGACGAAAATGGCGAGATTTTGGTGCGCGGCGAAAATATCGCAAAAGCTTACCGGCAGCACGATCAGGTCAAAACGATGACCGAGAATAATGGTTGGTTTCACACCGGTGATCTTGGCGAAACGGACGAAAACGGAAGACTGTATTTCAAAGGCCGTAAGAAAAATATGATCGTTACCGCAGCAGGTATGAATATTTACCCGGAAGACCTGGAAAAAGCGCTGCGCCGGGAAGCGGGTGTTCGCGATTGTGTGGTGATCGGTATGGCACGAGACGGAAATGAGGAAGCCTGCGCCGTGCTGTTGCTCGAAGGTCCCAAAATCGCGGCGGCTTCGGTGATCGAAAGCGCCAACCGCTCCCTCGCCGAACACCAAAAGATTCGTCAGTGGTTTTCGTGGCCCGATGCAGATTTCCCTCGCACCTCCACCCAGAAGCCAATGCTTCCGCGCATCCGTGAGGTAGTAAGTGCAAAGAATGCCTCAAGCGGCCCGACGCAAAATAGCACCGGCAGTTTGGCAAGCTTGATTATGCAAATTACCGGGCGCAACGTAAACCTAGAGCAGGAAAATCTGAGGCTCGATGCAGACTTGCAGATGAGCTCACTCGACCGCGTCGAGCTTATGAGCGCCCTCGAAGATCGCTATCAAACCGACTTCAGCGAAGTACGCTTCAGCGAAGCAGCGACGGTCGGCCAGATCGAAAAACTCCTGACCGCTTCGCGCCTGGCGCCAGTAGAGCACCACTATCCAACGTGGCCACAGCACCGGTTAACAACAGTTTTTCGCCTGGTCGTTTACTATTTGCTCGCCTGGCCCGCCACGTATCTGCTGGCAGCTCCTCGAATCCGTGGCAAAGAGCATCTTCGTGGACTGCACGGGCCTGTTCTAGTGGTCTCCAACCACGTCACGTATCTTGATATCGCTTGGATTCTTCCTGCTCTTCCAGCGCGTTTCCGACATCGCCTGGCAACTGCCATGCGAGGCGACCGCCTGCTGACCATGCGTCGCCCGCCCCGCGAGATGAACTTGTTCGAGCGCTTTCACGAACGTCTTCAATATTTCTTGGTTCTTTCTCTCTTCAACGTGTTCCCCCTTCCAAAGCAATCCGGCTTCCTGAAGAGTTTTCATTTCGCGGGGGACCTTGCGGATCGTGACTGGAACATCTTGGTTTTTCCCGAAGGCGAAACGACAGCAGACGGGAAGATGGCGCATTTTCGCTCAGGGATTGGCCTGCTTGCGAAACAATTGAATCTTCCAGTCATCCCCATGCGCTTGCATGGCCTCTCTGATTTAAAGAAGGAAAATCGGATTCTAGCGAAGCCGGGGCACGTCCAAGTCACGATTGGCGAGCCCGTCCGGTTTTCACCGGAGCAAGATGCGAATGAGATTGCGCGGGAGTTGGAACGGCGCGTCGCGGAACTTTAGTCTGAGGGGGATTCGCGAATAGACCACATCTGCCGAACCACGAAGACAAGGGCGATGAGTGCCAGCAGGATGGCTAGCGAAGCCCATTTCTGGCGCACCACAAATTCCTTTGCGGCAGCTCCATAACGCGCCCCCAGCAATCCTTCGACGAAAAACAGCGTCCCCCGCCCCACAAATGTGCCGAGCACGAATGGAAGAAAAGGCACCTGGAAAACGCCCTGCGCTATGACGAACGGCTTGAATGGCACAGGAAAAGGCGCAACCGCAGGGAGCAGCACGGAAGTGAAGGGATATTTTTGCACCCACCCACGAATTCGTCCCGGTGCGTGGCTCTGCTTCTTGCGATAGTAGGCTTGGCCACCTTTTCGCGCCAGCAGGTATATCCAGATGCAGCCCATCAACGAACCGACAGCCGCCATTCCTGCGTAATACGGCATGTGTAGAGGATTACGGCTCGAGAGTTCGATAACGATCAAATCTGTGACGAGGGGCAGGGGGAGGAAAGAGGAGTCGAGAAAGGCAGACAAAAAGACCCCTACACCACCGAGTGCCGGCAAAGTGGCTTTGGCCCATGCTGTAACTTGAGTCCAATTCAACGAGAAACACTCCCAGAGACCGCTCCAATAAAGCGCACAGCCAGCTCAAGCTTGAAATTGGCATTTGGCGATTACTTTTTGGAATGCCCCAACCGAAAATCTTTAGAACTTGTTCTTCTGTGGAAAATTCGCTGGTCGCCCCTTGTAAAGTCCTATATTGCCCCAAATTGTGAATTTGATGTACCCGTTTGAAAGTTTTTGACTCAAATTGTGTGTACGGCCTCTTTGTTGCCAAGGTACGCAGCTCGTGTCATGAAGGGGCTCATCAAGGGCAGGCCACGGATTTTGGGGCGTGCCCAGCAGGCTTGAATAGACTCATCTCGACAGCCACTACAGCGTCACAATAGAATTAGACGTGCAGCACGCTACTTCAACTCGGGTTCCGTGCGACGTCGCGTGAGTTGTTCCAAGTCTCTTCCCAAGCGGGAATATGAGTGTGCTCTCATTTTTTTTCTTGCGGCGTCAAAGAAACCACATGGGTAGAAGTTCCGGCAGCCTCCGCGCAGCTCGGTTGCAATGGATTGCTGCTCCGCTCTGCTTGCTTTCGCTGATTGCCACCGCGTTTGCGCAGGATACCTCCCCTAAAAGCGAGACTAAGCAGACGACTTCGCTACACGGAACCGTATCGACTGCGGACAAAGACTCGCCCACCGTTCTTTCTGGAGTGGCGGTGAAGCTCTCCCCCGATCCCCCCGTTGGCACTCCTCTGAATACCGTTACGGATGAGCAAGGCCAATACGAATACCTGAATCTTTCGCCTGGCTCCTATTCCGTAACCGTGGAGATACCGGGATTCAAAAGCGTAACCCGATCGGTAGTTGTGAATCCCGCCCAGAAAAACGTGCTGGATTTTTCGCTGAGCTTAGAGAAGGTAACGGAAAAAGTTGAAGTACATGACACGGCCCCTCCCGTTTCGACGGAGACCGCCGCTGCGCCAAGCGCGACCATTACCAAAACAGAATTGACTACGCTTCCCACGGCCGACGAAAAACTCAAGGAAATCCTCCCCGTTACGCCCGGCGTCATCCGAACTCTCGACGGCAAATTAATTTTCAAAGGTTCCGAAGAAGATCAGAGTCTCCTGCTGGTCAATTCCGCGCGCACTACCGATCCCGTGACGGGAAGCTTCGCCGTTCCGATTCCCACCCCGGCGGTCGAATCGGTGGAGGTTTATAAAACGCCATATGACGCTGGCCTGGGAAGTTTTTCCGGCGGATTGACGGCCATCGAAACCAAGCCACCGGAGGATCGCTGGTCCTTCCGCCTGACGAATCTAGGTCTGTCCATTCTTGGAAAGAATGGGCACATGTCGGGCATCGCCGCGGCCATACCCAGTGTTTATCTCAGCGCTCCCCTGATTCCTCACAAGCTCTTTTTCTCGGAGGTTTTTCAGTACGACATGAAAAAGACCACGGTTGAAGGTCTGCCCTGGCCGTTCGACATCAGTAAGCGTCAAGGGTTCAACTCTTTTACGACTTTTGAGGCGATTCTGTCTCCCAACCATGTACTCATGCTCACGGTGAATGCCTTTCCGCTGCGCCAGCAACATCTAGATATTAGTGCGCTCATTCCGCAACCTGCTTCCAACGATTTGGACCAGAGTGGCGTTGCCATCGGCCTGAATGACAAATATCAATTAAGTTCGGGCGCCATTTTCGGTGTGGTGGCCCAGTACATGCGGTTTGACAGCAACGCGCATGGCCAAGGTTTCGACGACATGGTCATAACGCCGGAGGGGTATGGAGGCGACTACTTCAATTGGTTTACGCGGCGGGCGGAGGAGTTCCAGGTCGTTCCGTCCTTCCAATTTCCCAAAAAGCATTGGCACGGCGAACACGAAATTCGTGTGGGAATGGACGTAGACTATCGCTCATTTTTCGGGCTTACCGGATCGCAGCCAATTCAAATCCTTCGCCAGGACAATACCATCGCGCAACAAATCACCTTTGGACCACAACAGTCCCAGACTCCTTCCGACAGTTCCGTCGCCGAGTTTGTCCAGGATCATTGGTTGATCGATCCACACTGGACGCTTGACCTGGGAGCGCGATTGTCCTCGGAAAGTTCCGGCTGGTCAGCGGCCTTCGCGCCACGAGTTGGCGTAGCTTACGCACCCGGAGCGTCCGGCAGGACGGTCATTCGCGCTGGAGCGGGCCTTTTCTACGGGGTACTTCCTCTGCTCGCCGCCAACTTCGCGGCAAATCCCACTCGCACAATTACTGAATATGATTCGACTGGCGTACCGCTCGGATCTCCAATCACTTACAGGAACGTTTACGTTGGGGGGTCTCGATCCACTCGTTACCCAGGCCTTGCCCAGCCAACCGGGCACAACACCCCGAAACTTCACGTGGAACGGCGAAATTGAGGAGGAACTTCGTCGCGGCTTGCGACTCCGCGCGGGCTACCTGGACAGCCACACCGACTACCTTTTTTCTGTGCAACCGTTTACCGCTGCGCCGGGTGCCGATTCGTTTGAGGGGCTAACAAATACCGGGTCCTCCCACTACCGCGAAGTCGAAACCACGATTAACTACAGCTTTCGCGAACGGGATCAGGTAAATGCCTCGTACATCTGGAGCCAATCCCGCGGCGATTTAAGCAGTCTGGCACAGATATACGTTCCATTTGCTGCTCCGGTGATTCGACCAAACGTGTATGGCATTCTCCCGTCAGACGTTCCGAATCGATTTCTGGCGTGGGGGATTTTCGCGCTTCCGTGGAGGGTCACATTCAGCTCTCTGGTGGACATTCACTCGGGCTACCCGTATTCGCCCATCGATGTGCAGCAGGAGTATGTTGGCGTCCCCAACGGATCGCGTTTTCCCAATTTTTTCTCGCTGGATTTGAAGGCTTATCGTGAGTTTCGCGTACCTTTTCTCAAAGGCAAAAATGGCAAAGGGCACCATATTCGCCTTGGAGCCTATACGCTCAACGTGACAGATCACGGTAACTTCAACGCCGTCTATAACAACGTCGCCTCGCCTAATTTCGGCAAGTTCGTCGGTTTCCTGTACCGCCACGAGGGCACCGTCATCGATTTCCTAGACTAGCAGTGACAAATCAACTTGGCCTTCGCCGCGTGGCGGATCCCGCGCCATGCCTGCAGAAGCTGGCCGAGTAAATCAATTCTCGACCCCGTCGTGCCACCAAAAAAGCTGCCAACAGACTGATTTTGCGTGGTACGCTTCCACCGGTTTTGACTGAGGCAGCCCGCCCGCGACCTCACCAACCTCACCCACTATTTCTTGTGAAGGAGTCGCGTATGGAATCTACCCCGAGCATTCCCATCCGCAGATCAAGCATAGCTTCCAAACTTGGGATCTTATTCGCTGCTTGTCTCGTTGCAGTGTGTATGTTGCCGTCGCAGTCCCTCGCACAAACAAAAAAACCCAACATCCTCGTTATCTTTGGTGATGATATCGGCCAGACCAACATCAGCCGCTACACCCACGGTCTAGTCGGCTACAAGACGCCCAACATCGATCGCGTCGGCGCCGAAGGCATGACCTTCACCGACTACTATGCGGAGAATAGTTGCACGGCGGGCCGTTCGACCTTCATTACCGGACAATCACCCATCCGCACGGGCCTTTCTAAAGTGGGAGCTCCAGGTGCTCCCGTAGGTTTGCAGGCGCGCGACATCACCATCGCGCAGGCTCTGAAGCCATTGGGCTACGCCACCGGCCAATTCGGCAAGAATCACCTGGGCGACCGCGACGAATATCTGCCCACGAACCACGGCTTCGACGAGTTCTTCGGCAATCTGTATCACCTGAACGCCGAACAAGAGCCGGAAATGCCGTACTGGCCGAAAGACGACGCCACCTTCCTCAAGGTATACAACGTCCGCGGCGTGATCCATTCTTACGCCGGCGGCAAAATTGAAGACACCGGCCCGCTAACCATCAAGCGCATGGAAACCATCGACGATGAGACCTCCAACGCCGCGATGGGATTCATCGACAAGCAAGTGAAAGCAGGAAAGCCTTTCTTTGTTTGGATGAATTTCACGCGCATGCACGTCTTCACGCACATTCGACCGGAATACCAGGGCAAGAGTGGCATGCCTGGAAACGATTATGCCGACGGCATGTATGAACACGATCTCGATGTTGGAAAGTTGCTCAAGCAACTCGACGACCTGGGCATCGCCAACGATACCATCGTGATCTACACCACCGATAACGGCCCGAACATGTTCAGTTGGCCGGACGCGGCGATGACGCCGTTCCGCAGCGAGAAAGATTCCAACTGGGAAGGGGCTTTCCGAGTGCCGGCTATGGTTCGCTGGCCCGGTCACATTAAAGCGGATGTATGGTCAACCGACATCGTCTCCGGGTTGGACTGGTTTCCCACGCTGCTCGCGGCGGCGGGCGACACGACCATCAAGGAGCGGCTGCTGAAAGGCTGGGCACCCACCGCCGGCGGGCTCGTACACAAAGTTCATCTCGACGGCTATAACATTCTACCGTATCTCGAAGGGCAGGTACCGCAGTCCCCGCGGCGAAACTTTTTCTATTTCGACGACGACGGCCAGCTTGTCGCCATGCGGCATGACAACTGGAAAATTATATTTTGCGAGCAGCGTGCCCAGGGCAACCTGTCCATCTGGATGAACCCGTTCACCTGTTTGCGGCTGCCTAGAATCGAGAACCTGCGCATGGACCCGTACGAGCGCGCGGAAATCACTTCCGACCAGTTCTACGACTGGATGGTGCATAACGTTTACTTGAATGTTCAAGGCACCATCATCGCCACGGAGTTCATGGAAACGTTCAAGGAATATCCACCGAGCCAGGCGCCCGCGAGCTTCACCGTCAACCCCGACCAGATTCTCGATATGCTGAAGCGGCAGCAGGCTGAAGCGGCGCGCGCCCACGATTAACTTGAAAGAATCATCGCTTAAACAGGTGCTTACCTGAGGTAGAAACCGGGTTCATCGCCGTTGGTGAACCCGGTTTTATCTTTGAGGGATAAAAATGTCGCGCGTAACAACGGACTCATCCCATCGCCGAAATCGCAGAGGTAAGACGGGACGACAACGCAACGCCAGCGCCGCTCCCGTCCCCAAGCCGCAAAATCGAAGTACACCTTTCAGTTGGCCCTCATTCAGTTTTTCCGTCTTGCTTTTCAGTTCTGGAGCGGCCGCGCTGGTCTACCAGGTCCTCTGGATCAAGCAACTCTCCCTTGTCGTCGGAATCGAAGTATATGCGGTGACCACGGCAGTCAGTGCTTTCTTTGCCGGCCTCGCACTCGGCGGAGCACTTTTCGGGCGACTAGCGGACCGTATTGCCCGGCCACTTCGCCTTTACGCACAAATGGAGTTCGGTGTCGGCGTTATCGCGGTTGCCACCACCATCGCGCTGACCCGCGCTGCTGCGCCTTTTGCAATCATCGAAAGCAAGCTTGGCGTGCTGGCATGGCCCCCACTTTTTCTGTTGGTTGCTGTGCCAGCCTTGCTCATGGGTGGAACACTCCCAGTCCTAACGCGCGCTCGTTCGCCGCACGCGGAAGATTTGGCGCGTGTCGGCGGCGTCCTCTATTCGGCCAACACCGCCGGAGCCGTCTTCGGTGCGCTGTTGGCGCCTTTTTTCCTCCTGCCTGAATTTGGCGTTCGCGGTTCTTCATTTGCCGCCGCGACTCTCAACATTGCCGCCGCAATCGCCGCAATCTATCTCGACCGCAAAGCAGCACCGCAACCTCTTGCGAATGCGGAAATCAAATCGCGGATTGCTTCAACCGATGCCAGCACCGCGCTGGCGCTGTACGCCGTCGCCGGCGGCATCGCTTTAGGTTACGAAGTGGTCTGGTCCCAAAGCATCGTGCAGTTCATGAGCACGAGAAGCTTCGCGTTTGCGATTGTCTTAGCGACCTATTTGACTGGACTTGTCCTCGGCAGCGCGCTCTATGCCCGCTTTGCCCGCCGGGGTCGCGACCCGTGGAGAATCTTCGGAATCCTTATCGCCTCGGCAGGGCTGCTCGCGCTTCTTGGGGTTGCCGGTATCAGCAAATGGTTCTTGTTCTCGCAGTATTACGCCGGGCAATATACGTACGCCGCCACTTCCAGTGTAATGGCCGAGATGTGTGCGCGATTTTTAATGGCTGCCGTGGTGGTCGTCTTTCCCGCTTCCCTCTTTCTTGGCGCGGCGTTCCCAGCCGCTCTGCGCCTCGCCGTCGACGTGGGTTATGTTGGACGCGACGTTGGCTTGGTAGTCGCCATGAACACGGCGGGCGGGGTACTCGGAACTCTATTCGTCGGATTCTTTCTGATACCAAAATTGGGTCTGGTGCGCTCGTTAGAGTGCTTGGCAACTGCGGCTGCCCTCGTTGGCCTGATTGCCGTACTTCACACGCCCGCGAATTCCGCCGCTAATAAAGTTCGCAGCACGAAGTCGCAGCTTAGGGCGTGGCCCGTGCTGGCCATCGCGGTCGTAACGATCTGCGTGTCTGTTCTTACTCCGGCGGACAAACTGGCTCAGCTCATTCCCAGAATCCACGGCTCCGCCGGCGCCGTGATTTTCTACGAAGATGATCCTGGCGGAACGATCGCCGTTGTGCAAGAACCCGCTGGGGCAAATGGTTTCCGGCGTCTGTTCATTCAAGGCGTCTCAAACTCCGGCGACAGCTTGCCGTCGCTACGCTATATGCGGCTTCAGGCCTTTCTCCCGCTATTCATTCATAGTGGTGAGCCGCACTCCGGTCTGGTCATCGGCCTCGGCACAGGAATTACCGCCGGCGCTATGCTGCGTTATCCGGGCCTCGATCGTCGCGTATGTGATGAACTCATGCCCGGCGTAATCCGTTCCGCACTGTTATTCGAAGGGAATTTCGGTGTGGCTGCAGATTCCAACGCCGAAATCCGACATCGCGACGGAAGACGCGACCTGCTCCAGCGCGACGAGCGCTACGACGTAATCACTCTCGAACCACCGCCGCCCTCCGCCGCCGGCGTCGTCAATCTCTATTCGCGTGATTTCTACGCGATCGCCGCCAAGCGCCTCGAACCCAATGGCATTCTGGCCCAGTGGCTGCCGATCACCACTCAGAACGATGAAGACACGCGTTCACTGGTCCGCAGCTTCCTTGATGTATTTCCATACGCCTCGTTATGGTCCACAGAACTCCACGAGATGCTTCTCGTCGGCTCATTGCAACCGTTGACGCTGGATTTAAATCAAATCGCCGCACGCTTCAATCAACCGCAAGTCTCGGCGTCACTTCGCGAAGTCGGCATCGATTCGCCCGCAGCGCTAGTGGCCACCTGGATCACGGATCGCGATGGTCTTGAACGCTACGCCGGGAAGGCCGCTCCCGTCACGGACGACCGCCCACGCATCGAGTACGCAAGCTGGGTGCGCCGCGGTGAGATTGCCAAAACGTTGCCAGCGCTTCTTGCGCTTCGCACGCCGCCCCCAATCCTTAATGCCGACGAATCGTTTTGGATCGACGTAGCTGAGCAGCGCGAGCAGCTTCTCGCGTTCTACGCAGCTGGAATTGCCGCTTACAGTGGCGACAGGGAGCGATGGGAGCGTATCATCGCAAATACCGATGGACTGGCTTTGCATAATCCGTACTACCGTTGGCTGCTGGGAGGGGAAACGTCATCAGCGAACCCAAACCCGTAACCGCAGCGCCATAAAAACCAGAACCGAGTACCCGACGCAATACTCGAATCCCTGCTACCTCCAGAGCCCAGAAGTGCCGAATCTGCGATTGACAATAAAGAGGAAGGCGTCCAGACTCTCGGGCATGCGACCCTTACTGATGTGCCTACTAGCCTTAATCGCATCCCCGTTGGCGACTCGCGCCCAGGTGCCGGTGATCGAGATCGACAAAGCCAACAGTACGGTGAAGTTCAGCGTGAGTGCGTCTGTGCCAATCGCAGGCACTTTCGACCAGTGGGACGCCAACGTGGTGTTCTCGTCCGCTGATTACTCGGCGGCTGTTCTGGATATCAAGATTCAAGCGGCCAGCGTGAACACTGGAAGCGGCATGAAGGACGGCAAGCTGCGGGGCAAGGACTTCTTCGACGTAAAGGCCAATCCGTTGATTACCTTTCACTCGACGAAGGTTTTGCAGACCGGTCCAGACACGATTGAGTTCGACGGCGACTTCACGATTCGCGGCGTGACGAAGCCCGAAAAGCTGACTTTCACGGTTACAGGCAAGGGGACAGGTGCTGGCACCATTCAAGGCACCATGGCCTTCGATCGTAAAGAGTTTGGGATGAACAGTGGCATACCCTTCATCAAGATTGCCGACCGTGTTGAAGTAAGTGTCGACCTCAAGGGCAAGCGCGTCAGCGGACCTCCCATAGTCTTTAAGCAATAAAAGTCTTCAAGCAATAAACCCCTTTAACTACTCACATCTTGAAGCTGTTCCTGCTTGCTACGTTTCCATCCCTCATATGCTCGTCGCATTTCACCCGCGCGCTCCGGCGTGATTGCCTCTGATTTCAATGTTGTCAGCATGATGTCGCACGCCAGTATGGTGTCGCGCAGCGTTCGGCGCTCCTCGCACGGCGGGAGTAGATCGGCCAAACGTTTGGCTTCCGAGCGGGTCAAGAGCAGTTCAACCAGAAGGGGATCGTCCACGGTTCACCTCCAGAACAATGTGCTTCGTGCATTGCAGGGGCGCATAGTCTGTTTGGCGGGCTCCTAACAAATACGGTATAAGACAAGTTAAGGAAAATAAAAGCAGCCCGCCTTTACGTCAATCGGGGAAACCGTGTATTGCAGCGCGGAGCGACTTGTCGAATCGCAAGGGTACAACCAAAGACTACCGATTAAACTGTGCGGTTCGTGACTCTTGTGAGATTGAGGACGCTATGAGAGCAGCTTGGTACGAAAAACAGGGACCCGCGCGGGAGGTTCTCACCGTTGGCGATATGCCAGATCCGACTCCGGGTCCGGGTGAACTGCGCATTCGCATCGCCGCCTCGGGAATCAACCCAGGCGACATCAAGAAGCGTGAAGACACCTTTGGGTATGGTATGTCGTACCCTCGCGTTATCCCGCACAGCGATGGCGCAGGACAAGTGGATCAAGTTGGAGACGGTGTTTCTTCGGAGTGGTTAGGAAAAGCCGTCTGGTGCTACGGCGCGCAATCTTATCGCCCGTTTGGCACCGCAGCTGAATTTACCGTCGTCCCGGCAGCGCAAGCAGTTCCTTTACCTGCGAACGTGCCGCTCGAGCAGGGCGCATGTCTTGGCATTCCCGGCATCACCGCTCATCGCGCCGTGCACGTGGCCGGACCTGTCAGTGGACGCACCGTGCTGGTACAAGGGGCCGCGGGAGGGGTGGGGTCATGCGCCGCCCAATTGGCGCGTCACGCCGGAGCTCATGTCATCGGCACAATCCGGACGCCGGCAGATGAGCAAATAGCGAGGCGGTCAGGAGCGCACGAGGTCCTTCTCAATGATGCGGAACTCCCAGCCCGCGTAAGAATCCTCGCTCCTGAGGGGATCGACCATATTGTTGAAATCGCGTTTGCGGCAAATATCGAGCGTGATGTCGAACTCCTGAGAATAGGTGGATCCATTGCGAGCTACGCTACAAATGCCGCAACTCCGACCATTCCTTTTTGGCCATTGGTCTTCAAGAATATCCAGCTCTTTTTTCTAGGCAGCGATGACTTCCCGCCAGAGGTGAAGGCGGCAGCGGCACGCGACATAAACGCTGCGCTGGAGGCTGGCTGGTCAGGCTTCGTGATAGGCGAGCGAATTCCCCTCTCGGAGATTGCTCGGGCCCATGAACTTGTGGAACACCCAGCGAATCCAGGACGAGTCGTCGTTACGCTTTAAAGTTTCCAGCGCTTTGACGACTCTGAAGGTTGATCCTGCCTATGATCCGATGAGGAAGGATCCCCGCTTTCAGGAACTTTTGCTTGAAGTGGGATTAGCGCAATAAATTGCTAATCCGATGATCGATAATCGCCGCGAGGGCATAGTCTCTGGAAGTGCCCGATTAACGCGCCTACCGGACGAGTGAAATCTCACCGAAACTACTTGTCTGGTAACCCGACTCACGATTGAAGCGACCAGAGCGGGCCGACAGGTGCGAGTCTGGTGCACAACTCGTTCGCTCATTCTCGGTGCGGAACGATCGCCGAAATACCGAAACAATTTGAGATTTGATGCGTATAGTAGGTTGCGGGTGTTCGGAAGCTCCTTGGCGACTCCGCTGGGTGGCATGAATCCGCGAAAGGTGTGTCCATGAACAAAAGACTTATTTTTGTGTTTGCTGCACTGATGTTGGTTCCGGTTGCTCTGCTCGGGCAGGAGAAGGCAGCGGCGCAGTCTACTCCGCCGGCGAACCCGATTACCGCGAGCGAAAAAGGTTTTTACTCGTTTGTGAGCGGAGCGGTGGTCGGCGCCGCGCAGAAGATGCCAGAAGAAAACTACTCCTTCAAACCGACACCGGAGGTTCGCACGCTTTGGCCAGCTCGTTGGCCATGTGGCCGACGCTTCGTACTCGTTCTGCTCGCAAGCCATTGGCGAAGCAAGCCCAGTAAAGGACATCGAAAAAACGAAGACGTCAAAGGCCGACCTGGTGGCGGCGCTCAAGGACGGAGTGGCGTACTGCAACAAGGCATTCGACAGCATGACCGATGCAAAAGGCAGTGAGATGGTGAAATTATTCAACTTCAACATAGCGAAGTTGACTGTGTTCTCGATCAACACGGCGCACACGGATGAGCACTATGGAAATATGGTGACCTATTTGCGACTCAAGGGGATCGTGCCGCCGACAAGTGAAAACCAGCCCGCACCGGCCACCGAAGTAAGAGACTGGAACACCTGACTCAGCGAACTGCCATGTCCTGCTAAACACGCTTACCGGACATGTGGAAATCGCCCAAAAGCACTTGTCCGGTAATGCGACTTCCATGATAGGTCTTTGTCAAGAGGGCAACAGCTCTCCCGACGCGCTCCGGAGGAGCGTGGGTGTAAATTTTGTCGGTCTCTTCGCCGCGTGTGTTGGCCTCTCAGCCGTGGTCTCTTCTTCTTAGAAGAACCAGACTTCCATTTGCTGGCGCAACCTTTGCGGCTGCCCAGAAGATTGAGTTGGTGTTCTCCTGCCAGTCTCGAAACTAATCAATGGGAGCATCCAGAGCTTGCGCTCCTTCGCCCAGTCGCGTTAACGGCAAGACCTGGCAGGCCACGCGCCGAAGAAATCCTCCTTTTGTTTCCGGCCGCGCTGCTACGCGGCGGTACGGTTTTCTCTTTCTACTGTAAGGAACTCTTTTTGACGGCGATCCACGGCAACCAAGTAGGCGACGAGCTTGCGCGCTACGGCGAGCGTGGCACGATTAGCATTGCCTCTCTGTTTCTCCTTGTCATGGAACATGGCTAAATCCGCGCTGTAGCGCGGCGCCATTTTCGCCGCCTCGATCAAGGTCGTCTGTAAATGTTTGTTGCGCTGTTTGGATAACGGCGTGCGCTGCACCGTGCTGCCAGAACTCTTCTCCGCTCCACACAGCCCGCAGTAGCTGATGGCTTTCTTGATCGAGGAAAAACGTTGCACGTCGCCCACTTCCAGTGCCCAGGTCAGTGCCGTGATCGGCCCCACGGCGGGAATAGTCATCAATCGCTCCACGCGGTCCACCAACAACGCATCACTTTCCAGCGTGCGCACCAAAGCGCTCTCGGTCCGCTGCAAGCGGACCACCGATTCGCGGCATAACCGCAGCAGCGAACGCAGCCCTTCGTCGATGTCCGGGTGGCTCGCCAGCAGTTCACGAAAGTAGCCGGCCTTGTGCAGCCGCTGCTTGTTGTAACTCACGCCTGCTTCCATCAGTAGAGCGCTGATCTTGATTTTCATTTGCACCATCTGGCGCACCAGCAGGTTGCGATAGCGCAGGGTGCGCCGCCGTTCGCGAATGGCGGTCGAGGCCATGTAGCTCTCGGGCAGAAAATCGCAGCGTAAGCAGTCGCAGATCTTGCCAGCGTCAATACGGTCGTTCTTTTTCTTGGCCGCGGCGATGGCACGCAGCATCAGCGGGTGCGCCACTTTCAGGGCCGCGGCATGCGGCTTGAGGTGATCGTAGATCCAGCCCGTGAACATGGTCGCTTCCATCGCCGCGCTCCACGGCTGGGGCAGCGTTTTCATCCAATGGTCTAGGTCAAGGCGTGTGGCGGCAAGCGATCCTTCGGCATAGACTTTGCCACTGCCGTCCTTCACGCAGTAACTGATCTTCCGCTTGTGAACATCCAGCCCGATGTAATACATAGGTTCCATGGGGGGAGCCTCCTTGGTGTTTCTGAATCAGCGTCCGCTGAGTTCAGCTTTCTTTACACCAAACGCTCCTCCTCGACCTATACATTCAAACTAACGGTCCATTAGCAAAGTGCGCTTACCAGGAGTTGACATCCGCGTGTGGGGCGCAGCCGTAGCTGCGCCCCACGGATGTTGCGGCGCGAAGTAGCCGCTGGCTAATCATCGATGTCGAAAGCCGGCTCGTCACCGAGCTTTTTCTTCCATTCGGGCGCTCGCGGCACGGTGATCCTAACGATTTGTCCCAAACCTACTGGAGGCGGGCCAAATCCGACATTCGAGACGTAAAGCGCTCCGTCCGGCCCGAAAGTCATGGCAGTGGGCAACGAGAGCCCGTAGCGATTTCTTCGAGGCCGTCGTCGGTTACGCGCAATACCTTTCCGGTACCCGCAGTCGGAAACGGGTTTCCCGTGGTGTTTTCAAGAATGTACAGAAAGCCTTCGCAATCGAAGGCGAGGCCGAGCACGGTAGTAACTCCGGTCACGACGGTCTTTACATTCCCACTCCGCGATATTTTCAGGATTTTTGACGAGCCGTCGACGATCGGGAACAGCCCCAGATTTCCGACAAAAAAACCGCCGCGATGCACCAGCGCAGTCGGGACGATGTGGCCTTGAGAAGCGGAGATATCCGCGACGCGTTCAATCTCGCCGCGTGTGGAGATCACGTCCAACTCGCCGTGATTCGGCTCAACCGCGTAAAGCTTTCCCCGGACCGAGGTCATGCTATACCAAGTGCCGTCCGGCTCGAAGTCCGGAGGATTGGGATGGGCGACCGGATGGGTTTTCTGAAAATCGCTCAGGTCTGCAACCAGCTCCCATTTTCCATGCGGGAGGATACGGATCACCGCATTGACTGTGTTGGCGAGGCCGTGGGAACACCCCAACCGGCCGTGATGGCGTACAAGTCGTCCCCGATGAATGCCACGTCAGAGACTCCGCTCACCAGGTTTCCCTGCGTCGCGGCGGTTTCGCTAGAAGGAAGATCGTCGATTACCGTCGTGCGATTTCCATGGTGGTCAATCTTTGAAATCCGGGAGGACGTGAAGCTCCCGGTGTACGGTCCAACCGGTGCGGGAACTTGATCACATTGGCCCTCTGTGGACAAAGTTCCGCCCGCACCGCCCTCGGCCACGTACAACTGGCCGTCGGGTCCGAATTTCAGACCGCGAGGATTGTTGAGGCCCGTAGCGAAAACCGTGACATTTGGGGAAGGTCCTTGGCATTGGGCGCCCGGGGACCAGGCCGAGCCGAGAAGTATTGCAAACCCGGTGCAGACTACCAGACAGCGTATCGTTCTCATGTTCTCTCCTAGAAAACCCTCTTCCGAATCCCTGGGGAAGAATGGGTCGGCCCCCGGACACTGGAGGAGGAACGTCGAGGGCACAATGCATTGCGCCTCAATTGCGTCTCACTTCTGTTTCACCAGATAAAGAGTTGATTCGGGGAGATTTAGTTGGTGTTTCGCCAGGACGTTGTAATGGATGAGATATACCGGGCCTGGTACCTTCAATCAGCTTTAACGCTGGACCGAGGTACGGCGCCCACGCTGTGATCGGCCCCGACTGTGGAAATGGTCAGGACTCCAAATGTGGGGTTGCGACTGCTTTTACCAAGACTTACGGACCGTTGACGCGAACTCGGAAGGAATTCAGGAGGAATGACACATAACTAAAATCTTGGTGTTGTCCCATCGCCCGCGACGTTTGTCGTCAGCCGCTTTGAGAAAAATTCACGAATTAAGTTCCCACCGACTCGTCCCGCGAGGCCGACGGCGGCATTCGTGAAGACCAGATGCGCTCCCCGATTCGCTTCCGGATAGTACAAATTGGATAGCGCTGCTGAGCACACGTCGCCGAGAAAATAAGAATAGTTGGGTTCCGTACGGCCACTATCGCTGCGGGTGACGAATGCGGAGCCCACCGCGTGCGCGAAGCGGGACTTAAAGGAGCCGGAGCCCTGGTAGTAATAGCGCGGATCTTGGTGAAGGATCGTCGGGAAGACCGCATGAGTCAACAAGTCACTGCTCCGCCCGTCCACGAACTTTGCCGCATAACGCTTGCCGTATCCCGCCGCGCCTTGCCCGTACCCGGCAAAGGAGTTGTTGGCCTGCTCGATGCCGGCAGCAAAGCCCACGCCGATAAATGCCACCGGATCAAACGTCCCTCGTACAGCGAGCGAGAACTTCTGTTTCCCAGTGAGTGGGGCGGCGTCAGGAATGTAACTTGTATAGAAGTTTGGGATCACGGCGACGAGACGTTGCTTCTCCGCAGCCCTTATCTGCTCAGCGGCGATCAGGTCGGTTGGACGGACCATCACCTCGATGTTCGCCGTTGCCACCGACAATGAAATATTGGGAATCTCGTAGACCTGCTGGTCCGTGGCGAGGAACTCCGCAGAAGTAAAGGCTGCAAAGTCCTTAGCGTTGACCACCACGAGGTAGGAACCGGGAAGAATCTTTGAGAAACTAAATTCGCCATCCGCATCGGAAACCATGCTATGCGATTGCGTTCCATCACTATGCATTAAATCAACGTTTGCCCCGGAAACGCTAGCACCGCTCACGTCCAACACTCTGCCTACAACGCTGGCTAGCCCCTCCGCAGAGGGCATTTTGGGCAAACGTGTTTCCGCGAAGGAATTACGGCTAGGCTCAGGCCCAGGCCCAGCAGTTTGTTGCTGAGCGGGCAAACCGCCGGAAGCCAGACACAGCAGAAATGACGCGCAGGCTGGAACAGCATAGAGATGTCTGAGTGGGGCTATTCTCAAGCGCTTCCGAGGCAGACGGGAACCTATACTGTCAGGCTCGGTCAAGCTCACGGGACCCGTGCGAAGGGGAGTTAGCGGACACATCAGGAACTCCCAGCAAGTTGCCATCGCTAATGCAACTCTTGGCGCAGACTTTTAGTCGTCTGCCCTTTCAATAAAGCAGCCCTTTCAGTAGAGCAGAAAGAGAAGTGCCACACTGTTCTCTATTGCACACTTCGCAGCGGTTGAGACAGTGCCTAAAAGAGGATGGAGGTCGGTCTCGGCTTTCGTTACAAGCGCAGTCAGGACTTCTCAGTTCAAGTGGCAGGCCACTATGGCGCCATCAAGTATCCCTTGCGCTCCCTTCCTTTCTGAAGGAGAATCCCCGCCACTTACGGTTCCCATCTGTGGTTGTAAATCACACGTCAGTTCTGGCGGCCAGGAGCATCGTTGCGAAAGCCAACCCTCGGCGCGATTCTGTTTGCGTTGATTCCCTTTGTCGCAATCTGCTTTTCCGTGTCTCTCTGGGACCGCATTCATCCCATCATTCTGGGTTTGCCGTTCAATTTCTTCTGGCTGATTGCATGGCTTCTCCTCACGCCACTATGCATGTGGGGAGCATATCGGCGGGAAGCGCACCGCGCTTCTGACCTGCATCACAAAGACGGCGGCACTCCGTGACGCCAAGCGTCGTTGCTCTAGCCGTCATCTCGGTAATTGTCTCAGCGGGCGCATTTGTGGGTTTTTACGCGGGAACTCGCCGCAAAATGGATCTGGAACAATGGACCGTAGGCGACCGAGGCTTCGGCATATTGCTGGTGTGGCTGCTGATGGCAGGAGAGGTCTATACCACGTTCACGTTTCTCGGGGCGAGTGGCTGGGCGTACTCCAGAGGTGCGCCCGTTCTGTATATTCTCGGATACCAGCCCTTGATGTACGTCGTTTCTTTCTTCATTCTGCCTCAGGTCTGGGAGGTCGGTAGGAAATACCGGCTGCAGACACAAGCCGATTTCTTTCGCGTGCGGTACCAGAGCAAGTATCTTGCGGCGTTCGTCGCGCTGGTCGGGATCATCTTCATTATCCCTTATTTGCAACTGCAGCTCACGGGACTTGGGATGATCGTGGAAATAGCGAGTTACGGCGCGATCCATCGCACCCCGGCCATGATCCTCTCTTTCGTAATTGTTGCAGGCTTTGTCCTCACCAGCGGAATCCGCGGTGTCGCGTGGGTCAGCATCTTGAAGGACTTGCTGCTGTTGTTTTCGGCCGTCTTCGTGGGAGTGGCGATCCCCTATATTTATTTTGGGGGCATCGGCCCAATGTTCGCGGAACTCGTGCGCGTCAAGCCTGCTCACCTGGTCATGCCGGGCGCCACCACGAATCAAGGACACTTATGGTATGCCTCAACGGTTCTGTTGGTCTCGCTTGGGTTTTACATGTGGCCGCAGTTCTTCGGTGCCAGTTTTTCCGCGAAGAGCAGCGACACCTTGCGCCGCAACGCCGTGATAATGCCCTTCTACAGCATCACTATGCCGCTGATGTTCTTCGTAGGCCTTGCCGCAACTCTGATATTACCCGGCCTGGCTAATGGCGACCTCGCGATGCTAACGCTGGTGCGGAAGACTTTCCCGGCATGGTTCCTCGGCGTGATCGGCGGGGCTGGCGCTCTCACGGCGATGGTTCCGGCAGGAGTGATGATTCTGACCGCGGCAACGTTATTCGCGAAGAACATGTGCCGTCCGATTCTCTGGCCCAGCATGACCGATCAACAGGTTGCGAAACTCGCGAAAGCTACCGTCTTGGTGATCACTGTTGCCGCGCTTTGTTCCGCGATCTACAGCTCTTCAACCTTGGTCGCTCTTCTACTGTTGGGATTCGGAGGCGTAGCGCAGTTTTTTCCCGGAGTGGTTTTGGGCCTCTATTCAAAGCGCGTAACCATGCCAGGCGTCTTTGCAGGAATTGTAGTTGGCGTCCTCGTATTTGCTGCCCTTGCGCTCACCAAGCACGATCCCATCATGGGTCTCAACGCGGGCTTCGCAGGACTGTGCTGTAATGCCGCTGTTGTCGTGGCCGTGAGCCTACTTACGCCCACCGAGCGCAGCGGATTCGACGAAAACCATCACGCGAGCAATTAGGATCTGTGTCCTGATTACCGCACTCACCGGATAAATAGATTCTCGCCAAAACCATTTGTCCGGTAACGCGACTTACCAGGACTTGGGAAAGACTGCACGCACGTCAAGGATATGGTCCTGCTACAATGCGCCTGCTATGAAAGTGATTCGATACGGTCTTCACTTCGCCACTTTGACCGTAGCGGCGGTCATATTCTGGTTAGCGAAGGACCTTTATCTACCTCATTGGATGTCCAGCTTTGATTTTTTTCATTACGCGCTGATGGGTGCTCTCCACGCAACGTGTATCGTTATTTCGCTGCGAGATCGCAGAGCAACCCATCCAATCATCGCATTTCCAATCTATGCGTTGTGTTTCATCATGCTAGCCGCCATATTGAGCGCCGCGACACCTATTTTGGGGTTGTGGGGGGCAATCGTGTGGACTCCCATCGCCGCAATTCTGCCTCGCAGCAATTTTAATCTCATTTTTACTTTTCTAACCGGCTCGGTGATCGGCTCCTCGGGATACTGGCTGTTGGTGCGACTGTTCTGGTTGAAGTCACTTCGGCGCGCGGACTGGCTTAGAACAGTGGCGCTTTGCGTGGCCGCGACATTGTTGGCCGCACTTGCTCTGGGCATGTTCGACGGATATGTTCACGGCGTGGCGAAACTGGACGCTGACATCATTTCTCCGATACTCACGGTAACGTGGTGGTTTGCTTTCTCGATTTCACTGTATTGGAGCGAGATGAGCGAGGAAGCCAGCAAGTCAACGCAGGCGGTGGAGACTGTGACCTAAAATGGCGGGATTCTCCATTGTGTGTTCGAAGTCCTGATTAACGCGGTGGTCTCAATGGGTCGATGCAACACTCAGCTCGAACCCAATTTGCAATCAAAACAAAGGCTGAAATCGCTCGCTAGGGTTAGATCAGCCGGAACGCTACTCTGGCTAGGTTTTGACCGAATACAACCAAACAGAAGAGTTCTTCTAGGAAGGCATAAGCGAATCAACGTATTGAAGGGTGTTGCGTCGACCGGTTGAGCCGGCAGCGCTTACCGGACAAGTGGAATCGGGACCAAAGCACTTGTGCGGTAATGCGACTTATCAGGAGTTAGGGTGTTTTGGTAGCTAGACTGGCCTGGCAAGCTACGGAAATGCTCGAAAATAAGTCATAATTCCAAAGTGGACGCGACTCCCGCAGAATCCGAACTTAAGCGTCCAACGATCATCGAATCCTACAGGACTTTTGAACCGCCTCCGAACTTTAAGCAATGCATCGAGACGTTGCTGCGTTACGTCCCGGATAAATATCTGGTCGGATTAAAGACCATCGTTCTCACTAATCGCGCAGGACTGACGGGAAAGAAACGTAAGCAAAAAGTCTGGAGTCGAAATCGAAAGGTTCAACTCGCCACAGCCTTGGGCAGTTATTCTCGCGCATCAAGAACCACATCTGCCGAAGTTTGGCTTTATGTGGACAACATCGTGGCAGAGGGATTCGCTGGGTTGTATCGGCTCCCCGTGCTGCGATACCTAGTGGTTTCCGACGTTCTCTATCATGAAATCGGACATCACATCCACACCGCGCATCTACGAGTTTACGAGGGGCGCGAGAATATCGCTGAGGATTGGAGTCGCAAGCTACGCGGAACGTTCTACCGCCGACACTACTGGTATCTGTTCCCGTTTTTGTTGGTCTTCGCCAAGCTGACCTCACCGATTTTCAAGCGCTTGAAGCGGCGTGCATGACGGAATCGCCAATCCCTCGCATGCTTGCAATATTTTCCGTAACGCGAAACCGTGGGGCAAGCGGCCTGAATCCATTTGTCCGGTATTACGACTTACCGGGAGTCGACATGTCTACACACCATTTTCGCCCAAAGCTACTGCGGCAGCCCGACCTTCCGCACCAATTCGGTAAAGCGTGGGTCGGAACGTAGAGGATCGAGATAGAAGTCAGTCTTCAAACCCTCCAGCTGCCAATCTCGCTCCTGATAAGCGGTCTCGAGCCACCGGAAGGCCTGATCTTTGTCTCCCAAGTCGGCATAAAGAGCGGCAAGCCGGTACGGGGAACCGTGCCCAGCCTTGCGATTGGCTAGCCGCAGTTCAATGCCTTTGTTCAGGGCTGCCCTCCAGCCCCCGGAACGAAATCCTTCTTCCATCGCCGAGGCAATTTCAGAGCCTCTCTGGTTTCCGACAAGCTGGTCATATCTGCTCAACTCTTCAATCGACTGTGCGTACATGCGTTTTCCCCAGTACGCGTAGGACAAATAAAGGTGAGTGTAAGAGAATGTTGGGTCCTCATCGTCCACCTTCTTGCATTCGGCGATGGCTTCGTCGTACCGTCGCGCCCTCAGGTGAACCAGGCAGACGTCTGCGCTGATGATCAGTGACAGAGGATCGAGCTCGTGAGCACGATTGATCTCCGCAAGGGCCTCCGGTTCCCTGCCACCAATCAAGCTGATCTCGTCTGCGTACCATTCGTGGACTGTGGCGTCGTTGGGGCCAAGTTCCAACGCTTTCTTGTACTCAGCCTCTCCATTGGCAAAATCCCAGCCGTGCCTGCTCTCGCTGCGGCCTAGAACGGCGTGGGGCTGGGCCAATGTCGCGTCAAACTCAAGCGCCTTGCGCGCGGCGGCATTCGACTTCAGGATGTATTCGCGGGGAGGGTCAACATAGCTCGCCATTAGCAGATAGGCATCGGCCAGACCCGAATACGCCAAAGCATAGCCGGGGTCTTTGGCGATGGCTTGATTGAAGTAGGAAATCGCGGTGGTCATGTCCGCAGGGGTTCGTTTGTTCCAGGAGTAAAGCCCCTTTAGATAAAGCTCATAGGCTTCTGGATTTTGCGTTCCTTGCTTCGTCACCTGCTGCTTTTCTAAGGTGCTGAGTTTGGAACGCAACTTTTCCGCGATGTCGCCAGCAATCTGCTGCTGCAAGGAGAGGATGTCTGCGCTCTTGCCGTTGTAGTGCTCTCCCCAAATTACCGTGCTGTCCCGAACATCGGTGAGCTCGGCGCTCACTTCGATGTTGTCACCTCGTGGCACCACTCGGCCATTCACCACTGCCGACACCCCTAAATCGTTGCCGAATCTCTGCACATCCACATCTTTCCCTTTGTAGCGGAAGACCGTGTTGCGCGACTTAACCTTAAGTTGCGGTACATGCGCAAGATTGTCGATCAATGATTCAGTGATGCCGTCGCTGAGGTAGTCGGTATTGGCATCTCCGCCTCCATTGCTGAAGGGCAGCACGGCAATGGAATCAATCTGGGCGGTCCTGCGTGATCGCAGGTACCAAGCGCCAACTGCGGCTAGTCCCAAGGCGGCGATGCAGGCGGCTAGGACCACCCAGAGCTTGCGACGCTTGAGCGTCTGGTCAGGCGACGCTAGTCCGGCATCGATTTTGCCGGAATCAATAGTGCGCTTAAGCCGTTGCAAATCTGTGCGCATGTCGGCGGCGCTCTGGTAACGGAGCGTGCGGTCTTTCTCCAAAGCTTTGCTGATAATTCGCTCCAGGTCCGCAGGCACGTCGGGATTCAGTCGAACGGCAGGAACGGGCGTTCCATCGAGAATCGCCTTGAAGATTAAACCGGAAGTCTCTCCCCGGAACGGTAATTGCCCCGTCGCCATTTCGTACAGCACCACACCACACGAAAACAAATCGGTCCGCGCATCCAATTCCTTGGCCCGCACCTGTTCCGGGGACATATACGCCACCGTACCCAGGGTCTGTCCGGGACTCGTCAAGTGGTCCGGATCCACTTCTTCCGCGGCCAAGGTGGCCGTATTGTCGATCCAGCTTTTTGGGAAACTTACCTTGGCCAAACCAAAATCGAGAATCTTGGCGTGGCCCCGCTCCGTAACAAAAATGTTGGCGGGCTTGATGTCGCGGTGGACGATGCTTTTGGCGTGCGCCGCGTCCAGCGCATCAGTAACTTCAATCGCCAGCTCCAGCACCTTCTCTAGTTCCATAGGCCGACCCGCGATGGCATGTTTCAGGGTCTGGCCTTCGAGATGTTCCATGGCGATAAAGGCTTTGCCATTTTCTTCTCCGGTGTCATAAATCGTGCAGATATTGGGATGGTTCAAGGCGGAAGCAGCTCGTGCTTCCCGCTGGAAACGGCTGAGCGCCTGCGCGTCTTCGGCGACTTCGTCGGGAAGAAACTTCAGAGCCACCAGCCGGTGCAGGCGGACGTCCTCGGCTTTGTAAACCACACCCATCCCGCCGCCGCCAAGTTTTTCCAGGATGCGGTAGTGCGAAAGGGTCTGTCCAATGAGTGCGTCGGGGTCCGCCACAGTTCCGTCATCTTAGGTTGCGACCTAGGTCAAGTCAACGAATCCCAGGATTTCCTGGCAACTGGCGCGCCCGGATGTACCTTGGGTGTACCTCTGGCGCCGGTTGTACTTCCTGCCGTGGTGAATTTTCCGCACCGTCGATGGGCCTACTGGTGGCATCCTAGGAAACTGGGGGGCTCGATGAAATTCTTCATTCCAAATGAAAATGACCCTGAAAAAGCAGAAGAGCTCTACCAGGCAACCAAGAAATTTGTCGCGCAAACTATGGGTTGTCCCATCGGTGACCGGAGAGTCCGAAGTATTACATTCCGCGATGGAGGGTATATCGTGCAGGCTCTGGTGGGTAGGCCGGAGCCGCGCAGGGGTGGGATCGTCATCGCCATATTTGAATCGGAGAGCTATCTGGTTTGCACGCCTGACAGAGGAGTTCTGAAGGGCGAGCCACTCGTGGTCGGCAAGCACGAGGTGACAGATTCGGAAGATTTCGAACGATCGGGTGAACCCACACAAGGCGTTGAAGCGCCTGCCGGGCGATCCATCCGCGTGCTCGGAGTTCCACACCGGCTACAAGGGCCGGGTTTTCGAGACTACGTCGCCGACCCTTCTTATCGCCATTGGGTCGAGGACTATATGCGCGCCGGCGTCGACATCGTATTTGAGGAAGCAGCAGGACGTAAGCCTTCAATTGTTGCGGACCTTGCGAGCGATTTGTCTGCCAACAGCAAACCGATCCGCTATGTGGACATCGACCCCGCGGAGAATGAAAGGCGTAAGTACGGCATTACCACGGAAAGCGCGAACGGCGCTCCCGTGGATCCCCTCGATTCCGACGATTTTTATGAGTCCCCTTACATCTCGGAAAATATAAACCGCGAAAACTTGTGGCTGAAAAGGATTCTGGAAGAGCAGTTCGAGAAAGGGCTGGTGGTCTGCGGCCTTGCGCACACTCTTAGTTTTGCCTATCGGCTTCACGCAGCCGAAATCAACGTCGTCGAGGCATGTACTTACATTCCACACGGAAAATTGTGCAAAAGGCAGCACGCCGACTAAGGCCCAGGACTCGCCCATCCTCAAAACGCCACGAACAATAATTCTTGACAAGCCACGTACCCATTTGTTACTCTTTCCATGTAAAGAAGTGCGTCCGGCCCATTCGTCTCTCGTCCCAAAATCCTAGTAACTAATTACTAATCTCAGATGACTTCTAAGTCATCTAGAATGAACACTTGCGTAACTGCGGAATCTAAAGGACTTAAAACTCTTTAGAATGAACACTTACAAAAAACCCCTAGGGGGGTACCCCACACCGGCCGATACCTAAGAACCCTTGCAATCGCGTTATTCTGGCTCCTCTGCGTCTCGGCGCTACACCTTCGCCTCGCCGACAGGTCTTACTCCCGACCCTCGGATCGCCCAACGATTAGCGCGCCTAAGCCGCTTCCCCTTTAACAAACACTTTGCCGTGGTCTTCCGCCCCAAACCACAGCAGCACCACCAGCGAGCAAATGGTCACAATCTCAAATCCCGCAATCGCCCACTGATACCCGACATGATCCCGCAAAGCGTACTCAATCGAGTTCGTCGGCGAAGCAAACAGAATCCCCAGCTGATACGCCAAGCCCGGCATCAACCCGCGCGCCGAATCCGCCGCCATTTCGTTCAGGTGCACGGGAATCACGCCCCACGCGCCCTGCACCCCAGCCTGCATCAGAAACGCCCCAGCCGTAAGCAGCGCCAGCAGCCGCCAAACGCCCACAGCGGAATAGCAATCAGCGACACGCCCAGCGCCGCCATCATGCCTTCCGTCGCCCCGCCCGCTCCGAGAAGTCGCCCAAAGATGATCGCGCCGCACATCGCGCCAACGTTGTAGATAATCGCGATGTTCGCCCGCACCGCCTGCGCCACGCCGTGAGCTTCATGCAGAAAATCCGGATACAGATCCTGCGTCCCATGCGAAAGAAACATCATGAATACCATCAGCACCACCAGATACGCGAAGCGCCGTTCCAACTCTTCCCTACAACGCGCAATACCTCTCCGGTGCTCGCGGCCTCGTGTTCCTTCCAGGCCTCCGATTCCGGCACCTTCGACGCGGATGTACAGCGCCAGCAGCGCGGGAATCGCGCCCATCCAGAACATCGCGCGCCAACCCCAGTGCGGCAACACAAACCACGTCGCCATCGCCGCCAGCAGATATCCGATCGAATATCCGCTCTGCAAGATTCCGCTGACAGCACGCCGCGCCATTTTCGCGGCGCCGCCTCCATGGCCAGCGACGCGCCCACGCCCCACTCGCCGCCCATGCCGATGCCATAACAGCGCGCGCAACACAAGAAAAACCGTAAAATTCGGCGCGAATCCGCAAAGCAACTCGATCACCGAAAAATAAATCACGTTGCACATCAGCGGGATGCGCCGCCCATAGCGGTCCGCGAGCAATCCAAAAAGCACCGCGCCCACCGGCCGCATCGCCAGCGTCGCCGTGGTCGTCAGCATGATCTGCGCCTTGCTGACGCCAAACTGCCGCGACAGCGTATCGAAGAGGAAAACTACAATGAAGAAATCGAACGCATCCAGCGTCCAGCCAAAAAATCCCGCGAGCACCGCGTGACGCGCTCCCAGCACCGCCGCCGGCTCTGGCTGAGTTGACGACGGCGTCGCAACCGACGCGTTCGTGGGTTCGCTCGTGGGCTCGCGCATGCTAACTTTCCCGCCAGCCCATGGAGTCTGGCAGCAAGCGCCAAATGACCACTCCGCAAGTCACCGCAACCACGGCCAGCCACGCGCCCGCCGGATACCGCCCGAAACAAATTTCGCCAATGGAAAAAAGCGCGGCGTACACCAGTACACAGCCGACAATCCAACACAGCAGATTGCGCCCCAAGTCGCGCGTCGCAGTGGTATCCCCGCAAAGTTGCGCGATGGGACGCCAGCCGGTAATTTGCGGACGGACCTTGCGATAGAACTGCACAAGTATTTCCCCGGGCTCCGCGTCCGTCAGAAATGTCACCGCCAGCCACACCAGCGTGGTAAATCCAGTGGTGCACAAAGTGGTTTTCGCAAACACCACCGGATCGGATCCAGAAAATAGTTGTGGCCGACCGGCAATCGCCATCCACAGCGTCGCGGAATGCAACGTAAGCGTCGCCACTAGAGCGGCAATCATCGCGGAAATTTCGCTCCAGGCATTGATGCGCCACCAATACCAGCGCAGCAAATAGACGCCGCCGGTTCCCGCGCCAACGTTCCAGCACCACTTCCCAGCCCGCGCTGATCGGATCCAAGTTCTGCGCCGAAACATACGCCGACAGCGACCACCAGCAGCAGCGTCGCCATCCGCGAAACATTCACGTAATGTTTTTCGCTCGCCATTCTTGCCGCATGAATCGCCGGTAGAAATCTTCCACCAGATAGGAGCTCCCCCAATTCAGCTGCGTCGCGATCGTGGACATGAACGCCGCCATGAATCCCGCGATCAAAATTCCGCGCAGCGCGTGCGGCATGTATGTCGGTGGCGACGCAGCATGTAGCCTGATTCCGGATGCTGCAAGCCCGGGATAGAGCGCCACCGCCGCCAGCGCCGTCAGAATCCACGGCCACGGACGCAGCGCGTAATGCGCGATGTTGAACCACAGCACGGAAAGCAATCCGTGCCGTTCATCGCGCGCGCTGAAAATTCGCTGCGCAATGTAACCGCCGCCGCCCGGCTCCGCTCCCGGATACCAGAACGCCCACCACTGCACTCCCAGATGCACCAGAAAGGTGAGCACCGGCAGCGTCCACAAAGCTTCGCCGGTAAGCCCGCGCGAAAAATCCGGGAAGACATCGCCGTGATGTCGCGGCGCTCCGGGCCGGCGGCGTCGCGCATCGCCGCCAGTTTCGCGAGCATCGCGTGCATTCCGCCCGCGGCCCGCACGCCATAACACGCGACCGCGATCACGATGGCCATTTTCAGCACGAATTGAAACAGGTCCGTCCACAGCACGCCCCACAAGCCGCCGAGCGAAACATAAAATCCGGTGAACGGAATCAGAAAGAAAATGCAGATCGCCAGCGCGTTGCGTTCGCTTCTGCCGAGCGTCGACGCCCACGATGCTCGTCATCGCCTTGGTCACCCAGCCCAGGATCAGGCAATTCATCAGCAGGCCAAGATAAACGGCGCGAAACCCGCGCAGAAACGCGGCGGGCTTTCCGGCGTAGCGCATCTCGGCGAACTGCACATCGGTGAGCAGGCCCGAGCGCCTCCACAGCCGCGCGAACAGAAACACCGTCATCATTCCCGACGGCAGAAAGCTCCACCACAGCCAGTTTCCCGCGATGCCTTGCGTGTAAACGAGGCCCGTCACCACTAGCGGCGTGTCGGCGGCAAACGTCGTCGCCACCATCGAAGTTCCCGCCAGCCACCACGCCACCTGCCGCCCGGAAACGAAATAATCTTCCGTGCTTTGGCCCGAACGCCGGCGGAAATACATACCCAGCACCAGCATCAGCAGCAGATATCCAGCGATCACGGCCCAATCCGCGGCGGTTAAGTGCAAGAATTTTGCGTTTCTCCAGTGCGCGCCCAAGTCTCGTCACTGCGCAAGCCAGTGTCAAGGTTTTCCGAAGTGATTTAAGTTGAAGCTTCTTGAAGCTCCCCTCGCACTGCGGCGGTTAGTCTCGATCGCTAGGCGATGTGACAAAAGGTGAGGTGCCAAAAGAAAGACCCGGGCCGCTGGGGCGAGCGGCCCGGGTCGGGGTGACTGCTTGGGGTGGCCCGGAGGTAAACTTAAAAACGTTGCTCCTGCGCAGAGCGTTTCGCGGTTCAGCGCAGCGTTCTAGTGCACATCCTGCGTGGCCAGAACACAAATCTGGCGCAAATCCTCATAAGTGAAAAATATTTCCTCGCAGCCATCGGCGGTTTCGTGCTGACCGACTCCGGACTCGGAGGATAGTTCGCGCAGCTCTTGTTCGGAAAGTCCCAGCAACAACGCTGCACGACGATGCGTTACATATTTGAATTCGTGCGCTTTCATATTCCCTCCCTCAGGGCCTGCACATTGGATGCTCTAGCGTCCCAGCACGACGCGGAAAACATCGTCAGGTCAGAGCCGAAACCAGGCCATGGCGTCGGGCTCTACCGCCATGATCATCACCTTATAAATGTCCACATCCCACCCATCGCCGATGCGCATGCGCACCGTTTCGTCGTCATCTTTCAGCAGCTTGCCGCGTAGCGGAACTTTAATATCTCCGAGCGCCACTTGCAGCACTACGGCTTGTCCCACCCAGGATTCAAATGCGTTCGTCATGTGTCTCCCTCGGCGCCCCATTCCTGTCGGTACTACACTTGGCTTCACATCTCCTGCCGTGGGACAGAATCGCGCTGGGTGGGTTAACCCACAATGGTACAAAGAGGGTACCCTGCTGGTAAGAACGTACTAGTTTTCAATTGAACATACTGTATTTGCGAATCCTAGGAAAAATCCCGGAACGGAACGACAAGCTACGGCGAGTACATCGGTACTGTCCGGGCAGGACGTACGGCCCATTGGGGAAAAACCTTTCGGCCCACATCCTGCGTTCATGCAGCGGACCGCCCAGTCCTCGTCGCCGATGGGAATCTTCGATACCCCCTCGACTGTCCCATCGGCCAGGCCAGGAATTGGCCTGGCGCTCGGCGGCGGATTCGCTCGCGGTTTCGCGCACCTCGGCGTCCTGCAAGTTTTCGAAGAACAGCACATCCCGATTTCACATATCGCTGGCACAAGCGTTGGCAGCATTCTGGCGCGGCCTACGCCAGCGGCGCGCCGCTTGAACGCCTCATGGATACTTGCCGCACGCTGCGTTTGCGGGACATTGCCCGCTGGCGCGTCTCGCGTTTGGGATTGGCCAGCAACTATTGTCTGGGCAACCTGATCGAGCGCGTCTTCGAGACGCGGCGCTTTGAAGATCTGCGCATCCCCCTGAGCGTGGTGCCACCGATCTGGCCTCCGGCGAACCGGTGGTCTTTACTCATGGACCGCTCGTGGAAGTGATTCGTGCCAGTTGCGCCTTTCCCGGACTTTTCGAACCGGTCGAAATCGGCACACGTTATTCCCGGCGGACGGCGGCCTGGTGGCGCGGGTGCCGACTGGCCGCCCGCGCGTCTGGCTCAGCACTGCATGGAAATACCGCCGCAAACATCGTGATTGGAGTTTCCGTAGGCATGCACGACGGCTATCGCGGCGCCCCTACGCAATATTTTTCAAGTGGTCAGCCGCGCGGTCAGCGCCGCGCAGAAACATCAGGCGGAAATCTGGGAACGCCACGGCAGACCTGGTGCTGCGCCCCGAAGTGCAGTCGCTGGCGTGGGACGATTTCGATCGCACCGCGGAAGCCATCGACGCTGGTGCAGCGGCGGCGCGGCGCGCTTTGCCGCGTATTCGTCAATTATTGGAAAACGCGCAGTTGCTGGAAAACGCGGCGCCTTTTTCGGTCCCCGCCGCGCTATCTCGGCCCGACTTGTGGCTGGCCGAGGTGGCGCAATGACGCGGATTTCGGCTCTTTTTTCCTCCATTTGCGTCATGATCCTGATCTGGCACGAATGCGGAGAGAATCCCGGTGTTTTCTGCTACCTTATTGGTAAGGGCGCTTTCCAGTCCGTGCGTACTCGCGGGTTGATGGCGCTGCCATCTCATCCGAGACGCAATCTTCACCGACTCATTCTCTTACGAGGCAAAGGACCCATTCCGCGTGCTCGACGCTTTACTCCACTTCCTCCGCGCACTCTATAACTCCCGAGGGACTAAAAGAACTCATCCGCTGGGGCGGCGCCCCGCTGGTTTGCCTGATCATCTTTATCGAAACCGGCTTTTTCGTTGGTTTCTTTCTGCCCGGCGATTCCTTGCTGGTTACCGCAGGCATTTTCGCCGTCTGCCGACCTGATCCCGCTGCGCTGGCTTCTGCTCCCAGAATATTTGCGCCGTCGAGGGAGATCAAGTCGGCTCGGATGGGCCGCGCTGCCGGGGCTACGCTCTACGCCAGGCAAGACTCGCTGCTCTTTCGCCGCAGTCACCTGCAAAAGGCCCACGCCTTTTACGAGAAGCACGGCGGTAAGACGGTGATCTTGGCGCGGTTTATGCCGATTGTCCGAACATTTTGCCCGCCGGTAACCGGTGCGGCGACGATGAATTACCCGATGTATCTGGTTTTCGATATTTTTGGAGGCACGCTCTCGGTTGGCAGCATGATCCTAGGCGGCTACTTTCTGGGTCGGCATGTTCCAAACATCGAGCACCGCATTCACTACGTGATCGCCGTGGTGATTTTGCTGTCCATCTTGCCTCCGATCATTGGTCTAATGCGCTCGCGCCGCAGTTCCGGCGTTACGCCGCCGGTCGCGGCACCAACTGCATAACGGCGGGCGAGTAGTTCATGGCCGCCGGGAAAATCCGTGCCATCATCTTCGATATCGGCCGCGTGCTGGTGCGCATTGATGTACACCGCGCCCTTGCCGGGCTAGCCGAGAAAGTGGCTTCTCACGCCAGAAGAACTCTGGTTAGCCCTCGAAAAACCCCCAGCTGGATCGATTGGCAGGAAGGCCGAATCACGCCGCGCGACTTCTACCTGAGCGTGACGAAACGTTTCTGCCATCACCATTTACGTTCGAGCAATTTACGGAGGTTTGGAACCGCGTCCTCCATCCGCAACCCATTCTCGACAACGTCTTTCTCGCCCCGCTGGCCAAAAAATATCGCCTCTGCCTGCTCTCCAACACCGACCCCATTCACGTCGCGTACATAGAGGCTAATTGTGATTTCATGCGCTTCTTTCCCAACCGTATTTTCTCGTGCGCTGTAGGGGTCACCAAACCGAATCCGCTGATCTACCGGGCCGCGCTGCAAGCATGCAAAGTCGAGGCGGCCGAGGCCGTCTATATAGATGATATTCCCGCGTACGCTGAAGCCGCTCGACGCCTGGGCCTGGCGGGAATCGTTTTCCAGTCTCCCGAGCAACTCTTCGCCGACTTGCAGCGCTAGGCGTCGGGTAGTGTCCTAATTTCGATCTCCAGTGCGATGAACGGCTTCTTGATTGGCAATAGACCGAAATAGTACAATTTTAGGCGATTTCAGTAGTTCAGTCTGATGATCACCAGCATCCACACCCTGATTTATTCCGACGATGCCCCCGCAACGCGCGCATTCCTTCGCGACGTCCTCGGCTGGCCCTACGTCGAGGATGCGCTGGGCGGAGGCGCGGGTTGGCTGATCTTCAAGACCGGGCGGAGTGAGATGGGCGTGCACCCGACCCACAGCGTCTACGATGGCAAGACGTACGAATCGCCGCGGCACCATCTGATCTCCCTGATGTGCGACGACATCTCACACACGGTCGCTGAACTGAAGGGCAAAGGAGCGGAGTTCCGCGGCGAAGTTCAGGATCACGGGTACGGACTCGTGGTCATGATGGCCGTACCTGGCGCGGACGACATCATGCTTTACGAGCCCAAGCATCCGCTGGCGTATAGCCTTTGACCGATTGAAAGGGCAACTAACTCACTCCCACCTTTCACCCTTCGCAAGGCATCGTTCAAATTAGGACACTACCAGGCGTCGCGACGGCGTGAAAAATCGCTGAAGACGTCTAATTTTCAACACTTTGTCATCTTGCGGGTAAACTTTGCGCGGACTAGTACCCCCTCAGCTTATTCAACCGAGCCTGCAACACTAAGCAACTAAGCGCTTTATCGAAAGCTCCGCCTGTCACTCGATTGGCGGGCAGCTTGCTATTCTCGTAGTCCGGGTGCGCGACCAGCTAGCTTAGCGTCGCATGCGAACTTTACAGCAAAACTTTACAACACCGTCCCCGGTTCAAATTTCGCTTTGAATTAGAGAAAGAGGAGAACAGTAGCCTATGTCTGACGAACGAATCATCGAGACGCATACTTCACCGAGCTGGCAATTGCCAGCCATCATTGTTTTGGGACTGGTGGCGGTGGGAGGGCTGGCCTTCGGCTACAACGCCTCGGCGAAGCTCGACACCACGCAGCAATCGGTTGCGACGCAACTCAAGACCGAGCAGCAATCCGTGCAGCAGGATGTTTCCTCCTTGAAGGATCGCTTGGCGCAAGATGAAAAGGCCAATAACGATTTGCAGGGCGACCTGAAGGTGGTCGCTGACAAGCTGAAGATCACCCAGGGGCAATTGCGCAAGGCGCGCGAAGAGAACACCAAACTGGGCAAGCTCAACGACGACACCACGCAGAAGCTCTCGGCGCTGGATACTTCGGTGCACACCGAACTGGCTACCAAGGCCACCTCGGACGACGTGAAATCCGTGGACACTAAAGTGGTCGCCGTTCGCACCGACCTCGACGCCACGCGCGACGACTTGAAAATGGCGCGCAGCGAAATGGGCACGCTCATCGCCCGCAATCATGACGAGATCGATCAGCTCCGCCGGCTGGGCGAGCGCGACTACGTGGAATTCACCATCACGGGCAAGAACAAGCCGCAAAAGGTCGCCAACGTTACCGTCGAGCTGAAGGGCGTGAACGAGAAGAAGAATCAGTACAGCGTGGCCATGACGGTTGAAGATAAGAAGTTCGACAAGAAGAACCGCGCGCTGAATGAACCGGTCTTCTTCTACACTTCCGGCACGAAAATTCCCGAAGAGATCGTGATCAACAAAGTATCCAAGGATACGATCAGCGGGTACGTCAGCGTGCCCAAAGCCAACTCCACCGCGGCGCAAAGTGCCGCTACTTCCGGCCGGTAAGAGCCGCTGCGAATGCTCGCACGAAAAAGGGAGCGCCCTCCGGCGCTCCCTTTTTCTTTTCGGCCTCGTCGTGGTCTGACGGCGCTTAGGGAACAATTACCGCGGAGCCGTCCGCGGTCTCGTCTTTGACGGCCATCAGAGCCTTGTTGGCATCGCTCAGCGGAAACACCACGACCTGCGGCTGAATCTTTAGGTCGTGCGCGATCTTTAGAAAGTCGCGCGCATCCGCACGCGTCATATTTGCTACGCTGCGAATCTGCCGCTCGCCCCACAGCAGCTTGTCGTAATCAAACGCCGGGATCTGGTCAAGATGCACGGCGTTGATGGCCACCACGCCGCCTTTACGTAGAGCCGTCAGTGCGCTTACCACCACTTTTCCGCTGGGAGCGAAAGTGATGGCGCGATCGAGTTCTACCGGAGGTTTTTCGTCTTCTCTGCCCACCCAGTTCGCGCCGGCCGCGTGCGCTCGCTTGCGATGGGATTCGCCCCTGGTCACCACATAAACTTCGCATTTCCACGATTGCAAAATGGCGATCGTCAAACTCGCGGAGCTGCCAAATCCGAAAAGCCCTACGCGTTCACCGGGCGCCGCTCCCGCCACACGCAAACTGCGAAAGCCAATAATTCCCGCGCACAGGAGCGGGGCCACATGCACGTCATCCAAACCGGCCGGCAACGGATACACAAAATCAGAGCGAACCAACACATACTCGGCATAGCCGCCGTCGACCGTGTATCCACTAAAAACGGGGCGGTCGCACAAATTCTCCATGTCGTGCCGGCAATACCAGCAGTCGCCATCCACACCGCCCATCCACGAAACGCCAACCCGCGTTTTCAGCGGCAACTCCGCCGTCGCGCCTTCGACCACTTCGCCCACGATTTGGTGCCCCGGAATCAGCAGCGGCTTAAGCGGAGGCAAATCTCCTTCGACGATGTGCAAGTCCGTGCGGCAGACCCCGCACGCCACCACGCGCAACAGCACATGTCCCGGCGCCATTTGCGGGCGCGCCATGTCTTCAATCTTGAGGAATTCGGGCGCTTTTTGCGCCGATCGAAAAATCCCTGCTTTCATTTCTCGTGTCCTTGCGGATTCAGGTTCACCGCGAATGTGCTATTCTCGTGGCTAGTTGACCAGGTGATTCGCACGTTGGAGAAGTTTGCGCTGCTCCAGCAGGGCGAGACCTGGTGCTGTGATTCTAACGATACAGCGTCCATTGGCTTCCTCCTTCGTGACCAGGCCCCGATCGTTCGCATCTTCCCAAACCGGAAGCCTGGGACAAGACGTGCGCCACGTATCCATCACGTCTTCGTAGCTCCTTTCACTTTTTGCCACCCACTCCAGGAGGTCGAGGATCAGGGTTTCTACAACCGGGTCAAGCATCTGAATTTCCCTCCGGCAATGTCTCATCGTAACCGTCTGCTGTCGATTGTCCAGTTTCTGTTTTGGGATTATTTGCACTCTGACGCACACCGTTAGTGACCTCGCAATTGCCGCACCCTCGGGCTTTTTCCGCTAGAATGAAGAGTAAATTTTCAGGGAGCTTATCTGCGGCAAACATCTTGTGTTTTGTATCTGGCGGTGGACTCGCTGGTGCCGGTACGCGGCAAAACTTTGGCCGGGCTCGATGAGTTCAACGCCAGCCTGGACCATTCCGCGGTGCCCGCGGTGTGGGTGACCAGCCGCACACGGCTGCAGATGGACGATCCGCGGCGGAAGAATGGCCATACCCATCCTTTTATCGGTGAGGGCGGGTGCGCGGTGTTTTTCCGGAAGATTATTTCCATTTGCGGCCGGAAAAAACTTTGCGCCTGGGGCGCTTTACCAGCATGCCGGTGGCACAGCCGCAACCCGCCGCGCAAGAGGCGCTGGCCAGTCTGGCGGAAGATACGGGAGTGGAAGCAGTGCCACTGCGCAGCCTCTCGCCGCGGGAACTGGTGCAGAATTCTGGCTTGCCGGCGCGCGATGCCGAGATGGCGCGGCAGCGAGATTTTGATGAGCTTTTCTTTTTCGCCGGGGCTTCCGATGCGGACATTGCGCGCTTTGTGGCAGAAGCGAAATTGCGCAAGCTGGCGCTACGGCAGCATGGCGTGCTGTGGTCCCTGGCGGTGGGCGCCAGTTTGCAGAAATGCATTCGCGATTTGACCAAACTTTACGACCGCGCGCTGCGTTATCACGCCGTGGTGCTGGGCGTGGCTACCGCAGAAGAAGCGCCGGAACTTTTTCCGTGTTGCGAGCGAAACATTTTGCTGGCGAATCGGGAGTCGCCGATGAGCGGCGCTGGCGCTGATGATTCCGCTGATGAGGTTGCGGACGACGCTGCTGAGGGCACGATAGGCGGCGGCAGCGCCCGCTACGGCAGCAAAAATGCCGCGAAGAACCCGGCCCTCGGATCATATAGTCTGACCATCCCGCTGCACACGCCGGAGACCTGGGAGCAATTGCTCGAAACGGTGGGTTCGCGAAGTTACAAATGATTGCGCAAGTGTCGCGTTCGTTTGTGGCTGGTGATGCCAGCGTAAGTTTGGGAACTTCGGCGGCACTAATGTGTCCTCCGTTGCACACCACCCTGCGGCAGGGCAGGCAGGATTCCAGTCAAAACGGGAGACAACCAACGTGTTTCGTTGAGGCTACGCGTACTTTAGCCCGCCGGAGTCATTGGCCTGCGGATTGCGCCAAAATGGAAGTGGGCGGTGCTCCGCAGCACTCTCAGTTTAGGTTCTTAAGCTCCAAGCAGCTCTAAGAAGTTCTGAACGTACTAGGAGACCCCTTTGATGATGGCTTGGCTAATCCGCACTCTTCGCGTTCCCGCTACTGAATCGAATATGGGGCTAGTTTTGGCGCTGTGCGCCGTGACCATGAGCATGCTCTCGCTGGCGGTGGCGTGGCAGGCGCAGGTCATCTCGCGGCAGCACGAAGTAATTCAGTGGCTTTCGAAGCTGAAACTGGGTTTTTGAGGAGTAGTTCCGCCACGTAGCCCTCCCGTACAGTGTCCAGCGGCGTGACCTGTTCTTGTGCACAGGTTCTGCACATTTTTGATTTTCCTGCGCGACAAATCTGCGCTTCTATGCTGCAATAAGGGCAAGTCGCGGATTTTCCACGGGAGATTCAAAAATGAAATGGACGGCAAACCTTCTAGTGGCGGCTGTTTTGCTGTTGCTCGCAGGATTTGCGCCGGCGGTTCCCACAGCGCGCGCGACAACAATCGCGGCCGCAGCGAGTCCTGCGCTACCCAACAATCCGGCGACGGCGCACGATCGCCGCAATCATCGGAACAGCAATTTCAAGCATCACCATCATCGTCACGGTCACGGTCACTAGCGCTAGGTTAACGGTCAGGTGGATTTTTGAAATCGAAAACGGGGAGCTGTGTGGCTCCCCGTTTTTCATTTTTGGAGTGGTGATTTTGCGGTGCGCGATAAGTGGCAGCAATTACTTGATGAACAGCGATTCGCGCAACTGATCGCGGCCAACGAAAGACTTGCTGGTGCGGTAACGCGCGAAGAGATCCTGAATTTCGCGGTTTTGGTAGACTTTTTGCGCCGGGCAGATCATCGCGGAAGAAATTACCTGCAGCGTACTCGAATCGGCAACGCGATAGCGCTGAAAACCTTCCGGCTTCTTGCTGTGGAACATGGCGAAAACCACGCCGCCAGGACGCAGGAGTTCGGTGATCCACGCCACGGTCTTGTTAGCGACCGCAGGTTCGAGATAATCGAGCAAATCCCAGAGCAGCACGGCGTCAAACGAAGACTTCTGATATTGCAGATTGGCGTTGAGAAAGCGGACGGCGCGCGCGGTGGGCGTCATGTCCAGCGCATCGTTGCCGGTCGTGCTGCCAGATATGTCAGCGTTTCGCAAACGCGCTTCTTCCTCGGTGAGGAATTCCTTCCATCCGCGAAGAATATCCTCGGAAGAAACGCGAAATCCGCGTTCGATGAAAAAACTGAGCGTGGTTTGCCAGGCGGGACCGAGATCGAGCAGGGTGCCGCGGCCTAATCCATCCAGGTTCCACAGCAACTCTTTCAAGCCATTGGAAACACGATTCGTCTCGCTCATTTGCGGTGCGCGCGTGGCGCCTACCGCCGAGATTACACCATTACCGTTTTGCGATTTGCCATTTGTGGGCAGCGTGTTGGCTGTCTCGCGCGCGGCGCTTCCGCCCATGGCGATACCGAGTTTATTGAGAAAGCTCATGGATTAATCTGCCGCCGAACCCGAACTAGTGGCCGCTTTGCTGGCCACCGCAGCAGCTGCGGCGGCGCGCACCTCCGAGATTTTGCTGGGCACTTTGCCCGCTTCGACTTTGCCGCGCAGCGTAGCGCCTTCTTCAATGGCGAGACGCTCGGTGCGCACTTCTCCGGAGACCTGTCCGGTGCTCCAGAGCTGAATTCTGTCGCGGCCGGTAACGTTTCCCTCGACGCGTCCGCTGACCACGACTTCGCGCGCGTCGATGTCGGCGATGACGGTGCCGTTCGGGCCGATGGTCAAAGTTCCGTTGGAGAGATTCAGCTTGCCTTCCACTTGACCGTCAACGTAAAGATCTTCGCTGCCAGTTACTTCGCCTTTGATTTTGATTCCCTGGCTGATGGACGCGCCAGCGCGTGCAGAATTTGCGGAAGGCGCACTTGCCGCATGACTCGTTTTCGGAGTTGCAACGGAGCTGGCGATTGGAGTTACGCTAGCGGGAACCGCCGGAACGGGCGATGCATCGGCCGCACCGTGGGGCTTGGAATCTTCTTTACGCCACATGAGACACCTCAAGCGAGAGTTTGTTTGCGAAGTCGCGTCTCGACTGGAAGGGGGCTGCGACTCAGGCTGATGAAGATAGTACAGCACTTAGCTGGTGTAAAGGGGAATGGGCGGGGGTAAATGTGGGGTGTTTCCTGAACAACGATACCTCTAATAGCGGTTTTGGTGCGTCTAGACCTACAAGGGATAGTGATAGGAATTCTTTTCGCAATCCCGCCGGATACCCGCGCTTAGCATTGCTGCCGCCAGGTGCCGCGAATTTCAATCACCCCGCGCCGTGTCGCAATTCCCACATGGCCACCAGCATGCCCGCGACCTCGTGAGTTAACTCTTTCAAGGACTTACGCTTTGTCCACCATTGCTCAGGATCGAAATCACCGTCGCGCGCGCTGACGACGGCTACCTCCACACCCTGTGGAAAAACGTGCCGGAAAATATAGCGCGCGCGACGCGTGTGATAGTTGGAGGTAACGATCAGCACGCGGTTCCATTTTTTCTCCAGCACGAGATTTCTGAGCGCCTCGGCTTCTTGCAGGGTGCTGTCGGCGTCTTGCGGGAACACGACTATTTTTTCTTTGGGCACGCCGCGCTCGATCAAATCGTGCTGCATCAATTCCGCGATGCCCGCGTAGGGACGCAATCTTCTTCCGCTGGCAACGACCGCCGGAGCCTGCCCTTCACGCATCAATTCGGCGGCGCGCGTGACGCGGTCGGCGTAAAAATTGTCGTCGCTGAGAACGATAATAGCGTCGGCATGGTCGAGCGTTTCGTCGACAATCCAGGATTCGCCCGCGAAGCGCAATAGCGGCCGCCGCGCGAAATACAACGTGCCGCAGAGCACAACCAGGAATAGCAGCGCGATAAGCGAGCTGAGAATTCCGCCCCGCTGGGTGCTGCGAAAACCTCGGGAGGAGATGGTCGGCGGCGAGGCCAAGCGACGCGTGGGTTTTGGCGCGCTTCGAGGGAGATATTCCGGGGTCATGAATTGGGATCGATGGCGCGCAGTTGCTCCGCAGCGTGCTCTGGCAGCGCGGCATTGAAATAGACTTCCTTGATGCTGTAGGACTTGCTGCGCGATTCGACGATGGGCAGAATTTCGATGTGCCAGTGATAATCGTCGGCCAGAGTTTTCCAATAGCCCGCGAGTTCGCCTTTTTTGTTGCGGGTGTTTGGCGAGGTGTGCACCACCAAATGAAAAGCCGTGGTCATTTTTTCCAGCCGGCGCAAGACGCGGCCAAGCAACGCGGCGAGGTGGCGGCGGTTCGAGCCGGCCCGCGGCTGCTCAAAGAGATGATTGTGGCGCCGGTGCATCACCCAGATTTCGTACGGGACTCGCGAGGCGTAGGGACATAGCGCGTAATAATCGCCTTGCACATCAACGATACGTTTGCCGGATTTTTCTTCCTGCCGCACCATGTCGCAGAAGATGCAGCGCTCTTTCTCTTTGTACCAATCGTGAGAGGCGGTGAGTTCGTACTTGATGCGGCGGGGAACAAAAATGGTGGCGGTGATCTGAGAATGCGCGTGGCTGAATTCTTCGCCGGCCAGCGCACCTTGATTCTTAAAAATACTCACGTATTTGAACCGTGGATCTTTTTTCAGATCGACGATGCGCGCCGCCCAAACAGAGAGCACACGCTCAATCTCTTCATCGCTGAAACGGGACATCGGTTTCTCATGCTGGCGCGTTTCGATGACCACTTCATGGGCGCCCGTCGCGCCCATTTTGTCGTACATGCCTTCGGCGAGGCGGCCGGGTTCACCATCGATGCGGTACAGCGGATCGGGATGCACGATCACGCGCACTTGCCAGGTGCCTTCTGCGGGATAGGACATAATCGCGGGCAGCTTGTCTACGATTTCAGGATCGAGCGGACAGGTTGGAGCTTCGCCAAGAGATTCGCGCTTGCCCAGGACTACCCAGCTTTGTGTGATGGGATCTTTTCGAAGTTCCATGCCGTGATGTTCTCTGGTGCGCCAAGGCGCGCACGAATCCTCAAAAGCAATTTCACGCTGAGGAGTGTGGTGCAGTAAGTTTCTTTGCCTGCTCGCGTAATGTCAAGCAACGCGGTGCTTCGCGATGCAAAGTTTCCGGCGCGTAGGATAGAATCTCGCCCATGCTATTTATGGTGATTGAGCGATTTAGGGATGGCGATCCGCGGCCGATTGGCGTGCGGTTTCGCGAGAAAGGCCGCATGTTGCCGGAGGGCGTGGCTTATCACGTCAGCTGGGTGGATGCCGCAGGCATGCGCTGTTTCCAGGTTATGGAAGCGGCGAGTGCGGAATCGCTGGAGGGCTGGATTCGCTGTTGGAATGATCTGGTCGATTTTGAAGTTGTGCCGGTTTTGCAGTCCGCGGAATTTTGGGCGCAGTTCAAGACCGAATAATTCGCCGGAAGCTGCTGCTTCTGAGTCCCCCTGAGAGGCTGAGATGCCCGGCGTTCGCGCCGATGCTACTCTGTAGTTCTAGTGGAAATCGACATCCAATTCATGCAGGAAGCGCTGGAAGAGGCGCGCGGCGCTGCGGCAGCGGACGAAGTGCCCATCGGCGCGGTGCTGGTGCATGGGGGAGAAATCATCGCTCGTGGCGACAATCGCACCATTCGCGATTGTGATCCCACCGCGCATGCGGAAATTGTGGCCCTGCGCGCGGCGACGAAGCATTTTGGAAATTACCGGCTGGCGGATACTACGCTATACGTGACGCTGGAGCCTTGCATCATGTGCGCGGGCGCGATGATTCAAGCGCGAGTTGCGCGTCTGGTGTATGGTGCGGACGATGCCAAGGGCGGCGCGGCACGGACTTGTTTTTCGGCGCTCGCACATGGGGCGCTAAATCATCAGGTTCCCTTCACCGCTGGGATCCTCGCCGCGGAGTCGGTTGACTTGCTGCAAACTTTCTTTGCATCGCGCCGCTAGGACTTGATCTGTTAGCTGAATTTTGCCGAAGATGTTTGCTGTGCGCGATGAACGCGCTGAAAGCAGGCCAATTGCCGGGAAACGCAGCGCTCTGTTACGATTGATGGGGAAACGACCGCGGAGAGGTGGCTGAGCGGTTGAAAGCACTCGCCTCGAAAGCGAGCGTGCGGGAAACCGTACCGTGGGTTCAAATCCCACCCTCTCCGCCATTCAGTCTGTACAATTCGATTCTCCACCGTATCGAACGAGTTATTGGGCGACTCTACGCGCAAACACATATTGCATTGAGGTGAACCGGCCTTCGGAGAGATAGCTTTTGTCGGCATCCATCCCAATTTGAATGGTTTTCTCCATCCTGTGGTATCGACCCAGCGGATCAACTTGGGCTGTTTCAGTTCACCGGGAATCCGGGTCTTCCGGTGGGAACCACACAGAGCGGGCATTTTCGACTGCTGGGCGCCTTCTGTGATCCAACTGTTGACCAATACTGCGCCGAAGACGATTCCGTTCAAAGCGTGGTGCTCGCAACAGCAGCTTACTCCGCAATGGTGAGTGCGCCTTCAGGCACTTCGCTTCCCGAGCCTTCCTCCATGCTCATGTTGCTACTCGGCCTTTGCGGAATCGCATTATGGTTTTTTCATCGGTAACAATATCCCCAGTGCAGAGTGGGTGTCCCAAGAAGTTCTCGCGCAACCGCTGCTAACTCCCGATGACTCGGGTTACCAGGGGGCACCATCTTCTCGGCGGCGGAGCCAATGCCGCGCGCCCAGCCGCACACCCTGCAAAGAAACAGGAGGGACGTGCAGATGTCGAATGAACCAATGCCGTCTCACGGCGTCATGGAAGGCCTGGGCGCCTACAATAAGTATGCAAAACTGCCAGCAGGCGGCGCCGCTCTAGCCCTCCCACTATTGGAGAGGGCCGCTTCCGACGAAGTAAGTCAGTTGTACTATTGGATCCGGCATTTACTGTGGTGGTGACTCTGCCGAATGGGATGGCCGACTCAGGGTACGTGCCAACCAATGACGCTTTTGGACGTTACACCTTTCAGGTCCTCCTGAAGCGCGTGGTTGCTTTTCACACAGAGCACGAAGAGCACTGGAAGCCTGTGAACTTGGTGCTTCGTCTTGCGAGAGTCGGGATCAACCTTCGGCGAGCATGACGCAGAGCGGGCCGTGCGAGGATAGACACCATGTCAGTTATGGCGAGACGGCGGCGCTTCGTGCAGGTGGCATCCCTCGGCGCGATTTTTGATCGGCGCACGGATGGGGTGATTTACGCGCGTTCCTCCAAACCTCTAGGAAATTATCCGGACAGAATGACGGACGCTCTGGAGCATTGGGCGACACGGGCACCAGAACGTGTGTTTCTTGCCGAGCGGACGGCGACCGGTGGCTGGCAAACCGTGAGTTACCGAGAGGCCTACGCCCGCGTATGGAAGCTTGCGGGCGGCCTGGTCGCGGCAGGATTGTCGGCGGACCGTCCGCTTGCCATTCTTTCCGGCAACAGCATCGACCATGGATTGCTGGCGCTTGCTGCAATGCATGTGGGAATTCCGTACGCCCCTGTGGCTCCCGCTTATTCGCTCGCGGTGAGGGAATATGTGGCACTGACCCATCTTTGGGACAATCTTTCACCCGCGATGGCGTTCGTAGAGGACGGGCAACTCTTCGGCCGAGCCCTCGAGGCTGTGGCAACCAAGGAGACGACGGTTGTATATGGGGTCCGGCCTCCGGAAAAGATGTCTGGCATCTCGCTTGCGGAACTGGAGAGCAGCGTCTCGCGTTCCGCGGCGGAGGTGGCGAATCGCCGCGTTCGTCCGGAGTCAGTCGCGAAGATTTTGTACACCTCAGGGTCAACAGGGATGCCCAAAGGCGTCATTACGACGCATCGCATGCTTTGTTCCAACCAGCAAATGCTGCGCGAGGTGTTGGAGTTTCTGGGAGAGGCGCCTCCGGTGTTATGCGATTGGTTGCCATGGAACCACACCTTCGGCGGCAGCCACAATTTCGGAATCGTTCTGTACAACGGCGGATCCTTGTACATCGACGGAGGAAAGCCAACCCAGGAGATGTTCCGGGAGACAGTTCGCAACCTTAGAGAAATCCCCACGACGGCGCATTTCAACGTGCCGAAAGCGTATGAGTTGCTGGTGATGCACCTACGCGCGGACAAGGCGCTGCGGGAAACCTTTTTCAGCCGCCTGCGATGTTTATTTTTTGCGGCGGCTGGACTGAGTCAGCGCATCTGGGACGATTTGCAGGACCTGGCGTTTGAGACATGCGGAGAGGAAATTTTGGTGGTCACCGGATTGGGTGCAACGGAAACTGCGCCGTTCGCTCTCTCGACAGGTATCGATGGAGCTGCGGCTGGACATTTGGGCCTGCCGGTTCCTGGAGTGGAACTGAAGCTTGTGCCTGTCGAAGAGAAGGTGGAAGCGCGGCTGCGCGGACCATCGATTACGCCCGGGTATTGGCACCGCGAGGACTTGAACGCAAAAGCATTTGATGCGGAAGGGTTTTATTGCTTGGGCGATGCTGTCAAATTTTTGGATCCGGATGATTGGGGAAAGGGGTTTGTGTTTGACGGCAGGCTCAATGAGGATTTCAAACTATCCAGTGGCACGTGGGTCCGCGTCGGTGCTCTGCGACTGCGTTTGCTCGCGCACTTTGGGCGTCTTTTGCAGGATGTGGTGATCGCTGCGCCGGATCGAGACTACACGGCCGCGTTGCTTTTTCCGGCTTGGGAAGAGTGCCAAAAGTTATGTTTGGATCAGCCGGCAGACGCTCCCATCGCATCAATCCTCGCCCATCCAAAGGTTCGGGCTGCGTTTCATGAACGGCTCGTGTCTTTCGGCCGGTTAAGCACGGGCGGTTCAACCAGGGTCGATCGCGCCGTGCTTCTCGATACTGCGCCTTCGATTGAAGCGCAGGAAATCACCGACAAAGGGACGATCAATCAGAAAGCCGTTCTTCGGAATCGAGCAGCCCTTGTGGAAGAAATGTACAAGGATCCAGCACCGCAGCATGTATGGACACTTTTGGAGGCCACTCGGTGACCAAACAGCCGCGCATTGACGTTTCCTCTCTTGTTGCAATCGATGTGCACGTACATCTGGAGGCGCTCGACGAAGCAACCGCCACGGATGTCGCCGCGAAGAAGTATTTTGGGGAAAGCGGGGCGTCACGGGATCCCCGAGCTCTCGCGGAATACTACCGCTCTCGAAAAATCGCCTTCGTTGTTTTCGCGGTGGACGAACGGCTCACGGGCAGACGCCGTGTAACAAACGAGGAAGTCCTTCGCTTCGCAGCGGAGAACGCGGATGTCGCCATTCCCTTCGCAAGCATAGATCCCCACCGGGGCGCGGAGGGTGTGCGGGAGGCCCGCGAACTCGTCGCGGGCGGCGTGATTCGAGGATTGAAGCTTCACCCGCCAATTCAGCAGTTTTCCCCTAGCGATGCCGTAGCTTATCCGTTGTATGAAGTCTTCGCGGAAGCGCGGCTCCCGGTGATTTTTCATACCGGACACAGCGGCATTGGCACAGGTATGCCGGGTGGCGGGGGAATCCGCCTAAAGTTTGGCAATCCCATGCCGATTGATGACGTTGCCGTAGATTTTCCGAGCCTCCCGATCATCGTGGCGCACCCTTCCTTTCCTTGGCAGGATGAAGCGATTTCCATCTGTCTGCACAAGCCGAATGTGTATATCGATTTGTCGGGATGGTCGCCGAAGTACTTTTCGCCAACCCTCGTTCAATACGCGAATTCGCGGTTGCGCTCGAAGGTTTTGTTCGGATCCGACTATCCTTTTCTTACTCCTGACCGCTGGCTGGCAGATTTTGCCCAAATTCCGATTCGTGACGAAGTACGGCCTCTCATCGTTAAGGAGAATGCCGTCAAGCTATTGCTACTGAATGAAAACAGAGCCTAACGCTTCGTTAAAGCGACCCTACCAGAACGGTGCGAGCCCTTCTTGCTGCTTTGAATTACTTCAGGCGCGACGAAGGCACTGCCCACTATTAGTTCCATACCTTCCGGACGGTATCCATAACGAGTTTTAGCTTGCCCCATTGCTGTTCTTCAGTCATGAGATTGCCTTCGGAGGTGGAAGCGAACCCGCATTGTGGACTAAGAGCGAGGTTGTCGAGCGGAACATACTGGGAGGCTTCGTTGATTCGTTTCGCGAGCAGTTCGGAATTTTCCATCCGCGGCAGCTTGGAACTAATGAGCCCAAGCACTACGGTCTTGCCCTTTGGGACAAAGCGCAGCGGTTCGAAAGTTCCCGAGCGCTCGTCGTCGTATTCGAGCAAGAACCGATCGACTTCGAGTGTTCCAAACAGTTTTTCGGCAATCGCGTCGTAGCCGCCTTCGGCATACCAATGACTGCGATTGTTCCCGCGGCAGAGATGCATGCCGAGGACGACGCCGTCGCGGCGGGCGGCGCGCAGACAGGCATTGTCTGCCCGCAGCGCTTCCTCCAGCGCGGCGTCCGGGTCGGTATCGAGCTCCGTTCGAATCCAGGAACGCCACTTCGGGTCGAGGTAGTAGCTGTAACGTGGCGCGTCGATCTGGATGTACGCCACTCCATCGGAAGATAGTTGTGACAGGTCCGCCTTCATGATCTCAACAACATCCCAAAGCAGCGCCGAAGGGTCCGCGTAAACCCGGTCGGTCACGCCGCGCTTGAATGCAATGGCTGGAAATTGCGTTGGGCTGGGAAGAGTCATTTTGATCGGGAGCGGGCTGTGGGTTTTCATGAAGGGAAGCTCGAGGCCCGTGAGAGAATGAACCTGCCGGAGTTTTTGGGTGACAATCCCAGTGACGCTGCTGACGGGCGCAGCGCCGTCTTGGCCGGAGTTCCAGGTCCGGCCGACGGCGTCGCCAAGGTCGAACCCTTCGACCGCCTCGGTAAAATCGCTCATGAAGTTCCGGCGGCGGAACTCGCCATCGGTAACGAGTTCAAATCCGAGTTCTTTCTGTATCGCGAAAATTCTACGAATCTCTTGATCTTCGAGAGCTCGTAATTCTTCCCGGGTTGCGTTCTTGCGCGCTTCAAGGAGTTTGGAGGGCCGCAGAAAACTTCCGATATGGTCGGCTCGATAGGGCGGGCTCATAGTTCCAGAGAGTAAGTGAAGATGCTCGGCGAGGGCAATATGGAAATGACTTCGTGTCAATTGATTTTGATTTCAGTCTATGAGGCAGGGGGCTCATGAAAGAAACTGTACCCTGTCTCGCTGGCCTTGGCTTTGTACATTGCTTTGTCTGCGCTCTTTAAGAGTTCTTCAGGGGTGCGGCCGTCCTGGGGATACATGGCAATCCCGATGCTCGCCATGATGGTGAACGGCACACCATCGATTTCGCATGTTGCTGCAATCGTGTTCCTTATTTTCTTGGCGACGCTTTTGGCATGGATTTCTTTCCCAAGATTGAGCGCGAGGTAAAGGAACTCGTCTCCGCCCTGACGGCCCACGGTATCTTCCGCCCTCACGGAAGATTGTAGTCGCTCAGCGATCGTCCGCAAAACCTTGTCTCCAACCTCATGGCCGTGCGAGTCGTTAACCTTTTTGAAGTCATCCAAATCGATGAACAACACGGTCAGACTCGATGAACGACGTTTCGCCTGGGCGAGTGCATGCTCGAGTCGATCCCTCAACAGCGCTCGATTAGGCAGCCCCGTCACGTCATCATGAAGACTGCGGCGGCGGGCCTCTTCCTCTGCCACCAAGCTATCCGAAAGCTCTAACTCCAGGGACTTACGTTCCGCGATTTCATCCTTGAGCTGCGCATTCACCTCGGAGAGTTCCTGTCCACATTTCTCGACTGTGGATTGAACCTGCTCGCTTTGGCGTAAGGTCAGCTCTAAGTTCAAAGTCTGGGCAGACTCGTTCCTGGGCTCGTTGTGGTTCATCTTTTCACCATCCGGGATTTCTGGACTCCGTTATCCGCCTAACGGAGTTCTGTTCAGTAAGCCGCTCGAACGATTTGCGCAGGTCCATGAGCAGCTGCGAAAACGGCTGTTGTCGGCGAGTAGCAGATCGAAAAGCTCTGAAGACACAGCTTACGGGAGTCGCCTCCATCCAGACTGTCCGGTAATGGACATCGGCTTGCCAGGAGCGCCGGACAAGCCGGAGTCAAGCCGCCCAACGTCACAGTGCCGGCATACAGGATTTCTTGCCTTGACTTCCAATTCCCCGGACGTAGAATCGCTTCCCCCGTCCGAAAAGTATCCAACTCGTCAACCGCTTCTGTGGAGTGATCATGAAAAAAGAGTCTCGTGGTGCCAAGAAGTTGCCGCACTCGCGTCGGCCGAAGGAAACCGAAGAGGGAGAAACAGACGCCGAAAAAGCACAAAAGATCACGCTCGGCTCCGCGGTCGGACGTCGTGTTGTGAAGAAATCTACTCCCACACGTTTACGCAGAGAGCCCGTCGATGACGACGGTGGAGATGACGACGGAGATACGGACGGAACCGACTTGGACGGGGATACCGACACCGACACGAATACGGACTTAGACACGGATACCGACACGGATACTGATACCGATACGGACACCGACACCGATACGGACTCTGGCACGGATTCGGATACGGACTCCGATACCAACTCCGATTCAGACTCTGGCTCCGGCTCGGGATCCGGCAAAGGCAAGGGCAGCGGGAAAGGCAGTGGTAAAGGTAAGGGCAGCGGCAAGGGTAAGGGCAGCGGTAAAGGTAGTGGCAAAGGTAGTGGCAAGGGCAGCGGTTCGGGAGCAGGAAAAGGGTCGGGCGGGAGCGGTTCCGGGTCGCAGACCGGGAATTCGAGCGGTTGCGATTGCTGTTGCTGTGCGGCTGCTATGACGTCGATGACTTCAATGGTGGCGATGGTGACTCAGGCCGCGTTAACCGCCATTGCCGCCATCAATAAGAACTCCAAAGGTTGACGGTGGTTCCCGAGCTCCGTCAGGTTCTGTCCGCCTGGTGGCAAGTTGGGAGTTAGCATCAACCGGACATAGGGCGGGCGAATAGCCCGCTCTACGATTGTCGGAAGAATTTTTTTGTTAGATGGTTATGGTGGTCGCCGAAACTGGCGTCTCTAACATCCATATGTCTTCATTTGTCTAAATCTCACGTAGTAATGATCGCGTGAGCTAACCGAAGTGCGCGGTGTATGGCTCGTCCCTCGGGAACATTAATGCCGATTGTTCATCGTTAGATCGCGTTCGATCCTCTGACTACGGCGGATAAAATCTGGTGACACGAAATCCTAGTCCGACGAATACCTCGGCAATGATGACGCCGACGCTTCAAGCGCTCCTCGAAATGTCCGACTCTGCGCTGGAGCTTCGCTTGATGGAATTCATTCGGCAATCGGGCGTGAAGTTTCGGTCACGCCGGGCTTTCGAGAAGATCGGCTGGAGACGAGGTCCGAATCCTACTTTCGCAAAATTCTGGAGGCGCCAAGGGGATTCAGTTATACCCCAGCCCTGACGCTTTGATTTGGGATCTGCGCGAACCACTAATGCAGGATGAAGCGCTTTCGTGCTGTTGCGTACTCTTGTGGCGTCGGTCGCGCAATTACGACGCCAAGTGGATCGGTGGTGTCGAGAGCGCGGCGATCCCCATCGTGGCCGGGATACTCGCGGTGAATCGCGCCGCAGGCGCTCCACCGCTGAATGGATTCTATTTGCGAAAGAATCGCAAGCCTGATGGGCTGCGACGAGTGCTCGAGGGCGTACCACCGCCTCACGGTGCGCGTGTGCTGCTCGTCGACGACATCGTCAATAAAGGAATCTCTAAAAAACGCCTGTTCGCCTACTGTAGTTCTAACGGCCTGCAACCCGCAGCTCTCTTGGTGGTCGTGGACACACAAAACAAAGGCCGTGAGCTTTTCGCCCCCATATGTCCGGTAGAGTCGCTCTTCATGCGGCGCGACGTGCTTGGCCGCTTCGGCCGCCCGGAAGAGGGACCGACACATCGTCGCGGGCTTACTGTGGAGATCGCGAAACATCACGCAAACCCAGCGAATATCCCCGTGAACGCTCGCACGAATTCCGGCCCGCAGAAAATTCCACACTTTGCGGAGATGAACCCCGAGGATATTGAACTTGTGCGCCTTGCGCGAGATACCGTTACGTTTGCGGCGCTCTCGGCAGGTCAGCGTAGCCCCACGCTCCGCGAAGACATGCGGGGCAGTGCCGGATACTTGCCCTTCCTCGGTCGTTATTTGCGAGAGACTGGGCCGGTGTTTACGCGCATCTCGAAGAGGGAGTTTAAGGACGGCATTTGGTTCAACCGCCTGCGCGGATGTCAGGCGGTTGGGCTCTTCGATCCGGAGCCAGGAACGACCGCCGAGATGACCGTTAAGAGTGCCATCGCCAGCGCCACCCGGGCGCGAAAGGTGAAGGCTGGGGCAGCAGCGTTTCACAAACCAGTTTGGCCTGAGGAAATTGGCGATCTCAGTCTTTTCGTATACGTGGTCGAACAACTTGTTCCCACCAAAGCTCGAACAATCGAGGAGCTAATCTCTGAAGGACAAGAAGTTCGCGGATGGGGGTTGGTGGCGCGAGCTAAAGGCTATCGAGGGGTCGTGTGCGGCGATTTAGACTACATTCCAGACGTTGCCCAGCAGGTAGCCGTCGCCTGCCGGAAGATGCAAAACGGAACGGAGATTCGCCCGCACGAGGTCGACGCCGTAACGTTCATCCGCATGAAGGGACGTTGGCTGTGGGATCCAGCCCGACCGAAACCTGATTTCTTTTGAGAATAGTGCCGTTAGACTCCAGAAAATTGTGAGATCGAACGGACCTTCGGGCAGAACAAGGCCTGCACGCAGCACTCGGGCTGGCCATGAGGAGACGACGGAATGGATGTAGCTTGGATGTTAGGCACCGAAAGCAGTTCAGGCGACTGGGAATTACGCTTGTCCATGCGGTCATTTTGGAAACACTACCGCGCAAACGCGAAACCTTGGATCATAGGGTACATTCCTGCCTGGATTAACCGCCGAAAGGTGTACTGCCTACCCTGGCCGGACCCGTACCGATCATGTAAGGACGCAAATTTGTTGCACAAGGCTATCCGACTTGCGCTCGAGCCGCGGATTTCGGACCCGTTCATTTTGTGCAGCGATGATCATATTTTACTGCGCCCGAGTAAACCCGCGGATTTTAAACTTTGGCATCTCGGCGAAATAAACGAGAACCCGGAAGGGGATTTGACTGGATGGCAACGCCGGCTATTGAATACCGGGCGGCGGTTACGAAGGTTTGGCTTTCCGGCGATGAATTTTGACGGTCACGTGCCATACCCGTTGCGCAAGGCGTGGGTGAAAGAAGTTCTTCGGTTTGACTTCGCCGCAAAACCTGGTATGTGCTTGTTTTCAACGATCATCAACTGCGGCCATGAGCCGGGGCTGCCACTGAATAGTCAGCGCATCCGTGGGTGGCTGGGCCGGGAGAATATGCCGGCGCGCATAGTAGACGCAAAGCTCGCAAAGAACCAATTCGCCTGTCTTAACGCCAACTCCCTTCGCAATCCATACATCGTATCCAAATTGGAGCGTCTGTTTCCGGAGCCAGCTCCCTGGGAATTAGACGGCGCTGCGTGGCCTCGGCGTAGTCGAAGAAGAAGTGTTCATCGACCTCCGCCTATGCCAGGTGTGTATGCGTTTGCTCATTCTCGGCGGTAACAGATTTATCGGGGCAGCGCTAGTGATGCTGGCTTTGAAACGGGGCCATGATGTCACGGTTCTGTCGCTCGATAAGCCGGCAAGCGCATCGGCAACTTGGCTGCAGGCGAACCGCAACAGCCCACTCTCGCAACTCTTCGTGAAGCTACACTTTGACTCGGTAATCGACAACATTGCATATCGCTCTAAACATGTGGAGTCGCTTGCGAATTCTTTGCGCGACAGAGTAAATCGTTATGTGTTGACGAGTTCTGTAGATATTTACTGCAACCGGATCGCCCGTCCTTGTGATGAAATTCGAGATGAACGACTAGAACCATTTCTCCATTTACCTGGGCTATCGTCAGGGGAAGCCTACGTACGCGGTAAGCGTGCCTGCGAGCTAGCGCTTCGTAGCTTTCGGGAATTTCAAAAGGTAATAGTCAGACCTGCTGTCGTGATCGGTGCGCACGACAACATAATGTTCCCATCCAACTCCTCGGTTAGCAGGTCGCTGTTTTTTCCGCTGCGGATCAGGGATGGCGGACCGATTTTGTTGCGTCACGACGATACGAGATTGCACCAGGTGGCCTACGTTGGAGACGTCGCCGAGGCCCTCCTGCTGGCTGCAACTCACCCCTCTGCCGCCGGACAAATATTCAATGTTGTCAGCGATGAGGTGTGGACGAATGAAGCGCTCGTAAAAAGCCTATTAATGTCTGTGCGAGGTCCGGCAGACGTGGTGCGAGTAAGCGAAAGCCAACTAGATGCTGGTGGTCTAGCGGACTATAAGACCCCTTATTTTAAGTCGTCGAGAAATCTGTGGTCTTTATTCTCAAATCAGCGCTTGAAAAAGCTAGGTTGGAAACCGACGCCAATTAAGGTATGGGCCTCGAGTTTGTTCGAGTTTGCCGAGAGTCTTATCACCGGCATTGCGGAGGAACGCCAGAAAGAGATTCACTTAGGCCAAAAAATATTGCGCAAGAGTTCGGTCGGGATGCTATTCCCACTTGCCGGAAAGTTCAGCAGAGCCAAGCACCCTTTAACACCGATTGGCATCGGCACCCATAGGGGTTCGCCAACCGTTCGCGACGATCTCGCATATTTCGCCGCGATCAAGCATGCCGTCTCAGGCGGAATCAACCTCATCGATACGGCTATCAACTATCGAGATATGAGAAGTGAGCAGGTAGTGGGAAAGGCGGTGCTGAGCCTGGCACTCGAAGGTACGCCGCGCAGTTCGATATGTGTGGTAACGAAGGGTGGATTTATCCCTCGGAGCCTGCTCAAATGCGGAAGGCTTACCGAATCGGAGATCGCGCATCGGCATTCGATCAAACCAGCCTATATTGCCGAATCGTTACAACAGAGTTTTCGAAATACCGAGCTCGCAACGATCGACATCTACTTGCTGCACAACCCCGAAGTCAGCTTAGAACAAGGTGGCAAAAAGCGATTCTATGACACCTTAGTCGAGACATTTGCGATGTTAGAACAGAAGGTGAGATCTGGATTGATCGGGATGTACGGTATTGCCACCTGGGATGGACTTCGCGTGGCGATTGATCACAAAAGGCATATCGACTTAAATCGCGTGGTTAGGTGCGCGGAAGTAGCTGCTGGGGGTCCATCGAATTTTGGAGCGATCGAATTGCCGTTCAATAAGGCATCTCGAGAAGCCGCCACGGTGCGCTCGCAATCGTGCCGTGGTCGACTCGTATCTACGTTAGAGCTAGCAGGATACCGCGGACTGGTCGTACTCACGAGTCGCAGTGTGATGGGTGGAACTGCCGATACGGCGCGGTCGTTAAGGCTCATACGCGCATACTCTCAGGTGAGCTGCGCCTTGGTGGGGATGAGACAAATCAAACATGTCAACCGCGCTCTAGAAAATCTATGATTATTATCGACGGGCCTCCCGTTCATACCATTACGACTCTGAAGAAAATTGCGGAGGAGGTGGTGGTCGAGAAGCTCGAGTACAATTCCACCCTTCCGCCATAAATTTAGCCGGCTCTAAGTGCGGCGAGTCTGGTTTTTCGTGCTTCCTTCAAGCGCGAAGGCCGCGGGCGGCGTAGTCCGGGAAGTCCGCCAAACTGCTTGATCTTCACTTCGCCGGTACGAAATTTGGCGCGGATTTCAAGCTCACCTCCCATCGCTTCAATGGCTTTCCGCAAGGTACTCACGAAAATGTCGGAGCGGCTTTCGATCTTGGAGACACCGGCCTGGTTGATGCGCAGCGCCTTCGCCAAGCGCTCTTGAGTCAGTCCCATGGCTTGACGCAGTTCGCCAAGAGCCATCTCTTCGATCATTTTCTTGGTCTTGGCATCAGAACGCGCCCGGGCCGCCGCGGGCATCTTTGCTTCCAATTCCCGAAAATTTCTAGCCATCAAGTAGTCCTTCCTTTCGAAGCGTTTCGAGATGTTCGTCGTAGAGCCGATCCGCTAATGGCACAAACTCTCTGTACCAGCGACGCTTGCCGGTTTTATCCCCTCCGATAAGCAGAATCGCCATGCGCCGCGGATCAAAGGCGAACAGCACCCGATAAGGCCGGCCATGATGCTGGATCCGAAGTTCCTTCATGTTCGCGTGCTTTGAGGAGGCTAGGGAGTCGACGTGCGGCCGGCCTAACGACGGGCCGAAACGCCGAAGTAAGTTCACTTCGGCCCTTATATCTGCCTGCTCGGCAACTGTCAGCGTATTCCACCAGGTGCCAAAGTCATCTGTGAACTCGACCTCCCATTCCTTCAAGGGAATATACCTCCAAGAACGTTCTGTGTCAACGACCCCAGATCGTCTTGCCGGTGAACATAGATCAGTTGGTACTATACGTCAACAGGCAACCTTGAGGCTGGCTTCCACATCTCTCATAGCCCAAAATGAACTACGGCGTCTGAAGGAAAAGGAACAGATAGGACTAAAAACTATAAGGCGCCACAGGCAAACATGTCTTCGGAGCGGCAGAACCGAAATGAGGATGCGGCGGCGAAAATGGTCGAAAGTATGGCCCTAGACGACCCACGCGAAAAACCGATCACTGCAAGAAAGATTCGCCACAAGAAATTCGGATCCCGCGCACCTCGATAGACTACTCATACTAGCCATCATTTCAGTACGGGCAACACCAGACTTGAGGCTTGCGCGCCGCTACGATAAACGCGCTCTGTAGCCTTCTGGAAATCCTCGGGCTTTGCATCCGGAATATTTAAAAATACCTGCGGGTTGCGATCCGTCAACGGGAACCAGGTGCTTTGGATTTGCAGCATGATGCGGTGGCCGCGGCGAAAGGTGTGGTTGATGTCCGGCAGCGAAAAGTTCAGCGGAGTTGGCTGATTGGGCGTCAGCGGCTCAGGTTTTTCGAAACTGTTGCGAAATTTCGCGCGGAAGGGCTCGCCACGAACCAGCTGCTGATAGCCTCCCATGTGCACTCCTTTGGGATTGGGCTCCGGGTCGGGATAGTCCATGGGATAGACGTCGATGAGCTTCACATCAAAATCGGAGTCCGTGCCCGAAGACGAGATCCACAGACGCGGTGAAACCGGTCCCGCGACCGTCAGATCTTCGGTGAGTGGTTCGCTGACGTACACCAAAACGTCGGGACGCTTGGCGACAAAGCGCTGGTCCGCATTCATATATTCCTGCGGCACGCCCATCGACTGCGTCTCGACGAACGGCACCGGACGATTCGGATCGCTTACGTATTCATCGAATGCGGCCGGTGCGCCAGCGCCAGCCTGTGGCGGATCAAAGGTCAATTTCCCGTTAGCGGCAAAATAAAGATTCTGCGGCTGGACATTCTTCGGCGGCCAGGAGTCGTAGTGGCGCCAGGTGTTTGTGCCGGTCTCAAACATCAGGGCTTTGGGGAGTTTGGCGTCCGGCCCGTCCTTTAAGTACTGCTGAAAAAATGGCAGCAACACTTGATCGTTAAAATAATCGGAATTTTTCGCGGCAAAATTTACCGGGCCGAGATGATCTCCCGCCGTGCCGGCCCATCCGCCGTGCACCCACGGCCCTTCGACCAGCATATCCGGCGTGCCGGGATTAAATTCGGCCACAGAGTGAAAGACGCGGTAGGGACCGACCAAATCTTCAGCGTCAAACAAGCCGCCGACGGCCAGCACGGCGCAATGCACATTTTTGAGATGCGCTGCGATGCTCCGAGCTTTCCAGTAATCGTCGTAATTGGGGTGGATGAATTGATCGTCCCAGTAGGATTCCGGTTGCATGATCAATTTCTTTGAGTTCGCCAGAGAGCCCATTCGCAAATAGAATTCGTAGCCATCGTTGGTGCCGTAGTCGAATCTGGCAGGGTTGTTTGGCGGATACTCCAGTCCCTTGCGCGGTTTGAAAAATGTGTAGAAGCCGAAATTGGCCTCCAGCATCAGCGCGCCGTTGTGATAAGCGTCGTCGCCCATATACAAATCCGTGACGGGAGCCTGCGGAGAAGCGGCTTTGAGCGCGGGGTGGGAATCCACCATGGCGGCGGCAGCGAAAAATCCCGGGTACGAGATGCCGTAAATTCCCGCCTTACCGTTATTGTTCGGAATATTTTTCAAGAGCCATTCGATGGTGTCGTAGGTGTCGCTGCTTTCATCCACGTCTTTCGGCGAGGTCTTGTGATCGTTGTGCGGCGTCATTTCCAGGAACGTGCCGTCGCTTTGATACCTGCCGCGCACATCCTGGTTGACGAAAATAAATCCGTCCTTGGTGAAACTTGGTGCCGGTCCGAGGCGCCGTGGGTAGTTGTCCGCGCCATACGGTCTTACGCTGTACGGCGTGCGCATAATCAGAAATGGATAGGTCTTCCCCGGCGCAGCATCCTTCGGGACATACACCGCGGTGAAGAGCTTCGCTCCATCGCGCATCGGAACGCGAAATTCGTACTTGGTGTATTGCGTGCGAATTTGCGCAGTGGCCTTCTCGGACTCGTCGGCCTCCTGCGCGTGCGCTGCTGCACCGGCAAACAACAACAAAGTACTGAACGCAGTCAGCCGGGTGAACATTCGCACGGAAAGGCAAAAAACACGCATAGTTCGGCGCCATCGAAATAAATTGTCCAAAGTGAGCATTCGGGACGATAGCGCCCACGCGAGTTCGCTGTCAACGCAGCGGGATATCTGTGCTACGCGGGCGATCGAGGATCATTAAAATGGCGGCGCCGTCCGGCGTAGTGATGGAGCCCGCTTTGCGGAAGCCAGCCTTTTCGTAACAGCGAATGGCGCGTGCGTTTGTCGGCGCCGGATCGGCCTGAATTTTGCTGACAGCGGGATCCTGGAACAACAGCTCCGCGAACTCTCGGACCATGAGCGTGCCTAGCCCCTGGCCTAATCGCGCGGCGTCGGCGAGGAACTGGTCGATGCCCCGAACGCTCGGGTCGTGTTGACCCGCCCACCACCCGTCGCTGGTTTCAACCGCAACGTAGGACTGAATGTAGCCGATGGGCTCGCTGCCCAAATACGCGAAGTAGGGGTCGACTGTCGAGACCTCTGCCAGACGGGGGAGATATTCTGCCCTTACAGACTCGAGCGTCGCTTCGGCGCCCCACCATTTTGCGACGTGCGACCGGTTGAGCCACTCGGTGAGCAACGCAAGATCGCTTTCCGCCATCCGTTTGAAGTGAAGGTGCATCTTTTTGGGCGCCCGGTGCGTACCAACCTTAGCCAAGGTTGGCGACCAGAGTACCGCCAAGATTGTCTTCCGCGTCCAAGGATCGGTGGACTTGTACAATCTAGGTGGCGCTAGGTGGCGCTAGGTGACGGCTCGGCGACGGCTGAAACAGGAGCGGGCCACAGTTTGGCAACCAGAGTGCTCAGGTAAGAGCGGATGAGTCTGCACACAGTCGAACAGGTACGCCGGGTTTTCCGGGTCGTTGCAGGATTTACTCTGCTGGCGGTGGGCGTAGTCATGCTCGTTACGCCGGGGCCCGGTTGGCTGGTGATTTTGTTGGGCTTGAGCTTGCTGGCGGCGGAGTTTATTTGGGCGCGCCGACTGATGGATCGCATGAAGCATGAAGGTGGGCGCGTGCGCGACGCGGTGTGGCGTTATATGCCCGCGCGCAGCTCCTCGGAATCTGCCCGTGCAGCGAATGCTGTGGCGAGTAAAGTGGCCGAAGAACAGCCCGGTCCAGAAGTTGTTTGACGGCACGTAGTTTCCACCACGGAAGCAATCCAATATTACAGAGCAGTTGATGGTTTTCTGCAGGCGCATTCGTGGGCGTACTGGCACAGGTGTGGTTTGCCGGACGGGTTATGGCGTGGCAAGCTGGTGGCGCCGCGTCCCACTCTCGGAACGCGTGCCGTTCGTTTGCCCAAATAAGTGGGCAGCGAGCGGAAGATTAGGATGGGCAAATGACCAGCGAGTGGCGGGGAAAATGGGCACTGGTAACCGGGGCTAGCGCCGGCATTGGGCAAGCGTTGGCGCGGGAGTTGGCGGCTGGCGGCACGAATCTGGTCCTCACCGCGCGGCGGCTGGAGCGCCTGGAAGAGTTCGCCACCGAGTTGCGCACGAAATTCAGCGTGTTGACGGAAGTCTTTGCGGCGGACCTGACGCAGCCGGACGCGCCCGAGAAGATTTTCGCGTTCACGGAGAAGCAAGGAGTGGCCGTGGAGCTGCTCGTAAACAACGCGGGATTTGGGCAATTTGGAGAAGTGCCCAGCGTTGAACCGCAGCGCCTGCTTGACATGGTGCAGGTGAATTGCAGCGCGGTGGTGTACCTGACGCGGCTGTATCTGCCGCAAATGCTTGCACGGCGCCGCGGGGATATTTTGATTCTGGCATCCACGGCGTCGTTTCAGGCGGTGCCGTACATTTCGGTGTATGCGGCGACCAAGGCGTTCGACCTCCTGTTTGCCGAAGGGCTGGCGGAGGAGATGCGTCCGCACGGGATTCGCGTTTGCGCGCTGTGTCCCGGCTCGACGGAATCGGAGTTTCACACCGTTGCCGGGCAGGATCATTTGCAGTTTGCCAAGAGACATCGCGAGACGGCGGAGAAAGTTGCGCGTGTCGGCCTGGCGGCGCTGGCAGCAGGCAAGAGCAGCGTGATCTCCGGAGCCGCGAACACCTTCGGAGTGATGTCGCAGCGGCTGGTGCCGCGCAGCATGGTGACGCGCATTGCGGCCGGGATGTTCCGACCTAAGAACCAGAACTGACGCAGCAATTAACGACGCCGCGCGTGCACCTCCAGATATTCCGTTTGGATTTTCGTGTGATTTTCGTCGCCGATATTGTGTTCCGTCCACAGTGCGATCAATTCATCTCTCATGCGCTTCTGCCCTTCCGCATCCAGGCGCGAAAACGCGACTTGCGTGGGGCCAAAATACTGGCGAAAGAAATCGACCGCGGCTTCAGGACTCATCGACAAATCGAAAAGTACTTCACGTTTTTGCATTTGCAAAGTAACGCCGGCGCCGAAACGTTCTCTGACGACCTCTTCCCTGCCCCACAAAACCGGAGCTGGAATTCCCGGCGGGGGCGGAACATGCCGGCCGTTGATCTGGAAGCTTTTGCCGACAAAACTGTCGGGGGTCCAATTCGCCATAGCGATCAGGCCACCCGAACGGCACACGCGCTGTAACTCGCTGGCGACGACTCCTGGCCGCGGACCGAACATCGCGCCAAACATACTGAGCACCACGTCGAATTGCGCGTCGGCGTAAGGCAATTGCTCGGCATCGCCTTCGTCAAATTGGATTTTTAGATTTTCTTCGGCGGCGCGTTGCCGTGCCTGTTCTAAAAGATTGCTGGCAATGTCCACACCAGTGACCACCGCGCCAGCACGAGCGGCGGGCAGAGATTGATTGCCGGTGCCGCACGCCACGTCTAGAACCTTCATGCCGGGTTGCAGTCCCAGGCGAGAAACAAATTCCTCGGCGCCATTGGCAAGTTTGCGAGCAATCTGGCCGAAGTCGCCGGCCATCCAGCTGGACTTCATGCGCTGCTTGAGTTGCGCGAGCTGCGCGTCTTGCGAAGGCGCAGGTTCGGCCATGGCTAGGCTCCTCGAATCGCGGTTCGAGAGATTATAAGCATAGGCCGACGGTTCGAGAACGTGGGCAGTTTGAGAAAAAGAGGCAGACCCCACCCCCCGGGGGGTGTCATGGAACGTTTTCATTCTACTTGGGTTAGGTGTGATTTTTGTGGATCGTTTTGATTTCATTGGGGTTACACGGGAAGACGAATTCTGACTGAAAGACTTTCCATGAGCAAGAATTTGGCTAGAAATACGAACACTACCCCCACCCCCGGGCGTTTCTTGCAAAACGTGCGCAGTAGTAACAAAAGAAGGGGGATGCGTGAAATTGTGAATGGCAAAACGTGTGTAAGTGATTGAAAAGAATGGATCGCGTTTTTGCGCGAGTGTTGGGCGCGGCGAGGAAGCTGGAGTGGAGACGGAGTAGTGCAGGCGAGCGGGGAGTTGAGTTAACACGCGGAAGAGTAGCACCTTGGAATTACTGCGTCAACAATTATTTTATAGATATATCGTTCGAACGGAATGAGACGGTCGGTTGAGACAGCTGGGAATCAGCCGCGGGCGAACGTCGGTCCGCAGCGAAGAGTGACCCACGCTTTGCGAAAGGAAAAACCGCAAAGCGTAGGCCACCCAGGAGAGTTTTTAGTGCGTTAAGGGTGACCCACCCGCCAGACGACGCGGGAGCTGCCGAGGTGGTCGCCGAAATAGCAGGTGACAGAGTTGGAGGCGTCCGAGCGACCGACGCGCCGGCCGCCAAAGAAGAAATAGTTGTACTTCATATTGTTGCTGAGGTCGGCTTCCATCAAGGCGTCGCTGCTGGCGCCGTACCAGTAGATGGTGACGTCGGATTTGGTGAGGCGAGAGCGGCGATCACAAGTTGCCCTTCTCTATGTCTCGAACCGCAACCCAGGCACCCCAGAAAAGGCAAGCGGAATATACAAAGGGCAGTAGTAAGCCCATCGAAATTAGGACTAAGTACTTGCCGAAAACTTCCCAATACTTGTGTAGTGAATGCCCATACGAAAACGGAGTTACCCACGCGCAGCTCAGAAATAGGGCAATCGCGGAAAATATCCATCTTCTTCGCCATAGACGCAGCCTTTGGATCGCATGCTCTTTTGCCTCGGACAGCTCTTCTGGTGTGAACGATTCCTCGGTGACGTGGTCGAACATCTGGACCTTTCAGTTACAGTTTGTAGTTGTCACGGACGACGATGGCTTACCGTCTGGGCCCAAGATGTTTATTGTGGTCTCCACGCAACGCGGACCGAGAAATAACCGGTAGAGGAAATCCGAAGCGCCGTTTGTTGTGTGGATTCCCCCGGACGCAGTGACAGTTGCACGAGTGACCTGTTGCCTCACCGCACCGTTGTACCTGGCGAACTTTGGCGGGTGGCCCGGAGGATTCGTTTTTTTCTTGACGTCGCGGCACGAACGGAGGATATCACTATTTGGAAGTAACCTGGGAGTAGAGAGGCGCGGGGTGCCCCATCCTCGGGTTGTGAGGGTGGGTCTTGGGGTAGCTTGTGGGGGTGGCTTGTGCCCACGGGATTGAAACGCTATTACGGTCGTGGCGATCTGCATTTTATTACGTTTAGTTGCTACCGGCGGTTACCGTTGTTGGAGACGCAGCGGGCCAGGAATGTTTTTGTGCGCGAGCTGGCGCGCGTTCGCAAGGAGTATGGATTTCTGCTAGCCGGGTATGTGGTGATGCCGGAACATGTGCACCTGCTGATGAGCGAGCCGAAGAAAGGGACGCCGTCGACGGTGCTGCAGATGTTGAAGCAACGGGTTTCGCGGAAGATGCGGAAAAAGCGGCGTAGCGGAGCGCCGGGGCAGTTGCGGTTGGCGTTTGCGGAGACGGGCGAGGAACTGCGAAGTTTTTGGTCGGCGCGCTATTTACGGATTCAATGTGTATGGCCGTAAGAAATTCAAAGAAAAATTACTGTACATCTATCGGAATCCGGTCATGCGGGGCTTGGTGGAGGATCCTAAAGATTGGCCGTGGAGCAGTTGGTCGTTTTATGCCACGGGTGAAGTGGGATTGGTGGCGATTGATGTTGTTCCGGGTTGAAGGGATGAGAGGGGGAGGAGCCAAACCGATACTGATGACAGGCGAAAGAAAAGACAGCAAAACCAAGCCCCACCCTCAAAAACCGAGGGTGGGGCACCCCGAAAAAACCAAGCTCGGAAAAGACCAATGCAAGAAGAGCTAGAACCAAAAGAACGACACACCGATCGAGTGCCTGCATTTTACGCTTTCAGACCGGGCCACCCGCCCAACGCTTGGTTACGTTTGTGGAGATCTTGAATCTCTTTTGCGTCTTTAACGCGCTGGTCCTTGCCCATGTTCGCAATGGTGTCAAATGGCGCCCCATTGCGTAAAGTCTATAATCCCTCCTCAGCTGCTTTGAAACCTGAGAAACAGGCGGATGGACAAAATCCAAATCAAAGCACATGGGCTGCTGTTCATGCGACGCCGTTTACTTGTATGCTGAACTGCTTTGTGGATATAGTGCAATGTAAGGATAGTGGCGGGGTTGTAACTTTGAGCCGAGAGCTTTATAGTGGGCCCGTCGTCCTCGAAGTGATCGGCCGCGAGCAGCCGAAATGGGTTTGCTATGGTCACCGTTTTCAAAAGCAAGAAGGAAATTTCGGATAAGAAAGTCTGCCGCTTCCGGGTTGCGGCGCGAGCGATGGTCTCGGGCATCCTTTGGCTGAGCGTAGGTTGCGGCGGGGGAAATGTGACCCCGCCGATTGTCGCACCTACCCATCTGGTTTATCCCCAAGGGACAATTACCGCCGCGGTGGGAACGGCAATGACCACCGACGCTCCCACGGTCACGGGAACAGTTGGCTCCTACGCTGTCAGTCCTGCTCTGCCAGCGGGGTTGAGCTTGAACACTTCCACGGGAGCGATCTCAGGGACACCCACCACCGTGACGCCGCAGGCCAACTATATTGTTACCGCTTCAAACTTGGCGGGTTCCACCACGGCGACGTTGCAAATCACAGTGAACGCGGCAGCACCATCCAACCTTGTCTATTCTCAGGGGACGATTGCCGTCGATGTGGGAACGGCAATCACCACCGACGCCCCCACGGTCACGGGAACGGTAAGCTCCTACGGTGTCAAGCCTGCTCTGCCGGCGGGGTTGAGCCTGAACACTTCCACGGGAGCGATCTCAGGCACGCCCACTATCGTTACGCCGCAGGCCAACTACACCGTTACCGCCTCAAACTCGGGAGGTTCCACCACGGCGATCTTGCAGATTACGGTGAACGCGGCAGCACCAGCTAATCTTGTCTATCCCCAAGGGACGATTACTGCCAACGTGGGAACGCCAATCGCCCCCGACATTCCCACGGTTACGGGAACCGTTGGGTCCTACGGTGTCAGTCCTGCGCTGCCCGCGGGGTTAAGCCTGAACACTTCCACGGGGATCATCTCAGGCACGCCCTCCGTCGCGACACCACAAGCAATTTACAAAGTGATGGCCTCCAATTCCGGCGGCAGCTCCACGGCCAACGTAACGATTACCGTGAATGCGGCTCTAAATGTTTTGCTCGAACTCGGTCATGCCGCCCCCATCGAGGTTCTGCGATTGAGTCAATCTCGATTGCTGAGCGAGGATCAGAACGGCCATTGGGTTTTGTGGAACTACAGCTCTAGCGCGATGCTTGCCAGCGGTGACGGAGCAAACGCAGTAGACATGGCTGGTCAGGTGGTGGTGATAGGAAGAACGAACGGGTTAGAAGTACGCGCCGCGTCTGACGGGCACATCACCGCCACCATTGTTGCGCCTGGAGTGTCTAAGCAACCCGTTGCGGAGGGCGGAACTTGGTGGCAATTGGCCTCGGATGGAAGCTATGTTTGTGTGGGCTCGCCGGCAGGAATAGTGGTCTGGACAACCACGGGCCAGATCATGGCTTCGCGAGCGGGCGATTATTCAGCGGCGATCACTTTTGCGGCACCCGGCGTGGTGCAGGCCGCGTTGGGCCCAGCAGGCCAGAATGTCGTCGAAACAGTCTCGACCGCGGATGGCACGTCTACCGTGAGCCAGCCATTCTCGGGGTCGTTCCTGTCCTGGTTTGTGGATGGCCAGCGGTTTCTGAGCACCTTATCAGACACCGTTTGGACGTATTCCAAGACGGGCGTTCAACAGGCCGTCGTTCAGTTGCCAACGGTCAGCAGCCTGACCGGACAGGGGAACTGGCTTTGGACATTCTCGCAAGTGGGGCCGGTGTGCGGGTTGGAAGTCTACGCGATCGGCAGCGATACGCCAGCTTTCAGCGATAACCCCAGTTGCCTCGACGCGACCGACGAGTTGACCATCCCTTCCGCGTTGACAATCGGACTACTGCCCTATGGAACGGCGGCGATCAGCGTGATTGATCTGTCCGGCCCAACTCCGTTAGAAACTGACTCCGCCCTTCCTATCGCATACGGAAGTGCCTACGCGGCGGTCTCAAGTTCCCAGTGGGTTTCAGGCAACATGCATGGCGTGCTGCTCGACGGGACCAGCTTGACGGCGAACGTACCCAGTTACTTCGGGCTTGGCGAAGTCTGGTCGATCGCTGGCAGCACGAACCAAGTGGCAATCAGCACAGCTGCCGGAACGATATTCTACTTCGATCCCACGAACACAACGCCGGAAGCGACTATCAGCTTTTCGAGTGGGAAAGTTGCCTTATCGTCAGATGGGTCGGTGTTGGGCGCGTCGGGCAATGCGAATGACGCGCAATACGAGCCTGATGGGACACTCAAGATATTTTCAGTTCCCTCTGGAAATCTAATCAACAGCTTTCCCTACACAAACGTCGATGATGGAGATCCGGAATTATTTGATTTCACCCTTTCCGACTCCGGAACGATACTTGGACAAGTCTCGGGAATGACAAATACAACCAATTGGATTTTCTTGCGGCAGGTCACCGCTACGACGGGTGGGCCAGTGATTTGGAGCGACAACCCCCAAGGGGGAGGCCTGAATGCCGATTTTGGTCCCGACCCCATCCTGCTTTCCCCTGACGCGACACTGATTGCCGTATCCAGTGGGCCGAATAGCCAGAATTCCACGACGAGCATATACAAGAATGGTACTCTGGTCACAGCAGTCCCGGGTTTTGCTATCGGCTGGATCGATAATGATCGTGTGCTGGTCAATAACTATGCGGTCGAACCAGGATCTGGGTCATTTGGACCGGTCTATTACGTCAACTGCACTATCTATAGCGCGACAGGAGCTGTACTCGCTACGCCAGCCCTCCCCGAGTTATACAGCTTTCAGACGGTGGGGCCTGATTCGGTGTACTCACCTTATTTGAACACCATCTTCTCGGTTACCACCGGCCAGGCTACCTGGACGGGACCCACTACCTCGCCGTTCCAGCAGGTACCGTACCGTCTCGGCGCGGCTACGAGCTCGGACGTTGTGTTTCCGCTGGGGAGCCAAGTGGTCGTGGAACCCTATTAACCGGGCGCCGCATGAAATCTTGCTGCGCCGCGCGCTTTGGCTTTGGCGGCCTCTTCTTCGCGGCTTCTTGCGGGGGCATTCGTTTCGAGCGCGGAGAGAAGACGGGCGGAGACGCCGGCGACTTCATCGACGGCGGCTAAGAATGCGCTTTCGTTGGCCTTCGACGGTTTGCTAAAACCGCTGATCTTTCTGACGTACTGCAGTGATGCCGCGCGAATCTCTTCGGGAGTTACGGGCGGATCGAAGTTGAAAAGCATTTTGATGTTGCGGCACATTTCCGATTACCTCGTTTTAAATGTGGCGAATCCATTCGGTTTGTAGTTTCGGCGGCTGCAGCAAGGTCTGCATCACCACGCAATATTGTTCCGTTTTTTCTCGCAATCCGACGCAGTTGTTCCGGCGTTGCCTGCGGGGCCAGCGACATCGAAATGCAGACGGATGCTCTCAAAGCCTACGGGCACGTCTTTTGAGATGCCCAGGGTGCCGCGAAGATCCAAGTCTCCCTCCACGGTGACCTCAATGCGCTCGGTGGGGATGCCCATGGCCGCGGCGACCATCTGACAGGTGATCTGCGCGCAAGCTGCCAGAGCCCCAGCAAAAGGTCGCCGGAACAGGCGCCCGCACCCGCGCCTCCGACGCCTTTGTGGGCTTCGGCTTGGTAGATGGCGCGCCCGATATCGACGGAGCAGGAGACCGGAACGTCGGTCTGCCCGCCTTTCGCGCGGAGCGTGATTCGCGAGGCATTTGGGTCACTGCGGTATTGTTCTTTCAGTGGTTTCTGAAGCGATCGAAGATCCATGGCGACCTCCATTCTCATTCTGGCCTTCGGCCGTTTTTCTCTGACGGCGACGCTTCGGCTGCGCCGCCTTGAAGACGCTTCCACTGCATGCTAGCATGCTGCCACGGAATGCAATGCCAAATACGTCATCGAACGCGAAGTTCCCGGAGCCGGAAATCTAACGGACGCCCAATTGCGAGAAGTCTCCCAAAAGTCGGTGGGCGTTTTGAAGGGGATGGGCCGAGATCCAGTGGCTCCACAGCTACGTGACCGGCGACAAGGTGTACTGCGTTTACCTCGCTCCGGACGAGGCGACCGTCCAAGAACACGCCAAGCGCGTCGGCCTTCCCGCCAATCGCGTTTCCGCCGTGCGCCGGCTCATCGACGCCCGCAACCGCGGAGTAACGCTGCCGAATCTCCCGCCATCCGGCTGCTAACGCGCGGACGATGCCGCTTCGGGCATCAGCACTTCTTCGATAGCTTTATCGACCGGCAAAGCCCAACCTTCCAGCCACGCCGTGGCGCCGGCGCGTGTTGCTGATGCGCCTGCCGCGCCGGGTCCAGACTTGCTTCCAGTTTAACTTGTTCCGCCGGCGTGAGCGGAGCGCCAATATTTTGCCGCAGCGCAGCCGCTGCGCCCGCCAGCCGCAGGGAACGCTCGGCTTGAAGTTGAGCGGCCGCGGAGCACGCGAAACACTCCAGCAGGCGGGCAATTCCGCGTTTATGTTCGAGCTCCTGGAAAATCTTTATGCTTTCCCGGTACAGAGAATGCGCGCTCGGGATAATCCCGCTGTTCCCTCGCCAGGCTTCCCAGATCGGCCAGCGTGCCGGCAATGCCCCAGCGGTCGCCGAGTTCCCGAAAAATTGCCAGAGCCCTGCTCGTACAATGCCCGCGCGGCTGTCGGAGTCACCCTGATCGCGAGCGACATCGCCCTGATAGTTTAGGGACCAGGCGACGCCGGTCCGGTCTCCCAGCCCTGCAGAAAATGGCAAAGACAATCCGCGTACAGGCGAGCGCGCGCGGTCGTAGTCTCCCTGCAATTTCACGACATTTGCGAGGTTGCTGAGAGCGCGAGCGACGGCCTTCTGGTCGCCCGATTCTCTCCACAGCGCCAGGCTTTCTTCGAACAGAGCGTGTGCGCGAGGGCGACGTCACCCCGATCGCGGGCAAGAACCGCCAGCGCGTTGAGCGAGACGGCGACGCCGGTCTTGTCACCCAACTGACGCGCGATGTCTTGGCTTTCGCCGATGAGCGTTTCCGCCGAGGCGTAATCGCCCTGCTCGCCGGCAAGCACGCCAGCGGCAAAAAGCGCGCGCGTGCGCGCTTTGGTGGGAGCCGCGGCGCCCGCAAGCTTCAGCAGCTTGCCCAGCCTGTCCCGGCCTTCGGCGAGATATTCGCGAATCTCCCAGAAACGAAACAGCGCGGTGCCGAGACGCAGGCCCCACTCCGCGTCTCCGGTTTCTGTCAGCCATTCTAGGGCCGCGCGAAAATTGTCATGTTCAAGCGCGAAGCGTTCCAGCCATTCCGCCCCTTCCGCGCCGCTCTGGTCCGGAGCCGCTTCTTCCGCCAGCACCAGGCAGTAGGCGGCATGGGCGCGTTTGGTCGACGCGCTGCTCGCCACTGGCCTGCAGTTTTTCCAGAGCGTACTCGCGGATCGTTTCCAGCATCACGAAGCGCGATTCACCTTTGGCGTGTTCGACCTGTTGCACCAGGCTTTTGTCCACCATGGAGGCCATGCCGTCGAGCAGATCTAAATCGAGATCACCTTTGGTGTCGCACACCGCTTCCGCGCCTTCCAGATTGCAGCCGCCCACGAAGACCGACAATCTTCGGAAGAGGTTTTGCTCCGCGGGATTTAGCAGATCGTAGCTCCAATCCATGGCGGCGCGCAGCGTCTGCTGACGCTGCGGCAGGTCGCGCGCGCCGCCCGTTAATAATTGCAAGCGGCTGGCCAAGCGCGTCAGCATGGAAGAGGGTGAAAGAACTTTGACGCGGGCGGCGGCGAGCTCGATGGCGAGCGGCAGACCATCCAATCGGGCGCAAATCTCGGTGATGGCGGCCGCGTTTTCCCGGTTAAGTTCAAAATCCGGCTTGGCGGCGACGGCGCGTTGCACGAACAGTGCGACGGCCGGGCACTGTGACAGAACCTCGACCGAAGGCAGAGACCGCGCATCCGGCAGCGCCAGCGGCGGCACCGGAAATTCATGTTCTCCGTACACGTGCAGCGCCGCCCGGCTGGTTACCAGGATTTTAAGATTGGGGCCCATGGCGAGCAGCTCCGCCACGGTGGGCGCCGCCTGCATCAGGTGCTCGAAATTATCCAGCAGGAAAAGCATTGGTGCGCGGAAGGAATCCTGCAAATTTTTTTTGAGAATTTCGAGCGGCGACTGGCCTCCCGCCTCCCTGATTCCCAACGCCTGAACAATCACGGAAGCGAGCAAGCCCGGATCTCTTAGCGGGGAAAGCGCAACAAAATAGATGCCGCCGGGAAATGATTCGATCAGGCCGCTGGCGACCTCCACGGCGAGACGCGTTTTGCCGATTCCGCCTGGGCCGGTGACCGTGACCAGGCGCATATCCTCACGCAGCAAGAGTTCTTTGGCGGCGGCGGCTTCTTTTTCCCGTCCCACAAACCCGGTTCGCGACACCGGAAGGTTGGTCGCGCGGATTTCCTGCTGCTTCGCTGGGTTTTCCGAGAAGCAGTCACGTATGGCCGCAAGTTCGCGAGCGAGCTCTCGCGTTGACACATAACGCTTATCGGGCTCTTTGGCCAGACACCGCTCGATGGCCCAACACAGCGGAGCCGGGGCGTCGCGGTTTTGCGTTCCGACGGGTTCGGCCTGTTCCCGGAGAATGGCCACCAAGGTCTCCGCTGCCGTGCTTCTTTGAAACGGGCGCTTCCCGGTTACCATCTCGTAGAGCACCAAGCCGAAGGAGAACTGGTCCGACCGGAAATCCAGGCTGCGGCCGCTCGACCTGTTCCGGTGACATGTATCCCACCGTTCCCAGAACCTGGCCTGAGCCGAGTCATGCGAGACGGATGTACTGTGAACATCGGAACTCTGTTTGCTGGTGCGACGCGTAGCTTCGCCAGGCCGAAGTCGAGGATTTTGACGAATCCGTCGTGCGAGATCATCAGGTTCTCGGGCTTTAAGTCGCGATGCGTGATTCCAGCTTCATGAGCCTTGGCCAGACCCTCCGCAATCTGCGCCGCGATTTCAATGGCCCTTCGTATTGGCAGCAAGCCAGAGGCGAGCAGTTCGCGCAGGGTCTTTCCCTCGACCAGTTCCATCGCGATGTAGTGACGTGGAGCCGTCCTGTCCCAGTTCGTAGATGGTAACGATATTGGGGTGGTTGAGCGCGGAGGCCGAGCGCGCTTCCTGCTCGAAACGCTGCAAGCGGTCGCTATCGCGGAGAATTCGGTGGGCAGAATCTTAATCGCAACGACACGTTCGAGCCGCGTGTCCCGCGCCCGGTAGACCTCGCCCATCCCGCCTGCACCCAGCGGAGCAACAATTTCAAATGGACCAAGTTTGCTGCCTGGAGCGAGGCTCATGATTTGCCGCGATTATACCCTCCGCCCGGTGGCACAGCCAATCCTGGCTGTGTGCTGTTGTTCAGCCAGATTCACCCCGAAACCACAGCCAAGATTGTTTGTGCCGCAGAACAACCCGTAATCCACCGAAGCTGGCAATCAATTGAATGTCCACTTTCATATTTTTATTTACTTGTATTAAGTACAGATATTAAGTATGGTTAACTACACGGTGGATCCGGATGAACAGACCCGATCGACCTGGGTCTACAACAATGCCGCGTTCGGTTTTTGCAATATTTGCCTTCGTCGGGTGGTTTCATTTGCTCTGGCCCGGAGTAACTTTCTCCCAGGGGGAAACCACCAGCGCCATCCTCGGACAGGTGCGCGATGCCAGCGGCGCGCCGGTGTTGGGCGCTACCGTCACGGTCACGAGCAATGAAACCGGATTGACGCGCATTGCGAAAACCGACGAAGCGGGCCGCTTCACCTTCGCGCAGCTAAAGCCCGGGACCTATTCGGTCACGGTGGAAGCAGCTGGTTTCGCAACTTTGCGCAATGACGCGGTGTCCGCCGGTCTGGGCCAAAAGCAAACTGTGGATTTCGTCGTACGCGTGGCGCAGGCGAAGGAAAGTATCGAAGTCAGCAGCGAATCGGCCATCCTCAATCCGGAAAATGCCAATACCTCCACGACGCTCAATGCGCGTGCTTTGGAAAACCTCCCCAATCCGGGCGGGGATCTGACTTACCCGCTGCAGTTCGCCGCGGGTGCGCTGGTGAATACCGCGGGCAGCGGCAACGATTTCGTGGGCAGCTCGAACGGTTATGGCAACGTGGAGTTCAACGGGCTGCCCGCGCTCTCCAACGGGTACATCGTCGATGGCCTGGAGACGAATGACCCGCTCACCAATTTGAACAGCGGACTATCCACCAATCTCGTACTCGGGCTCAACTCGATCTCCGAAGTCACCGTCAACACGCTTTCCTACGCCGTCGATCAGGGCCGATACGGCGCGTCGCAGGTCAACTACGTCACAAAATCCGGCTCGCAACAATTTCATGGAAATCTCTACGAGTTGTGGAACGGCTCAAGGTTGAATGCCGCCGATTACTTCACCAACGCCACGCCGGGAAATCACAAACCGCGCTCGACGGTGAACCACTTCGGCGGCAGCGTGGGCGGCCCGGTCGATTCGCAACAGCTGTTTTTCTTTTTCGACAGCGAGTGGGTGCGTATCGCGCTGCCCATCGTCACGGCCACCACCGTTCCCACTCCCGGCATTTCAAAATTACGTTTTGCAGCAACTTCCGCTCGGCGGAGATCGACTCCATCACCGGTTCGGTCTATCCGGCCAGCGCCGCAGTCAGTGCCTTTTTATCAAAAGATGTTTTCACTCTACGGGAATACCAACGGTACGCCACTCGCCGTGCTGGGCTGCCCATTCGACGCGGGCGGCGGCGCTGCCAGCCATCGCCAATGACGGAAACGGCTGCGCCAACCGGCAGAGCATTTCGCATTCCAGCGACGATCACGAGCAGGTGCAAACAGCTCGCATCGACTACAACATCGACGAGAAAAACACCACCTGGTACCGCTTTCAGTCGGACACCGGTCTGCAGGCTGCTTACACCGACCCCATCAATCCGTTGTTCAACGCCATTTCTCCCCAGCCGCTGTATTCTTTTGCGGCGGGATACACACACGTTTTTTCGCAGAACCTGGTGAACTATTTCAATCCAGCTTTTTCCTGGTACGCCAGCCTGTTCGGCCCCAGCGATTTCCAAAAAACGCTGGCGGCTTTCCCGATCGTTTTGCAAGGCAGCGGCGCCAACGCGCCCTTCACCCGTTGGGTGGGCTGGACAACACCTGGGTGCAAGGACGGCGTGCTTCGCGCTTCTTCATCAACGACAATCTGGCCTGGACGCACGGCGCGCACGAATTGCGTTTCGGCACCAACACCCGCATCCTGCGCCTGAACGATTACGATTTCGGCGAAGGCAGCGTTCCCACCGTCACGTACACCACGCTGCGCAATATATTTACGGTGTCGCATCCACGGCGTCACAGACTTTTCCCACTTCCGCGAACGAACCGTTTAATTTTTTGAATCTCGACCTCTATGCGCAGGACACCTGGAAGGTAACCAAGAAGCTCACTTGGACGTTTGGCCTGCGCGACACACTGAATTCCAATCCGCTGAATCCGCATGACGAAATCGCCCGCCTCAGCGGCTCGTTCGCTTCCATCTCGCACAATGTAAATCAGCCCCTCGACGCAGCGATCCAAACGGGTCTCGGCAACGTCTTTTCCTCAACGCCGCTGGCGATTCTGCAGCCGCGCACGGCTATCGCCTGGCAGTTCGCGCCCAAGTCCGTCTTGCGTGCCGGCTTCGGAATCTTCAGCGATATTTTGCCCGGCAGCATCGCCGACGTAGTCGGCGTCAATCCGCCCTACGTGAAAACTTTCCAGGGCGGACTTCTCGGAACGTCGGGCGGCACGGCTATCGCCCCGGGCGTGCCAAATAGCGCAGTAGACGCAGCCGTAGCCGCCAATCAAACGTTCAGCTCAGGATTCGCGCAAGGCCAGCTTTCCTGCGCTTCCCCGCAGGCAAATCCCGCCACTGCCTTCCGCCAGTGGCCATCACCGCCGTGCCTTCCGGAGAACTTCATGCGCCCTATTTCATGGAGTGGAGTCTCGGCATCGAGCAGCAGTTCGGAACCACGGGAAGTCTGCTCGTACAATATGTCGGCACGCGCGCGGTAAATCAGCCGTACCAGTCGCAAGTCAACGGTTATCAAACCGTCTGCAGGGGTGCTTCGCGCCATTTCCTTACGCGCAATCCACCGATCCGCGCTTCGCCGCCGTCACGCAGTTTTCCACCGGCGCGAACAGCCACTACAACGGCTTGCAAATCTCGGCCAAGAAACGCATCGGTCACGGACTGATGGGACAACTCAATTACACCTTGAGCCGCTGCATGGACACCGTCTCCAACGGCGGCTTCCTGCAATTTTCCGCCGGAGGAATTTTGTCGCCGCTTCCCGGAGACCTGGCGCGCGATTACGGCCCGTGCGATTACGACATCCGCCACAACCTCAACGCGCAATACGTCTATCAATTCCCGTAAAGGTGCACGATCGCGCGTTTAGGCTACGCGCTAAACGGCTGGCAAATTTCCGGCACGTTCTTTTGGCACAGCGGCATTCCATTTTCCGTCTTGAGCACGCCCTATTCCGCAAACGGCGACGGCATCGTCAATGGCAGCGGACCGCAATTCGCCAGCGTCGTTCCCGGCGTGCCGCTCTACGATCACCAATCCATCCCCGGCGTGACGCAGCCCGGCACGGTGCAGTGGCTCAATCCCAACGCCTTTGTCTCCGCAGTCGATCCGAGCACCGGCGCGTGTTACGACCCGGACGGCAACGATCAGTACGCCGCAAAACTGCCAGTTCGGCACGTCTGGGCCGCAACGCTCTGCGCGGCCCTAATTTTGTTTGGAGCGATTTTTACCTCACGAAATGGTTTCCGTTGAGCGAGCGCGTAAAGATGCGCTTCGACACCCAATTTTTCAATGTCTTCAATCACCCGAATTTCGGCCTGCCGAGCATGGTCTTCGCCGGCATCCCCGGGAAACCTTCCACGCAAACCGGCTTTGGCGCGCTGACCTACACCACTTCTCCGCCCACCGGCCTCCTTGGCGTAGGCTTGGGCGGCGATAGCACTCCGCGCATGATCGCTTTCCAATTGCGTCTGGAATTTTAGACTCGTCATCGCCTAGAGAAACGGCGGTAGATTTCATCAGCACTATTCCGCGCGATCTCGTCGCTTACCGAAAATTTTCGCGCTACTCACTCTCTTTTACCACGCGTCCGTTGAGCGGCTGCAGGGGGCGGACATCGTGCGGATAAAGCTTGGCGAATGCGTTGATCTCTTCTGCTGAAATGTCTACCGGGGTCTTTAGCACAAACCACGTGACGCCTTCACTGCAGGGGGGAGCCGTCAGCGACCCCGTGTACGTGTAATAGGCAGTGTCCTGTGGCAACAGGCCGGCGGGATCAACTTCGACTCCGGCAATCTCTTCCTCTTTGCCTTCAACCTGCGGCATATATTTCCAAAGCTGCTGGATGGTGGCATTCGCGCTGCCTGCTTTTAGAAGAACAGCCACTGCGGCAATCTTTCCGTCGCTTGCTTGGTGCATCAAATGGATCACCATATCCGACGGCTTACCGTGAATGTACTCTTCGCTAGGACGATGAAAATGGAATTGCGTCAGTTCGTAGCGCTGGTGCCCCACAATCAGGAAGTTTCCATTTCCCGGGGCATAGTTCACGCGGACCGCCGTGTAGCCGTTGTTGATAATTTTCAGCGGGCCGCTTTTGTATGCGAACTGCACGGCGGGGAGTGCAGCTTTCTGCGCACTGCGAATGTCGATCGGGGATTGTTCCTCGCCCGTTTTGCAGGCGGCGTACTGCGGATCCAGGTCACCCCAATGTTCGGGCCCGTCTGCACCTTCATAGCTCCAGTGGGTTTTCCATTGTGCGTGGGACCGCGGGCAGCAATACCAGCGCCGCAAACAGCAACACAACCCCTATCCCGGCTTGTCGCAAATTGCACCTCGGGCCGCGCGGCACCGCCAATCCTGGCTGTGGGTCGTGATCCATTAAGTTGAGGCTCGCCCGCTACTTTTCCCGCAACAACATCACGTCCGATACATTATGCGAACGCGTCACCGCCAGTAGCTTGCCATCCGGCGACCAGCGAAACTGCGCGATGTGTTCCGTAGTAAAATTGGTGATCTGGCGCCCCGGGCCACCGTCTAGTGGCTGCACCCAAACATTATCCACGCCCTGGTCACGGATAACGTAGGCCACCGCTTTGCCATCGGGAGCGAATGTCATACCGTTCGCAAATGTACCGCTTCCAATGCCCCCGGCAATGCGCTTGTCTGGGTCGAACAGGCGCGCAGTCGGGTGACCGCTTCCCTCTAGATTCACCAGCGCCAATTTGCTGACGGCGCCGCCACCATTGGATTGCGTGCTGAGGTCGGCGCTGAAGACCAGCACACGGCCATCGGGTGAAATGGTTTGGCCCACCCCTAAGCCGTACATGCTGGGGACGTCGCCTCCGGGCACGGACTCCGACGCTCCACCCTGCAGAGGCACGCGCATTACCGAGTGCTCCCCGCTCGCGCTGTAGTAATACACCCACTTCGCGTCCTGCGAACAGACCGGGTCAAGATCGAAAGTTCCGTCCGTCAATTGCTTCGCGTTCGTGCCATCCAAATCGGTGCGCCAGAGCCGCGCGCCCGACGTTCCGGCGTGGAAGGCCCAGGACAGCACCAAGTAACGCTCGCCGCAGCGTGCGATGTCCAGAATCCAGGCGTTCGGATCGTTGATTAACTGTACGGGCTGAGAGCCGTCGCTGTTCATCCGCGTCACCGCTTGCCCGTCGGACACCAGCAACTTTCCATCCGGAGTCCAAGCCACGGTGCGCGCTTCCCTGGCCTGCGCCAACGGCGTAAGTGCCGCGTTGGCCTTGATGCCCGCGGCGGGAATTACATCCAGACGTGGTGTATTTCTCGCCTGCACGGTGGACGCTATCTTTCCGTCCGCGGAAAGCGTCAACGTCCCATATTGGTTGGTGTCTCGGGTAACCGCCTGGATTTTTCCGCCCGCGCGAGAGAGTAACCCGATTTGGGACCGATTATAATTCGGCCCTTTTTCGTCGAACACCAGCAATAGCGATTTACCATCAGGCAGCCATGCTAATTCGTGGACCAAGTCGTCCTGGAAAGCGGCCAACGTTTTGGCTTGCTTCGCCGCTATGTCAAACAATTTGATGGTACCCAGCACCGCCCCGGTGGTGTACACGCTGTAGGCTATCGCTTTCCCATCCGGGGACCAGCTTACCTGCCGGGGAAACTCGGCCGAAAGGTTCGTTCCGATGATCAGGATGGTCTCGTCGCTGCCGTCCAGATTCGCGGTTAGCAGGCGATACTTGCCTACGTCCGGATCATTGCCGCGGCAATAGGCCATGCGGCGCCCATCCGGCGAGAAGGTGATATTGCTGTCGACGTCGTTCACTATCTTCTGCGGCGCTCCACCCAGTACCGGCGTGCGGTACAGGTCCCATTCCGTCTGCGAACCAATTCCGGCTTTTTTGAAATAGACGTAATTGCCGTCCGGGGAAAACGCCAGCCCGTCGTAAACCGCAGCGGCCGGCGCCAAAATTTGCGTATCGCTTCCTGTGGGCACATTGCGCAGCCACAAACTTTGCAGACCATTGTCGTTCTGCACGTTCAACACATACTTGCCGTCCGGCGAGATTGCCGCTCTTTCCGCGGTTCCCGTGCTGGTTACCTGGGTAATCGTGAAATTCTGGAACGGTGTCGGCCCGGTGCGTGTAAGCAGCGAGTAGATTCCAAAAGCCCCGGCGGCGAATAACACCAGAACCACCGCCACAATGGCCGCCAAGCTGAACTTGTGCTCCCGCGCCACGGCGCCAACGCTGGAACTGCTTCCCGTGGTTGGCGCGGCCGGCACAATCGCCGCTGCGCTGCCTGCGGCGCCGCTCGCCCCGCTTGCCGCAACACTGCCAGCCGCAACACCGCCGGTTGCGATCCCGCTCCCACTCTGCGCACCAGCCTGAGCCGTTGACGACCCTGCACCCGACTCCTGCACCCCTTCCTGCGTCAGCGCCGGCGTTCGCCCCGAACCACTATCCCGCTGCAGACGCTTTAAATCGCTGCGAATTTCCGAGGCATGCTGATAGCGCAAATCGCGATCCTTCTCGAGCGCCTTGTTAATGATCTCCTCGAGCCGCGCGGGCATCTCCGGGTTCAGGCGCAGCGCCTGTACCGGCGCGCGATTCAAAATCGCATCAAAAATCACCGCCGAAGTATCCCCGCGGAACGGTACCGCTCCGGTCACCATCTCGTACAACACCGCGCCAAACGAAAATAGATCGGTACGCGCGTCCAGCTCTTTGCCCTTGGCCTGCTCCGGCGACATGTACGCTACCGTGCCAATCGCCGCCCCCGGGCTGGTCAAAAACTCCGCGCTCATTCCCGCTGTAGCTTCCACTTCCCCGGCCGCGACGCGCGATCCTGCCGTCACCTTAGCCAAACCAAAATCCAAGACCTTGGCGTGCCCGCGTTTGGTAACGAAAAGGTTGGCCGGTTTAATATCCCGGTGGACAATCCCTTCGCTGTGCGCGGCATCCAGCGCATCGGCTATTTCAATCGCCAGCGCCAGCACGGTTTCGACCTCCATCGGACGCCCGGCGATGCGATGCTTCAAGGTCATGCCATCGAGAAACTCCATGGCGATGAACGGTTTCCCGCCTTCGTCGCCGATCTCATAAATCGTGCAAATGTTGGGGTGATTCAGCGCCGACGCGGCCTGCGCCTCGCGCTGAAATCGCGTTAACGCCGCCGCATCGCGCGCCACATCGTCGGGAAGGAATTTCAGCGCCACGAAGCGCCGCAGATTTATGTCCTCGGCTTTATACACCACTCCCATGCCACCGCCGCCGAGCTTTTCTAGTACGCGGTAGTGAGAAATATTCTGTCCGATCAAGAGAGGAAACTCGCTGAGGCGACAGTTTATTGGCCTCACCCAGCCAAGTCAACGCGTAGCATTTGACCGTTTCCTTTCTTGGAGGTGGCGCGGCATGCTGCGCTTTTTTTGTAGGGGTCTTTTGTAGGGGTACGATATATTGGGCCCGCCTCGCCCCAGGGCCGTTTTAGCCCACGGTCGATCCCTCGCCTGTAACTCCTAAAAAGCTTCAGGGAACTATTTGCGTGGGGATGGGGAATATACCCATTGAAGGCACGCGCGACGTCTGATGTAACGAGATGACCATTACAAAGGAAGTGGCTGACGACGTACTGCTCAGGCGGGCGGCGAAGGGCGATGAGGATGCCTTCACGCTGGTGTACCGCCGACACCAGGCGGCTATTTACCGCTTTGCGGTGCGCATGACCGGCAGCCCGTGGGCCGCGGAAGAGATTGTGCAGGACGTGTTTATGACGCTAGTGCGGGATCCGAAGAAATACGACGCGCAACGCGGAACCGTCTCGGCATTTTTGTATGGTGTGGCGCGCAATCGCATCCTGAAGCATCGTGAACGCGTGCCCCGGGAAATCGCGCTGGACGAAAAGAACGAGGATGGCAGCGGCAACGGTGTAGTGCTGATCGACACGGCGACCCCGGCACTGTGGGCGGAAAAACGGGAACGCACCTCGCAAGTACGCGCCGCGGTGCTGGAGTTGCCGGAAGAGTTTCGCGAAGCCGTGGTTTTGTGCGAGTTGCAGGATATGAGTTACGAAGAAGCCGCGGCGATTGTGGGATGCCCGATCGGAACGATTCGTTCAAGGCTGCATCGCGGGCGCGCGCTGCTGTTAGCCAAACTGGAAATTTTTCGCGGCACGCCGCGGCGGGTGAGCGCCACGGTATGAAGTCCGATAAACGGAATAAAGGCGGGCAACGAAGATTCAACAAGAGCGGCGAGCAAGAGGGCCAGTAAGCAGGATTGGCAAAAAGGAATGGCGATGAATTGTGAAGAGTTTGCTTCCGTAGGATTGGGCACCGAACACGACGGCGAGGTTTCCTCGGCCTCGCGCGCAGCAGCGCGAGAGCATGTTGATGCCTGCGTGCACTGCGCAGCGCTGGCGGAATCCTGGGATGCGGCGCGTAGAGACTTGCAACTGCTGGCCGGCGCAACCAATACGCACGGTGCACCGCCGCGCGTGGAAATGCGCCTACGGCAGGAATTTCGTATGCAGCATCGCACCATAAAAACGCGAAAGACAGCGGTACTGGCGTCGTGGGGCTTGGCGGCCGCCGCGGTGCTGGTGGGCGCGGTGAGTTGGGTCAACTGGCGCGAGCACCACCTTGCGCTCCCCAGCGTGAATGGTGTTGCGAAAAATGCTGCAAAAGATGTTTCGGCAAACAGCCAGAACGTCGACGCTGGCAGTTCTGCGCTGGTGGCCGACAACGAAGAAGATGGCTTCACCGCGCTGCCGGGAGCGATTTACACGGGAAACGATGATGCCACGATCGTCCGCGTGGCCATGCAGCGCGGTTCGCTTGGTGCGCTGGGCCTTCCCGTGAACGAAGATCGCGCTAACGAATGGATCCAAGTGGATTTGCTTGTGGGTAACGATGGTTTGCCGGAAGCAGTCCGCGCGCCGCAATAAATATTGCGTTGCGAAGCGGCGTGACAAATTTTTGGCTGCATCGAGTTTAGAAACATCAGGAGAGGAAGAGGAGAAACAGGAATGAATCGAAACACATGGATGAGTCTGGTAGCTGGAGGTGCCCTTATTTTGACCGCGGGAACAGCGCGCGCGCAAGGTCCGCATCACGGCGGGCCCGGATTTGGCGGTCCCATGGAGTTGATGGGATTTGAGGGCGGGCATGGAAAAGTCGTCAAGGGTGCACCATTTTCCGCGACCGCAACGTCTGAAACCACCAGCACGCTGCAGGATGGAACGGTAATTCATCGCACCGCGCAATTGACCTTGTATCGCGATAGCCAGGGTCGTTCGCGCCGGGAATTGACGGCGTCGGGATTTGGGCCGCTGGCCGCGTCTGGCACACCGAAGACCATGGTGATGATTTCGGATCCCGTGGCCGGCGTGCATTACATGCTCGATACCACCAACAAAGTGGCGGACAAGATGACGATGCGGACCGAGCCTCCCACGTCTGACACCGCCGATACGTTCCACCAAAAGATGGAAGCGCGAGAGGCGTCCGAAGAAGCTGCGGGCTTGCTGAAGAAAGAATCTCTGGGGACGCAAGTGATTGATGGCGTCAGCGCAGAGGGCACGCGCATTACCAAGACCATTCCGGCGGGGAAGATTGGCAATGACAAGGCCATTCAAATCGTCTCCGAGCGCTGGTATTCGCAGGATTTGCAGATCGTGGTGAAGAGCACGCACACCGATCCGCAATTCGGAACAACTACGTACACGATAAGCAACCTGCAGAAGACCGAGCCGGCGGCGACACTGTTCACGGTGCCCACGGGCTATACCGTAAAAGTGGGCGGACCGCGGGGCGGTCGCGGACCTGGCGGACCGGGTGGACCGGCCGGTGGTCCTCCTCCTCCTTCCGACGAATAGGTTCGGGCAGCAGCAAAGAAATATTCAACGAGCTTCTCTCCTGAAGACGGGTTCGCCCTTTGCGCGGCAGATATGATCGCCGCACGGAGGGCGTTTCCGTTTGTGAAGAGGTTGACGTCATAGCGCCGTCCCCGCGGATATCGCGCGGTCGAGAAGTTCGATGACGTGCAGGATTTGCTGGTTGGTGTGGTGCAGAGCGGCGCCCGCGCGCATCTGCAGCAAGCAGCCAGGGTTGGCAGTGATGATCAGTTCGGCGTTGGTGGATTTCGCGTGTTGCATTTTCCCGGCCAGCAAGTCGAGTGAAGTTTGCGTTTGCGTGATGTTGTAACTGCCCGCCGAGCCGCAACAAATTTCCGAGTACGGCAATTCCACAAATTCAAGATTGGGGATGGCGCGCAGGAGCTGGCGGGGAGCTTCGCGAACTTTTTGTCCGTGGAGCAAGTGGCAGGAGTCCTGATAGGTGATGCGTATTTTTGTCGACGCACCGGAAGTGGAAACTGGCTGAGCTACCGGATTCAGCGGTGCGCTCAGTCCGATTTTGGCTAAGAATTCGGTGACGTCGTGGACTTTTGCACTGAACGCTTCGGCGACAGGGTATTCGGGTTCGTCGTGACTGAAAAGGTGGTGGTATTCCTTGAGCGTCGAGCCGCAGCCGGCGGCGTTGGTGACGATGGCGTCAAAATCGGCGAGATGAAAGGCGAGTAGATTTTTGCGCGCGACTTCGCGTGCGGCCTCACGCGCGCCGGCATGGGCGGCAAGGGCACCGCAGCAGCGCTGCGCATTTGGGACTACGACTTCGCAGCCGTTGGCGGTGAGCACACGGATTGTGGCTTCGTTGAGCGGCGTGAAGGTGACTTGCGCGACGCAGCCGGCGAAGAAGGCCACGCGCGCGCGGCGCGGACCGATGGCGGCGTGCGTGGTGCCGAGTTGGTCGAAGAAAAATTTGCTGTCGATGGGCGGGAGCAAGGCTTCCCTGCCCGCCAGGCCGAGTAATTTTAGAATGCCCGTGCCGCGAGCCAGCGATTGCATGCCGGATCGTTGGTAGATGCGCAGGACGCGCGCGGCTGCGGCGATGCGATTTGGATACGGCAGTAAATGGCGGAAAACAAGATTGCGCTGGAGACGCGAGAAGAACGGGCGCCGGTAATCGCGTTCGATGCGCGCGCGGGCGTACTCGACGAGTTTGCCGTAGCTAACCCCGGAGGGGCAGGCGGTTTCACAGGCGCGGCAGTCGAGGCATTTGTCAATGTGGTCGACGAAGCTGGCAGTGATGGGGAGGGCCCTTTGCTCGGGGTCTGCGATGGCGGATTGCTCGACGCTGACCATTTGGCGGATCCGCCCGCGGGGCGAATCGGCCTCAAGGTTCCAGAGGCGGTAGGTGGGGCAGGCGTTAAGGCACAGGCCGCAGTGGACGCAGCGGGAATAGTCTTCGTAAGTGGGGATCAGGCCGGGGATAGGAGTGGTGGTCATTGTGGGCGTCGACCCTTTGTCAACATTGATGATACGGCGAGAGCGGCGGGAAGTCGGAGGGAAATTGGAAATGGCGGTGGCTCGCGAGGGTTGTCTGGTTGCGCAGTACTGCGAATTCGGAGTGAAAATAGGGTTGCGAAGGGCTTGGCGGAGGGGCATATATGGGAAGTACTAGGCAGCGGTTGGAAGGTGGGGCTGACTACTCGGCCAGGTCCTGCTTTTTGCGCTGCTGCGGTGTGCGAATGCACACCGCCCCCGACTCGGGATCCAAGTCGGGGATGCAAATGGGATCTCCTCATGGCCGATGTCACGGAAAATCGTCGCTATCCTCGCGTCAAGCCTCCTGCTGGTCTGGTGGTTGCCTGGCAAAATGCTAATCGAAGATTGCTCTCTAAGGTGGGCTTGTTGGGATTAGGCGGACTATTTATTCGCACCGAGGAGCCGCTGCCTGTGGGGTCGGTGATTCAGATATTGATTGCGGTGCCGGGAGATGGGGTGCGCGCGCGGGCGGTGGTTCGGGATGTGCGACCGAATGAGGGAATGGGAGTGGGGATAGTGTCGATGGGGCAGGAGGATCGGCAGAGATTGAGTCGATTCGTTAGTGGGTTGGCCGCGTGAGGATCTGCAGGCACGGTTCGAATGGGCGTTGGCCGGCTGCCCTTCGAAGCTCAGGGTAAAGCCGCGTAGTAAGGCTGAGACGACGGCAAGAGTGCGAATCTGAAGATTCGCCACTACGAAAGCCCTGCGCCGCTCCGTCGCAGTTGGCGGGCGAAATCAAAAGCAAAACACGCAATCAAAATCAAAAGAACGGGTCTGAAGACCCGCCGCTACAGGTGCGTGAAGGCGGCGGGGTGGCGGTGGGAGGAGGCCATTACGGCTTCGATTTTTCCGATGGGCTGGATGGCGCCACGGGCGCCGATTCCAGTGCAGTTTAGGGCGGCGGCGGCGCAGGCGAAATTTAGTTGGCGCTGGATGGGCCAGTTTTGCAGGTGGGCGTAGATGAAGCCGGCGTGGAAGATGTCGCCGGCGCCCGTAGTGTCCACCGCGTGGACGCGATAGGCAGGCGCGTAGTGAAATTGTTTGCCGTCCCAGGCCAGGACGCCTTCTTGGCCTAGAGTTGCGGCCGTTAGGCGGTTGCCGTACTTTCGCGCTATGTGCGGCAGCGAGTCGCGCAGATTTTCATGGCCACTCAGACGTGCGGGGATGTCTCGGCTGGTGATCAGGTAGTCGATGTTGGGTAGGAGGGTTTCGTAGCCGGGGTAGAGGTCGTCGAGATCGGCGACTACGGGGATGGCTGCGTCGCGGGCGTGCTGCGCGGCTTGCGTTGCGGCGGCGGTATCGTGGCCGTCGAGATGAAGGATGCGGGCGTTTAGGATCCATTCGCGATTTAGCTCTTCGGCGAGAAGAGTTAGGCGAGGATCGCGCTTCCAGAGGACGGTGCGTTCACCGGTGGGTTCGACAAGGATGAAGGCTTGCTGGCTGGCGCAGCCCGGCGCTACGAAGAGGTGAGCTTCGACTCCGAGGCGGGCGAATTCGGCGCGGTGCAATGTGGCGTAGTGATCGTCGCCAACTTTTCCGACGTAGCGCGTTTGCAATCCCCATTGCTGGCAGGCGGCCATGGCGGTGGCGACTTGTCCGCCGAGGAGCGTATCGGCGGAAGTGAATTTCCACCTTTGCGCCACTTTCGGGAAAATGCGGGACGGGGATTTGTGTGTCGGTAGCGTTCAGTCCAACGCCGACTACGTCTACTTTTGGGATGTTCGTCATTGTGCGGAGAATACTCTATTCGTCATTTTGTTAGTTGAATCGCGTGGTGCGCCAAAGCTTGCGCGCGCAAAAGAAGAGCAGGAGCAGGAGTGCGACGGTTAGCGCCAGGGCCGGTTGCCAGCGAAAAGAAAATTGTGGGACGCGTGCGATAGAGCCGAAGCCGACCAGAATTGCGGTGGCGGCGGTGACTAGCAACCAATCCAGCCAGGTGCGGCTGGGTGGCTTTTCGCCAGAGGCTTGGCGGCCTTCGAAGCGTGCGGCGACGTAGTCGGCGGAGACGGCGTAGCGATGGCTTTCCCTTTGCGCCGATTCTTTCCAGTGCTGCTGCTCTTTGCCGCCGGCGGAAGAAAGGGAGATGGCGCCCACGCCCAGCATCATCAACAGAGAACCTCCGATCACTTGCGCATAGGTTGTCTGACTTTTGCCGTGCAATTCACTAAAGACCAAAATGCCCCAGAGCAGGCCCCAGAGTTGGTTGGTGTTGGAAAGAGGAATGCCGCGGCTGATGCCGACGTATTTCGCGGCGTATTGCTGGAACAGGTCGCCGATAACCCAGACGAAGCCGCCGAGCATCAGCCAGAAGAAGACGGTTCGTGCCTGCACGAGTTCGCGCCATAGGGGCGTGACGCCAAGGTAGGCGAGAGCCAGCGTGGACATCATGCCGAGTTCGCCGAAAGTGAAGAAGGTAATGAACGAGAGCGGGTTCATGCCGGTGAGGTAGGCCTTGCGGTACGGGATGTACATGGTGCCCCAAAGTACGCCGGCGCCTAATGCGGCCCACACGCCGTTTAGCGAATGGCTCGAGGAACTCTGCTGGGCAGAGGCGATGGCTAGAATTGCGGCACCGACGCACATGATTACGGCGCCGCCGAGCACGCCGGTCCAGCGGCGCCAGCCGGCCTGGCGCAGTTCGTTAAAGAATAGGAAGCCCCAAAGAATTCCGAGCAGGCTGTTGGAATTCCAGAGAGGGAAAGCGATGCTCAGGCCGACGTCTCGGATGGCAAAAATGGTGAGCGTGTTGGCCACGGCCCAGAGACAACCTGCGAGCAGCGCCCAAATAATCAGGTGCGGAGCGCGTTGTACGTCGGCGCGAATTGAGGATGTGCCCAGCACCAGGGCGGGCAGGCTCCAGCGCGCGAGGAAAACTCCCACGACCATGATCAGCGAAATTACGATAGGAGAGACGCCGATGGAGACGAGCTTGGTCGGCGCTTCTGCCGCGCCCAGCCATGCGCCAGCGGTGAAGCCACAGAGAATGCCGAGGAGTTGCAAACTGCGGAGGCGGGCGGCGTTTTCAGGTGGCGTGGATGAAGCGGGAGCGGAATCGGCGGGCATGGTTCTCCGTAGGATGTTTAGTGAATGAAGCTGAGTAGCAGTAGTCCGCCGATGAGAACTACCGCGGGAACCCAAAAATGGATGTCGGTGAAGATGCTGGACGCGCGTCCGCGACGGCGGTTTACTTGTGTTGAGGCTTTTCATGCGAGTGCTCTCAGAAGACTCGACCGCGGCGCATTATACACTGTCGCAATTCGAGTCTCTCCGATAAGAGGCGAACCCTGCGATCTACGGCGCGAGCAAGCGGCCGGGGGCGAATACGTTGTGTGCATCGAAAGCGGATTTTAGGCGACGCATGGCCGGGGCGTCCGGACGTTCCGGACCAAAGACGTTGACGAGGCGCTTTAGCGGCGTGGGGCAGAACTGGATGGAAGCGGTGGCAGATTGTTGGGCGCAGATAGTGAATATGGCGCCCGCGGCCTTGGCCAGTTGCGAGAGAGTCTGCTCGTTCAACGTGGCGCCGAATTCTGTACCGTCTTGCGGGTAGAGTGCGCCAACGGCTACGGCTGCGGCCAGATCCCGCGACACGTCTTCCGGGAGAAGTGCGAAGTAGACCGTGCCGGTGGCCCGCGCGAAGAGGGCGTGCGGAAGACTTGCTTGGCTGGCGACATTTGCCAGGGCGGCGAAAAGTTCGGGGAGCTTTGCCGGAAGCTGCGCGATTTTGAAAATGGTGGCGGCGGGCGAGGCGTTTCGCAGGTGGCGGACGGCGCCGGAGATCAGAGCGTTGAGCGTGTAGACTTCGTTGCGATTTTTTGCGGTGGCGTCAGAGGCTGCGGCGAGCAACGTGTGTGATGTTAGAGCGGCGGCGGCTTCGGAGAATTGCGTTAGGGCGGTGGTGTAGCGGGCGCGGAGGTCCGGCGTGCCGTGGAAGTAAACCGCGACGTGCCAGTGCGCCGGAGAAAACCACGGGCCCAGCGGGGTTACAGGCGGCTCCCAACTGCGGGGCTCATAGCGGGAGAAAAGTTTGCTGAGTTCGGGGCTTAGGATTTCGACGGCGTCGGGGGTGAAGGGCGAGGCGGCGATTTTCTGTCGGAAGGCCACAGCGGATGGTGCGCTCGAAAATGCGGCGACAAAAATTTCTGATTGCGATTCGGCAGATGTAAGCGACGGGAAGGTGCGGAAATTGAGGCGTGTGATTACGGCTAGCGTGCCAAGCGAGCCGATCAGAAGTTTGTGGAGATCGTAGCCGGTGACGTTTTTTACCACGCGGCCGCCGCTTTTGCAGCGCGCTCCAGTGCCATCGATAAATTCCGCACCGACTAGAAAATCGCGAGCGGTACCATAAAACTGGCGCAGATGCGAGTCTACGCCCGAAGCGATGGTGCCGGCGACGGTGCACTGCGCGCCAAATCCAAGCGGGAGTGGAAGGAATTGTTTTTGCGGAAGCAGCGTGGAGGTTATCGACTGCAAGGTGCAGCCGGCGTCGACGCTGAGGGTCAGGTCGCCGGGATCGTAGTGGGCGATTTGATTTAGCGCGGTCATATCGAGCGCGATATCGTAACGCGCCGGGGGCATACCGATGGCAAGTTTGCTGCGGCTCCCGACGGGAATGACGGCGAGGGTTTCTGCGACGGCGAAGCGCACGATTTCCGCGGCTTCTTCGGGGTTCGCCGGTTTAGCGATGGCACGGGGAGTTACTTCGTCGATGGCAAAGTTGGCGAGCGATGCGGCATCACTCAGAACGCGCGCAGGGTCAAGAAGAGACGCGAGCCGCACGATAAGATTTGCGGGCGTGGCAGCCATTTAATGTTTGGCGACGACGGGTTCCGGCGTCGATGGCACTGGGCTGCTGGAAGTTCCCCCGGCGTACGTTTCCACTGGGGATGGCAACACTGACGGCGCCCCGTGCGCGTTTGTTTTGCGGACGCGGATTTCACCGCAGCCTTTGCCGAGCGGAAAAATTTTCGCGGGATTGAGGCTGGCGCTGGGATTGAAAGCATCGTGGACGCGGCGCATCAGTGCGAAATCATCATCGGAGAAAATTAGCGACATCAGCTCCGCTTTCTCCATTCCCACGCCATGCTCGCCGGTGAGATGAGCCTCCAACGGAAACGCAGTAGCGGATGATTTCATTGGCGGCGGCCAACGCGGCTGCGATTTTGCCGGGAGTGCGCGGATCGTAAAGCACCAACGGGTGTAGATTACCGTCGCCCGCGTGGAAGATGTTGCCAATTTGCAGGTCGTACGCTTTGCCGATCTCGTAGATCCGGCGCAGTGTTTGCGGAAGTTTCGATCGCGGGATTACACCGTCGAGAACGTAATTGCAGGGGGCGATGCGGCCTAACGCGCCAAAGGCGTTTTTGCGGCCTTTCCAGAAAAGATCGCGTTCGTGGGCGTCGCGGGCAAGGCGGACTTCGCGAGCGTGATGCGCCAGGCAAACATCTGCAATTGCCGCCGCTTGCGCCTCACCGATTCTTGCAGGCCTTCGATTTCGAAAAGAATTACCGCTGCGCTATCGATGGGGAAACCGGCATGGACGTAATCCTCGATCACGCGGAGGGTCCAGCCATCGATCATTTCGCAGGCGGCGGGAGTGATGGCACGAGCGGTGATATCGACAACGGTTTCGGTGGCGTCGTCAACAGTGTCGAAAATAGCGAGAAGTGTTTTTACGGTTTCGGGCATGCGCGTAAGCTTCACGGTAATTTCGGTGATTAGTGCCAGGGTGCCTTCGGAGCCGACGAAAAGGCCGGGGAGATCGTAGCCAGGTGAATCTAGTGCGGGACTTCCTAAGCGCAGAATTCGCCGGTCGGGCAGCACAGCTTCGAGCGAATCACGTGATTCGTGGTGACGCCGTAAGCCAGCGTGTGCGGGCCGCCGGAATTTTCCGAAACGTTGCCGCCGATGGTGCAGGATTTTTGGCTGGAAGGATCCGGAGCAAAATGAAGCCCGGCATGTGCGACGGCGCAAGCTGAGGTCGGCGTTGACCACACCCGGCTGGACCACGGCGCGCTGATTCTCGACATCGACGCCGAGAACGCGATTCATGCGCGAAAAAACTATTATCATGCCGCCGTGCACGCGCGATGCGCTCCGCCGGAAAGGCCAGTGCCTGCGCCGCGTCCTATGATGGGGGCGTCATGTTTGTTGGCAATCTTCACGATTTGGGAGACGTGTTGCGTGGTGCTGGGGAAAACCACGGCGTCGGGCAGAGCTTTTTCGATGGAACCGTCGTACTCGTACATAAGCAACTCTTCGGGGAGGGAGAGTACGGAAGCTGGTCCGAGGAGGGATTGCAGGTCGCGGATGAGGTCGCTGTTCATGAACAGATCCCTGCTGCCACTATACAGTAGACGGGAAAATGCAGAAACCTAACGTCACAGGCTAAAAGTCGGTACTTTGCCTGTCGGGCCCTCCCGTCAAAACGCTACTTCTCAGGGGGTAGGTAATGGTCCGGGGAAGAAAGTGCGGCAAGATATGTAGTGTGAATCTGAGCCCGGAAACCAGAGCCAGCGATGCCAAAACCGAAAGTGCTTGCCACGCGACCGCTATTCCCTGCGCGCGCGAACCATCCTCGATGCCACATGCGACACCGAGTACTTGCCACCGGGAGGAGCTGCCTCCCGAGAGGAGCTGCTGCGACGATTGAAAGACAAAGAGGGCCTGGTGTGCCTGCTGACGGACAAGGTGAACGAAGAGTTGCTGCGCAATGCGCCAAAATTGCGGATCGTATCAAACGTCGCGGTGGGCTTCGATAATATCGACCTGCCCGCGTGCACCAAACGCGGCGTGGTGGCCACGAATACTCCCGGCGTGCTGGATGAAACGACGGCGGATTTTGCGTGGACGCTGATGATGGCGGTGGCGCGGCGTCTGGGGGAAGGTGAGGCGCTGGCGCGCTCTGGAAAATGGACAGGATGGGATCTGGATCAACTGGTTGGATTAGATGTCTGGGGCAAGACGCTGGGAATCGTGGGATTCGGGCGCATCGGCCGGGCCATGGCGCGGCGCGCCGGCGGATTCAAAATGAAAGTGATTTATCACGACGCCGCGCGGGTTGCCGAAGACGTCGAACAGGAGCTAAAAGCGGAATTTCGGGACTTTAATTCCCTGCTGGCAGAATCGGATTTTGTGAGCGTGCACGTACCGCTGACGCCAGAAACGCGCGCCATGTTCAGCGGGCCGAAATTCTTTCGCATGAAGCCCACGGCGATCTTGATCAACACTTCGCGCGGGCCAGTGGTGGATGAAAACGGGCTGGTGGCGGCGCTGGAGGCGGGAAAAATCGCCGGCGCGGGACTGGACGTTTACGAGAACGAACCGTTTATTTTGCCGGGCCTGAAGCGCGCCAATGTGGTGCTGGCACCGCATATTGCGTCGGCGTCGGTGGAGACGCGAACGAAGATGGCGTGCATCGCGGCGGAAAATGTGACCGCGCTGTTTCGCGGCCAGCGGCCTGCAAACATGTTGAACGAGGACGTGTTGAAAGCGAAGTGAGTTCCCCGTTGCAAGGCTGGCTATGACTGACCTGAAGCAGATGGGCCTGCGGATTTTCCACGAAACAATCACCGCCATTAATATTCCCGCGACGATGCGGCGCAAACTGCAACTTAGAGGGACCACACTACATTGCGGCGATGTGGCATTTGATCTGACAGCATTCGATCGCGTGCTGGTGGTGGCGCTGGGCAAGGCGGCGCGTGTGATGGTGGATGGACTCGCGGAGGTACTTCCAAGGGACTTACAGCCGGAAGGGATTGTGGTGACATCGGCGAACGCCGAAGGCCAGACGAAATCGCACGAAGGATGGCGATATTTTGTTGGGCGGACACCCGGTGCCCGATGCGGAGAGTTGGAACGCCGCGGTAGCGATTCTTGATTTGCTGAAAACCTCCGATGCGCGGACGCTGGTTTTTTTTCTCTTGTCCGGTGGGGGCTCGGCGCTGATGGAATTGCCGCTGAATGAGTCGCAGACTTTACCGGATTTACAGCAGGTGTATCGCGCACTGGTAACGTGCGGCGCGCCGATCGACGCGATCAACACGGTGCGGAAACATCTATCGGCGGTGAAGGGTGGGCGCCTAGCAGTGGCGGCAGGACCCGCGATGAAAATTACCCTGGCGGTGAGCGATGTGCCGGCGGGAAAAGAATCGGCGTTGGCATCAGGGCCATCCATAGCCGACCCCACGACAATTGCGGATTTTTGGAGCGTGGTTCGCGAGCACGGATTGCAGCCGAAATTTCCCGCCTCGGTGACAAAGTGGCTGGCGGAGGGCAAGATGCCGGAGACGCCGAAAAACGCGGACGCGGCGTTCGCAAATGCACATTTCTTGCTGATGTTGGGCATGGATGATCTTTTCCATCCGGCGCACCATGCCGCCGAGGCGCTTGGTTGTGTGGCGTGCTGTGACAACACCACCGATGATTGGCCGGTCGAAACGGCCGCGGATTTTTTACTGCAGCAACTTGAAGAGTTGCGGAGGACGCATCCCGGCAGGCGCGTGGCGGTGATTGCGGATGGTGAAGTGAGTTCGCCGGTTACGGGCGATGGTGTGGGCGGACGGAACGCGGCGTTTGTGCTGGCATGCGTACCGAAAATTTCCGGAAATCACATTGCGGCCCTCAGCGTCGGAACCGATGGGATCGACGGGAACAGCCCCGCGGCAGGCGCGGTGGCGGATGGCGACACGCTATCGCACGGAGCCAGCGCAGGCATGGACGCCACGGAATATTTTCGGCGGAGCGATGCGCATAGCTATTTTGCGGCCCTTGGCGATGCCATCGTGATTGGTCCTACGGGGAACAATTTGCGCGATTTGCGGATTTTGCTTGCAGAGCCTTAAACGGATCGCGAACCGTGCTACCGGCTCACGAGAAAATTTAGCAGTTTTGATATTTCCAATTGCGCTGTTTGCCCAGGGATATCCACTGCGTGGCAGTGGATATCCGTTTGTCGCGCGTCTCTGGACGCTTGGCGTCGGCGATCCATTCGACATATTCACGTTTGCAGCTGGGACTGAAGGCAGCAAATACTGCTGCGGCTTTTTTGTTTTGCCGTAGTGCTTTCGCGAACTCCGTGGGCATTTTGACGGTAGGTTTTACGGGCTTCGCCACTTTGTGTCTAGCGGCGATGGGGCTCGTATGCTCGCCACGGTCCACGAAGGCCGCGGCTTGGCGGATCCAATCGAGCAGCAGTTTGTCGGAGGGTAGATGATCCACGTTTCTAATGCGCCCAAGCGAACCCATGCCTTCCCCGCGCAGGACTTTCGCTTTTCGCAGCACGCCTCCAATCTCCAGGCCCCAGAAACCGAAGCTGCAGTGCTCATTGAACGCCGACATGTTGCAGAGAATTACCCCACGATACTCGAAAAAAGGGCGGCTCCACTTGATGGTTTCCGCGACCTCCGGGCAGCCCTGGTGCACTAGATCACGAAGGCGGGTGATGATCGGTTGCGCGAACGGGCGGGCCTTCGCGATGTAGGCGTCTATCCTGGGGTTAAAGTTTTCAGCGGTCATTGCGTCTAACTCCCTTTCATCGAGGTGAGCGCTTCATCGCGATGATAGCCGAAAAACTCCCGCCTCAGAAGGCGGCAGCTACAAGATCTCGCGCTGCGTTATGGAGTTTTGGCGGCGGGGAGGCGCGACTCGATAACTTTTAGGCGGTCGTTCATTTCCTTGGTCAGGCGTTCGATGCGTTCCAGGCGCGCGGCGTTTTCCGCGGTGTCTTTGGACGCCGTGGCTGCAGCTGGTTCATCGTCGTCGTCCATATCGTGTGCGGATTTTGCGCCGGATTTATTTTGAATACGCGAAATTTGCATTTTGATGATGGGAACCATTTCGATGCTCAGGTCTTTGGCCGACAGCAAGGCTTCAAGCGCGGGTATGGCGGAAAGATCGCCGCGTGCGCCAAGCGCGGAAATGGCGGCGATGCGGATGGAAAAGTGGGGCTCAGCGAGATAGGTGATGAGCAATTGTGTGATCGCTGGATTGTCCTTATCGAGCTGGCCGAGGCTGCTAATCGCTGCGGCACGCGAAGGTACAGGCTTGCCAAGTCCCGCCCATTCGCGGAGGACCGGGACGGCTTTGTCGTCCCCGAGAGGGCCGAGAGCGCGCAACGCCGCGTTGCGCAGAAAATCGTCCGGGGAATCACCGGCAACCGCGGCGGTAAGAGTGGCAAACGCGGTGGGGGTTTTCAAATGCCCGAGGGCTTCGAGGGCGGCGGCACGGGCACGGTAGGATTTATCTTCCTTGGCGACGACATCCAGCTTCGCAGCGACAGCGGGATCTTTAGAAGTGCTGAGGGCGCTGACGATACGGTAACGCGTGAACAACGCATCGTCCGCCGAGGGTAATTCCGATTTATCGAGAGCTTCGAGCAGCAGTTTCGTGGAGGCCGGAGTATCCACGCGGCCCAGCGCCGCGATGGCGATAATGCGCAGCCCCAAAGCCTTGTCGTGCAACATGGCGTCGCCCACGGCAGCAACAGCTTCGTCGTCCTTGGTCATTTTCGCGAGGGCCACGACGGCATCCGCGCGGTCCGCCAATTCGCCGGCATTCTTCAACTGATAAAGCCACTCTTTTTTCTCTTTTTTGAAATCCGCGGATTTCAAAACGTGTCCACCTTTGTCAAACAGGACCATGAGAGGCGCGGAGTCCGACGGCAGAAGGAAAATGTCGGTCTCCTTTTCGCTGTCCTTGCCAATAACCACGGGATAGAGCTTCGGTCCGGTGGCGGTGGTGATTTCTACATCGACGGGAACGCGGAAAACGCCGATCCGGCCCTTTTGCACTTGCGTTTGCTTGACGGTGAGAGCGATCTGGTGTTTGGCGTCGTTGTAGGAGTAGCTGATATCGAGCTTCGGGGCGCCAGCGCCGTAAATCCACTGCGTCAAGAACTGATCGATGTTGACATGCGTGGCCTCTTCGATTGCTTTGGCAAAATCGGAAGTGACAACGTTCTTGCCGCGATTGACTTCGAGATAGTGGTGCAATCCGGCGTAAAACGCTTCTTGGCCGAGCTGATAACGGAGCATGTCCAGAACCCATCCGGCTTTTCCGTAAGCGTTGCCGTCAAATTCATCGGAACCTTCGGAAAAATCGTGGCGCACGATGGGCTTTTCGAAAAGGCTGGATTGACGAAACCAGTCGCGCGCGGCCTCCCAACGGTTGTAGTCGGCGTGGTCCTTTCCGTAATGCGCCTCGTTCCACATGGTTTCACCAAACGTGGCGAAGCCTTCGTTGAGCCAGATGTCAGACCAGTCCTTGCAGGTGACAAGATCGCCGAACCACTGATGGGCGAGTTCGTGAGAAATGAGATCGTCCTGATTAGTGAGGTATTCCGGAACGAGTTTGGGATTGACGAGCGATTCGGAGCTATTGGTGGTGGCGCTGGAATTTTCCATGCCGCCAGCGACGAAATCGTCGACCATGGCTTGATCGTATTTCTCCCAAGGATAGTCGACGCCGAATTTTTTGCTGAAGAGATCCATCATCGCGGGCGTGCGGCCGTAATTGATTTGCAGCCGGTCACCACGGCCTTTTGGCGCGTAGTAATTGACGGGGATGCCGCGCCAGGAATCTTTCACTTCGTCCAATTCACCAGCGACCACGGTAATCAGATAGGTGGAACTGGGCAGCGACTCTTTCCACGTCCAAGTCTTCAGGCCCTTGCCGACGTCGGTAACGCTCAGTAGCTTGCCGTTGGCAACGGTCAGCCAGGAAGCGGGAACGGTGAGAATGGTTTCCGTGGTGAGACGGTCGTTGGGATAGTCATAGGTGGGCAGATAGAAGCGCGTGTCCTCGGATTCACCTTGCGTCCAGATCTGGATGGGACGGTCGGGGTAGCCGGCATCGGGAAGGATGAAGAAAATGCCCTTGGAAGGTTTGCCGTCATACTTAATTTCAATTTCAAATTTCTGGCCAGTTTTGGCGGGTGCAGGCAGCGTGACAACTAATTTGGTGGCGGTAGTTTCATAGGTGGCCGGCGCACGGTCCACGGTGACGCTATGGATGGTGAGGCCCACGGAATCAAAAGAGATCTTTGCGGTATTGTCTCGCAGGACGGCGAGGGTGTGCGTAACGTCGCCTGTGATTTGCTTTTGCGACACGTCGAAACGCAGCATGATTTTGGAGTGTTGCAAGTCGTAATCGCGGCTACGTGCATAAGGCTCGTCGGCAAACGCGGGTGGCATGCAGCACACGGCGGAAACGAGGAGTGCCGCGCAAAACAACCATGCGCAAAACGACCTGTGAATTGTGGATGACCTGAGACGAACAAGAATCATTCCGCTAAGCTCCTGTGTATTTTATGACCGGCATTCTCAAGAACCGCGATGGCCGGTTCGAGATCGTGATCCGCGATCAAAATGTAGTCGGTGTCAAACGACGAGACGGCGAAGATACTGATATTGGCGTCCGCGAGCGGGGCGGCTACGGAAGCAAGAATTCCCGTTAGCTCGAAGGTTATGACGCTGTCGATGCGCAGCAGACGGCGGTCCCGCTCAGCGCGGACGCTGGCCGGTAAGTCCGACTGTTCGCACACGACGGAGATCTCTTCATCCGTTTTCGTCAGCGTGAAAAAACTACTTCGCGCGTAATCCATCAAAATCTTCTCGTCTGGCGAAAAGCGGGCTATGGCATAGCGTTTGGGAAACAGGGTGAGCAGGAGTTGGTGAGAAATCGTCATCGCGCTACAGCAGACTCCTAACGATGCCGCCATCCACCGCGATGGACGTGCCATTCACGTAGCCGGCGCGCTCGGAGGCGAGGAAGGCGACGACCGCGGCAAGTTCTTCTGGCTTGCCGATGCGGCCGGCAGGGATCTGGCGCTGCCATCCGGCAAAAACCTCTTCGGGTGTCACGCCGGTACGGCCGGAGATAGCCGCGGCGAATTCACCGAGACGTTCCGTCCCGGTGTAACCGGGGCAGACGTTGTTGACGGTAATTCCGTGCGCGGCATATTCATTGGCCAACGTACGCGCCAGACCAGTTACGGCGGAACGGACAGAATTGGACAGCAATAACCCATCGACGGGCTGTTTGACGGCGTAGGAAGTGATAGTGATAAGTCGTCCCCACTTATTCTTTTGCATGCGCGGCAGCGTTTCTTTGGCAAAGAAAACGGTGCTCATAAGCAACAGGTCAACCGCGGATTTCCAATCGGAGGAATTGGTGTCCTTGAACATCTTAGACGGGGGACCGCCGGAATTGGTTACGCAGATATCGATGCGGCCAAAGCGGTGTTCCACAGCAGCAACGAAACTGGCTACGGCAGCCTCATCGGTGACGTCGACAGGCTGGTAGAAGACTTCATGGCCAGTTTCGTGCGAGATTTCTTCGGCGGTCTTGGCGAGGTGTGCGGCCGTGCGGGCGCAAATGGCGACGCGGGCGCCTTCGCGCGAAAGCTCAGTGGCAACGGCGCGACCTAGGCCGGAACTGGCGGCGGCAACGATGGCCACGCGATTGGTAAGCCCCAGATTCATAAGATTGACCTATGCAAACCCCCCATTTTCTCGCGAAATTGGGGCGCGGTCAAATGAATGGGCGAGACTTGCCGGCCAACAAGCCCGCGCACCATGGCCGAAATTGACATCAAAAAAAATCAGAGTATCTTAATCTGAAAATCGCGCTTCGCGGAGGAACGTAAATGTATCGTCGTCTGGCTCTCTTTGTCTTGCCCGCGGTTCTAGCCGGGGTCCTTGTGAGCGGCTGCCAGAAATCCGCCAACCAGCCCGCGACTTCGAGCGTGCCTGCGGCCGCCACCGACGGCAGTCAAGCGGCCCAGAACCAAGCGGCAACCCAAGCTACGCCCCAACCTACGACGCCTCAACCCGTTCTTCCACCAGCGCCACCACCACCCATCGTCGTCCCGGCAAACACCTCCATTTCCGTGGTGCTGGACCAAAGTATCAGCTCTAAAACCGCGGCGGCCGGACAAGGGTTTTCTGCAAGCGTGAGAACCCCCATCGCCGTCGACGGCGTCGTCGCCATCCCCAAGGGTGCGCACGTCATTGGCGTGGTTAACGACGCCAAAGCCGCGGGGCGCTTCAAGGGCGGGCCAGCCTGGACATCACTCTGACTAACGTCAATGTCGACGGCACGGACTATGCAATCGACACTTCCACCCATGACATGACCAGTAAAGGGAAAGGCAAGCGTACTGCTGGCCTGATCGGTGGCGGTGGCGCTGGCGGCGCACTCATCGGCGGGCTGGCGGGAGGTGGCAAAGGCGCACTCATCGGAGGATTAATTGGTGCCGGCGCCGGCACTGCCGGTGCGGCATTTACCGGAAAAAACGCGACATCGTCCTCTCCGCGGAAACCCCGCTGACATTCCGCCTTCGCCAACCCCTCGAAATCAAAGCCCCGCCGGTGAACTAGATCAACTGCGCCCCGTTTGAGCAGGATACGTCGTGCCCTATTCCGCAGGAGCTGCCGAATGACAATGGGTCTCCAATGAAAGCACCTAAGAAGACCACACCTGCGTCCGCGTCGCCGGCGAAGCAGATCGACGGATTTATCGCCAAATTCGATCCCAAGATCGCCAGACAAATCCGCGCCTGCCGCGCCATACTCAGGAAACACTTCCCCACCGCCATCGAAATCGTCTACGACAATTACAATTTTTTCGTCATCGGCTACTGCCGCACCGCCGCTCCTCAAATTGCATCGTCTCTATCGCGGCCAATTCCAAAGGCGTGGGCCTCTCGTTCTACTGGGGCGCCACGATCCCCGATCCGCACAAAATTCTCCAGGGCAGCGGCAGCCAAAACCGCTTTATTCGCCTGCCAACACCCAAGACTCTCGCCGATCCCAAAGTGACCGCTCTAATAGACGCCGCCATAGCCCAAGCCAAAACTCCTCTACCCATCGGCACTCGCGGCATCTCCATCGTAAAAAGCATCTCCGCCAAACAACGCCCCCGCCGTGCGTGATACTCGGATTCAAGCAACCCATTTGTTTTGATAACCATCCGAAAACACCCAGGTATTCGCCCGGGTTCCGCATCAAGAACGAAACCGTGACATCTGAGCGCAAGCGAAAGCTCTGCGCTTCGCCAAAGCGTATGATAAGTAGCGACCTATGGCCCCCAATCCGGAACCCTCCACCATCCATGCCGCCGAAGTCCGCCGCGAATATCACCTGGGCGATGCCGTGGTAAACGCCGTGAATGGCATCTCGCTGGCGTGCCCCCGGGAGAATTCCTTGCATTGCTCGGCAGCTCCGGCTCCGGCAAGTCGACCCTGCTCAGCATGCTCGCCGGGCTGGACCGACCCACCTCTGGCAGCATTCGGGTGGGCAGCAAAAATCTCGCGGAGCTGAGTGCAGAAAATCTCGCGCGCTACCGCCGCGAAACTGTGGGCATGGTTTTTCAATCCTTCAATCTTCTGCCGCGCATGACCCTGGAAGAAAACGTCGAACTGCCGCTGCGTCTTTCCGAAGTCGATCGCCGCGAACGCAGCGCGCGAGTGAAGGAAGCTCTCGAACGCGTCCGCCTCGCCGCGCGCGGCAAACATCGGCCCAGCGAACTTTCCGGCGGCGAACAACAACGCGGCGCGCTCGCCCGCGCCTTGGTAAATCGCCCATCGATTCTTTTTGCCGATGAGCCAACGGGAAATCTTGACAGCGTCAACGGCGAGCAAATTCTGTTCCTGCTGCGCGAATTTCAAACCACCTTGGGCATGACCATCGTCATGGTTACCCACGAACGCCCGCTCGCCGAGCGATTCGCCGACCGCATCGTGATGCTCTCTGACGGGAAACTAATCAGCGATTCACCCACACTACGTACCAGCGACGGTATAAGTCATGCGAGCCTCGCGGGCCAGGGAGCTGCTTCGCGAGCCGTCCCGGGAGTCACCTCGTGAAAACGCGCGACCTTACGGAACTGGCCCTGCGCAATCTGCGCGAAGCCATCCTGCGCAATTCCCTCACCACCCTAGGTGTCGCCGTTGGCGTTGCTTCTCTCGTTGCCATGCTTTCTCTCGGTATCGGCTTGCAAACGTTGGCGTCCAAACGGCTGTTGCGCTCCGGCCTTTTCGATTCCGTACTGGTAAGCCCTAGTCGCAGCGGTCGCGGGCCGGGCCGAAATCAGCCGCCAGCGAAACCTCCAGCACAAAAAACCGCCGGCGCTGGATGACGCCGCGCTGCAATCCTTTGAAAAACTCCCCAACGTCTCCGAGGTCTATCCCCAAATTCGTTTTTCCACCGACATGCGCTACACCGGGCAACAACTTCACCACCAATGCTCTGGGCATCCCGGAATCGTCTCGCACCGGCGAAGCCTTTGAAGGGCTGACCGGGAAATTCTTTTCTTCGCCCACGGCTGAAGAAGCCATCCTGCAACTGGAATTCGCGCAGGAATTGTTGGCCAAGCCGCCTGCTCCGCCAGCCGCCGCGCCGCCTAAATCGGCCGCTACCGCGCCACAGAGCGGGCAACCCAGCACGCTCGACCAATCAAAAAGCGCGACACAAAAACCTGCACCGGATAGCGCCTCAAATGCGGCCGGAACCGCCAAAGAGAATCCCGCACCAACTCCGAACGTAAATGTCAGCGATCTGGTCGGCAAAACAATCGTCATCCGCTACGCCGAGCGCGCTACGTTCTCTTCAGCGGCCGAACGCGATGACGCGTTGCTCGAAAGCGCCATGACCGGTCAGTTGAATGGCAGTTTGTCGGTCGTCCCGAAAGAGAAGACGTTGCGCATCGTAGGCATCGTCGAATCCGATCCCTCCGCAGGCATGGGCGGCTTCGGCGGCGGCCGTTTATTTCTGCCGTTGAAATTCGCGGAGAGCCTGCACGTAGCGCAGCCTTCCGACATGCAAGCCTTGCTCAGCGACACGGAAACCAAGCCGACCTACGTTGCGCTAACTGTACGCGTTGCGAAACCGAAAGACGTGGCCGCGGTCGAAGCCGCCATCAAAAAGATGGGCTTCTCCGCCTTCTCCCTGCTTGACGCCACCAAAGGCTTGCGCCTGGTCTTCACGGTCTTCGATCTGTTTCTCGGATTGTTCGGCAGTCTCGCGCTCACCGTGGCGTCGCTCGGCATCATCAACACTTTGGTGATGGCCATTCTCGAACGCCGCCGCGAAATTGGTGTGCTCAAAGCGCTGGGCGCGACCGATGGCGACGTAAAGAGTTTATTCTTCGCGGAAGCCGCAGCAATGGGATTTTTCGGCGGATTATTCGGCGTGGCGCTCGGGTGGCTGATCGGCCAGGCACTGACTTGGGGCACCGGCATCTATCTGCGGCAGCAGGATCTGCCCAGCGCCAAAATCTCCTACGTGCCCTGGTGGCTCGCACTCAGCGCCGTAGTATTCGCCACCATCGTCAGTTTGCTGGCCGGATTATATCCCGCTGCGCGAGCCTCGCGCCTAAACCCCGTGGACGCCTTGCGATATGAATGACGCCGCGAATCGTTGCGCGTGGAGTTGACAGTGCAATCTCGTTTCGGCGTCATTCTGCGAACGGCAAACCAACATAATTTTCCGCCAGCGTCGTAGCCGACGCGCGCGAACTGGTGACGTAATCCAATTCCGCCAAATGCAGATTGTGCGCAAAGCTATCTTCACCGGGAAAGCGGTGCAGCATACCGGTCATCCACGCGGAAAATCGCTGCACCTTCCAAACCCGCCGCAAACACTCCTGCGAGTAACTCTCCAGTCGCGCCCGGCTTCCGGTCTTGTAAAATTCCACCAATGCCCGCGCCAACACGCGCACATCGGCCACCGCTAGATTCAGGCCTTTCGCTCCCGTCGGCGGAACAATATGTGCCGCGTCACCCAGCAAGAAAAGCTTCCCATATTGCATGGGCTCGGACACGAAACTGCGCATTGGCGTGATGCCCATTTGGGTGATCGGCCCGTCCGACAAATTCCAGTTATCGTTCGTGGCCATGCGCGTGCGCAGTTCGTTCCAGATGCGATCTTCGGACCACTCCGCGATCTTTTCCTCCGCTGGACACTGCAGATACAACCGCGAAACCTCAGGAGAACGCATGCTGAGCAGCGCGAATCCGCGCTCGTGGTAGGTATAAATCAATTCTTCGGACGCCGGCGCGACGTTCGCGAGAATTCCCAGCCAAGCAAACGGGAATTCGCGTTCATGAATCCGCAACACAGTCTCGGGTATCGCCGCGCGGCAAATGCCGTGAAACCCGTCGCAACCGGCAATAAAGTCACATCCCAGCGTTTGCGTCGCTCCGCGCTGGCGAAACTGCACTTCGGGACTATTTTCTAGTCCGTATATGCGAAAACCTTCCGCTTCAAACAGCAGCGCGCCGTCGTAGGCCATGCGCGCGGCAATCAAATCCTTGATCACTTCGTGCTGCGCATAGATGGTGATGGATTTTCCGCCGGTCAGTTCCGCAAAATCGATGCGCTCGCGCTTCCGGGCAAACCCCAATTCGATGCCGTTATGCACCAAGCCTTGCCGCGCCAACCGGTCACCGACCCCCATCTGCGTCAGGAGATTAACAGTGCCCTGTTCGAGAACCCCGGCCCGCACGCGCTGCTCGACGTACTCCCTCGAGCGGCTTTCCAGTACTACGGACTCGATACCCTCAAGATGCAACAGGTGCGCCAGCGTCAGCCCCGCCGGTCCCGCGCCAACAATCCCCACCTGCGTCTGCATCGCAACTTTCCTCCGGCCCGCAGGCCGCAATTCTTCGGCATCGCAACGATTCAGACGAGGAGTTTAAACGACTTTCGCGGAGATAGCGGGGATTTAGATCGACGCAGAAACTTGCGCGCGGTAACGCTGCGGAAGACTCTCTCGGAAGGATTGTAAGAGTAACTACTGGGCAACGCGCACGTCGAAAAGAGCGCCACTACAACTACCTGCTAAAAGACATTCGTTTTTCTTGCGGTCGTGGGTTAGTCCGCTTTGCGCCAGGTTGCATCGCGGTGATAGCTAGTCATGGCCGTCGCGATCTCTTTGGTCCGCGGACCGAGATCCTTTTCGTATACCACGCCATCCTGATTCACCAGAAAGGTCATCACGCCGGTAGAGCGGTACTTCGCCGGATAAGCCACAAACGCAAATCCGCCAGCAGTCGTCCCGCTGCCTGCAAAACTTTGCGTGTGGCCAGTTGAGTGCGCTTCCTGCACCTTCAGCATCCGGAAGAAGTAGCCTTCAAACGGCTCCGGCCCAACACCGGCGCCCTCCGGATAGCCCTCCGACGCGGCTGCGGCGACGAGCGGGCCGATGGGACTTTCCAGTTCACCGGAAGCGGCCTTCCAGTAGAGCCCGTTGTGTTTGTCTGGATCGCTAAAGAATTTCTCGGCGTAGCGGTTAGTAGCGTTGCCATCGTGGGCCGCCCCGTAGTATTCCTTCTGCGCGTCTGCGAGTTCCAGGCAAACCTGAATGACCGCCAATTCATGCTTACCGATCCTTCGATAGAGAATTGTCTGCTTGCCGGCGGCGGTATCGAAATACCAAACGGGACCTTTGTGCACCAGCGGAATGGGCATCGGCCAATTTTCCGCGCCGAGGTACAAGGTGGTCGTGCCGTCCGGTTCCATCACCAGGCGATGCATCTGCTGGTATTTTTTCGCTATCTCCGCTCTACGGTTCTTGTCCGCGATATCGTCACCGGAGGCGGCGATATCTTTGCCGTCGGGTCCCAGCACTTTCAGTAACGCTTCAGGACCGTCACTTTGCAGGGCCGCAATGAACGCGCTGCTCGCCTGGCCACAAGAATCAAAGGTTTGCTGACCGGGTTGGGGCCCAGCAGGCGGACGAGCCGGCGATTTCTTCCCGGCGGGTGGAGCAGGCGCAGGTGACGATTGCGCGGCCGCTGCGTTGGCGAAAATTCCGAGACAGAAGACCAGCGCAACCAAACTAACGAGAACGCCCCTGACATCGATATGATGCTTTTTAGAACTGCGTCGCTCGAACATCATCGTCTTCTTCTCCATTCCCATCTGTTCCGTTCGGTGTCGGGGCGTTGCGTGATGCGACTCATGCGTTAGTGCCGGCCACCACCGCCACCGCTGGCTCCTCCGCCGCCTCCACGCGCGCCACCGCCGAAGCCACCACCACCGAAGCTGGAGCGGCCGCGCGCCTCTTCAGCGCGTGCATCTCCTCCACGAGGGAGGCCCCCGCCATAGGCACCACGAGAACCACCGGCTCCATGGTCATCGAAGCCACGCGCGCCGCGATCACCACGCGCATACGGTGCGGCGTCGTGAAAACTGCCGCGATCTACACCGTTAAAGTAGGCGTTGCGGTTATAAAATGCACGGCTCTGATAAGCGTAACGCCCACCGCCATAGAGCAAACCCCGACGGCCCCAGTCAAAACCCCAGGCATTCCAGCCCCAACCAAATCCGTAGAACGGCCCGACGCCAAAACCGAAACCAAACGAAAGATACGCCCCCGGAACCCACCAGGGATAAAAGCCCGGCCAAAGGCCGACGGGATAGCCGTATATCAACGTGGGATCGTATACCGGGACATAAACGACTTGCGGGTCGACGGGTTGAATCACAACATTCGAACCCTGGTTGGTCACGGTTTGTTGTTCCGTAGTTTTCAAAGCGCCCGCCGCTTCCGCTTTTTGCCGCATATACTGCACGGCGTCCATCACCGCAGCAGACTGGTTGACATCCGCGTCGCCGAGTTCCGACGTCCAAGTAAGATTTTTGTCCAGATTCGCGAGCACGGAGGGAAACTGTGCCAACGCCTTCACGCTGGGGTCCCAGTACTGCGAATCCACCGCCGCGCCCAGGTCCTTGCCAGTCAGCCCAGGATTTTCCTTGAGGAACCGCTCCGCTTCGACAATCTGTGTGGGATAAGCGCACGCCGCAAGAATCTGCGCGACCAGCGCATCCGGGTATAGGGCAATGGGCGCGACCAACTCCTGCAATTGGTCCGGCGTCAACGGAGAGCCAATCGGTTGGTTCGCTGACGGCGTGGCATCTTGCGTGGGATAGATCGGGCCTGGCGGAGGTTCCTGATACGCGCCGGCCTGCAATTCGCCGCCGGTCATGGCCAAAGAAACCGCGCAGGCAAGAGCGCCGGTCAAAGCCCGACTGAAAATCTTCGTTCTCATGGTGACCTCAAGTCCCCAGCAAAAAAACCTACTCATTGGTTTGATGTTCGAACGCAGCAAGTTGATATAACTAATTTTCAGATGGTCCAACCATCGCCCGGTCTCGAGAAGGGTAACCGGCGATTCTTACCTGAGAAGAAACGTCACTTACTCTTCCACTATCGCGCCAAAGCGCTCGATGACCTCGCGCGGGATAGGCTTGCTATGGATGCCGCGCGGCACGTCCGCCGCACGCACCGTCCAGACGCGGGTCTCAAAACCTTCCACCGCCAAAACGTGCCCTTTATAAAGGCGATGCTCCACAGAAAAGCTGCTGGTCCCCCATTTCGCGACCGCGGACTCCACCACTACGGTATCGCCGAAAGCCGAAGGAACCAGGAATCGCGCGCGGGTATCTACCAGCGGAATTCCCGCGATCTCGTACTTGCGCAACATTTCCTGCTTGGGCAAACCCGCGTGTTCAAAAAGCGCGTTGGTGCAAGCATCGAAAAACTCAAAGTAGCGCGGGAAATACACGATCCCCAGTGGATCGCAATCGCCCCATTCGATATGGATGCTTCTCTTGTGTACCAGCATTTTATGGTTTCATCCTGAACGCGATTTGTTCGGAAGATTCTATCGCACCGCGTCACCGCAGCGCAGGCCTTTCGTCGCGTCCATTGCCATCCTTGCAGCAGCGCAGCTTTATCTGGGAGGAACCGGGAGAGTACTGCGCCCGACCTCGCCAAGCTGTAGAATTTGTGGGATGGTTTTACGTGAGCCCGTTTCATGAACACTAGTCTCTTTGAGCTCTTCAAAATTGGCATCGGCCCTTCGAGCTCACACACCGTCGGTCCGATGCGCGCCGCGAACCGCTTCGCGCGTAGTCTTGAAGAAAATGGCTTGCTCGAACGCGTCGCTCGCGTGCGCGTGGAACTGTTTGGCTCGCTGGCGCTTACCGGCCTGGGCCACGGCACGGATCGCGGCATTCTGCTGGGCCTGCTCGGCAAACAACCGGATCAGGTGGATCCCGCCGGACATTCAAGACATTGTCGCCGGCATCCGCAAAACCGAAACGATTGTGCTGCTCGAAAAGAAACCGGTAATTTTTCGCCACCAAGATCTCGTTTGGAACAAGAGCGCTCTGCTTCCGGGACACTCTAACGGTATGCGTTTCGTGGCGCTGGGCCAGGAAAATGAGACTCTGGACGTCCGCGAATATTATTCCGTGGGTGGCGGTTTTGTTCGCGAAGAAGGTCAAGAGGATTCCGGAGATGCGAAAGCGCCCGTCCCGTATGCATTTCGCAGCGCCGCCGAGCTGCTGGAATTGGGCGAGAAACATAGTTTAAAGATTCACGAGTTGATGCTTGCCAACGAAAAGTCTTGGCGCTCCGAAGAAGAAATCGCGCAAGGCATCGCACGCATCTGGCGCGCCATGCAGGATTGTGTAGCACGCGGTATGGTCACCGAAGGCGAACTGCCCGGAGGTTTGCAAGTGCAACGGCGCGCTCCGGCAATTGCGCGACGGCTAATCAGTGCAGAAGCTCCGCAATCATTCCGGGTAACCGGCACGTTCGCGGATCCCCTGCAAGCCGTGGACTGGCTAAACGTTTGGGCCATCGCCACGAACGAAGAAAATGCCGCAGGGAGTCGCGTCGTCACCGCGCCGACCAATGGCGCCGCAGGTATCATTCCCTCGGTGGCGCACTATTACATGCGATTTTTCCCAGGTACGCCCGAGGGCATCGAACGCTACTTCCTTACCGCAGCCGCTATTGGCGTGCTGTACAAAGAAAATGCCTCCATCTCTGGCGCGGAAGTCGGGTGCCAGGGTGAAGTGGGCGTGGCGTGCTCCATGGCGGCGGCCGGCTTGGTCTCCGCGCTGGGCGGCACAAACGATCAGGCGGAACATGCCGCGGAAATTGCCATGGAACATAATCTGGGAATGACCTGCGACCCAGTAGGTGGTTTGGTACAGATTCCGTGCATCGAACGGAATGCTTTTGGTGCGGTGAAGGCCGTGAACGCCGCACGCATGGCCATGCAGGAAACCACCGAGCACAAGGTCTCGCTCGATCAGGTGATCAAGACCATGTACCAGACCGGACTCGATATGCAGACGCGCTACAAAGAAACTTCCCTGGGTGGGCTGGCACTGAACGTTATCGAATGTTGAAACGAATGGGCTCTTGCCGCATCCAATCGAGTGCGACATTCATTATCCTAAGTTCAGGTACAAACACATGGCCCAAGAACAAAAAGTAGAATGCAGCTTTACCGTAAAGCGTCCTTTCGGGTGCATGGAATTGTGGGCGGGCAACGAGAAGGCCCACCGCGCGATCGATCTTGCGGGGCTGCAGGGAGACGTGATCGCGGTGCCTTCCGGCGCGGAGCGCGGCGGCGATTTAGCGGCGGTTTTTTCCTGTACCGATGATGTGGCCCGCGTGGTGCTGGCCGATTGCGTCGGTCACGGATATGAGGCCGCGGGGGTGGCTCGGCATGTGCACCATCTGTTGCACAAATTCCGCGATATTCGCGACACGTGCGGTCTACTCGAGGCCCTCAACGATGAATTTACGCTGTCTACGGAAGGGCAAGAAGGGCCGTTGCGCCTCACCACCGTGGTAACCGGAACGTTTGACGGGAAAACCGGAGAGTTTACCTTTGCGTATGCCGCCCACCCCAGGATGTTTTTGTGGCGCGAAGAGCAGCGACAGCTGGTAGAAATCGGTGAAGGACTCGAAAATTTTCCGCTGGGTTTCGTTACCGGAGAAAAATATATCGAGCAAAGCGTGAGGCTGGCGCCGGGCGATGCCATCATGGCTTTTTCCGATGGCGCGACGGAAGTGGAATCGCCAGAAGGCCAGCAACTTACGGCCGCAGGACTATCCTCGCTGGCCCAATCTGTGGCCGCAAGTCTTCCAGAGCCTCTGGTGCTCGCGGATTTTTCGGCGGCCTTACTGGCGGCGATAAGAAACTATCACGGGGCGGACCGGGACTTGGCGGACGACATCACGTTGCTAACCATGCGCCGTGTGAACGTCTGATTTGGCTGAGCAGCTCGGAACGCATGGAACGCCGACTCGCGCAAAACTCTCCCCGAACGCTCGGTCGTCAGTTTTGCACGGCTGCGGCGACCGCTGGCTGCGGAGGATGATCAGCGAAGTATTGCGCGATTCCGGCGGACGCTTCACGCGCGCCGCGCGCAATGTTTTTGTCGAGTGCCGCAACTACGGCCGCGGCAGTGTCCCCGGTGACGGGCTCGTCCTGGCGATAGGAATAGCTCCAGACCGTCGATGCAGTTTTGACATTGCGTAGCTCCAGGTCAAGGCTAACCCGCGCCACCACGGAACTGCTGCCCGACACTTCTTTAAAATCGTATAGCCTGCCACGCAACACATAATCACCACGGACACCGCTACGCCCCGAATACACCCCGGTGAAACGCTTGCCTTCGCGCAACTCGCGAAGCAGTAGCTCCTGGATCATTTGGTTGGGCGGCTCCGCCCACCGTTCATAGAGGTACAGTCCCATCCCTTCGCTTTCGGTGCCGTAGACGATGCGATCTTGCGCATATAAGGCGGACGTGTTGATCACGCCAATCAGGATGGTGGTGGGGTACGGTTCCGCCGTGCTGGTCGGAGCCAGCGCGGGTGGGTTGAGCTGGAAAAAGTGAATGGGCTTCGGAGAGCCACAACTGCAAACCCCCATGGCGATAAGCGAGAAAAATCCTGCGAACGCGGCAGTCTGAAGATATCGACGACGCGTGCCGAACTTTTTCGCGCGGACGTTGTTCTGCGCTTCGCGCAAATCGGACTGCAAGCTGCTTGGACTGGCCAGCATGTGCGTTTCTCCCACGTTAGTGCTGCTCTCCCGGCTTGTGGTCGGGCGGATTGGTAATGCGAATCAAGCTGTACGGCCGCATCTTGATGGTATCGGTGAACTCTTTCAGGTTTTCCGTAACCGCACGGAGATTATCGAGCAGCTCGTCGATATTTTCAGAGTTGGCGTCCAGCGTATTGTCAATCCGAGTGACCAACGCGTTCGCGGAACTCAGCGTCTGGCGCATTTGCAGAATCGCCTTGTGAATGTCCGGGCGGTTTTCCGTAATTGTGGCGTCAAGGTGATCGAGCGTCTGATTGGCTTTCGCGGTAGTTTTCTTGAAGTCGTCGATCAACGGCTGCATCTTGACCACCAGGTCATCAACGTGCGTCAGCGTCGACTTAATCTTGGGGCGATCTTCTTCCAACATCCCCCGCGCGTTGGCGATGGCGGCGGAAATATTCTCCCGATTCGTGTCGTTCAGCACGTCGTTGATGCGCTCTAGGGTAACTTTCAATTCGACAGCGCGATCATTCACGGTGCCGAGCAGTCGCTTGGCTTGGGGTGCCAGCTCGTTAAGGCTGTTCGCAAGCGCGCTGAAGTCCGTGTAAGGATCAGCCAAAAGGGTAGAGCCGGACGGGGCTGCCGGGGCCTGTTGCGGATTCGGTACGAGCTCCAAGTGATTGTCGCCGAGGGGACTGAAGCTCAGTATTCTTACGTGAGTATTGGTCTTGACGGGTATATCGGGCCGCACGCTGAAAATCATTTCCATTTGGGTCGGGTCTTTGGGGTTAATGGTCAGTTGTTCGACGCGCCCGACCTTGGTACCGCCGCCCGCGTAACGCACCGCTGATCCAGGTTCCAGTCCACCAGCGAAGCTGACGAATGTTTTGTACCGCGTGGCGGAACTTGCGAAAGCTCCGCTGAGCGCCAAACCAGTGGCGACTAGAATGGCGACAGCAACGATCACGAACAATCCGACGAACGCTTGTTCTCGCTTAGGTTGCATACTTCCCTCTCTGCCCTTCCGGTCTTACTCCCCCAGCTGTTTTACCAATGCGCCCTGCGACCCTACATCCTAGCGATTCGGCCGATCATGCGTGGCAGTCAGCATTTGCAGGTAATCCATTTCCTGCTCGACTTCGGGCTCCGCAACGCGATCGAAAAATTGCCGCACGCGCGGAAGCGGGTTAGCCTTCATTTCCGCCGGAGTGCCCTGCGCGATGATCACGCCCTTATCGATGTATACCATCTTGTCGGCAATCAAGAAGGCGCTGGCCAGTTCGTGTGTGACCACGATGATGGTCATGTGAAAAGCCTGCTTCAACTCCAAAATGAGCTGGTCGATGCCCGCGGCGATGATCGGATCAAGTCCCGCGGAAGGTTCGTCAAAAAATAAAATTTCTGGATCCATGGACAGTGCGCGCGCCACCGCGGCGCGTTTTTTCATGCCACCGCTTAATTGCGCCGGAAAATAATCCTCAAAGCCGCCGAGACCGACCTGCTCGAGTTTCAGTCGCGTCATAATTTCAATGGTCGAGTCTTCCAGCTTGGTGTGTTCGCGCAGCGGCAACCCCACATTCTCCCCCACCGTCATGGAGCCGAAGAGCGCGCCGCTTTGAAAAGACATTCCCATTTTCCTGCGAATTTCGTCCAAATCGTCGTCGGAAATAACGGCAAGGTTCTTGCCTTTGAGCCAGATTTCTCCGGAGCTGGGCTTTTCGAGGCCCACCAGCGTGCGCAGCAGCGTGCTCTTTCCGGAGCCCGAGCCGCCGAGGATCACCAGCGTCTCGCCGCGCATCACCTCCATGTCGACGCCGTGGAGGATTTCGCGGTCGCCGTAGGCGACCCGCAGACCGTGTAGCGAGATCATCACTTCCGAATCCGAATTGTCTGTCGGCTTAGGCATGCTTTTTACATCGCGAATTGCAGTCTCGAAATCAAATGCCTCCGGCAAAAAAGAATAGCGAAGTGAAAACCAAATCGACGACCACGACCAGAAAAATAGACATGACCACGGCAGCGGTAGTCGATTTTCCTACAGACTCCGCGCCTTGTCCGGTGGCCAAGCCTTCGCTGCAACCCACCGCCGTGATGGTCATGCCGAACATTACGCTTTTGATCAGCCCCGTAATGATATCCCTCATGAACAGCGCGTTCACGGAAGCGTGTATGTAGCTAAGGAAAGTGAAATCGGCCTTGAGGACGCCGAATAGTGAACCGCCCAGAATGCCCATGAAATTCGCCCAGATCGTGAGGCACGGCAACATAAGTATCATGGCCAGAAATTTCGGCGTGACCAGAAATTGTATCGGGCTGATGGCCATGGTTTCCAGGGCGTCAATCTCTTCATTGACCTTCATGGTGCCAATCTCCGCGGCGAACGCGGACCCCGAACGTCCAATGACCACGATCGCGGTGATGAGCGGGCCGAGCTCCCGCGTCATGGAGATGGCCACGGCGTCAGCCACAAAGTGAATGGCGCCGAATTTGCGCAATTCGTATGCGCCCTGAATGGCCAGGATCAACCCGATAAAAAAGGTGATGAGGCTTAGGACCGGGAGGGCGCGCACACCGACTTCCATGGCCTGCGAGAAAGCGCGGTCCAGGCGCAGGGGACGTCCACGAAACGGCGAGACGAACGCGTAGTACGCCGCCTGGCTCGTGAGGCGCGCAAGCGCGCCCACGTATGCCAGCATGTCAATAACACCGCGGCCGATCTGCTCGGTGAGTTCCAAGGGAGTGTTTGCCGTCTGGCGTGGTAGCGGGGACTACCGGTCAGGCCAACGCTTGCTCCTCGTTGTCGTGGATTTCAAAAATTTTGATCAGGCGTGAAAGCTGCAGCACTTCGCGCGCGCCCTTGCTCAAACCGACGAGTGCAAAGCGCATGCCAGTGTCGCGCGAGGCCTTCAGTCCTTCCACAAGCGAAGCCACACCAGAACTATCTATATATCGCACGCCGACGAGATTGGCGATCACGCGTGGCGTACGTTTCTCTTTGAGTTCACGAAGCAGAACTTTGCGCAGATCGGGCGAGGAGGTTAGATCGATGTCGCCGGTGATGTCCAAAATCGTAGCTTCTCCAACGAACCGCTCAACGATTTTCAATACCGTGCTCCTTGGGGTACCCAACGCCTGGAAGCGTCAGCGCAGGTACTTTACCAGAAGCCGGGCAATTGCGCAGGAAATCTATGAGTACCACTTGGCGTAGCCGATAGCTCCGAATTGCGAGTATTTGGAACTTCTTATGGACGGTGGGAGTGGACCCGACGTTGATCACAATGCCGTTTTGCGTAAACGAAGAGCATTGGCGATAACCGACACCGAGCTGAAGCTCATCGCGGCGCTGGCGATCATCGGGCTGAGCAGCCAGCCGAATACCGGGTAAAACACGCCGGCGGCAACAGGGATGCCGAGTGCGTTATAGAGGAACGCAAAAGCTAGATTTTGGCGGATATTGGCAATCGTGGCCTGACTTAGACGGCGGGCGCGTAGAATTCCGCGAAGATCTCCGCTCAGCAAAACAATGCCGGCATTTTCGATGGCCACATCGGTGCCGGTGCCCATGGCAATGCCTACATGGGCGGCAGCCAACGCGGGGGCATCGTTAACGCCATCGCCGGCCATTGCCACAATGCGGCCTTCTCCCCGGAGGCGCTTGATTACTTCTGCCTTTTGTTCCGGGCGAACTTCGGATTCAACTTCGTCGATCCCGGCCTGTTGCGCTACCGCCATGGCGGTCTCGCGGCGATCGCCTGTGAGCATCACCACGCGCAGACCCTGACCGCGAAGCTCGCGAACAGCATCGGGCGTCGAGGTTTTCATCTTGTCGCGCAGCGCGAACCGTGTCGCGAGAACGCCGTCAATGGCCGCCAGGACGAGAGTTCCGGTTGGGTCGAACGACTGCGTCCTGTCGCCTACCGCCGCCGTAGCGATTCCCTGCTGCGACAAAAACTGCGCGGTCCCGGCCAGGATTACGCGGCCGTTCACGCGCCCCGAAACGCCGCCGCCGCTGGTGGAGCGAAAATCATCCACATGGGACAGGGCGACCTTCTTCTGCTCGGCGGCGCGCACCAGCGCGCGCGCCAGCGGATGCTCGCTGTGACTTTCGACGCTGGCGACCAGCGCCAGCACCTGGTCTTCGGTGAGTCCCTGTGCACCTCGCAATAGTTGCAGGCCGGCCAGTTGCGGCTTGCCTTCCGTTAGCGTGCCGGTTTTGTCGATCACCAGTATGTCCACTTTGGCAAGCATTTCGAGCGCTTCCGCGTTGCGCACCAACACTCCTGCGGCTGCTCCGCGGCCTACGGCGACCATGATGGACATAGGCGTAGCCAATCCCAGCGCGCATGGACAAGCAATAATCAGCACTGCCACCGCCGCGACTAACGCATGCGCCAGGCGTGGCGCTGGGCCAAACCCTGCCCACGCCGCAAAAGCCAGCATCGCCGCGACAATCACCGCTGGTACGAAGTACCCTGCAACTTTATCGGCCAAGCGCTGCATCGGTGCGCGACTACGCTGTGCTTCGCTGACGAGTTTCACGATTTGCGCCAGCGTCGTCTCGCTGCCCACGCGTTCGGCCTGCATGACGAAGCTGCCGCTGGTGTTAAGCGTCCCGCCGGTCACGCGGTCGCCCACGGTTTTTTCCACCGGCAGCGATTCGCCGGTCACCATCGACTCATCGAGCGCGCTGGCGCCTTCGCAGATTACGCCGTCAACGGGCACGCTTTCGCCCGGTCGCACGCGCATACGGTCGCCCGGCAGGATTTGTTCAAGTGCCACGTCCGCTTCGCTCCCGTCAGCGGCCACGCGATGGGCTTGCTTTGGAGCGAGATTGAGCAGCGCGCGAATGGCTCCGCTAGTTTTTTGCCGTGCGCGAAGTTCCAGCACTTGGCCGAGCAGCACTAGCGTTGTGATTACGGCGGCAGCCTCAAAGTAAACCGGCACCGCGCCATGCACGTCGCGAAACGATGCCGGGAAAATTTGCGGGAACGCCGTGGCAGCAAGACTGTCCAGATAAGCAGCGCCGGTGCCCAGCCCAATCAAGGTAAACATATTGGGGCTGCGATTCACCAGCGAAGCCCAGAAGCGCTCGAAAAATGGCCAGCCGCACCAGAGCACCACCGGGGTGGCCAATCCACACTCCAACCAGTTAAGCGCGTCGTCTGCAACGTGTAGATGAAGATTCACGCCGAGCATTGGCGCCAGCATTCGACCGAGCATCGAGAAGATCAGCAACGGCGCCGATAGCGCGGCGGCGACCCAGAACCGCTTGCGCATCGAATCGTATTCGGGGTCGGCCTGTTCTTCGCCCGCGACCAAATCCATAGGCTCCAGCGCCATCCCGCAAATTGGGCACGACCCTGGAGCCAGTCGGATGATTTCCGGATGCATCGGGCAGGTGTAGCGAATCGCTTCTTGAGGAATTGCGGCAGATGTCTCTGCGAGAGCAGTTTTTCCCGCCGACGAAACATCTTTACCCGAAGGCGCGCGAGTCTGCGTTTGCATCCCGGCAGTCCCGGGAGCGGCAAGAAATTTTTCGGGTTCGGCGGAAAAGCGCTCAGCGCAGCGAGCGGAACAAAAATAGTAGGTTTTTTCAACGTGCTGAACGTGCCGCGCAGCTCTCTGCGCGTCGACCAACATGCCGCAAACTGGATCCTTTTCGCGCGGCGACGATGCCAAAATTGGAAGGCTGGGATTCAGTGGGCCAGAGAGATTTTTGGATTCAGCCATCAGAGCATATTAGATGACTTTACCCACTGTGGCGGCGCATATCGACATTCGCGGATGCCTCAACCTCCGACCACGTCGCTATGCCACCACAATCACTGGCCGGCTGGCGGAGTGAAGAGCTTCAAGTTTTCCGCCTTCCAGCGCATTGCGGCGAAGATGCGATTCCGTCCGCTGGGGTGATCGTAGAACATCCACTCCTCGATCGGACCGGGGTTCATCTTGCGATATTCGCCAAGATGAATGGCGGCCTGCGCGGCACCGTCGGGCTGGCGACTGGCGTTCAGTCCGTACATGTCGGCTTCGCCCTCGCTGGTTCGTATGTGCGTGTTATTGATCGGCGTAAGCACAAAGAAATAGGTCGAGCCCAAGAGGAACACCAGCGGCAGAACCGCCGGATCGGTGATTCCGCGAACGCCCCATCGTTCACCCCAGCGCGCCAAGCACCATTCGATCGACCAGCGCAGGAATCCGAAAGCCGCCACGATCACCACAAAAAAGAAAATCATATCCTTGGGGATGTGGTGCAAAACGTAATGCCCCATCTCGTGTCCCATCACGAACTGGATTTCCGGCAGCGAGCCGCGCTTAAGCAGATTGTCATTCAGAGTAATGCGCATGGTTTTGCCCAGGCCGCTGACGTTGGCGCTCATGCGCGTACTCTGCCGCGAAGCATCGATCTCAAACACCTTGTCCACGGCGATGCCGTTCGCGTGCGCCATGCTCAGCACCGGACCGGTGATGCGGGCATCGTCCAGCGGAGTGATCTTGTTGAATATCGGAAACAGGTATACGGGAGAAATCATTACAACGAAGGCCATAAACAGAATGGCTACCACGGCCCCCCAGATCCACCAGGTACGCGGCAATCGGCGCACCACACCGAAGAGCAGCATGGTCGCGATGCCTCCGATGACCAGTCCGATCAGTAGGCCTTTACCCTGGTCGCCGAGCCACGGGCCAAACGTCTGGGTGGCCAGTCCGTACTTATGCTCACGGATGAAATCTTCATAGACGGTGAGCGGAAAACCGAGAAGCGTAGTAACCACGATAAATTGCGCCCAATAGATCCACGTTTGCAGCGGCTTGAAACGCGTGATCCGTTCGGCCAGGTTGCGCATAGCTGCTGACCAGCGAAGCTGTAACAGCAAAATGTAGACGATCGCGCCGTACAGAAAATCCCACAGGATCAGCCAATAACCTCCTTCGAAGTAGGCGTCGGAACGCGAGCGTGCATCGCTGGGAATCTGCGCCAAATACGCGTTCGTGGCTGCCACCGCGTCGAAATGGTCCGAGGGCTGCGCCTCGGGCGGAACGTTGATCACCGACGGCATCGCTGTCGCTGGCTTCGCACCAGGCCCGGGCGCTTCTTGACCCTGAGCCGCCGCCCCCATAAGGCAAAGCGTGAGAACCAACACGGTCGCGCAAAAAACCGCTCGAGATAGCCTCGGTGTTGCCTTCGAGCGTGATTTCTTTTCGCAATTAGTCGTCAACCGACAATACACTTCCAGCCATCGCATCATTGAGCGCTCCGGTAAGATTCTTGAGTGTGCGCCTTTTCGGCGTCCGAAGGACATCCACACATCCGCAACTATCTGCTCCCGATGATACGAGTGAAGCAGCGCAAAAGTTTCTTCGTCTGCAATCAAGATCCGCGTCGGCTCTCCGGTCAAGTGCCTACGGAAACTGATCGCCACCGAAATTTTGCAGTCACTGGTATAATGCCGGGCATGACGCTCATCGAAATTACCTACCAACTACAAGAGCCGCTGACGCCGCAGCAGCTCGGGACGCTCGGAGAATTTGCCAACACCTACGGCTTACGCCGCTTTCGCGTGGACGAAGCCAAAAACCACTTGTCCTTCGAGTACGACGCTTCGCGCTTAAAAGAAACCCAAGTCATCCATGTACTGCGCCAGGCAAAAATTCCCGTCACCGGTAAAGTCGCCGCCGTGGTGGGCACCACAAGCGATCCGCTTCCCCTTGAACCCGCCGCCCTCGTGGTCTCCCGCTGATTTGAGCCTCGCCCGAAGCGCCAACGAGCGTTTTTCGAGGCCAGGCTACCGAGAAGCGATGTCATTCCGAGCAAAGCGAGGAATCTGCTTTTTTTTTGGGAACGGCGAGGATTAGTGGAGTCCAAACGAAAAAAATGGGGTTCCCGCTTGGGACCGGAAACCCCGGAAGGCGCGTTCCATTGCCAGTGTCGTTTTCACACCGGCGCGTGGGGTCATCCATCCTAGCTTCCCTCTCAGAGGCAGGTGGGAACGGCAGGTAAAAAGTGTCAAGCAAGCCCCTTCCCCCTCGCTTGCCGCTCTTTACAAACCGTCATTTGAAACGCGCCTACGCAGGGGACTTATGCACGGGTTGCGCCATCCCAGCGCCGACGCTGCGCCTGGTCTAAGTGTATTCATATCTGACACTTGAGTATTTCCCGAGATCAGTGCCGCAGTGCCAACCCGCCGCTTGATTCCGATTCGGATTCCCGACTCGGGAATCGCCTCGGCCGACCAGCCGCACCTCGTTCTAGAACCCTGGTAATGCCTTTTCGCGAGGCGCCGTTCTATCGGTTTTTTTTTGGCCTCAGGCGAAACTCCTCCCATGGATCAGCCCCCTTCTCAGCCTTCCGTTCCCAGTCACCACGTTTGTAAGACGCCGCGCCGGAAGACACCTCGTTGGAAGCGTGCCCTCTTGTTTCTGCTCCTCGACTGCGTCGTTGGCCTGGCGGCCTGGTCCTGGCCGGTCTTGGCGGATACTTCTGGATCCTTGCGCACCCCGGAAACCGCAGTTTGCTATTGCTCTTGCGCGGAAGCCCACAGCCGCGGCGGCTGCGCCAAGATGTGCGAGCTAAAGAAGTATGCTGCGCGATGGTGGGCGACGACGTGCAGCAAGCCGCGGGCGCATAGCCCTGCCAACAACTCCGGCACCGGTCCGCGCCTCCCGCACCCCGACCATGCTGAACACGCTCAGCTCTAACCCCTGCACTGAATATTTTCCCCAAACCTAAAATTCTTATTGACAACTGAATCACTACTCTTGTAAGATATCTCTGTAAAGAACTGTGTCCTCGCCCCGAAGTCCAACCAACTACCCGCGAACGCCAAAACTCAGCTTCAATGCCGGACGCACCCGTTACCATCTGTGCGACAAAAAAGTGCTACAACTCCCGCAGAATGAACACTTGCGAAAGGATGTGAAAACACAGGTACTTAAAGTCCCTTTGTTTTCACATCCTTTCGCGATTCCCCAGGGGCCCCCTGACGCCGATCCCAGTGACCAGACCCTACTCGCCGAGCAGCTTGGCCAAAATTTCTGGAATCTCGAAGATGGCTTGATTGTTCAGCGCGGCTACGTTTTTGCGGAACTCCGTCAGCGTCGCCGGATCGAGCATTTGGCGCACGCCGTCGACGACCTGCTTGAAATTATCCAGCACGATGCCCACGCGTTTCTCTTTCACCCACTCGGTGTTGTAACGCTCCTGCGGCAGCGTCCAAGAGTTGCATTCCACCAGCACCGGCAGGCCCTTGACCATGGACTCCGCGATGCTCCCAGGCCCCGGCTTGCCGATCAAGAAATCGGCGGCGCGCATGTACTTGGGGACTTCTTTGGTGAATCCGACGATGTGTACCGGCATCTTCCACTTTTGCCCGCGCAGTTTGTTGGCCAGCTCTTCATTCTTCCCGCACATCAGAATGAGTTGCAGTTGCAGCCCCGCTGCGTCCAGCCGCTCCGTGATCTCGTACATCACGTTTGAACCATATCCGCCAAAAAGCATGATGGCGGTAGGCAAATCGGGGAGCAGTCCCATGTTGCGCCGGAGTTCGAGTGGATCGGAATCGTCCGGCTGGTAAAAATCAGGCCGCAGGATCATGCCGCTGGTTAAGAAGATGTGGGCCCCGCCGTGGCCCATGGCGCGCGCCTGTTCCGCGGCTTTTTCCGTTCCGGCGATCACGTATTGCTCTTTGATGGGTTCGATCCAGAAACGCGGGGGAAAGTCCGCAAGGTCAGTGATGAGGGTGACGAACGGACGCCCCGAGTTCGTTGAAGTCCAGCTTTCGGAGATCTCCCGATTGAAGTGTGGGATAACCGAGATGAGCATATCGGCGGGCTTTTCCCGCCAGGTCCTGGCGAGCAGTTTTACCAGCGGGGCGTGAAACATGCGAATCGTAAGCTGCAGAACGCGCAGCAGTTGCTCGGATCCGTAGGTCCACCCGTTCCGCAGGATAACGTTGTACTGCTCTTCAATTCGGATGCCCGTGAGCTTGCGGAGGACGTCTAGGTGATCGGTAAGCTCTTGGAATTGAATCAGTTCGACCTGCCAGGGGCGGCCCTGCTGGGCGATAATAGTCTGCAGCGCGATGGCGGCGTTGCGATGCCCTCCGCCGGCATCATGAAACAAAATGAGTATCTTCTTCGTGTTCTTAGTGGGGTCTGCGCCGAGGGTTGAGGCGAGAGATTGGCTCATATTCGCGATTGTGACACAGGGATGAGTGCTCCGCTAAGAGCATGCTACATACCATGTGGATAACGAACTAAGCCTCTTGTGTTCAAGCAGTTCCGAGGACACATTCACGGAGGTTTCGCCACCTCTTCATGTGTTGTTCATATCCAAAATCTATAATCCTTACCATGCGATGCGACCTTCATCTTCATTCGGTTGCTTCCGGAATGTGCAACACTCCCGGCCTGTCGCGCGTTTGCCTCGAGTCCTACAACGACCCTGTCCAAGTCTACAACCGCCTCAAACAATTAGGGATGTCGGCGGTAACCATCACTGACCACGATTCGATTGACGCCTTGGAAGCCTTGCGGAAATATCCAGACTTTTTCCTCAGCGAAGAAGTGACCGTGCGCATGCCCACCGGCACGGAAATGCACCTTGGGGTTTACAACATGGCGGAGCGCGATCACCTGGAGATTCAGCGCCGCCGCGCGGACTTTCTATCCTTATTGATGTACCTCACGGAACGGAAGCTGTTCTTCAGCGTCAACCATGTATTCTCCGGTCTGACCGGGCGTCGCGAAGAAGAAGATTTTAATTGGTTTGCGTCGTATGTGCCGGCGTATGAAACGCGCAACGGCCAGATGTGGCCGAAGGCCAACGCCAGCGCGGCGCGATTGGCCGAACGGCTTGGCAAGATCGCCATCGCGGGAAGCGACTCCCACACCATGGCTGGCGTGGGGCAAACATTCACCGAAGTGCGCGGCGCGCAAACGGTGGACGAATTTTTCGCCGGGCTGCGCGCTGGACACGGGGTGGTGCACGGGCGTCACGGAAGCCTTGCTCGGCTCACCACGGACATCTTTCGCGTAGCCAAGTGTGTGTTCGAGGAAAAACCAGTGATGCTGCCGATTCTGCCATTCACCGTCTTGATTCCCTGCATCACTCTCGGCCACTGGCTGAATGAGATGCACTTTTGCAGGAAGTGGACGGCAGCACTGGAAAACGGTGAAACGCGTCCACGCATGCTCTGGGACGTAGATGTCAGTTTGGGAGCCACGTTGGCGCACTGATTTCGCTCCGCTTTTGACTTTGCCTTGGTCGCCGACGCCTATGTAGCGGCCGGGCTTTAGTCCCGGCGCTTCTAGCTGAATGTTCCGCACCGCCGGGCAGTTCGCGGCATGCGTAACGCAAATAAAAGCTTTCGCTGACATCCGGACGAATTTCCGGTGCGAACATAAATCATCGAAACGGACAGCGAGTTTGTCGGGCTCTCAGTGAGGTACCGCGATGGCCATCGCACGGACCGTACCACGCAACTTTTCCCGCAATGTTTGGGGCTATATCGAACGCCGCGACCATCGCTTGATGCGGCGTTTGAACCGTTGGCGCGCGCCGCGCTGGATCCGTTATTGGATGATTGCCGCCACGCGGGCCGGAGATGGCTGGCTGTGGTATCCACTGGGCGCGATGCTGTTGGTTTTTGGCGGCGCGCAGCGCTTTGAAGCGGTAGGCTCGGCCAGCGCCGCGGCGCTCATGGGCGTGCTGGTTTTCAAGACCATTAAGAAAATCAGTCAGCGGCCGCGTCCTTGCCAACTGGAGCCGCATTGCTGGTCCAAGATTCTGCCGCCGGACCAGTTTTCGTTTCCGTCCGGTCATACCATGACGGCGTTTTCCGTGGCCCTGGTAGTCAGCTATTTTTACCCCTCCCTCGAAGGCGCTTTATTTTTTCTGGCCATTAGCATCGCGGTATCCCGCATCGTCCTCGGCATGCATTTTCTAAGCGACGTCCTTGCTGGCATAGTCCTCGGCGTAGCGTTAGGCTGCGCCTCCATCACCGCCTTCGCCTCCATGGGGCTAGTCTAAGGCTTGTAGCGGCCGGGCTTTAGTCCTGGCCTTGGCAGAGTCCATCTCATATTTAGCATCGCGCCGAAACGTCACTCGGCCCGGCAAGAAAGCGGGCCTTCATAAAACCTTCTTCCACAATTCAAGTTGCATCTGCGTTCTAATAGTCGGTAGTCTTTCCGCCACGCTGTTGGTCTGGTGTGCGACGGAGAGTCACTGGATTTTACTTTGCCGAAGAAAATCATTCTGGAAATCAGCGTGGAGAGTCTGGCTGGCGCGCAGGCTGCTGAACGCGGCGGCGCGTCACGCCTGGAACTTTGCAACGATCTCAGCGCCGGCGGCGTCACGCCTGACGCCTCGCTGATGTCGGCAGTTCGCGCCACAGTACACTTGCCGGTTTTTGCCATGATTCGCCCGCGCAGCGGCGGATTTGTTTACTCCGATATCGAGTTTGCCGCCATGAAAAACTCCATTGGCGTGGCCAAGGAATCAGGCATGCACGGCGTGGTGCTAGGCATTTTGACCGCTGAACATGCCATCGATGTGCCTCGCACGCGCGAACTCGTCGAATTGTCTGCGCCGCTTCCCGTTACCTTCCATAGGGCCTTTGATGTTGCTCTTGATTTGCAGAAATCGCTCCTCGCTGTTTTGCAAACGGGAGCGCAACGCATTCTTTCTTCGGGTGGCGCGTTCGATGCATTCAAAGGCGCGGCAATGTTGGCGTCGCTGCGCACCGCCGCGCGCGGCAGGATCGAGATCGTGCCGGGCACGGGGGTCAACGCGAGCAACATCGTCGAAATTGCGCGGATCACCCGGGCGCGAGAAATCCATTCCGGCCTGGGCAGCGTTTTAGGCTATGGCAACGAGGATTACGCAGCGTTTGAAAATGAAGTTCGCAAAATGGTGTCAGCGCTCGCCGGACCGCGGAAGTAATAGGGTCCGCTGCAAAAACCGAGCAAAACCAACGCGATAACCGCCGCCTAGGCTTTTTGAGCCTGGCGGCGCATGAAGGTTGGGACATCCAGATCGTCGCTGGGGACTTCACGGCTCACTTCGCGACTGACCTCACGGACGTTTTCGTTTACCTGGTGCACCACGTTTGGCAGTTGCTGCTGCACCGGTTGCGGCGGCTGCTCGGTGACTTCTGGTCCGCTGTTCCAGGATTTTGCCACTGCCGACGGGCGCGGCTGAATGTTTTTCTTGTTGGCTTCTTTGAAGCCCGCCGCGATCACCGTGATCTTCAGCGAGTCCTTCATATTTTCGTCTTGTACCGCGCCAAAGATAATGTTGGCGTTTTCATGCGCGGCTTTTTGAATGACCGAGGACGCTTCGTGAACTTCATGCAGCGTCAGGCTGCTGCTGCCGGAAATGTTAATCAAAATGCCTTGCGCGCCTTGGATGGAATTATCTTCCAGCAGCGGACTGGAGATAGCGCGCATCGCGGCGTCTGTGGCGCGATTTGCTCCGGTAGCGATGGCAGTGCCCATGACCGCATAACCCTGGCCGCTCATAATGGTTTTCACGTCGGCGAAGTCCCGGTTGATGATTCCGGGCACCGTGATGATGTCAGAGATGCCTTGTACCGCTTGGCGCAAGATGTCGTCGGCGATGCGGAAGGCGTCAAAGAAACTCGTGCCGCGCTCAACGGTTTCCATCAGGCGCTCGTTGGGAATGACGATGACGGTGTCGACGCAGCCAACCAAGTCTTGCAGCGCCTGCTCGGCCTGCATCATGCGGCGCTTGCCTTCAAACGCGAAAGGTTTTGTAACAACGGCGACCGTGAGCGCGCCCAGTTCGCTCGCGAGTGAAGCTACCACTGGCGCGGCGCCGCTGCCCGTGCCTCCGCCGAGACCGGCGGTAATGAAAATCATGTCGGAGCCTTCCAGCGCCTCGATGATTTTCTCCGTGTCCTCCAGCGCGGCTTTGCGGCCGGTTTCAGGATTGGCGCCCGCGCCGAGGCCTTTCGTCAGTTTCGCGCCGAGTTGCAACTTGGTAGGCGCCTGCGAAAGTTTCAGCGCCTGCAGGTCCGTGTTGGCGGTGATGAATTCCACGCCTTCCACCTTGGCGCGGATCATGCGGTTGACGGCGTTGCATCCGCCGCCACCCACGCCGATCACTTTAATCTTCGCCGGCTGCAGCTCCTCGCTGAAGCTCATGCGGATACCTGCGTCTTTTTCTTTCACTGCTTCTTTTCCGGTCATGCGTTCCTCAACCCTCTCCACGTCCGCGTGCATCGCTCGGGCAGGTTCACGAGGCGCCAGCAAACATGGCTTTTAGTTTGGACATCATATTTCCCGCGCGCTGCGGCTGTGTGCGGCGCGCCTTCGCTGCATACATCACCAGACCAACGACCGTGGCATATTCCGGTTGCGACACCGGTTCGGGCATATCCACCAAACCCTTGGGCTCCGCGATACGCACCGGCAAGTGGAACGTGTCCTCCGCGAGCTCGCCCAGGCCGTGCAACCGCGCACCACCGCCGGCGAGAATGAAGCCCGCGGGAATTTGCTTCAGCAGCCCAGCGCGCTGCAATTCATCTCGGATCAGCGCCAGAAATTCATTGGCGCGTGGCTCGATAATGTCCGTGAGCATCCGGGCGAAGATGGTGCGCGGCGGACGGTCGCCCACGCTGGCGATTTCGATGGCCGTGTCTTCCTGGAGCAAGTTGCCGGCTGCGCAGCCGTGACGATGCTTGATGCGTTCTGCTTCCGGGATGGGCGTGCGCAGACCGACGGCCAGATCGTTGGTGAAATGGTCGCCGCCGACCGGGACCGCGCCGGTATGGCGCACAACTCCGCCGCCATAGACAATCAATTCGGTGGTGCCGCCGCCGATATCGAGCAGGCAGCAGCCGAGGTCCCGCTCATCTTGCGTAAGCGAGGACTCCGCAGCCGCGAGCGGTTCAAGGACCGTGTCGCTAATTAAAATGCCAGCTTTGTTTGCGGCGGTAACGAGATTTTGCGTAGCGGCCACCGATGACGTTACCAAGTGCACGTTGGCTTCCAGACGTTTGCCGACCATGCCGATGGCGTCGCGAATGCCATCCTGCGCGTCAACGAAAAATTCGTACGGCAAGACGTGTAGCACCTCGCGATCTTCCGGCAAGGAAATATTGCGCGAAGCGTCGATGGCGCGCCGCACATCGTCGCGTTCCACGTCGCGCGGACGATTGCCCAGCGTCACGCCGCCTCGGCTGTTCACGCCTTTTACGTGGCTGCCCGCCACGCCGATTAACGCGGATTCCACGGGAACATTGGCCACGCTTTCGGCTTCTTCCACCGCGCGGCGAATGGAGCTGACCGTGGAATCCAGATTTACGATTAGGCCTTTGCGCAAGCCCTTGGATTCCGCCGCGCCCAGCGCCAGAAATTTTATCTGTTGCTCGTCGATTTCAGCGATGAGGACGCACGTCTTCGTGCTGCCGATATCCAGCCCCACCAGGTATTTGTCTCTCTTGGCCACGGCGCCGCTCCCAAGCTCTTATTTCACTCGTATCACTTCGCTCGCGCTGCCGAAACGCTCGCGCTGGCGTCCGGATTGATGACCACCTGGCGCGCGTACTGCAAATCCACCGAGCGCACGTGGCCGGCGTTGGCTTGCCACTGCGCAAAATTTTCCACCAGCATGCGGTATTTACCCGTGAACTCTCCGCTGCCGAAATGTACGGTCACAGCTTGGGCATCCGCCTCGTCCGGAATACCCGGGACGGCATTGTTGCTGCGGCCGAGGCCAGTAATGACCGCGCGCAGATCCTTGGGATTGGCCAGCTCAATCTCGCTGACGCGGTCCGACGAACCCGGACGCACCAAATCGATATCCTTAATAAACTCCTGATAAATCTGCATGCGCTTTTCGCGCTGCTCGCGCGGCAAATCCTCGCTGATCCCGGTGACGATCGGAAAATGCAGATCTTCGCCTTCCGGGCGGTCGAGGATCACGCCCTGCGCATCGACCAGGGCGAGTTCGTTGCCATTCTTCAGGAACGCGATCGGTGTGCGCTCGGTAAGTTCCACGCGCAAACGATTGGGCAACACGCGCTGCACGGTGGCGGATTCCACCCAGGGCATTTGCTCGAGTTCGCTGCGCCGCGTGTCCAGCGGAACGCGCACTACGCTATGGTTGCGGTCGCGCAGAAACGACTGCAAAACCGCTTCGCGCGTGACGATGTGATTGCCCGTCACCTCGATCTGTTCATCGTTCAGCAGCAGCATTTTCGGCGAATACAGCAGAAAATGCGTCCCGGCCCACGCCACGGCAATACCAACAACGCCGAGCACGCCGTACCCGGCGACGCGGCGGTACAACGGCCAGTTGCGGCCGCCAAATTTCTTGCGCCGAATTTCCAGCGGCTTTTGCCGGCGCAGGTAGCGCGGCTCTTCGTCGGTAACCAGCTCCGGACGGTAGTGCTCCGCTTCGGCAGCCGCTGCCGCGCCCCCAGCGCCCTGGCATGGCTTTTACGCGAGCCATAACACCACCTCGTGCTCCAGGGTGACGCCAAAAGCTTTTCGCACGCGTTCGCGCACGTCGGCGATCAGCGAGAGCATGTCGCAAGCCGACGCGGTCCCGGCATTCACAAAGAAATTCGCATGGCGGTCGCTCACGCGCGCGTCGCCGACGCTCAGACCCTTGAGCCCGAGCTCATCAATCATGCGTCCCGCGGACGCTCCCGGCGGATTTTTGAAGATGCATCCAGCGCTTTTTTGACCGAGCGGCTGGCTGGCTCGGCGTTTCTCGTTGCAGATACGAATCCCTTGGAGAATTTCCTTGAACGGCTTGGAGGGCAGTTCCAGTTTCACTGCGAGCATAATATCATCAGGCGCAAAAGAAGTGTGCCGGTATTCAAACGAAATTTGCTCGCCCCTGAGGATTTCTAATTTTCTTTCGGCGGCGCGATAGAGCTTTACTTCGCGGACGTACGTGCCGATCTGCATGCCGTAGGCCCCGGCGTTCATGCGCAGTGCGCCGCCAACGGTGCCGGGCACGCCGATCAAGCCTTCCATGCCGCCCAAATCGTTTTTGGCGCAGTAGGTGACCGTGCGGCCGAGGTCGGCGGCGGCATCGACCTGCGCGAAATTGCCCGTCGAGCGCACTTCGGGCTCCGAACACGCCAGTTGCAGCACCACCCAGGGGAGTTCGCCATCCTGCACCAGCAGATTCGTGCCGCCCCCGAGGAATTTGTGGGGCAGACCGTTGCTGTCGAGCAGTTGAGCAGGTCGGGGATCGTGTCGTGCTTCTGAATGATCAGCAAATCGGTGGTGCCGCCGATGCCGAGATGCGTTTCCGCGGACAACGCGGTGCCGGAGCGCAGTTCGACGCCCAGCTCCGGGAGCGCCGCGAGGATTTTGGAGTCGTCAATCCGCATGCGCCGTCGGGGCTCTCCGATCCGAGCAAGACCACCAGTTCGTTACTCGCGCGGTTGACGTTGCCCGCGCCGATGGTCAGGATGGCGTCGCCGGGCCGCGCTTCTTTGAGCAGGCGTTCGATGCCGTCCTGCATGGAGCGCAGGAAGAACACGTGTTTGTGCCCGGCCTCGCGGATGGCTTCGGCCAGGGATCTCCGCTGATGCCGGGGATAGGGAGTTCGCCCGCCGCGTAGATGTCGGTGACGATGAGCAGATCGGCCTGATTGAAGGCCAGGGCAGAAATCGTCCCACAGATGCTGGGTGCGCGAATAGCGATGCGGCTGGAAGAGCACCAGCAGGCGATTGAACTTGCAGACCTCGCGCGGCTTCCAGCGTGGCGCGAATTTCGACCGGATGGTGGCCGTAGTCGTCGATCAGCGTGACGCCGTTGACGATGCCCTTGATTTCAAAGCGGCGGCCCACGCCGGTGAAATTTTCCGAGGCGCTTCGCGGATCAGATCCGCCGGAACATTAAGATAGAGCGCCACGGCGGCGGCGGCGGCGGCGTTGCGCACGTTGTGAATGCCCGGGGGATGCGGCAGGTGGAACATGCCGAGGTCGTCGCCCTTGATAGGTGAGCCGGAAATCGCTATCCAAGCCCTCAAGATTGATGTCGCCGATGACCAGGTCGGCCTGGCTGGAGATGCCGTAGGTGATGACCGGGCGCGTGACGCGCGGAACGATGGCTTGCACGTTGGGCTCGTCGAGGCAAAGCACGGCCGCGCCGTAGAACGGCACGCGATTGACGAACTGCGTGAAGACGTCCTGAATCTCCTCGAGCGAGGCGTACTGATCGAGGTGCTCGCGGTCGATGGTGGTGACCACGGCGACCACCGGCGCCAGCAGCAGAAAGCGTGCGGTCGCTTTCGTCGGCTTCGACCACCATGTAGTCGCCGCTGCCGAGACGCGCCGTGGTGCCGGCCTGATTCACGCGGCCGCCGACGACAAAGGTGGGATCGAGATCCGCGCGGCCAAGACCGACGGCGACCATCGAGGTGGTGGTGGTCTTGCCGTGCGCGCCGGCCACGGCGATGCCGTATTTCAGGCGCATCAGTTCGGCCAGCATTTCGGCGCGCGGGATCACCGGGATTTTGAGTGCGCGGCTTCGACAATTTCGGGATTGTCGGCGGTCGACCGCGGAAGTGGTCACCACCACGTGCGCGCCGTGCACTTGTTCGGCGCTGATGGCCCTCGTAAATCTGCGCGCCCAGATTTTGCAGCCGCTCGGTGATCGGTGGAGGCTGCGGGTCGGAGCCGGAAACGGCGTAGCCGAGCGTCAGCAGCACTTCGGCGATGCCGCTCATGCCGATGCCGCCGATGCCGACCAGATGAATGCGCTTGAAATTGTGAAAGGTGACCATCATGCGCTTGCCCTCGCGCGATTCCGTGCAATTTTGCAGCCGATTCGATCAGGTTGACGATGTCGCGCGCGGCGTTGGGCCGTGCCAAGTCTTGCGCGGCGCGCGCGCCATGCGCTCGCGTCTCTTCTGGCCGATCGACTAGCGCAAAAATTTCGCTGGCCAGGCGTTCGCCGCGTCAGTTCGGGTTCCGCGATCAGGCGCGCGGCGCCCGCGCGCACCATTTCCTGCGCGTTGCGCAATTGGTGGCTGTCCGTGGCGGCGCCGAAAGGAATGAAGATGGCGGCGCGCCCGGCGGCGGCAATTTCTGCCACGGTGATCGCGCCGGCGCGGCAGACGATCAGGTCGGCCTGCGCAAAGCGCTCCGCCATGTTGGTGAAAGAAAGGAGCGACCTCCGCGTTGAATTTCGCGCCGCGCATAGGCCAGTGCGTACCGCATTATAGTCGCGTTCGCCGGTCTGGTGCACGATGCCAGACTCGTTCTTGCGCGCGGCCAGCAGATCCATGGCATCGACAAACGCGCGGTTGATGGCCGACGCGCCCTGGCTGCCGCCGGTGATCAGCAAGCGAAACGGTGTTGCCGGCCGGCTGCGGCGCGATGGCGAAAAATTCCGGGCGCACCGGGCAGCCGGTGAAAACCGCTTTCTGCTCCCCACATGCGCGGCCACCGACTTCATAGCCCGTGGCGATGCGCGTGGCCATGTTGGCCAGCACCCGGTTGGTGAAGCCGGGCTCGGCGTTGGGCTCGAAAATCATGCTGGGCAACCGCTGCAGCCACGCCGCCAGCATCACCGGACCCGCCGCATAGCCGCCAACGCCGAACGCCGCCACCGGACGATGCTTGCGCAAAACCGCGTGGGCGTCCAGCATGCCCGGGCCGAGCATCGCAAGATTTTTTAGCCAGACGCATGCCGCCCATGCCTTTCAATCCGGCCGACGCGAATCGTTTCGAGCGGCAAGCCCGCCTCCGGAACCAGCCGCATTTCCATCCGCGTTGCGTGCCTACAAACACCACTTCGCGTCGCTGCCGCGCGACAGCCATTCCTGCGCGACGGCGAGCGCCGGAAAGACGTGGCCGCCCGTGCCGCCGCCGGCGATCAGCAGTTTCACAGGCAGCTGCGTCATCCTTCCGTCGGCCTGCTGGCTGATGTTGAGCAGAACGCCGGTGGCCAGCAGCATCACCAGCAGACTCGAGCCGCCGTAGCTGACGAACGGCAGCGGAATGCCCTTCGTGGGCATCATGCCCAGCACCACGCCGAGATTGATCAGCGCCTGGCTGAGCACCATCACGGTGATGCCCAGCGCCAGAAACCGCCCGAAATCGTCCGGCGCGTTAAATGCCGCGCGCAATCCGCGCCAGGCGAATAGTCGCGAAAAGCGCCAGCACCAGGGCGCCGCCGATGAAGCCGAGTTCCTCGCACAACACCGCGTAGATAAAATCGGTGTGCGCTTCGGGCAGATAGAAGAACTTCTGCTTGCTTTCCATCAGGCCCACGCCGGAAAATCCGCCCGAGCCTACGGCGATCAGCGACTGCATCAGCTGAAATCCCGGCCTTGCGGATCGGCGTCGGGATGCAGAAACGCCATCACGCGCTCATAGCGGTAGGAAACGTCCGGTAATGAGGAAATACAGCGCGGGCAGTGCCGCGGCCGCTCCGACCGCTAGCCATTTCCCCGAAAGGCCGGCGACGAACAGACATCGCCATGGCGACCAACAAAATCTCCACCGACGTGCCCAGGTCCGGCTCGCGCCACGACCAGGCCGACCATCAGCAACACCGGAGCCTGCCGCGGGCAACAAGAGTGTGCAGAAAATCGTTCACTTATTAAATTCCATGCTCGACGCGCTGCGCCGCTTTAACTCCAGAAACCATGCCAGATACAGAATCACCGCGAGCTTGGCGAGCTCGGAAGGCTGCAAGGTTTGCCGGGCCCAAGCGGATCCAGCGATGCGTGGCATGCGATTTGTCGAGGAAAAATACGCCGACCAGCATCAGCAGAACGACGCAGATGGTGGTGAAAATGACCGCGGTTCGCGCAGCTTGCGGTAATCGAGTGCGCATCAGCGCAAACATGCCGAACAATCCCGCCACCAGCCACACCAGCTGGCGCGCCAGAAAAATATAGCCGTTGCCGTACTGGCTGTCCGCGGTCACCGCCGACGCGCTGAAAACCATCACCGCGCCCAAGCAGGCACAGGGCCAGCGTCACTCCGAACAGCCAGCGATCGGTTTCCAGTCGTCGCGGCATTGTTTCTCACTTCCCTGCTTGCATGCGGCGCGGCACTGGATGACAGCGCCGCTCGCTCTGCCAGTTTGTGCACCAAATCCTTGAAGACCCGCCCGCGATGCTCGTAATTCTCAAATTGATCGAAGCTGGCGCAGGCCGGCGCCAGCAAAACGGTGTCGCCCGGCGCGCGCGTTCGCGTCGCGCAGCGTCCACGGCGCGCTCCAGCGTCCCGGCGCGCTCGAGCGCACGCTACCGGCGATTTGGCCGGCGATTTTTTCCGCCGCGCTGCCGATCAGCAGCGCCAGACTGCGCGCGCTGCGCGCAGACTCTCTGCGAAGCGGCGCGTAATCGCTGCCTTTATCTTTGCCGCCCAGAATCACGAGCACTCGCCCGGGAAAGCCTCGAGCGCTTTCTGCGTGGCATCCACATTGGTGGCTTTGGAATCGTTGAAATAACTGCACGCCGCCGATTTCGGCCACAAATTCGAGGCGGTGCTCGACGCCGGCAAAGCTGCGACACGCCGTTGCGCGATCGCCGCGGGCTCGGCGCCCGCAAGAATCGCGGCCGACGCGGCCGCCAGAACATTTTCCAGATTGTGTTCGCCGCACAAGTGGAACTGTCCGCCACGCGCAAGCATGGTTTGCTCCTCGCCATCGCGCCGAAACACAATTTGTCCATCGTTCACGAACGCGCCGCGTCGCCACGCGCTTGCTTGCGGCTGAACCAATAGACCGCGGGCCGCGCCGGCGCGTACGCGTGTCGCTGCCGCATCGTCGGCGTTCAACATCGCGGTGTCGCGCTCGCGTCTGATTCTCAAAGATCTTGGCCTTCGCACGCGCCGTACGCTTCCAACGAGCCGTGCCGGTCGAGATGATCGGGCGTCAGATTGAGCAACACCGCGATGTCCGGGCGAAACGAATCGATCAACTCGAGCTGAAAGCTGCTGAGCTCCGCCACCGTGACGGTGTCGTCGCGTGACTCTTCCACGCACGCGATCAGTGGCGTGCCGATATTTCCGGCGAGGATCGTCGGAAGTCCCGCGCTCTCAGAATGTGGCCGACCAGCGAGGTCGTAGTGGTCTTTCCGTTCGAGCCGGTGATGCCGATCAAGCCTCCGCGCAAGAAAGCGCCAGGCCAGTTCGATCTCGCTCCAGATCGGTCACGCCTTGGCGCGCGCCGCCAGCAAGCGCGGAAGCGTCCGCGGGCACGCCGGGGCTCGGCACAATCAGATCCTGCGCCAGAAAGAGTGTCGTTCGCGAGTGGCCGCCCAATTCGCAAGTCACGCCGGCGGCGCGCAGTTTCTGTCACCGGCCTCGGCAAGTTCGCTCGCCGGTCGCGCTTCGGTCGCGGTCACGCGCGCGCCGCGCGCGGCGCAAAACAGCGCGGTGGCGACGCCGGTGCGCGCCAGTCCCACGACCAGCACGCGCTTGCCTTTCAGTTCGACGCCGTTCGGCATAATCGCATTCGTCCGCGCTACCTTAAGAATCTTGCACGACCACTGGCGCACCACTGCACCTCAATTTCAGCGTGGTCAGCGAGAACAGCGCAAACACCAGCGCCACAATCCAGAACCGCACAATGATTTTCGATTCGCTCCAGCCCAGCAAGTTCAAAATGATGATGCATGCGGCGCCATGCGAAAAATGCGCTTGCCGCGTCAGCTGGAACGAGGCCACCTGCAAAATCACCGACAGCGCCTCCATCACAAAAATTCCGCCCACGAAAAACAGCAGAATCTCCTGCTTGATGGCCACGGCGATCACGCCCGATCGTGCCGCCAAGCGCCAGCGAACCGACGTCGCCCATGAACATTTCCGCGGGATGCGCGTTGTACCAGAGAAAACCGAGCGAGGCGCCCACCAGCGCGCCGCAAAAAACCGTCAGCTCGCCCACCTGCGGCAGATGTTGAATGTCCAGATACTGCGCCCAGCGGAGTTGCTGGTGACGTAGGTCAGCACCGTAAGCGCGCCCGCGGCGATCACCATGCAGCCAATCGCCAGGCCGTCCAGCCCGTCGGTGAGATTCACGGCGTTCGACGAGCCCGACAATCACCAGCGCCACAAACGCCAGAAACGGCACAAACGCCAGCGGCCACAAATGTCCGCCGAAATTTGCAGGGTCGAGAAACGAATGCACCACCAGATCGGGATGAAAACTTCTTGAAAAACGGCACGACCAGTTGCGTCGAGTGCGCGCTGCGCGTGGCCAGCGCCAGCAGCGCCACGCCCACCACGAGGCTCACGAGAATCTGCAGCAGCAATTTTCGTTCCGCGCGGTGAGCCCGAGATTCTGCTTCTTCGCGACCTTGCCGTAATCGTCGACGAAACCGATGGCCCCGAACGCCGAGCAGCGCAAACATCGCCAGCAAAATAAATGGATTGGTCAGATCGGCCCACAGCAGCGTGGGAACCACCGTCGACAGCACGATCAGACACGCCGCCCATCGTGGGCGTGCCGGCCTTTGTCTGGTGCGCTTGCGGCCCTTCTTCGCGAATGAACTGTCCGATCTGCAATTTCGCGCAGCCGCCGGATCATCCACGGGCCAAACACCAGCGCCAGAAACAGGGCCGTCAAGGCTGGCTAGCGCCGTGCGCACGGTGATGTAGCGAAACACATTCAGCGGGCTGAAATAGCGCTGCGAGCACATGGTAGAGGAGGTAATACAGCATCTCAGTGGCGAACCTCTGCGCGCGGCGCCATGCGAGCTGCAGCGCCTGCGAACGCGTGCGCGCGCATCAGCGCCTCGACGATTCGTTCCATCTTCACGCCGCGCGAACCTTTCACCAGCAGCAGGTCGCCCGGCTGTCGACAAAATCTTCCAGAAATTTCGCCGGCCTCTTCCGGCGCGGCGAAAAATTTTGTGCTGCGCTCGCGGGAAATCCCGCCGCCACCGCGCCTTCCACGATTTCCGCGCGCATCGCCGTGCACGCCAATAATCCAGTCGATCTTTCCGGTCTTCGCAGCCGACGCGTCCCGCCTCGCGATGCAGCTCCGCGGAAGTCGCTCCCAGCTCCCGCATTTCGCCCGCCGCCAGAATGCGCCGCTTGAAATTCGGCGTGGCCGCCAGCAATTCCGTCATGGCCTGCAGCGCCGCGGGATTCGAGTTGTAGCTGTCGTTGATCAGTGCCGCCCCATTTGAAAATCGCAGCAGCTCGCCCGCGCATCGCCGGCGCGCGCAGCTGCGCGAAAAACTTCGCTGCGCTTCCGCCGCGCCAATGCCCCAAACGCTGGCCGCCGCCAGCGCCGCCAGCGCGTTCGGAAATCGCGTGCCGCCCCGGCAACGACAAGTCCAGCCGCACGCGTCCTTCCGGGCTCACATAATCAAACGCCGAACCCAGTGCGCCGCGATCCTCGATATTTTCCGCGCTAAAAAACGCGGCTGCGTCGATTCCATAGGTCAGCACGCGCCCCGGCGCAACTGCGCCAAACGCCGCCACGCGCGGATCGTCCGCATTCAGCACCGCGGTGGACTCGCGCCCGTTCAGACCCTCGATCAATTCGCGCTTGGCCAGCGCAATTTCATCCACCGAAGCAAAAAATTCCAGATGCGCCGCCGAGACGCGCGTCACCACGCCCACATCCGGCCGCGCAATCTCCGCCAGCCGCGCCAGTTCCCCGCGCTGCGACATGCCCAGCTCCACCACCGCGGCCTCGTCCGTCTGCTTCCAGCCGCAACAGCGTCAGCGGCAATCCATACTCGTTGTTAAAATTGCCTTCGGACTTCAGGACCCGCAGCTTCGCGCCCAGCAATGCCGCCAGGATCTCTTTGGTAGTGGTTTTGCCCACCGAGCCGGTGACGCCGGCAATCTTGCCGCCCCAGGCGTCGCGTACCGCGCGTCCCAGTTGTTTGAGCGCCGCGAAGGTGTCTGCAACGACGAGGCATCGCGCGCGAACGCGTCGCGTCGTAACCAGCGACACGCTCGCGCGCCACCACGGCGGCGACGGCGCCGCGCCCGAAAGCGGCAGCCACGATGATCGTGTCCATCGTGACGCGGTCCGTGGATGGCGACGAACAGTTCTCCGGCACGTACCGTGCGAGAATCAATCGAGACGCCGGCCACCCGGGCCAAGGCGTCGAGCCCCGCTCCCGTCCGCGCATCCACCGCGCCAGCCACCTGTGCAATCGTCCACCGCATACATTCCTCAACGAGTTAGCGAAGTATCCCGCGCGTTTGTTTTCACCGTATGGAGGGCTCCTCCTTTACCACTCGAGCCCGCGCAGCACCGGCGCAGGGTTTACCGCGCTCGCCTAAGACCGCAACGGACAAAGCGTTGCCGATCCAGCCCCGACGAAGCGGTTCATGCATTTTGATACCCACGCGCCCGCAACGCCGCCCGCGCCATCTCGCGATCATCAAAATGCAATCGTCCCGCTGGCCAAAATCTGATAATTCTCGTGACCCTTGCCGGCGAGCAGCACGATGTCGCCGGCGCGCGCCTCGTCCAGCGCCAGGCCAATGGCTTTTTCGCGGTCCGGCTCGATGAAATATTTCCCGGACGTTTTCTGCAACCCAACAATAATGTCGTTGATAATTTTCAGCGGATCCTCGCTGCGCGGATTGTCGCTCGCAAGAATCGTCAGATCGCTGAGCGCGCCCGGTGACTTCGCCCATCACCGGACGCTTGGTGCGATCTTTATTCCCGCCGCAGCCAAACAGAGTGATGATGCGGCCCTTGGCATTCAGCTCGCGCGCCGTGCGAATCAAGTTTTCCAGCGCGTCATCCGTGTGCGCGTAATCCACAATCACAAAAAAAGGTTGGCCCGCATCGATGCGCTGGAAGCGCCCGGAAACGCTCTCAAGACTCGCGCAACCCTTTTTCAATCGCAGCATTCTCAATTCCCAGCGCCTGCGCCGCGCCAATCGCCGCCAGAATGTTGTAAACATTAATCCGCCCCACCAGCGAGCGAAGCAACCTGCACTTTGCCGTTCGGCGTCTCCGCCGTAAACGTCAAGCCCAGAGAACGATGAGCTGAAATTTTTTGGTCGTGATGTCCGCGCGCGGATTCCAGTCCGTACGTAATCGTGCTGCTTCGCCAGCCCGCGAGTTGCTTGCCGTAGGCATCATCACTGTTCACGATCGCCGACATCCGGCGCGCCCGCTCCCGATGCCTTCAAACAACCGGCGCTTGGCCGCGAAATAATCCTCGAAGGTCTTGTGATAATCCATGTGCTCGCGCGTCAAATTCGTGAACACCGCCGCCTGCGAAATGGCATCCCCACAAGCGCTCCATCGTCAACGCGTGCGAACTGGCCTCCAGCACCGCGAACTTGCCGCCTTCATCGCGAATCTCCGCAAGAAATTTCTGCAGGTCCAACGATTCAGGCGTGGTATTCGGCGCGGGATATTCACCGCGCGGGGTGTGATACGCGATCGTTCCGAATAACCCCGTCTTCGCGCCAGACGCTTTCACCATCGCATCGATGAGAGAGGAGGTAGTCGTCTTCCCGTTGGTGCCGGTCACCGCCGCCATCCGCAGCGCCGCCGCCGGATGCCCATAGAAATTCGCAGCCACAATCGCCAACGCCTTGCGCGGCTCGCGCACCTGCACCCACGCCACAGTTGCCGCGGCAACCATGCGGGCGCGGCTCCCTCACTGGCAATCGCGACGGCTCCATTCGCAATCGCATCTTTCAAAAATGCATTCCCGTCCGCCTTCGCGCCTTGCAACGCAAAAAACAGAGCTCGCGGACCCGACTTTGCGCGAATCGCAAGCAACTTGCCGAATTTCGATCTGCGTGGCGTTCGCGGGCAGGATCGCCGACACGCCGTCGAACAGCGCGCTCAGACTTCACTGGTGCGAATGCTTAGAATTCGCCGCTCAGCAAGGTATCTCGCGCAATTGTACTGTCCTCCGTCTCAATCTTTGCCCCGTTCTTCGTTTCGCGCGTCCCGCTGAGTCTCGTGGTCATACTATTTTTTGGCCCTCGCGCCAACCTGCTCGGTTTTAGTCTCGAGCGTGCCCGAACTCGACCGTCACTTTTGCACCATGCTTTACTTTAGCGCCTGCCGCAGGCATCTGTCCGGTCGCCAAACTTGTTCCCACCAGCACGGGATTCAACCCCAGCCGCACGCACTGCTCGCTAACGTCCCGCATCGTCTTCCCACTGAAATCCGGCACCACGATATCTCCGCCCTCATCCACCGAAACTGCCATCAGCCGGCTGTGACTCGGGCGTCGTGCCGTTTTTTCGCCAGCCGTCGCGGTCGCACCGTCCGCCGGTAACTTCGCGGTCTCTTCCGGCTGCGCCGAAAAATCCGCCGCCGCTGAAATCCTCCAGCGAAGCATCTTCGGGAACCTCCGGCTGCTGGTATGCCGCCCGCACCAGTTTGGCATTCACCGGTACATCGCGCGGCACCTCCAGATACGCAAGCACCTGCTCTGCCACTCGCTTGAACACCGGCGCCGCCACCATTCCGCCTTCGTGCGGTCCCACCGGCGAGTCCAGCGAAACCAAAATAGTCACCGCCGGATTGTTGATGGGCGCAAATCCCGTGAACGACGCAATCAACTGCGTCGGCGAGTATCTCCCGGTGTTCGGATCGATTTTCTGCGCCGAGCCGGTCTTGCCCGCCGAAGTCCAGCCATCCAGCCGCGCCAGCGTCCCCGTTCCGCCCTTGAGCACCACGCCTTCCATCAATCTTCGCAGAGTCGCCGCCGTTTCCGGACGAATCACCGTCGTGGTTCGGCAGCCGCCAGCGAGCCTTCCGCCGGCAACACTTCATCGCCGCGCCGCAACTCCGCCACCACGTGCGGCCTGTAACAGCGTCCCGCCATTCGCAATCGCCGAAACCGCCGTGATCAATTGCATCGGCGTCACGCCCACTTCCTGCCCCATCGCCACCGCGCCGATGGAAATCGGCGTCCAGTGCTCCAGCCGGTGCAGCAATCCGCGACTTTCGCCCGGCATATCCACGCCGGTCGGCGAGCCAAACCCAAACGCCCGAATGTAATCGTAAAACTTGCGGCTGCGCCCAGCGCGCATTGCCACTTCGATTGCGCCCACGTCGCTGGATTTCGCCAGAATATCCGCGAAACTCAACAATCCGAACGGCTTGTGATCATGAATACGATGCCCAGCAATCACGATCGATCCGTTCTGGCAATCAAAAACTTCGTCTGGCTGCGTAAGGTCCTGATCGAAGCGCCGCCGCCAGCGTAATCAATTTGAAGGTCGACCCTGGCTCGTAAATCGCGCTAACCGCGCGATTCATTCGCGCTTCTGCCGGAGCAGTCACCGCGGTATTCGGATCGAACTTCGGCCAATTCGCCAGCGCCAGAATCTCGCCGTTGTTCGGGTTCATCACGATAACAGTGCCGGCTGGGCGCATGCGTTTTGGCGATCGCCGCCGCTAGCTCCCGCTCCGCGACGTACTGAATTTTTTCGTCCAGCGTAAGCGCACGCTCGCGCCACGTTCTGCCTGCACCTCGCCGGTCTCATCGAACCGAAGTGACGCTGCCGCGCATCGGCCATCACGATCACTTTTTCGCTCTTCTCCGCGAATTTGCTATCCAATTCAGATTCGATTCCCCCCAAGCCCTTTTTCGTCCGGATCGACAAACCCCAATACGTGCGCCGCCATATCCTGCTTAGGATAAAAGCGCTGATTTTCTTTCTGAAAATAAATCCCTTTAGATTTAGCTCTTGGATCGCTTCGGATTGCTCGGCAGTAAGTTTTCGCTGGACCCAGGCGAACTGTCCTTGCGCGACCCAGCCGTGCTCCAGCACGTCATAGCGGAATGCCCACCACGCCGGAGAGCAAATGCGCCGCCAGGCCCGCATCGTTAATTTCTGCCGGCACCGCAAACGCCGAGTCCACCTGCACACTCATCGCCAGCGGATCGCATGTTGCGGTCGAAAATTTCTCCGCGCTTGGGAGAAATCTCAATGGTGCGCTGCTGCTGCCGTTGCGCGCGGGTCAGATAGTCGCTGTGCCGGATCAACTGCAGGTAGGCCAGCCGCCCGGTTACCGCCAACATCCAGAGCAACGCAAACATCGCCACGATCAGCAGGCGGCTGGACGGTTTGTTGAACGAGTTTTGACAGAGTTGCGGCACGGGTTCCCGTTCGGGGTCCGGCCGCCTTCGACCGCGTTAGCTCGGTTCTGTGCCATGGCGATGTCGGCTCGGCCAACGCTCCGAAAAACTCACATAGTTAAAATTTTAAACAAGTTTGCCGCTTGAGAAATCGTCTTGCCGGGGACGGCAAGGCTCTGCGCGCCAAAGCGCGTTACGGGCGGCTCGCTCGCGTGTAACGTACGCTGCGCCACTTCCGCGCCGTTCGGGAGCTTCGTACTCCTGCACTTGTGCCGGCTGAACGTCCGTCAAGCCCAACTGCCGCCGCGCGATCTCATCAATACGCCGCGGATCAGACAGCCCGGCGATCTGCAGATTCAGCGAAGAGTTCAACGCCGCCGCATCCGCCTGCTGGGTCTTCAACCCTTCCAGCTGAAAGCTCAAATCGATGCAGCGAAAGTGCTGGTAAACATACAACGTCAAAAATGCCGCAATCACCGCGCCCAGCGCCACCGTGCGATACAGATTGCGCATTTTCACCGGCGCCACGTTGCGCACCAGCCGCGAATTATCAATCCGCTTTACGGTGTGCACTTCGGCAGCCATCACCACTTTTCGCTTTACAGGTCGTCGCGTCATAACGTACCCAGTTCTTTCCGTTCACCAACTCCGAAACTCGTCCTGCACACCGCAACTTTGGGTGGCACAGCCAATCATGGCTGTGTGCTTTGCCTCACCCCTACGCCGCCACTCGCTCCGCGCACCGCAACTTCGCACTCCGCGACCGGGGATTCTCAAACAATTCCTTCTCCCCCGGCACCACCACATGCCGCGTCAAAACGCGCAACACTCCTTCGCGCTCCGCAGCCTGAAAAGCCTGCTTTACGATCCGATCTTCCCGCGAGTGGTACGTCAACACCACCAATCGTCCACCCGGATTTATTGTGGCAGGGGTCCGAGAAAGAAACTGCCCGAGTTCCTCCATCTCTCGATTCACCGCGATCCGCAGCGCCAGAAACGTTTTTGTTGCGGGATGCAGTCTCTGCCTTCCCCATTGCTTTCGGGCCCCTGCCACAATCGTTGCCAAGTGCGCGGTATCGCGAATCGGTCGCGCTCGCACGATCATCTTGGCGATTCTTCTGGAATCATGCTCATCGGCTTCCCGATAGAGCAGGTCGGCTATCTCGTTCTCCGACCACTGATTCACAATTTCGTCGGCCGTCAATTCGTCGTTGACGGTATCCATGCGCATATCCAGAACCGCAGCTTCGCGGAACGAAAATCCCCGCTCGCCGCGATCAAGCTGCATGCTCGAAACCCCCAAGTCGGCCAAGACCCCGTCCACCATCGGAATCCCCAACTCGTGCACGACCTCCGCAATCTTCGAGAACGCCGCGTGTACCAGCGTCACCTTGCTCATCAAATCGCTGCCGAGCTCGCGCCTAAGTCCGTCAACCGGCTCTTCGCCAATTCGAGCGCCTGTACGTCCCGGTCCAGGCTGATCAACGTCCGGACGTTAACGTTGCCGCGATCGCCGCCGAGTGGCCCCCGAGCTCCCGAGCGTGGCGTCTACGTAGTTTCCGTCGGGCCTGATGTCCAGCCATTCCAGCACCTCGTCCAGCAACACCGGCGTATGGAGCACCAACTCAAAATCCCATGTCCCCCGCCACGAACCCCTTCTTCGTACAAAACTCGAGTAATTTCGTTACTTCATTACTTCCTTACTTCGTCCTTAAATCCCAAGATCTTCCAAAGCCCGCGAATCCTCGTCCGGTGAACGGCTCGTTCTTCAGCTCGTCCAGCACCCGGGTGTGATTCATCACCTCGAGATAGTCGAGCGCCCCCAAGACGTCCACATCGCTCTTGGTCTGGGCCGCTTCCCGCAATACCGCGGGAATCAACAGCCGCCCCTGGGCGTCGATCTCCACCGTCTGCCCGAAATAGCTGGTCCGCTTCAGAAATTTGCGCTTGGCCGCGTTCTGGCTGGAGACCTTCTCCAGCTTGTCTTCGATCTCCGCCCAAACTTTCATCGGATATATCCGCGCCGACTCGCCCGTAGGACTGGTGATATAAAACTGGTTGCCATACTCCGTCAGCGCCTCGAGAAATATCGCGGGGACCTTTAATCTGCCCTTCTCGTCGACCTTCGCTGGACAGTTTCCCCGCAGCTTCATTCGCCCTTACCCTGCTCGACCTTTGTTCTAGGGTCGCAATCGCCATAAGTCGTTAAGCCTGCGCTCCGCGCACAAAATCCCCGAGAAAAACCTTGTAAATCCTAGAATTGCAGCCCAAACTGGCCCGGTATGCCCTATTTCTCAGCCCAAAAGCGCGATTTCCTTGCCCGAAACCGCTTTGCCCTACTGCCCTCTACCTTGGTCTACCGCGTCCTACTTGCTACCACTTCACTCCACTTTGGACCACATCATATGCCGTTTTCGCCGCATGTCAATAGCAAAATTCGATTTTTTCAAAAATAGTTGCCGAATTTTGCAGCTCTATAATTTCTAATATTTCCCTACGACCAGTTGTGCTTCGAAATTCCGCAAACCACAATTCGCAGTACCCCATTTATTTCCACAGATAAGTGCCGATTTCGTTCTGTCTTTGTTTGTAGAATCGAGCTTCGCCGCGCGCTGTTTTTTCCGATCGCGCGGCCCAGGAGGAACGCCAGAATGATCGTATGGGAGGAAATATGGCGGCGCTCTGGTCAGAAACCCGCTTCGCGCTGAGAGTACTCCGCAAGACCCCGGGATTGGTCGTCGCTGCGATACTCTCGCTCGGTCTGGGAATCGGCGCAAACACAGCAATTTTCAGCCTATTAGACGCGTTAATGTTCCGCCCACTTCCCGTTCGTGATCCCCAGAGCCTGGTGCGCATAGGCCCCGCTGACGCTCGCGGATTCATCCACGCAATTCCGGGTCCGATGTTTGACTGGCTGCGCAGGGATCCCCTATTCGAAGGTGTTTGCGGCGTCAGCACCCCACTCTCGACTGTGGAATTGAACAGTACGCCGATGCCAGCTTCGGGCCTCGGTCTTTCGGGTAGCTGCTACGAAATGTTAGGCGTTCGTCCTGTGGTGGGCCGTTTGTTCACCCGTGACGACGACGTTCCTACCGGACCCCGAGTGACAGTGTTGAGCTACACATTCTGGCGGAGGCAGTTTGGTGGAGACCCGAATGTTATCGGCAAAGTCATCCACATTGAGGGCGCTCCGTTCACCATCATTGGCGTAACCGAACCGCGCTTCCAGGGCTTCCTCCTGGGATTCCCGCCAAGCGTTTCCTTTCCAATTACTCAAGAAGTCAGCCCGACCCGCGCCGATCCAACGGCTCCGCAGACTTTCTATTGGGGTCAGGTCTTTGCTCGCCTCAAGCCAGGTGTGACGACGGAACATGTGCGAGCTCGCTTGAGCGTGGATTGGCGGAGGATTCTCGACGAATCTCTGCCCCCGCGTATTCAGGGCGCTGAAAGGACCGAAACACTGAACGAGCCGCTCCTCGTTGTCTCGGGCGCCACGGGACTCGATTTCACGATGCGGGACCGCTTCCAGCGTCCCCTTGTGGCGCTGCTCGCTATCAGTGTGTTGGTGCTCCTAGTATCCTGCATCAACGTTGCGAACCTTCTTCTCGCCCGAGGATTACTACGACAGCGCGAGTTTGCAGTTCGGCTGGCCCTTGGTGCGAGACGGTGGCAGATTGCGCGTGAACTCCTCATTGAAAGTGCGATTCTCACTGCCGCCGGCCTCAGTTGCGCCCTATTTCTAACGTATGCGGGAAGCCGCGCGCTGCTAGTTTTCCTCAGCCGCGCCTACTCCGGTTTCGCACTGGTGGCGACCCCTGACGTGCGCGTCTGGTTGTTCACCAGCTTGATGGCGCTCTTGGCCCTCCTGTTATTTGCACTGCTGCCTGCCCGCCAAACAAGCGTACTTAGTCTCACCCAAGCTCTCAAAAGCGGAGCGCGATCAACAGGCATCGCGCAAATGCCTATCCGCAAAATCTTGATTTGCGGCCAAGTGGCGCTAACTCTGATTCTCGTGATCGGAGCGACTTTGTTCGTTGATACCTTTCGACACTTGCGCGGACAACCGTTGGGATTTCACGCCGATGGCCTCCTGAATGCACAACTCTTGCCTATGCCTGGCGGGTACGCCCACGGATTCGATCCAGGGCCCTATTCACGGGACCTATTGGAACGGATGCGAAATCTGCCCGGCGTGAAGAGTGCGACCTTGTCGACATTTTCGCCGTTTTTCAACCTCCGATACACGCAGGAAATCCGACCCGCCGGAACGCCTGACGGCCCTGCGATCCACGCGCCTATGGAACGAGTGAGTGACGGCTTTCTGGCCCTAATGGGCATTCCGCTACTTCAAGGCCGCGACTTTGTGCGAACCGATGTCCCACAATCACAGAAGACCGCCATCCTCAGTGAATCCCTTGCAAAACAGCTCTTTCTCTCGGGCCCCGTCTTGGGGCAGCACATCATCTTCGGCTCGAAGAACGAAACGCAAGACGTGGAGATTATCGGGATCGCTGCAGACGCTCGGTTAATGGACGCGCGCAGCGACCTCGCTTTCCTCTACCTCAATTATTGGCAATACCCGGATTACCAAAAATGGGGCGACCTTCAATTGCGGTATTCAGGAGATTCCGCACCGTTGACCGCGGCCGTGCGCCAAGCCTTGCACGACGCTGGTCACGAGTATGCACTTCATCTTCGCACCATTGCCGAGCAGCGCGATATTTCGCTCCTCCAAGAAAGCCTGCTCGCTTCTTTGGGAACTGCGTTTGGCGTCCTTGCGCTCATTTTGGCGGGAGTCGGGCTTTTTGGACTGTTAAGTTTCTTTGTTAGCAGCCGCACCAACGAGATTGGCATTAGGGTGGCGTTGGGAGCTGACCGCCAGAACATCAGCTGGATCGTTCTCCGTGAAGCTCTCTTGCTCGTCGGAGCAGGGGTGCTTGTGGGCCTACCACTCTCATTTGCTGCCGCGCGCGCTCTTTCCGGCCTGCTCTACGGTATTGGGCCATTGCCGATCATCCCAATCGCGATGTCACTCGCCGTTTTGCTCGGTGTTGCGGGTATCTCAGTCATCATCCCTGTCCGCCGCGCTACATCGGTCGACCCGATCGTAGCTCTGAGGTATGAGTGAAACCTTCATAAAAGAGGTCCTCGCAGGGGTGGAGTTCACTTGCAAAATATGAGAACGACGAGAATTACAAAGGAGAATTGGCTATGAAGACAGCCAGAACGATTAAGGGGGCGATTCTATTCGCGACATTGCTCGTGACTGTGCTGGTGAGCGCTTCTTTAGAGGCACGGTCTCAAGAGCCCGCTGCGTCCTATCCCAAAATGGCTCCCATCGATCAGTATCTTATAGCCGATCGAAATGTAGAGATTTCGATGGCACGTAGCGCGGCGCCACCGTCGATTTCAAATGATGCTGAAGTCATGATCCTCGGACGGCGTGGCTACGAATCTGCCGTCAAGGGCAAGAATGGTTTCGTCTGTCTTGTGGAGCGATCATGGATGTCCCCGTTTGACTTTTCCCAGTTCTGGAACCCGAAGATGCGAGGGCCCATCTGCTTTAATCCGGCCGCAGTGCGGTCAATCCTTCCCTTGACCTTGAAGAGAACGGAATTGGTATTGGCCGGACTATCCAAGGCTCAGATCATCGAGGGCATCAAGGCATTCGATGCTAAAGAACTGCCGCCCCTCGAGCCCGGCGCGATGTGCTACATGATGTCAGCCCAAGGGTATCTGAACGACTCAGCCGGGCATTGGGTCCCTCATTTGATGTTTTACGTTCCGCTTACAGATCCCAAGTCATGGGGAGCGGATTTGCCCGGCTCCCCGGTGATGTTGAATCCACAATTTGCGGGCGCTCCGGAGCCGATTACCGAGTACATGATTCCGGTGTCCACTTGGTCGGATGGAACAGCCGCACCGAAGGAAGCGCAGTGATATTTGATTTCAATGCATACCTAGAACTCTAAATGTCAGAGGGGACCCTATCCCTCGCGACCCGTTGAGACAACTGCTTGATTGACGCGCTTACCGGACAAAGGGAATCCAGCCAAAAGCACTTGTCCGGACTAACTAGGACTTGACCTACGTTTTACACTTGAATCTGAAAGCCGTGGTTGTGTATTCATCGTTTGACGGATGACTTCCTATGCAAGGCGTGCCTAACAGCGTTTACCCTGAGCTAGCTTTCGTTTTACCAAAATTCGTCGGCGGTGTTCAGGCGGCTCTCGGAAGCAACTTTCTCGGCGCTTATCTTGTCGGCTCATTAGCCACAGGGGATTTCGACCTCGACAGCGATGTTGATTTCCTGGTGGTGACGAAAGTCGAATTATGCGATGCAGAGGTAAAATCGATAGAGGCGACACATAGCTACATCCACACTCTCGGAAGCTACCCCGCCAAGCATCTGGAAGGGTCCTATTTTACTGCGGAGTTGCTAGATCGGCCTGAGATGGTCGGCGTGCAGCCGCTCTGGTACATCGATAACGGAAGCAAATCGCTGGAGCGTTCCGTTCACGACAATCGATGGCACGTTCGATGGATTCTCCGAGAGCGCAGTATCATCATAACCGGGCCCGATCCCAAAACTCTCTTGCCGCCCGTATCCAGTGGAGCCTTGCGCCGCGAGGCTTTGGCTGCGGTCCACGAAATCGCCGGGCGGTTTCTCGCCGAAGTCGACCAGCCGGTCGGATGGTTCAACACACGATTCGGCCAGTCATTCACAGTCCTGACCTGTTGCCGGATGCTTCAAACGTTGTCCAGCGGAATCGTAGAATCGAAACGTTCCGGTGTGAATTGGGCGGAACAGTTTCTTGAACCCCAGTGGTATGGGTTGATCCGCGAGGCATGGCTTGAACGCGAGGGAGTTCGATTTGGCGAAAAGGTTCGACAGCCCGCTAGGACGAGCCTGATGCACGAAACCGCCAATTTCCTAAGCTACGCTGTCCGCCTCGCCGAGATTTCTCGCGCCGAGTTCTGATAAACGCTGCTCACTCAGGCGGCCGACGCAACAGTAGCTTGGAGTTTACTCGCGGGAGTGTGGAAACCTAAGGTCTTTCGCGGACGAGAAGGTCCGCAAATAATTTCGCGACCCACAAGCACCTTCCACCATCTAATTGGGAGCGAATCCACACCGATGCGCGCCGCACAAATAAACTCCTTCGGCCCACCAGACGTAATCACCATCGTTGAACTTCCCAAGCCTAAACCCCAATCGGGTCAAGTCGTGGTCCGGGTCAGGGCCGCCGGCGTAGCCCCGTGGGACGCCCTGATCCGCAGCAACACCAGCGTCACGGCGCCCAAATTACCGATCATTCTTGGCTCCGATCTATCCGGCGTAATCGAATCCGTAGGCCCGGGCGTGACCGAGCTCAAATGTGGCGACGAAGTCTACGGCGTAACGAACGAAAATTTCATTGGAGCCTACGCGGAATACGCCTTAGCCTCGGCCAAAATGCTCGCGCCCAAGCCTACAAAGCTAAACTATCTGGAAGCCGCGTCCGTCCCGGTCGTCGCGGTAACCGCGTGGCAAATGCTTTTCGAGTACGCGCACGCAGCGGCGGGACAAACCGTCCTAATCCACGGCGCCGCGGGAAACGTCGGCGCGTACGCCGTCCAACTGGCGAAAAACGGGGGCATCCACGTAATCGCCACCGCCTCAGCCCAAGACGCTGAATACGTCGCAGTTTGGGCGCCGAAAAGGTTCTCGACTATAAAAGAGTCCGCTTCGAAGAAGAGCTCGCCCCAGTGGACGCCGTAATCGACATGGTGGGCGGCGAAGTCCGCGAGCGCTCGATGCAAGTCCTTAAACCAAACGGCATCCTCGTAACAGTAGTTTCCCCGTCCCCTGACGGCCTGATTCCGCCGCTTCGGCAAAAAGGTGGTCTTCTTCCTGGCCGAAGTAACCACCGCCCGCTTAAGCGCCTTAACCGCTCTATTCGATACCGGCATGCTGCTACCACAGGTGGGCAGCGTTTTGCCTCTGGACAAAGCGAAGCAAGCCCACGAAATGCTAGCCGGCGCGCCACACAAGCGGGGCAAAATTGTCCTGCAAGTCGCACCCCAGTAGCCGATTCTCCAGAAACAATGCCGCAGGAATCAGTTGGCCTTCTTTCCCTTGGCTTGTAAAAGCCACCGGTTCAACACGTTCGTGTAATACTCCGGCATTTCCCTGAAGGTGAGCCCCATTCCCTGCTGCGCCTCGAAAAAAGCCACCGTGGCCTGAGTTTCACGGGACTCCGTCTCGGTGTAGATTTCGATCAGCACGTTCGATCCCTGAGGAAACGGATTGCTCATCTCCACATAGCATCCGTGCTGACTCAGATCACTGATTCGTGAGGACGTACGGGTATTTTCTTTTTCGTCGACGATTTCGGCCATGGCAACGAATGGATACCTGGGTTCGCGGCGGCGTTCGGCTCTCATGGATATTCCCCTTTGGGGGGAAGGCTGTCGCGATGCTACTCTGTTGCGTCTCCGCGGTGTAGCAAAGGTCCTCGCCTGGCACCTAACCGTTACCCGCGCGTTGGACTAGAAGGTCCGCAAATAATCTCGCGACGCACGGGCACCTTCCACCATCTAATTGGGAGCAAAGACGCGCTAGAATAGTTCCGCAGTAAGCAAAGGGGAGAACATCATGAGCGAAATCGCCACATTCGGAGCCGGCTGCTTTTGGGGAGTCGAAGTCGCCTTCGGCCGCATTCCCGGCGTGCTGGAAACCGCCGTAGGCTACTCCAACGGGCACACCGAGAATCCCACGTACCAAGATGTCTGCACCGACGAAACCGGCCACGCCGAAGTCGTCCAGGTGACTTACGATCCGGCCAAGGTCTCCTTCGCCAAACTGCTGGACGCCTTCTTCGCACTGCATGACCCGACGCAGGTCAACCGCCAGGGCCCCGACTTCGGCAAACAATATCGCACCGCGATCTTCTTCCACACGCCGGAGCAGGAAGCCGAAGCCAAGGCCAAGGTAGCCGCGCTAAACGCTAGCGGCAGTTTTAAGCGTCCCATCGCCACGGAAATCACGCCCGCGGGCAAATTCTATCGCGCCGAGGAATATCACCAGAAGTATTTGGAAAAGCGCGGAGTCGCCAGCTGCCACATTTAAAATCTGCTCCGGCGTAGGATATCAGTCAACTCTCAGCTTGCTCGGAATTTTCCACATTCGTTTGCAGGCGTCTGCTTCAGAACTGGCGCAGAAATTTAATTCGTGCCACGCCGTGTCGCCGCCATGGCTTGCTGCGCGCGCGAGGCGGCCACCAGCAGTGCTTCAAAAACCTCGTCGTGTGCGGCCCTTTGTGTGACCCTTGAAGAAGCTCGCGTTTCGCTCACTGCCGGTATCTCAAGGGCTGCGTCCGGCCCACCCGGTGCCGCCGAAGGTTTATGGTTGCCGTTCATCGAATCCTCCTGCTTACAGTACGCAGGCCCGAGACGGGTGGATGTGTAATGGACTCGATGTCATCGCGTGAATCGCAAAATCGGCGATCTCTACGCCCCGGACGCTGGCGCCGTGTACCACTCACTAGGCGCCCGTGCGGCGCACCAGCGCAAGAAATTCATCGCGCGTCTGCTTGTTGTGCCGGAACGCCCCCAGCATCGCGCTGGTGACCGCTTTACTATGCTGCTTCTCAACGCCGCGCATCTGCATGCACAGATGCCGCGCCTCCACAATCACGCCCACACCCTGCGGGTCGATCTTCTCTTCAATGGCTTGCGCAATCTGGCTGGTCATGCGCTCTTGAATCTGCATCCGCCGCGCGAACATATTCACCAGCCGCGCCAGCTTGCTTAAGCCAATCACCCGCTTGCTCGGCAAATACGCGATGTGCACTTTTCCAAAAAAGGGCAGCAGGTGATGCTCGCACAAACTGAAAAATTCGATGTCCTTCACGATCACCATCTCGTCATAAGCCACGCTGAACGTAGCGCCATTCAGCAGTTGCTCCACGTTCTCTTGATACCCGCTGGTCAGAAAGCGTAGCGCCTTTTCAAAACGCTCCGGCGTTTTGCGCAGACCTTCGCGGTCAGGATCTTCGCCGAGTTTCGCGATCATCTTGCGCACCAGGTCGGCGATGCGACTCTTCGCCCGCTCCTGCGGCGCTTTCGTGCAGCAACAATTCTTCGATTGGCTTGGTCACGGTGTGGTTTCCTCGGTGTTTTCCCCGGCGTACTCAAAACTGTTATTGCCCGTTTCCTCGACGCGGACGCGTTCGAGTTTTGCGGAGGGAAAAGTTTTCAGTCGCTGAAAAATGTCGATGCACAAATTCTCGGTGGTCGGCACCACGTTGCGAAACGCCGCCACGTCTTCGTTAAATGATTTATGGTCGTAATCGTCCAGCACTTGCCTCTCCACAAACGCATCCAGGTCCGCCAAATTCGCGATCATCCCGGTCGCCGCATCCACCGGGCCAGACACGCAACTTCCAGAACATAATTGTGCCCATGTCCGTGCGGATTATCGCACTTGCCATAAATTTCGCGGTTCTGCGGCTTCGCTCAGATTCGCGTTGTACAAACGATGCGATGCCGAGAAGCGATAGCGCCGCCCCAAGTTCCGACCTTTGCATCGCCACTTTGTCTCCACTCGTCGCTGTTATCGCGAGCGGCATCACTTCCCTGCTTTCGGCGACACGCGTGTCCATTAGATGCGGCCGCGCGGTAGCAATCTGCAAACAAATCCGCCGACTCATACAGCCGCACGCGATGCAATTTCCCAACCGGAATCTTCGGCTCCAGCAAATTCCAGATCACCAGCGCAATGTTTTCGCAGGTCGGAATTTTTCCCGCCAGTTCCGGCACCTCCACGTTCAAATTGCGGTGATCCATGCGCTGCATAATTTCGCGGTCCAGCAAATCCTTCAAATCCTTCAAATCCAGAACCATGCCGGTGACCGGGCTCGGCTCTCCCGCCACCGTACTTCTAGCGTGTAGTTGTGCCCGTGGCCGTGTGCGTTATTGCATTTCCCAAACACGCGGCGATTCTCTTCCGGCGACAAATTCGGATTGTCGTAGCGGTGCGAAGCGGAAAACTCGATTTTGCGTGTCAGCAATACCATGAGTATTTCAACCAAAAATATCTCTATCCAAGCTTACCGGCCAGGCCCCACCACCACCTCGCGGCCCTTCCAAGCTAGCTTTCCCTTGGCGTGGGCCCGGTACGAAGCTACCAATACACCGGTGTAGAGCACCACCGCGGGCACGTAGTAGATGATGAGGCGAAACGGATATTGGTTACGGGTAAGTTCTGTGCCATAGCGCAGTTGGCGCACCAACAGCAGGATCACTCCGGCTACGATCGCCAGCGGATACCACAGCCCGAACACGATCAATAAAAAAGGGATCACCGGGAAAGCCGCGCCCAGCTCCGCTCTAAGATTCGCCGGCGTCCCGCCGATCAGCTGATAAATATTTTTCTTCCAGCCTTGCCACATCGCGTCGAACGAACGGTACATCCGCGCGCGTACAATTCCTGCTCCGGAGCCAAACCGTATACTGTAGCCCGCGTCCTTTACGCGCTTGGCGATAGCGACATCTTCCAGCACTTCGCCGGCGACGCTGGCATGTCCGCCGATGGCGTCGTAGACGCTTCTGTGAATCATCAGAAACTGCCCATTCGCCGCCGCCACGCGGGACTTCGGATTGTTCACCGCGCCATAAGAGAATTTTTTCGCCAGCCGGCAATATATAAATGGAATCAGCGCTTTCTCGTACCATTTGACGGTGATTTGCTCCGGCGAAAAAGAAACGAATCCCGCGCCGGATTCGTTCGCGATTTCGCGGCCTTCGCGCCCGCGCCCGGCAAAAGCTCGGCGTCAGCGTCCACAAACAGCAGCCAGGCTTGCGACGCAACCTTCGCGCCTTCCGCCGCCGCATGATTTTTCCCCACCCAGCCTTGCGGAACCCCGCTGGTTTCGAGCAATTTTATTCGCGGTTCGCGTGCCATGCGTTCGCGGACAATCTCCGCCGTGCGATCAGTGGACTGATCGTCGACCACAATGATCTCCAGCACGTCTGGCTGCTGCGAGCAGCGAATCGACACACGCGGCAATCGATGATTCCTCGTTTCGCGCCGGCACAATCGCGGAAATTCTCTCCCGCGCGGCGAGCGCACTCGTATCTTCGTTAGGCAACGCTGTGGGCAACTCGGTGGGCAATCAGTGGGAGGATGCGGAGAGCGCCGAATCGGGAGTTGTCCGGTGACGGCGGCGTCGCGAATGTTTTCTGGGCTCATGTTTCGGGAAAAACGGCCTGTGAAGCGACTACGACGACGTTAGAAAAACGAGTGGCCAAGCGATGGGCGGCGGTTCCATTCCCGAACCGCGTACGGATACGTTAGTATAGCATTCCATGGCTACCGCTCGAAAAATCCTGGTGTGGTGCGCGGTGGCGTTGGCGGCAGGCATTTTGCTGCTTTTTGCGCTGCCGAGTTACCGACAGGGCGAAGCTTCCATGGCCGGCCAAACGGCGGACAATTTTTCCGCGGACATCGCCGGCAAAACAGAACAACTTTCCGATTTCAAAGGCAAAGTGGTGGTGCTGAATTTCTGGGCTTCGTGGTGTCCGCCCTGCGTCAACGAAGCCCCGTCCATGGTGCGTTTGCAGCAATATATTGCCGCACGTAAAGGGCGTGGTGCTCGGCGGCAGCATTGACGAAGACCCGGCCGCATACACAAATTCCTAAAGGATTACGCCATCAATTTCCCACCTTCCGCGACCCTACCAAGAAGATTTCCCTCGACTACGGCACGTCCATAATTCCGGAAACGTATATCATCGACCGGCACGGCAAAATCGCACGAAAAATCATCGGCGAGCAGCAGTGGGATTCGCCCGGATATGCTGGCGTATTTTGACGTGTTGCTCGGCCAACCATAGATTGCTTTTGCTGACCTATTTTGCGGCAACTCATAAGCGGCTTATTTTGTGTGCTATACGAGAGGGTACCCCACCCCCCACCCCTCGCGAAACAGCGTCATTCTAAGGGAGTTAGTCGCTTCGCCCGGCAAAACAGTGTGATTCTAAAGGGATTATTCTTACTGTGTGTGGGGCTTTATCTGGGTGCGGAGATTTCCCGGACCAGGAGGTACAACGCAGCAAAACCTGCCAGCAAAACGCCGCTTTCTAGCGCTACGGAAATGCCGTGCAGCCGGGTGAATTCCGCAAGCAGCGGATTGCCGGGTTGGGTAGCTTGAATCGAGCCCATTTGAAGGCGAAGCGCCGCCATCTTAGCGCTCACGGTGTATTGGGAAATGACCGTCAGCGCGATCATAGCCACCACGCAAAGCGCTGGAGCGCTCACATAGCTGGCGAAGGTTTGCGTGCGGAGCAGCCTCGCGAGCAAGAACACCACGCCACACAAGATCCCGCCTAAATGCATGCGCGTCAATGAGTAGCCGACGATGGCGCCGGCCTGGTCGCGGCTGGCGAGAACGTGAAACGCGCCCGGGGCCACGACAAAACTCAGGAAGATGTCGCTGCCCAGCCACAGGCTCAACGCTAAAAATTCGATTGCGCGAAGGAAAGTGGTCATTGGGCTTTAGGTGGAGGAATCTCAGGTTTCCGAATTTTCACAAATACTTCGCCCGCTCAGCCTTTCTCGTATTGCCGCACCGCTTCTTGAAGTATCTCGGTGAGGAGCTCTTTGTTGTCGTCAAAATCCTTCGGGGTCATCGTGATTCGCAGTTCCTCATTCTTCACATCCGATTCAAGAGCACTCGCTTCTAATCGTTTTACCCAGGGTTCGAGCGGGTTTAGAAACCTGAAGGTCATGGTCAAGAGAGACTTCCTGGGTTTGAAGACTAAAAAGTTGCCGGGCCGTATTCCGTCGTTCAGTCCGATCCAATACTTGTTAAAGCTCGCCTTTCGCGCGGTGACGGCTGCCTGATTGATTATCGCTATGCACTTTTCAACGAGGTCGACCATCGCAGCGCTGGCGCGCGATACCCAATACTGTCGAACTATCCTGAGCTTTCTCTTTTAGCTCTGTAGTTTTCGTCCGTGCAAAGGGTTCTGCTGTCGAGAACTTTCACAAAGTTGAGTACTAATTTTCCGTCCACCTGTAAAGCGTTTACTTGAATTACGACGAACGGCACGGATCCGCTGAACAGGCTGATGACATTCAGGAAGCGAGTAGTGACGTCTTCCGCGACATAAGAGATGACAACCTCCGTCGTTATTTCACGCAAAGCGATAAATAACAAGTTACGGCACAGAAATTGGAGAGTCCGCTGAGATGCGGCGGTAATCTGGCCGCAGAATGAAGAAGCCGCTGGGAAAAGACAGAAAATGGTGGGCGATCAAGGATTTGAACCTTGGACCTCTCGCGTGTGAGGCGAGCGCTCTAACCGCTGAGCTAATCGCCCATCGGACGGGTGTTACAGCAACGAAGCGCATCATACAGGCACGCGCTTGGCACGCGACGGGCTTGATCGCGCCTGCGCAGTGTTCGTAGTTGTAACAGGAAAGAGCCCGGGTTTTCAACTATGCCGACCGCCACATCCACACGTTGTTTCGCAGCTGCATCGCGCCATCGCGCGCATCATTCTCGGCAAAGAAGAAGCCATTCGACTGGCGCTGATCACGCTGCTGGCGCGCGGGCACCTGCTGATCGAGGACGTGCCGGGCGTGGGCAAAACCACGCTGGCGCAGGCGCTGGCGAAATCCTTCCATTGCAGCTTTCAGCGCATTCAGTTCACTTCGGATTTGCTGCCCAGCGACGTGCTGGGCATGAGCGTTTTCAATCCGGAATCGCAGCGAGTTCGAATTTCAAGCCCGGGCCGATTTTCGCCAACATGGTGCTGGCCGACGAAATCAATCGCACCACGCCGCAAGACGCAATCGGCGCTGCTGGAAGCCATGAACGAAGCGCAGGTGACCGTGGACGGCAACACGCTGCCGCTGCCGCAACCGTTCTGGTGATCGCCACGCAAAATCCCATCGAGCATCACGGCACCTATCCGCTGCCCGAGTCGCAACTGGACCGCTTTTTGATGCGCATCCGCATGGGCTATCCCTCGCCGGAGACGGAACGCGAAATCATGCGCAAACGGGCGTCCGCGGACCCGCTGGCGTCGCTGGAGCAGCGTGATGGAATTCACGACGTGATGGCGATGCAGAAAGAAGTCGCGCAGGTGAAGCGTGGACGACAGCCTGCTGGATTACGCGCTGGACATCGTCGAACCGCACGCGCAACACCGATCAGCTGGCGCTGGGCGTGAGCCCGCGCGGCACGCTGATGCTGCAGCGGGCGGCGCAGGCGCGCGCGTACCTGGATGGCCGCGATTACTGCTTGCCGGACGATTTCAAGCAATTGGTGGTGGCGGTATTTGCGCATCGCGTGGTGGCCAGCGCGCGCCATGCCTCGGCGCAGAAAAAGTCGGAGACCACGGAATCTGTGTTGCGCGAGATTGTTGAAGCGGTGCCGGTGCCGTTGTGACGGTTTGTCCGTTTCGCGCGGACTCGTAACGCAGGGAACAGCGGAAAAAGCCGCGGGGCTCAAACCCAAGCGCCCCGCGCTACAGGAACGCCGACAGTCGCGAGTAACGAACACAAAGCCGCCTTACATGGCCCCAAATACCTCGACGATCGCGCAATTGTGGTCCAAGGCCGACCGGTCGGCGGTTCGCGCGTTTTTTCTTTCCATTGCCGCGCTAACCGTGGCGTTGATTCTGGCGCTCTATTCCGGCGCGGCCGCGGAGTTGGGACACCTTTTTCTCGCGAGCACGTCCGCACTCGCAGCTCTGAGCGTTGCGGCATGGGTGGCCGCGACGCTAGTCCCCGTGCTCGCCAAGCGCACACCACTCCGCTGGATTGGCTACAAAATGGAGTACAAGCTTACGCGCCAGGGATGGGTGTACCTGACGGGAATTATTCTGGTGGCGCTGGCCGCGCTGAACACCGGTAACAATCTGTTGTTTCTGATCCTCTCGACGCTGGTCGCTTCCATTTTGATGTCCGGCATCCTTTCATCCATTACGCTTTCCGGGGTCGAGATGCGGCTGGAACTTCCCGAGCATATTTTTGCGATGCAATCGGTTCGCTCGGTTATTGAGCTGCGCAATGAAAAGCTCACGCTGCCGTCTTTTTCCATGCGCGTGGAAGCCGCAACGAAAAAGGGCGCGCCGCCACCGGCCATGCTGGAGACACCGGTTTATTTTCCATACTTGCCGAAGCGCGACCACGTGCGCCAAGTCGTGCCGATGACTTTTCCGCGACGCGGGCTGTATCGCCAGGAAGCATTTCGCATCGTTACGCGCTTTCCATTTGGCTTTCTGCAAAAAGCGCGCCGCATCGATCTGGCGACCGAGGCGCTGGTCTATCCCTCGGTGGAATCCACCGAGCAGCTCATCGAGATTCTCCCCGGGCTGCAAGGTTCGCTCGAAAGCGTGGCGAAAGGGCACGGGCAGGATTTGTATGCGTTGCGCGACTATGTTTCGACAGACAGTGCGCGCCACGTGCATTGGAAAGCGTCCGCGCGCTTCGGAACGCTGATGGTGAGGGAGTTCACGCGCGATGACGATTGCCGCGTGTTGCTGGTGCTTGATCCGCACATGCATGCCGCGGCTTCTGCTGGAGCTATCGCCGCGCCATCCGCGGCCGAGCGCTTCGAGCGCGCGGTGACGCTTTGCGCCAGCCTAGCGTGGCATTTTTCTGAAAGCAGCGCCTTCCTGCAATTTCGTACCGCAGGGATTGAAACGCCATTCGCGCCCGCCGAAGAGAATATTTTCCTGATCTTGCGACATCTGGCGTTGGCGCAGCCGCTGCCGCCAGATCCTCAGCACGCACTGATTACGGAGCTTGCGGCGGCACCGGAACTTTTTAAAATTATTATCACCAGCCAACCGCATGGCTCCATCCCGGCGGCGGTCTGGCACTCTTCGTATGTGATTTTTCTCGACGACATTTTCTAGCGTAGGCTACGACAATTTCGCATCGCGCCTTGTGAGTGTGCGAAACTTCCCTCGATGATGCTCACCGGCCCGGAACTTCGCGTTTTCCGCAAAAGTCTGCTCGCTTGGTTTCGGCAATTTCAACGCGATTTGCCTTGGCGCAAGAACAAAGACGCCTATCGCGTGTGGCTGTCGGAAATCATGCTGCAGCAGACGCGCGTGGCGGCGGTGATTCCCTACTACGAACGGTTTCTGGAACGTTTCCCGACGGTGGACGCGCTGGCTGAAGCTCCAATAGAAGAGGTGCTGCGATTCTGGTCCGGGCTCGGGTATTACAGCCGGGCGCGGAATCTGCAAGGTGCGGCGCGGCAAATCGTCGCCAGGCACGCGGGAAGGTTTCCGGAGAGCGAAGCTGATGCGCTCGCGCTTCCGGGAATCGGAGCCTACACTTCGGCGGCGATTTTAAGCATCGCCTTCGATCGCCCGTGCGCGGTGCTCGATGGCAACGTGGCGCGCGTGATAGCAAGGCTCTTCGCCAAGCGCGGTGATTTGCGCGAACCTGCGCGCTGGTTACAGTTGCAGCGAGCCGCGGATGAACTGCTCGAACGCAACTCGCCCGGCGATTGGAATCAAGCCATGATGGAACTCGGCGCCACCATTTGCACACCTCGCGCGCCACAATGTTTGCTATGTCCTGTGGCAAAATATTGCACCGCGCGAAAACAAGGTATGCAGGAAGAGATTCCTGAAAAACGCAAAAAGCGCGCGCCTGTCGCCGTGACGCTGGCCACGGCGGTTTTTGTAGATCGCCAAGGCCGCACGCTGTTGTTGCCGCCTCCGCGCCCGGGAACGGAGACAATAACGGCGGATCACGTTCCAACATTGGTATCGAAGATGTGGCATTTCCCCACAATCGCGGTCATGAAAGACTGCTTGGCAGAACTCGAGCGCCACATGAGGAGCGTGTTCGCGTTAGACAGGAAGCGGCCACTACGCTCAACGCTGCGATTGATTGCGCTTCCTCGCGTGAAGCACTCCGTAACCTATCGCCAGCTCACCATTTTTCCTTTTCGCATTGCTTTGGCGAAACTCCCAATTTTTGACGGAGCGAAGATTGTCGCGCTGGACGATCTGGCTTCCGTGCCGATTTCGAACCTAACGCGCAAAGTCGCACGCGTGGCCTTGGCTGCGGCAACGCCGTAAAATGTTATTGATTGGCCGCGCGGTCGAATGGCGGTCGCGCACTGGCTGGGTTGCCGGTGCTACCATTTAAGTTCCTCATGGCCGCTTCGCACACCCTTACGTATCCTTCGACGCCGCCCGCAGAGCGGTTTTTCCGTCTGTCATTATTTTTTCTGTTGCTCGTCTCCGTCGCGACGCTGGCCACTACCGGCAAGCTCGACGTTTTTTCTTCCGTTGCTCGCGGTCGCCGCGATGTTTTACAAAGGCGTGCGGTTGTGGGCTTCAAAACCGGCCGAACTTACCGCGCGCACCGCAACTTTCCTGGTGATTGGCTATCTGGCGTTTTTCCCGCTGGACGTTCTTTTGTTGTCGCGCGCGTTTGTGGCCAACTCACCGAACCCGCCCCTATTTGCCGCGCTCATTGGCGTGGTGCATTTTCTGTTGTTCGTGATGCTGGTGCGCTTTTACAGCGCCACCACCGACCGCGACGCGCTGTTTCTGGCCATGCTTTCCTTCGCGGCCATGCTGGCGTCCGCGGTGCTCACGGTGGACACCGCGTTTTTGCTGTTCTTTTTCCTGTATCTGCTTTTTGCGGTAGCGACGTTTGTTGGAATGGAACTGCGCCGTGCCGCGCACGGGGCGATTACGCCCGCGCAACCGCAGCGCGAGCGCCGCCTGACGCGCGCACTAAGCTTTGCGGCGGTCAGCGTGGCGCTCGGCGCGATTCTTTTCGGCGGCGTGTTGTTCTTTCTTTTTCCGCGCGTTAGCGCCGGCTATTTAGGACGCACCAGCTTGAATCCGCCGCTGGGCACGGGTTTCAGCGATGACGTGGAACTTGGACAAATCGGCGAACTAAAACAAAACTCCGAAGTGATGATGCGCATCGAAACGGGAAAACCCGTCGGGCTACTCGCGCCTGCGCTGGCGCGGCATTGCGCTATCAAATTTTGATGGCCGGCGCTGGACGTCTCCCGAGCACATCATCAATACACTTTCCGCCAGCAACGACGGTTGGATTTACGTCGGTGGCGGCAATCGACGCGCGGAGCCGGGCGTTCCTGGAATGTTGTATACCGTGATGCTGGAGCCCATGGCCACGGACGTAATTTTTGTGCCGGGGACGCCGATGACGCTGCAGGGAAATTTCAGCGGCCAGGCAAACAACAATCCTGGTTCGATTCGCAACAATTATGTGTTTCGCGACGGCACCGGTTCACTGTTTAATCCCTTTCACAACTATTCCGCCATTCGATATGCCGGGTTTTCGCAACTGCCGGAGATCAACGTGCCCAAGCTGAAGGCCGCGGGGAAGAGTATCCCGCGGACGTGGTTAATTTGTATTTGCAGCTTCCGACGCTCGATCGAGCGCATCCCTCAGCTGGCGAAACAAGTGACCGCCGGAGCCACGACGGCCTACGAAGGGCGCGCTTGGTAGAAACCTTTCTGCGCAGCGGCCGATTCAAATACACGCTGGTGCTCAGCGGCAAACCGGGAGACGATCCGCTGCCCCATTTTTTATTTGAAACGCGCGCCGGCCATTGCGAATATTTCGCGTCGGCCATGGCGGTGATGCTGCGCACGCTGGGCGTTCCCACGCGCGAAGTGAATGGTTTTTTGCCCGGCGAATACAACGAACTGGGCGGCGATTACGTGGTGCGCGCCAGCGATGCGCACAGTTGGGTGGAAGTTTATTTCCCCGGGAAACGGCTGGATTGTCTTCGATCCCACGCCGGATGCGCCGGAGGGCTCCAATGGCTTTCTTTCGCGCGTGCAGAAGTATGTCGACTGGATGGAACTGACCTGGGAAGAGTGGGTGATCAGTTACGATTTCGCGCACCAGGTGGCGCTAGCGCAGACGCTGGAGCACGGCACGCGAAATTGGGCCGAGTCCGGCCGCGATTGGTTTCAGCGCCAACAGGAACGCGGGAAGGATTGGTTCAAGTCCTGGCAATTCCAGCATGCCAGCTTGCGTTATCTGCTGCCGCTCGGCCTGGTGTCGTTGCTGGTGATATTGCGATTTGATCTTTTTTCTCGCGCGCTGCGCCGCGCCGCACTGCTTTTGCGCATGAAGTGGCGGCCTTCGGCGGGTGCGAATCCCGCAGCTGGCGTCGCGGCTCTATTTTGAATTGCTGCGGCTGCTCGAGAAACGTGGTTTCGTGCGGCGCGAATCGCAGACGCCGCTGGAGTTTGCCGCGGCGCTGCAGCCGACTGCCGCGGCTGCGTCTCGCCGGCGGTGCGCGAATTTACGCAGATGTATGCCCATGCGCGATTTGGCGGCGCGCCTTGCGACACTTCGCGGTTGCGGGCTCTGCTTGCGCAGATTCGTTCCGGCCTGCGCTCGCGCTAAAACTCTCGCGGCAACCCTCACGACGGAACAACCGCTCCCGCGTGTTACAATCAAATGTTGTCGAAAGCCGCATTTTAGCCACTTATGACTAAGGTTGTGACCAAAGTCGGATTTGTCAGCCTCGGCTGCCCGAAGAACCTTGTGGACAGCGAGGTGATGATGGGCATTCTTGCGCGCGAAGGGTATGAGTTGACGCCGCGCGCCGATGAAGCGGAAATCCTAGTGGTGAATACTTGCAGCTTTATCGAGTCCGCACAGAAGGAATCCGTGGACGCCATTCTGGAAATGGCGGAGCACAAGAAATTTGGCGCGGCCAAAAAATTAATTGTGGCGGGATGCTTGGTGGAACGTTACCGCGCGCAGATTTTGAGCAGGTGCCGGAAGTGGACGCCGTGGTGGGCACCGGCGAAGTGGAACGCATCATGGAAGCGGTGGAAGGCGATTTGCGCGTGCTGCCGGCGCAGCCTCCGGCGTTTCTGTATCACGATTTGACGCCGCGCATCATCACCACGCCGAAACACGCGGCGTACATCAAAATTGCCGAAGGCTGCGATCATCCTTGTTCGTTCTGCATTATTCCGCAGTTGCGCGGAAAATTTCGCAGCCGCAGGTTTGAGTCCGTGTTGCGCGAGGCGGAGAATCTCGTCGCCGGCGGCGCGCGCGAAATCACGTTGATTGGGCAGGACACGACGTCTTACGGCGAGGATTTGGGATTGCGTGATGGTTTGGCGCTGTTGCTCGAAAAATTGGCGCAAATTGGCGGCGCACAGGCTAACGACGGCGACGATCTGTTGTGGGTGCGTTTTCTGTATGCGTATCCGAATCGCGTCACACAGAAAATGCTGGATACTTTGGCGAACTATCCGCGTCTAGCGAAATATATGGATATGCCATTGCAGCACGCCAGCCGGAATGTGCTGGCACGCATGAAGCGCGGCGGCAATGGCGAATCGTTCTTGAAATTGCTGGAGCGCATTCGTGCCACGATTCCTGGCGTTTCGTTGCGCACGTCGTTCATCGTGGGCTTCCCAGGCGAGACGGATGCCGATTTCGCGGAGTTGTGCGATTTTGTGCGGGCCGCCCAGCTGGATTGGATGGGCGTGTTTGAGTATTCGGATGTCGACAACGCGGGCAGTTTTGCTCTGGATGAGAAAGTTGATGCGGAAACCATCACAGCGCGTCGCAACGAATTGATGAGCATTCAGAAGAAGATTTCGCGCCAGCGGCTGAAGCGTTTTCGCGGAGAGACGCACACCGCGCTGGTCGAAGGTCCATCGAAAGATAATCCGCTGGTGTGGGAGGCTCGCCTCGAAGGCATGGCGCCGGACATCGACGGCAAGCTGTACCTGACGGATATCGAGTTACCGAATGGCGACGTAGCGGAGACTGGCGATGTAGCGCGCGTCGAAATTACTAAGGCGGATGCCTACGATTTGATTGGACGTGTGGTGGAAATAATTCCGCGTTCGCGTGCGCGGAAAGAAGATGTTGGGCTGTCAGCGTACGACACGCGCTCACAGGGCATTGCCCCGGTGGAAAAACTGCATCGCATTTCGACTGGTGCGCCGTTGCGCGTCCTGGCGTGAGGTTTTGGTAGCACAGGTACTCTTTGCCTGTGCTACTAAGCAAATTCCCACGCGTCGCCACTTGATGTAGACTTCCTCTTTCGGCCAGATCACAAAATCAAATAGCAAGGTCCGCGTCATGCTCCACAAATGTCCAATTTGCAAAACGCCTACTGACTCAACGGTCCACGGTGACTTCCCTTTCTGCAGCGAACGTTGCCGCGACCGCGACCTCGGCAACTGGGCCACGGAAAAATACGTGGTGTCCGACCCCATCTTCAACGAAGACGAACATCGCAGACATCGAGTCGCCCCGCAAAACTATAATCCTCGACCTCGACGAGCCGAATGACGCCGGACACTGAGCCCGCCAGTTCCGCCGCGCCACCGCGCAAAAAACCGCATCTCTCATTTCTGCTAGCCACCTGGTTCGGCCTGGGCTATCTGCCGAAAGCGCCCGGAACGTGGGGATCGCTCGGCGGGTGTAGTCGCTGAGCTGGCTGATCCTCACGATGGGCCATCACCGTTTGATTGCGTACGGCATGATCCCAGATGCACGACGTCTTCGTCTGTGCGCGCGTGGTAATCTGCTTCTCTGGGCTTCATTTGTGGTTCGTTCTCTTGGGCGTGTGGAGAGTTCGCGCGTAGCAAAATTGTCGAGGAACAAAGATCCGCAATTTGTCGTGATCGATGAGGTTTCGGGTCAGATGTTGACTCTGTTGTATCTGGTGTGCCGGCATTGACTGTGCGCTCGCATGGCGCGCTGATTGGTCATTGTTCTTGGCAGGCTTCGTGCTGTTCCGGCTGTTCGATATCTGGAAGCCCTTCCCCATCCGCCACCTCGAAAAACTGCCCGGCGGCTGGGGCATCATGGCCGACGACTGGCTGGCAGGCATCTACGCTGCTATTCTCCTCCGTCTAGCGTTACACTTTAACCTGCTATGAGATTCGGCCTGGGCGAAGCATCACACAAAAAACGGCATCCCGCGCATTGAGCGCATCGCGCCGTCGGCCGCCATCCCGGGCGGCGAAATCGCCATCTATGGTACGGGCTTCGCCTCGCGTAACGGTCGCGCCCCGTTCGTGCGTTTCGGCGAACAAGAAGCCAGTCTTTCCCTTGCCAGCGACACGTGCCTGATCGCTCGCGTTCCTGACGGCGCCAGCGGCGGTACGGTTCGAGTCGACATGGCCGGCCATGAAAGCGCGCCGCATCCTGTTTCCGTGGGAGTGCAAATCGCGGACAACTTCATCCCGTAGCCAATCCCGCGGTCGACGCCGAAGGCAACATCTACGTAACGTTTTCGGGCGAGCGCGGCCAGCGGGTTCCGGTCTCGCTCTACAAAATCACCGCCAACTACAGCATCAAGCCTTTCGTCACTTCGCTGATCAATCCCAGCGGACTGGCCATCGGCCCCGAGCGGCGATCTCTTCGTTTCTTGCCGCCACGACGGCACCATCCACCGTGTCACCCCTGATGGCCGTGCCGAAGAGTGGATCGAAGGCATGGGCGTGGCCACCGGCATCGCTTTTGACAAGTCCGGCAACCTCTACGTCGGCGACCGCAGCGGCACAATTTTCAAAATCAGCCCCACGCGCGAAATTTTTGTGTTCGCCACGCTGGAGCCCAGCGTGGCCGCATACCATTTAGCGTTCCATCCCAGCGGCGATCTGTATGTAACGGGCCCCACCACCTCGAGTTTCGATCGCGTCTTCCGCATCACGCAAGGCGGTGAAGTCCTGGTTTTCTATCGTGGCCTGGGCCGCCCGCAAGGCCTGGCCTTCGATCGCAACGGCAATCTTTACGTGGCCGCCAGCTTTGCCGGGCGGCGGGGCTTGGTGCGCATTTCCCCGCAAGGCCACGCGGACATCGCCTTAAGCGGCTCGAGCATAGTCGGCATCGCCCTACAGCCCTCAGGCCGCGCCATCGTAGCCACCACGGGTGCGCTCTACACGCTGGACTGGGAAGTTCGCGGCCTCCCGTTACTCGGCTACGTAGCATAGGCATTGCGTGTGCGGTTTTGTTCGGGGCGGCAGTAACGCTGCACTGGCGCTCTAGTGGGCGTAAACACAGAGTGCCTGTGCTGACGAGACGCGAAGCGGGACGACGAAATTATGAAAGCTGAAATCATCGCCGTAGGCTCCGAACTCTTAACCCCGGATCGCTTAGACACCAATTCTCTCTTCCTAACCGAAGAGCTAAACAAACTAGGCATCGAAGTAATCCGCAAATCCGTCGTAGGAGACAATCGCGACGACCTCCGCGCCACCTTCCAAGAAGCTTTAGAGCGCGTAGAACTGGTCATCGCCAGCGGCGGCTTGGGCCCCACCGCCGATGACTTAACCCGCGAAACCGTAGCCGAACTCCTCGGCCGCAAACTAATCCGCCACGAAGAAATCGTGCGCGCCATCGAAGCCCGCTTCCGCAGCTTCAAACGCGAAATGCCCGAGATCAACGTCCGTCAAGCCATGGTGCCCGAAGGCGCCGAAGTGCTGGATAATCCGCGCGGCACCGCTCCCGGCCTGTGGATTGAAGACCACGACCGCATGATCGCTCTGCTGCCCGGCCCACCGCGCGAAATAAAGCCAATGTTCCTGGAACATATCGTGCCGCGCTTGCAGCGACGTGTTTCCGCCGTCCGTCTCGTCCATCGAGAACTGCGCGTCACCGGCCTCGGCGAATCCCATGTCGAGCAGCGAATCGCGCCCATCTACAAGCGCTACTCAGATGTAAGCACCACGGTGCTGGCAGCGCCCGGCGAAGTACAAGTGCACTTGCGCGTGTGGACCGACGATGCAGTACGCGCGCAACAAACGCTGGATGAAATCGTGCAAGGCTTTGAAATTGCCCTCACCGACCGCATTTTCTCCCGCGACGGTTCCAATCTCGACGAAGTTGTCGCGCACCTGCTCATCCTCAACAACGCCACAATTTCCGCCGCGGAAAGCTGCACTGGCGGACTTTTCGCGCAGCGCCTCACCAGCATCGCCGGCAGCTCCGTATATTTTCTCGGTGGCGTGGTCTGCTACAGCAATGAACTAAAAACCGCATGGGCCGACGTGCCTGCGGCGTTGATTCAAGCCAAAGGCGCGGTCAGCGCGGAAGTCGCGATCGCGCTAGCCGAAGGCATTCGCCGCCGCGCGGGCAGCATGCTCGGCGTCGGCATCACCGGAATCGCCGGCCCCGGCGGTGGCAGCGAAGAAAAGCCCGTCGGCACCGTCCACATTGCGCTTTCCACCACCGCCGGCGTCAAAGAACGCCGCCTGCATTTCCCCGGGGACCGCGAAATGATCCGCATCCAAGCCTCGCAAGCCGCGCTGGACATGGTGCGCATCCATTTTCTATACAATGGCACGCAACTCGGCACCCAAGCCGGCACACAAATCGGAACGCAAGTCAGCGCACAACAAGTCAAGCCCAAGGGCACGCAAATCGGCGACCCCTCCGGTCCGCACTCTTCCGCAACCTCACTGAAAAGCACCTAGCATGTACCGCACGCAGCTGCTCCATTTCGGCATCCCGGTGGCGGCCTACTTGCTCGGCTCCATCCCGTTCGGCTTGTTGGTCGCCCACGTATTCGGCGGGCAAGACGTGCGCAAATCCGGCAGCGGCAATATCGGCGCCGCCAACGTTTCACGCGTCGTCGGCCCGCTTGCAGGCATTTTGACGCTGCTGCTGGACGCCGCCAAAGGTTCCGCCGCCGTGCTTGCCGCCGCGCGCCTTACGAACGATTCCGCCACCTGGATGATGCTCGCCGGCATTTGCGCGCTCCTCGGCCACTGCTTCCCGCTTTGGCTGCACTTCAAAGGCGGCAAAGGCGTAGCCACCGCGGCGGGAGTGTTCCTGGTGCTCTGCCCGCTGGCGATGTTTTCCGCGCTAGCGCTGTTCATCCTGGTGGTGGCCTTCTGGCACTTCTCGTCGCTTGGCTCGCTGGCCGCAGCTGCCGCTATTCCGCTACTGATGTATTTTCTGTGGGCCCCACATCACGCGCCGCCGCTAATCATTACTTTCGGTTCGCTGGGCATTTCCACCCTGGTCATCTATAAACACGACCCCAACATGCAGCGCCTCATCCAAGGCACGGAACCAAAATTTTCCTTCCGCAAGAAATCCCAAAAGCCTGAAGGCAATGACTCCGTCTGACGCGGCGCTCGCGACCCTGCCGGAACCTGTTTTCCCCAAAACGATAGATTGTAGAGATCTGCATCACTGCGCCTCCGCATCAAGAGGGAGAAGCCTTCGAACGAGATATAAAACTAAGGCGTTGATGCTGCGGCCTATAGCTGCCGCAGAAAGCCGATCATCGCTTCATTCACCTCAGCCGCGCGTTCTTGCTGCGTCCAGTGCCCGCAACCCGGGAGCATCACCTTGCCGCGAAGCTGCGGCACAAAGTGCGCCAGGTTGGCGATGACTCCATCCATGCCGCGGAAGGCCACTACAAGGTCCCGATCGCCAGCAATATAAAGTGCGGGGACGCCGACCAGACTGCCGGCAAAAGGCGCGAAAAGCTCCGAGTTGCGGTCGATGTTGCGGTACCAATTCAATCCACCGCGAAAGCCCGCGCCGGTAAATTCGTTCACGTAAAAATCAACATCCGCTTCGCTGAGCCACGCCGGCAGGGACTCGGGATTCACCAGGCGGGACAAGAAACCACCCTTGCGCGGCACCATTCCAACTCCGCCGCCAGGCGCACCGTTTTCGAGGCGCGGCACATCGCCAGAAGCCGAATACAACATGCTGCGAATGCTCCGCCGGACGTCGCGCTCGAGCTCCACCTCGGCGACGCCCGGCTCCTGAAAGTAGAGTTGGTAGAAAATCGCCTCGTCCGTCTGCGGCATAAAACTGGTGGGACGAACCGGAAGCGGCGGCCAGAACGGAACGCTCAGTCCAATCACCGCACGAAATCGATCGGGACGCAGGAGCGCAGAATGCCAGGCCACCGGCGCGCCCCAGTCGTGACCGGCAATCACGGCGTCCGTGGCGCCGACGGCATCCAGCAGGCCGACCATGTCACCGATCAAATGAAGCAGCGTGTACTGATCGATGGCTTCCGGCTTGTCCGTCTGGCCGTAGCCTCGCATGTCCGGCGCAATGGCATGAAACCCAGCCTGCGCCAGCGCCTGCAATTGATGGCGCCAGGAGTACCACGATTCTGGGAATCCGTGACACAGCAACACCACCGGGCCCGCGCCACACTCCGCGAGGTGCATGCGAATTCCATTCGTTTCGATAAACCGATGCTTGAGTTCGGCCATGATTGGGTTCCTCGGATTATTTCCCCTGGAGAAGTGAATTGTTCCCGCTGGCGTTCCGTGACCGTTTAACCACGGCTCTTCGTTATCCGGGGTACCACACTTTGCGCTCATCACCTGCCGCGCGTTTATAGCTCCAGGCTTCTTCAATCAAGAGTGGCAGATCAAAGCGCGGTCTCCAGCCCAGCAGAAATTGCGCCTTGGCGTTATCCAGCCAGGTGGAGCGATACGGCGTCTTTATGTCCACGCGCGGCAGCCCGCGCGTTGCGTTCAAGATAGTCGGCCATCTCCCGATAGTCCACCGGCTCATCCATGCAGATGTTGAAAGTTTGCTGACGCGCCTTCGGATGGTCAAGCGCCAGCAGAATGGCTTCAACCAGATCGTCGACGTGGACGAAGTTGCGCTTGACCGGCATGCCGTCCGCGATCGAGCATCACGCGGGACCGCGCTGATTCTTGCATGGTACGTCGTCGGCGAGCTTCCGATCCGACGAGGTCCCGCCAGCGCGGCCCGCCAAAAACGTCCTCGCCGAAAGAAAGCGAGTATTTGAAATCGTCCTTCTCCATGATCCACGGTGCGCGCAGGCAGCACCCCGATGAGATCGTACTGCACGAAATACTGCTCCAGCATCACCTCTTCGAGCACCTTCGACAGCGCGTAGCAGCCGGGATAGGCGGTGTGCTTCTGCTGCTCGGTGACCGGCACAGGATGCTGGTAGAAGAAATGGCCCAGCGCGGCATCGCCGCCGATCAGGATGAACTGCTGGAACGTCGGGCTCGCCCGGCATTCTTCCAGCAGCCAGAACAGGCCCTTGACCGTAACATCCATGACGTCATCGGGAGTTTCCTTGCAGGTGGCGCAGTGCAACACGTGACTCACGCCCTGCATGGCCTGCGCGCACCACTTCCCGATCAGCGATGCTGCCTGGCACCGTCTCCAGCCCCTCTTGCGGACTCAGCAGCCGGTTGTGGCACAACGCGCGAATCGTCATGCCCTGCCGATCACGGGAATGCAGAATCCGCCTGATGACGTGCGAACCAACCTTGCCGGCGGCACCGGTAACCAGGAGGCGTTTCATAAGTCCCGCCAGTCTACACTTGTTCCCGAGGGCATCCTGCGCCTTTCGACCTCATCCCCTTTCGACCTAATGAATGTCCAGCAACGCGACAGCCGCATCCCATGAGCGGACACTTCCCCGGGACGTCCTGAATGACTGCGTGTAGTAACCTGCTGATTTTTCCGTGATTTATCTTTACCCCTATCATCACCTCGAAAAGGTCGCGGAATTGCTCCTGAGTGCCCATGCCGTATTTCATCTCTCCGCGATGACCGAGGAGCAGATCCTGGAGGCGCGCCCGTGAAAAAGATCGATCGCATTCGTGAGAAAGTCAGCATTCTGCCGACTTCTCTCTATTTGTCGAAGATGCACGATGCCGGTTGGAGTCTCGTGGCCCTGGAGTGGGAACGCGAGGTTGAAGTATCCAGCGAAGCCGACATTTCTGGCGAGCCCGCGGACCCGAATATCGCTCATGGCTCCGAGGAAATCCCGTTCGGCCTGCGCATCGCTTCGGACTGCCGCAGTCTGGAAGACGATCCGCTGGAAATGCGCACCCTTAAGTTTCTCGCCGAAATGATCGTCCAGGACGTCTCGTTCAAGAGCATGGCCGACACCCTGAATGCCCGCGAATACCGCACCCGAGACGGCCGTCCTTGGAACGCTGCGAGCATTTTCCTGCTCACTCCGCGGCTGCTGGAGGTTTCTCCGCGTATCCTCTTCGGCACGGAATGGGAATCCCGCAAAAAGCAGCTTTCGCGAGTAGCCTGGAACTCGTAACTCGCGCGGCCTAGGAATCCAACACCCAGGAACGGGAGGGTACGGCTGTAGCCCCTGCGCCCCGTTCTTCGTTCACGCCACCAAGCACCGCGATACCATCCGCAAAATCATCACGTGCCCGCAAAACACGAATTCGGAATCGCCAAACGCCGCCCACTGATTTCCCGCGATGAAATCACGCCGCGTATCAGCGATAATCGAGAAACGCCGATGAACGCCCGTGCTGACCATCCCTAATGCCCGCTAGCCCCACGAATCTAAGCCCGACTGCCCCAAACGAGGGTGCATCTCAATCCACACTGCCCTCACTGACTCCATCCAGCAAACGCCTGCTGCCGTGGCTGGTGGCGGTGGCGTTTTTCATGGAGTCGCTGGACACCACCATTCTCAACACCGCCGTGCCCACCATCGCCGCCGCGCTGCACGTGGCTCCGCTGAGCATGAAATCGGTGCTGGCCAGCTACACGCTGAGCCTGGCGGTTTTCATTCCGATCAGCGGCTGGATGGCGGACCGATTCGGCACGCGCCGCGTGTTTGCCTCCGCCATCGGCCTCTTCACGCTGGGATCGTTTCTCTGCGGCATCTCCAGCAACATCCATGTGCTGGTGGCGTGCCGCATCCTGCAGGGCTGCGGCGGCGCCATGATGGTGCCGGTCGGCCGGCTGACGCTGGTGCGCACCTTCGCCAAATCCGAACTCATCCGCGCCATGAGCTTCGTCGCCATTCCCGGCTTGATCGGCCCCATGCTGGGGCCCATCGCCGGCGGACTGATCGTCGGCTATTTTCACTGGCGCGTCATTTTCTTCGTCAACATTCCCATCGGCCTGGTCGGCCTGTACCTGGTCTATCTGCATTTGCCGGACTACCGCGAGGAGCACACTGATCCGCTGGATGTGGTCGGGCTGATTCTGTTCGGCTCGGGCATCGCGTTGCTTTCCTACGTGCTGGAGGTGTTTGGCGAACACACCCTGAGCACGCCGCGAAATTCTCGGCCTGCTGGCGATTTCCCTCGCGCTGCTGGCGGGCTACGGATTGCACGCCGACCAGAACCGCCATTTCCCCTGCTGCGGCTGTCGCTGTTTCGCATTCGCACCTTCCGCGCGGCGGTCAGTCGGCAGCTTCGTCACGCGCCTCGGCATCGGCGGCATTCCCTTTCTTTTTCCGCTGCTGTATCAGGTGGGCCTGGGCTTCACGCCGATTCAATCCGGCCTGCTGATGATGCCGCAGGCCATTGCCGCCATGAGCCTGAAGCTGATGATGCCGCGGATTCTCGCGCGCTTCGGCTATCGCGCCGTGCTGATCTCCAACACCGCTGATCATCGGCGTTGCTGATCTTGCTGTTCGCCACCATCGGCAAGAGCACGCCGGTCTGGCTGATCGTGGCGCAGGTGTTCTGCTATGGATTCTTCACGTCGCTGCAATACACCAGCATGAACACGCTGGTTTACTGCCGACGTCACCGAGGAGCAGGCCAGCACCGCCAGCTCCATCGCCAGCACCATGCAGCAGATGGCCATCAGCTTCGGCGTGGCGTCGGCCTCGCTGGTGACCGCTTTTTTCATCCCCGATCGCCACACTTCCGACGCCGCGAGAATTCATTCACGGCATCCACCGCGCGTTCTTTGTGCTTGGCGGGATGACCATTCTCTCGACCATCGTCTTCAGCGAATTGAAAAAGGGCGACGGTGACGCGGTGAGCCAGCGGAAAAAACTACACCCCGGCGTAACGCCGGGAAGTCGGCGCTGAGCTCGTACTCCGAAGGTAGTACCAACATCCCATTTAGACATCCGCGCCGCCTGTCCTTTCGGCCACCTATCCCCCCCTGTCCCAAGCTCCTAAAATAAGTCCTCGTGCTGCTCTCCAGCCCCACGTCTGCCTGGGATCGTCTTCGCCCGGCCGCGTCCGCATTCTCTGGCTGGTGCTGGGCGCGATGCTGCTCGTCAGCGCGCTGCCCATCGGCCTGTACCACCGCCAGGTCCTCCAGCTCAGCCAGGACAAGCTCGTCGACACCGAAAACGTCCAGCAAACCGACCTGACCCGCTCGTTGGCCCAAGAAATCCAATTCTTCGACTCCAACCTCACCAGCAACTCATCAGCGAGCGCCAAATTCTCGCCCTCACCGGCCTAATCGACAAAGTCGAAGACCCCGTCGAGCAACCCAAAGTCACCCGCCTGCTCGAAAATTTTCTGGCCAGCAATCGCAACACCTTCATCTACCTCACTGCCGTGGGCAAATCCGGCAAAGGTACCAGCGCCTCGCAAGGCAATTTCCGCGCCGAGCAGGATCCCTTCGTCGCCAAGGCCCTGCAGAGCGCTTTCGTCACCTGCCTGCAATCCCGCTCATCGCAAATGGTTAAATTTCGCAGCGATCCCCTGGCGCTCGCGCCCGACGATCGCCCCGCGTTCGTAATCGCCGTCCCGCTGAAAGACATCAACGATAATTTCACTGGCATGCTCGCCGCAGTGGTCTCGCTCGATGCCATCCTGCACCGCCTGCAGGACGCCAGCGTCCGCGGCCGCACCGTTTTCGTAGTGGACCACAACGGCCACATCGTCGCTCATCCGGACACCAAGCATTTCGTTCCCGGCGCCGACGCCAGCCCAAACTCCAAGCTCGTCGCCCAGGTCATGGCCCTGCCGCAGGAACTGCGCAACACCGAAACCGTGCGCTTCACCGAAGCCGGCAAAAAACATCCCATCGAAATGATCGGCACCTACAGCACCATTCCCGAAGTGGATTGGGCGGTCATCGCCCAGCGCAGTCTGGAAAAGGCCCGCGAGCGACGCCGGCGTCACCGGAACTAAATCGCCAGGCGCTAGCATTCGTAACTGTCGTGGTCCTAGTCGCCATCCTCTTCGGTTATTTCTTTGCCGTGGGCATCAGCACGCCGATTCGCGGTCTCGCCGCTTCCACGCGCGCCATCAGCCGCGGTGAATTTCATCAGCGCACTCCCGGTGCGCGGCGCCGCCGAAATCAGCGAGCTCGCCGAAAATTTCAACAACATGGCCGGCGACATCGAAGAGTACATCGAGCGCCTCAAAGAAGCGGCCGAAGAAAATCGCGAACTCTTTCTCGGCTCCATCCGCATGCTCGCCGCGGCCATCGACGAAAAGGATCCCTACACCCGTGGCCATTCCGGCCGCGTGGCGAAATATTCCGTGCTGATCGGCCAGCAACTCGGCCTCCCCGCCGACGAACTCGACCGTCTGAAAATTTCCGCTCTGCTCCACGACGTGGGAAAAATCGGCGTGGAAGATCGCGTCCTCAAGAAGCCCGGCGCGCTAACGCCCGAAGAATTCGAACTGATGAAGCAGCACACCGTAAAAGGCGCGAACATCATGCGCCCCGTCTCGCAGCTGAAGGAAATGCTGCCCGGCATCGAGCTGCACCACGAGCACATGGACGGCCGCGGCTATCCGTACGGCTTACAGGGCCCGGAAATTCCGCTAATGGCGCGCATCATCGCCGTGGCCGACACGCTCGACGCCATGACCACCAATCGCCCCTACCAATCCGCCATGGATTTAGATTTCGCCCTCACGCGCATCAAGTCTCTGGGCGGCACGAAATTCGACATCGTCATCGTCAACGCCCTCGAATCCACCATCAACACCGGCAAACTCCGCCTCTCCGCCGTGGAAGTCCACGTCTGACCTGCCCAAGTTTTTGTGCCATAGCCAATCCTGGCTGTTTGCTTTTCCAGCCTCACCTCAAACTATTTCCAATGTGGACCATTCGTCACTATTTATACGAACGCCAGCCCAAATCGCCCTAAAATAGTTACGTGCCTCTTCAAGGCCCCAGGGTATGAGTACTCAGTCCATCGCCAGCACGGAATTAGCCGCGCCCAGTTTCATCGAAGAAGGCACCCTCTTCCGCGTCCTCACCGCCGTAAGCTTCTGCCACCTCCTCAACGACATGGTGCAGTCCCTGGTCCCCTCGATGTACCCCATCCTGAAAACCACCTTTCATCTGGACTTCACCCGCATCGGCCTAATCACGCTGACCTACCAAATCATTGCCTCGCTCCTTCAGCCTTTCATCGGCTACTTCACCGACCGCAAACCCATGCCCTATTCCCTCCCTATCGGCATGGCCTTCACGCTAGCGGGGCTCCTGCTGCTGGCCATCGCGCCAACTTTCGCGCTTCTCTTGATCGCCGCCTCGTTCATCGGCGTAGGCTCTGCCGTCTTTCACCCGGAGTCCTCCCGAGTAGCCCGTCTCGCCTCTGGCGGACAGCACGGTATGGCGCAATCTTATTTCCAGTTGGGAGGCAACACCGGCTCGGCGATCGGCCCGTTGCTAGCCGCCCTGATCGTTCTCCCACACGGACAGGTCGGCGCGGCGTGGTTCTCCTTGGCCGCGCTGGTCGGAATCTTCGTACTCCTGCGCGTCAGTCGCTGGTACAAAAATCGCCTGAATCATCTTCGAACTCGGGCCGCAATCCATGCCGACACCGCATTAGCGTTGCCGCGCAAGAAAGTCGTTGTCGCCATGGCCGTCTTAATCGCGCTGATCTTCTCGAAATATTTTTATCTGGCCAGCTTCAGCAGCTACTACACTTTTTATCTCATCAGCAAGTTCGGCCTGTCGGTTCGCAGCTCGCAGCTTTATCTGTTCGTCTTCTTTGGCGCAGTCGCCGCTGGAACTCTGATTGGTGGTCCCGTCGGCGACCGCGTCGGCAGGAAATTAGTCATCTGGTGCTCGATCCTCGGTGTCCTGCCCTTCACCCTGCTGCTCCCTTACGTAAATCTCTTCTGGACCGGAGTCCTCAGCGTAATCATCGGTTTTGTAATCGCCTCTGCCTTCTCCGCTATTCTGGTCTACGGCCAGGATCTGCTCCCCGGACGCATCGGCACGATCTCCGGCCTCTTCTTCGGCTTCGCCTTCGGCATGGGCGGCATCGGCGCCGCCGTCCTCGGCCGTCTCGCCGACATGACCAGCATCATCTTCGTCTACAAACTGTGCGCCTACCTCCCCACCCTGGGCCTCCTGACCGCCTTCCTCCCTACGTTGCGTCATCCAAAAACTGCTCGCCTCTCCTAGCCTTCTGGCCTCCGGAACGCCCTGGCGATAACTCGCCCGCATAACGGATGCCCTGGGCGTTGCTCCGCGACCATCGCCGCACTCTGGTACACTTTTACTTCGCGGCTCAGAACATCCAAACTCATGATTTCTCTCTTTGGCAAACCCGAACCGGTCGAACCCTCACTTCTCGACAAGCTAAAAGCCACCGTCAGCAAAACCAAAGCCGCCCTCTCCGAGACCGTCGACACCATCTTTCAGGGTCAGCGCAAAATCGATCCCGCGCTCCTCAAGCAACTGGAAACCGCGTTACTTTCCGCCGACCTCGGTGTCGCCACGACCAAAGAAATTCTCGCTTCCATCAGGGAGAAACTGGATCGCAGCGCCCTCTCCGATGCTTCCCAGCTAAAACGCGAAATCAAATCGCACATCGTGCGCATTCTGAACGCCGCGCCTCCGCTTGGGTTTTGCAACGCCTTCGACCAACGGCACTGCCACCCGCGTGATCTTCATTGTCGGCGTCAACGGCGCGGGCAAAACCACCAGCATCGGCAAACTAGCCAACCGCCTCAAACAGGAGGGCCGCAGCGTGGTCCTCTGCGCCGCTGACACTTTCCGCGCCGCCGCCATCGAGCAATTGGCCATTTGGGCCGAGCGCAACGGCATCGAGATGATCAAGCAGAAATTTGGCGCCGATCCCGCCGCCGTCGTCTACGACGCCGTTGCCGCCGCCAAAGCCCGGAACGCGGACATCGTCATCGTGGACACCGCCGGCCGCCTGCACACCAAATCCAACTTGATGGCCGAACTGGAAAAAATGAAGCGCACCGCCGCCAAGGTTATTCCCGGCGCTCCGCACGAGATTTTGCTGGTCCTCGACGCCACCACCGGCCAAAACGGCCTTGCGCAAGCCCGCGAATTCACCGGTACGGTCGGCGTGACGGGAATTATTCTCACCAAGCTCGACGGCACCGCCAAAGGCGGCATCGTCGTTCCCATTTCCCGCGAACTCAATCTTCCAATTCGTTTCGTAGGCACCGGCGAACAAATCAGTGACATGGTTCCCTTCGACGCCGAAACCTACGCCAATTCCCTCTTCGACTAGAGTTTAAACCGTGGACGCACACGACACCCGCTTCATGCAACACGCCCTGGACCTCGCGCGCAAAGCCGTAGGCCTTGCCAGCCCGAACCCACTCGTCGGATGCGTCATTGTGCAGAACGGCGAAATTGTCGGCCAAGGCTTTCACGAATACGAGGGCCGCAGCCACGCGGAAGTTCTTGCGTTGCGCGCCGCGGGAGAGAAAGCGCGCGGCGCAACATTGTACGTAACCCTCGAGCCCTGTAATCACACCGGACGCACCGGACCGTGCACGAAGCCATCATCGCCGCGGGCGTCACGCGCGTGGTCGCCGCCATGCAGGATCCCAACTCCCTGGTATCCGGCCGCGGCTTTGAAAAATTGCGCGCCGCCGGCATCGAGGTGCATGTGCGACTTGCTCGAAGACCAGGCGCGCGCGATGAACGAAGCCGTTCGCCTGCTGGATCACCACGCACAAACCGTTCGTGACCCTTAAGTCCGCACTCACCCTCGATGGCCAGCTCGCCTGGCCACAGCCAAAAACAAAAAGTGCCAACACTGGGTTAGCCAAAGCTGGGCCAAATAAATCGTCGCATCCGTCTTCCGGCAAATCGTCGAATGCCTCAAGCCCCACGTGGATCACTTCAGAAGAATCTCGTGCGGAAGTCCACCGCATGCGTCACGCCTCGGACGCGCTGCTCACCGGTATCGGCACCATCGTCGCCGACGATCCGCTGCTGACCGATCGAAGCGGACTCCCGCGCCGCCGCCGTTTGCTGCGCGTGATTCTCGACACCAAATTGCGCTTGACTCCCGAAGCGCGCATCGTAAAAACGCTCGACGACGATTTACTGGTGGTCACCAGCACGCCGCTCACCGCTCCCCGCGCGCACAAATTGCAAGACGCTGGCGTTGAATGTTAATTGCGGCACGTCGCGCCCGCCCGCAACGGGAATCGATTTCCGCCGTACTCGTGGAACTCGGCCGTCGCGAAAGTCTTAAGCGTCATGCTCGAAGCCGGACCAGTATTGAACGGCGCGGCCCTGTCCGCCAAGGTCGTCCACAAACTTGTTCTTTTTTACGCGCCGAAAGATCGCAGGCGGTAGCACCGTGCCATTTGCCGAAAGCGCCAAAGCTTAGCGCATGCTCCGCTCGGAAATCTCACCATCCGCCAAATCGGCCCGGACATCGCCGTGGAAGGATATCTGCAAAATGTTTACCGGAATCATTGAGCATCTCGGCACCATCGAATTTATCGACAGCCGTCCGGATGGGCCAGACGCCGGCGGCAGGATCAGCATTCATGCGCCAACTCTGGCGCCGTCAAGCTGTTGGTGTCGCAAAGCGTTGCGGTGAATGGCTGCTGCCTGACGGTCGTGTCCCTCACCAGCAAAAGTTTCTTCTGCCGATCTCTCCGGCGAAACGGTCCGCAAGACTTCTTTCGGCGCACAGACGCCGCATTGAAAGCCGGCGCCATGGTGAACCTGGAACAACCACTCACCGCGGGAAAAGAATTCGGCGGACATTTCGTCTCGGCCACGTGGACTCCACAGGGCGGGTTACCAAATTACTTCGTGAGGGCGAAAGCTGGTGGCTGGGCGTCGAAGTCCCCAGGAATTCGCCAGCTATGTGGTGCCGCAAGGCTCCATCACCATCGACGGCATCAGCCTTACCGTCGCGCGCTGGACTGATCGCGTCGCCGAAATCGCCGATCATCCCATACACCTACTCGCACACCAATCTCTGCGAGCGAAAACCCGGCGACCCAGTAAACCTCGAAGGCGACATTCTGGGAAAATACATCGAGCAACACATGGAAGCGCGCAACAATGCCGACAAAGCCAACAATGCCAACAATGCCCGAAGCCGCAACCTGAATCGCAAATAACATGGAGAAATTGATCGCCCAAGGCTGGTAATGGCATGCGAAGTCGAGCCTTTGTGGGGGCGTCCGTCGCGGCGGACTGCGCCCCGCTTGCCCGGGTGTCAGCCGCAGCTCAATCGTATATTTCTAGATTCTTCGAAATCAACGAAGCTAAGCCAACTCCCGTGCCTTGGCCCGCGCCCCGCGCCAATACAACACCAGTCCGAAAGCGATCGCCACAATCGACGCGCCTACAACCTTCACCTCAAACAAAACTTTGTTCGACGAATCCCCCGGCGGAATAATCGAAAAAATAATGCTGGCGAACGTGACGACAAACGCTAGCCCCGCCGTGAAATAAACGCCAAGCTTGCCGCCGGGAATCAATACCGCTTGCTTGTTTTCCGCGCGGTCCGCACGGCTCGCAAGTTTCATCACCGCAGCAAACATATACAGAAACGGAATGAAATAAATAATCACAGTAATGTCGATCAAACTCTGATACGCGCCGCGCGTCGTCTCATTGATCTGGCTCAGTAGCAACACCGCCGCTGAGGCCACCGCCTGTACCAAGATGGAGATGTACGGCGTCTTCCACTTCGGATGAATTTTTCCGAACGCCGCTGGCAAATAGCGGTCGATTCCCACCACGAAAGGCACGCGCGAGATTCCGGCAACGGTGCTGCCCACGCCGCCCGCATTACCGACGCAAACCAGCAACGCCGCGAGCACGCCTACGAAACCAATTTTCAACATCGTCGTGCCCTGGGTAATCGCCTGGAACACACCGCTCTTGGGATCCACGTCCGCCGCGGGAATCATCGAAAGGACGGCAAACGTCCCAAGAATGTAAATCACAGCAATCATCGCGCCGGAGGCGAGCACGGCACGCGGCAGCGTCTTGCGCGGATCACGGATTTCCTGGCTCATTGCCGAAACGAGTTCCATGCCGGTGAACGCGAACGCGATTTGCGACCAGAAATTTACGGTGTCCCAGCTCCACTGCGGCTTGATGGTCGACCAGGTGAATTGCGTTACCGAACCGTGATGAAACCACAGCACCAGGCCGACAGCAGTCAGAATCAGCAGTGGGATATAAGTGGATACGCCGCCGGCGTTCTGCAACCACTTTCCGATATTCAATCCGATGATGTTGAAACCCACCGCTACGAGCAGCAGAATCATGGAGCCCACGAGCAGAAAAGTTCGGTTCTGCGCCAGAGCTGCGCCGCTGGAACCCACTACGTATCCGCTCATCGCGGCGCTGGCCAACAGCAGTCCGGGAAAATAGAAAATGGTATAAATCCAGTAAGACCATCCGGCGACGAATCCGTGAAAATCGCCGAACGCTTCCTTGGACCAGACGTACAACCCGCCTTCCGCGGGAAACCGCGAGGACAGTTCGTTGATCACCAGCGCGCCAGGAATAAAAAACAGCGCTGCAGCCAGTACCCACAAACTAATGGAGGAAGATCCGTTGTGCGCCGCGGCGGCAATCCAGCGTGGCCCCAAGACGGTCGCGATGTTAAAGAGCAGGACGTCCCAGAAGCCCATTTCTCTGCGGAGTTGCACTACGGGATTCGCCGCGCTGCTCGCCGTCAAACTGCCCGAAGCGCCTTCTCCAGCATCTACCTGCTGCATCAAAGCGTCACGTCCAGCACGGGAATCAGTTCATCCTGCATGCGGAAATTGTGCAGGAATGGATCTTTGGAATTTTCGAAGTCGGCCCAGGACGCGAACACTGTCGGCTTTCCCTTCCTGCAAGAAAACAATGGTATCGGCCAGCTTTTTGGCCAGATGGGTATCATGCGTAACCACGATGGAAGTGCGATGAAATGCTTGCTTCAAGCGCAAAATTAAATTGCCCGTGTGGTCCGCCATGATGGGGTCGACCATCGTCGTCGGTTCGTCGTACAAAATAGCCTCAGGACTTTGCGCCAGCGCCCGTGCAATGGCAACGGCGCGGCGCAAACCGGTGGAAAGTTCGCCCGGCAACTTATCGAGCACATGATCAACTTCCAGCATGTGCGCGTATTTCTCGACGTAAGCGTCGATGTCGGCGATTCCCAGAGCCGGATTTGTCTTCAAGCGGAAACGCGATATTTTCGCGCACCGTTAGCGAATCGAACAGTGCGCCGGACTGAAACACCATGGTGACTTTCAGCCGTATTTTTTCAAACTGCGCTTCGGTAAAATCCGTCACCTCTTCGCCATCGATAAAAATCCGCCCGCTGTCCGGCTTCAAAAACCCCATCAGCAATTTCAGCGTGACGGATTTGCCCACGCCGCTGCGTCCCATGATCACGCAGGTCTGCCCGCGCTTCACCACAAAGCTTACATTTTGTAGAACCACGCGATCGTCAAAACCTTTGGTGACGCCCTTAAATTCAAAAAAATTTGCGCTCTTGCCGTTCGCGTTGGCTGCGGCATTAGCGCGGTCCGCGATGGGCAAGGGCGGTGCGTCCGGCAGCAAATCTTCTGTGTCGCTCAAGTGCGCTCCGATGCGACGGTGCGTGCGATGATGCGCTGCGCTTCCGCGTGGTCTGCCGCGGTGTTCATATTCCAAAAAAGGCGGCCTGCGCTATCAAATCGTTTCCAGTCCGCTTCGTCAAGCACTTCCGTGCGCAATTGTTTCAAGGCGTCGTTCACTCGGCGCATGCCACCCGCAAACGCATTTTGCAGTTCTCCCGCCGCCGAGGTGCGCCAGCAAGCGCAGAGTGGCTCGCGTCCATGCGCGGACTGCGGGACCACGGCTTGCTGTGCGCTCGCCAGCGCGCGAGCGGCAAGATGCTTGAGAAATTCGCGTGTCAAGAATGGCATATCGCAACTGACGATCAGATTCCACTCACACTTCGCTTCGGACTTTTGCGCGGCGAGCAACGCCGTCACGATGCCGCCGAGCGGTCCCTCGCCGGGCCACAAATCCTCAATCACTGGCGCGCCAAACTCCGCGTATGGCCGTTGACGATCTGCAACGATGGTGGCGGATCCCGTAGCTTCCGTGACGAGGCGACACATGCGCGCAAGCATCACCTCGCCGCCCAAGCTGACGAGCGCTTTATCCTGGCCGAAGCGTTTGCTCTGCCCGCCGGCGGTGACGTACCCGGCAACGCGCGCTAACGCAGCGTTCGCGAAATCTCGGGCAAGGTTCACGATTCGGAATCCTCGAGCGCTTCGCGGCCTGGACGGCGGATGCCGAGTTCACGGAGTTTTTCCTGCAGGCTTTGGCGATGCAGACCGATCGTCGCGGCGGTGCGCGAAACATTCCAGTGGTGATCGCCGAACTGCTTCAGTAAATAGGCGACTTCGAATTTGCTTTTGGCTTCGCGAAAATCTTTTTCGGTCAAGTGCGCGTCGTCCGCTGCGGGCTTGCCGCAACGTTGCGTGTCGGACCCTGGCCGCTTATCACTTCTTCCGGCAAATCGGCGACGCCTAGCTCGTCGTCGCGCGAGAGGACCAATGCGCGTTCCAGAGCGTTTTTCAATTCGCGAACGTTGCCCGGCCAATCGTAGCGCTCTAGCGCGGCGATGGCCTCGCGGGTTAGGCGGGGGTTTTTGCCGACATTCGTTGCGGGCGTCGTTGTCGGCGTTTGCGCTAGACGATGCGTTTGCGCGGCGCAGTTTGCAGAATGCATTTGCAAGAACGCCTCCGCTAACGCCGGGATGTCTTCTTTGTGGGCGCGCAGCGGAGGCAATTCGATGGTCACTACGCGCAGGCGATAAAACAGATCTTCGCGGAATTTTCCGTGCGCGGATTTCTTCCGGCAGATTGCGATGGGTGGCGCTGATTACGCGGACGTCTACGGGAAAGGATTGCGTGCCACCGAGTCGCTCGATAGTGCGATTTTCCAGGACACGTAATACTTTGGCTTGCGTTACCGGGTTCATGTCGCCGATTTCGTCCAGGAAGATGGTGCCGCCGTGGGCTTGCTCGAAGCGGCCTTTTTTTTGCTGCATGGCGCCGGTGAAGGCGCCGCGTTCGTATCCGAAGAGTTCGGATTCGATTAGTGTTTCGGGGAACGCGGCGCAATTTACCGCCACGTAGGGTTTGTTGGCTCGCGGTGACGAGCGTGAATTTCCTGGGCCAGCAAATCTTTTCCGGTGCCGCTTTCGCCGAGGATTAACACGGTGGAATCGGTTTGGGCTACGCGGTCGGCCATTTCGAAGGCCTTACGCATTTGCGGGGTGCTGCCGAGCATTTGTCCGAACTGGCCTTCGGTGATCAGGCGGCGGCGTAAGGAATCGTTTTCTTTTTCGAGAGTGGAGAGTTTCAGGAGATTGGCTACGCGCTGGCGGAGTTCTTCGAGTTCGAAGCCTTTTACCAAGTAGTCGGCGGCGCCTAGATTCAGGGCTTCTACGGCTTTTTTTGCGGTGTCCAGGGCGCTGACCATCAGGACCGGGATTTCATTGCCTTGTTCGCGCAGCCATCGTAGGAACGAGAGACCGTCTTGTCCTGGCAAGACGATATCAAGTAACACCAGATCTGGATGTTCTGTAGCAGAGCATTCTTGCGCGGATTCCGCGGAGTCGGCTTCGGCGATACGATATTTGGATTCCAGGGCGCGGCGCAGCCCGTACCGGGCGGCTGGTTCGTCGTCGACGATTAGGATGGTTTTCATTTTTTGTCCTCGCGTTGCGTTTACGCCCCAAAAAGCGCTCGCCTCCCCTTTCCGGGGGGCAAGCAGAAGCAAAGTCAAAAGCGCCGGGACTAAAGCCGGCCGCTACAAAATCAAAAGCAGGGTCGGAAGACCCGCCACTACACCAGCGGCAGTGTTAGTTTGCATCGGGTGCCGCGGCCGTTTTCGCGCGGGCTTATAAATTTAGTGTGCCGGTAGCTTCTGCTACGCGGCGGGCGACGATCGTTAGGCCCAGGCCGGTGCCTTGGGTTTTTGTTGTAAAGAATGGCTGCAGGATTTTTCGTTTGAGGTCAGGGGAGATGCCTGAGCCATCGTCGTCCAGGGCATTTCGCAGGAGCCGTTTGTGCGCGCATTTTTATTTCGACGCTGCGCGGGGTGGCTTCCAGAGCGTTGAGAAGCAGATTGGAGAGGATGTCGTGGAAGGCTTCGTTGCTGGCGGCGACTTTTAGGGGCTCGGATGGCGCGTGGACGCACAACTGGATGCCACGGCGGTCGGCTTCATGGCGCAGAACGGCTAGGACTTCATCGAGGACGACACGCGCGTCACTGGAGGGTGCGACATTGTCTCCCAGGAGAGTTGGACGACTGAATTTTAGGAGTTGGCTTAGCGTTGCGGAAAGGCGGTTGATTTCTTCCAAGACCATTTTTGTCTCGCCGCGAATGGAATCGGGCAACTCGGCGTTTTCCATCTGGACTTGCAGGATGGTTTTGATCGAACCCAGAGGATTTTTTAGGTTGTGCGAGATGCTGGCGGCCATCTGCCCCAGTACGGCTAACCTCTCGCGTTCCGCCAGTTCCCTTTCGAGGCGGAGTTTTTCTTCGATCAGACGGCACAGATCCAGTGGACCGGGCAATTGCTCGGCTAAGATATTCGAGTGCAGCAAGCGTTTCACCGGACAGCATTGCGCCGTGAGCACGAACCCGTAACTCGCCGAGGCGGCGGCCCGAGTGCTGAATGGTAAAGCGGTCGCGGGCGGCGTTTCGATTGGTCGCATGGCGCGTCTTGCGGCGGAGGGCCTGGGGGGTGTTCTAACACGAGCTGGACGTCCGCCAGTTGCAGTTGTTCACGGATCCATCGCTCGGAAAATACTTTTAGTGTGCCGATGTTGCCCAGGCGCGCCGTTTCCTGGATGGGCCCTATTAGACGCTGGGTGCGATCCATCTCTCTGACCGCGGTCTGGCGCAGGCTGGCGCGCAAAGCGCGCTGCAACGGTTCGAAAAAGACTACGGGAAGGAACAGCAGAATCGCGGCGGTGCTTTCCGGCGGAATGGCGGGCTCAAGCCATAGACTTACGCGGCGCACCAAAGCTAGATAGAGCAGCGCCACGAAGGTGGCAAATACCGCGTAAATTAAATTGCGCTGGCGGCCGATTTGCAAAAAATTGAAGCGCTGGACGTTGCGGACCAGCGCGCCCAGAGGAACCAGGGGAACCGCGGCCAGGAAAATGGCTACGCCGAAATGGAAGTGCGCTCCGAAATCGCCGGCAAGATGAATGGCTCCGATGCCGATAACGGCGACAGGCAGCGCGTAAACAAGCGAGCGGTGAAAGCGTCTTTGTTCTGCGTCTGACGTGGCGGAGGCGAAGCGCCATTGCCATGCGGCGGCGGCCACCAGCGAAGCTACGAGCCAGATTTTGAATACGCACACCTATGGCGTTCAGCGGGGCAAGAAAATCGACGGCGGCCGAAACGCCAAAAACCGGGGCGAGGTGCGGTAGGAAGTACAGCAGCGGGAGGTAGGCAGCGACGAGCCATGCGCGCTTTGTACCAGGACTGCGAAAAATTTCGCGAATATCCGCGTATTCAATTTGCAGTTGAAGCAGCAGCGATGGGATGAAGGTCAAGCCCAGGCAGACAAAGATCCAGGCGAATAACGTCAGTTTTGGCGGCGGCACGGGATAGTAGGCTTCGGCATTAAATTCGAGAAGCGACGCACCATAGAAGAAGAACAACGCGAGGCACAGGAAGAAGAAAATGCGCTCAAAATTGCGCTGTCGGCGATGCCCGAGAATCACCACCATCCAGAAAAATGCCAGCAGCGTTCCCGCAGTGAAAACAATAAATTGAATGTAGAGCATCACGAAAGCGAGTTCTCCGCGCGGAATACTGGTGAAAGAGAAAGTCTACGCGCAGAGAGGAGGCAGGGCAATTACCAACTGCAATATTTTTCTTGCACCTGCTATACTATTGATATATATAGTCTTAGCTGAAATAAAATATGAGTGTAACACGCTCAGGATGCCGGATTAAGCCTTGACATGACCGCAAACTCTGCTATATTAGCAGTCAGAAGCGAGGAGTGCTAATTTCCCCTTTGCCTTGCTCTGCAGTTCAAAAACCGCAAGAACACCTACTGGAGGGTCTCAAAGATGGCAGTGAATCTCACCCCGCTCCACGACAAAGTGATCGTGAAGCGTATCGAAGAAAAAGAAAGCGTCAAGGGCGGCATCATCATTCCCGACTCCGCTAAAGAGAAGCAGCAGGAAGGCGAAGTCATCGCGGTTGGCCCCGGCCGTCGCGAAAAGGGCGAAGTGCATCCCCTGGATGTGAAAGTTGGAGACCGCGTCATTTTCGGGAAGTATTCCGGAACGGACATCAAGGTTGAAGACGAAGAGTATCTGATCCTGGCCGAGACGGACATTTTGGCCAAGCTGAGCGGCGCGTCCAAGGCTGCCGGCGGCAAGAAATAAACGAAGCAAAGAAGTAATGAAGTAAAGAAGTAAGGAAACAGCGAGAAGCAGTGAAGCAGCAGCAGTTTCAAACTATTTAGATTGAAAGAAATTTAGGAGGAATTACCAGATGGCGAAGCAAATCGTAACGGGTGAGGCATCCCGCCAGGCAATTTTGCGTGGCGTGAATGCGCTTGCCGATGCAGTGAAGATTACCCTCGGTCCCAAGGGCCGCAACGCGGTAATCGAAAAGAAGTTCGGCGCGCCGATCATCACCAAGGACGGCGTAACCGTAGCCAAGGAAATCGAACTCCGCGATCCGCTCGAGAACATGGGCGCGCAGATGGTTCGTGAAGTGGCTTCGAAGACGTCTGACGTGGCGGGCGATGGCACCACCACCGCAACCGTGCTCGCACAGGCGATCTTCCGCGAAGGCGTTAAGACTGTCGCCGCAGGCGCCAGCCCGACCGCTCTCAAGCGCGGCATCGAAAAGGCCGTGGAAGTTGCGGTCGAAGAGATCAAGAAGCTGCATAAAGACGTGAAGGGCGAAATGATCGCGCAAGTCGGCACGATTTCCGCGAACAATGACAAGCAAATCGGCGGCATCATCGCCGAAGCGATGAAGAAGGTTGGCAAAGATGGCGTGATCACCGTCGAAGAGTCCAAGACGATGGAGACCACCCTCGAAGTCGTGGAAGGCATGCAGTTCGACCGCGGCTACCTTTCGCCCTACTTCATCACCGACTCCGACCGCATGGAGTGCGTGCTGGAAGATGTGCGCATTTTGATCCACGAGAAGAAAATCAGCTCGATGAAGGATTTGCTGCCCCTTCTCGAACAGACCGCCAAGATGGGCAAGCCGCTCTTGATCGTTGCGGAAGACGTCGAGGGCGAAGCGCTCGCGACTTTGGTCGTGAACAAACTGCGTGGCACGCTGCAATGCTCGGCCGTCAAGGCTCCTGGCTTTGGCGATCGCCGCAAAGCGATGCTCGAAGACATCGCCACCCTGACGGGCGGCAAGGCCATCACCGAAGACCTGGGCATCAAGCTCGAGAACGTGAAGCTTGAGGATCTGGGCCGCGCGAAGAAGGTCACCATCGACAAGGACAACACCACGATCATCGAAGGCGCCGGCAAGTCCGCGGACATCGAAGGCCGTGTGAAGCAGATTCGTGCACAGGTTGAGAACACCACCAGCGACTACGACAAGGAGAAGTTGCAAGAGCGCCTTGCGAAGCTGGTTGGCGGCGTGGCCGTAATCAAGGTTGGCGCGGCTACCGAAACCGAATTGAAAGAGAAGAAGGCTCGTGTGGAAGATGCTATGCACGCCACGCGCGCGGCGGTCGAAGAAGGTATCGTTTCCGGCGGCGGCTCGGCGCTGTTGCGCTGCATCGCGGTCGTCGAGAAGCTGAAACTCCACGATGACGAGGCCGTTGGTGCGGGCATCGTGCGGCGCGCTCTCGAAGAGCCAGCTCGCCAGATCGCGCTCAACGCCGGACATGAAGGCGCTGTGGTGATCGGCAGAATCCGCGACTCCAAGGAAGAGAACTTCGGCTTCAACGCGGAGAGCGGTGAGTACGGAGACATGATCAAGATGGGCATCATCGACCCGGCTAAGGTCACTCGCCTGGCGCTGCAAAACGCAGCGTCCATCGCGGGCTTGATGCTCACCACCGAAGCACTCATCGCCGACATCAAGGAAGAGTCGAAGGCGGCGGCTGGTGCGGGCGGTCCTGGTGGCGGACCGGGCGGCGGCATGGGCGGGATGTACTAAACCGCTTCACACTAAAACAATCAAAAAGGGCGGCCTGCTACTTGGGCCGCCCTTTTGTTTTTGGATGAAAGGAAAACATTCCGTATATCGCAACTGCGCTGAAAAACATCGAAGTCGAAGTGATACGACAAAAGGAGAAACGATGAGCGCATACGCAATCTTCACCAGAGTGAAAACGATTGATGCCGCCGAACTGAAAGCATACAACGACGCGGTTCGGGAAACTTTCAAAGGCCACAATCTGAAGGTTCTTGCGGCTTATGGCCGGTACGAGGTGCTCGAAGGGCCGCAGCACGAAGGGATCGTGATCGCGGAGTTTCCGACCATGCAGGAGGCCAAAGCGTGGTACGACAGCCCGGCATACCGCCAAGTGCGCGAACACCGCTTCAAGGGCGCCGAGTATCGCGCGGTAATTGTGGAAGGGGTATGAGCGCGACGTCCCGGCATGCTTCGATCAGACGGCGACGGAAGCCTTCGCTGCCGTTTTTGCATTTGAAGAAATTCGCTCTCGCACCTCGGCGATGATTTCGTAGGAATGCAGCCGCGCTTTTTGGTCGAACATCAGGCCGGTCACCAGCAATTCGTCTGGCTCGGTGACCTCGATGAACTTTTGCAGCTTGCGCTCGACCGTGGCCGCGGAGCCGACTGCGGTGCACAACAGCGATTGGCTGGCCATGGCTTGTTCGGCGGGAGTCCAGAACGTGTCGATGTCGTCGATGGGTGCGGGAATTTGGCCGGGAGTTCCGCGGCGCAGCATTACGAAGGCTTGCTGGTGCGAAGTGAAAAGACGTCGGGCAGCGTCATCGGTATCGGCGGCGAAGACGTTGATGCCTAGCGCCACATACGGACGTTTGAGTTGCGCGGAGGCGCGGAAGCCCGCGCGATAGAGCTGCACGGCTTGCATCAAATCCGCCGGCGCGAAGTGCGAAGCAAATGCGAAGGGCAGACCTAGCATGGCCGCCAATTGCGCACTGAACAGGCTCGAACCCAACAGCCAGATCGGTACATGGAGGCCAGCTCCTGGAACGGCGCGCACTTTCTGGCCGGGCGCCGCGGGCGCAAAGTAGGACTGCAATTCCTCGACCTGCTGCGGGAAATCATCCCCGTTCAATTTACTGTCGCGGCGGAGTGCGCGCGTGGTCGCCATGTCGGTGCCCGGCGCACGGCCCAAGCCGAGATCGATGCGGTCGGGGTAAAGCGATTCGAGAGTGCCGAATTGTTCGGCGATTACCAACGGAGCGTGATTCGGCAGCATGATGCCGCCGGCGCCAACCCGAATCGAGTTGGTGCCGCCGGCAAGGTAGCCGATCACCACGGAAGTCGCCGCGCTGGCAATGCCTGGCATGCTGTGATGTTCAGCAACCCAATAGCGACGGTAGCCCCAACGCTCCACGTGCTGCGCCAACTCCAAGGAGTTACGCAGCGCTTGCGCCGGGGTGGCACCCGCGGCAACGGGGGCCAAATCGAGCACGGAAAACGGAATCATCGGTGGCCCCGCGCGCAAACGACAAGGACGGCAAAGTTAGATTTTGGATTCACACACGGTTAGATGAACGCACCCTACGATTGGGCGCATCGCGTCGCGCGAAACTCAGGCCTCGGCTTCCAGGGCCTTGGCCTCATCCGCCGGCAGCCACTGCCGCAAGATCGCTTGGTGCTCAGGAGCCAACTCGCCGAAATGCAGCCCCATGCCCAAATGCGGATGCGAATACACCACCGTGGCGGGAGCCTCGAACTGTTGCGCGGCGGCAAAAATCTTCACCCGCACCTGCGTACCGCCGGGAAATGGGTTGACCGTATCCACATAACAGCCGCCGACACTCAAGTCGCTAATCCGCGAAGGCAAGCGCGAGCCCACCGCTAGTTGTTCGACTTCCGCCGAAGCTATGAACGGATGCCGAACGTTACGCCGTCTCTCCTGGCTCATATGGCCTTTCCTCGCGAATCCATCCCGGCATTCTATCCCCGAAGCCGCGGCACGGTACAGGAGCTTCTCCCGTGGCTTCCCGCGAGAGCCGCGACCCTCAGTCCATTGTCGATGCCTGCAGGCATCGTAAGGACAACATGCCGCCAGTGGTTATACAAACAGCACCGGCCCCTAAGAAATTCTTGCCACGGCGATGACGCGCGATTTTGCTTGCCAGTAAAATAGCAGCTTGTTCTGAAAGGAGAGCACCATGCCCACGACGAAGAAAAGCACGTCGCCCCAGACGCGCAAACCCAGCGCCGCGAAAGCCGTGCCCACGCGCGACGAGATCGCACTGCGCGCCTATCAAATCTATTTGGACCGCGGGGGCGCACCCGGCAACGCCTTCGAAGATTGGACCCGCGCCGAACGGGAGCTGCTGGAGGGCCCCGCGAAACCACGCCGCAAGGCCGCGCCCAAATCCCAAGCCGCTTGATTTCGCCCAGCCACTTATTTCGGTGGTTTTAAGGGCCGCACCCGTTTTGCGCACCCAGCGCATCTCATTTAGCGTAATGTCCCTCGCGCTGAATCTCGTTGAAATAATCGCCAGCTTTTACTTGCTGGCGGTTATTGGCGCGCTCGCCTATGTGGACATCAGGGCTCTTATGGTAAGGCGCAGCGCAGTTCGTCTGTTTTCGGCGCACGCGCGGCGCGAACGTCGCGTACGTCTAGCCGGGTCCCACCTGTCACGGCACCCGTAAGCTGACTATCTGGCTTTATTGCCCGATGAAAAATCCGTCGCGCGTCTGCACGATCAAATCCTTCTGCTTGGTGGCCAGCTGGATTTTGTGATAGCCCGAGTCCGCGTCGGCCTTCTCCGGCGTGTAACCCAGGCTGTACTGATTGCGCAGCTCTTCATCGATGGCGGTATAAATGTCATCGATGGTTTGTTTCTTAGTCACTTCAAAAAACCGCCCGCCGGTCTCGCGCGAAATCTGTTCGAGAATCTTCTTGCCGTCAGGCCGCGGCTCCTCGGTGCGTCGCGGGTAACCTCCGCCGCCCCGGCCCATGCCGCCTCCGCCCATGCCGCCGCCCATGTGAGGACCGCCGAATCCGCCACCGTTTCCGTAGGCATCCTTATCCGCAAACAAAATGGAGTACACCAGCGTGTCGGCGCGTTCCGCGGACTCGATGGCTTCCTGCAAAGTTTCTTTGCTGCCGCGATCCACGCCATCGGAAAGCACAATCACCGCTTTGCGCCCGTGCTGCTTTTTCATTAATTCGTCCGAAGCAAGATAGATCGCATCGTACAGCAGCGTGCCGCCACCACCGTGTCCACCGCGACCGCCACGCCCACCGCCGTAACCGGGATCGCCGCTGCCCGAACCACCATTCGAGCCACTATTGCTGGTCTGCGAAAATTGCGGCGCGCCGACTTGCTCCAGCGCAGCTTCGAGTTTTTGCCGTGAAGGCGTCAGGTCCTGCAACAACTCGACCTCGTGGTCAAAATGAATCAAAAACGCTTTATCGCGATCTTCGCGTATCACGTGATCCACAAACGTCCGGCTCGCCGCGCGCTCCTGATCCAGAACGCGCCGCTGACTTCCGCTGGTGTCCACCAGCAAGCCCAGCGTCAGCGGCAAATCCGTCTCATGCGCAAAATATTTGATGGTCTGCGGATGGCCATCCTGCTGCAGCTCAAAATCATCTTTCGTCAGGCCCGGAATTAATTTGCCATGTTTATCGCGCACCGAAGCCAGCATGGTCACAACTTTTACGTCCACAGCAATCGGCGAGGCTTGGGCCGTAGGTGCAGTTGGGGACTTGGGAGCGGTTTGGGAGGCGGGCGGAGTCTGCGAAGTGAGCGCAGTTTGCGAAGCAGGTGCGGTTTGGACGTTTGGCGAGGCCGGAGAGATTGGTCCTGCCTGTTGACTTTGACTTCGCAGTGGCGCGCCACCGATCAGCAGCAGCGCCATCAGTGCGCCGATCCAAACTTGCGATTTTCTTTCAATAGCTTTTTTATCGATGAACATAAATCGCCTGTCTGCCCGACTTCTCTCCGCCCATGCTCCGGTTACTTCGATGCAGTGTCGTCTCGATTCGTACACCTTCGGTTTGTTACCAATCGTCCGAGCCGGCAGACACACCACCAGGATTCCTACGCCCACTTAACATTCCCTTTCCGGATGGGAAAAGTTCCAATGCTATTGCCAAATACTCTCACTAGAAATTATCTCCACGCGCTCAGAAGTCGACCGCTCGTGCCCCGCATGGCCAGTCGATCCGCGCGGCCGCTGAAATAACGCGTGTTGATCTCTGCGCTGCCGAGATCCTCCAATCTTGTGAAGCCGGTGAGTTCGTGGGCAACCTCGGCCGCAGTGAAAAACAGTTGGAACGGTTCGCCGGTCAATTCGACTCGTGACGCGAGGGCATCCCGTACCAACTTCTCGGCAACCGGAAGGGCCTCTCGCGGCTGCCCGTAATCAAACACCACGCCGCTTCCAGTGGGCCGCGACGCGATGAACGCCAGCGTGGCGCGAAATGCGTCTAGACTCAGATACGGAACCACACCGAGCCACGCGAAAAATGCCGGCGCGTTCGCATCGAATCCAGCAGCCTCCAGCTGCGTGGAGAGCGCCTGCACTTCGAAATCCACCGGAGCGTAGCGGAGACTCGCGGGTATCGGCACGCGCCCGGCTTCCAATAATTCGCGCTTCCATTGTTGTGTGGCGGGATGGTCGACCTCAAACACGCGAAGCCGCGAATGAGGATTGCGATAGGCGAACGTATCCAGCCCAGCGCCAAGCAACACGTACTGATGAACGCCCGTGGCGACGGCCGCGCTCAGGTTGTCTTCCGCATAACGGCTGCGTGCCACCAGAAATGCTCTCATTGCCAAAGAGAATGGTTCATCCCGGCGTTCGGTTGCGGCGTGCAGGCTCTCGGCGTAGGTAGAGTCGAGGATCTGAACAGCGATGGGATCGTTGAAGACTAGGGGCGAATCGTGCAGCTGGTGCACCGCGCGGCGCAAAGCCACACTCAGTGCGGTTTTCGAAGGCTTCGATCTCTCCAAAATTCTCTCCGCTTGTTCGTGCGATGAGTTTGTGATTGTCGCATCACGCTCAGCTCATGATAGCCGGAAAGAGGTGCCGGAGAGAGCTGCCGCAGAGAGGGGCTCCAAGAAAGCTGCAAGATGTTGACGAGCGCCAAATTGACTTGCGGTGGCCACAAGTCTAACTTGACGAAAAATCCGCGACGGAGTTTAAGTACTCTATCGCCATGAATCCCAAACACGCCAATCGCGCGGACGCTTTCGGAATGGATGCCGAAGAATTTCGCAGGCTCGGCCACGCCGCTGTGGAAATAGCCGCGGAGTATTTTACGCGGTTGCCGGACGAGAAGGTTTTCACTCCCATGCCGGAGGCCGAGCGCGGCCGCTTGCTGAACCAATCGCTGCCCGAGCAAGGCACCTCCAGCGACGCGATTCTGGCCCAATTTCGCGAGCAGATTCTGCCGTATCCGATGGGCAACGGGCATCCGCGCTTTTTCGGTTGGGTGAATTCGCCGCCCGCGATGCTGGGCGTCATCTTCGAACTTCTTGCCGCATCGATGGATCCCAGCTGCGCCGGTGGTGATCACGCCGCCATTTATTTGGAACATTGCGTCATTCGCTGGTTAGGCGAACTGCTGAATTGTTCGGAAACGGGAAGCGGAGGCTTGCTGGTCAGTGGCGCGTCGCTCGCATCCATTGTCGCACTTGCGGCCGCGCGTTTCCGCGCGTTGGAACTTCTTGGCTGGAATGTGCGAGCGCAAGGACTGGCGAATGTCCCTGTAAAACTGATGCTCTACGCTTCCGAGGAAGCGCACTCGTGCATTCAAAAGGCCGTGGAGTTGCTGGGACTGGGTGCGGATTCGATGCGAAAGATTCCCGTGGACGCGGATTTCCGGATGGACGTCGCAGCGCTCAGAAATGCCATGTCCGCCGATCGCGAGTGCGGTCGGAAAGCTTTCTGCGTAGTGGCCAGCGCCGGCACGGCAACCACCGGCGCGATCGATCCCTTGAGCGAAATCGCGGCGATCTGCAAGGAATTCAGCGTGTGGTTGCATGTCGATGGCGCTTATGGCGCGTTGGGCTGCCTCGATCCGGGACTGAAACACATGTACGCCGGCATGGAACTGGCAGATTCTGTCGCCATCGATCCGCACAAATGGTTGAGCGTGCCAATCGAGTGCGGCTGCATCCTGGTGCGGGACAGTGAACTGCTGCGCCGCACGTTTAGCCTCGTCCCTGCCTACGTCCACACTGAAACGGGCAAGGGTTTTGGCGGACCACCCTGGTTCAGCGAGTATGGGCCACAGCAAACGCGCGGATTCCGCGCGCTCAAACTTTGGGCCACCCTGTTGCGCGCCGGACGTGAGGGTGTCGCCGCACTCATTTGCCAGCACAATCGCCTGGCAGAATATCTCGGTAGGCGCATTGCTGCGTCGCCCGACCTGGAGTTGTCCGCCCCCATCACTTTGTCGATTGTTTGCTTCCGATATAAACCCACCGGTTGGCAGGGCTCGCATGAAGAACTTAATGCGTTGAACAAAAAGGTCATGCAGGAATTGCAGACCAACGGCGAGGTATTTGTGACCAACGGGACGCTAGGGGGCGTGTTCACGCTGCGCGCGAACGTGATGAACTACCTGACCACCGAGCAGGATGTAGACGCGCTGGTTGAGCAAGTAAGGCAAACTGGGGCGCGACTCGTCAGAGGTATCGCCTAGTGACGTCTATAATAAAAGGGTGCGAGTGTCTTCTGTACTCCTGCTCCTGTGGCTCACGGTGTTTGTCCCTGCGCTAACCGCCCAGCAGTCTGCCGCTCCAGCCCCGGCTCTACAGCCCGGCATTCTTCTCCCAAAAGTGGTCGCGGTCAGCGCGCCCGAGCAATCCTATGCGCTCTATCTACCGAAGAATTATTCTGCCGCTAAGCGCTGGCCTATCGTGTACGTTTTCGACCCCGGTGCTCATGGCGAAATTCCCGCTGCGCTGATGCAACCCGCCGCGGAGCAATTTGGTTACATCATCGCCGCTTCCAACAATTCCAAAAACGGGCCATGGAAGCCGGACGCTATCGCCGCGCAGGCCATGTTCAACGATACTCACGATCGCCTTTCCCTTGACGATCAACGAGTGTATTTCGCGGGCTTTTCCGGCGGCGCTCGCGTGGCGTCACATCTCGCGCAGTCTTGCAAATGTACGCAAGCGGTATTTCTCAGTGGTGCCGGCTTCTCGACGGACTCTCCGCCGACCGCCGCCGACACCTTCGCCGTATTTCTCACCGCCGGCCTCTTGGATTTCAACTATCCCGAATTGGTCGGCCTCGACGCCAATCTCGAATCGCTCGGCTCACCTCATTTCTTGCGCCGCTTCGATGGCGGCCATCAGTGGGCCCCGGCAGACATTTGGCCCGAAGCGTTGGCCTGGGCGGACCTTCTGGCCATGAAAGCCAAGCACCGCGAACGCGATGATGCCTTTATCGCCGCGCAACTGGCGAACTTCAACGCAGCGGCGCAGAAATTCGCTGCGGGCGGAGATCTTTACTTGTCCTGGCAATTCCTCCGCGCTACTTCCGCGACGTTCGCGGGATTGACCGACTTGGGGGCACTGGTGGCGCGCATCGCTGCGCTGGACAACGATCCGGCGGTCCGCGCCGGGCAGAAACGTGAACGGCAGGAGTTCATCGAACAAAAAGGGCTGGAAGACAACGTCTACAAGGCCTTTGCGCCCATCAGCGCGCCGGACACCAACCGCAACGATATCGTGCTGCAAACCACCACCGAGGTGGTGCGGCTGCGCGATCGTGCGGCCCAGGAAAAAAATCCCCAGGAGCGCCGCGTTCTCGAGCGCGCCCGTCTCGGCGTCTTCGCGTATTTCATCGAGAGCGGTGATCCGCTGCTCGATTCCAGCGATCTTCGCCTGGCCAGAATCTATCTCGCGCTGGCCGCCGAAGCCCGCCCCGAATCCGCCTGGCCACAGGTTTCCCTGGCCCGCTGCGACTTGAAAATGGGTCACAAGAAAGATGCGCTGCGCGATCTGCAAAAAGCCGTCGCGGTCGGCCTAACCACCGCAGACCTGGCGCAGCTCCCGGCCGAGGCCCCCGAATTTGCCGCCCTGGCCTCCGATCCCGAATTTCAGAAAATCGCCGCCGCCGCGCCAAAAGACCGCGCCAATCCATAGCCTCCGGCTGACAGCGTTCATTCAGAAATTCATGTCCCATGAGAAGATAGAATCGTGAAACTACAACTGCCTCCCGGTACTTTCCAGGCGTATCTATTCGATTGTGACGGCACCATCGCCGATTCCATGCCCTTGCACTACATCGCCTGGAGCAAAGCCCTCGCCGAACATAACTGCGCCTTGAGCGAGGAACTCTTCTACGCCTGGGGCGGCGTAGCCGTAACCGAAGTCGTTGCCCGCCTGAACAAACAACAGGGCCTGCACATGTCCGCGGAAGAAGTAGCCGATAGAAAAGAGCGCTATTACCTCAAGAGTCTTCCCGAGCTTAAAGCCATCCCCGAAGTCCTGGAACAGATCGAAGCCAACCACGGCCGCATTCCCCTCGCCGTGGTTTCCGGCAGTACCCGCGACTCCGTGACTGCTTCCCTCTCCGCGCTAAATCTTCTCGACCGCTTCGACGCCCTAATCTGCGCCGGCGAATACAAAAATGGCAAGCCCAATCCAGAACCATTCTTACTCGCCGCCGCGAAGCTGGGCATACCTCCCACGTCTTGCCTGGTCTTCGAAGACGCCGACCTGGGCATCCAAGCCGCCACCGCCGCAGGCATGGCCTCCGTCAAAGTCCCTCCACCTAGCCGCACCTCAACCTCTTCTCCTCGCTAAGAATACGAGAACTTTTGGAATGCGGCGGTTTACCCTGTGCGACTTGCGCGGGCTCGACGCCTTTTCCGCGTAATCGCCCCTACGACAGTTAGCCGTCGCGCGCCGTTCTTCGATCACCGAGGCGCGGGCGGTGATCTCATGCCTGCCGAGATCCGTGCCGAGGGCAATTCTTTTCCCTTGCCCAGTCCGCAACCCAATCGAGACCGCGCACCACGTTCGAACACGAAAATACTATCAAGTTATTTATTGATAATGCCATATTCTATGCTATCATAAAACATGTCGTATCCATTTCACGCCGCAAGCGATCCGGCCGCGACGCCCGCCGCTCCCGTCCGCCCCTCGCCAAGCAGCACCATCATCGAAAACGTCTCTCTATCTTTTCAATCACTTACACACTCTTTTTCATTCGAGAATCGCGCTATCCCCAGTAATTTGTTTAGCTTGCGCACTCTTTCCCAAAAACACCCGGGGGTAGGGGTAAGCGACAATCCTCCAATCTCGTCGCAACGAGTAAACCCATTAGAATCACACTGTTTCGCGAAAGCAGTGCCTAACTCCTTTGCAATCACACTGTTTCACAAATACGGGGAGTGGGCCTCCTTTACCTTCCTTACCTCCACTACTTCCCTTCTGCTATATTTTTAATGATATGACAAACGACCGATCCAATTTCGCCACCGTCGAAGAAGCCGTCGAAGAAATTCGGCAGGGCCGCATGATCGTCCTGGTCGACGACGAGGACCGCGAGAACGAGGGCGACCTGACCATGGCCGCGGAAAAAATCACGCCCGATGCCATCAACTTCATGGCTAAGTTCGGCCGCGGGCTGATCTGTCTTACGCTTACCGAACAGCGTTGCGACGAGTTGCACCTGCCGCTGATGTCGCCGATTAATACTTCAGTGCACGGGACGGCGTTTTGCGAAGCCATCGACGCGCGCGTGGGCGTCACCACGGGCATCAGCGCAAGCGACCGCGCCATCACCGTACTCACGGCCATCGATCCCAAGACCAAGCCGCAGGATCTCGCGCGGCCCGGTCACATGTTTCCGCTGCGCGCGCGCAATGGCGGCGTGCTGGTGCGAGCCGGTCAGACGGAAGCCAGCGTGGATCTTTCTCGCATCGCGGGACTCGGCGCGGCCGGCGTGATCTGCGAAATTATGAATGAAGACGGCACCATGTCTCGTGTGCCGCAACTGCTGGATTTTTGCCGTGAACACAATCTGAAAATGCTCACGGTGGCCGACCTGATTCGCTATCGCATGCAACATGAGCGTTACGTCCGCCGCGTCGCCGAAGCGAATCTGCCCACGCGCTTCGGCAATTTTAAGATGATTGCGTACTCGAGCGACGTGGACCACGACCAGCACGTAGCGCTGGTGCGCGGCGATTTGGCGGGAGATACGCCGGCGCTGGTGCGTGTACACTCGCACTGCCTGACCGGCGACGTCTTCGGATCGACGGCGTGCGATTGCAGCGAACTCGTTTCGCGCTCGCTGGCGGTCATCGCCAAAGAAGATCGCGGCGTGTTCCTTTATCTGCACCACACCGGCCGGGGCTTCAGTGTGGACGCGGCGGAGGAACCCGGCGTGCTGCCGCAAATCCATTTTCACCAGCGCGGCCAGCTCGACCGCGAGCCCGCGCGCCTGCGCATGGTGCAGCACGAAAGCGGGATTGGCGCGCAAATTCTGATCGATCTGGGCTTGAAGGATATTCGCGTGCTGACCAATCATCCGAAAAAAGTGGTCGCGCTGGAAGGCTACGGCATCCGCATCGCCGATCAGGTGCCGCTGCACGTAAACGAAGCCAAGCCGACTCACCAACACCTATAACCACCCCGGCGGCCAGGCGACTGCCGACGATTACGGTTCTTCTGGTTCCTCGTCTGGCGGCGCAGGCTTCTTAACCGGTGGAGGCTTTTTCGCGGTCGCAGGAACAGCAGCGGCATTTTTCGCCGCAACCGCGGGCTTTGACGTAGGCGCTTTTGCGACGACCAGATATTTCCGCATTTTCTCCAGCCGCTTCGGGCCAATGCCTTGCACCGCCAGCAAGTCATCCACGCTCTTGAACGCGCCATATGATTTCCGCATCTGCAAGATCTTCTCCGCAGTGGATGGACCGATACCGGGCACTTGCTGCAGCTGTTCCGAGGTGGCGGTATTTAAATTTATCGGAGCTGCTGGTGGCTTTTTTTTGGCAGCTAACGGGGAAAGGAACACACAAAGAACCAGAGGAAGGACAAACGCGATGGCTCGCCAGCGCATGGCGAATTGATAATATCTAATTAATATGAATAAAGCAACAACTCCAGCATTTCAGCGTGGCGCGTTTTGAGATGAACCTATATCCGCGCCGGCAAATTCGCCCGGAGCCGCGACTACCTATTTCGCCAGCGTGCCTTGCGCATCGTAGATTTCGGTTTCGCCGAAGAGGCGGGCTTGCTCTTCTATTTGGCGCCGGTCGCCCACCACGATGATTTGCATGTTGGCAGAATCCAAATATTTTCGCGCCGTAGCCAGCAAATCTTCCGGCGTCATGGCACGGACTTTATCGCGATAGGTTTCGAGATAGTCGTCGGGCAATTCGTTGAGCGCCACGGTAGCGAGTTGCGAAAGTAATCCGCTCTGCGTGGCGAGACCCATGCTGAACATCCGCTGACGTAATTTTGTGCGTCGGCAAATTCGGCAGCGGGAACCGGGAGCGCGCGCAATTTATCCAGTTCGTAGAACATTTCCGCCAGCGAAGCGGCGACCACATCGTTACGTACCGCTGCGGAGATGGAAAAATACCCGCCTTGGCGCATCGGGTGCACGCTGCTGCGAGGACTGTAGGTATAGCCCTTATCCTCGCGAATATTCATGACCAGTCGCGAATTGAATGCACCGCCATACAAACTGTTGGTCAAGCCCAGCTTCACCCAATCGGGATGCTTGCGCGTGATAGCGTGGCAACCGACAAGAATTTGGGTCTGCACGGCTCCCGGGACGTCCACCAGATATACGCGTCGCCCTCGGGGATTTGCCGGAGCGGCGGAGGCCGGAACCTGGGGCTTTTTGCCGGTCCACGCGCCGAAAACTTTGTCGATGCTTTTGATCATGGCCGCGGGCTCAAAATCGCCGACCATCACGAGCAGGGCATTTTCTGGCGTGTAGAAATCGCGATAGGTTTGCAGCAAATCGTCGCGCTGGTACGCCGCGACTTGCGCCTCCGTAGGCGGAAACCGTTCCGTAGGGATGCGCTCCGAATAAAACTTTGCGCAATCGTTCGCTGGCGAGAAATCCCGGCGAGGTGCGTTCCATTTTTACTTCTTCGAGTTGTTGCCGGCGTTCGCGCTCGAATTCGGCTTCTGGGAAACGAGGCTTCGCGTGCCAGTTCGTTGACCGTGCCAAGCAGCTGTTCGGAAAACTCGGACAAGCCCGCAAAAGCAATCGCGCTGCTGTCCGCGCCGGCGCTCGCAGAAAGATCCGCGCCGATGCGACGCAAGTCCTCTTCAATCTGGCGGCTGGCGCGATTTTTCGTCCCGGTGCGCACCACCGAGGCGGTCATTTCGGCGAGGCCGGGAGCGCGATGGATCGCCGCTGCATTCCCGGAGCGAAACACCAATTCACCGTGAAACTTGGGGATGGAATGCGCTTCCGCAAGAACGATTTCGAGGCCGTTGGCGAGCTTGGCACGCGTGCGCTTGGGCCAGGTGACCGGACGCTCTGGAGCTAACTCTGGAACGCCTACGGCGAGCGCGGTGGAGAAGAAGGCCATTATGCGGCCTCCTTTGCACTGGTTCCGGCGGATGCGCCATTTTTACCAGAGGTGCTGTCTTTTTCGACTAACGCTACGGGGGTGCGGAAGACGATGGCGCGCTGCGAATCGCGCAAATATTTCTTGGCTGCGGCTTGCACATCTTCACGCGTCACGGCGAGAAATCCGTCCAAAATGGTGTTCACGAGTTGCGGCTCCTGGTCGAACAGCGTGAAACAGGCGAGCAAATGCATCAGTCCGTATTTCGGCATGTAGCCGCCACGACCGCCTTCCAGCGTGGCGTAATAGTCGGAGCGCCACTTTACTTTGAGCTGATTTAATTCGTCGTCGCTAATGCCGTGTTCCCGCACTTCGCGAATCACCGCATCAAAGGCGGCGATAGTTGCGTCGCCGGAAATTTCTGGTTTGTGCATGATGCGGGTGGTGAGCTGGGTCGGACCGTTGTAGCCGAAAAGGTCGTCGATGCCGCCGTCGGCCTCCACGGCGACCTGCTTTTCCAAAACAAGGTCACGATAAATTCTGCCAGCGCGGCCGCCGTGCAGCGCCTGATCAAGCAATGCCATGGCATACCAATCCTTGAGTGCGCCGCTCGGGCATCACGTACCCGATGGCGATGGCGGGAAGCGTACCGAATTTTTCTTCCACGTGTCCGCGGCGTTCTTCCTTCTGTTCCGGTTCGCGGGGATCGGCAAAGGAGGCGGCGGGCCGGCGGGAATGTTGGCAAAATATTTCTTGGCCAAGGCAATTCCCTCTTCAGCCTTGACGTCACCTAGGATCAGCAGTACTGCGTTATTCGGCAGATAGTAGGTTTTGAAGAAATCCTGCACATCAATGAGATTGGCGGCATCCAGATCCGCGAAATCACCATAAAAATTGTGAGCGTTGGCCCAATTGCGAAACGCCACCGGCGGCATATCAAGCCACGGAAATCCGCCATAGGGCTGATTCATGACGTTGACGCGCACTTCTTCTTTGACCACGTCACGCTGATTTTTAAGATTTTCGTCGTCGACTTTCAGCGCGCGCATCCGATCGGCCTCAAGCCATAACACGCGTTCGAGGGCGTTCGAGGGCACCGCTTCGTAATAATTGGTGACGTCGTAACTCGTGGAGCCATTCAAAAGACCGCCGCTCGAATTTATCAGCTTGATGTGTTGCATCTTCGGCGCATTCGCCGAGCCTTGAAACATCATGTGTTCAAAAAGGTGTGCGAAGCCACTTCGGCCCTGGGGTTCGAGGCGAAATCCAATTTTGTAGTAGATGCCCACGGTAACGACCGGCGCGGTGGCATCCGGCGCGATCACTACTTGCAGCCCGTTCTCCAGCGTGGTGCTTGCGATGGCCACTTTCAGTTGCTGCCTGTTAGCTTCGGTCAAGATCGACCCTCCGCGATTTTTTAGTGCGTTGCTGCGTTACGGAAATTCTATCGAGTCGCGCCAGTGTGGACTTGGCATCATTCGCGAGCACCCGGGCTCCCAAGCGATTCAATGCTTTATATGCGCGCCTATATTCCACGGGCAATTCGCCCATCGCCTTTTCATGCGCCGCAATTACGCGGTAATCTCCGCGCGCCAGTGGACCCGTCCATGCGGCACGGGCACCCAGACGCTCAAAATTCTCCAGCGCCTGCCGCGTCAAACTGAGCAAGGCGTGCACTGCGTCGTACCGTTTCATCCCCGCGCACATCAGCATGCGCGTCGCCGCTTCTTCCACGGCCAGGACGTGGCCGGCGGCGAGCGCTGCGGCAGCATGATACAAACGTTTCTTGCTGGCGCTGATTTTCACGGGCCGGCCGCCGAGGGATCGAACGATCGAACGAGCCACGCGCAACGCTCCAGGGTCGCCTTCAATCGCAAAAAATCTTCCCTTCAAGCTCTGGAACACCGACGCCACTGAACGTTTGCAACGGATGCATGGAACCCACAGCCGCTCCATGTTCCTGAAGCCCTGCTAATACACTGGCATCCAGTGCGCCGCTGGTGTGCAGAAAAACCATACCGCGCCGCTTTTCGTTGCCAGCTTGCCGAAGCATTTCAACGAGCCGTCGCCTGACAGAAATGATCTCGTCGTCCGAAGTTGCCAGCAGAACCACGCGCGCGGCCAGCACCTCGCGGGACATTCCCGCATAAGGTTTGCCGCCGCCAATCGATCGCACGGCGCGGCGCGCGGTGCTTTCGCTGCGGGTGACCACCGCTCCGATCCGCCAGCCTTGTTCGCGCAAAAGCTTTCCCAGTGTTCGACCCACACGTCCGGCGCCAACGATGGCCAGGCTGTTCACCATCCCATGCTAGGATAACCTGAGGTTCCTCAACGTACCAATTTCCATAAAGGCGCCATACACGCGCCATACACGCCATGCACCTTGTCACGTATTTTACCGAGCTGTCTTTCTTCGGCTTCGTCGCGGTTTTCTGGGTTTTCTATGGATTACGCACGGTGTACGGTGCGACGCGGCTGCCGTGGGTAAAAGATTTTTCCTGCTCGCGCGATGCGGAGTGCCCACGTATTTCCCTGCTCTTCGCAGCGCGAGATGAGGAAGAGAAATTGCCGGCTGCGCTGGCGAGCCTGGCGAAGATCGATTATCCCGATCTCGAAATTATTGCGGTAAATGACCGGTCGACAGATGCGACAGCACGCATTCTGGACGAATTCGCGGCCACGCACCCGCGCTTTAGGGTGGTGCACGTGGCGGAACTTCCCGCAGGATGGCTGGGAAAGCCGCACGCTTTGCAGCACGCGTATGAAGCCTCAAGCGGAGAGTGGCTACTTTTTACCGATGCGGACGTGTGGTTTAAGAGCGATGTTGTGCGGCGGTCGGTGACCATCGTGAGGGAAAAAAGCCTGGATCACTTGACGCTTTTTTGCGACATCGAGATGGTGGGGTTTTGGGAGAAAGTGCTGATCACTTTTTTTGGCTTGTGGTTTCACATGGCCACCGATCCTCATGGCGTGAGCAACCCGCGTTCGGCGGCGTACGTAGGTGTGGGTGCGTTCCAGATGCTGAAACGCTCGGCTTACGAGGCTGTGGGGACGCACCGGCGGCTGGCGATGGAAGTTGTTGATGACATGAAGCTAGGGAAGATTGTGAAGATGGCGGGCTTTCGCTCAGGCGTGGCCGTAGCGCGAGATTTTTTGGCGGTGCGCTGGCATGCGGGTGCGGGAAACTTGATTCGCGGAGTTACCAAGAATTTCTTTGCGGGAGCGTCCTTCAGTTTGTGGCTGGTGGGAGTTTCGATTACGGGAACTTTGCTGCTAAACGTCGTGCCGTTCGCCGCCCTGCCGTTCGTGCGTGGATGGGCGCTGGCACTTGCGGTGATTGCGGTGGTGATTATGCTAACGTTTCATGCCGGCGTGGATGTCGTGATGCGTGTTTCGCCCCTGTACGCGTTTACTCATCCCCTCGGTGCGGTGATTCTTGCATATATGTTGTTGCGGTCGACAGTCGTTACGCTGCGGCAGGGTGGAATTGTTTGGCGCGAAACGTTTTATCCGCTCGATGAGTTGAAGCGCGGAGCGGTTTAGACGATGACCTGCTAGGAAACAAAAAACGAATGGTGGGGTTACTAGACGCCCGGGCAAGCCGGGGCGCAGCATTCCCTCGTTTCTCGGGATAAAGCTGCGCCCTACAACGCCTCACTAGCGGTGGCGGGAGTTTCTGGTTCGGCGACGAAGAGACCCGCGACGTCGCGTTGTTTGAGGCCGCGAATTTTGTCGCGTAACAGCGCTGCTTTTTCAAACTCAAATTTTTTCGCCGCTTCGCGCATCTGAGTTTCAAGCTGTTTGAGCATTTCCGCCATTTGCTCTTCGTTCTTGATTCCCGCCGTGGCCTTATCCAAATCGTCTTCGCCCAATGGGATCATCACGTAATCTGCTTCCACAATTTTGGCGAGTTCCATGTCTACGCCCTTGATGATGGACATGGGGGTGATGTTGTTTTCAGTGTTATAGGCGACTTGCTTCTCGCGGCGGCGATTCGTCTCGCCGATAGCGGCAGCCATCGAACCGGTGATGCGGTCGGCATAGAGAATGGCACGGCCCTCTACGTGGCGGGCGCAGCGGCCGATGGTTTGAATGAGCGAAGTGGTACTGCGCAGAAAGCCTTCCTTATCGGCATCCAGAATCGCGACGAGCGAAACCTCCGGCAAATCGAGCCCTTCGCGCAGCAGGTTAATGCCGATCAGCACGTCGTATTCGCCGCGGCGCAAGTCACGCAGAATCTTTATGCGGTCGAGCGTTTCTACCTCTGAGTGCAGGTAGCGGCACTTCACGCCGATTTCCGCAAAGTATTCTGCCAAATCCTCCGACATGCGTTTCGTCAGGGTTGTAACCAAGACACGTTCGTTTTTTTCGCTGCGAATGCGAATTTCTTCAAGAAGATCGTCAACCTGCCCTTTTACCGGGCGAATTTCCACTTGCGGATCGACCAATCCCGTTGGGCGAATCACCTGTTCAACGACCACGCCGCCGGATTTGGTCAATTCATACGCGGCCGGCGTAGCGGAAACGTAGATAGCCTGATTGACGCGATGCTCCCACTCCTCGAACGTTAGCGGACGATTGTCCAGCGCCGAGGGCATGCGAAAACCGTAGTCCACGAGCGTCTGTTTGCGCGAGCGATCGCCTTTGTACATCGCACCAACCTGACCAACGGTCTGGTGCGACTCATCAACGAACAACATAAAATCCTGTGGCAAATAATCGAACAGCGTCGGCGGCGCTTCGCCAGGCAGCCGACCGCTCAAGTGGCGGGAATAATTCTCGATACCGTGGCAATAGCCTACCGTGCGCATCATTTCGATATCGAACATGGTGCGTTGCGTCACGCGTTGAGCTTCGACGAATTTGCCCTGCTTCTCCAACTCTTTTTTCCACCACCACAACTCTTCCTGGATGGTGACGATGGCTCGCTCGCGCTTTTCTTGCGGCATCACGTAGTGCGTTTTGGGATAGACACGCACGCTCAGTAGATCTTCCTTGCCGGTGCGTACTTCTCCCGTGAGCGGATCAAATTGACGGATGGTGTCGATCTGCTCGCCCCACATTTCCAAGCGGTAGGCTTGGTCTTCGTACGTGGGATAGATTTCGATCATGTCTCCGCGCACGCGAAAGGTGCCGCGGCGTAATTCCTCGGAGCGTTCGAATTGGACGTCGACCAATTTGTGCAGCAGGGCTTCGCGCGAAGTTTTTTGCCCTTTTTCGATGGGCACGACCATCGAGAAATACGCTTCCGGCGAACCCAGGCCGTAGATGCAGGACACCGAGGCGACAACTACAACATCGTGCCGCTCAAACAGCGAGCGCGTGGCACTGATACGCAGCTTGTCCAGCTCATCGTTAATGGTGGCTTCTTTTTCGATGTAAATATCCGCCGCCGGGACATAGGCCTCGGGCTGATAAAAATCGTAGTAGCTCACGAAATATTCGACGGCGTTTTCGGGAAAGAACACTTTGAATTCGTGATAGAGCTGGGCCGCCAGAGTTTTATTGTGTGCCATCACCAACGCCGGGCGGTTGGATTGCTCGATCACTTTGGCCATGGCGAAGGTCTTGCCCGAGCCGGTGACACCGAGCAAGACTTGGTGCTTGTCTCCCGCGTCGAGGCCGCGCATCAGTTGATCGATGGCCGCTGGCTGGTCACCGCGCGGTTGATAGGTGCTGTGGAGTTTGAAATCCATTAAACGAGTCCTTTATTGGACAAGCATCCCGTTGCGACGGCGAAGCACGCAGCAAAATCTGAACGACGGTGCCACAGCAGCTACGCCAACCTTTTCGGGCGTAGCCAGAAACCCTAATTATACTCCGAGGAGAAAAACGGCGCTGAAGCAAAAGAATCCGGGCGATCTTCCGGGAATGTGATTTCCTGACTTCCAGGCGGATCGGCCTCCACCCCGGTCAATCGTTGTTCACTGTATAAGGACGACTTCCGCGTGACTCGTGGCTGCCACGCTTAAATGAGTCTTGTTCGATTCATCGGCTTTGGCCACGACGATATCCAGCGTCTGCGCCGAATCTTCATTGGCGCGCTCGAGAAATCCTGTTTTCAACGAAATAAAAGTAAGAACATCGGTCTTCCCCTGTGCCACACCACTGGTTTTGAGTTGATGGAGTTTGTAGTCCTCGGGAGTCGCATCATCACGTGAACCTTGCTGCTTCATCGTGGAAGTAGTGACCACTATTGCGCACTGATCGCTGCTCTGAGCCGTCGCATTGCCGTTGGACTTGTCGCCATCGTCGCTCGCGGGACAGGCTGACTCTCGCACGTATTCGAGTTGCTTTTCCCACACTAATTTTGCCAGCGCCGCACCCACCACCGGTTCTTCCTTTTTCCATTTCTCTCCTGGCTTCACTCCTTTCGCGGGAAAGGTCCAGCCGAGCGCGAATTGCGCGACCCATTGACGCCAGATGGCTTGTTCGTCGGCGGAAAGTACGTCAAACCCGTGGAGGGCGTCGGCGCGCCCATCCTCGAGTAACGTAAATTCCACAACTCCCTCGTCCGCTGATCGTGAAGTGCCGTCCGTTGGCAGCAATTGCGTACGCATCGTGACCTGCGCGTTGCCGTCGGCACCTTGAACCTTTTTTGTTTCGACCTTTTCGATTTCGACAGCCACGTAGCGTTCCGTGTCGCTATTCACCTCTTCAGGCGGAGCCGCGGTGGCGATGCGGCTCTCTGCCCGAGTGACCCTTTGCGTTTTATATCGCACGCGATAAACAAATTTCTGTCCCGCGTGAAGCTCCGGTACGGACAACAAGCGATCCGAATTCCCCGCCGCGATCGGCAGAACCGCTGCGATGACCAGGAGGAAAAGCGCAAGGAAGTGCAGTCGCCAGCCGAGCGGAACGTTCACGGTGCGTTTGATAAAATTGTTCACTTTGTGATTATGGCGCGGCAATACCGGCCGAATTGTGCGCAGGCACGGTATCAATGCTAACCAGTGGAGCGTCGAGCGACCCGCGCACGCGCAGCGTGCGGCCAAATAAAGTTGCATGAGTGGCCGGCCTCTCGCCATCCACACTGTTTATGAGCAACTCTGCTTCTCGCGCAAAATCCACGGAACCGTTCACGAAGATGGTTTGTTTTTCAGCATCGAGCCGCAGGTTACCGAGAAATAATTTCTGGTTGCGCAAGGAAAATGTTCCGGAGCCGCTAGCCCAGCGGGAAACGCCTGCGTGCGCTGCACCATCGGCGACGCTGGCGCCCACATCCCATCCACGAAACTCGACATTATGCAGCGATATGGTTCCCTGGCCGGTTAGAGCTTGCAGCACTTCCACGCGCCCGACTCCCTCCGTGGTGAGCCGCACCTTTCCGCTGGCGAGCCCACTCCAGCGCTCTGAAACATTCGGCATCACTGGCAACTGCGCCAGATTGGCGGAGTCGAGTTGGGCGGTCAGGTCGTAGACGGGGCGCGGAAAGAATTTTGCGCTGAGCGACCCTCGGACTTTTCCGCCGGCCCACTGCGCGGTGATGTCGCTGGCTTCCAGTTGTAACCCACTCAAACGCCCGGCGACATGCACTTTTTCAAAATTAAGTTTTTCCACGGTCAGGCCGTCGAGGCTGAGGTCGCCCTCGGCATCCACTCGCCGCAGCAACTCGCTCGCGGACACTCCACCCGGAATGACCAGGTTTCCGCTCGATGCTTCCGGTGACGAATCGGCCTTTGCGGTAGCGCTAGTTGACGCTTCGCTCGACGAGCCACCAAGAGAACTTAGCAAACTTTGCAGCCAGCCCGGACGCGCCCGGGGTCCAACCCAGCGATCGATATCCGCGGCGTTTAGCAGCGCGCCGTGCAGACTAAAATTCCAGCGCGCCTGCGTGTCTCCACTCGCGTCGAGACTTTCGCGAATTGCCCCCGACCACGTGGTGCCGAATCCGTCCACCGCGCCCAGAAGCACGCTGCGTTTTCCGTGCTCCCAGACGCACGCGGCGTTTCCCACCTGCAATTGCTGATTCAGCCCCGCAACCGCGAGCTGCGCCCTCGATAGCACGATTTTGCCGCTCCAGCGTTCACCGCGTTTCCTGTACCAATCCCATCGCACGGTGCCCAACGCGTGACCGTCTAAATCCCAGCCATGATTGATCGGCCGGCCAACGGCCGCTGCTGCTCGCAACACCGTGGCAATTTGATCCGCCTGCGCTTCGATTTCCATCCCGCCTTCGTGCGCCGCAAAATCCTGGCTGGCCGTCAAATCGCCGGCATTGTGCAGCGGTACGCCAACTCGGCGTCTGGCCGCCAATACCACCGCTGCTCGGTCCCCTCCGAGTTGCAGCCGCACTGGCTCCATCACTAGTTTTTCGCGCTCCCGGCCGCCGCGAACCGCGCCGATCCACACGGGTTCGGCGATACCAGGAACTCTTGCGGCACCGCCATCACTCGAGAATGCCAGGTTTTCGATGCGCGGTGGCCAGCCGCGAACTGTCGCAGACCCGGTCAAATATTGCTCCACAGTTAGCTTTTCGTCGACGCCTGGCTCGAACGCGCGCCACCACGCCAGCAAATCGCCAGCCTGGATTCCCGCCGAGTCCACTTGTACCGCGGGAACGCCGCCCGCGAAATGCACGGTGCCGCGGAGATTTGATCCCGGCGTCTCTAGAACCATTTCCGTGGCGTCGAGGCTGCGTGACGCAATATTGCCGCGTCCGTTAAACTTAACGCTGACGCGCGGATTGTCGGCGCGCTCCGTCAAATCCCAGCGGTGAATGCTCGCCGCTCGCGCCTGGACAGAAAACGTCCAGTCGGATGGCGAAGTCTGATTCAGCGAAGGATCTGACAGGCCGGAAGCGCCGACTGAGTTGGTTGCAGCGGTCGCGCTCGGCGTGCCGTCGGCCGGAGCAGCACTCTGCGCCTCGGCGTCCAGCGCGAACGACCCCCGCACGCCGTAATCCTGCCCGCGAAACAGCCGCAGCAAATCGGCAAGTGACACCTGCGTCCAATGAATCGCAAAGTGCGCAGGCTGCAAGCGTGCCGAAGTCCCTGCCACGTCGCCCCGTACATACAAAACGCCCGCCGATTGCAAGGCCACGCCACTGCGCCACGGCTGCGCTTCGAGTTGCAATTCCCAGCGGCCGGCGGAAATTTGTTCCACGCTGCCGGTCACGCCGATGAACGCGAAGGGCTTCTTATCCTGCCCCAGCTTGAAGTTCACGCGGCCATCGTCAAACTCGATCTTTTGCAGATGGTTGGCCACGCCGGTGGCGCTAGGCGGTCCGTAGATGCGTGGTGCTCCTGGGCCGCCGATCTTTGCGGGCGGCAACCAGTCTTCCAAATTCCACCTGCCCTGGCCGTTACGCACCAGAGTCAAACTGGGGCGCGTAAGCAAAAGCGCGCCAAACTCAAAATGGCCGCGGAGCAAACCCTTCCAGCGCAACCCCGCGCTTAGTTTTTCCGCACGCAAGAAATATTCGTTGCCAAAGGCAGGATCTTCACCCACCGTGACACCGTCGGCATCCAACCGCAAACTCGGGAAGACCTGCGCATCGAACTGTCTGACTTCTACCTGGCGCCCGAAGGCGCGCTCAAGCTGCGCGGTCAGATACTCGTGCACCCTCGTGATGTGCACCACGGCACCTATGGCAACCTGCGCCGCTACCACCAGCGCGAGCACAACTATCGCCAGCCTCAGCCATTTACGTCGTATCGCCATCGACTCCGCGTCCAAAAATCTTCGAAACTCATCGACAAATGAGCAGGGCGAGCCGCAGCTCGCCCGGAACTTTCCTCGCTTAACCACTGGCGCCCACGAAACTCCCGAAGGCCTCCGCGGACTTCCTGCCCTAGTCGACGGTTCAATGCACGGTATGAAACATGCGGCCCCACCGCGTGTGCGCCGGCATGTGCGCGATATTCTCGAAGACGCTCGTCAGCCTGCTCCAGAACGTCGTCTCTTGCGCATAGTCCGCGCTCGTCGCATCCACCGACCAGTAAATCAAAAAAGGCCGCCCCATAATCGCCGCACGATCCACAAAGCCCCAATAGCGGCTGTCTGAACTACGGTCGCGGTTGTCTCCCATTGCAAAATACTTTCCCGCTGGCACCACAATTTCATCTCCGACAATGTATTTCGGCATCTCCTCAACCCACTCCGGCAACATCTGTGAAGAAATCATCAACTTGGCAGGCGGCGGAAAATAAGAGTTCAAGGGGTCGCTCATGGCCGCGGGATCGTGCACCACGTACGGCTCGCTCAGCAGTTTGCCGTTGATGTACATCTCCTGGTCCACCAATTTCAAGTGGTCACCAGGCAAACCAATGACGCGCTTCACGAAGTGTTGGTGATCGGCGTAGGGATACTTGAAAACGATAATGTCGCCGCGCGCGATCGGCCGGTACGGCAAAAACTTGTCGTACCACGCTCCGGTGCCGCCAAAAATGAATTTGTTCACCAACAAGTGGTCGCCGACCAGCAAAGTGCGCTCCATCGACGGCGATGGAATTTTAAAAGCCTGCACCACGAAGCTGGTACCGAAAAGCGCCAGAATCACGGTTACCAGGAGCGATTCCAGATATTCGGAAATCGTGGTCTGGTCTTCATTATGTTCCACGGTCGCTTGCTGCGATCCGTTTGAGGAGTGGGATTCGTCGGAAGACTGGGGCTCGCTCGAGACCACCGGCCTATCCGCTTGAACTTCCGTCAGTTCATCCGCCATTTTTGTCCGGCCTCGGGCGTTCTTCCGCGGTTTCCTCGTGCGCCGGCGATTCCAATAGCGCTATACGCGCGAGTGCACTTCGCGCCGCGCGTTGCTCCGCTTCTTTCTTCGTGCTGCCCACGCCATTGGCCAGGCACTGCCCTTCCACCCATACTTCAATCTCAAATGTTTTCTGATGGTCCGGCCCGGTCTCCCTCGCCACACGGTAGTCTGCCGGCCCCTGCCGGCGTCCTTGCAGAAACTCCTGCAACGCGGACTTGCGATCGGACTCAGAAATGGCTGCGCCACGCTCTTCGACGGCATGTTCAAAAAGTACGCGATGCAACACATCACGGCGCGCTGTGCAAGCCGGCATCCAAGTATACCGCCGCGACGCACAGCTTCGAAGGCGTCCGCAAGCAAGGTCTGCTTCTCGCGGCCGCCGGTCTTTTCTTCGCCGCGACCGATACGCAGATGCTCGCCCAAACGCAGTCTGCGCGCAGCGGACTCCAGCGTGCGCGCATTCACAAGCCGCGCCCGGCTCTTCGATAATTGTCCTTCGCTCCAGTCCGGAAATGTCAGCACCAGATATTCGCTGGCGAGCAACTCCAGCACCGCATCACCCAAAAATTCAAAGCGCTCATTGTCCTGGTGAGGTTCCTGGTGAGGTTCCTGGTGAGGTTCCTGGTGAGGCTCCAGATGGACTCTTCACCTCCGCGCCAGCTCCAGCGGCCGCGTCGCCGCTCGCGCGTCTTTCCGCACTCACGCGGCGTTCCGGGGCCGCCGAACTGTGCGTCAACGCCCGTACCAGCAGCTCCGGACGCAGAAACTTGTGCCCCAGCCGCTTTTCGAGCGCTGCGTCGCCGGTGAGATGCGATTCCTGCATAGTTTCGCCGCGTGATGCGGCGCCGGTGTTATTTTGGCACGCTCAATTGCGTGGCGCCTAACTTCTTGGCTTGTTCTGCGCCCGTCTTGCACGTCTGCTGTAGGCTGCTCTGCAAGCTCGCGCACTTGTTATACGCCGCCACCGCATCTTGAAAATGCGATGCTTTTTCATTCGATACCGCCAGCACGTAATAGTTCACGGGATCGGGCGTGGGATCAATCTTTATCGACTGGTCTAGCTCCACTATCGCTTCATCATATTTGCCGCGGCGAAAGTACACCAGTCCAAGTCCGCCATGTGCCATCCCCAGCGTCGAGTTCTTCGCGCTGACAAACTGCTCGTCCGTCAAACCCGCCGGCTTGCTGATCGTCGGCGTCACTTCGATGGCACGCTTGGAATACTCCTCTGCCTTGGCCAGCTCTTTCGTCGCGTCCGCAGCGGCATAACTGCCCAGCGCACGCGGTATGGTCAGCGCAAGAATCGCCATCGTCTGTACATCCGTCGGCGTTAGTTGCACTTCTTTATCTCCGATCACTTCCATCTTCTGTACCTGGTTGGTTTGCAGGTAGAGCAACGTCAACTTGGCGTACAGCACCGGGCGGTATCGGCTCAACGGATACTTCAAGTCGAAGGCCTCGCCAAGCGCAATCTTGTGATTCACATCGGCATCGGAAGCGGTCGGCGCATCCTGGAAAGCTTTGAACGCGGCGTCTTCTTCGGCACTCGCGGGCGCCGACGGCGCGGTGTCCAAGGTCAGCGTCTTGCCGGCACCCGCGGGCGGGGTGTCCGCGGTGCCTGTCTGTTTCGGCGAAGCTGGCGCAGACTGTTGCCCCATTCCACCTTGCGCGCGCAAAGCTCCCGCAAATCCCAAAATAAGGGTTACCGCCGCTAATGCAATTCCCATCCGCGATCCACACTTCATTATCATTCCAATTCTCCTATTCAATTAAATCATTCCCAAATACCACGCGCCCGGCCCGCGCACCCAAGCCTATCCGACTTTCGCCCTCCGAAGAACTGTCACTCTCGGATGTAAGCTGTTAGCCACTTGTCAAACAATCCCTAATATGACGAGACTTAGGCGAAAGCGTGCCAGCTAAGGCTCTGTCCGCGGCTTCTCGATGCTGACCTCTTGCAATCCCTTCTGCGCCGCGGCTCGTGCCGGCGCGGGCAGGCCTTGCACGCTGAGTGCGGCCTCGAACTGCGTCTTGGCCCGGTCAGCGTGCCCTTCATCATCATAAATCCTTCCCAGATAAATGTGCGACCAGGCCATGACCATGGGATCCTGCGTGGCTGCGTGCTCTCCGTCCGTCAACCGGCCAAAAACTTCCTTGGCGCGCGCCGCATCATGATCCAGCACCGCCACCATCCCTAATCCGTACCACGCTCGCGCTTGTTCTGGATATCTCGCCAGCACTCGTTCGAAGGCCGCCTGCGCCGCACGCGGATTCTTCTCCGCCAGCTTGCGCTCACCTTCCGTCAAATCCGCAATCGCCTGCGCATCGTTGGGGAGCGCCACTGGCTGTAACGCCCGCCGCCGAGCCAGTTCTTCGGTGGACAATTCCTTACCGGCGCCGGCGGGTTCTTCCGGAGCGTATTGCAACGTGGCAATGCGCTTGGACTCCGCGGCCACATCGATGCCACGAATCAGGTCTGGAAAATACAGGTTCATGGCCGGTTCCGAGGCTTCAAATTTCGTCAAGCCTTCGAACAACGGCCGCACCATTACGTAACCATCGGCATCGTCACGTGCCAGTGCCGCATCGCGTTGCTCCGGAGTCATTTTCTTCAGTTTGATTTCCACCGCGCGAACCATGCATTCTGCCACATAGGACGGATAATCATCCCGTAAATCCGCTTCCAGACGCGGAGCTTGCGCCGCCTTGTCGAATAGCACCCGCTTAGCCACGATCACGTGTGGATATTGCAGCGGCAGCGGATCCAACAAGTAGTGCAGGAAGGCGTGACGCACCAGATCCACGGGTATATCGTTCTCTCCACCGCTCAACACCAGTGCGTAATGGTCGCCATAGTTCCGCACGTTGGTGATGCGGCCCACCAGCGGCTCCACCACGATCGTGAACGTGCGGTAGCTATCGAACTCGACGATCTCCCGCAGATACGCTGACGAGACGAACACGATTTGCGACACCTGGTCATGCATGTGTTCGATTTCGCCGCTATAGACCGACTGCACTTGCCGCCACAATTGGCCGATTTTCTGCTCTTGATAATATGCCGAAAGAATTTCACTGAATCCTTCCAGCACCAGAACTTCCGGTGGCAACTCATCCCGCCGCAGGATCGGCGTAAACCGCGGCGCCGGCCCGGACACCAGCCCAAACCACAAATAGCGAGACAGCATCGCGCCTGGATCGCTCAACTGATGGTCGCGATAAAACTTTCGCAGCGCGTCCACCGCCGGACCCTGCTGCTGCTGCATGCGTTCCCGCATCTGCGCGCGATACGAGGACCAGTGTTCCGCGCTGACATCCGCTTCAAATCCCGCAGCCAGCAACGCGCACATGGTCGTGAACATGGCCTCGCTGCCGTCCACGCTCACGCTGCTTGCCCGCTCTGGCGCGGCCACTTGTGGCGCTTTAAGCTGCGCCGCCACCGCCGGCGCGTGCGCTGCTCCCGGCGCAGGACTAGCCGCCGGGCCCGCAGGAGGAGTCTGTGCGCGCGCGACCGACGCCCAAAGTATCGCTGCGCTCATCACGCACAAAACGCCGCGCATCGTTAGGTGTCGCCGCATCATCTGTTGCATGGAATTATTTACTCGAAAACGCGCATCAGTAATTAGTCCTCACCCCACCAACCCATTCTCGCAACGAACCGCCATCTTCGCAATCACCTGGGAGCGCCAACTCTTCTCAATTCAAAACCGCGGGAGCAACTCTTGCGCGTTCTAGATCCATCTGTAAACTTACCGATGCGCCCAACTCCGTCCGGGATGGCCCGCACAACTATGCTCACCTTGCCTACCCACCGCGCAAAATTCCCATCACGCCGCGCGCTAGCAAGTCCCGTGTTGGCCGCCGCCATCGCGCTAGCCGTCCCCCTCGACCCCTGGCCACTTGACCCCTCTGGCCATTGTCTCGCGCGACGCCGAAACGCATCCCGCCGCCCCCTCCGACCCGAAACAATCCGCCGCACGTACCACCACGCAATCTTCTCGCGACCTCTGCTCCACCCCACAGGCAAGCTTCGCCTCTCGCAAGAAATTCAGCTCACCGGCGATCAACTCTGGGTCGACACTGGCATCGACGTGCATCCTGGCGAGCGCCTGCTCGTCTCCGCTACCGGAAGCCTGCGCTACGCCGACGCCAAAACCAACAACAATCCCGACGGCCTCACCCGCAGCTTCAAAGATTTGCTTCGCATCCTACCCTTCAACGACGCCGGCCGCGGCGCGCTTATCGGCCGCGTCGGCGAAAATGATATCGCAGAGCCTTTTCTGATCGGCACTAAGCGCGATGTCGTCACCCCCGCTGGTGGCCGCCTCTCCATCGGCATCAACCAAACTTCCAACGACACGGGCGACGGCACGTACAAAGTGCAAGTCACAGTCTATGCGCCCGACGCCAACTCCAAGCTTAATGGTCGTTCGCGCACTGTAACCGCTATCCCCGGTGTCGACAATTCCCTCTTCGCCAAAATTCCCCGCCGCATCACCGACAAGTCCGGCGCTTCCTGGCGACATGGTCAATTTCTTGATCGTCGGCGCGCAACCCGCCATGGAAAAAGCTTTCAAAACCGCCGGGTGGGTCCAAGTCGATGCCAACGTCACAGACACGGTCCTCAGCGGCATCCTGGCCAGCATCTCTAAAGAATCTTATCTGACCATGCCCATGAGCCCGCTGTACCTCTTCGGGCGAGCTCAGGACTACGGCTGGGCGCACGCCGAGCCAATCGCAGTAGTAGCCTCACGCAATCACTTACGCCTTTGGAAGGCCGCATTCACCTTGAATGGCGAAACCGTGTGGGTCGGTGCCGCTACGCATGACGTTGGTTTCGAGCGAGATCAGCGCAGCAAAGATCAAACCGTCATCACCCACAAAATAGACCCGGACATCGATCTCGAGCGCGACTACGTCGAAAAAACGCTAAGCGCCACCGGCATGGTCGCCGAAGTGACCCACTTCCTGCCGGCAAACCCTCTGCAAAGCGCCAAGACCGCCACCGGCGGTTCGTTCCACTCGAACGGCCAAATCCTGATCCTCAAACTAGCCCCCACAACGGGTAAAACTGCGTCAGCCCCGACCGAGCGCTAGTTCAAAGATGCACAAATGGACAGCCAGGTATGAGTATTGGATGGTATCGAGTAAGAATTCACTCGAGCAAGAAAGACGGCAAATCGAATCGTCAAGCCTGGAAATTCGCACCAGCTTTTTGATTGACACTTAAGGCGCTCTCCAGTAACAACAATGGAATAGGGGAGTACTCGATGAAAACGAAGCCGTCATGTCACCTGGCCTTGTCTCTCTTGGTTTCGTGCTCGCTGGCGTTACCAGCGGAGACACCTGCCGCGCCGCAAGCGGCTGGCCAGCGCGCAGGAGAAGTTTCGCGTGTTATACCGGCTGTGAACATTGAACGTGGCGGCAAGACCATTACTGCGGCGGCCAAATCAGTTGTGGACTGGCAGGACCAGATCGACACCCTTGCGAGCGCGCGAGCGCGCGTCCTGCTTGACGACGGTTCTGTGTTGAACCTTGGCTCGGACTCTTCCATGCGCGTCGTAAAGCACGACGCCGCCGCTCAGCAAACCGACCTGGAGTTGACCTATGGCAAACTCCGCACGCAGGCGCAAAAACTCGTCAATACCAACGGAAAATTTGAGGTGCACACACCGGCGGGGGTCGCGGGCGTGGTGGGCACAGATTTTTATGTCGACTACTTGAACAACGTGATGAACGTAGTTGTGTTTGACGGATTCGTGCGCGTCTGCAATCTCGCCGGACAGTGCGTAGTGGTCAAGGCCGGACAAATGACCACCATGCGCACCGGGGATAATTCTACGCCCCCAGCACCGGCGCAAACTCCACCAGGTCTGTTGACTGGTGCGACGACAGACACCGACACCACTGGCGCTTTGTCACTAGCTGCTTCGAGCGCTGCTCATGTCAGCCTGTTCACGGCGATTGTTATCGGCGTGATCGTAGCGATTCCTGTCGTGGTAATTCCCGTTGTAGGAACTCGGAGTGCGAAAGGCACGCCGCTACCACCGCCATCGTGTTCGGCGGAGCCGGGTCGGCCACAGCCGCATTGTCAGCAGCCTTAGCCCGCACACTTTCCTTACTGCACGTTCAGCGTAACTTGCACGGTCTGCGTCGTGTTTCCCAGAGTTTCCGTGATGGTCATCGCGTACTTGCCCGGCGGTACTGAGTTCTGCGGCGAACTGGAGCCACCGCCGCATCCACCCACCAGACCGAACGTCAAAGCCGCCGTGGCAAATCCCCAGCGCACTTTGGGTTTCCGCGCGGACAGCAAGCACACCAGTAAGAGGCCAGCCAGGCCCTCCAGCGCAATACGCCATCCGGGCTGCCGTGGCCACTCGCGTAAAGTCGGTACGACACCCGTCATTTGCGGTGACGTATACAAAGTGACGGTCATCATCACCGTACTATTGGCCAGCAGCGTGGTCGGGCACGGTGAGATCAAACAGCTGATCGTTGGGCTCGCGCACTTGCTGTTCAGTACTCCACCGAGACCACCCACGGATTCCACGGGAAACGAGAACGCAGCCGGACTTCTCGGCACGTTAACGGTTCCACTGATCGTGATCACCAAATTTCCGGTCGTCGAATTGACGGTGAATGTTTGCGCCGCGGAAGGCCCTGCCGTCGGAGCGGGGTTGGTCACCGTGACGCTCACCGGACCAGCCGCGCTCAGTTGCGTCGCCGGAATGGTAATCGTCAGGGTCGTCCCGCCATTGGACACTGTGCCTCCAGTGTCGGCGTTGGTGCCAAAGTTCACGATCGCCCCCGCGAGGAAGTTCGTGCCCGTCAGCGTCAACGTCACGGGTTGCCCGAGCGTCCCAGTCGTCGGTGCGATGGAGCCGAGCGTCGGTACCGGATTGTTATTGGTCAGCGAGAAGTTCGCCGATAGGTTCGTGGCCTGCACCTGGGCCGTCACCATATAACTTCCCACCACACTGTTGGCGGTGAACACCGCTGAGGTGGCCACGCCATTGGCGTTGGTTGTCGTGGTGAAGCCGACGGCACCACCCGGAAACGTGCCATTGGGGCTACCGGAGCCGCTGTCTGGAGTCTCGAAGAAAACTGTGATACCGCTCACCGGAGCGCCTGCTGCATCGGTGACGGTCGCAACGAATGCCTTCGCAAACGTGCTACCGATGGTGGCGCTTTGCGGCGTTCCGCTCGTCGCAACGATGCTCGCGGGTGCTGGTGTACCCGTACCGCTGAGGGTTATCGACTGCGGGGAGTCCGCAGCGTTATCCACAATCGCAATCGTTGCCGTGCGTGCGCCAGTGGCGGAAGGCGTGAAGCCGACAACAATCGTGCAAGTGCCGTTCGGGGCGATACTCGCTTGGGCGGTGCAGGTGCTCGCGCTTTGGATCGTGAAATCGGAGGCATTTGTACCGGCCGGCGGCCCGACACTGGTAAGTACGAGATTAGCTGTGCCGGTGTTGGTGAGGGTTACGGTGAGCGGCGCGCTTGGCATACCCACGGTCTCGCTTCCGAGATTGAGTGCGGTGGGATTCAGCGAAGCTTTCGGCACGGGAGTCAAAACCGTGAAAACGTAAGCGGCAATCGAGCCAATGATCGGGCTGCTCTGGCCGATCCCGTTTCCGCCTGTGCTGACCGAACCCGCATCCTGCCCGTCTGTCGCGTAGGCAAACAGGATGTGCGTACCAAGTGGCAGCGTCGGCGTTGTCCCACTGAATCCACCGCCGCCCGTCGGGGTCGCCGCAATCCACGGCCCTTGCCAGGTATCCACCTGAAAGTACAAAGCGTCCACCGGCGGCGCTGTAGGCGCAAAACTGCTGCTCGCCGCGAAGGTAAACGTGGGAGTGAGGTTCATAGTCTCGTTTCCCGTAAGCGGCGTGATCGTGGTGGTGAGCGGGATGGTTTGCACCTGCTGTTCGGTGAAGACGGTCACGTTGTTGCTGCCGTGATTGGCCAAGTAGATTTCGTTCGTCACCGGGTTCACGGCCACGCCTGAGGACTCGAAGGCGTTCTCATTGCCCGAATTGAAGACTGTGTTGGTGGCTCCGTCAATGATTGTCACGGTGCCAGTGTCGGCACTGGAAACGTAAATTTTGTTGGTCGTCGGATTCACCGCGATGGCGGAAAAGACATCTTCCAGGGCCACCGTGGTGACGTTGTTGGTGGCGCCGTCAATCACTGACACGCTGCCGTTCGTTTCATCTTCCTGGCCACCATCGAGCACATAAATCTGATTGCTCACCGCGTTAACGGCTATGCCGACTAGATTGGTTGCGGTCAGTTCGACGGTAGTGGTGTCGTTGGTGGCCCCGTCGATCACCGTCACGGTGTCGTCGCCCTGATTGGCCACATAAATCTGGTTGGTCACCGGATTGACGGCCACGGCCGTGGGATTCATCCCCGTCCCGACGGTCGTGGTGTTGGTGGTGACCCCGTCGATTACCGTGGCGTTAGCAGTGTTAAAGTTGGCAGTATAAATCTGATTCGTCTCCGGATTTACCGCCACGGCAAAGGGCGCGCCTCCGGGCGAGAGTACGTTGCTGGTGGTTCCCGTGGCCCCGTCGATTACGATGACGCTTTGAAAACTGGAGACCACCAGATAAATCTTGTTGGTTACGGGATTAACGGCGAAGGCTTGCGTCGCGTCGGTGTTGCACGGCGCGCACGTAATTGTGCTGACGTTGTTGGTGGCCCCGTCGATCACCGTGATCGCGCCGTTTCCCGCCGCGTAAATCTGATTGGTCAGCGGATTCACCGCTATGGCGTTTGGTGTCGCTCCAGCCGCCACCGTGGTCGGAACGTTCGTCGCGCCGTCGATGACCGTCACGCTGCCGGGAGCACCATCAGCGTTGCCCTCATTGGCCACATAAATCTTGTTCGTTGCAGGGTTCACCGCCACCGAAACGGTGCCCTGATCCCCCGCGACGATGGCGTTGTCGTTGGTGGCGCCGTCAATCACCGTCACGTCGGCGTTGTTGCCATCAGCCACGTAAATCTTGTTGGTCACCGGATTCACACCGATGCCCTCGGGCCCGCCTTCTTCGCTCACTTGCAGTGTCGCGACCACTCCATTGGTGGCCCCGTCAATCACGTTGACGTCGTTGCCGTTGATGTTGGCCACGTAAATCTGGTTCGTCACCGGATTCACGCAAATCGAACGCGGGCCCGCGTCCACTTCGATTGTCGTTGTCGCGTTCGATGCTCCGTCAATCACCGTCACGGTGTCGCTGGCATTGTCCGCGGTATAAATTTGATTCGTCACCGGATTCACGACCACCACATACGGCGAGTCACCGGTTTGCACTGTGGCCAAAATATTGTTGGTGGCCCCGTCAATCACCGTCACGTTCGGCGCGTTAAGGTAGGATACGTAAATTCTGTTGGTCACCGGATTCACGGCCAGGGCCACGGGGTTCGTCCCCACCGGGAGCGTAGTGAGATTGTTGGTCGCCCCGTCGATCACCGTCATGGTGTTGTTGTTCTCATTGGCCACATAAATCTGGTTGGTCACCGGATTTACCGCCGTGGTATTGGGAAACATCCCGACGGTCAGCGTAGTGGTTGTGTTACTGGCCCCGTCAATCACCGTCACGGTGTTGTCGCTGGCATTGGCCACGTAAATTTTGTTGGTGATCGGGTTCACCGACACCGAGCGCTGACCTGCGCCCGCAGCCACGTTCGTGGTGCTGTTGGTGGCCCCGTCAATCACGGTGACAAACGCGCTGCCATTATTAGCCACGTAAATCTTGTTCGTTATGGTATTCACGGCCAGTGTGGTCGGGGCCGTTCCGACGGTTACTGTGGAGGTGTTGTTGGTCGCTCCATCAATCACCGTCACGGTGTTGGTGCTGAGATTGCCCACGTAAATCTTGTTCGTCACCGGATTCACGGCCACGGCATGTGGGCCGTTCCCCGTATCCACCGTGTCCGTAACGGTCTGCGCGCGCAACGGCGTGGCCGCAAAAATCCACGCGGCGAGTGTCACAATGCCGGCAATATTCCAGAGTTTAGTCACTCTCACCGCACCCCTCCTACCCACGATTTCGAACTGCCCCGACCGCCGGCGATCACAAAACACATCTCGCAAGTTGGCCACACATCGGGAGTCAACATCGAATTCGCCAGCGCATACACGGTCAATCACCGATCAGCGCAGCGATATAAGCAAAGACGGACGGATTCTCCCGAGCGTATTTTCCTACAGATGGCGTTATTTAAAGGGAAATCCGAATCGCTTTGTGAGGAAACGGGCACGGGCAGCCATTGGGTCAGCGTAGAGTGTCACCGGCACGCAATGGACCGTTCGGCAGCCAGCGTGGCATGGCTGTTTGAACTTACCGTCTGCTAGTGGCTCAAGCTCCACACGTACGCTGCGACTGCCGACACCTGGTCGGCTGTAAGCTGCGCTCCACCCATCGCGGGCATGGCGCTGCGGTACTGTTTCGGCTGCGGAACTCCATCGGTAATGGTTTTCTTGATTCCCGCATAACTGCCATCGCTCCACAACCATTTCTTGGCAGTCGAGCGGGACCCAAAACCGAACCTTGACCACTTTGGCCATGGCAGCCAGTACACGCCGCGCCGCCTACTTCGCCGCGGTAAATGCGTCCACCGAGCGCCACCATTTCACGCGTCACCCCTGCAGGAAGGCCGCCAGCTGTTGTCGCCGCACCAGCGTCGGGATGCGTGCCCTCCGGCGGCTCGGCATGCGCCACCTCGACTGCGCCTGCCGGAGCCGTCGCACTCGGACACGGCGTCACGTTCGCATCGCCGCCAGAGTCGCCAGCCGATCCGCCGCGATAAACAATTCGATAGATCCGCCCGCGCACATCATCAGAAACGTAGAGCGAGCCATCCGGTCCGACCGCCAGCCCGGTGGGCGATGAGCGGCTTTGTCCGGCGACTTCACCGCTCCCGGCGAAGCCGTCCGCAAATATCTCGCACCCGCCGGGCGCGTGGTCACCCGCCATCGGTTGAAAAACCACGTTGTAACCACCCTGCGGATAAGGCGCCCGATCCCACGATCCATGGAATGCGATGAACACGCCATTGCGGTAGCGCTCCGGGAATTCCTTCTGGTCGTAGCGCACCATTGCATTTGGCGCCCAGTGCGCGGGGAACGCCGCAACTGGTGGGATTTTGTTTGCGCATGCGCCAACCGTTTTGCCTCCGTCGCCGCCATATTCCGGCGACAGAACCAGCTTCTGCGCGAACCCGTCGTAGTAGCACTCCGGCCATCCATAGTCGCCACCCTGCTTCAACAGCAGCAACTCTTCGGCCGGAAGTGTTGCTTCCTCTTCCGGCTTGTAAAGGTCGGGCCAATTCGCATGTAGTTGGTCTCGACCATGCATCGTTACAAAAAAGCGTCCGTTCGCGTCAAGCGCAAAGCCTTCGCCGTTGCGTATTCCCGTCGCGTATCGCTCCGCCTTCGAAAAGCTTTGATTGGATTTGTTGGCGTCATACCGCCAGAGGCCGCCGCGCGTCTCAAGCTCCGTACACGGGTCGGCTCCCGGCGACTTGAGCGTCCGATTTTTCAGCTGGCATGAATTGGTCGCACTGGCCACGTCCACGTACAGGCCGCCTTCGGCATCGATGAAAAATGGGTGCATGGGATGATCGCCGCTCAGCGGCAATCCGGAGACGACCGTGACGGAAGCATCCTTCGGCACGATAGACTCGGGAGCCAGCGAATATCGCACGATTCGATCGTTGATCTCCGCATAGATCGCCCCCTTATACATTCCAATTCCCGTGCCGCCGGTTCCGCCACTCTGCACCGTTTCACCAAATCGCACATTTACGTCGGCCTTCCCCGCACCCGCTTTGTCTTGCAACGCGACCAGGAATCCGCCCTCATGCGGCTTGTCGCTTCCGTAGTAGTCACCCGACCAGGTGTTCACATACACCACTCCGCTCGGCGCAACCACGATTTGTCGCGCATGACCAATGCCGTCAGCAAAAACCGTCGCGCAAAAACCAGCTGGTAACTTCAGTCCACTGTCATCGTTCGGGCACCCTTGGCCTGCGACTCCCGCAGCAGACCCGTTCTGCGCCGACCGTAAGGAACTCCCCACGTATAGCATCGCGACGAGCGCCACCATCGCAGGTAGCAACCTCTTGCACCAAGTGAGGAGTTGCATCGGACCCTCCTAAAACTCTCCGTTGAAAACAAGAACGCGAAAAGTCGCCAAAATATAGCATAGCTTTTTGCTAGCCCCTTGGAACCGAATCCTCACGACCAGCCCGACAGTCCCGCAGATAGTTCGTTAGGAAGCAGGGCTGGCCCGGATTATGATGGTTCTTGTGAGCCCCATGGCGCGCCGGCCAAAAGCAAGTACACACTCTCTCCTTTTCTTCAGCTGCGCGATGCTCCTTCTTTGTTCCGGTTTGCATGCCCAAGAAAATTGCGGCGCTGAAGTAAAGCTGTTGCTCTCCCCGGCGGAAACTCAAGCTGTCGTCGCCGCGCTTAACGCCAGTAAAGAAACGGTCTTCCGCGTCTACTTCTTCGATACCAGTGCGCTCGCTCTGCTATCTCAAGGCGCAATCCTGCGCCTGCGGGAGGGCACTAAGGGTGATCTGACCGTCAAATTGCGGCCTCCCAACGGGAAGATCCTCTCTACCCCCTCGGAGAAGCGCGCCAGCTTCCAATGCGAAGAAGACGTGACATCGCAGGGAGCGAATCCATCCTATTCGATCACTAGCCAACACGCCGCGCAGCCGCTCCCGCAAACCGGCACTGACGTTTCTCACCTCCTCAACGCCGCGCAAATCAAGCTGTTCCAGGACGCACGCATTTCCGTCGATTGGAAGGCCGTAAATCGAATTGCCGAAATCACCTCAACTCAATGGCAGACGCAATCTCAGCCGCATCTCGGCAAACTCGCACTGGAGCTTTGGGAGTGGCCTGGAGGAAAAATTCTCGAGCTTTCTACGAAAGTCTCCTCTGCTGCCGGGTCCTCGACCTACGCAGCATCGCAACAGCTCGCAAACGCGAACCATCTCGCGATGAGTCCCGATCAACGCGTCAAGACCACGATCGCTCTCGAAGCGATCACCCACGCCGCGTCGAACTAATCGGCGGCTGCGATCACCAACTGGTCACGCACTCAAAGTTCCCTGTCTTTCACTTCCTCGCTTCGCAACTCATGCTATCGTACTCATTTGGAGACCCGCTGAATGCCCGCATCGCAACCCAACAACGAACTCGCCCGTCGCTCGGCCTTAGCTTCCTACGCCATCCTGGACACTGACCCCGAGCCCAGCTTTGACGATCTCAACCTGCTCGCCTCCTTCATCTGCCACACCCCCATTGCGCTGATCACCCTGGTCGACGAGCATCGTCAATGGTTCAAGTCTCGCGTCGGCCTCTCCACCGAGGAGACCTCGCGCGACATCGCCTTCTGCTCCCACGCCATTTTGCAAGATGATATTTTTGTCGTCCCCGATGCCCTGCAGGACGAACGCTTTCGCGATAATCCGCTCGTCGGTGGCGAGCCGCATATCCGCTTCTACGCCGGCGTCCCACTCGTCAATCACGAGGGCTACGCTCTAGGCACCCTCTGCGTCATCGACACAACGCCGCGCGAACTCTCCCCTGCGGAAAGAGAGGCACTCAAAGCCCTCAGCCGCCTCGTGCTCGGCCAGATGGAACTCCGCCGCAATCTGGTCCTCTTGAAACAGGCCCTAAGCAATCGCACCGCGGAAGAACACGAACGGCAACTGGAATTAGCCAAGCTACAGTCGCAGCTAATCCGCCTGGTCGGCCTGGAAGCCGGCCCTGCGTCGCCCCTTCCGGGCTGAACCTGCTGCTGGCGCATCGTCTCGCTCCCAGACCGCGCTGGCCGTACTGTACGAAGCTCCGGGACATCCGTGGTACGCTTGAATATCACTTAAGACTGGAGGGAACGTCATGCTTGCAACTCAGGAATTCGCCCACGTATTTCTCTTCCGCTGTCCGGCTTGCGGCAGGCCGCTGGCTTCAGCCTGCGCCAGCACTCAGAGCAATCTGGAAATGGCCGACGCTCACCTCTTCAATCCTCATTGCCATTGCGGATGGACCGGCACTCTCATCGGCATGACCAGCGTGAAACACTACGTCGAGCCCTGGGAAAGCCCCACCCTAGTCGCCAAGGAAAGCGATTCCTGCGACGGCAAAGTCGAGCACCCCTTGCAGTCCTGACGCACGCTCTAGATAAAGTCCCGCGAGAATTACGATTCGAATTGAGAGGGCCCGACTTTAGTTGGGCCGTAACTTGAGGCGGGCGCACCGGAACTCACGAATCCTCGGCAAACTCCCCCTCAGGCTCCGGCAACTTGTCCCCATCCCGTGCCACCCAAACATACAGTGCCGGCAATAGAAAAATGCTTAAAAACAGCGCGCCCGCCAGCCCACCCACAATCACAATCGCAAACGGCCGCTGCGAGTCCGAACCGATCCCGCGAGACAACGCCGCCGGCAGCAGCCCCAGCATCGCCACTAACATCGTCATCATGATCGGCCGCAGCCGCAATACCGCCCCTTCCACCGCCGCGTCTTCAATCGAATGCCCGCGCACTCGCAATTGATTGATGTACTCCACCATGATCACGCCGGTTTCCACCGACACACCAAACAGCGCCAGAAATCCCACTCCCGACGACACGCTGAAGTGCGTTCCCGTCGCCAGCAGCGCCAGCAACCCGCCAATCGGCGCCATCGCCACGTTCGCCAAAATCAGCATCGACCATTTCGATGATGCAAACATCGAATATAAAATCACGTAAATCACCAGAATCGTAATCGGCAGAACGATGAGCAGCCGCTTCTGCGATCGCTTCTGGCTTTCGTACTCTCCAGCCCAATTCAGGTGGTATCCCACTGGAAGCTTTACCTGTTTCTCGACGGCGCGCATGGCTTCTTCCACCGCACCACCTAAGTCTCGTCCGCGCACGCTGTATTTGATCGCTACGTAACGCGAATTCGCTTCGCGGTAAATTTCCGAAGCCCCGTCGCTAACCTCAATCTTGGCCAGTTGCGACAGCGCCACGCGCTCTCCCGTCGGCGACACTATCCGAATATTTTCGATCGCCTCTTCCGTGTCGCGATACGGTGCGAGGTAGCGCACCACCAGGTCGTAGCGCTGGTCCCCCTGCAGCACTTGCGTCACCGCTTTACCGCCCACGGCGGACTCCACGGCATCTTGCAAATCCACCACGTTAATCCCATGCCGCGCCGCGGCTTCGCGGTCCATCACGATATTTAAATTCGGCTGTCCCAGCACGCGGAACAATCCCAAATCCTCCACGCCCGGAATCTTTCGCAGCACGGCAACTATTTCGTCGCCTTTCGCTTCCAGCGTTTTCAAATCGTCGCCATACAACTTCACCGCCAACTCACCTTTAACGCCACTCACCGCCTCTTCCATGTTGTCGGAGATGGGCTGAGAGAAATTCCACAGCACGCCGGGAATCTTCGACAACTCCCGGTCCATCGCCGCCACCAATTCATCCTTATCCTTGCGAAACACCGGACGCCAATCCTTTTTCTGCTTCAAATCAACAAAGTATTCCGTGTTAAAAAATCCCGTCGTGTCCGTCCCGTCATCCGGACGCCCCACCTGCGACACCACCCTGGTTACTTCCGGGAATCCCGCCAGGATCACCCGCGCCTGATTCATCACGCGAGTGCCCTCCGTAGGACCGGTACTCGGCGCCAGCGTGCCACGCGCCCAGATTGCTCCCTCATCGAGGTGCGGCAAAAATTCCGAACCGATCACGCCGCTGGCCATCAAAAATCCCGCCGCAGCCAGCACCAGCCCGCCAATGCCCACGGTAATTCCGCGCCGCCGGATGGCCAATCGCACCAAAACCGTGTACTTATCGCGCAAAAACTCCATCACCGGGTTACGCCACTCTTTCACGCCTTTGCCGAATTGCCACACCGCCAGCGCCGGCGCGATGCCAATGGAAAACACCAGTGCGCCAAGCAACGCGAAGGAAACCGTCCACGCCATTGGCTTGAACAATCGCCCTTCCACGCTTTGTAAAGTAAATATCGGTAAATACGCGGTGATAATAATGGCGCGCGCAAAAAATACCGGTCGCAGCACTTCGAACACCGCATCGCGAATCCGTTCGATGGGCGTCTTGATGGACTTCGCATTCATGCTGAAGTGCCGCATGATGTTCTCGATAATCACTACGCTGCCGTCCACCACCATGCCGAAATCCAGCGCGCCTAGCGAAAGCAGGTTGGCGGGAATTTTATTTAAGTCCAGGCAGATGGCCGCGAACAGCAGCGAAAACGGAATGGTCAGCGCCACAATCAGCGCCCCGCGAATATTTCCGAGAAACAAAAATAGGATCAGCGAGACCAGCAAAATGCCGTCGCGCAGATTGGTCAGCACCGTGTCCGTGGTGAGGTGCAGCAGATCGCTGCGATCGAGGAACGGCACAATACTTACGCCCGGCGGCAGAATACGCTCGTTCAACTCTTTCACTTTGTCGTGAATGGCCACCAACGTCTCGTCCGCGTTGGTGCCCTTATGCAACAGCACGATGCCTTCCACGACGTCCGGATCATCGATGATTTTGCCGTCGTCCCGCCGGTACGACTTGCCAATCTGGCCCAGCCGGATCTTCCCGCCCTGCTTCACCGTCGCGATGTCCGAGACCCGCACCGGCGTCCCGTTCTGCACCTTCACCAGTGTCGCGCCAATGTCCCGCACGTCCGTGAACAACCCGACCGCGCGTACGTTGATCTGCTGCAAGCCCGATTCCACAAAACTTCCGCCGGCATTCACGTTGTTGTTTGCCAGCGCCGCTTCCACCTGCCCGATGTTCAGCCCGTAAGCAATTAATTTGGCGGGATCCACCTGCACCTGATATTCCCGCGTAATCCCACCGAAACTCGAAACATCCACCACGTTGGGCACGGATTTAAACTGCTTCTCCAGCGTCCAATCTTCCAGCGTCTTCAACGCCATCAGGTCGTACGAAGGGTTGGTGCTCTTCAGCGTGTACCAGTAAATCTGCCCAACCGGACTGTAGTCCGGCCCCATCTGCGGCTGTAAATTGTTTGGAAGAGTTAATTGCGTGAGCCGTTCCACCACTTTTACGCGGTTGGCATCGTTGTCCGAGGCATCGTCAAAAATGAGCATCACGCTGGAGATGCCAAACAGCGACGCCGACCGCATGTGCGCCAGATGCGGTATCCCGTTCATCGCCGCTTCCACCGGAATCGTGACCTGCTGCTCTACCTCTTCCGCCGCGCGCCCCGGCCACTGCGTAATTAGCTGCACATAATTGTTCGCTACGTCGGGATACGCTTCGATGGGCAATTGTCGGAAGGAAATCGCGCCCCACAGCAGCAGCAAAATCGCCAATGTAAACACGATGAAACGATTGTTCAGCGTGTAGTCAACAAAGCCCCGAACCATCCGCTAGTCCCCGCAATCATTGGGCGCGCGCCTCTTATCGCAGACGGGCAGTTACCCAAATGGTGCGAGAGCATCCTACGCCGTATCTCGTCACGGCGCATCTTTCGGCAGCGCTTCACGCCGGCAAACTATAGTTCTTCGGCAAAGTCTCCTTCGGGCTCAGGCAGCTTGTCGCCGTCGCGCGCCACCCAAACATACAAAGACGGCAGCAGGAAAATGCCGATCAGCAGCGCCCCCGCCAGTCCTCCCACGATCACGATGGCAAACGGCCGCTGCGAATCCGAACCAATGCCACGCGAAAGTGCGGCAGGCAGCAGTCCCAGCATTGCCACTAGCATGGTCATCATCATCGGCCGCAGCCGCAGCACCGCGCCTTCCGTCGCCGCGCTTTCCACCGAATGCCCGCGCACCCGCAACTGGTTGATGTACTCCAGCATAATCACGCCGGTCTGCACGGAAACGCCGAATAACGCCAGAAATCCTACTCCCGACGACACGCTGAAGTGCGTGCCGGTAATCAGCAGCGCCATCAACCCGCCAAACGGCGCGACCGCCACGTTCGCCAAAATCAGCAGCGCCCACTTCGACGAACCAAACATGGTGTACAAAATGATGTAAATCACCAGAAGCGTGATGGGCAGCACGATCATCAGCCGCTTTTCGGACCGCTTCTGGCTCTCGTACTCTCCCGCCCAATCAAGGTGATAGCCTACCGGCAGCTTCACATCTCTTTTGACATTGTCGATGGCTTCTTCCACCGCGCCACCCAAATCGCGCCCCCGCACGCTGTATTTGATGGCCACATAACGCGAATTCGCCTCGCGATAAATTTCTGACGCTCCGTCGGTGATTTCGACCTTCGCCACTTGTGACAGGGCCACCCGTTCGCCCGTTTGCGACACCATGCGAATATTTTCGATCGCCTCTTGCGTGTCGCGATACGGCCGCTGGTAACGGACCACTAGGTCGTAACGCTCTTCGCCCAGCAGGACCTGCGTCACCGCTTTGCCGCCCACGGCAGTCTCCACGGCATCCTGCAAATCGCCTACGTTAATCCCGTGGCGCGCCGCTGCTCGCCGGTCGATTACGATGTTCAGGTTTGGTTGGCCCAGCACCCGAAACAGTCCCAGATCCTCGATGCCCTTGACCTTGCGCAATACTTCGACGATTTCTTCGCCCTTGCTTTCGAGCGTTTTCAGGTCGTCTCCGTACAGCTTCACGGCCAGTTCGCCCTTCACGCCGCTTACCGCCTCTTCCATGTTGTCGGAGATGGGCTGCGAAAAGTTCCACAACACGCCCGGAATTTTTGTCAGTTCCCGGTTCATGGCGGCGATCAGTTCATCCTTGTTTTCACGGAAAACCGGACGCCAGTCTTTCTTCATCTTCAAGTCCACGTAATATTCGGTGTTGAAGAATCCCGTCACATCCGTGCCATCGTCCGGGCGGCCGACTTGTGAGACCACCTGCTTCACCTCTGGAAAGGTCGACAAAATCAAACGCGCCTGGTCCACCACCCTTGTTCCTTCCGTTGGTCCCGTGCTGGGCGCTAGTGTGCCGCGGACCCAAATCGCGCCTTCGTCAAGGTGCGGCAGAAACTCCGAGCCGATGATCCCGCTCAGCATCAATCCGATCGCCGAAAGAAAAACCAGTGCGCACAGCCCCACGGTCGCAACACGATGCCGGATGGCCAGTCGCACCAGATGCCGGTATCTCTCGCGCAAAAACTCCATCACCGGGTTGTGCCATTCTTTTGCGCCCTTGCCAAACTGCGAGACCGCCAACGCGGGCGCGATGCCGATGGAATACAGCAGCGCGCCCGCCAGCGCGAACGACACCGTCCAGGCCATGGGTCTGAACAGCCGCCCTTCTACGCTTTGCAGCGTGAAAATCGGCAGATACGCCGTGATAATGATGGCCACGGCATAAAATACCGGGCGCAGCACTTCAACCACTGCGTCGCGAATCTGCTCCACCGGCGTCTTGATGGTTTTCGTCCTGGTGCCTAGATGACGCATGATGTTTTCAATAATCACCACGCTGCCGTCCACCACCATGCCGAAGTCCAGCGCGCCTAGAGATAGCAGGTTCGCGGGAATTTTTTTCAGGTCCAGGCAAATCGAGGCAAACAGCAATGAAAACGGGATCGCCAGCGCCACCAGCAACGCTCCGCGAATGTTTCCCAGGAACAGAAACAAAATCAAGGAAACCAGCAGCATTCCGTGCAGCAGATTGTGTAGCACGGTTTCTGTGGTGTAGTGCAACAGTTCGCTGCGATCCAGGAACGGCACAATCTTCACGCCCGGAGGCAGGATGCCTTCGTTAAGCTCTTTCACCTTTGCGTGAATCGCTGCCAGCGTTTCGTCGGCGTTGGCGCCTTTGCGCAGCAGCACGATCCCTTCCACCACATCCGGATCGTCCACCGTCTTTCCGTCTTCCCGCCGATACGTCTTGCCGATTTGCCCCAGGCGAATTTTCGCGCCTTGCTCCACGGTAGCGATGTTTTCGATTCGCACGGGCGTGCCGTTCTGTACTTTCACCAGCGTTGCGCGAATGTCGTCAACGTTCAGAAAGAGTCCCACCGCGCGCACGTTGATCTGCTGTAGTCCCGATTCCATGAAACTTCCGCCGGCATTCACATTGTTATTGGCGAGCGCGGCTTCCACTTGGCCGATGCTCAGCCCATACGAGATTAATTTGTCGGGATCCACTCGCACCTGGTATTCGCGCGTGATTCCGCCAAAGCTGGAAACGTCCACCACGTTGGGCACGGATTTGAACTGCTTCTCCAGCGTCCAGTCTTCCAGCGACTTCAGCGCCATCACGTCATAGGAAGGATTGGTGCTTGTCAGCGTGTACCAGAAAATCTGGCCGACCGGGCTGAAATCCGTCCCGATCTGCGTTTGTAAGTTGTTGGGTAGCGAAAGTTGCGCCAGTCGCTCCACTACTTTCGCGCGGTTGATATCGTTGTCCGAGGCATCGTCAAAAATCAGCATCACACTGGAGATGCCGAACAGCGAAAACGATCGCAGGTGGGTCAGATGCGGCAGCCCGTTCATCCCCGCTTCCACCGGAATGGTGACCTGCTGCTCCACCTCTTCCGCGGCGCGACCAGGCCACTGCGTAATCAGCTGCACGTAGTTGTTCGCGACGTCCGGATAGGCCTCAATGGGCAGCTGGCGAAACGAGATCGCACCCCACAGCAGCAACAAAATCGCCACCATGAACACGATGAACCGATTGTTCAGCGTGTAATCGACAAACCCGCGAATCATGCGCTAATTCCAAAACCTTCCGGTGCCGCGCCCCCACGCGACCCCTCGCCTTTGTAGGAGCATCCCGTAGGGGCGGGATTGCACCCCAGCTTGCCCAGGCGCGCGCACGCAAATCCGGTTTTGCGGAATCGCCTCACTGCTCCACCGTGTTCTGCAACACCAGCGCGTTCGTCACCACGCGTTGTCCCGGTTGCAGCCCGGACAAAATTTCCTGCATGTTGTTCGGCAGCGTCACGCCAGAAGTCACTTCCAGCCGCTTGAATTTCTTGTCTCCCGCCGCCACATACACCCAATCGCGATCGTGTAAATGCAAAATCGCCGAGGCCGGTACCACCGCGTGCGTTTCTTCCTTTTGTCCGTGGAACGTCGCCGAGACAAACATTCCCACCTTCATCAGCCCGGGATTCTGCACCTCAATGCGCACCTTCGCCGTGCGAATGTTCGGGTCCAGCACCGCGCCAATGTTGCTGATCTTTCCGCTGAACGTTTTATCCGGATAAGCCGCCAGCTTGATGTCCGCGGTCTCGCCCACGTGCACGTTCGCCAAATCGTTCTCGTACACATCGCACAAAATCCACACCGAAGATAAATCCGAAATCGTAAAAGGATTCGCCGTCGCCGCCAGTCCCTGGATTCCCCCTGCGTTTGTCACTTGCTGATCCGTAATCACTCCGGAAATCGGCGCGAAAATATCCACCACGCCGCTCGGATGGTCCGTTCCCGCGCCCAGCACGCGTAAATGCTCGCGTGAAGTCTCTACATCCACCTTCGCTTTGTTTTCCGCATTCTCCGCCGTCTGCAAATCGTTCTGTGAAATCGCCCCTTTGTCGTACAGAATTTTCGCGCGCTCCAGCTGCGTATTCGCCAGTTGTTCGTCCGCCACCGCTTTGCGGTAATCAGAAAATGCCGACGCCACATCCGCGCTCTGCACTTGCATCAACAGTTGCCCTTTTTTCACCGTGTCGCCCAGCCGCGCCTTAATATCCACCACGCGTCCGGTGGCAATCGAAATCACCGGCACCGTCCGTGAAATATCCGGCGCGACCACGCCCGTCACCACTAATTGCGACGTCGCCTGCCGCGCCACCGCCGCCGTCAAGGGGAATTGCGTCTGCGTCATCCACCGTCACCAGGCTCGCGTCTCCCGCCGCCACCACCTGCGTTGCTGGCGGCGCCTCCGCCGCGGGATCCGCCTTGCGTTCTCCCGCCGCAACCCGCCAACAGCAAGATCGCACCCGCTGCGGAGACTACCGCCAACTTCCAATCGTTCACACGCCTCATGGTGAAAACACTCATTGCAAAACCTCGCGTCCCACCGCCAGATTCAACTGGCTTGCGGCCGTCAGATAAGAAGCCACCAGGTTCAAATAATTTAGTTGCACGTCGCGATATTCTTTTTGCGCATCCAGAAAATCTAATAGCGACGCCGCGCCATGCTGGTATGAAAACGCGATCGTGTCCCGCACGCGGTCCGCTTGTTTCAAGTAACGATCCTTATACGGTTGCAGCAGCGCCAGATTGCTCTCCACCATCGCGTACGCCGAATCCACGTCGCTGAACACCTGCGCGCGCTGCAAATTCAGCAGTTCCGCGTTGCGGTCGATGTCCAGCTTCGTGCGCAATTTCTCGCCCTGATTGCGGTCGAAAATCCGCAGCGGAATATTCACGCTGATGCCGATGTAGTGTTGGAGCGGCGGATTCTTTCCGCCGTCCACGCCAAACGTCGGATCCGTCGAGCCATTGGCCACCGCCAGTTGATGATCCGTCCGCGCCTTATCTACCGCCTGCACTGCCGCGCGCAAATCCGGCCGGTTATCTACCGCGATTTGCCGAAATTCGTCTAGCCCCGCCAGTTGATTGTTGAAATCAAATAACCCAATCACGTCAAACTGCTCCACCGGAGTCCGATCATTCAGCAACGTCAATAGTTGAATCTTCGCCGTGCGCAAACTCACCAGCGCCGCCTGCAAATCCGCTTCGAATTGCACGCGCTGCAATTCCAGCCGGTCCAGATCCACTTGCGCGATTCCGCCAGCCTTGTATTTGTCGCGATTCACATCCAGCACGTGGTCGTAATACGTCAAATTTTCCCGTGCCAGACCCAGCACCGCTTTCTGCTGCAGCGTTTGCACAAACGCATTACGCAACGTGAACAACAAATTGCGTTCCAGGTCCGCTTGGTTAGAGATCGCAATTCCCGTGGCTTCCTTCGCGCTATCTCGCCGTAACTCCCGCTTATGGTCGCGCTCGTGCAAATACGTCAGCGACCCGACCGGCTGCGACAGCGCAAGTGGTTGCGACGGATTTGTAGAAAATAGATCTACCTGATCCAACAGCGCGCCAAAATTCGGATTCGGTCGTAGGTACGCCGTGATCTCTTGCGCCTTCGATTCCTCAATCCCAATCGCGCCCGCCCGTAACGACGGATTCTCCGCCTCAAACTTTGCCCGCACCTCTTCCCAAGTCAGCGCCCCTGGCGTCTGCGAACTCTGTTGCGCGGACTGCGCCGCTTGCGCACCCTGCAGGCCAGGCGCGGGCGTTTTCGGCATCGGCGCGGGAGTCTGTCCAAGCGCAGGCATCGCAACCGCCAGCGCAAGCGTCGCCAGCGCACGAGCCATAGACTTTGCTGTGGCGCAATACATTGCGCCACGGCTTGCCCAAACCTCCGCGCCACGCGCCCTGGTCTCCGCTGTACTTTCCTTCAACATTCACTCGTTCCCGGGCATTCCGGCCGAATGCACCTACACCTCGAGCCGGATGCCTCCGTGGATAAACTCTGGCCGTCAGTCAACTCGTAAAACTTTGTGTAATATTTTTCCGGATCGCGAACTATGCCGTAGGCGGCGCGCGTCCTCGGTATTCGTGGGGCAAAACCAAACAATTCGTTCTCTCCGGCGCAATCGAAACCTCGCCCATCGCCGGAAGCAATGCCGCGCGCGCGCCGCCAATCGCAGCCGCCCAGCCTGCACCAGCTAGCGCCGATTCCTCGTCGACCCAGCGCACCGCCCCGGCACGCCATTCCGCTCGCGCTTGCCAAATATCCCGCCCAAACGCTCCGGTATCCGCCAGCCGAAAGTTCCCCCGCCCATCGTTGAGTAGCACCGCCACCGGCTCATTCGCGATGCTCGTCGATACGATCAAATCCAGAAAGCTATCGCCGTTCACGTCTCGCGAAGCAATCTGCAATCCGCCCGTTGGCGCAGTTAGCGTAAACGAACTTTGCTGACCCAGGCTGAACCTAAAATGGATCCTGTAGCTCGTCTGTGAAGCCATCGCCAGCCCCGGCTGCACGCTCGCAAAGTCCGGCAAAGAATCGCCGTCGAAGTCGGCAATCGCGAAGTTACTACCCGCCGCTCCAGCCTTATCCATCACGTCACGCTGCCGCGCCGCCGCCGGATGCCACGTAAACAAGACTAGGCACAAAATCAGCAGCGCCGTCAGGATCCATTGTGCGGATGGCGCGTTATCCCGAGCCCCGAGGACATGCCGCGTCTCGGCTTTCCCGGGTGTCGAATCCACGCTATCAGCTTGTCTTTTCTTCAACTTCATTGCGAGTGCATCCCTGGGATCGTGCCGCAAACTCAGCGTGTCCCATTGCCCAAACGTTGCCGGAGTCTATCCGATTCCACATAAAGATTATCTAAAAACTGTATGCCGATTTTGTGATGAATTCCAGCGGCAAAAGCATACCATCGCAACCTTTTCTAAACGTGGGCGGTCTTAAAACTCCACATGCGCGCGCAGCGTCGGCACCACCACCGGCCCCCGCGCCTGGTTATACCCGGGATTATTAATATGCTGTATTCCGATCGCCGGATAGAGTCCCCGCCAAAGATGCAGTGTGTAAAAACCCTCCAAAATAGTTTCCCGCCCGTACGTCAGGCGTCCGTCGCCGAGCAGAAACCCGATTCCGCCCAGCCCCAGATATTCCTGGTGCGGCCGCGAAATGCCATTCGAAACAAAGGCCAAGCCCATCCGATCGTATTTCCGCCCCCACCGCTTGCCATTGCCGCCCACGCCAATCTCCACCGTCTCGTCATCCTCGGTATACGCAAACGATTCGTGCTGTCCTTCGTTCCAACCCCAGCGCCCAAACACACCTATCCAATCATTCAGTGGCTGTTCAAAGTTGATGCCAAAACCGTACTTGACCGTTGTTTGCAGCGGATGGTCGGTAATCACAGGGGCGGTTCCCTGCCCCGCCAGGAAGTTGTCGATGGCCACATCGTACACGCCCATGTTCGCGTGGTTGACGTACGACAACAATCGCAACACCCCGGGCTTCAGCCGCGCCACATGCCCGTGTAATTCCACCTCCACGTTTTCCGCGCGCGCCTGGCCCAAGTTCGCTTCCAAATTAATGCCATTCGCCACCTTGGGCATCAGCGCTTCGGCAAAACGGATCACCCCGAACTTGTCGTGATACTCCAGCAACACCGCGAAAGTGTATCCGCGCGTGTCCGCGGCATAGTCCCACGCGCCGTCGTTATCCACCGTCCAATTCATGAACTGCAAATTCGAATCGGTCCCGTAGGTGTTGTTGTCAAAAAAATCCGCCAGGCTCATTTTTCCGAAGCGTATCTCCAGCCGCCGCTCCGGCAGCGTACTGAACAGAGAATATTGATTCCGCTGTTGCGGCTGTTTCTTGCCGCCCAGTGGAATAATCTGATGCCACATCAGTCGTGCAATATAGGGCGCTTTGCTCAGCGCGGGATTCCGCACCACATCCAAATTCGTCGCCCCCGCCAATCCCAAAGCTTCGCTAATTCCGTGGCCACCGGCTTCCTGCGCGTCGCACAAAAATTCCGTCGTGCTAGATAGCCGCAGTCCGGTAAACACCGTTACAACGCGAGACGTCGCATCCTGCGCTTGCGGCGTAAGGCTGTGCGGACCCTGATACGGTGAATCAAACGTCGGATGCCACTGCGTAATAATATTCATCTGCCCCGACAGCCAGATCCGGTCAGACTCCGGGTGCGGAAACATCGTCGGTATGTCGTCATCGTCGGACGCCGCATTTGGCGCCGGTGGCTCGGGAGTCGGCGCCGGCGCACTGGCTCGCTGTGCCACCGCGACCGCCATCGCCATCATGGTTTGCGATCCGCGCCCTGGGCACGCAATGCGCCCGGAGCGAGGAAGAATAAACACAATAAAACACCGAGTGACGCCCGGTTTTCTCTGCGCAATGTTGCGAACTTTATAACCATTAAGTTGTTTCCCGGCGATCTCAAGCCCGCTGTAGCCGGCCCGACAGCATATCCGCTGTATATTACAGTTTGATGTACCGACTCCAAACTGTTTAAGATGCGTCGCAGACGATATTAAGCATGGTGAACTACACTTGTAAAGTATTGTTAACTAATACTTGCAATCCATGCCCCGCCTATCCCAACGCACCGACGATTCACAGAGGACCAAGACGTGCCGCAACGCAGGGCAACTGAGTTTACGCCCCCAGCTTTTTGTCTGTTCTAGAAATCCAGCGAACTTGCGTGCGCGAAATAAAAAAACTGTGTATCTTTGCTGCACCAAATTCGCGCCGAGGTGCGCGACGAACGACGGAGGCTCTCGGGTGAAATATTCTCTGTTGCACGCTCTCGCCGCAATCATGCTGGTTTGCGTTTCCCTGTCAGTCGTTCCACGCTGTCGCGCGCAAGCCGGTCCGGTCGAAGGCGAAGCCGAATACCAAATCTTCATCAGTGGCGGCCACGGTATCAACGGCAGCCAGATGGACGATGGCGTCGCCAATCTCGGCCTCCGCTTCGGCCTAATCCTCACCGCCCCGCATGGCCCCGGCTTCCTGAAAGGCCGTCTTGAGTACGCGCTGAGCGTCCTCCCGGTCTACTGCGTCACGCAGGCAAATGGCGCCGCCTGCGGTGGCGGCGTAGATCCCTTCGCGTTCAAATGGATTCTCTCCACTCCCAAAAAAGTAGCTCCCTACTTCGAAATTGGCGGCGGCACGCTTTTCACCAACGAAAAAACTCCGCCGGGCACCTCGCAAATTAATTTCACCACCGGCGGCGCGTTAGGCCTCCACTTCCTGCAAAGCAAATACAACATCAGCGCCGAATTCCGCTTCCAGCACATCTCCAACGCCGGCATGACCAAACCCAACCCCGGCATCAACACCATCCAGCTCCGCATCGGCTTCGGCTTGTTCAGCCAAAAAAAATAACCCACGCGTTCCGGCAAGGCTCCGGTTTTGTTTTTCTGCGTCGGGAGGCCCGGCTGGGAGGGCCCGACTTTAGTCGGGCTGTAAGTGCATCGCTACGAAACCGGCTTCAGCCGCTGCGGGCTTCGATACCGGCCTGATTTCGTTCTGCCTTTCATCTTCCCGTACGGTTGGCAGACTGTCGTTTTATGGCGTAGGATTTGAACTGTGGCATTTCATTCGGAAGGTGGAGTTCCGGATATTTGAACCGAGGGGAACAAAATGAAAATCGCAGGAATTGTACTAGCTTTAGCGGCCCTGATTGCCGTCGGACTTTTTCTACGCTCCGCGCGCGCCGATACCAAAGCTCCGGAAGTGGGCACCGCTGCCCCAGACTTCACGCTGAATTCGCAAGAAGGAAAACCCGTCAGCCTGCACGACTTCAAAGGCAAATGGGTGGTTCTGTATTTCTATCCGAAAGATTTCACCACCGGCTGCACCGTGGAAGCCCACAATTTCCAGCGCGACCTGGCGCAATATGAAAAACTCAACGCCGTAATCGTTGGCGTCAGCGTGCAGGATGCGGATTCGCACCAGAAGTTCTGCACCAAGGAAGGTCTCAGCTTCAAACTTCTCGCCGACACCGACCACAAAGTTTCCGAGTCCTACGATTCGATCATGAACATCGCGGTCATGAAGCTTTCCGCGCGCCACACTTTCCTGATCGATCCCAACGGCGTCGTCCGCAAGGTCTATATCGACGTGAAGCCCGACGTGCACAGCGCTGAAGTTCTCGCTGACCTCGATCAGCTCGAGAAGAATCCCAAATCCATGTAACTGCTGGTTCGTGGCAAAAAAAAATGCGCCGTACGTAGCGACAACGTCCGGCGCATTTTGGTGTGCGCACGTTCCCTAGTGAATGCGGTTCGGATCAAAACTAAAATCAACCAACCCGTCGCGATAATCGATTTTGATATCCAACAGAAAAAGCATGCCGAATCCCAGCGTGCCCGATACCTCCGTCCCTATCGAATTGCTTAGGTTGGTCATGTCGAACGAAATCAGATTTCTTCGTTGCTTGAAGTGTCCAAACGCCAGCGTCACGTCATCGGCGACATAAACGTCTTTGATCTGTCCGCTGAAGCCTTTCACGTGCATGCGGTCGTCCGTGTGGACCTTGGTGGTTTCTCGCGCGGCGTCCGGCGTAATGGTGTCGTCAAACGCGCCGGTGTCCAGCAGAAATAATTTGTAGGGATTTTCATTCACGCTGGTGGGCACCAGCAGCTGGTGCCCAAAACGAAAAATCCTGGTGTAGTCCTTCATTTCCGGCGCGATGTAGCGGTCGCGCGGGTGATATGTGGAAGTCGGGTGAGAATCGAGAGATGTTTCCTCGGCCGGCTCGTCTGGCAATTTCGGCAATTCCGATAGCTTGAACTTGCCGTCCGGAAAATCTATATCCACCAGAAAGTGCGCGAACACGTCGGCGCCGATAAAGCCGTCTTCGTCCATCGAGTTTTTCTTGTCGACCACCCGCACGTAACAGTTTTGAAATTGCAGTTCGCCAATTTGGATGTCATCGACGTAACCGACGTAACCGTTGGCCGCGCCGGCGTCGCCGATGCCCTTCACGTTTTGTTCCACCACGCGCTGCACGCCGGCCTTTTCCGCGATCTTGCTGTTGACCAAAATCCCCCCGGCGCCGGTGTCCAGCAGCAAACGCGAAACCGTATCGTTCAGTTTCACTTTCAGGCCGTAACCCTTGATGCGCTTGGCGTCGACCATCAAGCGTTCCAGATCTGTTTGCGTGGAAGTGATTTTGGTGATCAGACGGCACCCGCGAACCGGCCGGTTCATTTCATCCTGCAGCACCACCATCGAGTGTTTCAGATAATCGAGTGATTCCGGATCGTCGTTGCTGCCGACGTCCAGGTATTCCTGCATGGCCTTGAGGCGATCCTTGAGGCTGAGCGTACCGAGCCAGTTGCGGCGAATCTCCGGGTCGCCAGGATCCATTTGGTGGGCAATGTCCAGGGCAACCTTGGCCATCTTGTAGTTGGAGGTGGCGCGATACACGCGGTTCAAGCCGAGATAGGCGCGTGCGTCCGATCGTTTGTTGCGATTCGTAAACTGGAATTCCTTTTCGGCGTCGCTGATTTTTCCCTGGCGAAAATAGACTTCGCCCAGCGCGGTGTGCGCCTGAGCCAAGTCGGCGTTGAGCGCCACAGCTTTCTGCGCCGCGGGAAAAGCGGCGGCGGGATTTTTTTGTTTCAGGTACACGCGCGCAAGTCCGGCGTAGGCCGCAGCAGCGTCGCTGCCGTTCGCGGCGGCAATGGCGTTGTATTCCGCGAGCGCCAGATCGAATTTTCCGGTGCGATAAAGTTCCTGGGCGTGGAGCAGCGCCGGAGAGGCAGGCGTGGCAGCCACGGCGGTGCCCGCGGAACCTGTCACGGAACTTCCCGCGGAACTCGGTGCCGCCGTTGGCGCTGGCGTCGGGGACGGCGACGTCGGCGATGCGGGCGCTGCTGCTGTCGGCGACGTTGCGGCAGGTTGTTGCGTCGCCGGAGCGGATTGGCTGGCGACGTTGGGTACGATCAGAGGAGGACGCGATTACGACGGACGCGAGCAGGAACGAAATCGTCAGCGCGGTTGTGAGCTTGGACGTTCTGATGGACATGAGTTTCTCGACGAAGTGAGGAGGATAGCGCGCGGGGGTGGGGCGAGCAACGGGAGGGCCCGATTTCAGTCTTTTGAATTTCCCGCCGTTGGCCGTTGCCCTCGTCCCTAGCTCGTCATCCTGTTGAAGGCGACCATCCCGGCGCCCCAACTGCCCATTCCTGTTAAACTTTCTTCCTTCTGCACTGTTATGAATCAGAATTCACTTAGTGTAACGGACATAGAGCATTTTCATTGGAGCCTAGCGGAGGCAGATGTACCAACATCCGTTGAGCTGCAGAACAAGTCAGTCTCTGTGCCTGCCGCCGTGGAACTTGCGATCATTGAGGCCCACTCCCGGAGGATTCGTGGGGCCGTTCCCTCCTTAGTTCGACCAATAATTCTGGTAGGTACACAGTCGTGAAGTCTGCAAACTGGCCGTTCGTCGGCAAGGCCAGCAAAGTTACGTCCGGCGATACCACGGTAATCGTACTGCCAACGTCGACATCTGAAGAGGGGAGTTGGTGGACCAAGCGCCTGCTGGCTCTCAGAGAAGAGTTAGTCTCAAATGGATTTTCACTCAAGCTCGCAGGAGCACTCACCGGGGGCGTGGGCGAAATGGTGGACAACGCCTGGACGCACAGCTCCTCTGATGACCCTGCACTTCTTGTCTACCAAGTGCGTAGCAGGAAGTTCGCGTTCAGCGTCGCAGACCTCGGAGTTGGAGTTTTGGAAAGCTTGAGCAAAAATCCAAAATATGATTTTCTTCGCAGCTCAATGGAGGCGATCAACTTTGCCATCCAACCCGGCGTGTCGCGTCTTGAAAATGGCGGCATGGGGTTTGCCACGATGCTGAAGTCGATGGCAGACCTGTGGGGAAGCGCCCGCATCCGAAGCGGAGAAGCGGCTTTGATTATCGACCGTACCGGAGAAACTACCATCAAGAACTTCATATACATCGACCTACCCAACTCCAAACTCGTCCGCACCCAAACTCTACGGCTTCCGGCCCACAATCTCGTCCGCTGAAACCTCCACCGGCATCAATAACGAATCTCGCGACGCTGGAGATCAAGGAGTCGGCGACCAAAGCTGCGCAAAGGCAAGAACGAAGAGAGATTCATCGCTGCACCGGCCGACGCGTTCGCAGGAAGCGAACGCGGAAGAGAAATCGTCGGCCGGTTCCGCTCAGAATGACGGGGTCGGGGCGAGTCGGATCGAAGCGGAGGTTTATGGTGTTCCTGTAACGGCCCGACTGAAGTCGGGCCCTCCCAGATTCACGAACTACGTTTGGGTTGCGCCGCGGGCTTGTTGGCTCAGGGATTGCATGGTGGCGTCGTCGAGGTGGAGGGCGGCGGCGGCTACGTTTTCTTCCAGGTGGGCAACCTTGGAGGTGCCGGGGATGGGCAGGATTATTGGGGAGCGGTTTAGGAGCCAGGCCAGGGCTAGTTGGGACGAGGTGATTTTTAGTTTTGCGGCGGTGTGCTCGAGGGTGTTGCCGGCGGCGGAGACGTCTCCGGCGGCTAGCGGGAACCAGGGGATGAAGGCGATCGTTTCGCGTTCGCAATAGGCGACGATGTCGTCGGCGGCACGGTCTACTACGCTGTAGCGGTTTTGCACGCTGACGATGGGGACGATGGTGCGGGCGTGATCGATCTGGGCGATGGTGACTTCGGAGAGGCCAAGGTGTTTGATTTTTCCCTGCGCTTGCAAATCTTTTAGCGTGCCGAGTTGGTCTTCCGCGGGAACCTTGGAGTCGATGCGGTGGAGTTGGAGGAGATCGAGGCGGTCGACGCGCAGGCGCTTGAGGCTGCCTTCGACGGCGGAGCGCAGATGGTCGGGGCGGCCGTTGGTTACCCATTGATCCGGGCCGGTGCGATCGAAGCCGGCTTTGGTGGCGATGATCAGGCCTGCGGGATACGGATGCAAAGCTTCGGCAATGATTTCTTCGCTGACGTGGGGTCCGTAGGAATCGGCAGTGTCAATGAAATTGATGCCGAGGGCGACGGCGCGTTGGAGGACGCGGATGGCTTCGGCGCGATCTTTGGGCGGGCCCCAGATGCCTTGGCCGGTGATGCGCATGGCGCCGAAACCCAGGCGATTTACGGAGAGGTCTGCGCCGATGCGGAATTGTCCGGCTTGGGCGGCGGGGAGAGTTTGCCATTGCGGTGAGGAGGATTTGGTTTCCATTTTTGTTTCCTTTCTACAATAGGTAAGAGCGTTGACAGTGGGTAAAAGCGCCGGGGACCCTTCGAGGCTCAGGGCAAGCTAAAGATCGGCCGCTACAAGGGCTTCGTATTGCGCGTCGGTTAGGGGGACTACCGAGAGGCGGCCTTGGCGGACTAATGGCGAGGTAGCGAAGAGTTTGTTGGCTTTGATTTGAGCTAACGTTACCTCAGCCGGCAAAGGTTTGCCGGCTTTTATGTTTACGGCGGGATTTTTGGGATCTTTGGCGTCGACGGAAACTACTGTGGCGGTGCCTACGGCGGATTTTTTTTCGCCGGTTTCGTAGATGATCAGTTTTGTGCCGGGGGTCATTTCGCGGAGATTTCTTACGGCGGTGGGGTTACTGACGCCGTCCCAGAGGGTGGCTTTGTCGCGCTGGAGGTCGGCGAAGGAGTAGACGGTGGGCTCGGTTTTTAGGAGGTAGGGCATGTTGTTGGCCTCGGCGATGGATATTGGCATAGGTGGCGGGGGAAATTCAAAGCGGAAAGGACTTAACGCGTCCCTTCGTTCCTCTGCGTAAAGACTCGCCCCTACAACACCAGAGCAAGGGCGAAGCCATCGTGGCCTTTGGCGTCCGTGGTTTGCAGGGCGGTGGCGTCGACGCGGGATTCGTTGTGGAGGAGCTCGAAGAGTTGGCGGGTGCCTTGGATGGCGGTATCGGTGCTGGCGGCGTCCAGGATGGCGCCGTCGCGGACAACGTTGTCGACGATGATTACGGAGCCGGGGCGGGAGAGTTTTAAGGCCCACTGGAAATAGTTGGGATTATTTTGCTTGTCGGCGTCGATGAAGATCAGGTCAAAGGGCGCGGGATTTGCGGCGGCGATTTTGGGGAGGGTGTCGAGGGCTTTGCCGACGTGGAGTTCGATTACGTTTTCTAGATCCGGCGCGGCGAAAATTTTTGCTGGCCACCTCGGCGTGTTTGGGATCGTATTCGAGCGTGATTACCCGACCTCCTGGCGAAAGGGCGCGGGCTAGCCAGATGGTGCTATAGCCGGCCAGCGTGCCGATTTCGAGGATCTTTTTTGCATGCATAGTGCGGGCCAGGAGATTCAGGAATTTTCCTTGGGTGGGCGTTACGTTGATGGGCGGGAGGTCGGCGTCGAGGTGGGATTTCAGGACGGCGTCGAGGATGGGATCTGGAGGGATTAGCTGGGCGGCGAGGTAGGCGTCGACGGCGGTGTAGAGGTCTTGGGACATGGCGTGCTGCTCCGATTCTTAGATTTGCCGGCGCGACTTTTCACGCGGCACGATGTTTCGTTACTCACCTTATCGTGCCTACCTTAGTTTATTTTGATTTTATTTCGGAGAGGCAATGGAAGCACGGTGAAAGACAAGTGAATCAGGATGAGGTGGAGAACGTGCCGAGATGGGATCCAGCATGCTGAACCCCTACAAAGGCCAAACCCCGCCTAGGCCGCGCTAGCAGGCCTGGGGGGCGGAACTGGACGGGGACGGGGCGGGCGTTAGCCGCACGATGCGGCGGATTTCCCAGGCGATTTGGAACGCGGCGATGATGGCGGCGGCGAGGACGCTGTAGTGGACTACGGCGTTGATTACGGTTGCGAGGCCGAGGTAGTGGGTGGCGTTGGCGGCTTCGGGATTGACCAAGAATAGATCGCCGGCGCGGAAGAGCAACAAGGTCAGCAACAAGCCCAGAGAAGATAGCGAGACGCGGGCGATCAAGCGGTTGCGCGTCCAACGCGGGAAGGCAAAATTCAGGCCGTGCTGCGCGATGCCGAGAAGGACCAGGATCAAGATCGGCAGGTAGAAAATTTGCCAGGCTGGGGAGTAGAGCAGCGGATCGACTGTGGCGGGCTGCAGGTAACGAACTAGCGGACCTACGAAGAGGTAGGCGACGGCGTAGGTTGCGCCGGGGACGTGAATCCAGCAGAGCACAAATATAAGGCTGCAGAACATTTCGAAAAATGTATTGGCGCGGGAGATTTTTAGCGGGTCGCGAACGGGCGGGAGGGCGCGGGGGTTCCAGCGGTCGAGAATGTGGAATTTATCTTGCGATTGCTCAATGGCGGCGAAAATGGTCGTGATGGTGGCGAATTGCAGTAGTGCCGGCCAGAGTAAAGCGGAGAAACCAACATGCATGCCGAGGGTGGTCATAACAATGGAAGCGATGACCACGGTAAGAGTGAGATTCAGCGCGAGAATTTTGGAGTAGAGCGGGAAGAGTGTGGGGCCGATGATGACGCGGCCGAAGGTGAAACTGCGCTGGTCATGGCGGTAGCGGCTGGCGACCACCAGAGGACTTCCCTGCTGCTGGAGGATGGCGATCTGTTCATCTTCGGTGAGCGGGCGGCTTAACGCGGCTTCGCGTTCATCCATTTCTTCGAGAATGTTGGCGGAGAGCTCTTTGAGGATGTCGTCGCGCTGGGCGGCGGGGAGATAGCGCTTTACTTCCTGGAGATAGCGATCGAGTAGTTGCATGTTAAGACTCCTTTGAGATGCTGTGCTGTTGCGGGTCGGCTTGAACTGGGTTAATCGCCGAGGCGCTTTCGTTTACCGTGCCTGGATCGACCATGCGATCGATCGAAGCGTTGATGCGGCGCCATTCTTCGAGGAGCTGATCGAGAACTTGTCCGCCTGCGGGAGAGAGGCGATAGAAGCGTTTGTTGCGTTTGTTTTCTTCGCGCCACTCGCTGAGGAGCAGACCTTGCGATTCGAGCCGCCGAAGCAACGGATAGAGAGTGCTTTCGTCGATGATCAGGCCGTCGTCGGAGAGGGATTTTCTTAGGGTGTAGCCGTATTGCTCGGATTTTAGTTGGGCGAGGACGGCGACGACGAGGCAGCCACGACGGAGCTCGAGGCGCAGGGCGTCGAAGAGTTCGGCGAGTGGAGCAGGGGTGGTGAGTGGAGTGGTCATGATGTGTGTGGCATACGGTGTGTCATGTACACTGTATTGTATACAGTATTTGTTGTCAAGAGGAAAATTGGAGGCAGGTAGTTGGAACCTAATTCATTAAAAAAGAAAGATTTAGATATTCGGCAGGGCTGATAGATTGGATGAGGCGCAGCGTGCTGCGCCATTACAACATCGAAGAATGGTGCTAACGCGTTGCAACGATTGATGGTTATTTTGTTGACTTGGCCGACTTGGGTTGATCTAGCGGCGGAGTGGCGGGGACTGGGTCACCTTTTACATAATGACCGTACCAAGCCAGATAACGGCGGAGGCGATCTTGGATGTGACTGGGGGTGGTGAACTCATGGAACTCGCCAGGGTAGATCACCAGTTCGGTGGTGCGACCCAGGCTCTTCAGGGCTTGGTACATTTGTTCGCCGCCCAGGATGGGAACGTTGGAGTCGGCGTCGCCGCCCATGAACAGCGTGGGCGTGGTGATGTTTTTTACTTTGTAGAAGGGGCTTAATTTGTCCCACAGGGCTTGATTTTCCCAGGGGCGGCCTAGCTCAGTTTCGTAGTCGCGCTGATATTCGTCGTGGCCGTAATTGCTGATATTCAAGGCTTCGCCGGCGCCGCTGATCGCGGCTTTGAAACGTTGTGTTTGGCCGATGATGAAGTCGGTGGAAATGCCGCCGTAGGACCAGCCCCCTACGCCTAGTTTGTCGGGGTCGGCGATTCCCTGCTCGATGGCGTAGTCGACGAAGGCCATGTCGTCTTGAAAATCCTTGTTGCCCCAATCGGCAAAGATCGCTTTGCAGTATTTTTCGCCGTAGCCCGAGGAGCCGCGCGGATTGGGCAGCAGAACAGCGTAGCCATTGGCGGCGAAAAGTTGCTCGTCGAAATTGAATTCCGCGTACCAGGCCCAGACCGGCCCGCCGTGCGGGCGGAGGAGCGTCGGCACGCGTTTTCCGGGGACGTAATCGAGGGGCTTGTAGAAATAACCGGAGACTTGCGTGCCGTCTTTGCTTTTGAAGTGCACGTACTCGACGGTGGCGAGGCGGAGCTGCGACATGATCGCGTCGTTGACGTGTGTGAGGCGCACGGGTTCCGCGGAAGATGTGCTGGCATTCGACTGGCCGGCAGGGCGCGGGCAGGAAATAGATTTCGTTGGGGCGATCGATTTTGGAGATTTGCACCGCGATTTCGCCGGATTTGGCCAGGAAATAGTCGTAGACCATCAGGCGGCCGCCGATGGGGCGCGTGACTTCTCCGCCGGTGGTGGCGATTTGGCAGAGATTTTGCGTGCCGTCGTCGTCTGCAATGAAGTAGATGGACTTGCCATCATGACGAGAAATGCGGTTGCGTCACCATTGCGATCGAAAGACTGGGTGAGAACTTTTACTTCGCCGCCAGTGGAAGGAGCGACGGCGAGATGTTTGGTGGCGTACTGAAAGAGCTTGGGATCGAGCTGCGTGGTGAAGGCGATGAGTTTTCCGTCGGGGGACCATGCGGCGGCATGATCTTCGCCGAGACTGGAGGAGATTTTTGTAAGGTGCGCGCCTTTGTCGGTGTTGTCGGCGGCGACCACCCAAATGTCCGAATTGTAGTTAGCGTCGGGATCGGGAGTGCGATTGCTGCGTGAAAGCGATCTATTTGCCGTCGGGCGACCATGCGGCGTTCGGAGTCGTCGATAATCGCCACCAGTGATTTGCGTTAGCGATTTGGTGGCGAGGTAGAAGATATAGATGTGCGTGCGGCGGCGGTCAAGATAGCCGCGGACGTCTTCCTTGAATTGCAGGCGGTCAATGACCCAAGGCTTGTCGGCTTTTTTCTTTTTATCTTTATCGTCGGAGTCCTGTCGTCGCTGTCTTTGTCTTTGTCCTTGTCTTTGGCCTCTTCGAGCTCTTCCGGCGTAGGGATCGCGGAGGATGAGGGCCATACGGCGGCCATCCGGAGACCAAAAAAAATCTTCGACATCCTGCGCGGTGTCGGTGAGTTTTTCGGCTTCTCCGCCCAGGCGATTCAGGAGCCAGACAGAATGTTTGCCCTCGCGCCGGCCGGAAAGAAAGGCGATGAACTTGCCGTCGGGACTCCAGCGCGGATGGGAAGAGGAGGCGTCTTCGGAGGTGAGGGCGATGGGCTCGGCAGCGGCGGCGCCAGAATTCGGAATGGCCAGCATCCAGATGCGATTTTTGTTGGTGTCGTCCTTGAGGGCGGCGGTCGTTACGGTGTAGGCCAGCCATTTGGCGTCGGGGCTGAGTTGCGGATCGTGGACTTCGCGAATTTGGAAGGCGTCATCGATGGTGACGGGACGGAGTGCTGGTTGCTGCGAGCGGAGCGCCACAGGGAGTAGTAAGAGCGCGGCGAGAAGTATTGAACGACGGTAGAAATTCATTGCGGATGCTCCGGCGAGTCATATGCGTACTAAAACAAAAAGCCGAGTTTAGCACACGAGACTTGCGACAGCGGGGCGGCGACCACGGAGGACTATACTGTTTGCATGGCGGAATCTTCCACGCGTTACATGCAGTGCATGGAGGTCTGGGGAGGCAGCCAACTCGCGTCGAGCGGGGTCGAGCTGGCCGGTCTCGATGTGTGGGTCTATAGCAAGCCGTTTGGCGAAGCCCAGCGGGGTGGCGATGTCTATTACGTCTCGAGTTGCGCTTCCGGGCGCATCAGCCGTCTGTTGCTCGCCGACGTTTCCGGCCATGGCAAATCGGTGGCTTCCACGGCCGCGGACCTGCGCACGCTGATGCGACGGTTTGTCAATCACCTGGACCAGAAAGAGTTCGTGCGCCTGCTGAATGAGCAGTTTACGGCGTTGTCTCGCCAAAGCAGGTTCTCGACGGCGGTGGTGGCCACCTTTTTCGCACCGAGCCGGAGGCTCTGTCTTTGCAATGCGGGGCATCCTCGGCCGCTGTTATTTCGCGCCCGCCAGAGCCACTGGTCCCTGCTCGGGCACCAAGACGATCCGGAAAAGAAGGGGCCGACCAATATCCCGCTGGGGCTCTTTCATCTGACGGACTACGAACATCTGGACATCGAACTCGACCCCGGCGACTGCGTGCTCAGCTACACGGACGCGCTGACGGAATCCTGCGATGCCGACGGCGAGATGCTGGGGGAAGAAGGCCTGCTGCGGATCGTCAATCTGCTGGGCGACATACCGGCAGAGAAACTGATCGGCGCGCTGCTGCAGGAAATTGCCGAGCGTTACCCGAAAAATCTATCGGCGGACGACGTCACGCTAATGGCCGTGCGCGCTAATGGCCGCTCCCTGCATTTCACCCTCGGGGAGAAGCTTGGCGCGTTTTCCGATTTCTGAAGGCTCTCTTCGGCTCTCTGAATCCCCGGGCCGAACGCGCCCCATTCCCGGACGCTAACCTCGCCAATCTCGGCGGGGCCATAATTCCCTCCTTGGGTCGTCGCTGGCGCGCACCTCGCACGAGCGAGAAATGATTTCCTGGCGGTCCCTGGAAAGCGGCAACCTAGGTGCGCCAGCCGCAGTGAGTTGTCACGAAACATGCGGTGTACGCTAGTACGGGTACGCATCCGAATAAATATTCGCAAGGATGCATTTTTTTGTTGCGTGCAGGTGTAGAGTTCTCTCTGAAAATATGTAGTTGGAGCTGCAGAATTGCTTGATCTGGTCGTCGGTTCCAGGCTCTTTGGGCGCCGAACTCGTTGGCCGGGAAGGCGAGGATCTCGAATCCTTGATCCTTGTACTTCTGATAGATCTCCTGTAGCCCCTTATACTGGGGCGTATAGCCGCACTGGCTGGCGGTATTGACGATCAGCAGCACCTTGCCCTGGAACTTCGCGAGCGGAACATCCTTGCCATCGATATCCTTCATAGTGAAGTCGAGAACGGAAGTTGGTTTCTTCGAGGCAGACTGGGCCGAAACCATGGCCCAAGGCATCGAGATCAGCAGAATGGCCGACATGGCCAGAGCGAAAAATGGGATCATGCGAGCCAGCACGGTGGGGGTCCTGTAGTGAGAAAGACTTTGTGGAGGGGACGGTGATACCGCGGCCGGTTGGAAGTCCGGGAAGATCAGGCCACAGGTCCAACACCGTCAGTGGGGGGGATTGTCGAACAAACCTATAACCATGATGCAAAGGTTTGCATGGAATTTAAAGAGATCCAGCCAGGATCCTCTCCAGCACGAGGATAACGACGGATTGACCTCTGAGGTCTCGTTTTGGCGAAACTTCCATGTACCGGATGCGTTGCAATCCATCCGAGACCCACGGGCGAAGGGACCGGTGAGCGGATGTACGACGCATACACACCCGGCGCACTCCGCCGATAGATCGAGCTCAGCCGGCCGAACGCACGAAGGATCCTCCGTTGAACCCATCGATCTGCTGGCCGCCCTGGTTGATGAGGCAGAGAGCCGGGCTGCCGAGTTGATGGCCCAGTTCGGCCTCGATCCCGCCCGTGTTCTGAATGCTCTAGGTACGGAACTCGAGCAATCACGACGTGAGACCGACCTCGAGACGCTACCGGCGAAGCCCAATGAACCCGCCGAGCTAATCATTCCATTACCCCATTCGGCGGCCTTGCGAGCTGTCTTGTTCGATGCCACCACGCATGCAAAGGCGATCGACCGCGGGCTGCATGTGGGAACCGAGCACCTGCTGGCGGGGCTGATGGCGGAATCGTCCTCAGCGGCCCGGCGCCTGCTTGCTCATGGACTTGAGCTGGACGGGTTGCGGAGCCATCTTTGGGAGCAGTTGTCGGCCCGGTCGGCACCGCCGCTCGCGCTCGAAGAAATCCCCCCGCTCGACCTGTTCGACCCGGCCCGAGCGGTGGATATCGGCCGGATTCTGGACGCCTCGGCCAACCGTACCCGCGAGGGCCTGCGAGTCGTTGAAGATTACGCCCGGTTCGTGCTCGATGATCCGGGCCTGACCCGCCGGTTGAAGGAGGTTCGCCACCGCCTGGCAGAGGCACTGCGTGGTTTTGACCCCGATCTGCTCATCGGCTGCGCGACACGCGCGAGGACGTGGGCACGCACATCATGACTCCCTCAGAGCAGGTCCGCGAGAATCCCCGGGCGGTTCTCACCGCCAATTTCAAGCGCATCGCCGAGGCCCTGCGCACGCTCGAAGAGTACGGGAAGCTCGTCGATGTCTGGCTCTCCGGGCGGTTCGAGGTCCTGCGGTACGACATTTACACCCTTGAAAAGCTCGTGCTCACCTCGGTGCAAGCGAACCGATCGTTGGGGGCAGCGAAGCTGATGGTTCTGGTCGGCGGCCTGGCGACCCTGGGTGACCTGACCTGGATCGTCGGCGAGGCACTGGCAGGCGGCGCTGATGTCATCGAACTGCGCGAGAAAAACCTTGCCGACCGCGAACTGATTTCCCGCGCCCGCGAGGTCCGGATCTTGACCGCTCAGGCGAAGGCTCGCTTCATCCTCAACGACCGACCCGACCTGGCGCGGCTGGCCGGTGCCGACGGCTTACACCTGGGCCAGGACGACGTCTCGGTGCGCGACGCCCGCCGGATCGTCGGCTCCAACCTGCTGATCGGTGTCTCGACCCACAACCACGCCCAGCTCGACGCGGCGATACTCTCCGGCGAGGCCTACCTCGGTGTCGGCCCCGTTTTCCCCAGCGCAACCAAGGAGTTCTCCGAGCCCGAGCTCGCCGGATTGGCCTTCGTGCAGGCCGCTGCCGAGACGACCAACATCCCCTGGTTCGCCATTGGCGGAATCACCGAGGAAAACGTTGAGCGGGTGTTAGCCGCGGGTGCGACACGAATCGCCGTCAGCGCCGCGGTCGTGCGAGCGGAACGACCCAGGCGAGCCGCGGCGCGGCTGAAGGCGCGGCTGGAGGGACGGGAGCCGGCTGACCACAAGGACCTTGATCGGCCCGAAGAGGAATGACCACTCCGAATGCGCCATCCGGCTTTCGACAATCGAAGGAGCTACCCAGCTATTGCCCGTTCGGGCCAACATCAACAAGGGGAAGGTGTCAACAACGTTCTTGGGGGTGCCAGCAAGGGGCGGCCCCTCCCCTGCCCCGAGGGAAACTGGCTTTACCGCTGGGTGTTTGGATTCCGCAATGCCTTGAAGGCCTTGTCCTGAACAGTATCAAGGATGGTACGTGTGTCGATATGCTTCCACTTACCGGTCCTGGCGCTGAACACATGAATGACGCCGTCGATCTCGACCCGGGCTGATCCAGCGGTGACGGTCGCACTCTCCCCTGCCCCCTCCGGCAGATCCAGGATGTCCCATCGCTTGGCCTCGGAGCCAAAGGCGTAGACGTGGCGGCCCAGGGCGTATACGACAACCCCTTGAGCCACAATCGGCACCGCCCGGCCTTCTACCGGTTCCCGCAGGTCGATGGGAATCCAGTCGCCGGCGAGCTCGGTGGCGGCCGCGAGCCGGGTGATCTTCGGGCCCGTCACCATCAGCGCCACGGCGTTCGGGCCTTCGATGGGGGTCACGTTGAGTGAAGCCGGAGTCGCTCCCGAGGGCTGTCCCGGCAAGGTGTCCTTCGGCTCGGATGGCGGCAGGAATGTCATCGATTGCAGGATCTGGGGGTTGAGAGTCAGCGTGCCACAGTCGATCTCGAGCACCCAGTACGTACGCTGAACCTCTCCTCTGATCTCCTCGCCGGAGGTCATGATCACGGCCTCATGTTCTGCTTGAACGCTCTCATCTTCGGCTCCCTCATCCTCGCCCTTACCCTTATCCTTGGCCTTGGAAGCGAAGCGGATGATCTTCACAAATTCTGGCTTGATCACATACTGGCCAAAATCACCCGCGACGGCCACGTAGCCGAGTTGCAGCTTGCCGGCAATCTTCTTTCCTCCCTGGATCTGAACCTGGACGGTGCGCCTGGGAAATTTACTCTGGACTCCACCCATTCCTCCCATTCCTCCCATTCCACCTCCCATCATGCCCATTCCCTGTCGCACGACATTTCTGGCAGGAGCGGGGTTGGCAAGGTTGCCCTGGCCTGCGAACCCCTGGGCGAGGCCCGGCTCAGTTCGCAGCACCAAAGCGACAACAGCCAATAAAAGAGAGCGATTCATGAGGGGCTCCTTTCTTGATCCAGGTTTTCTTGGGACCGAGTGCCATTCGTTCCTGAAGTCTTATCCGTCCCTGCGAGGATCACCCCGAGGAACTTCGGCGGCGGGTCAACGCACTCCACAAGCAGACAGGGCCATCAAGGCATAGCCGGTGCCCGCGTGGGTTATATAGTGGTTGGTGTTGAGGGTCGGAGAACGGGTATACCATCGGCCCGAGGCATGCTGGTGGGTCTTGAGCCAGCCAACGCCCCGGCGGATCGGCTCGGCGTCGGTGGGCATGCCGAACTGGCGCAGGACGTAGACAACGAAGCCGGTGCCGTAGCCGTCGGCGGGCGCGTCTTCGGGGTTGGGCGTGCCGTCGCGGCGCTCAAATCGACCCAGCGACGTCAGGCTCCAACCGCCGTCCGGTCGCTGCTTTGCCAGCAGGTCGGCGACCGTCCGCTCGCGCTCGTTGGTGTCCATCAGCCCGTCGATTCCCATGGAGGCCCAGAGCAAGAGCGCCCGGTGGTGAAGATTGGGGGCGGGTGTGGGCGGAGGTAGCCGCGGACCTTCTCGATACCCCTCCTGGCGGCCTCGGTGGATTTGTAGTCGCCCGGGGCATGGCCGACAGCGGTCGCCGCCAGAGCGGTCCCGTAGTAATCATCATCCTCCATCGGAGGCAGGTCGCAGTCGAACCAGTCCCACGCGCCGTCGGGCGCTGGATCGTCCACATGCGGTCCAGGGCTGCGCGGGTCAGCGGATGGAGTTTTCCGGTCGAGGCCGCGTCGTTAAACGCGAGAGCGGCGGCCGTGGCGACGACCTCTCCATCCCGGACGGGCTTGGCAGACTTGGCGGCCTTGTCCCAGTCGGCGGCGGCGCCTCGAAGAACGCCCGCACCTCCACGAGTTCGGCCGAAGCTGGTTTCTCTACCATCGGCCCCGCCATCATGTGAGCGTAGTTGGTGTGGCAGGTCCCGCACTTCCGGCTTCTGGTCCAGTTCACGGAAACCGCGTCGAGAAACCGTGCGCCGCGCTGAACCGAGAATTCCTCGGCCATCGGCTCTTTGTCCGAGTTGGGCCCGAATTTCACCGGGTCGTCGCCCCGGGCAGTGAACGGAGAGAGCAAGGCCAGCGTCGCGATGAGAAGGGTAGATCGTTCGAGCATCAGAACTGGACCCCGTTGATAGTAAGGGTAAGCCTGCATCTCCCCCGCTGATCGGATTTGCCACCTATAGGTCAGACCATCAGACCAGCCAGATCCAACCCATCCACTATACGGGCAGACCGGCCATTCGACAGCCCGAGAGTGGGCTGTAGGAGAGAGACGGCCGAGAACACGATCAGAGCGAGGCTCTCCCCGTTTCCACGCTCTGCATCCTCGTTCCAATGCTCTGCGTGGGAATGCCGTCCGCGACGCTCCGCGTCGACCGCAATGCGCGAAGGCTCAAGAGATGGAACGCACTCGCTTCCGTTTCGGTGAATCGCCTTTCCCCATTTCTTGACATGCACCGTCGTCGGTTGACTGCCGGTATTTACGAGGCCCCAAGCGGTCCAGATCTTGCTCGATTCCTGGCAGTTCCTGCAGGACCAGAACCGCCTGACATTCCTGGGTTACGTCGTCCTGGAGAACCACATCCACTTCATTGCCTCTGCTGAAAACCTGGCGAAGGCGGTCGGCGACTTCAAATCGTAATTGAATTACCAAAGGCAGAATGCCCACCGCAAACCGGTTCAGTCCAATGGGATTATATCCGTAGGGCCGGCAAGGCTGTCGGTAAGTCCCACGCAATCGGCGGCCATATGGATATAACCTTCTTCATTTTTCGGAGCTAAGTAGGTCTGGTGTCCCAGGAACTTATGGCAGGTGTCTACTTGTTCGCGACCGCCCGCACATACTGACGCCACTTGTCGCCGACCGGGTTGCCACTCCAACCGACTGCCTTGTGGTCGCTCGTCACCCAGACCACCCAGTCGTCGTGCGTGGTGCGGTTCCCGTCCCGCCAGGTGAACTTGGCCCGGACCCCGCAGGCCGCGGACCTGTCCGGAACCGACTTTGCGAGGTGATCCCTGGGTATCTTCGGGATGGTGGCGTATTCCGGCTCTTCGATACTGGTGATATCAAGGGCGATAGCGGGGGACGAGTAGAATCTGCGGACGTTTTCCCGCGCCGCGTCGGTGTCGCGATTGGACGAGGTCCCGCATCCGACCACAAGCAGTAAGAAAAAAGCAACTGTTCGTCGCATGGTTCACTCCGCCTCGTGGTATCCCGGTGTGGACGGGCGAAGGTCACGCTCCTAGTTTTTTGTAGGTGATCTTAATGTCCTAGTTCTGGGATCTAAAATCCCTCGCCTTCAGGCGACCACTTCAGTACGTTCGCAGTATGGAGCACTACCGACGAACTGCCCACACCCGATTCGACCTGAAGTACCACTTGGTGTGGATCACCAAGTACCGCAAGAAGCTGCTGCGGGCGGACGTAGCCGTCCGCCTGCGGCAGCTCGTGAGAGACGTCTGCTCGGAACTGGAGGTCGAGATCCTCAAGGGGCACGTGAGCAAGGACCATGTCCACCTGTTCGTCTCCTGCCCACCACACATCTCGCCGAGCTACCTGATGCAGCGGATCAAAGGAAAATCGTCGCGGAAGTTGTTGCAGCAGTTCAGCCACCTGAGCAAGGAGTGCTGGGGCCGACACCTGTGGGCTCGGGGATTCTTTGTGGCTAGCTCGGGGGTCATCACAGATGAGGCGATCATCGAGTACATCCGAACGCAGGACGTGACCAAGGATGACGGAGATTTCAAGGTCGATGACGAGTGACATAGGCCGGGTTCAGTCGGGCTTGTAGCCGACTGTCGAACCCACCGGCTTAGAGCCGGTGGTGGTTCAGTCGAGGTGTGTGACGTATAGCATCGTCGTACTCCAAGCAACCGGTCTTGGTATGGTTGATGACACTCATTTTGCAGCAATTTGATAACGTCTCACTGCTGCCTGGCGCCGGTGTGTTTTTCTCGCCACTCCGCAGTCGGCACTCATCACTGTTTCGGAGCCGCCGACCTTCGTGGCGCCGTAGCCTTGCCTCGCCAGCAAGACATCTTCTTTACCGATGAGGTCGAGCTGGATCGGGGCATGCTTCCGCACGGGCGTCGGCAGATCATCATCGCCGCTCAGTCGCCGCCGGATTGAGCGCCTGGGAGTCTTGCCTGCTCTTGGAGGCAGGACTCGCAATGACTTCAGCCGCGGGATCGGCCGTGCCCGCGGCGCAATCACGCAGAACCGGCACGGTGGGGTCGAGGGCCGAGCGCTCGGGGGCGAGCCGGGGGAGGACGCGATTGTAAAGAAGTGTGACGGACGCTTTGGGGCGAAGACCGCGATGGCGCTCGATCTCGCGGAGGGCGTCGGCCAGCGGCCAGCCCTGGACCACGAAGCGATACAGCCCCATCCAGGCGGGAGAACGGTTCATGCTGGCGTGGCAGTGGACCAGGATCGGCCAGGCAAGGGTCCTGGGCCACGCCAGGGTCTGGGAGATGAAGGCCTCGCCCGAAGGATCGTCGCCTGGCTCGTTGCCGACGTAATTCAGACAGTGCTCGCGGGCATAGCGAATCTCATCTGGTAAGAGCGGACTGCGGTCGGATATGCTCGGGAAACAGGTTGACGATCGTCCGGAAATGTTGCCGCTCCTGGGCCAGCTCGAGCCCCTGATAGGTGGGCATGGCGCTGAGGTAAATGCGGCCGGCAACGACCTCGCCGCAGGCGATGAAGCGGACGCTGGTGCCACAGGATGCCCCGGCCCGTGAAATCAAGGCCAAGCCAGAGCAACACGAGACCCGCGACGATCGCGCCGCGGGACCAGCCGGCCGGCGCCTGGGGAAGAGCCCGCAACAGGGCCAACGCCCAGGCCAGCAAACCCCAGACGTAAATCCACCGCGGCCAGAAGCCGAGCGGCTCGTGGTCGATCCAGCCGACCTGGCCGGCCCAGGATCAGCGCGGCGGACACGACGATCAACCAGGCAACTCCGTGCTTGCGGGCGTTTTTCCAGAGTGTGTCGATCGGCCCTGCACCGACGCACCCGACGATCAACACAAGCAGGCCCGTGGCCGGTAGCCGCGAGGACCAGACGAGTTGCCCAGGGTGCATCAGGGTTCCAAATCGTTCGCCAGCCCAGTCCGTACCAGCCGTCCATCAGTGGACCGGGAGTCGATGCATGCCAGAATCCGGCCAGGGAAAGGGCCATCGCCGCGAGCCAGAGGCGCAAGTCCGCGTGGCCCGGAAAAGGCCCCATCCCGAGAGCACGATGGCGGCGGCGGCGACATAAACGGCGATGTGGTCGATCGTGTCGCCAGGCTCGGCAAAGCGGTAGGCCGGCGGTGGATACGTATTGAAAGTAGGGCGAACCACGCGGGGGAACTCG
>CAWCTJ010000018.1:0-275646 GCA_963798585.1 uncultured Acidobacteriota bacterium
AAGGCCACGAGAACGTTGCGACCGAGAGCGAGTTCGCCGCGCTCGGTGCAAGGACCGTCGGCAAGGACTTGACCCTTCTTCACGCGGTCGCCCACGCGCACCAGCGGTTTTTGGCTGATGCAAGTGTTCTGGTTGGAACGCTTAAATTTAATGAGCTGGTAGATGTCCGCGCCTACTTCGCGGCTGAGTACGCCGGAGTGATCGGATTCGACGCGCACGATGATGCGCTCGGAGTCGACTTGGTCCACGATGCCTTCGCGCTTGCAAAGGACGACCGCGCCGGAATCGCGCGCGGTGACGCGCTCCATGCCGGTGCCGACGAGCGGGGCATCGCCACGAATGAAAGGAACGGCCTGACGCTGCATGTTGGAACCCATGAGCGCGCGGTTGGCGTCGTCGTTCTCAAGGAACGGAATCAAGCTGGCGGCTACGGAAACGAGCTGCTTCGGCGAGACGTCGACGTAATCGACTTCATCGCGGCTCTTGAGCACGAAGTTGCCCGCCTGGCGGCAGTTGACCAATTCGGTGGTGATTTTCAGTTTGTCGTCGAGCGAGACGTTGGCCTGCGCAACGACGTACTTGTCTTCTTCCCACGCGGAAAGGTAGAAGCAGTAGGGTTCGTAGGTGACTTTGCGGCGCTTCAACTCGTCGTTGAGTTCTTCGACGCGGTCTTGTTCCACGATGTCGCCGGCTTTGAATTCGCTATCGCCGGCATTGACGATCTGGACGTAGTCAATGATCCGTCCGCCTTTGACTTTGCGGTATGGCGACTCGATAAAGCCGTAGTCGTTGATGCGCGCAAAGCAGCTGAGCGAGCTGATCAAGCCGATGTTCGGACCTTCCGGCGTCTCAATGGGGCAGATGCGGCCGTAGTGCGTGGGGTGCACGTCGCGCACTTCGAAGCCCGCGCGTTCACGCGAGAGACCACCGGGTCCAAGAGCCGAGAGACGGCGCTTGTGGGTGATTTCGCTGAGCGGGTTGGTCTGGTCCATGAACTGGCTGAGCTGCGAAGAGCCGAAGAATTCGCGGATCGCCGCCATAACCGGCTTGGCGTTGACCAAGTCGTGCGGCATGGCCGTGGACATTTCCTGGTACACGCTCATCTTTTCCTTGATGGCGCGTTCCATGCGGACGAGGCCGATGCGGAACTGGTTTTCGAGCAGTTCGCCGACCGCGCGAACGCGGCGGTTGCCGAGATGATCGATGTCGTCGACCACGCCGATGCTCTTGCGCAGCTTGAAGAGATACTTGATCGCCGAAACGAAGTCCGGCGCTTCCAGCGTGCGGTTGTTGAGAGGCGTGTCGAGACCCATCTTGATGTTGAACTTCAAGCGGCCGACGCGGCTGAAATCGTATTTACGCGGATCGAAGAACATGCCGCGGAAAAGATTGGTGGCCGTTTCGAGCGTCGGAGGATCTCCGGGACGCAGCTTGCGGTAGATTTCGATGAGCGCTTCTTTGGACGAGCGGATAGCATCCTTTTCGAGGGTGCGCGAAAGCACCATGCCGATGTCGTCGCGCTCCGGGAAGAAAACGTCCACTTCGGTGATGCCGCTTTCCGCGAACGCTTGCCACAGTTCGCCGGTGAGCGGCTTGTTGGCTTCGAGCAGCACTTCGCCGGTCTGGCGATTGACCACGTCGGCTACGCTGCACGCGCCTTCGAGATCTTGCAACGCCGCGCGGACCTGCGAGATGCGGGCCTTGATCAGTTCCTTGAAGAGGTTTTCCGTGATGCGCTTGTGCGCGCCGACGATCACTTCTTCGGACTTGGGATTGCGGATTTCGTGGGTCAGCTTGCGGTCCACGATGCCGGGCGAAATATTCCAGTAGAGATCCTTATCGCGCAGAGAGATACGCTCCACCTGATAGAAGGTGCGCAGGATGTCTTCATTGGACTTCATGCCCAGCGCGCGCAGGAAAATCGAGCCAAGGAATTTGCGCTTGCGGTCGATGCGTACGTACAGAATGTTCTTGGTGTCGTACTCGAACTCTACCCACGAGCCGCGATAGGGAATAATTTTCCCCAAGAAATAGCTGCGGTTGTTGGCGCTTTCAAAAAACACGCCGGGCGAACGGTGCAACTGGCTGACGATGACGCGCTCGGTGCCGTTGATGATGAACGTGCCGTTCTCGGTCATCAAAGGAATGTCGCCGTAGAAAACTTCCTGTTCCTTGATGTCGCGAATGGTCTTCGCGCCAGTGTCGGGATCTTTGTCGTAAATGGTTAAACGAATGGTAACCTTGAGCGGCGCGGAGTAGGTCATGCCGCGCTCCTGGCACTCATTCACGTCATACTTCAGCTGCATGGCCACCGGGTCGCCGCACTTGTTGCAGAACGTCGGCGTGTTTTTGTTGAACGTGCCGCACTTGTGGCAGATCACGTCGCCGGTTTGATACGGATTGGTGACCACCGAAGCGCCGCAATTGCGGCAGGTGGCGCGCAGGTGATGCAGCCCTTTCAGGTTGCCACACTTGCATTCCCAGTTTCCGATGGCGTAATCCACGAATTCCAGCTGCGACATCTCGCGGAAATCCCGGATCGGAAATACCGAAGTGAAGACGGACTGCAAACCACCATCGTCGCGCTCGCTCGGCAATAAATCCATCTGCAAGAAGCGCTGATAGGACTTCATCTGCACTTCAATCAGGTTTGGAATCTGAATCGTGCCGTGAATCTTCGCGAAATCCAGGCGCTGACGTTCCCGTACATGATGATTACTAGTCGGCATGCTTGATCCTCATTCTGAGCCACTGCAAAACAGTGGAGCTCGTTTGGGCAGCGTGCGGAAAATACAAATCGCCAGCCGGGTTACGGCTGGCCTTGCGGCAGACACTCCGAGGGTTGCCACGATCACCTGGAAGGGGAAAAGAAAGGGTGCAGTGGTCCAGTCCGTGTGGTGCGCTGCCCGCCCAAGATCAGCGCGCACACGGCTGCCGGCAGCTCCGTAGGAGCCCATCGACTTGCAGTGATGACCGGCCTCGACTTGCGTACGTGAATTCCTTTGGCCTCGCTCATCCGCGATTCACGCGGCCGCTTGGTATAACTGCGACCGGCGCGACCGCTTGTTTCAGGTGCGCCGCGAGGCGCACCGATGAGCCGGGCCCAATCAGAAAACGTAAAGCAAACGTCTGCGTAATCAAATGCCGGCGCCAAATGCAGCGCCAGCAAACTTCCCAAAGGAAGTTACTTGATTTCGACTTTGGCGCCCGCGTCTTCAAACTTCTTCTTGATGGTCGCGGCTTCTTCCTTGTTCACGCCATCTTTGACGGTCTTGGGAGCGCCGTCGACCAGGTCCTTGGCTTCTTTCAGGCCCAGGCTGGTGACTTCGCGGACCGCTTTGATGACGTTGATCTTGTTGCCGCCAACGTCGGTGAGCACGACGGTGAATTCCGTCTTCTCTTCCGCGGGCGCCGCAGCTGCCGCGCCGCCACCGCCGCCGGCAACTACCGTGGCTGCCGCCGCGGAGACGCCGAAGGCCTCTTCCATTTTCTTCACCAGGTCCGACGCTTCCAGCAGCGTCAGCCCCTTGATTTCTTCCAGAATCGTATCCACTTTCGCCATGACTGCGTTTCTCCTCTCGAAACGTAAAGATGAAATTTAAAATTTTGCTGCCAAATTTATTGGGCCGCTTCCGGTGTTGCTTCGGCGCTGCTTCCGCTTCGCTTCGGTGCTGCTTCTGCTGCCGGTGTCGGGCGCCGCTTCAGGAGCCGCCGCCGGTGCAGATGGTGCAGCGCTCTTTTCCGCGGTTCCGCCGGACCCAAACTTGTTGATCTTGATGGCTTCGCTGACGGTCACCGCAATATTGCGCGGCAACGCATTCAGCGTCATCGCCAAACGCTGCGCCGGAGCGTTCAGCAGGAACATCACCTTGCTGATCAACTCTTCCTTCGACGGCAGATTCGCCAGGCTTTGAATCTCGGCAATCGAGATGACCCGGCCTTCTACGACGCCGGCTTTGAACTGAAATGCCGGAACGTCTTTCGCAATCTTGGTCAGCGCCTTAGCCAGCGCAACGGGATCGTTGTAGGTGAAGGCGATGGAGTTCGTGCCTTTCAGGTCTTTTAATACGCCTTCGGCGGGTGTTCCCGCGCCGGCGCGTTCCGCCAGAGTGTTCTTGACGACCTTGTACTTGCCGCCAGCCGCTTGCACGGCGCGGCGGAGTTTGGTGTCGTTGTCCACGGTGATGCCTTGAAAGGTCGTCAAAATCAACGTCGAGACCTTCGCCAGCTCGGTCTTCAGAGTGTCCAAATCCGCTTGTTTTTCGCTGCGTTTCTTCATCTCATTGGCTCCGCTGAATTTTCCTTACGCTGCCAGCACTTCTGCTTCGGCCAGGTCAACGGTAATCGCCGGACCCATGGTCGAAGTCAGCGTGATTTTCTTCACGTACGTGCCTTTGGCTGCCGCGGGCTTGGCTTTCACCACCGCCACGATCACCACATGCGCGTTTTCCGCAATTTTCGACGCGTCAAATTGAATTTTCCCGATCGCGCAGTGCACGATTCCCGCTTTGTCCACGCGGAATTCCACTTTGCCGGCTTTGGTTTCCTTGATGGCTTTGGCGACATCCATCGTTACGGTTCCGGTCTTCGGATTCGGCATCAGCCCGCGTGGGCCGAGCACCTTACCGAGTTTTCCGGCGGAGCGCATCATGTCCGGCGTGGCGATTACCGCGTCGTAATCCGTCCAGCCTTCCATGATTTTCTGCACCATGTCGTCGCCGCCGGCGTAATCCGCGCCCGCTTCCGTGGCTTCGCGAATCTTGTCGCCGCCCGCGATGACCAGCACGCGAACCGATTTGCCCAAGCCGTTCGGCAGCACTACTGTGCCGCGCACCACTTGGTCGGAATGCTTGGGATCGACTCCCAAATTAATCGCCAGTTCCACCGTCTCGTTAAACTTGGTGTGATGCGTCTTCTTGATCAGCTCCGACGCTTCCGCGAACTTATACGGACGCGCTTCGACCTTCTTGCGCGCGTTTTCCACGTGTTTGCCAGACTTCTTTGCCATGCTGCTACCTGCTTCCCACGATCTCTTAGCGCCTGAACTCCTAGGCTTCCACGACTTCCAGACCCATGTTTTTCGCGGTGCCCATAACGGTGCGCATCGCGGCGTCCAGATTGGTGGTGTTGAGATCGACAAGCTTTAATTGCGCAATTTCCTGAACCTGCTTCTTGGTGACCTTGCCGACTTTGTTGCGGTTCGGCTCAGCGGAACCTTTGACGATGCCCGCGGCGCGCAACAGCAAAATCGATGCTGGCGGAGTCTTCAAGATAAAAGTAAACGTGCGGTCGGTGTACACCGTAACCAGCACCGGGAAAATCATGCCGTCCGGTTCTTTCGCGGTCTTGGCGTTGAACTGTTTGCAAAAATCCATGATGTTCAAGCCATGAGGACCGAGCGCCGTTCCGACAGGAGGCGCTGGCGTTGCTTTGCCCGCGGGCAGCTGCAATTTAATGGTCGTCTGTATTTTCTTTGGCGGCATCTTAAATTCCTTCTAAACTTTTCTGGCTCTTACTAAAATTCTGCTTGATTATCCAAGCTTCTCGACGCTCGCAAAATCCAGCTCCACCGGCGTCGAACGTCCGAAAATCGTTACCGAAACTTTCAGCCGGCTGTGATCGTTGTCGATCTCTTCCACCGAACCGTTGAAATTTGCAAACGGTCCATCCACGATGCGCACTTGCTCGTTGCGCTCGAAAACCACTTTCGGCTTCGGGCGATCCTGCGGCGTATGCACGCGGTTGATAATGCCGTCGACTTCCGCCTCCGTCAGCGGCGACGGCGCCGTCGCCGAACCCACAAAGCCCGTCACGCGCGGCGTGGATCGCACGATGTGCCAGGTGTTTTCGTCGAGATCCATTTCCACCAGCACGTAGCCCGGATATGACATGCGCTGCGAGACCACTTTCTTGCCGCTGCGCACTTCCACCACTTCTTCCATGGGGATCAGCACGCGGCCGATCTTGTCCTGGAGCGTGAACGCTTCCACACGGCTCTCCAGGCTCTCTTTTACCTTCTTCTCAAAGCCCGAATAGGTGTGAATGATGTACCACTGCATGCTCATGAATTCGCGATCCCCTTACACGCCAAACTTTTTGAAAAGACCGAGACGCCGCGCTGCACGCCCAAATCCACCAGCCACAGAAAAAATCCAAAAAACGCCACGGTGGCGATCACCACCCAGGTCGTGGAAATCACGTCATCCTTGCTGGGCCAGGTGACTTGTTTCATTTCCACGCGCACATCGTGCAGAAATTCGCGCGTATCCGTGACCGTGCCCGAAACCCGCGTGCCTACGCCCGCAGCGGTTTCCGCCAGGGCGTTTTTCTGTGGTTCTTCGTTCTTCACTTTGACCGCCTGCGTTGCCATGCAACCTCTTTGTCTTCCCGGCTCCGGCAAATCACCGGATGCCGCTCACAAAATCTGGCAGGGGAGGAGGGACTCGAACCCCCATACCCGGTTTTGGAGACCGGAGTCCTAGCCGTTGGACGACTCCCCTTCACCCTGAGCCCGCGAAGCAGGCGAAGGGTTCACCTGTAAATCAATCCCCCGGCCAATCCTCACAAGCTCAAACTTTTTCTTCCGGCTCCAACCCTTAATTTCCGTCTCCCGCCTTCGCGCCGCTTCACAACTTCCACAACACTGACTCCAAACCAGTTCAACGGGCCGCCGTTTCGCGGTATATTCCGGCCCAACTCCCCAATTGTGCCGCTTCACTCTTTCTTCCACATCGGTGGCAATCCCGATGTAGAACGAAGCATCCCGGCACCGCACCATGTAGCAGAACCACCTCGCCTCTGCCACTTTCCACTCCCGCCGTGCCGACCCTTCGACGCTCATCGTCTCAGGGCAAGCCGGAGTCCTAGCCGTTGGACGACTCCCCTAAAACCATAAACCCGCCGCCCGGCGAACATTCACGGACTACTTCACTTCCTTATGGGCCGTCTGCTTCCGGCAGGTGTTGCAAAACTTCTTGGTTTCCAGCCGCTCGGAATGCTTCTTCTTGTTCTTCGTGGTGGTGTAGTTGCGGTTCTTACAGTCCCCGCACTGCAATGTAATGATCTCGCGCATGACCTTTAAATGCCTTTCCATAAGACCGGAAAACTTTGGTTAAACCACAAAACTACTCAACGATTTCGGTGACCGCGCCGGCGCCGACGGTGTGGCCGCCTTCGCGAATGGCGAAGCGCAAACCCTTTTCGAGCGCTACCGGAGTGATCAGCGTCACTTCGCAGCTCACGTTGTCGCCCGGCATCACCATCTCCACGCCCGCCGGCAGCTTCATGTCGCCGGTGACGTCCGTGGTGCGGAAATAAAACTGTGGACGGTAGCCCGAGAAGAACGGAGTGTGACGCCCGCCTTCTTCCTTGGTCAGCACATACGCTTCGGCCTTGAACTTGGTGTGCGGCGTGATCGAGCCCGGCTTGCAAACTACCTGGCCGCGTTCCACGTCTTCTTTTTCCGTGCCGCGCAAGAGCAAGCCTACGTTGTCGCCGGCCAGACCTTCGTCGAGCAACTTGCGGAACATTTCGACGCCGGTGACGACTTTCTTTTGCGTCGGGCGGAAGCCCACGATCTCAACTTCTTCGCCAACTTTTACTTTGCCGCGTTCCACACGGCCGGTAACCACCGTGCCGCGTCCGGAAATCGAGAAAATATCTTCAATGGGCATGGCGAACGGCTTATCGATGTCTCGCACCGGCAAAGGCACGTTCTTGTCGACCGCATCCATCAATTCATCAATCGTCTTCTCGTACTTGGCGTCGCCGTTCAAAGCCTGCAGCGCCGAACCCTTGATGATCGCGATGGTGTCGCCGGGGAATTGATAGCTCTTGAGCAGTTCGCGAACTTCAAGCTCGACCAACTCAAGTAATTCAGCATCCTCGACCATGTCGCACTTGTTCAGAAACACGACGATGGCGGGCACGCCGACCTGACGGGCCAGCAGAATGTGCTCGCGCGTTTGCGGCATCGGACCGTCCGTGGCCGCGACCACCAGGATCGCGCCGTCCATCTGCGCGGCTCCGGTGATCATGTTCTTGATGTAGTCCGCGTGGCCCGGGCAATCCATGTGCGCGTAGTGCCGGTTCGCGGTTTCATATTCCACGTGCGACACCGCGATGGTGATGCCGCGCTCGCGCTCTTCCGGCGCGTTGTCAATGGTGTCGAACGCGCGGAAAAGTACCTTCGGGTTGTGCTTCGAGAGCACCTTGGTAATCGCTGCTGTCAAAGTCGTTTTGCCGTGATCGATGTGACCGATAGTCCCAATGTTCACGTGCGGCTTATTGCGTTCAAACTTCTCCTTGGCCATTTCCTTTTCCCTCGTGCCTCAATTTGCCTTCGCCACGCTTCTCTTTTGCTGCGCTTGCTTCTTGCACTTGCAAAACTCTGGAGCGGGGACGGGATTTGAACCCGCAACCATCACCTTGGAAGAGTGAGACTCTACCGTTGAGTTACCCCCGCCCAAGCTCTCCCAAAATTTTCTTGCACGCCAACCGTCGCGCCCCAAATCTTTTTCCCGCCCATCACCATCCAAATCCTGGAGCCTGGGACCGGGATTGAACCGGTGACCTCGTCCTTACCAAGGACGCGCTCTACCAACTGAGCTACCCAGGCCAAGCCCGTTCCCTGCAAATCTCCGCCTTTGCGGCGCACTTTGCCCCTGCGGCGTTTTTGCTTCACGACCGCGAATCGATCCGCTTGAGAACATCGCTGGTGCGATTGCCCTGCGGTTTCCGCTGCCACGGCGCTCCAAACAACTCATAACTGCCTACCAGCAACTTCCTGCTATCGCTTACGACCATCTCGCGACGGCATCTGGTGGACGGGGAAGGATTCGAACCTTCGTAGCCCGCAAGGAGCGGCAGATTTACAGTCTGCTGGTTTTAGCCACTCACCCACCCGTCCCGGAAAATTCATCCGGGATGCCCAGCCGCATCCCGCAAAATTCGGCGGAATGCCAATCGCGCATTCCTGCTGCTACGATTTGTTATCCACCCTTGCTGCTAGCCCTAATCACGCCACGTGCGACAGGAGGTTGCACAGAAACACAAATAGGACTCGTGTCAAAAGACACCAGCCCGTCAATTTTTTCCGCCAGGATTGCTCCGCCTCACTCCCCTGCCTCAAACTAGTGGAGCTGGCGGAGGGAATTGAACCCCCGACCCTCTGATTACAAATCAGATGCTCTACCAGCTGAGCTACGCCAGCGCTACTCAAACCGGGTAAGGATAGCAGAAAGGGCATGGGGATTGCAAGGGGCGGGGGCAAAATACGGAGCACGTCGAGGGCCAGCTCTGTGGAAAAGCGCGCTTGCCCGACACCAGCTCGACAACCACTATCTGCTTATTTATCTATGGCTTAACGACGATGGCGTTCCCGCCCCGTCAAGTCTTCAACAGTTACATCCGACTCTCTGAATTTTAGCCCAACCTTCCAGCTGGATTTTCTATGCGCTGCACTCAAAACTTCGCGCGGCCTTGCGTGTCGGCCTGGTTAATGCCCGCGTAATTTGGGCCGCCGTATACAGTCACTCTCGGCGAGCTCTTTCTCTTTCATTCTTTCGCGAAATTCCGGTGTAGTCTGAGGTGCATGAAAGAATCAACGCGGATCCTGCTATCCGCGATCGTTGTTTCCCTCGCCGCTATCCTGTCGCTCGCCGTGTGGCATTGGACCACCCGCGAAATTCCAGTCCGCGACGAAATGCTCGGCGTATTGCTTCATGACATGCCCGCCGATGCCAGCGGCGTTCTCTACGTCGACATCGCGCAGCTGCGGCAATCGGCTTTCGCACAGAAACTTTTGGCTTGGGCACCGAAACCCACGGCCGACGCCGAGTATACGCGCTTCGTTCAGGAAACCAACTTCGACTACGAACGCGACCTCAATCGCGTAGCCTTCGCCGCCGCAAAACACGGTCGCAGTCCATCTGGTTCGCAATCGCCGATGGCGAAATTCGATCCGAAAAAGATCGCCGCCTACATGCGCAAAAAACGGCGTCATCCAAAAACGCGGCGGTCACGACATTTACTCCATTCCGGCAGGTCTTCCAGCGCCCGCCAGCGGAATGCCGCGATGCCCTCCAGTGCGTCGCAAATTTCATTCACGTTTCTGAACGCTGACCGTATCGCCGCCACCAACGACGCCGATCTCTCAGTCTATCTCGAGCAGAAAAATCGACTGCCGATCCCGCGCAGTGGCGCACGCGTTTTACCAGGCTCGCTGGCTCGCCGATATTCGTCGTCGTGCGCCAGGACGCCAACACCGCGAGCTCGCTGGCTGCTCAGGCGCCCGGCGGCTTGCAGTCGCCGGAACTTTCGGCGTTGTTCCAACAATTGAGCTGGCTCACGCTGGCTGGCCAGCCCGAAGGCGATTCCCTGCGCATCGTCGCGGAAGGAGAGACTGCCAACGACGCGGTGGCGCGTCAACTTCGGACATGCTCACAGGAATTGTGATCTTGGCGCAAGCCGGCCTAAATGGCGCGAAAACTACGCAGCAGCTCAATCCGCAGACTCGCGCAGCGTATCTCGCACTCTTGAAAAGCGCGGACATCACACGGCTCGATCGCGAAGAACTTAAAGCGGTACGCGTAGTTTTCGAAATAACACCGAACTTCCTCAACGCGGCGATACGAACAAAACCAAATCCAACGATGCCAACTCCGCCAGCGCCCGTCGAGACACCTACGCCAACAACGAAGCGCTCGTCGAGAAAATAGTTATTACACTCCGCGGCAAAGGAACCTTACGATTGATGGAAGTACGTGCGGGATTTACTCAAAACACCTGGCTAAGTCAGAACACTCAGTCACCAGCAGGAGTGGCCTTCATATACCGCCAGGGATTTACCGGCGCATTGTTCACGCGAACTTCATAGTGAACGTGCGGCCCAGTCGACCGGCCGCTGATGCCCGTGTAACCCACCACTTCGCCGCGTTTCACTCGCGTTCCGGGAACCGTGGAGAACGCCGAAAGGTGCGCATACCAGGTGGTAATGCCAAACCCGTGATCGATGATAACCAGCCGGCCGTAACCCGCATGATCGTCGGCAATCGTAACGACTCCATCCGCGGTAGCGTGCACCGCAGCGCCATAATCAGACGCGACGTCCACGCCGGTGTGGAACGCGCCCTCTCCGCTGAACGGATCCAACCGCTCGCCGAAGCTGCCGGTGATGTGACCAAGCACTGGCCAAATCGAGGGTGTGTATTGAGAGTCCGCAAAACTCATGTCTGGCATCAGCCGCAGTCCGCCGGTCGAAATGGCGATCGCCGCGGCATTGCGCTTCAAAAAAGCATATTGCGCCACGCTGCGATCAAAAGCGTCCTGCTCGCTTACCGGATTGTCGCTCTGTTCAAACGCGCCGGGGTGGAAGCGCAGCACGCCGTACGTCATGGCCACCTCAGTGGCCAGCGATTGCAGCGAGTCGAGCCGCTGGTTGGTATCTTCCACATTGGTCTGGAGTTGGCGATACTGCTTTTTGAGGGTTTCCTGGTCGTGGCGCAGGGCGTTGTAGTTGCCGACCTTCCACAGCATTCGGGAATACGAGCCTACCGCCGCCGTCACGGTAATGCCGCCAATCAATACCAGCACCGCCAAGCCGTGCAGAACGTAAGCCGGAATGATCAGCTTCCGCAGCTTACCAGGCGTTGACGCAATGAAAAACGTGTAGCTCTTACCCTTCATGCCAAAAAGGCTCCTCAGGCTGGGCTACTTTACGGACCCGTGCTTCCCCTGGTCCGCGATGCGAACGTCTAAAAGTTATTGTACCCGATCCCGAACCTGCTTGCGACTTGCCCACATACTAAATTCCATAGCGCTCACAGTCAACCCTGTATTCCATGGTTTAAAGAACAGCCTGTGCAAACCTGAACTTCCTGTCCGACAAGACAGGTCGCTCCTTCTCGGGAATGCTTGCCCAGCTCCACTGATTGACTATCCCTCTGTTCCGGCTCCCCTCTAGCCGGAGCCCGTGAAGCCGCGTGTCTCTAGGGAACGGAAGGCCCAAAAAGCGGCCGAGTCGTAGTTTCTCGTAATACCCGGCAACCTGAAACTATGTCGTGGATGGCGCGTTTCTCATTCGATACCCAGATACACAAACAATCCGCCACGAAATAGTAGCCACCTACGACCGGCAAGTGGATCAAAAGTCGCCCGCTAAAGAAGCGTAGGCTGGCTTGCCAGAAGCCCACCGGGCCTCCGTCCTTGCCGCCCACATACAAACCAAGCAGGCGCTTGCCCAGCGTGGCACGCCAAGACGAACTCTCGTGAAAGGCGAAGTACAGCCAACTGCTGACCGCAAAGAAACAAAGACTGAAAAACAGAAACCGCGGACCAAAGCGTGACAGCACCTCGCTGGGCGCCTCGCCCGGATGAAGGTCCAGAAAGTCTTTCGAGATTTTCATTCCCACAGATAAGAAAGACACAAAAACCGAGAAGGGCACGGCCAGGATTAGCAGGTCGATAATTCCAGCGGCGAGTCGTATCCAGAATCCCGCCGGGCGCGGGGCCAGGCCCTCTGAGGAGGGAGTGCGCATCGTAAGATCTGTACCGCGCACTAGAAACGACTCCAAATCCTCAGATCGTCACTCGGCCATGCCGCAACCGTCATTGCGGTTGGCGCGGTGTTGCAAGCTTCTTAAATTCCGGATCATCCTGCAGGATTTTCAGGTCGGGATCTTGCTTGCACCAGTCCACATTGGAATAGCCGGCCTCTACCGATCGCCGGAACATTTCCATGGCATCACTCTTCATCCCCAGCACCCCGTACGCACAAGCCGCGTTGTAGAGAATATTTGCGTCGGTGGGACGCATGGCCACGGCGATCTTTACCTGCATCGAAGCTCCTGCGACGTCACCAAACATCGCCAGATCCGCCGCCAGCAGGATTCTCGCCCGTACATCATCCGGAAACCGCTGCAGTTGGTCTTGCATCACTTCCATTTCACGGCGTCGCAAGCGCTCGGCATCCGCCACGCTTCCCAGGCGCTCGAGCGAATTGATCAACGGCACCAAGGCATTGTAGTCGTTGCTGACAATCTCCATCGCGGTTTCCGCGAGTCTTGCGGCTTCTTCGTATCGCCCAGCAGAGAAATAAGCTCTTCCCAGAACGTCATGTGCGCCTTCGCATTCCGGCTGTTGTGCCACTGCGCGCAGCGCCAGCTCGATGGCTTCGTCATAGCGTTGCTGCGCAAAAAATATTCGTGCTCGCGCGGACAGTACTTCCGGCAAGTCCGGCGCTAGCGCCTCGGCTTTGGCGCACGCTTCCAGGCCCTTCTCCACGTACTCCGGGCTCTGACTGCGGAACTCGTGCATCCCGCCCCACACATGGGCGATTCCCGCGTAGGCCAGCGCGAAGTTCGGGTCCAGTTTCAACGCTTCCTGATACATGGCCAGCGCATACTCAAACTGCCTTTGGCGCAGATAATTTCTCGCGCGCAGATAAAAATCGTACGCCTGCGTGTTGCCTGTCGGCTTCCTGGCGATCACTTTTTCTTCTTGCGGTGAAAGCTTGATCTCCAGCGCCTTTGCGATGCTCAGCGAAATTTCTTCTTGAATGGCAAAAACGTCTTCCATCTGCCGATCGTAGCGCTCCGCCCAAACGGAATGCCGCGTGGTGCTTTCCACCAGTTGCGTGGTAATCCGCAAGCGGTTGCCGGCCCTCCGGATGGAGCCCTCGAGCACGTACATCGCGCCCAGTTTTTCGCCAACTTGCGGCGCGGTGACCGGCTTATCCCGGAAAGGCAACATCTCCGAGCGCGGGAAAATTTCCAGGCGGGCGATTTTTGAAAGCTCGGTCACGATATCTTCCGTCATCCCATCGCGAAAATATTCGTCTTCCTTCGCTCCACTCAAGTTTTCAAAATACAGTACCGCGACAGTCTTCTTCCTGGGTGTTGCCGCGGCTGGAACGCTTGCGCTGGAGTCGCTGCCTCGCGCTTCCCCTGTCTGCCGCGCCGCGAAGTCCACCCGCCCGGAGGAATCCAGATCCCGCTTCAATCGCCGCAAGTCCGCACGCAGTTCTGCTGCGGTCTGGCACCGAAAATCGCGCTCCTTTTCCAGTGCCTTGGTGACCAGGCGGTCCAGTTCCGGCGGCGCCTTGGGATTCTTGCGAGAAATCGCTTCAGGCGCCTGGTTCAAAATGCGATCGAAAATAATCGCCGTGGTATTCCCTTGAAAAGGTAAAGCGCCGGTAGCCATCTCGTACAGCACCACGCCAAACGAAAACAAGTCCGTGCGCGCATCGAGCTCTTCGCCGCGCGCCTGTTCCGGTGACATATACGCCACCGTACCCAGCGTGCTTCCGGGGCTGGTTAAATCTCCCGCGGACACCCCCGCAGTGGCATCCGACGGCCGATTGGCGCCGCGCGTCGAGCCATCCAGGGGGCGCAACGCCGTCTCAACTTTCGCAAGACCGAAGTCGAGAACCTTTGCGCTACCTCGCGCCGTGACAAAAATATTCGCCGGCTTGATGTCGCGATGCACGATGCCTTTGGTGTGCGCCGCATCGAGCGCGTCGGCGATGTCGATCGCCAGCGTGAAAAATGTGGCCGAATCAAACGGGCGTCCGGAAATCCTGTGTTTCAGCGTCGCGCCGTCCAGATACTCCATGGCAATGAACGCGAGGCCGGCGTCCTCGCCAACATCATAGATGGTGCAAATGTTTGGATGATTCAGTGCCGACGCAGCCTTAGCCTCGCGCCGAAATCGTTCCAGCGCCTGGCGGTCTTGCGCCACGTCTGCCGGCAGAAATTTCAGGGCCACAAAGCGGTCTAGACGCGTATCTTGCGCTTTGTACACCACGCCCATGCCTCCGCCCCCAATTTTTTCTAGGATGCGATAGTGCGAGAGGGTTTGTCCGAGCAGAGACTGGGGGTCCGCCATGGCGTAGGCAATGGTAGATGCCAGCACAAATCAAGTCAACGAACCTAGCCACTTCCTTCGCGTGACGATTCCCAAGCTATACTGCCTCGCAGGGAGCGCCGAATGCCACGCGTTTGGACGGAAAATTTTTTGTTGGCAAAAATTGCGCGCGCGTCCCCCTCGGCCGGTGGCGGAAAAATCTCGCGTACAAATAGCGCCTCGGCAAATCACCTGTCGCTTGGCATTGGCGACGACGCGGCGCTGTTCCGGCCGACGCATGGCTGCGAAACAATTCTTACCTGCGATTGGTTTCTTGAGGGTACGCATTTTCTGCGGGCTAGCCATCCCGCGGACGCTGTGGGCTGGAAGTGCCTCGCGCGCGCGGTTAGCGATATCGCCGCCATGGGTGGCACCCCGCGTTGCTTCCTTATGAGCCTGGCCCTCCCCGAAAGCGCAACGGGAACGTGGCTAGGCGAATTCTTGCGCGGTCTGAGACGAGCGGCGAAACGCTTCGATTGCGTCCTCGCAGGCGGCGATACCACCAAGCGCGACGAAATTCTTATCAATATAACGGTCATCGGCGAGATGCCGACCGGGAGGGCCTTGCGTCGGAACGGAGCCCGCGCTGGAGATCTGATCTACGTAAGCGGGCGCTTAGGAGAGGCCGAACGCGGTCTGCGCGATCTCCGCCGCGCTGCCATTCGCCGCACCGCCGATGGCCCAATTGTGAATCGGAACGACGCGCACTTGCGCAAACATCTTTATCCCGAACCGCGACTTGCGCTCGGTCAGTGGCTGGTCGCGAAACATTTGGCCACGGCGGCGATGGATCTTTCGGACGGTCTCTCAAGCGATCTGCCGCGTCTATGCGCGGCCAGCGGCGTCGGCGCGCGTATCGATGTCGGGAAAATCCCGCTCGTCAACCTACTCGCGTCCCCACACCGCGCACGTCACAAAGCGAACCGTGCGCTGCAAGATGAAGCCCTGGCGCTAGCTCTGCACGGTGGCGACGACTACGAACTTTTATTCACCGTTCCACGCACCAAAGCATCACGCGTTCCGACCTTTTTCAAAGGCATTTCACTACTGCCCATCGGCGAAATCACCGCCAGCCGCAAGATCCTTCTAATTGGCGACGGCCGCAAGCCTACCATCCTCAAGCCCGGCGGATGGGATCCCTTTCGATAGGTTTTTAGTTGATTGGGTGGCCGCGAGTTGGCTATCTAGGTGGCGCAGCCGCAGGCTTAACGACAGGCGGTGTTGCCGTTGGATCAGCGGCAGTTGTTTTCGTAGTAGGACTGGCACTCGGCGGTTTTTCTTTTGGCGCCGACCTCGGCTCTTCCGCTTCGGTTGGCGCGCTGTCCGGAGTATCCACATTCACATGATGCTCCGCAGCTTGCTCTTCGAGCGTCACAACATTTGGAAAATCAATCGCCGGCATCCCGGCCAACGCGTTCTGCATGAACTCCAGCCAAATCGGCAACGCCGCCTTCGCACCTGTCTCTTTTTCCCCAGCGAGATCTGCTTGTCGTCAAACCCCACCCACACTCCCGACGTTATCTGCGGCGTAAATCCGATGAACCATGCATCCGTGTAGTCCTGCGTGGTGCCGGTTTTGCCACCCGCCTGACGGCCCAACACGCGCGCCTGCATGCCCGTGCCAAACTGAATCACTTCCTCCAGCATCGCGGTCATGGTGCGCGCCACCTCCGGAGAAATCACATCGTGAACTTCGGGATGCGCTTCCTCGAGCAACGCTCCATCGTAACTGGCCACGCGGCGAATCATGTGCGGATCGATGCGGATGCCGTCGTCCGGAAAAACCGTGAATGCTGAAACGTGTTCGATCAGCCGCATGTCCGCCGCGCCGAGCGCCAGCGGCAGATACGGCGGCAGCGACGTAGTAATACCAAATCTTCGCGCCATATCCACCACGCTGGTGATGCCTATTTTGTCCGCCAGCTTCACCGCTGGAACGTTGCGCGAACCGGCCAGCGCGCGGCGCAGCGTAATCGTGCCTTCAAATTTTTCGTCGTAATTGCGCGGCGAATACGCCTGACCGCCACTGATCGTGGTAAACGGCGTATCCACGATCGTATCGAACGGCGACGCACCTTTTTCCAACGCGTCCGCGTACACGTACACCTTGAACGAGCTGCCCACCTGGCGATACGCCTGCGTGGCGCGATTAAACTTGGAATCTTCAAAGCTGTAGCCGCCCACCATGGCTTTGATTTCTCCGCTGGCGTTGTCGATGGCCACCATCGCCGCTTGCGGACCGGGCTGCTGTTCGAGTTGCACGCGCAAAGTACTTTCTTGCATTTCGCGCACGGAAAATTGCGCCAGGTCGCCCACCTTCAGTAAATCGGACGGTCTTTTGCGGCCGGTCCAGGCGTAATCGGCGGGCGCAAGGACGGCGCGATAGGGACCAATTTTTATCGTCGCGTCTTTTTCGCCAGAGGCGAGCACCAACCCAGTGACGTAGCTGCCCTTCTCAATGGGATGCCGCCAGTCGTCGTCCACATAACTATCGAGCTGACCCAGATTGTCGCGCACCACGTTGGGCAGATTCCCGCGCCAGCCGTGGCGCCGGTCGTAAGAATGCAAGCCATCGCGCACCGATTGATTCGCCGCGCGCTGCATGGCCACATTCAGAGTGGTGTATACGCGCAGGCCGCGCTCGTGAACCGCTTCAGTGCCATATGTGGATTCCAGGTATTTGCGGATCTCTTCAAAAAAATACGGAGCCAAATCATTGCGCGGGTACTGAATGTGCAGACCAAGCGGCGTTTGTCGGGCGGCGTGCGCCTCCGCCTCAGTGATTTTTCCCTCTTCCAGCATGCGGAGGATCACGAGATTGCGCCGGTTCAGCGAACCTTCGGGATTCGTCAAGGGAGAAAATTTTGGCCCGTTGACCATTCCCGCTAGCAGCGCGGCCTCGGGCAATTTCAAATCCTGGACGGACTTGCCAAAATAAAATTGCGCCGCCGCGGCAAATCCATAGTTGCCGTGCGCCAGGTACACCTGATTGGCATACATGGTAAAAATTTGCGGCTTCGTGTAACCGCGTTCAATCTGCAGCGCCAGCAACATCTCCTGCATTTTGCGGCGAAAGGTGCGGTCGCTGCGATCCAGGAAAAGATTGCCCGCCAGCTGCATGGTGATGGTGCTGGCCCCACCGGTGATTTTGCGATGCTGCACGTTGCGAAATGCCGCCGTAGCGATGCGCGGAAAGTCGACACCCCAGTGATCTTCGAAATGCTGGTCCTCAATCGAGGTTACCGCGTTGTACAAAACCTTGGGAACCTGCTCGTAGGTCATCAAAATGCGCCGCTGCAACGCAAAGCTTCCGACGAGCTGCCCGTCATCGGCGTAAATTTCGGTGACCACGGTGGGACGATACGTTTCCAGCGCGCGCAATTCCGGCAAATCGCTGGCATACACAAACAGCAATCCCGCGCCCGCACCCAGCGCGATCGCGCACAAAAGTAAAAATGCCAGGGCCACGCGGTCGATCAACTTCCAGCCGCGCAAACGCAAAGTAATCGGGGGCAGACTTAGCATGGAACTAAAAGTCTAACGCAAAAATTCAGATTCGCCGTGGACTTGCTTGCGACAATTGCAAAGAATACGTTTAGGGTCGGATTAGGAAACGCCGTTAGGTATGTCACGTTTAACGATCCAGCGGCCATCCTCCCTCGCCATTTGTAGGATATTCCAATTTGCCGCTATGCCGTCTGAAAACGCCACTACATGAGCTTCGGCTTCATATGCGTTAATCAATTCGAGGCTGCTAACGGTCATGCGCACGGCCCGTTGACCGGTCTTTTTCTCTCTCATTCCACTCATCAGGTCGGCGATTTCGCAGTCAGAGTTCCATACCACACGTGGCTCGTTCTTCGAGAATCGACGAAGAAATTGCTCTGGTTGCGGTGTTTCGGGTTGAATGCAAAGGAATTTCACATTTGACCCATAGTCGTAGTGCTGGAACATGTACCAGAAGATCGCCTCGCGCAAGTCCGTCTTCGTCGGGGACTCTTCCGTGAACGGCGATTGCGCCAGAACCGCTTCACTCATGGGGAGCTGGAACAGGCAAATCAAGGCGAAACAGAAGACCCATTCACGGATCGAAGGTATACGCCTTTGCATTGGAGACGATCACCTGACAACGTCGACAGACGCGCTGCTTGGCGCAGTCCACGGATGCGGCTTCCGCGCTTCTATGTAAGCGAACACCGTCATGGCCATTGCTAGGACGGCTAAGGCGCCATCGCGGACAACCGTCCAAATGGTGAGCGGCTCGGGATTCGCGAAACAGCCGCAGTTGATCTGCAGACCCATGGAGTACGAACGCACCACCGCGGCGAAGAATCCGATGATGATCAACGTAATCAGCGTAGCCCAGATTCGCAGTTGCCAGCCGATGAGCAGCAGCAGACCGAGGGCAATTTCGGCGAACGGCAACGTTTGCGCCACCACCTTTACTGCCCACGGCGGAAGGATTTGGTAAGAGTCTACTTGCAGCGCGAAAAGAGAAAGCGCAATCGCGATCGGCGGATGCGGGTGCATCGTGGGAAGAAAAAGTTTGGAGTAGCCGGCGTAAATGAAGATGGCCGCAAGCGTCAGGCGGCCGATCCAGATGATCACGCGGCGAAAATTCAACGGGCTGGACTCCATCATTGGTGTGGTGCGCTCTCCGCGGCGCAACTATCTATTTCCGGCTATTTCTGGCTGAGCAGCTGATCTATAAAACTGCGCAGCACGTCGAAGCTGATCACTCCGGCCACCGGATAGGTTTGATCCTTGGAGTGCAGAATCGTCGTGGGCGTTTGGTTCACATGATAAATCTGGCCAATCGCGTAGTCCTTGTCGATCAGCGCATCCATGGTGCCGCCTTTTACCAACGCGCGGACTTTTGCCATTTCCGCCGGCGTAAGCGCACTGGCCACCGTGCCATCTACGTCACCACTGATTTCCCACTTTTCCTGGTTTTGAAATAGCACCCGCTCGACAGGTTCCAGTTTGCCGAGCTGCGCGGCCGCACGGGCGTAGCGCGCCGCAACCCGAGAGTACGCGTGCATCGGCAGCGGAAAATCGCGGTGAATCAAATAAACTTTTCCGGTATTTACGTAGTTGTCGACGATGAGCCGATCCGTGGTAGTGAACAGCTGCTTACACGCGGGGCACTGGTAGTCGCTGAAGACTTCCATGATGAGCGGGGCGGATCTGGAGCCTTCTGCTTGGTGCGGATCGATGTCCGTAACGCCCTGGATCCCTTGCGGAACTGAGCTTGCCGCGGGCTCAGGCGCGGATGCCGCCGCAGACCCCGGAACCGCGGCTGCGGACAAACTGCGAGGCAGGCGGAAGGCGCTTAGCGCCAGCACAGCGATGATGGACAGTCCTGCCAGGGAAAGCCGGCGAATCACGTAGTCCTCCTTGGGACGGTGCGCGACACAGGTCGCGATAAATTTGCGAGCACAGGATTCTACCGCGAAATATTAGTAGCTGACGCGGAGAATTTGTTGGCGTTACGCCAGTTAGGTAGCAAGCTGGCCGCTACATTTTGAGATGCGCCGCAGGTCGCCGGTGTTGGTCACCGCGCTACCCGCCGTTCCGCGAATTCTGCATCCTGGCAGACGCGATTCGCATCTTTGCGGTGGGGAGCTGGAGGAGTGCTATACCCCCTACCCCCGGTATTTGTCGCAAAGAGTGTGCAAGCGTTTCAAAATAAAAGACTTAACACCAAATCAAAATTCAGAAGAGTGTGCAATCTACACATTCAAAAAGAGTTAGGTTTTTGGCAAGAAAGGAAGAGAGCGACGGACACCGGCGCAAATAAAAATGGCCACCGTGGGGGTGGCCTGGGCGTGCTTTTGTACGAAGACAGAATAGGATGGACAGAGAAAAAAGTCAAGGGAAATCGGATTGGAAGGTGGGTAAAGGATAGATTATATTTGCCTTATTTCTGTTATAAGATTACTTGACAATTGAGCACTCAAGTTGTATAGTTCGTTTTGCGCTCGGGTGAATCCAATGTGAGCGTGAGTCGGTTAAGGCACCCGCTTCCCCCTCGAAGCTCGGGGTAGACAGAAGGCGGCCGCTACAACCGTGAATTTGCGAGTATAGGGTTTTTTTGACTGAATTTTGGAGGAAGAAGCGATGAGTAAGATTATTGGAATTGACTTGGGGACTACCAACTCGGTGGTGGCCGTGATGCAGGGCGGCGAACCGGTGGTGATCCCGAACCAAGAGGGCGCGCGAACCACGCCTTCCGTGGTGGCCATCACTAAAGGTGGCGAACGACTGGTAGGACAGGTGGCAAAGCGCCAGGCGGTAACGAATCCCGAGAACACGGTGTATTCGATCAAGCGGTTCATGGGCCGGCGCTTTGACGAAGTTGGCGAAGAAACCCGCCGCGTTCCCTATAAGGTTGTGAAGGGACCGCATGACGATGCGCGCGTGGACATTTTTGGCAAGAGCTACAGCCCGCCCGAAATCTCCGCGATGATTCTAGGCAAATTAAAGTCGGCGGCGGAGGATTTTCTCGGCGAGAAAGTCACCAAAGCGGTGATCACCGTACCCGCGTACTTCAATGACGCGCAGCGGCAGGCCACCAAGCAGGCGGGCGAAATTGCCGGTCTTGAAGTGGTGCGCATCATCAACGAGCCGACGGCTGCAGCTTTGGCTTACGGCCTCGAAAAGAAGAGCGATGAAACGATCGTGGTCTATGACTTGGGCGGCGGCACGTTCGACGTGTCCGTACTCGAAGTTGGAGCCGGCGTGGTGGAAGTGAAGTCCACCAACGGCGACACCCACCTCGGCGGCGACGACGTGGACCAGAAAATCGTGGACTGGCTCATCGAGGAGTTCAAGAAAGAGAACAGCATCGACCTGAGCAAAGACCGCATGGCGCTGCAACGCCTGAAGGACTCCGCGGAAAAGGCCAAGATCGAGCTTTCGCAGATGATGGAAACGGAAATCAATCTTCCCTTCCTCACGGCTGGAGCGGCTGGTCCGATCCACTTTGAGAAAAAGCTGACGCGCACGCGGCTCGAGCAGCTCATGGGCGATCTGCTGGATCGCTCGATGAAGCCGGTGAAGCAAGCCCTGGAAGACGCCAAGCTTTCGCCAAACGATATTCAAGAGATCGTGATGGTCGGCGGCTCGACGCGTATTCCAAAAGTGCAGCAACTTGTCCGTCAGTTCTTCGGCGAAAAGGAACTGCACAAGGGCGTGAACCCGGACGAAGTGGTAGCGGTAGGCGCGGCGATTCAAGGCGCAGTGCTGGCCGGAGAAGTGAAAGACATTCTCTTGCTGGACGTTACGCCGCTGTCGCTGGGCGTGGAAACTCTGGGCGGCTTAATGACCGTACAGATTCCGCGCAACACCACGATTCCGACGCGCAAGGTGGAAACGTACTCGACGGCTTCGGACAATCAGCCGGGCGTGGAAATCAAGGTGCTTCAAGGAGAACGTAAGTTCGCCAACGACAACCGTTCGCTTGGCACGTTCAAGCTGGACGGGATTCCGCCGGCCCCGCGCGGGACACCGCAAATCGAAGTGACCTTTGACATCGACGCCAACGGTATTTTGAACGTCAGCGCGAAAGACAAGGCCACCAACAAGGAGCAGAAGATCACCATCACCGCGTCGAGCGGCCTCTCGAAAGAAGAAGCCGAGAAGATGCGTGTGGACGCCGAAGCGCATAGCGAAGACGACCGGCGCAGGCTGGAAGAGGTCGAGGCGCGCAATCGCCTGGACGGCATCCTGTACCAGTCCGAGAAGATGGTGAAAGAGAATCGCGAGAAGATCGACGTCGGCGACCTAAAGACGGTCGAAGATGCGATCGAAGACGCGAGGAAAGCCATCACCGAAGGCGGCGTGGCGCGGCTGCGCTCTGCTACCGAGAACCTTGAGAAGTCTCTGCACAAGATCGCGGAGGTTCTCTATAAGGCGAACGAAGCGGCTGGCGCGGCGCAGGCGAATGCTGCAGGCGCTGGAGCGGGTGGTGACGCAGGCGGCGGAAGTGCCGCAGGCGGCGCACCAGCGGGCAAAAAGCCTGAGGACGTAATCGACGCCGAATATGTGGACGTGGACGACAAGCGGCCGCCCAACTAAGACGGGACTGCTTTTGTAGCGGCCGGGCTTTAGTCCCGGCCGCTATGCATTTGTTGCAACGGCTTGAAGAGTAGGCCGGGGATAAAGCCCGGCCGCTACAAGGCACCTTGGAGTTGAGATCGTGCCGAGATGGGGCGCAGCATGCTGCGCCCCTACAAGCGTCTGCGTTGGGATTGCGGTAAACCAAAAGATCTGAGACATGGCAACTACTACGAAACAAGATTATTACGAGCTGTTGGGGGTCGGACGAAAAGCTACTGCCAAGGATATTCGTACGTCTTTTCGCAAATTGGCGCGGAAATATCATCCGGATTTGAATCCGGGGGATAAATCGTCGGAGGAGAAGTTTAAGCAGTTGCAGGAAGCTTACGACGTACTCTCCGATACCAAGAAGCGACAGATCTACGATCAGTACGGATTTTATAGCGACAACGTGGCGGCAGGCGGAGCTCCCGGCTACAGCGGCGGCAATCCGGACGAGCAAGCCGACATCAACTTTGATTTTGGCGGCTTCGATTTTGGCGGGAACCAGGGCGGCAATTCGAGTTCCGGCTCAGGTACCGGCACCGGCAGTTTCCGTGATCTCTTCAGTCAATTTTTCCGCGGCGGCCAGGGCGGCGGAGCCATGGAGCCGGAGCACCAGCCGGGCGGCGATCTGGAATACCAGATCGAAATCGATTTTTGGGATGCCGTGCGCGGCGCGGTGAAAAAACTGCAGATCACGCGCATGGATACCTGCGAAACGTGTCATGGAACCGGGGCGCAAGGCCAGGCGCAGACGTGCACGACCTGCGGCGGCAGCGGAACGATTCAGCAGACCGCTGGGAAAATGAAATTCAATGTGCCGTGCACGCGTTGCGGCGGCACGGGGAAAATTCGCACCGCCTGCAAAACTTGCGGCGGCGAAGGGCGCGTACGCAGGACCGAGACGATCGAGGTGCGCATTCCTGCGGGCCTGGCCAATGGCGGACGCGTGCGCGTTCCCGGAAAAGGCAACGCGGGCACCATGGGCGCGCCTGCCGGCGACCTGTATCTACGTGTAGAAGTAAAGCCGCACGAATTTTTCGAGCGCCGCGGCGACGATTTGTATACGCGGATTCCGGTGAAGGTCACCGAAGCGACGCTGGGTGCGAAGATCGAAGTGCCCACGATTGACGGGAGGTCGCTGGTGCGCATTCCTCCGGGCACGGATAGCGGAAAAACATTGCGGCTCAAGGAAAAGGGCGTGCCGAGTGTGCGAAATGGGGCGCGCGGGGATCAGTACGTGGAGATTCAGGTGGTGGTGCCACAGCCAACCGACGAGCGCGTGCGGACATTGATGAAGGATTTGGAGGCGGTGGTGCCGGAGGATCCGCGCAAGGATTTGTTTGCGAAAGCGGGTGTGTAAGAAGGGTTTTGGTAGTACAGACTTCAGTCTGTGCTGCGTCGGGAAAAAGCAGATCCCTCGCTTAGCTCGGGATGACAGTTTTAAGGTTTCCAGTTGAAGAATTTGGTCCAAACGCAATGCCAGTAAAAGCAAAAAAACGCGCCAAAGCTGGGTACATGATCAGTGCGGTGGCGGAGCTTTATAAGTTGCATCCGCAGACGTTGCGTTTGTACGAACGCGTGGGATTGCTGAAACCGTCGCGGTCGCAGGGGAATACACGACTTTATACGGATGGGGATCTGGAACGGCTGGATGTGATTTTGACGCTGGCGCGCGATATGGGCGTGAATCTGGCGGGCATCGAAATTATTTTGAACATGCGCGAAAAGATGATTGAGATGGAGAAGCAGATGGGGGAGTTCGCGCAGGTGGTGCAGCAAGAACTCTCGCGCGTAGCCTCGCGCGTCCCAACACACGCAGAACGCCACGCGATCGTCCGCGCAGCGCCAAGAGCGGTACGCCCGCTTCGCGAAATATAGCTCGCCACACAACGATTGAAACTGTATTTGAAAATGACGCCGGTTTATCCACACGCCCCGCAGTTGCCGTGGGAACATCAGCCTCGTATGCTGTGGAGATAGCAGCGTGTTTGCGCGCCGATCCGCAGTTGTAGCGGCCGGGCTTTAGTCCCGGCCTGGGAATTTTCTGGTCGAGTGCCGCCGAACAAAGCAGAAGCGCCGGGACTAAAGCCCGGCCGCTACAAAATCAGATTCACGAGCGAGTCAAAACAAGAAATGGCGATCGAAGATTGCGTGTTGTGCCGCGGGACGGGTTGGAAGATGGTGCCGCGCGCGGATGGCGCGGGGCTGGCGGCGGTGGCCTGCGATTGCGGGATGGTGGAACGCGCTTCGCGGGGGATGGAGCGGGCGCACATTCCGAAACGTTACGAACATTGCGATTTTGAAAGTTACAGCACAGACGTGGGCGCCACACCGGCGCAAACACAATCGCTTAAGAACGCCATGAACCTGACGCGCGGGTTTGTGCAGAATTATCCGATGTCGGCGGAAAAAGGCCTGCTGCTGACTGGGCGCGTCCGGCGTCGGCAAGACGCATCTTGCAGTGGCGGCGCTGAAGGAATTGATCGCGCGAGGCCACGCGGGCCTCTTTTGCGATTACCGCGAGCTACTGAAGGAAATTCAAGCCAGTTACAATCCGGCGAGCGAGTCCACAGAGATGGGGATTCTGGAGCCAGTACGCACGGTGGAAGTTTTAGTGATGGATGATTTGGGCGCAAGCAAACCGTCGGCGTGGGTGCTGGATATTATCGGGCTGGTGCTGAACGCCCGGTATAACGAAAAACGCGTGACAATTTTGACCACGAATTATTTTGACGACCCGGAGGGCGCGCCGGAAGCGGTGAAGGGTCCGGACAGCAAGCGCGTGGTGATGCGCGAGGATACGATTGCGGATCGCATTGGGGCGCGGATGCGTTCGCGGCTGTTTGAAATGTGCCGCACGGTGAACGTGGATGCGCCAGATTTTCGGCGAGAAGTACGGCAGTCGGGTCGCGCTGGCGCACGGTAACCAACCATTTTGACAGTTCAAGCAAAGCTCAGGCTTGCCCTCGCCGAGTGGTGCACAAAGCGAAGTGGATTGGAGACATGAACGAAAAGAAGAGAAACGAGGTAGCTGAGTGTCTGCAGCAGCTCGCGGACCAAGAGACGTGGGATTCTGAACTATGGCAGCGTTGCCACGACTTGGTGACGTCGAACTCTGGCAACGAGCTGTTGGAATACGTCCACGATGACGTCATTCACTATTCCGGGCTATTTCACGAGCGCAACATTTTCGGATTCCGAGTGAAACCCGACCACGAGCAGTTGCGCCAATATCGCCAGGAATTCCGTGACATCGCTACGGCTTTGCGGACTTCGATGTCCCTAGCCGAAGCGAGAAAGAAGTACGAGCTGTAATCCCCGCTTCATTGACACAACCTTTATGCGGCTTGTATCATTCTCAGGCTGTAGGTGTTACGACGCTGGCAGCAGGATCGTCCCAGAGGGCCGCAAAGAGAATAATGTCGGGCTGGTCGCCAAACGACCGGTTCGCTGGTAATCACTGAGCGGTTCACCTCCTTGCAGTACACCCAGACAGGGCATCAGCAAGGAACTTCATTCGACTAGACAGGGATACTTATCCCGGAGGCAATCACCATGTTTGACCACGACAACCAGACCGCGGCCGCGGCCGCACCGGTAAACGACGAAGGCAATACGGTAAGCAGCGGACCCAGTGAGACCCCAGCCGTAACGCAGAACCTGACGAGCGAAGGGAATCCGGAAGCGACGCAAGAAACGAAACACGAAACTGCACCAGCAACCGCAGAGCACGCGGCGGTGGAAACAGCTCACGCGCCTGCGCACGAAACTTCAGCTGCTGCGGGACACACCGTGGCTCCGGTGACTTCGGCGGTCAGCGAAACGGAAGCGCACGCCAAGGCGGAAGCGCAGACGGCTTCGCACGCGGCGGACGCGGAAGCCTCCAGTGATGCGGATGAAGCAGCGGGCTCAGAAGAGATGAGCAAGCTGATGGAGCAGTACGACGAAAAGCAGGAAGCTGCGGCGTCGAAAGAAGTGATCGAAGTTACGGTGGTGGCGTACACCGAGCACGGCGTGGTGGTGGACCTCGGCGGCAAGACCGAAGGTTTAATACCAGCAGCGGAATTTTCCGAGACGGAAATCCCGCGACCCGAACCCAACAGCAAGATTGAAGTGCAGCGCACCGGCGAACACAAAGACGGATACGCCATCGTTTCGTACCAAAAGGTGCTGCGCCGCAAGACTTGGGAAAAAATCGACAACGTCTACAAAGCCAAGGAAACCATCACCGGCAAAGTGGTCGACCGCATCAAGGGCGGTCTGGTGGTGGACATTCTGGGCGTGCGCGCGTTCCTGCCCGGATCGCAATACGATCTGCGCCCCACCGCGAATCTCGACGACCTGCAGGGCAAAGAACTGCAGGTGCGCATCACCAAGCTGAATCGCCGCCGCGGAAACGTCGTAGTCAGCCGGCGCGCGCTACTGGAAGAAGAGCTGCAAGCCAAACGCGGTGAGCTGCTCGAATCGCTGCACGAAGGCCAGAAGGTGCACGGCTACGTCAAGAACGTTACGGAATACGGCGCGTTCGTGGACATCGGCGGCATCGACGGCTTGCTGCACCTCACCGATTTGAGCTGGGGCCGCGTAAAGCATCCTTCCGACGTGGTCAAGCCGGATCAGGAACTCGACGTCGTTATCCTGAAATTCGACAAGGAAAAGCAGCGCGTTTCTCTCGGCTTGAAGCAGCTGATGCCCGACCCATGGGTCGGTGCGTCAGAAAAATATCCCGCCGGCGGAAAAGTGAAGGGCAAAGTTGTCGGCGTCGTCGATTACGGTGTGTTCGTCGAGCTGGAGCAAGGCATCGAAGGCCTGGTGCACGTCTCGGAACTCAGCTGGTCCAAGAAAGTGTCGCATCCTTCGAAACTGGTGAAGGTGGGCGACGAAGTCGACGTGGTGGTGCTGGACATCAAGCCCAGCGACCGGCGCGTTTCTCTCGGCATCAAGCAGGCGCAGCCGGATCCCTGGCTGCTTACGGCGGAAAAATATCCCGTGGGCACGGTGGTCACCGGAAAAGTGCGCAACATCGCCGAGTTTGGCGCGTTCATCGAGCTCGAAGATGGCTTCGATGGCCTGGTGCACGTCAGCGACGTCAGCTGGACGGAGCGCATCAAGAATCCGCACGAGGTCTTCAAGAAGGGCGAAGACATTACCGCCAAGGTGCTGAAGATCGATCCAGAGAATCGCCGCGTGTCGCTCGGCATGAAGCAGGTCAACGACATTTTTGGCGACTGGCTGAAGACGCACAAAGTCGGCGACGTGGTGAAGGGCAAAGTTTCCCGTATTGCCACGTTCGGCGCGTTCGTCGACGTGGGCGAAAATATCGAAGCGCTTTGCCACAACACGGAAATTGAAGAACGCAAGCGCCGCGACGAAGGCGCCTCGGCATTTCGTCCTTCCACCGGGCCGCTCAAGAGCGCTGGCCCGCTCGAGCCGGGCAAAGAGTACGACTTCAAAATCATCAAAATCAGCCCGGAGACACGCCGGATCGGCCTCAGCTATCGCGCGGCGGTAAAGCAGATCGAGCGCCGCGAGATCGATCAGTACAGACAGACCAGCAAGTCGTCATCAACCGCGACACTTGGCGACGTTATGCGCGCCAAGCTGGCGCCCACAAAATCCTAGACGCGGCAGAAGTGGTTCAGCTGAACTTTCTCGTGCGGTTCGGCTGATGCTACCGAGCAAAACTTCGGCTGCATAATTTCATTTACCTGTGGGTCGCTTTAATGATAGGAAGAAGGGCACCATAGGGGTTGGCTGCCCTTCTAAGCCGTTCTACATCAGAGAACTACGGCCCGGATTGCGAACGGCACAAGAATACGCACGGCAACGGTTGGCCCATACGACTAGTAGGCACGACGACGCGGAGCAGAACCACAAGGCAGAGGGACGATGACTAAGCAACCGACATTGACGAAGGCCGACCTGATTGCGGAGGTCGAGCGCATCACCGAGCTGAAGCGGACGGACTCTGAAGTTATCGTGGAGACCATCTTCGAAAATATTATTCAAGCACTACAGAAGGGCGACAAGATCGAGATTCGCGGGTTTGGCAGTTTTCGCACGCGCGACCGCCGTGGGCGAATCGGCCGCAACCCCAAGACCGGCGCGAAGGTAGATGTCCCACCAAAAAAGATTCCGTTCTTCAAGCCCAGCAAAGAGCTAAAGGATTTCGTGAATAATTCCAACGGTGACGCACCGAGGGCAGCCAGCTAAGCGCGGGCAAAAATTTCAGCGTGGTTCAATTTTCAGCATAGAGCGCCGGCGAAACGTCCGGCGCTTTTTATTTGTAGCGGCTGCCTTCTGTTTACCTCGAGCTCCGAGGGGAGGCGGCCGCCTTGGCCACGGCGGCAGCGGCGCCCGCGCTCCTCGACGAAGAGCACGATGCCCGCGAATATCTTCGTCCGCCGGGATAAGATATTCTGTGCGTTGTTCCGCAAGGCGCCACGGAGGGCGCTCGGCGATGGATCATCTCTGGAGCCCCTGGCGCTACAAATATTTCGCGCAGGTGCACGACGGCCAGCAAATCGACTGCGTTTTCTGCCATGAATTGGCGCGCGGTGACGACGAAAAGGCCTTGATCGTCTGGCGCGGCGCAAAATGTTTTATCATTCTGAATCGCTATCCGTACACCTCCGGACATGTGATGATCGTCCCCTACGCGCACGTCGCGGAATTGCAGTTGTGCGATGCGGAAACCACCACGGAAATGATGGAATTGACCAAACGCGTGGAGACGGCGTTGCGTGGGGAATACAAACCGGACGGCACCAACCTGGGCATGAATCTCGGCCGGGCCGCCGGCGCGGGTGTCACCGGACATCTTCATTTGCACGTGTTGCCGCGCTGGTTTGGCGATAGCAATTTTATGAGCGTGATCGGCGAGACGCGCGTACTACCGGAAGAGTTGACGGTAACTTACCAGCGATTGCGCACCGCATTGACCTCCGGGGCAGGCATCGAATCGAACGATAAAATTGGACGGAAAGTTGAGTAATAAATCGAATAACGAATCACGGAATGAGGGCCCTTCGTGAATTTCGAGCTGACCGAAGAACAGGAATTACTGCAAAAGAGCGTGCGCGAATTTGCCGAAGCGGAAGTACGTCCGCTGGCGAAAGAACTCGATGAGACCGGGCATTTCCCGCGCGAACTTTTTAAGAAGGCCGCGGCGCTCGGGCTGACTGGCGTTTCCGTGCCGGAAGCCGAAGGTGGCGCGGGCTTCGACCACATTGCCTACACCATCGTGATTGAAGAGATTTCGCGGTGTTGCGCTTCCACCGGTGTGATCCTCTCCGCGCAGAATTCTCTCTATTGTGGCCCCGTGCATCATTACGGGACAGAAGAGCAAAAAAAGAAATTCTTAGCGCCATACGCGCGAGGTGAAAAAATCGGCTGCTTCGCATTGACGGAACCGCAAGCCGGGTCGAACGCTGCCGCGCTGCAAACAAAAGCCGTGCGCAACGGCGACACCTACGTGATCAACGGGACGAAAGCGTGGATCACCAACGGTGGCGCAGCGGATGCGGCGATTGTTTACGTAAACACCGAGCCATCCAAAGGCGAAAAAGGTATCACCGCACTTATCGTTGAACGCGGGACGCCGGGCTTCAAGGTCGGCAAAGAAGAGAAAAAATTAGGCATCAGCGCCACCGCTTGCAGCGAACTGATCTTCACCGATTGCGCCGTGCCAGTAAGCAATCGTATCGGCAACGAAGGCGAAGGTTACAAGGTAGCGCTCTCTACGCTCGACGGCGGCCGTATCGGTATCGCCGCGCAAGCCACCGGCATCGCGCAGGGCGCGTTTGAAGCCGCGCTGAAATATTCACAAGAGCGCGTGGCGTTCGGCGGTACCATCTCGCAATTTCAAGCCATCCAGTTCATGCTCGCGGACATGGCCACGGAAATCGACGCCGCGCGCCTGCTCAATCGCAAAGCGGCGTGGAAGCAGGATACCGGCGCGCGCTTCAGCATGGACGCCGCCATCGCTAAACTCTTTGCCAGCGAAATGTCCACGCGCGTCACGCACAAAGCCATCCAAATCCACGGCGGCAACGGCTACAGCCGCGAATACCCTGTCGAGCGCAACTACCGCGACGCCCGCATCACCGAAATTTACGAAGGCACCAGCGAAATCCAGCGCTTGGTCATCTCCGCGTGGGTGTTAAAGGGCTAGCCGCGAGTTAGAGAGTCTTGACCAGAACTTCATCTGGGTAAGGGCACAAGACTATCGATACGATTTTCAGGCTTTATTTCAAGTACTTCGAGCGCGGCGTTATTAGTCAGATCTGAGAGCAGGGCTTTCGATCCCCCAATGATCGTAAAATCAAGATCGTAGTCGCTGCATAGGCACCAACTTCGATCAACAGGCCACCAATACTCTGGCGTAAGTTGATATTCCCCATGTTTTAAGAAAGTTTCGAGCGTATCGAGAGCGCCGCAGAAGAGAATTGGCTTGTCGGTAGCGATAAAAGCTATCTCGGAGAAACGGAAATAACAATCCTGCGGCGGAGTGAAAATCTGTAGTGTGGAAAGCACAGCGGCAAGTTCGCCAGGACTCAAACTGCCCTCACCAGGACCAAAGAGCAGTCTAGGCCAGCACCCAGGCTCCGTCATGCTTTTCCGAAACCACTCGTGACATATTTCCGGTTGGTACGGTACGCCAAAGGCCCGGGCGAGTGTCTCCCATCGCAATCGCGGTTCCGTCCCTTCCCGTCGCGCGGTCTCGATCAAGGACCGAAGCTTCTCGCATCGAGGTATCTGGAGGAGCACAACCTCTTTTTCGGAAAGCGGCGTATCAATATCCGTATAGTTCGCATCGATGCGATGCAGAATCTTGGCGTAGGACTCGAATGTTGTGGGCATCAGGTGGGAGACAAAATTGCCCTTCCATCCCGGATTATCATTCGCCAAAAGAGCTGGCCGGCTGTTCCGAATCCACTCAAAAGCACTACCGTCTGCTTCTCGCATAACGCCTATCCTAAACCAACTGCGGAAGCACGCATCAACGTAGTATTCTGACCGCGTGCTGGAACTTGATCTGCAGATTTCTTTTGATGCCGCGCAAGGTGCGGACTTTTTTGCCGCGCTGCCCGCGCGGCCAGCGGTATGTCTGATCGAGTCGCGAGCCGCGGGAGCCGCACCATTTTTGATACGGACGCAGGACCTGCGGCGGCGGCTGTCACGGCTTTTGGGGCTGCTCGATGCCAACAGCAAGCGATTGAATCTGCGGGAATTTGCCGCTGGCATACGCTACCGGGTCACCGGTTCCCGGTTTGAACAGACGCTTACCTATTATCAGAATGCGAAGGCGCTGCATCCGGGGCGTTATCGCGATTTGCTCCGCATGCGTCCTCCGGCGGTACTCAAAGTTAATTTAAAGAATGCGTATCCGCGGTGTTTTGTTACGCGGCGAATTCCCGTGAATGCGGACGGAGTGCCGATGGCAGGCGCATACTACGGGCCTTTTAGGAAGCGCAAAGTTGCCGAGCGCTTTGCCGATAGCGTGCTGGACTTTTTCAAGGTGCGCCGTTGCCAGATTAAAATCCGCCGCGACCCCACATTCCCCGGATGTCTCTACTCGGAAATGAAAATGTGTCTGGCACCGTGCTTCGCGGGTTGTTCCCAGGAAGAATACGGAGCGGAGGTCCAGCGGCTCGTGCAGTTCCTCGACACCGGCGGCGATTCGCTTCGTGTGGCGCTCGAAAAAGAACGCGAGCAGGCCAGTGAAGATCTCGACTTTGAAAAAGCCAGTGCGTTTCACAAGCGCGTGGAAAAACTCGATGAAGCTTTACGCGGCGGTCCGGAACTCGCGCGCCGAGTCACCGACATCAACGCGGTGATTTTGCAGCGCGGCGCGGAAGACCAAACCATCGGCGCTTACGCGGTGCGCGGCGGGTATATTGCTGAACCTCTGGTGGTGCGCTTTGCCGAAATCGCCAGCGCGCCGAAATCGGCCGAACAACTTTTCCGCGACTATCTGGAGTTCCCCTCCGCCGCAGAAGCGGGCACACCGACGGAACCGCGAGGATCCAAGGATCTAAGCGAGCATTTGTGGCTGCTGGCACGCTGGTATTATGGAAATGAACGCGAAGGAGAGATTTTCTTTTACCACGAAAGCGGCCGTCCGGATGGCTGGCCGTACCGGCGAATTCTGCGCGCGTGTTCGCGTTTGCTGGCGCCGGAACCGAAAACGCCGGCCGATAAAAAACCGGAGAACTCGGCGGCCCCTTCCGATACTGCGAACCACGATGCAGCAGGCTCCGGTTCGATAGCTTCTGATGTATCTGCGAAGGGCGAAGCGCCGCAAAAGCATCTTTTCGACAAACCGTCCGGCGAAGGAGCGACATGAGCGGATCTGACATGAAAGGCGCGACGAAAGAAGGCACCATGCGCTATGCGGCGAAATTCCCAAAAGCCGCACAGGGACATTTTCGCAATGCGCACCGCCTGAACATGTCTTCGATAGGCATGGGCACGTACCTCGGCCAGCCGGATGCCAAAACCGATGAAAGCTATACGGCGGCAGCGATTGTGGCGGCGGAGAGCGGCATCAACGTCTTCGATGCAGCGATCAACTATCGCTTTCAGCGTAGCGAGCGCAATCTTGGCACGGCGCTCGCGCAACTTGCGGCGAAGGGCTATGCGCGCGATGAATTTGTGCTGTGCACTAAGGGCGGCTACTTGACGCCCGATGGCGTCATGCCCGGCGATCCCAACGATTATTTTTTCCGCGAATACATCCAGCCGGGAATCTTTACCGCCAAGGATATCGTGGCGGGCAGCCACTGCATGACGCCGACATTTCTGAAGAATCAGATCGGACGAAGCCTGAAGAATCTCGACGTTTCGTGCATCGACATCTATTATCTGCACAATCCAGAATCGCAACTTTCAGAAATTTCCAAAGACATCTTTCTTGAACGTGTGCGCGAGGCGTTTACGTTTCTTGAGTCCGCCGTCGAAGCGGGAGAGATTTCCTACTACGGCATGGCCACGTGGAACGGCTTCCGTCAGGACGCGGGCGCACCGGACGGCATGCAGCTTGGCGAGATCGCGCAGATCGCTCAGGAGATTGCCGGCGGCCGTCACCATTTTCGGTTCGTGCAACTGCCTTTCAATCTGGGGATGACCGAAGCGCTGACGCTTGGCAACCAGACGGTTACAGGCCGCAAGCGCACGGTGATGGAGGCGGCGAGCGATCTGGATATTTCCTTAATCGCCAGCGCGTCGCTGCTGCAGGGGCAGGTGGCCAAGAATTTGCCAAGCTTCGTCGCTGACGCATTGGGGCTCGCCAACGACGCGGAGCGCGCGTTGCAGTTTGTGCGTTCTTCGCCAGGAATTACGACCGCGCTCGTGGGCATGTCGAAAGTTGCGCACGTGCAGGCCAACGCCAAGCTGGTTTCTATTTCGCCTGCGACCGAAGAACAATTCACCAATTTATTTTCCCGCGGCGAATCGGCGTAGCTCGTTTTGGAGTGGAGCGCGAACCTAGCTGGTCGCCGCGTCGATTACTGGCGCTAGCCAGTCGCTAATGGCACGGTCGAGTTGATGCAGCTTGCCGGTGAAGAAATGGTCAGCGCTCGGAATGACCACCAGCGAATTATCGCCGGATAAACTCGCTACCACGTCGCGGACCTTGGTGACCGCCCCATGTTCATCATTTTCGCCATGAACGAAAAGCTTTGGCTTCACGCAATCCGCTAAAAACGAAAAGTCACAATTGTTGACAGGAATGCCCAGGCCGATCAGGCGCGCCACGCGAGCGTCCGCGCAACCCGCGCGAAGTCCAACCCACGAACCAAAACTGAAACCCGCGAGCAGCAGTTGGGCCTCGGGAAATTCCGCAGCGAGAAAATCCAGCGCGGCGCGAACGTCTTCCACTTCGCCACGCCCGCGATCGTGTACGCCTTCGCTCAAACCCGTGCCGCGAAAATTGAACCGCAGTACTGCAATGCCGAGTCCACCGAGGGATTTGGCCACCTGGTAGACCACTTTGTTGTGCATGGTCCCGCCAAACAGCGGATGCGGATGGCAGACCACGGCGGCAAACCGCGGTGCTTGGTGCGCTGCCGATTTCGCCACTGGAGTAGGCGTCCAGAGAATTGCTTCCAGGCGGCCGGCCGGGCCATCCAGAAAGAAAGTGCGCGAATCGTGGGGAGCTGTCATGCGGGACGTTTGGGCACAGACATAAAGATTATCGCAAATTCCGCGCGACCAATTGTTTGTGCCAGCGAGTGTAACGTAGGAGCAGCAAAATTCTAAATGCATGCTAACGACAAAACAATTACAAGACAGATAGCGATGACGAGTAAAAAAGATGCATAAATGCGCGGTACCTCGTACTAGGACATTTTTGTTTGATTTTCGCGTTGCAGTTGGCGCGGGCCGATGTTAGCTTGCACCGAGACCCAGCAAGCTCAAAGGGCCCAGGGAGTATCATGAGTACTGGAGCGGACCGCCGCGAAGCCCGGCGATTCACGATGACCCTTCCCTTGCGAGTCTTGCCTGGAGCCCGGCATGACTCTGAGGTGCGAAGCGCCACGAGAGACGTCAGCTATCGTGGATTGTATTTTGTGACGGAGACGAATTTCGAATCGGGGAACGCTATTGATTTTATAATTACCCTGCCGGAAGATGTTACCGGCGGCGACGTAAAGATCCGATGTCAGGGCGAAATTGTACGCGTGGAAACTACGGACGACGGCCGCAGGGGCGTAGCCGCCAAGATCGACCATTACGAATTTCTTCCCAACTCATCCGCGGCTTGATCACCGGCCGCCCTTCCGCTAAATTTGGCCGCTAAGTTTGGCACTTAACTCTCCGCGTTGTAGTTTTCTCCTCTGAGGTTGGCCGTTCTGCTTTGCGAGTTTAGCCGCCCGCGTTGCGGGCCCTTCGCGGTCACTTCCCTGCTCTCTCGGCGAAGGTTGCCTTTGCTATGGTGAGCGCGAGTACAATGCCATCGAGAAGATTTTTTCGTCACGCAGGGTTTGGGGGGACGCATGTATCACTACAACGCGAAACTGGCGCTGGAAGAATTGCAAGAGGATGCGCTGCTGCCGCATCCCGTAAAGTTGCGGGACATGATTTTGCGCACGCAACTCGGTCCACAAGAAGCGCAATTGCTGAACCACGATTTCCAGGAATATTTAACGCGCTTCGGCGAGCTGCAACGCACGGCGCGCAGCGTGCTCGAAAGGCTCGCTTCCGGCCAGCCGAAGGCCACCTGACCGCGCCGATGCGGTAATCCCTGAATTGACCGCGTAGCCAGCGCGGACGATGCGACAGACGTGCCGCGGCTGTTAGACTGAAAGAACGCGAGCAGGGACATTTTCCGTGACTGGCGTAGAATAATTTCATTGCAAGTCTTTAATACAACTTTTTTCACGCAAGAAGGTTTTACATGAAAGGGTCTTATACAAAAGGAATCGATGCGACGAAATACCTTGATGATTGATGCGGACGACACACTGTGGGAGAACAACGTATTTTTTGAAAATTTAATCGAAGATTTTATCACCCTCGTGGAGCCTTGCGGTTACGCGCGCGCATACATCCGACACATTTTGAACGAAACGGAGCGGAAGAATATCCGCCAGTATGGCTACGGCGTGCGCAGCTTTGGGCGATCGCTGGAAGAAACATATTTGAAACTGGCGGATCACATGGCCAAGCGCGAGACACTGGCGCTGATTCACGAACGCGTGGTGGATTTGGAGCGTACGCCGCCGAAGATCTTGGATGGCGTGCCGGAAACACTGGCGTACCTGACGCAACGCCATCGGTTGATTCTGTTCACCAAGGGCGAGCCGGCGGAGCAGGCGGCAAAGGTGGAGCGGTCGGGATTGCAGGGCTTTTTTGAGTTCATCGAGATTGTGCCGGAGAAAGATCACGAGACGTATGGAAGTCTGGTGAAGAAACACAAAATCGTGAAATCGCTTGGATGGATGATCGGGAATAGCCCGCGCAGCGACATCAATCCTGCGATGAAGATTGGATTGAACGCGGTGTACGTCCCGCACCAGCACACCTGGCAGATGGAACATGAACCGGTAATGGCGGGATCGGGAAAATTGATTATTTTGCCGGCGTTTCGCGAATTGCGCGGGCATTTTTAGCATCGCTATTGGTTCGCTCACGAGCCGTGAGAGTTTAAACCCTGAGGGCTCTGCGGTCTACGGCGCCACTAAAGCCGTGCTCCCATTTGCCAGCTGTGCCCTCCCCAAAAGCATGCCCAAATTGGCCGTTGCGTAACTTAGCGGGCGCCGTACGCTATTCCTGGTTCCCTGAATCATTTGGAGGGCAAATTCTATGGCCAGCACCGTTGCTCCTTTGCGTACTGATTGGCGCAAAGAATGGTTTGAGATTGAGGACGCGTCCTATCTGAATTGCGCCGGACAGGCGCCGATGCCCAAGGCATCGTTGCGCGCGGCGCAGAATGCGCTGGAATGGAAAAAATTCCCGCATCGCATGCCAGACGAAGCGTACTTCGATATTCCGAATCGCATTCGCGCATCGATCGCGAAATTGATCGGCGCGCACGCGAACGAGATCGCGCTGACCACCGGCGCCAGCGCTGGAATGGCGGCGGTCGGTTACGGGCTCACGTGGAAAGCCGGCGACGAAATCATCACCGCGGCGGGCGAGTTTCCGTTGCAATTCTCCACCTGGAGACCGATCGAGAAGCGCGAAGGCGCGGTGCTGAAAATTGTCACATCTGCGGGAAAATTTATCGGCGCCGACGATTTAATCGCGGCGATGACGCCGCGCACGCGACTGGTTTCCGCGAGCCTGGTGCGCTTCGACGATGGCACGCTGCTGGACGCCGCACGCGTGGCGGCGGCCTGCCATGCACAGGGTGCGCTGCTGCTGCTGGATGTCAGCCAAGCTTGCGGCGCGATGCCGCTAGATGTGGCCACGCTCGGCGCGGATTTCGTGGTGTGCGCGGGATACAAGTGGCTGCTGGGGCCTTACGGCACGGGCTTTTTCTGGGCCAAATCCAAACTGATCGACGCGATGCGGCCAGGGCCGTTTTATTGGCAAGCGATCGCCGGCGCCGAGACGGGACATTTTGGGTCGCTATCGTTCAGTGATGCAACGCCTGCGGCCGGCGCGCGGCGCTGGGATTCAGCGGAGACCGCGAGCTATTTCAATTTGGCGGCGCTGGACGTATCGCTGGGATTGGTTTTGCAGATCGGCGCAGCAGCCGTGGCGGAACACAACCGCGCATTGATCGAGTTCATGTATGAACGGCTGCCGAAAGATCGCTGCGTGCCGTCCAGTCCGCTGGATGCCGCGCGGCGCGGGCCCTACGGGTGCTTTGTGGCGCGCACACCGGAAAAGACGGCAGAGATCTATGCGCAGCTGGCGAAAGAAAATGTTGTGGTTAGTTTGCGCGAGGGCAACATTCGCGTCTCGCCATATGTCTTCAATGCGGAACGGGATATCGACAAGCTGATTAGCGTGGTGACGCAATAGCGCCGGAACCGAGCGACGGAATCAAGAACTGAATCAAGACGAGAGCTAAATCAACAAGGTTTACGGCCGGACCACCGCGTGAAACGGAATGTGCACGATGGCTTCCAGTTCGACGGGAACGTCTTCTTTGGTGGCGGGGCGGAATTTCCATTGGCTTAGCGCGCTCATGGAGTTGGCGTCGAGCTGCTCGTCGAGGCCGCGAACAACCTGGATGCTGTCAATGGAACCGTCGCGACGAATTATGCCGTAAAGGACGATTTCGCCTTCGACGTGATCGGCGGCCAGGGTGGGGGGATATTTCGGATCCACCTTTTTGGTGGGGACCGGAGCAGCCAGATTGGTGGAGGCGAGATGAGCGGCGGCGCCCTCCGCACGAAACTCAGAAAAATTGAGTACCCAGCTTCCCGTGGCGCTGTTGAGGTTGGGCATGTTGACGAACAAGGTGTAGATTTTTTTCCCGACAAACACCGTTTCGGGCTTGGCACCCGGGGGGAGCGCGGCGAAATTCGGTGGGCCGGTGCGGACCTGCGTTTCCTCGGATTCGGCCTGGCGTGGGCCGATGCGTGAGCATGTCGTGGGGCGAGCTTAAGTTGAGTTTCGGTACTGCGCTTTTCGCGTTGCCAGCCGCGCTGCCTCCGGGTGTTCCGCCTAATCCAGACACAGTAGTTTTGGGTGCGGGGTTTCCGCCGCTGATGCTTACCGTCACCGGACTCGTGCCGCTGACTGCCGCGGAGCCTGATTTTTCTCCTGCGCCGGAATTTGTTGGCGCACCACTGGTGGCGCCGGGCTGGCCTTCCGGAGAAATCGCCACGCGCGCGGCGAGATTGCCTTGCGGAACAGGGATATTCGCGGAGGGCGGCGCGGGAGCGGAAGAAAGTGCGATCAACGTGGAAGGACTTCCTCCGGCCGCAGCGGCGGCGCGAGCATCCGCGAGTTCCGGGGCCGCGGCTGGATCGCCAGCTTGCGTGCGCTGCGCCAAGCGCGGAGCGGCGCCAGCGTTGAGCGCGAGCTTGGGGCGCGCGGGCCCGTTGGGCGAAGCTTGAATGGTGAGGTCGGCTTGCTGCTGCTGAAAGACCGGCACGTCGGTGGGCACCGCAACGGCGGACGTTGCGGCGTGGCGTTGGAGTGGATGAAGCTTGGCGAGGGCTTTCTCGTCAATCTGAATGTGAGGCTTCGCGGGGCCGGCGGATTGCTGCAACTGAACGATGTTGGGCAAAGCCGGCAAGACTTTTGGCGGCTCCGGCGGGAGCGGCGGGATTGATGAGCGTCTGGCGCGGATGCGTGGGATGCGCGGAATCGGTGAAAATGCGCTGGCGCGGATGAAAGGCCGGTGGTTCCGTGTGCTGGGCGATTCCGCGGCCTTGCGTGCGGAGCAGGTTTGGCCTGGACACTCGAAAGATTGAGCAGCGGTAAGTCGTTGATGGGGCCGGACCAGGTCAGCTCGGTGTTGTCGAATGCAGGATTGTGACGAACGGCGGTGAGAGACCGCGGGAACGGCACGAGCAAGATGGCAAGGTGCAGCACCAGCGCGATAAGTAGTGCGATGCGCGGGATGCGGCCTTCGATCCAGCAATCTTTGAAGAAGCCGGTGTAGATATAATTTCTTGCGTACGAAGGACCGGCAAAAACCGCGCTTATATTGCTGGCGAGGCTTTGCCGGAATGCGCCCCAAGACACATTGAGTGCAGGGGTCGCGGGTCCTGGCAAACGCACGGACTTCGTCGGCCTCAGGGTTTGCCCAAGCAGATTAAAAGCACTATTGACTTGATGCAGCGACATGAACGTCCAAGTATAGCGTGGCGCGCGGCTGGAATTAAGTGCCAATCGCCAATGATTATTGATGCTGGCTGCCGACGCTGGATGGCATGCAGCTTGAATTGTTATAGATGACGATGACGCGGCTCGGGTTTGCTGGGCGCGGCACGTTTCGCTATTCGCGGCGCGCCGGAGCCTCGCTTCCTGCCATTACCCGGTGCGGTTGCCGCGCGGCGTAATCTACTCTACGATGTTCGGGCATGACGGAACCCCAGCCGCTGGACGGAAAAAAAGTATCGCGTTACGCCATCGTCGAAAAACTTGGCGGCGGCGGCATGGGCGTGGTTTACAAAGCCGAGGATACCGAACTCGGGCGCTTCGTCGCGCTGAAATTCCTTCCTGACGATCTCACTGGCGATTCCCAGGCACTCGAACGATTCCGGCGCGAGGCACGCGCGGCGTCTTCCCTGAATCACGCGAACATCTGCACCATTTATGAAATTGGCGAACATGAGGGCAAACGCTTTATCGCCATGGAATTTCTGGATGGCGCAACGCTGAAGCATTTGATCGGCGGAATGTCCATGGAGCTGGAGAAGCTGCTGGCACTGGCCATTGAAATTGCGGATGGACTGGACGCGGCGCACGCGGAAAACATCGTGCACCGCGATATCAAGCCGGCGAATATTTTTGTTACCAAGCGCGGGCACGCGAAAATTCTGGATTTTGGCCTGGCGAAAATTGCCACCGCGGCGCGGCCGGGCAGCGGCGGTGCGAAGAGCGCCATGGAAACGGTGGGAGTTGATCCGGATCATCTGACCAGTCCCAGGGACGTCGCTGGGGACCGTTTCATATATGTCGCCGGAGCAGGCGCGCGGAAAAGAGTTGGATGCGCGTACGGATTTATTTTCATTTGGCGTGGTGCTGTACGAAATGGGGACGGGACAACTGCCGTTTCGTGGAGAGACTTCCGCGGTCATTTTTGAAGCCATTATGAACCGCGCGCCGACTTCTCCGTTGCGGCTCAATCCCGAGCTGCCGGAAAAATTCGAAGCCATCTTGCAGAAAGCTCTCGATAAGGATCGCAACCTACGCTACCAATCGGCGGCCGAAATGCGTACGGATTTACTGCGCCTTAAACGCGAGGTGGAATCCGGCTCGAATCCCAGCGCGTTTACGGGCCTCACCGAGGAGGATGCGCGGCGCACCGGGACGATGGCAGCGCTTACGCCTTCGGGTTCGGCACCGTCCGTGCCAGCGACTGCCGCGTCGGGTTCGGCGATTTCTTCTGGAGCGTCTGCTTCCTGCTCCGCGGCTTCTGCGCCATCCGCCGCGGCGGCCTCGTCAGCTTCGGCAAGTGCAGTGGCGGTGCGAACGCACGCGGCGGCGACGCGGAGATGGCTGCCAGTGCTGGGTGGGATGCTGGCGATCGCTGTGATCGCAATTGCGGTGTTTTTTTTTTCTGGGCAGTCATGCGCGAGCGCTTACCGATAAAGACACCGTGATGCTCACGGACTTCGTGAATACCACCGGCGATCCCGTCTTCGACGGCACCTTGAAACAAGCGCTGGCGGTGCAGTTGGGGCAATCGCCATATTTGAATTTGCTGCCGGAATCGAGAATTCAGGAAGCGTTGCAATTCATGGGGCGGAAGCCGGACGAGCGCATCACCAAAGATCTGGCCAAGGAAATTTCCCTGCGGGAAAGCGCCAAGGTTTACATTTCCGGATCCATTTCCAGCCTGGGCAGTCATTACGTGATTGCGCTGGACGCGATCAACGCGCAAACCGGAGATTCCCTCGCGACACAGCAAGTGGAAGCGGAAAGCAAGGAAGCGGTGCTGAAATCGCTGGACGCCGCAGCCACGGACCTGCGCAAAAAATTGGGCGAATCGCTGGCCAGCGTGCAGCAATTCGCCACGCCGCTGGAGCAGGCCACTACTTCTTCGCTGGATGCCTTGAAGGAGTTCAGTCAGGGCGCTGCGCTGCACAATCGGCTGCAGGATGGACCAGCCATCCCGCACCTGAAGCGCGCCGTGGAACTGGATCCGAACTTCGCCACAGCCTATGCGGTCCTGGGCATCTGCACCACTAACCTGGGCGGAGGCAAAGAAGGGCCCGAGTACCTGAAGAAGGCCTATGAACTGCGCGATCGCGCCAGTGAACGCGAGAAGCTGTATATCGAGGGCCACTACTACGACACCGTGACCGGAGATGCCGAGAAGGCTGTAGAACTGTACGAGAAGTGGCACCAGACGTATCCGCGGGATATTCGGCCGCTGGCAAATCTGGCGCTGTATTACAACATTTTGGGAAGTTTTGACAAAGCGCTGCAGGCGAGTCTGCTGGACCTGCAGATCGATCCCAACGATGCCTATGGATATGCGCAAGGCGCGAATGCTTATCTTTTGAGCAACCGGTTGGACGAGGCACGGGCCATGGTGCAAACCGCGCAAGCCAAACAAAGCGATTCGGATGGATTGCATTTCGCGATGTTCCAGATCGCGGTGTTGCAGAACGATGAAGCAGGGATACAAAGGGAGACGGCCTGGAGCGCGGGCAAGGAGGGAGAACCTTGGATCCAGCGTTTCCTCTCCGACCATCAGGCCAGCAAGGGCAAGCTGAAAACTTGCGAGCGAAATCGACCAGAAAGCGTTGGCGGCAGGGAAACGCGTCGGAATCGCTGAAATTGCTTCGTGGGTGACGTGCTCCGATGCTCTGCACGACGTGCAGTTTGGATATCCGGAGAGCGCCAAGCAAAAAGCGGCAGAGACCCTGCGGCTGCCCGGAGAGCGATCCGCCAAGGCGTGCGCAGCCGCAGCCTTTGCGGCATCTGGCGATGTGGTTCAGGCACAGAAATTGATCGATGAGCTGCGCCGCGACTTTCCGTCGGACACCACGATTCGTTATTTGTCCGGTCCGACCGCGCAGGCGCTGGTGCTGGCGCAGCAGAAGAAATATCCCGAGGCCATCGCGGTCCTAGAGCCTGCGCGGAAATTTGAGCTAGGGTTCTCGTTCAATTCCGTGGAGTTCTACCCGATTTATACGCGTGGGCAGATTTATCTGCAGATGCGGGACGGCAAGAATGCCGCAGTGGAGTTTCAGAAGATTTTGGATCACCGCACGCTGTATGCGCCGAGCGAGTTGCTTCCCCTGGCGCAGTTGAACTTGGGACGGGCGTACGCGCTACAGGGGGATACTGGGAAGGCTCGGACGGCGTATCAGGATTTTTTTGCCGCGTGGAAAGATGCGGATCCGGACATTCCGGTCTTGCTTCAAGCCAAGGCGGAGTACGCGAAGTTGTAGCAGCGAATCAATCCCGCACTCACTCACAACTTCACCCATTCACACCTTCATGCGAGACCCACAGGATGGCCGGGCTGATCATCGCCGATAAGAATGCGCTTGCCATCGGGAAACCAGTTTGCGAGGGAAGGCTCAGAAGCCGTTCCAGTTGAGAGGTTTGGCTTGGCCAGCACCGAGGGGGACGATTTGCACGCTGGCGCTGGGATTGTCGACCAGGATCATCAACGCGGATTTGGAGTTGATGGCTGCGCCGAACCCACCATCGCCGATGTGCAAAGCGGGAGAGCCATCGGTCTTGCGAACGTAGGTGGCGTAGGTATTGCCGGCGGCCGAGGAGACGTCGGTAAACAAAACGTGAGTGCCATCGGCGGACAAGATCGGAAGAATGGAGGCATCGAGCCAAGTTATATCGCGGATTTCCGCGGAGCCGTGGCGCACTGCGGCGAGGTAGCGGCGAGCGTTGCCTGTAGTGATGAGGGCGCGTCCGGAGGACGCGATATCGTGAATGCGCACGCCAGTGGTACCGCAAAAGACGATGCGTTGTTTGCCGGCGAGAGTAACAGCGTGAATGCAAAATTGTTCACCGGAAGTGGCGGAGGAGAACCAGATCTTCCTTGCCGGAGGGGGACCAGGAAAGACCTTCGAGGGCTTCCCATCCGGGAGAGAGAGTTCGAGGTGACCGGCGCGATCGATGACGAGCGACATCGCCGCGGTCGTCGCTGACACCGCTAGGGTGATGGAAGAAGCGCTACGCTGGTTGCCATCGGGGGAAATTCTCGAACCTCGCTGAGCCAATTGGTGACCCTGGAAGAAGATTTTTCCGATGGGATATTGCAAGCGCCAGTTGTCGCCTGATCTGTTATCGATGACGGCGAGATTCGTGGCCGTCGGGAGCCCAGTCGGCGTCGAGAACATTTTCGAGAAGTTCGCGGGGATGCGGTACCGCCCAAGGGGGCGGTGGCGAGAGTGCCAAACCAATGGCTAATGCGCAATAAAGCTGGGTTGGATGAGGACGGCGAGTTGGCCTTGGCTGAGAGACGGATTGAGGAGCAGCGCGCCGTGAAGACCGGCGGGGACGGATTCGGGGTAATCCTCGCGGATGATGTAGGTGTCGCGGGTGCCATTTTGAGAACGCGCTGTAGAGGATGGTTTTGCCGTCGGGAGCAAAGCGGGCTTGAAGGACTGTTCCAGGATCGAAGGAGATCCGCACGAAGGTGGGAACGGCGGCAGGGGCGCGGGGTGCAGAAACCAAGACGATGGCTGCCCCCGCAGCGAGGGAGATGGCTGCCGACTGCGGCGAGGGTGAGAAGCGGGAGTTGGCTGGGCTTTTCTGGTATCAACGGCGATGCCGCATTGGGCGCGGACTTGGAAGTGGTGCCGCTGAGGGCGTCAAGGGCAAAGGCTAGATCTTTGGCGGATTGAAAGCGCTGCTCGGGATTTTTTTCGAGGCAGCGGCGAATGATGCGCTCGAGGCCGGGAGAGACGGGGTGATTGAGTTCGCTGAGTTCGGGGGGGATCTTCCTTGAGGATGGCGGTCATGGTTTCCGCGGCGGTGTCGCGTTTGAAGGCGCGGTGGCCGGAGACCATTTCGTAGAGGACGGCACCGAAGGCGAAAATGTCGGTGCGGGAATCGATGGCGGCGCCGCGCACTTGTTCGGGGGCCATGTAGCCGGCGGTGCCCATGACGACGCCGGCTTCGGTGGGGGCGCTGGTGAGGGTTTGGTAGGCGGCATCGGGATTCGGATCTTTTTTGCGGCGAGTGAAATCTTGGCTAAACCGAAATCGAGGATTTTTACGCGGCCTTCTTTGGTGATGAAGAGGTTTTCTGGTTTGAGGTCGCGATGGACGATATTTTTTTCGTGGGCGGCGGCGAGGCCTTGCGCGATTTGCACGGCGTAGTCGGAGGCTTTACGCGGCAAGAGCGGGCCGGATTCAAGTTCGGCGCGGAGCGTGACGCCTTCGAGAAATTCGGAGACCAAAAAAGGCGAGTTGTTTTGCTCGCCGATGTCGTAGGTGGCCAGGATATTGGGATGGTTGAGGGCGGCCACGGCGCGGGCTTCCTGTTCGAAGCGGCGGAGCCGGTCGGGATCAGTGGCAAAAGATTCGGGCAGGATTTTTAGGGCGACGTCGCGGCCGAGGCGTGGATCGCGCGCGCGGTAGACTTCGCCCATGCCGCCGGCGCCGATGGGAGATTGAATTTCGTAGGGGCCAAATTTTGTGCCAGGGGCTAAGGGCATGGTGTTGAGGGGAATTATATGCGGTTCGGGGAGTGGGTGGCGGGAATTTCTCGGGTGCGAAAACAGAACGGATTGTGGTTGAAGTGACGGCTGGGCTAGCTGAGTGGCAACATCCTGCACCGTTGCAACCGCAAGGGCGACCACCTCGGAAGGCGGGCGCTACAAAGGCGGGGCCGGTGAGCGTTGACCGTAAAAGCTCAGGACGGCGTCGCCTTGTTTTAGGACGCGAACCCGTTCGAGGGTAGCGAATTCTTCGGCTAGGTCGAATTTGCGGGTGTGCTCGGCGATGACGATAGTGTTTTGGCTGACGAACGAGGCAGTGCTCAAGAACTTCATCACTCGCTGATATTCTTCGGCGGCCGCGTAGGGCGGATCCAGGAAAATATAATCGTAGGCGAAGACTTGTGTCTTTTGGCGTTGCTGGATTTTTTCCAGGGCGCGCGTGGCGTCCATGGCTAGAACCGTTGCGCCGGTACGAATGTCCAGGGACTGGAGATTTTCGCGGATTAGTTTTGTTGCGGGAGCGTGATTTTCTACGAAGAGGACGTCTTGTGCGCCGCGGCTGATGGCCTCGATGCCTACGGCGCCGGTACCGGCGAAGAGATCGACGAAGTGCGATCCGGCGATGTTAGGGCTTAACACGTTGAAGAGGGTTTCGCGGAGGCGGTCGCTAGTCGGGCGGAGGTTTGGCGTGTCCAGCGATTTTAGTTTGCGAGAGCGGTATTTGCCGGCGATTACGCGCATGAGAGGAATAGTAGAAGAAAAGTGCCGCGAAAAGAGACGGAAAAGAATTCGCTTCTGAAGCGTAGCGGGTCGGCGCCGATTTTTTGGAGTGCGGCGGCTTGACGCCGCTCTTACGGCACAAACCACGGCACCCAGGCGCCCCAGGCATGGACCACGCAGCGGCGTGGATTTTTCCCCCGGAGGACGGCTGGATAAGTTTTACACCCTAAAAGCGGCGTCAAGCCGCACTCCAAGAACTAGCCCACGTGCGCGAGATGGTAGCGACGCTGCCATTCTTCGGGAAGGGTACGGAGGATTTGGTTTAGTGCTGGCTTTTGCGTGGCGTCTTCGGCCAGGGCGAAGGCTTCTTTGCGGGCGGATTCCAGCAACTCCTTGTCGCGGATGGGATTGGCGATGTGGAAGCCCAAGTCGCCGGATTGGCGGGTGCCGAAGAAGTCGCCCGGGCCGCGGAGCAATAGGTCAGTTTCGGCAATCTCGAAGCCGTTGCTGGTGCGCACCATGGTGTCGAGGCGGGCTTTGGCTACTTCCGTCATATGTCCCGGCGCCACCAGGATGCAATGAGATTTTTTTGCGCCGCGTCCGATGCGGCCTCGGAGTTGGTGGAGTTGGCTGAGGCCGAAACGCTCGGCGTGTTCGATGACCATGGCGGTGGCGTTGGGGACGTCCACGCCAACTTCTACTACCGTGGTGGCTACCAGAATATTTATTTCGTTTTTGCGGAAGTCCTGCATGACGGATTCTTTTTCTTCGCTGGTGAGGCGGCCGTGGAGAAGGCCTAGGCGAAATTTGGGGAAGACGTCTTTGCGGAGGCGGGCGAATTCGTCGATGGCGGCTTTTAGTTCGAGCTTGGATTCTTCGATAACGGGATAAACGATGTAGGCCTGCTGTCCCGCGGCGACCTCGCGACGCAGAGATTCCCAAACGCCGGGAAGATGCTGCTCGGTGGTGATGCGCGTGATGATCGGCGTGCGCCCCGGCGGAAGTTCATCGAGGATGGAGACGTCTAGGTCGCCGTAGATCGTGAGCGAGAGCGTGCGCGGAATAGGCGTGGCGGTCAGGACCAGCACGTGCGGAGCGTGGCCATGGGCGGCAGCTTTGTCCATCAGGCGCTTGCGCTGCAGGACGCCGAAGCGGTGCTGCTCGTCGATGGCTACGAAGGCGAGCTTGGCAAACTGCACGTTGTCTTCAATCAGCGCGTGGGTGCCGACAGCTAGATGGGCTTCGCCCGAACGCAGGCGCTCGAGGGCGGCAGTTTTTTCAGCGAACTTCATGCCGCTGATGAGCAGCTCCACGCGATAACCGGCGGGCTCGAGGATACGGCGCGCGCTGAGGTAATGCTGGACCGCGAGGATTTCGGTGGGAGCCATGAGCGCGGCCTGCGTGGAATTTTCTATGGCGATTACGGCGGCTTGCAACGCGACGATCGTTTTGCCGCTGCCGACGTCGCCCTGCAGCAGGCGATTCATGGGGAAGGGCTTTTCCAGGTCGGCGGCAATTTCACCGAGAGCACGTTTTTGCGCCGCGGTTGGTTTGAATGGGAGGATGCGTTTCAGCGCGGCACGAATTTTGTCTTCCCGCAAGTGGAAAGGGATGGCGTTTTCGCGGCGGGTGGTTTGCCGCTCCAGCGCGATGCTGAGCTGGTAGCGGAAGAATTCTTCAAAGATCAGGCGCTGCTGCGCGGGCGAGCGAAAGATATTCAGGAGCTCGACGGATTCACCGGCCGCGGGAAAGTGCGTTTGGATCAGCGCATCGCGGCGCGTGGGCAACGACAGCTTGCCGCGCAAAGCTGCGGGGAGAATGTCCGGCAAATCCGGCGGGAGCAGCTGCACCGCGGCATACATGGCGCGGCGAATCTGGCGCGAGCCGAAGGTGCCGATAGCTTCGTAAATTGGGACGATGCGGCCAACTTCGGTGGAGTCCAATTCTTCGCCGCCGAGAATCTCCATCTGCGGATTGACCATCTCGCGGCGGCCGGGACGAAGTCGATCGATTTCGACTTTGCCGTGAAGGATGAGGGACTGGCCGGGTTTTAGACGATTTTCCAGATAGCCGCCGTGGAAAAATTTGCAGGGCAGCGAACCGGTAGCGTCCTGCACCAGCAAATGGTAAATGGCGTCGCGTCCGTACATGCCGCGGACGGCCTGTCCGCTGAGAACTTTCACGCGCAGCGTGTAGACATTTCCGGGAACGATTTCTTTGACGGTGGAAAAACGGATGCGGTCTTCGTAACGGAATGGCAGATAATTCAGCAAATCGCCAAGCGTATGGATACCGCGCTCGGAGAGCAACGCGGCGCGATGCGGGCCGACACCTTTGATCATTTGGACCGGGGTGTCGAAATGAAGCGGCGGTTTGGTCGGTGCGTTGACGGAGGTTTTGGCGGTTGCGTTCATGAGAAAGGCTAGTTCAGTTATACCATTGCGATGCGAGTGACGCGTGCGACACGATACGTCTGGGCAAGCTGGGGCCCAGCATTCCCTCGAAGCTCGGAATAAAGCTGCGCCCCTACAAACAGGGCGACGATACTTGGATCGGGCGCTATGCGTATTATTAGATAAGAAGACTGCGTACGGGTGTGGGGTTGGCTTCTTTGGGATTTGGCGCACAGTTGCAGCACATTTTGTGCATTTTGCGGAGGTAGAGTGGCTGGCGATCGACTGACGAGTTCGGACAAGCGCGCGTTGCTGCTGTGGGTGCTGGCGGGCGTAATTGGCGCGCTGGTGGGATACAAATATTATTTCCGGGCATTTCCAGAAGCCTCGGTAAATCTTCAGGTGTCTCGCGAAGAGGCGTTGCAGCGCGCGCAGCAATTTCTCGCCGGTATGGGAGAAAACGTCAACGGGTACCAATCGGCGATTGTGTTCGACGTGGACGACAACGCCAAGACGTACCTGGAGCGCGAAGTCGGATTGCAGCAAACAAATCGACTGCTGTCTTCGCAGTTGCATATCTGGTATTGGGAAGCGCGTTTTTTCAAACCACAACAAGAAGAAGATTTTCTGGTTCGCGTGAGCCCCGCGGGCCAGATCGTGGGCTACGAACATCACGTGCCGGAGAGCCTCGCGGGGGCGTCCTTGGATCGCGCGGCGGCGCTGGCCGAGGCGACGCAGTTTGCGAGCACGAAGCTCGGGATTAATTTTGCAGAATGGGACTTGCTGGCCGATGAAGTGAGTTCCGCGCAGCGCACCCACCGGCTGGATTGGTCGTTCACCTGGGAGAAGCAGGGGTTTCGCGCCAAGGATGCTCCCTACCGACTGGAAGTGGGGCTGCAGGGCGACAGCATCGGCGATAGCAAAGAATCCCTCAAAGTTCCGGAAGCGTGGCAACGCAGCTACGCGCAATTGCGCGCGCGCAACAATTTTCTGGCGTCGGTGGCGATCGTTCCGTACATCCTGATCCTGGGCTCAGCGTTGTGGCTGAGCATCGCGTTGACGCGTCGCGGGACGGCGCGGTGGGCCGGGGCGATCAAGATCGGGATACTGGTGACGCTGCTGCTCTTCTGCATGCGCATCAACGAGTGGCCGGAAATTCGTTTGGGGTACAACACCAACACTTCGTACGCAACTTTTATCTTGGAACAGTTGGTGATCGCGCTGCTATTTGGCCTGGGCTCGGCGATCACCGTGACGCTGGTGTTGCCGGGCGCGGATGCGCTGTATCGCGTGTCGCAACCGGCGCGACTGCGGCTCGGCAAAGTTTTTAGCTGGCGCGGATTGCGCTCGAAGGAATTTTTCTGCTCGTCGGTGGTGGGTCTGAGCCTGACCGCGGCATCGCTAGGCTTTGTCGTAGTGTTTTATATGGTGGGCAGACGATTTGGAGTGTGGGCGCCACAGGATATCAACTACGAAAACTCGGTTAGCACGCTGTTCCCGTGGATTTCCGGCGTGGCGATTGGGCTGCTGGCCTCGACCAACGAGGAATTCACTTTTCGTCTGTTTGCCATTCCATTTTTCGAGCGGCTGACCGGTTCGCGTTGGCTGGCGGTGATTATTCCAGCGTTTTGCTGGAGTTTTTTGCACACGAATTATCCGCAAGAACCGCCGTACATTCGCGGGCTGGAAGTCGGATCGCTGGGCATCATCACGGGCATCGTGTTTCTGCGCTGGGGAATTGTGGCGACGCTGATCTGGCATTACACGTTCGATGCTTCGCAGGTGGGTCTGCTGCTGATTCGTTCGCACAGCTGGTACTTCAGAATTTCCGGGCTGATCGTAGGGCTGGCTGCCGTGGCGCCACTGCTGTTTGCGGCGGTTTCGTATCTGCAACGCGGAGGGTTTGAGACGGACGAGGATTTGTTGAACGGTGCGGAGCCTGCGCCCGACGTGAGCTTGCGTAGTGCGGCAACGGAAATGGTCGCCGCGCCGTCGACGCGCCGCTATATGGCGCTCGCCCCCGCGGTGTTGGCTTTGCTCGCGCTGCTGACCATTTGCGGAGCGGTGGCCGCATGGCGCTTGCACCCCCCAGCGATCGGCGACTATCTGACGCTTTCGACCGATGCGCGATCCGCGAAGACGCAGGCCGACGCGGTTTTGCGGCAACGCGGAGTGGATCCTGATTCGTATCACCATGCGGTGATATTCGTTGCCAACACTGATCCGTACGTTAACGAATATCTGCGCGAAAAAATTGGCGTGGCGCGCCTGAATGAAATCTACGCCTCGCAGGTTCCTGGAGCGTTGTGGCGCGTCCGGTATTTCCGCGACAGCCAAAAAGAGGAGTACGCCGTTATTTTGAAGCCCGACGGAGCGCTGCATTCCTTGTGGCACGTGTTGCCCGAGGATGCTCCCGGGGCGCAGCTCAGCAAAGAAGCCGCTGTGGCGCTGGGCGAAAAGTATCTGCGCGACGAAAAACATCTGGATTTGGGGCAGTGGTCCTTGGTCGGCGCCGAATCGACAAAGCGCCCGCATCGCGTCGATCACGTGCTGGTGTGGCAAAAACAGGAGGCACTCAATCCGGAACCACCCGGATCGGCAGGCGCCGCACAAGAAGCGCACGCGCGCATTCGCGTCGAAATACTAGGCGACGAAATTGCCAAGTATCAGACCTTCATCAAAATACCGGATGACTGGATCCGCCGACAACAAGCGCTGACCGTGCCGCGGGTGGTGCTGGCGTACGGAGTTCCAGTGTTGGTTTTCAGTGCGTTAGGGCTAACACTGATCATCATTTTCTTGCGGAACCTTAAGTCTCCCGACGCTATGGCGATACCCTGGCGGCGGCTGGCCTTGTGGTCGACCTGGATGCCGCTGGGCGTCGCAGTAGTCTTTGCGCTGGGCGACCGCATTCCGGACTTTCTCAACGACTATCCGACCGATCAGTCCCTGAAGCTGCAAGCTGCCCAACAGCTGATCGGGACGGGAATCGGTGCGCTCTTTTATTTTGCGTTAATCACGTTGCTGTTCGGGCTGGCCTGGTTTTATGCCCACCGGGCCTTTGGCGAAGACCGCTTGCCAGGATGGCTGGGCATGCCGGCACTCTACTATCGCGATGCAGTATTCATCGGGATAGGCGGCGCCGCGTCGCTCGTAGCGCTGCGCAGACTTCTTGATGTGGCCTTTCTGCACTGGCCGACGATGCACCGGCAAATCGCGGCGTCCTTCGGTTCGGACTTTGACGCCACGTCTCCGGCAGCGGCGATTCTCGGCAGCACGTTGGTCGGCGCATTGTTCTTGACTGGTTTGATCGCGGCGATCGCGGCGTTTGTGGCGGCCTATATTCCGCAGACCTGGCTGCGGGTGTTGCTGTTTTTCGCCGGCGTCCTGGCGCGGGTAGGGAGCAACTGGGGAAATCCCGCCGACTACGCAAAGCAAGTTGTCACAGAGGTGATTCTGCTCGGTGCCATAGTTCTCGGCGTGCGTTATGTCATGAAATTCAATTTGCTGGGATGCTTTCTGGCGGTGGTCGCCGGTGCGGCGCTCGGCGGGGTATCTGAATTGCTGGGACAGCACGTGGGCTTTTATCAGACAAATGGTATGGCGGTGCTGGCGGCGGTGTTTGCACTGTTTGCGTGGCCACTGGTTGCGTGGCTTCGCGGGTCTTCAGGGACGTCGGCCGCTTAGATAGCGGAGTGGATTTTGGGCCACGGGATTCTGCCGTTGCGATTCTTCCATTACGATTACGACTGAGATCGCTCTACACTGTGAAAGCGGCGTCGAGCCGCCGCAATCCAAAAGGGGGCGGATTCGCGAAAGGATGTGAAAACAAAGGAACTTAAAGTACCTTTGTTTTCACATCCTTCCACAAGTGTTCATTCTACGGGAGTTGCACGGCCATTTTGTTATACAAATGGTTACTACTTTTGTCTGCGATCGATGATTACCCCGTAGGGCTGATTCCCAAATTGGGACGGTAAAGGCCGCAGGGCTACGCCCTGCGCTACAGGAACGCGATCACTCATCGTCGTTGGATGATTGGGTGGTGCAGGCGTAGTTCTCTACAAGAGCAAGTATACGCAATGATAACCACGCGGTGTCAAGCATAATTTCGTTAGTTGGCTGGCAACATTGGATTGCCAGGCAACAGCCATAACGCGCGAATTCGTCGAAGCGAATTGTCGAAACAAAAGGCTGGTGGCGTGCGTTTCTCTGATGGGGAGCGTGTGTGCGCAGGGCTTGCTTACTCTTCGCGTGGCAATGCGTCCAAATTGGTGCAGTCGTGCGACGTGTTGCTCGTCAGCGCCCGACTGCGCAGTGCGGTTTGCGTGCTTTTCTATCGGCGCGGTTTGCGCTAACGTATTGCGGCACGGGCATTAAAACCAGACTTTGCGAAGAGAAAGCGAAAGATGCCGCTCCCGTCATGGACTTTTGCTTTGGCTGACCAGACCGGCCGCGTCGGCAGGATTGATGCGGGGGTCCACGCAGCGTTGTCCACGGAGACCTCTTTGCCGAAGCTCGAAGAACGGGCGCTCGTGGCGGACGCGCAAGCGGGCAATCGCGCGGCGTTCGAAGAGCTGGTGCGGCGGTACGACCGGGACGTGCTGCGGCTGGCGTTGAATCTGATGAAGCGTCCCGAGGACGCGCGCGACGTTTATCAAGAAGCCTTCCTGAAGGTTTACCGCAATCTGCATCGCTTCCGATTTGAGTGCAGCTTTTATACCTGGCTGTATCGCATTGTCACGAATGTGTGTCTCGACCAGCTGCGACGCCGGCAGTCGCGTCCAGAAGACCAAGCGCCAGAGGTTAGCTCTGGTTACCAGGATGAGGGGGTGCGGATTTTTTTGAGCGGCAGAAAGAGCATCGTCCGGCGCTCGATCCCGAGCGATCGTTCCTCGGCAGAGAACTGGGTGCGCAGATTGCCACGGCCTTGGGGCGACTGTCTCCCCGCGAACGCGTGGTATTCGAGATGAAACACTACCAAGGACTGAAACTGCGCGATATCGGCGACGCTTTAGGTACCACGGAAGAGACGGTTAAGAATTCGCTGTTCCGGGCGACGCGCAAGCTGCGCAATCAGTTGGGTGAGTTGCGATGAGCAGCAACGGACAGTGCGAGGAAATTTCGGCGCTGCTGGTTTTCTTCGCATGCGGCGAAGTGAGCGCAGCGGAAAAAGAGCAGGTGGACGGCCATCTTGCGGTGTGCGCAGATTGCTCGGAACAACTGGCGCAAGAACGCCTTTTGCTCGAATCGCTGACGGAGATAGCGCGCCCCGCGGATGCCGTGGACGTCACGGCGTCGCTGCTGGCACAGTGCCGCAGCGAGTTGGCGGAAAAACTCGACGATCTGGCGGCCCCGGTGCAGAAGGAACGGTGGCAGCCATTCGGTTGGGCGCGGCGCTGGATGGCCTTGCGGCCGGTGTGGAGCGGCGCGGCGCTGGTTATTTTCGGCGTGGTCCTGGGGACACAACTGCTGCCGTGGTGGCAGACCGCGAATGACGTTGCCGGCCCGGCCGTGAACGTGCTTGCCGCGCCGAGACTCACCGACGAACAACTTTCCAAGATGGCGGTATCTGGCATTCGCTTTTCGCCAGCGCAGGGCGCGGCCGGCGAAGATATCCAATTGCATCTGAATGCCGAGCAGCCCATGGAACTTTCCGGAAACGTGAATGACAGCGATGTGCGCCGCGTGCTCATGTACATGGCGGAAAATGGCGAGCGCTTCGATACTGGAGCGCGGCTCGATTGCCTGGATGTGCTGAAGGCCCGACGGATGATGCGCAGGTCCGGCAAGTGCTGATATCGGCGGCGCGCAAAGATCCGAACGCGGCAGTGCGGATAAAAGCCCTGGAGTCGTTGCGCGATAGCGCGGACGATGCAGCGGTTCACGAAACGCTGCTGGGCATTCTGGCGCACGATGCCAGCCCGGGCGTACGCATCGAAGCCGTGAACTTGCTGGTGCACTCGCTGGAGCAGGAAAGTCAGAGTGGTGCTGGAGCGGATAGCGGCGCTGATGCGAAAGACGCCGATGCGGCTATCGCGGCTGCCGCGCGCAAGACTGCCGTCGAAAATTCCCTCGCTAGCACGATACGGGCGCTAACAGAATTGCAACAAAAAGATCCGAGCCGCGACGTGCGGCTGCGCAGTGCGGCGGCCCTGCGGCAAATTGGCGCCCGGTCATTGCCGTAGTTCCGTTCCGTACAGCGTGTTGCGAAGCACTTCGGAAAGACTGCCGAACCATGAGTATCTTGTTGCTGAAAAAAATGAGCCGCCAACAGCGCTGCGGGCGGATGCGAACGCACGACGGTGTCTGGTAGGGGCCCTGCTTTGCGCGCTGCTCGTCGCTGTCCTGGCGCCGTCGCTCGGCTGGGCTGGCGCAGAAAATTTGGCGGATCCTTCCGATCCGGGGGCCGACCCGGGGGCCGGCCCGGGAGGCGCCACGGTCGATCGCGTGATCTTCCCTGGCGAGGCTACCGGAACGACGCCGCACGTAACGGCGGAACGCAACGGCGTGCTTACCACCGCGGATGGAATGATGTTGCGTTTGAACACGGATCTGGGTTCCGTGCGCATCGTTCCGCTGGAGAGCGGCGCGACGCCGGTGATCCGTTATCTGGTACACATCGAAACCGATGCGCGGGAACCGCAAGCGAAAACGCTGCTGAATAGTTATCTGCTCAAAGCCAAAAATACACCATACGGCGCTGAAATCAGCGGCACGCTTCCACCGCAAGCCACGCATGGCGCAGGAGCAGGCGCACAGTTCTGGGTGCATTTTGAAGTGACGGTGCCCGCGGGCTATCACGTGGAAGTAAAGACCGGAGCGGGCGACATTGAAGCGCAGGAAATCGGCGGCAGCGCGGTGCTGATGACGCAGGGCGGAAATATCATTGCGGGACGCATTGGCGCGCAAGATGCGCGAAAAGGGAATGGCGGCCACGCAGAAGCCAAATTGGAAACCGAAGGCGGCCACATCCAAGTGCGCGAGGTGGTGGGGGATTTGTCGGCCTTCACGGCCGGCGGGCACATTATCGCGGGAAGCGTTTCTGGGGACGCATCGCTGCGCAGCGGCGGTGGCCACATCCGCGCGGGAAAAATTGGCGGACGCGCGGACCTGCAGACCGATGGCGGAAACATTACGGTGAGCCACGCAGACAGTTTCGTAAACGTGCGCACGGGCGGAGGTCAGATAGATTTTGGCGAAGTCCGCGGGTCGGTTCACGCGCAAACGGCGGGCGGCGGCATTCGCGTGATGTATGTCTCCGGTCCCATGGAAGTGGTTTCAAATGGCGGAAGCATTTGCCTGACGCGCGTCGCCGGAGCGGTGCAGGCGGCTACCACGGACGGGACTATAACCGCATGGATTAATCCGGACGGGCCCGATGGCTGCCGCCGCGCCCGGAAAATTTGACCAGCGAGTCCTGCCGGGAGGGCACGCTGCGGTGCGGCTGGCGGGCGCTTCGCAATTAGCTTCCGGTAACGGCGACATCGTGGTGTTTCTTCCGCGCAATCTGGCGGCGAACATTGAAGCCACGGTGGCCTCCGGAGACGTCCATCACATCATCGTGGACCCGGCGATTCATCTGGCCGATGCAGTTCGGCGAAGGCCACGCTGCTGGGTCGGTTCGAGCTGTCGCGCGAGTTGAATGGCGGCGGAGAACCGATAAAGCTGAAAACCACGACAGGAACGATTCGATTGCAATTTCTGGACTCTCAAATCGCCCTGCACGACGCGATGATCCGTGATCAGATGCGCGCTTGATCGCAAGAATTAAGCACCGCCTCGCCGGCGGCGTTTCGGAGCGAATCTGATTTCGCTGCCGAAGGAAATCCGGGCAGCACTATACTTCCCGACGCTGCCAGCGCCGCCGGAGGTTCCAGAAGTGCCGGAGCAGAAACAGGACTGGCTGGACGGCTGGGTGAAGCGCTGCAAGCCGCTTCACGGGCGCCATCCGGGAAGATCCCACGGAGTTTCAAAAGCGCCTGTCGTATGCGCCGCATCCTTCGTATCCCGCGATGGCACAAACTGCCGGCGTGCAAGGCATGGTGAAGTTGCAGGTGCGCGTGACGAGAGACGGCCGTGTGGAAGTAACGAAATTGCTGGAAGGCGAACCGGTGCTGGCCGACGCCGCGATATCGACGGTGAAGGAATGGCGGGCCAAGCCGGGAACGGTCAACGGCAAACCCGTGGAAGTGACGTCTACGGTGACGTTTAACTTTCAACTGCACTGACTTTCAATCGACACGGCGTAGCGATTTTTTCGTTCGGGCCCGGACGTAAGACAAGAGATAGACATTGGAGGATCAACATGCAGGCCTCGACAACGCATCAGCTTCGGCAGCGCATCGAACTTCTATAACACATCGCATTTCGCCAGTGGTGTTGCGCAATATTCTTGTTGCGGCGTTGCTCGCGGCGGTTTCCGCACTGCCAGGAGTGGCCATCAGCAAGGACTTCAGCCAGACCGTATCCGTTGCAACCCGGCGGAACGTTCGAACTGCAGAACGTCAACGGCACGGTGGAAGTCCAGGGTGGGACCGCAACGAAATTGAAGTACACGCGGTGAAGATCGGCGAAAGACACGAGAATCCGATCTCGACCGCGTGAGCATCGAGGTGGAAGCAAAGCCAAATGCACGTCTCGGTGACAACGCGCTACCCGCAGAACGAAGGAGTGGAGGTTGCGGTCGAATACACCGTGCACGTTCCGCACGGCGCTATCGTCGAGCATCTAGCGACGGTGAACGGCACGCTGCGAATTTCTGGCGTGGACCACGTCGAAGATTTGCGCACGGTAAACGGCAATATCGAAGTGTACGAAGGCGGCGGGGCGGTGCGCGCGCATGTCACCAACGGAAACGTGCACCTGGAACTCGCACATCTGCGAGAAAAGGATGAAACCCTCGCGGAAACCACGAATGGCTCCGTGCTGCTGGCGGTGCCAGCAGACACGCAAGCGGATCTTGAAGCGCGCTGCCTAAACGGAAGTTTTTCTTCCGAACTGCCCGTATCGCTGGAAAGTACGATGAGGCCGCGCGAGATGCACGGCAAACTCGGCCACGGCGGCGCGCCCATTCGTTTGCACACCGTCAATGGCGGCATACAAATCGCGGTTCTGCGGTCGACGGTTTGAGATTTGGCGCGTCTAAGCGCGAGAGGAGGCTATTAATGAAGCGAAATATCCTAATTCCCGGTGTGGCCGTTGTGGCGCTGGGCGTGGCATTGGCCGCGCTGCCGAGCCATTCGTCGATGTTGCAGGTTCCCGCGCCGCCGGAGCCGTCAGCGCAAATACGACAAGATTTGCCTGCTCCCGAAGCCAGAGCATTTGAGATTTCCGTCGGCGAGGGAAGCTGGCTGGGTGTGGAGACGAACGAGGTAACCAGCGCGCGGGCCAAGGAATTGAAATTGCCCGCGGAGCGCGGCGTGGTGCTGGGCAAAATTATGGGCGACAGTCCGGCGTCAAAAGCTGGACTGAAAGAAAACGACGTGGTCACGGAAATCAATGGCCAGCGCGTTGAAGGCGCTTCGCAGTTTCGCCGCATGATCCGCGAAATTCCCGCGGGACGAACGGCGCAACTCACTGTGTGGCGTGATGGCCGCGCACAGTCGATTACGGTCACCATGGGTCAGGCCGAAGATGGGCGTCACAATTGGGCTACGCGGCGCCCGGCGCATTCGCTTTTCGCATGCCGGATATGCCCGAAGTGCCGCAACTGCCGGAAATACGCATCGATGGCGACGCATTCGCTATCATGGCGCGGCCGCGGCTGGGCATCGATGCCGAAGACCTGAACGGACAGTTGGGCACGTTTTTCGGCGCGCCGGAAGGCGAAGGGATTTTGGTGCGCGATGTGGCCAGCGGCTCTGTCGCGGAAAAAGCGGGGCTCAAGGCCGGCGACGTGATTATTTCGTTGAATGGCGAGCGAATTCGTTCCGTAGGAGACTTGCGTAGCAAACTCGCGGCCCGCGACAGCGACAAACCCTCAAGCGTTAAACTCGGCGTGTTACGGAATAAGAGCGAAGTGTCCGTGAACGTCAATTTACCGGCTGCCCCACCTCGCGCGAAGCGGATTATTCACGACGAAACGAATATTTGAACGCCAGTTTCTTTGGACGAAATCAAAAAAGGCCCGGACGTCTTGTCTGGGCCTTTTTGTCACTTCACATTCTTTTGCTGGAACTCAATCGCGGCCGGCGCAAGCCGCCACATTCGCCAGCGCTTCCGACATTTAACTTGGCGGCGCGGCAGCGTCTTCCGCTGGCAGCACTTCCAGCAATCCATTTTCCACCAACGTGCCAAGAAGCTCTCTAAGATTATCGAGTAACTGCTCGGGTGCCACGTCATACTCAGCGAGTAATTGCCGGTACGCGATATCAATGTTGGGCGCCGCGGTGGCCAGTTGCCACATCCGCGTGCCGGTCGGATCCAGCCCGAAATATCGCTCCGACGCAAGGTTCAGCAGCACCGCTTCGTCGTCGAGAAAGCGCACCAGCACGTGTGACGGGACCTGCGCGCGATTTGCCAACGTGAACATGAGATATCCCGACCGACGCTATGCAATATTCTAGCGGGAATCCACATCCACGTGCCATTGGGTTGTACAATGCGCTTAAATCTGATCGACCAGGCCGGTCAGCGCTGCGCCGAGAGCGCACGTTGTTTTCCGCGCACAGAAACGCTATAAATCTCCGGTGCCTGAAACGGCGATCAACGTTGAACAAGTACAAAAGTTTTTTCCGCCGGCACGCAGTGGCTGGCGGGCATTTCTGCAACCGTTCGAGAAGGCCACGTCGCTGGCGCTGGAAGGAATTTCGCTGGAGGTCCGTGACGGCGAAGCGGTAGCGCTACTGGGCACCAATGGTGCCGGGAAGTCCACACTGCTCAAAATTCTGGCCACGCTGGTGCTGCCTACCAGCGGACGGGCGCGCGTCGCGGGCCACGACACAGCGCGGGATTCGCGCGCTGTGCGCCGTCATCTGGGCTACCACGCTGGAACCGATCACGGCTTTTATCCCCGGCTAACCGGCAGGCAAAATCTGCTGTTCTTCGGCCGCTTGAACCAACTTTCTCGCGCGGCGGCAACGCATCGCATCGTTTCCCTGGCGCAACAATTTCATCTGGAGGATGCCCTCGACCGCCAGGTGCGCACACTGTCTACCGGTACGGTGCAACGCCTGAGCCTGGCGCGCGCCGTGCTGCACGAGCCCAGCGTGCTGCTGCTCGACGAACCTACGCGCAGCCTGGACGCCATAGCCGCCGCGGAATTCCGCCGTTACTTGAAAACCGAAATCCTGCAGCGCGGCAATACTTCCATGCTCTTTGCCTCGCACACCCTTTCCGAAGTGGAGTTGCTCGCCGATCGCGTGGCGGTGATCGAAAAAGGGCGGCTGCTGGCGTTCGATACGCCCGCGGCGCTAAAACGCCACACCAGCAGCGCCACCATGGAAGACGTATTTGTTCGTATCACGGGCCGTCCAAGCCACGACGGTTTACCAGGCGATGCCATCATCCATCCTGAGAGTGGCCCAACGTGAGCCGCATTCTCCGCGAGGTCTGGCTCTTTTTCTGGCGCGACTTGCTCATCGCACGCACCTACCGCACGGCATTTCTTCTGGAATCCGTCGAAGCGCTTTTCGGCGCGGCCATGCTTTATTACGTGGCGCGTTTCGTCGATAGCCCGCTGCTCGAGAGCTCTCTTCCGCAAGCCGGCGGCTACTTCGCCTTCTCTCTGGTGGGATTTATTTTTCTAGACTATCTGAACGTCTCTCTCGATACCTTTGACCGCAGCCTGCAAGAAGCGCGCGACAGCGGCACGCTCGAACATTTATTGGTGACGCAAACGTCGCTGCCGGTGCTGGTGGCGGGCTCGGCAATTTATCCCTTCGTTGTCACTACCGTGCGCATCGCGATTTACATCGTTTGGGGTGTGCTGCTGTTTCACTTTCCGTTGCACGCCGCCAATTGGCTCGGTGTTCTGGCCATGCTGGCGGCGACACTGCTGGCCTTCTGCGGCCTGGGAATTCTTTCCGCCAGCTACCTCCTGCTTTTTAAGCGCGGCAATCCCGCGAAATGGTTCGTACTCGGCTTATCGAGTGTGACCGGCGGCATGCTCTTCCCCGTAAGCATTTTGCCTAATTGGTTGCAATTCGTGGCGCGCTTGAATCCGGTGAGCTACGCCCTCGATGGCATGCGCACAGCGCTGCTCGGGGATTCCGGCTTTCCCGCGCTGCTCTATCCGCTCGCGGTGCTGCTCGGTTTTGCCGCCGTACTACTTCCCTGTTCCGTATTTGTTTTCGCGTGGGCGCTGCGGCGCACCAAGATGAACGGCACACTAACGCACAGCTAGGACTCATACGCTACGCCGAGCATCAAAGAAAACCGGTCCCTGAAAACTGGGACCGGCTGGAAAACCTGCAGGTACGATCGAAGCTACGACTTCTTTTTCTTCAGCGAGACGTCGATGCCCGGAGCAATCGCTTGTAGTTGCGCCAGACCCTCTTTGGCCTGCGCACCCCACGGACCGTTGGGATCAAGGTCTAAAGCTTTCTGATAGGCCTCGACGGTACCTGGAGCGAGAACTACTTCATCTTTATTGCCCACTCGCTTGGTGGTCATCTTGTAAACCAGCGACGCGCCTAGCAGGTACCACGTTTGCGCGCTATTGGGATCCAGCGACAACGACTTTTGCAAGGGCTCGACGGCGTCTCCGAGGCGATTGGCGTTATACAAGCTGATCCCGAAGTTGCGCCAGGCGCTTGCAGCGTTGGGCGGATCGAGCGCCGCGCTTTTTTCATACGCGGTTTTGGCCTCGTCGATTTTCCCCGAACGCGCCAGTACGTTGCCCAAATTATTGTAGTAACCGGGTACGTTGGGATTGGCGGTGATCGCTTGCTGGTAGGCTTGTATCGCTTCGTCATTTCGTCCCGCCGTATCGTAAGCATCTCCCAGCTTGGCCCAGAAAAGCGCGGTGTTCGGATCCTTGTCTCCCGCGGCTTTCTGCGCGGCCTGAAATTCCGCAACCGCCTGATTGGAAAGATCCGTTACCTTTTGCTTCAGGGCATCGCGTTGGTCTGCGGTGGCTTTCGCCAGGTCCGCCTTGGCTTGGTGTTCCTGATCCAGGAACGTGCTTCCCGCCGTGAAGTGTGTTTTCATGCTTTCGACAGCTTGCTTTTCGTCAGCCTGCTTCTTAACAGCATCAGAATTTGCAGCATTATTTTTCGCAACGATGTCCTTGAAGTTGAGATTGATGGTCGTCGTGGCCCCGCCATGCACGCTAGTTTCGGTATCATACGGCTGGCTAGTGCTCGGTGGAGGAAATACGCTATACACGTGGTAGACCCCGGTCTTCAAATTGCGGAAGCTGTAATTGCCGTCTTTATCCGTCTTGGTTTCTTGCTTGGCGCCTTGATCGCTGACGGCTTGCATCGTGAGGCCGACCCACGGCTTGCCGTTTACGTCCAATATCGTGCCACTGATGACGCCGTCGTTCTGCGCATACGAGCGCGGCGCCGCAACACCTAGGATCAGTACGGCGAGAATCGCCGTCAGCGCCAGAGAAATGATTTTGTGCGTACGCACGCCAGTAATTTTTGTTCGCTTCATGCTGCACTCTCCTGTTGACCGCGTCGCGGTCATACCTTACTTGGCCGCGTCGCGGTCACATCTTGCTTAGCCGACTCGGCGGCCGAACTCGCTGCACGTCTTGCGGCAACCAGACTCACCAGCCGCGTGAAATCGCACCTTAACTCGCAGGCGGAGTCTCTGTCTGTCGCTGGGAACGCCTGTCCCGGATGTTGTGGCGGTCCAAGACGGCGTGCGCCCTATTATCCACCATCTCGCCCGGATTCCAAGTCCCGTGAATCTGTAACGGTCCCCTTCTGCTTGCCCCGCAGAAGTCGGGCGTCTCTTGGCGAAACGCCGCTACCCGCCAATGGACGTCACCGCGCCACAGCGTGGCGATACACGATGGGATCCGCAACAGCGGCCTCGGCAAACGCTCGCAGACGCAGCAAACAACTGTCACACACGCCGCAAGCCGCATCGTCATTCTGATAGCAGGACCAGGTGAGGTGCAGCGGCGCCTGCAGCGCCCGTCCCTGGCGGATAATTTCACTTTTCTTCAACGCGATCACCGGCGTCACAATCGCAATCTCCGTCTCCGGCCGCGTACCCACGCGAATCAGTTCCTGAAATACCTGGTAGTATTCCGGGCGGCAATCCGGATACCCGGAACTATCCTCTGCCACAGCGCCAATGTAAATTGCTCCCGCGCCAATCGCTTCCGCCCAACTCACCGCCACGGAAAGAAAGTGCGCATTGCGAAACGGCACGTAGGTCACTGGGATGCTGCTAGAGTGCTCGCCCGTTACCGCCGCATCCTTGGGCGCGAATTCATTTTCCGGAACCGCGATGTTCGTATCCGTGAGCGCCGAACCGCCAATGGCCCGAAAATGATCGAGCTGCACTACCAGACGCTCCCGGACGCCATAGAAATCTGCAATCTCATCAAAAGAACGTCGTTCGCGGTTTTGCGTGCGCTGGCCATAACCGGCATGCAGCAACGCGACGTTCTCATTTCCGTGGCGCTCCCGGGCAATGGCCGTGCACACACAGGAATCCATCCCGCCGCTTAGCAGTACCACTGCCTTTCGGATTTGCGAATTGGTGGTCATTCCCATTCATTATAACTCGACCAACGTGCAACTTCTTTCCGTGAGGGAACTGGAAAAGTTGGGATGCAAATGGCCTGACGGGGTCTACTCCTAGCCTCTTCTTAAAAGCAAACAAAATCAAGGTCCTGGCGTAAAATATCAATTTCCTTAATTTTGTACTTGACTTTATTTATTATCTGGAGCAGAATTCTCTTGTTTTAGGATACCCGAATGGACATTTCAAAAGCCTTGTGCCCTGACTGCAAAGAGCCCCTCAGCGTGAATCGCTTGGGATGTCCCACATGCAAGCTCAGTCTCGAGGGCGAATTCGAGATTTCCCCGCTCGGCAAACTCAGCCCGGACGATCAAGCCTTCGTGATTGCCTTTGTCCGACATCACGGTTCGCTGAAAAAAATGGAGAGCATCTTCGAGATCAGCTATCCCACGGTCAAGAACCGCTTGAACGCCATCGCCGCGGCACTCGACAAGAATTTTGCAAACCCTTCGCCGAATCTCTACGTTTTGGAGCAATTGTCCCGTGGAGAACTCACGGTGGAAGAAGCCCTGGAGAAATTGGGTTAAGTAGGCGCACTTAGAACGATCGGTAGGACCATCGAAAGGAGACCTGGTCATGTCGGAAGAAAGAAAAAAGGTATTGGAGATGCTGGCGACGGGAAAAATCACCGCTGAGGAGGCCGAAAAGCTGCTTGATAAGCTGAGCAATGCAGCCACAAATTCCCCTGCCGGCACAGAACCAAACACGGCCAATGCTGCACACGGAGCCACAAGGCCAAAATATCTGCGCGTCGTCGTGGATCAGCCCGGCCGCGAACAGGTAAACATGCGCGTGCCTCCTCTCTCATAAACTCGGGAAAGAGTTTTCTGGCGATCATGCCCAAACGAGTGAGTGAACGCCTCGCCGAATACGGCATCAACGCGGGTACGTTCACGTCCATGGACTGCAATGATCTAGGCCAAGCCATGCGCGAGCTAAATGTTGATGTTGAGAAGAGCGACGGCAAGAAAGTGCGCATCTACTGCGAGTGAACGCGAAGAATCTCTAGACTTGCTTGGATTTTGGTTTTCATACGCCTTTGGTCGCCGGATCCCAAACGAACTTGTGCAGCTGCAACCCCAGCCGCACCGGCAAACCATCCGCCAAAATCCATTCTACTAGTTCGCGTGGCTCCAGACCTTGCCACTTTCCGGCTGGGTCTGGAAACGACGGCGAAAATAATACCTGCCGCACACGCTGTGCCAGCCGATGCTCGGCGGTAAATTCGCGCGCAAATTCGTAGTCTCGCCGGCTGGACACGACAAACTTTATTTCGTCTTTCGCGTCCACGGCTTCCAGATTGCGCAACTCAAAAGTATCCGCCGCGCCAGAATCCGGACACTTTACATCCACAATTTTGATGACTTCGCGCGGCAAGCGTCCCACAAATCGTTCGCCGCTAGTTTCGATCATCACTGTGTAACCCGCGGCTAAAAGCTGTTCCGCCAGCGGATAGATTTCTTCTTGCAGCAGTGGCTCGCCACCGGTCAGCTCGATCAACGGAACGGGCGCGAGACTTCCCGATTGCTGCTCGCTTCGCCCGGCCAGTTCGTCCACGCGGCGCAAAACATCGCTCACCGCCATTTTCTTTCCGCCGTGAAACGCATACGCCGTGTCACACCACGTGCAACGCAGGTTGCAGCCCGTCAGCCGCACAAAAATGCACGGCAACCCCGCGCGCGTCCCCTCTCCTTGAATCGATTTGAAAATTTCTGTGATAAACATGGGGGCAGAGGTCTTTCTAGGGCTGGTTCGGTCGCGCCTTGCGCGAGGCTCGCCGCGCCAGCCAGTAAATCGCTCCGGCAATTACCGCGATCGCGATGATCAGTCGAGGATATCCAGGTGCGAGTCTCATATAACGCAACACAAAAATGTATCCTGCGGCGACCATCAGCGCGGGAATGAGAATGATGTAGAGTGCGTTATTCATTTTCAGCGATTGCAGGGACAGGTCTTTAGATCAGTGTTCCGATTACATCCCACCTTATTGCCGACTCAAATCGCCGGCCGATATTGCGCGCGGCTGGTATCCGTTTCCCAAACGATCACGTCAGTCACCCGCGCGCCCGGCGGCAACTCCGTCAATTGGCTGCTCACCTGTTCGTAGAAGTACTTAGCTACATTTTCCGCCGAAGGATTCACGGTCTTGAACGGCTCAAGGTCGTTCATGAACTGGTGATCGAGCGTGCCGGTCACTTCGCGAATAATTTTTTTCAATTGCGTGAAGTCCACCAGCAGTCCGACGTCGTCCAGTTGCGGCCCTTCGAGGGTCACGCGCACGCGATAATTGTGTCCGTGCACGTTTTCGCACTTGCCGCGGTATCCGCGCAATGCATGCCCCGACGAAAAAGTCTCTTCAACACTGACCTGAAACATAATTTATCGCGGTCGCCTGGATTCCCTGTAGAGGCGCAGCATACCGCCCCCCAGCTTGCCCGGACTTACGAGATTACTCCTTGCCCGCCAAGAACTTCTCCACCGAACTCAATTCCTCAGTAATGCGATAAGGCGGCAACGACTCCAAGAAAATTTTACCATACGACATCCGGCGAATCCGCGAATCTAGCAGCGCCAGCACGCCCGCGATCGGTCTTGGCGCGAATCAACCGCCCAAATCCCTGCTTCAGTGACAGCACCGCCTGCGGCACCTGAAACTCCGCAAAGGCATTTCTCCCGTCTTCTTGAGCGCCCGCACCCGCGCCGCCACTACCGGATCGCTCGGCACGGCAAACGGCAGCCGGTCCACAATCACGCAGGATAATTGCTCGCCTGGCACATCCACGCCCTGCCAAAAGCTCGAAGTAGCAAACAAAACCGCACCGGCCGTGTTCTTAAAGCGTTCCAAAAGCGCCGACCGCGGCGCGGTCCCCTGCAGTAACAGCGGAAACGCCACGCGCGACCGCACCCGCTCGAACAAATCCTTCATCTGCGCGTAGCTCGTAAAAAGGCAAAACGCCCGCCCCTGGCTCAACTCCAGTAAGCGCACAATCTCATCCGCGGCCGCCGCCGGGTACGCCGTATTGCGCACGTCCGGCATGGTCCGCGGCAGATACAGCAGCGCCTGCTTGCCATAGTCAAATTCCTGGCGGCAGCGCCCGCTCTTTCGCGTGGTCGAGGCCTAATCGGTGGCGTATATATTCAAAGCGTCCGCCCACGGTGAGCGTCGCGGAGGTCATCACCACGCTGTCGAATTTTTCGAACAAATGCTCACGCAAAATTTGGCTGACGTCGATCGGCGTGGCCGCAACAAAAACTCCTTTATTTCGCCGCTCGTACCAATACACATAGTTTTTCTCATTGGATTCAAAGAGAAACGAGAGTTCCTGCCGCAGCTCGAAGCTCCGCCGCGCCACGCGCAGCAAGCTCTTCCGGCTTCTGCGTCATGGCCGCAAATTCCGTCTCCAAACTCTTCAGTGCCGAAGCCAGCGCGTCATAACCCTCGCGATGCTCGCTGCAAAAACGCGTCGCGCTCGTTGTGATTGAAGGGATACCTTCCATCGCGCGCCGGAAACGCCTCAAAAAACTCCCGGCTGCGTTCGCGAATCCGCTGCGTGCGCCGCAGCAGCGACGGCGAACCAAGCTTCAGCAGCCGCATGGCCTGGTCCGCATCCCGCGCCAGCTCTTCAAAGCGGTAATTCGAAAGTTGCCGCCCAAAATAATCGCTGGCCACGTCCTCCATCTCGTGCGCTTCATCAAAAACTACCGCGGAATATTCCGGCAGAATGCTGCCGAAATCATCCTGCTTCAGCGCCAGATCCGCGAAAAACAGATGATGGTTTACGATGATCAGATCGGCATCTTTGGCCCGCTGATGCATGGCGGTCACAAAACATTGATTGAAGTCCGCGCACTTCTGCCCCGTGCAGGCGTCGCGCCGCGCATCCATGCGGCCCCACAGCTCGGAATCATCAGCCAGAAACGTGAGCTCCGACCTGTCCCCAGACTCCGTCAGTTTCGCCCACTCCCGAATCTGCCGAAATGCATCGAGTTCATCTATGCCCTTCAGCATCGGCTGATCCGCCATCTGATGCAGCTTGGCGCGACACAAAAAATTCGCGCGCCCTTTCATCACCGCCACCTTTAATTCTGGCGCAAAATGCTTCTGCAAAAAGGGTACATCTTTCTGGAACAGCTGTTCTTGCAGCGATTTCGTGGCCGTGGAAATAACCACGCGTCGTCCGCTGCAGATCGCCGGCAAAAGGTACGCCAGCGTCTTCCCTGTCCCGGTGCCGGCTTCCAAAATCGCGTGATGATGGGTTTCAAAGGCGCTCTGGACCCGCTCCGCCATTTCCAGTTGCGCCGGCCGATGCTCATAACCCCCAATCATCGATCGTTCCAGAAACCCTCCAGGACCAAATACGTCCTGCATCGTAGGTTTAGCAGGAGACGTTTCTTCGACCGGCGTTTCTTCAGCCTCCGGCTCATCGGCGGCGTAACGCGCAACGGTAGGGTCGTCGTCCAGCGACACGTATTCGCGCTCCCGCCGCTGCACCACAGCTGGCACACCCACCGCATCGGTCGCGGAATTCACGGACGCTTTGCCGCTACGTTTGACCAGACATTCCTCTTGTAGGTAATCTCCAATCTTGTAAATCGCTAGGAATCAAGCAGTCAAACCGTAACGATAACATACCCCTGCGTTTCCCCGCCTTGCGGCAGAATCACGTCTTGTTTCGTCGTGTACATTGCCGGTTGAACTTGTCACGTCGCGCTTTGCCGCATGCGCATCGAGAAACCTCCAATCCTGTACCACGCACAGGGATGAACAGTTGAGCACGTCGCCGCATTTTGCGCGAGCGTGAGCGCTATCGGGCGGTAAAGTTAGCTTACATATCAGAAGACGAGAGCGTTTTTTGTCGGGGCTGCAAAGTCAACGTGCTGAGGGTGGGGTATCCATGAACCATACAAAGAGCTTATTTCCGTTCGTTTTGCTTGCTGCCGCATCCATGACCGCCTGCAGCGGCCTGGGCGATGACGGCCACATCGTTCCGCCTCCGGTAACCACCAATGCCACCTTAAGCGTGACCCTGCAGTCCAACCCTCTCACGCCGCCACCGAACACCAATATCTTGTCGTACAGCCTCACTATCGCCGGTATTACCTTGACCCCGGCGACTGGCAACCCGATCAACGTCCAGGGTTCCGTGACTTACGATCTTACCCGCTTGCAAAGCGATTCGGCGTTACTCGGCTCGTTTTCGGCTCCGGCCGGGACTTACACCAGCATGACGATTAGTATCGTGGATGCCGCCGTGACGTTCTGCACGCAGACGAACACCATACCCGGTTGCACCAGCGGTTCCGGAAATCAAGTCACCGGGGGTGCTGCCGCCCCAGTCATTACCTTTCCCAATGGCGGATTGGTACTTACCTCCGGCCAGCAAGTGGGAATGTCCGTGGATTTCGACATGGGCAGCACACTCACTGTGGCCAATCAGGTGGTCTCCGCGGTAAACCTGACCAATGCCAACTTGACTCTGATCACATTGGGGGCGACGAACCCGTCGAGTCTCACCTCCACCCAGTTTGCCTATCTGGACGACGTGACCGGCAACGTCAGCGTCACCGGCAATCAGGTGACCATCACCACCGCCACGCATGGATCCATCACCGCCACCGCCGACAGCAACACCTATTATTCGCCCAATTGCGCTGAGCAAAGTATTAGTTGCGTACAGGCCAACACGATCGCCAGCATCAACGGCGCCTTAAACGACGACGGCACCGTCGAGCTGATCTCTTACGATCCTTTCCCCGTGATCAGCACGACCGATACCGACTGGATCGAAGGCATCATTGTTTACGCCCCTACCAATCCAACACAATTCGTCATCGTCGCCAACGATGTCGACGTATCTTCGACAGACAGCCTGCTCCCAACTAGCTTTCCCATTGGCTCACCCTTTCTTGTGACGCTGAATAACAATGTCGCGCCCTTCACCATAGACACCCAAGGCCTCTCGACACCATTTCCAACCAACACTTTTCAAGGTGGCACCGATACCTCGGTGATTCTGCCTGGGCAAACCGTGGCGGTCCACGTAGTGAGCTACACCGCTGGAACCCCGGCCATGGTCGCTACTGATGCGATTACGTTGCGGTTCACTCGGGTCGCTGGCACCGCCTCGCAGGGCGGCACCACCACGGGCTTCGCCCTGGGCTCAACCTCCCTGCCGACGTTCCTCGGTCTGTCCGCGCCGCAGCAAGTCGTGGACGTTACTAGTGGGACTCCACCATCGACGAATTCCACCTACTACGATGGCGTTACTGAACCGACTAACATCACGAACGGTGATACGTATTCGATCCGCGCACTCTATCTTGGGCAGGCCAACAATTTCCCGTTCATTGCCGCCAAAGTTCGCCAAAACCAATAATTCGCTCCTCCAGTCAAACAGTAAAAGCCGGTCCGATTTCTCGGGCCGGCTTTTGTTTTGGTACTTCAATTTTCCTTTAGCGACGCCTCTGAGGTTAGCGCCGGGCACTAGTAAAAGCTACGCGGACTGAATCCCGCCCACCGTGGTGTTCGGCGGCAATGGCGGCGGAACGTACGGCGTCGGTGCCGAAGCACTTGGAGGCGCTACGAGCGGCGCAAATCGCCGGTAAACGCTCAGCGAAATTGCCCCCAGTCCCCACAGAACCACCGCGAACTTTACCCACCCACCAATCTCTGGCACCGCCGTGCATACTCGCACCAGCAGCAAACCAACAACCATGCGGCCAATCGAGGGCCACAGTTCGTTCGTACGTCCCAACAACCACTGCCCCACCAGCCCGCCCACAATCACTTGCGCTACATACAGCGCCGCATACCAGATGAACAGCGTGGATATTCCGATGAACAAACCCACCACGGTAATGCAGGCAATCAACGCCGCAATGGGTACGCCAAACATCACCAGTACGCCCAGTCCGAACGAAGCGCCATAACGCTCCGCATTGGCGACCGATTGCCGCGAAAAGTCCGGCAACAGTAGGAACACCACCAGCCCGAACAAAATCAGCGCCGCGGCCCAAATCAATTGCCAAATGTAGTGCGACAAGGTGGCCTTCGTCGAGTGCTCCATCCTCTTGAATTCCACCGGATACGCTAATTTCGCTTCCGGCGAAACCTCCGGCGGTTTATTTCCTACAAATTTGGCATGCCCGCCAATTTCAGTTTTCGGACCGAGCGAGAACGAATCTCCGTGCGCGTCCACCGACCCGTTTATCTTGCCGTTGATCATCGTATAGTGGCTAAAAAGCAGCACGTCTCCGCCGACTAGACCGTCCAGCGAAGGGCTCCCCAAAAATCCCGTAACGGATCCGCCGACTTTACCCGAAGCATCCAAATCCAACGTATCCGCGAAAAGCATCACGTTCTTTGCCACCGTGCCCGTAATGGTCACAGTGTTGTTAGCCGCGCGGACGTTGCCGTCCACCTGCCCGGTTATTCGCGTGGTGTGCGCAAAGCTGATGACGTCGCCCGTTACATGTCCGCTAACCTCGGCCGATTGCGCGAAGATAATCACGTCGCCTTCGACGGTACCCTCGACGCGCGCGCGTTCCGCGGTGATGTAAATATCCCCATGAATCACTTCATTCGCGCCCACCGACTCGTTGGGCTGGCCCTTGCGAAACTCCGTTGCCGACGCCGTCCCCGCTAGCGCCGCGCTACTCACCAGCGCCGCCAGCAGCATGGCCATCCCGAACCCGCGGCGATTGCGCCGCCGCAGAATGATCGTGGCAAACCCCGCCAGCGTCAGCAGCGCCAGCACTTCCAGCAGTGTCACCATGGACTGCCATCCTTTCCAGAACGCGCCTTGAAAAATGAGCAGCCCCAGCAAATTCGTTCCGCCAAAACCCGCTTGCTCGAGTTGCTGCTGCCACGGCGCCACATAGCCCGTATACAGCGCGTACACTCCAGTCGCCGCTAATCCCACCACAATGCCCCAAATCCACTGCATGGACCGCCGCGCTCGCTCTTGAAAATTCACGAGCCGCGCCGGGAGCGGCTCATCCTCCTCAAACAGCGCCCGCGTCAGCAGCCGTGATTCTCGTTCCAGCGCACGCAGCAGCGTCCGGCATTGCGCACACTCCTGCGTGTGCGCGGAAACCTCCATGCCGCGCACGCGGTCCAGTTGCCGCTCGATATACAGCAGGCAGGTCATCTCATCGAGATGCTCGAACGCCCCACCTTGCTGACCTTTCGTGGTATTCCCTTCGCTCACTGAGCGCCTCCCGCGGCCAGCGAGGCGCTACCTTCCAGCGCCTGCCTTAGCTCATGCCGGGCCCGAAGCAGCACCACGCCCACAAACGCGCGGCGCACGCCCAGCTCATCGGCAATCTCGTCATAACTCATATCGGAGTAATACCTCATCACCAGCGCCATGCGCGCCCGTGGTCCCACCTTGGCCAGCGCCTTGCGCACCTCTTCGCCGGTGCGCTGCTCGATCAATTTCTCCAGCTGGCTGGCGTCGGGATGCTCCAGCGGCACGGTATCCAAATCTTCCGTTTCCTTGTCCTGGCGAATCTTCCGCCGCCGCAGGGTATCCCAGCAATGATTGGCCGCAATTTTGTACAGCCACGCCGAAAACGAACGGCTCTCGTCGTATAGCTGCAACTTACCGCGCAATTTCATGAAAACTTCCATGGTCGCGTCTTCCGCATCCTCTCGTGTCGGCAATGCCCTGCGGCAAAACCGGAAAATCGCCGGCGCATAATCATGGTAGAGCTGTCCCCAAGCCTCGGGATCGCCCGCCCGCGCCTTGGCCACGGCCTCCGTTGTTTCCGTTGTTCCGGGAGCACTCATCCGGCCTGGTCTCAGCGTTTCCATACTGTAATACGCACCATGGATACAAAAACTTACACGCCCTGGCCGGTCTCGGCATCCCTAAAGCGTTCCCCGCAAACGCCTTGCGCTCCGCGTCGCCAGCACTGTACCAGAAACCAGAGATTCCCTATAGGCTGCCCATCACGACAACCGGGCTCAGACAGAATCGTGTAAGGGCTCCGCGAAGAAGAAATAAATTTGCGCCCAGCCCTTCATTGATATTGGACCTGCGTTTAACAGCTCAGGACATGTGCAACAGTCGCGGCCTCCAGCTGTCCGAACGCAAACAAGGGCTTGACTGGCAGTTACTTATGAGGTATCATATTTTGTGTTATCTAAACTTTATAATTCGCCGTTCAGCGCTAACCCTCACGCTGTCACTGCGCCACACCGCTGCGTCCCCGCTAAACTACTTGTTAACAATCAATTGCAAGGAATTCTCGCAACTGTAGCAGAATCAATATGTTGTGTGAAAATCGTGCCTAACCATACTTGTCTCTATATGTTACAGAAACAGGGGGGGTGGGGGGGCTGCCCGGTTACGGTTAACCAGCCATGACTACCGCGCTGCCATCGCTGGTGATCGTAGGCCGGCCTAACGTGGGGAAATCCACCCTGTTCAATCGCCTGACAGGTACCCGCCGCTCCATCGTCACCAACGAGCCCGGCATCACCCGCGACCGCATATACGGCAAGGCCGAATGGCTGGGCCGCGCGCTCGAAATCGTGGATACCGGCGGAATCGTCCCGGACGACAAAGCGCTAATTCCAACCGAGATACTTCGCCAAGCGCATGTGGCCATTAAGAAAGCCGCATTATTGGTCCTGGTGGTCGATAGCCGCACTGGACTTACGCCCCTCGACGAAGAACTGGCGCGCATGCTGCGTACCACCGGCAAGAAATTTGTGGTGGCCGTCAATAAGGTCGATGCCGTCTCGCAGGAATCCAGCGTGGACGCCTTCCGCAAACTGGGCGTGCCGGTGTTCCCTATCGCCGCTGAACACGGCACCGGCATCGACGATCTGCTCGACTCCGCCTTATCTCAGGTAGATGTCGTGCAGTCTGTAGAAGAAGAAAAGCAGCCCGACCGCGTGGAAGTTGCCATCATCGGCCGCCCCAACGTGGGCAAGTCCACACTGCTCAATCACCTGGTTGGCGAAGAACGCAGCATCGTCTCGCCCATCGCGGGAACCACCATGGATAACGTGGACACGGAAGTCGAACGCGACGGACACATCTACCGCTTCGTGGACACGGCAGGAATTCGCCGCAAAGGCAAAACTGTCCTGGTCGCCGAAAAATTAAGCGTGGTTATGGCGCGCCGCGGGTTGGAACGTTGCGACGTGGCGCTTTTGGTGGTCGACGCAGAGCATGGCGTCACGCAGGGCGACGCTACGATCGCGAGTTACGCGGAGGAATCCGGCCGCTCGGTGGTCATCGTGATGAACAAGTGGGATTTAGCGGTTGCTGCTGCGGGATTGGCCTCCGCGCGCGATGACGCCAGTGCCAAGGGTGAGCGCCGACGCGTTCCCGGAGTGAAGCACACGTTCGGCGACGCCGCGAAAGACCGCCTGTTGATCGACTACGAAAAAATGGTCCGCGGCAAACTAAAATTCCTGAGCTACGCGCCTGATCGTTTTTCTGTCTGCAAAAACCGGCGACCGCGCGGGCAAACTCTACCCGCTCATCAACCAGTGCGCTGAAGCCCGCCGCCGCAAAATCTCTACGCCCGCGCTCAACAACTGGTTAAAAGAGGAAGTCGATCTGCAGCGCGGAACCACGCCCAAGGCGCGTCCTGTTCGCATTTACTACATGACGCAGGCAAAAACCGCTCCGCCGACTTTCCTGATCTTCACCAACCAGAAAGAGCCTCTCCATTTCAGTTATCAACGTTTCCTCGAAAATGAACTACGCGCCAAATTCGATTTCGTGGGCACCCCGGTCCGCTTCATCCAGCGCATGAGGAAGCGGGACAAGCGCGAAGACCATTCCGAGGACGAGCGTTGAACGGGAACGACAAAAACCACCGCTGAAAAACACCTCGCAAGCTGCTACGATTAGCCGTCCCTCGAACAGGAAAGAAAATGACCGGCAGCGCAGCCGCTTCACAACTCTCCACCGAAAAAGATTTTTACCGCATCGGCGAAGTCAGCCGCATGACGGACCTAAAACCCTTCGTCTTGCGTTACTGGGAAACGGAATTCCCCATGCTGGAGCCGGTGAAAAGCGCCAGCGGCCACCGGCTCTATCGCGCTCAAGACGTGGACATGGTGCGCAAGATCAAGCGCCTGCTGTACGACGAAGGCTTTACCATAGCCGGAGCCCGGCGCCACCTGCGCGATCCCAACACCGCGCTGGAGTCGCAGGATGGGGTGGCCTTCCAACTCACCAGTTCGGACGAGCGTGATAGCGAACTTCGCGAGCCACCGGCGCAACTCCTCAATCGCAAGATGCTACTGGATTTGCGCGATTCGCTGCGCGCTTTCTTGACGCTCCTCGAACGGCGATGATAGCCTTAAAGGCCTAGGCTGAACTGCCAGCGGGCACGACGCTCGCTGCAGTCGCTCAAAGTGCCGTCACTCATGAGCAATTTCTGTAACACTTTCATTGTGCAGCGTGTTACCGGAAATACGTGGCGCACTCCCGGTCGGGACGTAGCGAAGCCTGGTATCGCGCACCCTTGGGGTGGGTGAGGTCGCTGGTTCGAATCCAGTCGTCCCGACCATTTTTTGATTCCGCCGCGAAATTGTTAGATGGCGGTTTTTAGTTCCTCCAAGACTTCCTTCACGTTGCCGAGCATTACTTCTTTCATCATGAAAAGGCTGAAGCCCCATGCTTGTTCGACGACAATTTTGGGGGGCATGCTGAGTTCATAGGGGTTGGTGACTACGTCGATCAGCGCTGGGCCTTTGTGTTTTAGCGCGGCTTGCATGGCGTCGCGAAGATCGGCGGAACGCTCGACACGGAACGAGCGGATGCCCGCTCCTTCCGCGATTTTCGCAAAATTGAAATTTTTGAAATCCGTTCCGAAATCCGGAATGCCTGTGACCTGCATCTCGAGTTTCACCATGCCGAGCGTGCTGTTATTGAAGACCACTACTTTCACGGGCAGATCGTGCTGAACCAGCGTGAGCAGATCGCCCATTAGCATACCGAGGCCGCCATCTCCGGAAAAAGTAATAACCTGGCGGTCGCGGTAACGCGCTTGCGCGCCGATGCCTTGCGCTAAAGCGTTGGCCATGGAGCCATGGTTAAAGGAGCCGATCAGCGCGCGGCCCTTTTTCATGCGCAGGTAACGCGCGGCCCAGACGGTACACATGCCGGTGTCGGCGGTGAATACGGCGTCGTCGTTGGCTAGTTCACTAGCGACGGCCGCGAGGTGCTGCGGATGGATGGTGGGTTCGCTGCTTAGACTTTTAACATGCTCATCTAGTTTTTCGCGGACCTTAGCGTAATGTTTCACCGAGTCGTCTAAGTGGGTGGATTTTTTATTTTTCTCGAGCTTGGGTAACAGCGCGCGCAGGGTTTCGCGCACGTGACCTACCAGGCCGAGGTCCAACCGGGCGCGGCGACCGAGGTTTTCTCCGCGCACGTCGATCTGCGCGATCTTGGCTTTCTTCGGATAGAAACCATCGTAAGGAAAATCCGTGCCCAGCATCAACAGGACGTCCGCGTTTTCCATGGCGCGGTAGCCGGAGGCAAATCCGATCAGGCCGGTCATTCCGACGTCGAAAGGATTGCCCCACTCGACATATTCTTTGCCTCGCATCGTGTGAACAACAGGAGCTTGCAGCGCGCCCGCCAGCGCCAGGACTTCATCGTGCGCACCCGCACAGCCTGCGCCACAGAGCAGCGTGCAAGTCTCCGAAGAATTTAAGAGCGTTGCGAGTTCATCGAGGTCGCAATCCGCGGGACGAATCAGCGGACGAGCAGCACGCAATTCGTGGGGAGGAAAATCACCAGAAACTTTTTGCAGTGCTACGTCTCCGGGAATCACCAGGACGGAGACGCCGCGTTTATTCAGGGCTGTCTGGATAGCGTTTTGCGCGGTGCGCGGCATCTGTGCAGCGGAGCTAATGGTCTCGCAGAAGTAACTGCAATCGGTGAAGATGCGTTCCGGATGCGTTTCCTGAAAATAACTGGTGCCGATTTGGCTGCTGGGGATGTGCGCGGCGATGGCCAACACGGGGGCATAGCTGCGATGGCAATCGTACAGGCCGTTGATCAAATGCACGTTGCCAGGTCCACAACTGCCGGCGCACACCGCAAGGTTGCCGCTCAACTGCGCTTCCGCGCCGGCGGCGAATGCGCCAACTTCTTCGTGACGCATGGCGACCCATTCGATGCCCTCGGTGCGGCGCACGGCATCGACGATGCTGTTCAGCGAATCGCCGACCACGCCGTAAATGCGCTTGACGCCGGCTTGTACGAGCATTTCCACTAACTTCTCAGCCACGTTGGCCATATTGCGCTCCTATTCTGCGTTGTCAGAGATTCTGCTCCGCTTACGAAAGTGCAAATCGCCACGAAACTCCCGTTGGATGCCTGCAAACCCAAAAAGGGCTATTTTAATTTGCGAAGAGATTGCGGAGCATGAACCAGAGGTTGGCGGGCCGCTCGGCGAGCCGGCGCACGAACCACGGATACCAGAAAGTTCCGTAAGCCACAAGCACGACGGAGCGATACCCTGCGCGGGCCAGGCGCTCCTGTTCAGCGCGTTGAATACCGTACAACATTTGCACTTCGAAGAACTGGGAGGAAATTCCCAGGCCGGCGGCGAAATCCGCGAGACGGCGAATCAGCGCAATGTCGTGGGTACCAAACGCGGCGCGCTGACAAGCGCCGACCTTCTGCGCTCGCAGCATTTCTGTCGCGAGGACGAAGTAATTTTCGTCGACGTCCGCCTTGTTTGCAAACGCTACCTGGGGCGGCTCGTTGTATGCGCCTTTTACCAAGCGGATGGCGGGACGCAGCGGCAGCAGCGCTACGAGATCGTCCTTCGTGCGGTGCAAGTAGGCCTGCAGGCAAATGCCAACGTTGGGGTAGGACTGTTTGGCGCGGCGATAAATGGCCAGCGTGCGCTCGACGTATTCGCTGGATTCCATATCGACCCAGACGGTCGCGTCCTTGCTTTCTCGCGCAATAATTCGCTGCAGATTTTCGAAGCAAAGGTTGGGATCCAAATCGAGGCCCAGTTGCGTCAGCTTGACGGAAATCTCCGTGGCACGCGCCGCACCGCCCAGCCCGTGAATGCGGTCGAGCGCGTCGAGATAGTGCTCCGTGACCTCACGGGCTTCTTCGCGATCTGCGATGTTTTCGCCCAGGTGCGTAAAGACCGCAGCGATATTTTTCGCGCGTAGATTCTGCGCCGCGGTGAGCGCTTCGTCCAGCGATTCGCCGGGCATGAAGCGCGAGACCGTACGGCGAACGAATCGATAGTGCGAGGCACGATCGCGCAGCCAGCGATTTTGCGCCGCAGCGAGCAACAGAGAACGCATCATCGGCATGTCGCGAGTGCCTCCTTCACCCGAAGTCGTCACTTCTGGGGTGATGCGCATTCTAACGGAGAGCGCGCGGCAATCGCCAGCCAAGCGAGGATCGTGACGCAATTCCGATTGGCCACGTGCCTGCGCTCAGATGTCACCAAGACAAACAAGCAGTGCGGGTGAACCGCATCGGTAATCTGTTGACATGCCGCAGTCTGGCAACTAGCATTCGCGCAAGTCTTGAGCCATGAAAAAATTCAGGAGGCTAAATGAACGATGAGACAAGGGTGCGCTATCTGCGTGTGGCCTTGGTTCTCTTTGGCCTGATTTTTACTCTCGGTGTTTACCCGTTGATGATGGCCTGGTGGCCGTCCGGGTGGCGCTGGCAGCCCAACCAGCCTGAGTATGAACAGATGATTCTCGGCGTCTATGCAACTCTGGGTGTATTCCTGATCATAGCTTCTAGAAAGCCTTTGCAGCACCGCAGTCTGATCTGGTTCACCGTTTGGTCGAGCCTGGTCCACGCGGGGATCATGACCGTACAAGCACTCCAGGCGCCCGCAGAGCACGGTCACCTAATGGGAGACATCCCTGCGTTGGTCCTGGTAGCAGTTGTCCTGGCCATTCTGATGCCTCGCGGCGGCGGCGCCGAAAGCCGGTGAGAGGTTGAACCTTCACCGCGCGTTTGGTTTAAAGGATACTCGAGAGGCTCATGCTACCTAAACCTGCGGCGGTGGAAGATCCGTACGAGAAACCCGGCGAGCTGCTGATCCTGGCTCTCCTGTCATCGGTCGTGGGAGCGTTAGCGGGGTTCATGGCATCGATCTTCCGGCTGGCACTTGATCGTGCAGAGCATTTCCGTGACGCCCTGGTCGGCTGGGGGCACGGCCAGAGAGTGGTTGGCTTGGTGATCGTCATCGCAGCGTGCGCGTGCGCGACGGCGATCGCAGCTTGGCTGGTACGCAGATTTGCACCTGTCGCGTCCGGGAGTGGAATTCCTAACGTTGAAGCCGTTCTCGATGGAAAGGTGCATCATGCAACGCTCGCGCTGATTCCTGTGAAGTTTTTCGGCGGAGTACTGGCCATTGGCTCGGGGCTGGCACTGGGTCGCGAGGGGCCGAGCGTCCAGATGGGTGCCAACATCGCGTATCGCCTCGGAAACATTTGTCATCGCAACTGGCCAGACGTCCGGGTGCTGGTGGCGGCTGGCGCGGGAGCCGGCCTGGCCACCACCTTCAATGCCCCAATCGCCGGCGCACTCTTCGTGCTCGAGGAATTAGTACGCAGGTTTGAACCGCGAATTGCCATGGCGGCGCTGGGCGCATCTTCGAGTGCCATCCTGGTATCCCGATTTTTTCTGAGCGACTTGCCGGACTTTCACGTCCCAGCGCTCGCCTTTCCCACTAACAGAGTGAGGATTTTGTTCTTCGTTTTTGGAGCTTTGGCTGGCCTTGCGGCCGTCGCTTACAACCGCGCGATTATCGGCACCCTCGCGGTAGCGGACAAGCTGCATCGATGGCCGGTGGAACTGCGCGCCGCACTCATCGGTGCAGCGGTCGGAATGCTGGCATGGTTTGCGCCTCAGGTGGTTGGTGGAGGCGAGGCCATTACGCAACGTACCCTGCTGGGTGTGGGCACGCTTGCCTTGCTCCCGCTGTTATTCCTAACTCGGTTTGTACTCGGCACCGTGTCCTATGCTGCAGCGACGCCGGGTGGGCTGTTCGCTCCAATGCTCGTTCTGGGGGCGCAACTGGGACTATTCTTTGGAGTTCTTTGCAAATCCTCATTTCCTAGCCTAGAAATTCAACCAGAGGCGTTCGCGGTGGTCGGAATGGCCGCTTTTTTCAGTGGTGTTGTACGCGCTCCACTAACTGGGATCGTGCTGATAACCGAGATGACGGGGAACGTCACGCAGCTTCTTCCGATGCTCGGCGCGTGCTTCGCAGCCATGCTGGTAACGACCATTCTTCGCAATCCGCCGATCTACGATTCGCTGCGTGAACGCCAATTTCACGTCAAGAAAAACTGACTAGCGCCACAGTCTCTCGTCGGTGGCTTGCGTCATTTTCTCAGCTAGAACGCACGCATTCCGCTACGCTTTCCGTTCTGTTTCGATCTTACTCGTGCCGCAGGGCTTCCACGGGCTGCACCTTCGTGGCCGACCGCGCCGGTATAGCGCAAGCCAGAAAGGCCGCTACCGCCAAGACGCCGCTGATTGCCACGAGCATCGACGGGCTCGCCACGCCGATGCCTTCGAGTTTGCCAGCCAGCGTGCGACTCGAAACCACACTCAATATCGCTCCGAGTACCAGACCCACTACGAGTACGCGGCCTGTCGACCGCACCACTAATCCCAGCACATTACCAGGACTGGCGCCCAACGCCATCCGGATACCAAATTCGCGCGTCCGCAGCGAAACCGCATAAGACACCACGCTGAAGATCCCAGTGCATGCCAGAGTCAAACCGATCACGCCGAAAATCCCAAACAGAAATGTTGCAAATCGCGGGTAAGCCACAGCTTCACTCAGAAATTCGTCCAAGCTGCGGATGAACGCGATCGGCTGGCTGGGGTCCACGGCACTGACCGCTTGGCGCGCGCTGTTGGAAAGCGCCAACGGGTTCAACTTGTTGGCGGTGCGAATCGCGAACATCATCCCCGGAGGAAACAGATTCGAAACCGGGACGTAAACAGCGGGTTCCGGCTGGTCGCGTAGCCCGGAGTTGCGGACCGTCGCGCAGACTCCGATAATCTGGTACGTATTCGAGGCATTGGGAGGCTTCACAAAACCGGGCGGCAGCCCCTCGACGGGCAGATCAAGGCGGATCTGCCTGCCAATGGGATCTTGACCTGGAGGAAAGTATTTCTTCACCGTATCTTCGGTAACCACCGCTACGGGAGTCGCGCGCGTTACTTCCTCAGCATCGAAATAACGACCCCTCAACAGTGCAATGCCAATGGTCTTGAAATAAGCGTCGCTCACCAGGTTTACACGAATATGCGTGTCGGGCGAAGTTAGTCCGTCCATATCGAATTTCAACTCGGCGCCGGAATAGGGAGGTACTCCGGTGGCGGCGGCCGCAGCTGATTCCACGCCCGGAAGCTTGCGCAAATGATCGATAACGTCGGCGAAAAAGGCCTGCCGCTGACTCCACTCGGGATACCGCGCTGCAGGAACTGGAACATACATGGTGAGCACGCCGTCGGGCCGATAACCGAGTTTCTGCCTGGTGAGTTCGAGCATCCCGGCGGCGGCCAGCGCCGCGCCGGTGAGCAGAACCAGCGAAAGTGTTACCTCGGATACGATCAGAACGTCGCGCAGGCGGTGTCCAGCGGAACTCGCGGCGGAATCTCTCCCGGCGGTCTTCAGAAACGCCGCCTGATGCGGATCGGAAAGCTGCAGCGCGGGCGCCAAACCGAACAGAATCCCAGTCAGCACCGAAACTGCCACCGCGAAACACAGCACCGGCACATTGAGGGCAATCACGGCCTCATGTGGCACAGAGTATTCCGGCATCAGCGCCACCACGGCTTTTACACCGCCATACGCCAGCCCGATTCCCAGAACTCCTCCCGCCACTGCGAGCATCACGCTTTCCGTCAGCAATTGCTGGATCACCCGTTTGCGCCCGGCTCCCAGTGCTATGCGCACCGCGATTTCGCCTTGCCGCGCGCTAGCCCGCGCCAGCAGCAGGTTCGCGATGTTGGCGCAAGCAATCAGCAGCAAGAAGCCCACGGCAGCCAGAAGCGCTAAAAGTGTGTTGGAAAACTTTCCCAAGATTCCCTCGTTGACGGACATAAATTCCGTGCGGAACGGAGGTTCGGGAAAGGCAAACGACGGCGCGGTCTTCTGAAATTTTTCGTGGAAGCTCTGAAACTCGGCGTTGATCTGTTCCCGCGGAATACCGGGCTTCACCTTCAGGATCACTCCATAACGCTCTTCGCTTCCGGGGCGAATCTCCACCGGAGTGTAAATGTCCGCATCGTTCCAGGTAAATCGCACCGGAAGCACGCCGATGACGGTGTAGAACTTGTCGTTGAGGCGAATTTGTTGCCCGAGGACGTCTCTTCGGCCCGAGAAATGGCGTTGCCAGAACAAATAGCTAAGCACCGCCACGGGCTCGACGTTCGATTGATCTCCTGTATCCGATGTTGAGAAGGTGCGGCCGAAGAGCGGCGGAACACCAAAGAACTCGAACGCATTCGGAGAGAAGTCCTCTTGAATCACCGCTTCCGGAATGCCTGCCTCGTTCATTACCACGCTGCGCCGTTGGTTGACGACTAGGCTCTCGACGCTCTTGGCGCGAGCTTGCATCTCCAGATACTCCGCCATGGTGTAGCCGACGTAATGGTCGCCTTTGGCATCCAGGACGTGCGCTCCGCCAATGCGATCCGCCCCCACATAAGGATAGGGATCAAGCAAAACGGCATAAACCACGCTGAAAATTGCGGTGGTTGCCCCGATGCCCAAAGCCAGGGAAAGCACGGCGATGGTGGTGGAGACACGACTCTTCACCAGCAGGCGTAGCGCGTAGCGGATGTCTTGAAAGATCGACATAGGTGAACCTCCCAGCAGGACGCTGGATTCTATGACTGTATGACTATGTTGACGCCGCAAAAGCCGGAATAGTTCCCGCAAAATGAATACGGCCGCCGGCGGAAAAAGGCGTCGGCACCGGATCGCATTAACTCAGCGAAAACCTCGGGTCGCCTTCGAGAACCTCCAGCACAAGCTTTGGAGCTTGGCCTTTTTGCCATAGCGCGGTGCGAGATTTAACACGGTAGCTGAGCGGACCTCCGTCCGGATGCGCACTGCGTTCGATGGGGCGAGGAATGCAGACAAATTCGGTTTCGAAGAACTCGCTCGATGCGCGGACGACGGAGTAGCCGTGGCCGCCCATGTCGACAAACGCTACATGCGGCGATAAATCGGGATTGGACAGCGCGCGCGCCTTTGTGAGGTCTCCGCTTTGCGCGTATTCGAGACAGGACCTCACGCCATGCCCAAGGAGCAGGTTTATGGTGGGCTGCGGACCATGATCGGCCGGGCCTTGGGCAAGATAGAGTGCTCGCAAAGGATGGTCTTTCGGTAAGTTGTGTTCCAAAGCCTCGACTAGTCCTGGGGCAGAGATTGAGCCCGTCACAAAAGCGATGCCCACCGGAACGAAGGGCTTGGGTGGCAGAGTTTTCGCGGCGAATCCTGCCCAAAAGCTGTGGCGATCTCCTGCCACCGTGGCAAAACCGGTGATGCCGTTGGCCTGCACGAAGTCATAAATCTCGCCGCGCTCCACATACGCAGTGCCGTGATCGCCTCCCGGGAAAGCGCCGTAACCTGTACTCGGCCACGGCTTGCCCGTTCCTTGCGGCAAGTTTTGCAGATCGGCGCGCATGTCCAGCGTGGCCGTGGTGTTGCCCCATATTTTCCAGGTGGCTTGCGAGGTGCGCAGGCGATCGAGAAACCAGGCTTTCTGTTCGGCGCCGAGAATAGTTTGCGCGGGCCGGTCTTTGCAGAAATTCGCTATTTCGATATTGCCGAATTTGATGGACGCTGGCGGATGCCCACTATTGTAGGTTCGCCCTGCGTCGAGGATTTCCATGGCGTCTTCGGGCATGAACTCGGGAAAGTCGTCGCTGGAAAGAGCTTTCGCCTCGTTCTGATTGGTCGGCTCCTCAGAACGATAGGTGCGCTGGTCGGTGACGATCAGCTCCACGTTGCGGCCCCAGCGCAAAGTGCGGTAACCCTTGAGGCTGCCGATGGCGGCAAGATTATTCGGTTCCTGACCGAGCCCGTGCTCATCAAAATGAACAACCGGCGCATCGATCACTTGCGGAGGATCGAAGCGATCCAGTGAAGGCCCGCTGGGTTTCGCGATGCGTGCCGGCTGATATTCGAAAAACGCCTGGTTGGCGGCCACTTTGCGCGTTTGCGCGGGACGCGTCTTGCCTTCAAATTTCTGCAGCGATTGCCAGCCGAGCCAGCTGAATTCGTGGTTGTCCCACATGTTGACGAAGGGCCAGCGCGCGCGGGCATCTTGCAGATCGGGATCGCTGCAGATAGCCGCGATAGACGGCGCGATAATCTTCCACGGTCGTGGGGATGTGAAAATCTTGGATTTTCTCCCCATGGGGATAACGCACGACGTCTCGCAGGCGGCGATCGTACATGCCCTTGCGGGCGATCTTCTGGGTACCAGACAATTTCGTAGATGAAGTCGCCAAGGTGTAAGACAAAGCCAATGCGCTCCGCTTCGGCGGCGCGCTCATCCTCGAAGATCATTCGTCGATAGGCGTTTTGTGCGCCGTCGTTGGCATTCTGGCAACTCACAAAAACAAAGCGAACGGGTCGCGCATCATCCAGCGCTGGCGCGGTAATTGTGCGACCAATTCGGCTGCCGAATCCTTCGGGATCGGTAAAACGGTACCAATAAACACTGCCAGGCCTTAGTCCGCCGACCAACACGCGGCAGGTCCAGTCGGACGCCGCGGACACCGGAGCTGCCGCGGTCGCCACAACGCGCGTGAACAATTCATCTTCCGCAACCTCTACGTGCAGCTTCAGAGTGAGGTTTTCACTGCTTGCAGGCCGACGCGTCCACAATAGGACACTGTGGCTATCGGGATCGCCGGAGGCAACGCCTTCAGGGAAAAGATCGCGGCGTTCGCGCCATGCAACGCGAGACTTTGTTCCAAACGGATTACCCCAGACTGCCGTGGCGCCTATGGCAGCCGCGATTCCAAGGAAAGCGCGTCTGGGGACGGTAGGCATCGTTCACTATCCTTAGCACAGCCGCCCAGGCCTGCGCCAACGTATTCACAGCCAGGCCTGTCACCACGAGTGAAGTCGAGGGCGAAGCGCTTAACTGAAGATCCGTTTTTGCAACGTATTCATCGAAGTTGCCACCAGAACGGCTACGCGCCATCCGAGAGAATGGCAGCCAGCGGCACATCCAGGAAATAGCTACCGTACGTAATATCTGACGTCTTAGCGCCAGACTGCATCTAAGTCAGCAGGTACAAGAAAGGAGTATTTTGATGAACAGGAAGAGTCTCGCAGGAATTGGATTATTCACCGCGGTTGCTATCGCCGCTTGCGCCGTATTGGCCACATATCAGGCCAAGGGCGCGGCAGAACCCGCGCCCGTCACTATGACGGTCACCGCCGTGGGCAAGAAAGACGCGCCACCTCCACCACTGACCCTGGCGGACATCGAGCTTTACCAGGGCAAGGAGCGCATGCAAGTCGCTGATTGGCGCAAAGGCGATGTTTTGCTGCTGGCGATCGTCATTGACGATTCGCTCAGCACCAACATCGCAAGTCAGTGGAACGATTTGAGGGCCTTCATCATGAAGCAGCCGGCGAACACAAATGTCGGCGTGTTCTATGGCCGCAATGGCACGGTACAGGTGGCGCAGGATTTCACGCCAAACCACGAACTGGCGGCCAAAGCGGTGCGCATTCCGCTTGGCGGCCAAGGCGCGTTCTCCAGCCCGTATCTGGAACTGCAGGATATGATCAAACGGTGGCCGGACAATAATGAACGCAAGTCGATCATACTGATTTCTTCGGGCATCGATTATTTCCGCGGCAATTTCGGGCCGACCAGTCCAGATCTTGATCCCACGATCGACCGCGCCCAGAAATCCAACATAAACATCTGGACCATTTATGCTCCGGACTCCGGACATGCGGGGCGCGGATTCATCCGCTCTTTTAACGCACAATCGAGTCTGGCTCAGCTTTCGGACGAAACGGGGGCAGAATCTTATTTCCTGGGATTTGGCCAGCCGGTATCGCTGAAGCCTTACTTCGATGAGATTTTCACGCACTTAAACAACCAATATCTGCTTACTTTTTCGAGTGGCAGCGGCGGCAAGAAAGGCCGCTTTGAGCGGGTGCGTGTGGCGACGGAAAATCCGAGCGTGGAGTTCTTAACGCCTTCGGAAGTGTTCATTCCCAAGGCCGAATAGCTACTGCGTTCGTGTAACGAAGAAAAGGCGTGGACTCTGGTTCACGCCTTTTTATTTGTGGAGCTATTCTGCCGGCACGTCAAACGACATTTGCGTGCGGAACCACGACGTTTTCCACGCCCCATAGACGATGCCGACGGCCAGCCAGATGGAGCCGGCAATCTTGGCCGGAGGGCTAAGGTTCCACCAGATAAATCCGCAAATCAGAAATCCCAGCACCGGGACAAGGAAGTTGCCGATGTTCTTTTCCTCCGACCGCACATAGTAGCGCACGAAGGATGCGGCGTTGACGCCCATGAAGGCGATGAACGCGCCGAAATTTAGCAATTCCGCACCTCGGTCGTAGGTGATCAGGAACGCGCCGGCTAAAGCGATTGCGCCGATGAGGATTACGTTGTTGGCGGGAATTTGCGTTTTAGCGGCAATTTTTCCGAAAAAACCTTTTGGCAATGCGTCGTTGCGGCCCATGCCATAGAGCAATCTAGCGGCGGCAAACTGTGAGGCCATGCCGGAGCCGACGTTGGCGATCAATACCGTGAAGTTCAGCAGATGGAAAAGAAAAAATCCGCCGATCTGCCGCGCCACCAGCGGGAAAGCCGAGGTTTCTAGTTCGGGTGGAAACGGTTTAGAACCCCAGATTAACTGCGCGGCATAGACTTCCAGCGAAGAAAGAACGCCGGTGATGACGCAAACGAGCACCGTCGCCAGCATGATATTGCGGCGCGGATTTTCCACTTCTTCGGAGAGCGTGGAGATGCCGTCAAATCCAATGTAGGTTAGGACAGCGATGGAAGTACCACGAAAAATTCTGCTGAAGTTGAAGGTGGAAGGATCGTAGAACGGCAGCGTGAAATATCCCGCGCCGTAGTGGTGCAAGCCCCAAACGAAACGGATCACGAAAAAGAAAAAGACCAGCACCACGATAGACATGCCGCCAGCCAGGACTTCATTGATGCGCGCCGAGGTCTTTACTCCGCGCAAATTCAGGCCGGTGAAAAATACCGCATACAAAATGGCGAGAAGCCAATAAGGCACGCCCGGCAGAATATTCTGCGTGAGCTGACTGCAGATGATGGTGCAGATCAGCGGGTTCAGGATGTAGTCCATCACCATGGCCCAGCCCGTCAGATAGCCGAGGCCGGGATGAATTTCCTGTCCGACGTAGGTATACGCAGAGCCGGCGCTCGGATAAGCGCGGGCCATTTTTCCGTAGCTGATGGCGGTCAGCAGCATGGCCACCATGGCGATCAAAATGGTGGTGACCACGTGGCCGCCAGCCGCATTGCTGATCACGCCATAAATGCCCATCGGCGCGATCGGCTGCACCATCACAATGCCGATAATGATCAGGTTCCAAAGCGTCAGCGTGCGCCGCAGACGCGGACCCTGGGCTGCCGCCAGAGCTCCGTTGGAACTTGCCGCCAAGGCCGTGCCGCTGTCCTTGGTCAAGCTCGCCCTCCGCTATGCCGGGCGCAATTGGGGGCGCCATTCTTGGCGAACAGCGCAGATGCGGACTTGATTCTTGTGGGCGACGCCTCGCCGGCGTGTCGCAACATTTTTGGAAGGTACTTATGGGATCGTTTCAAGGGTGCCATTTTGCCTGCAAAGGACCCAGTCGCGCAAGCAAGGGTGTCGCTCCCGTGGTCCGCTTCCCACCCCTGTTCATTCGTACAGTGGTGTCTAATCAACAACTCGCGTACCTTTTGGCGCAACGCAACAGGCCATCGGGTAGTCTAAGGGGGTAGGGCCCCCCAGCCTGAGACCAGCGTGGACCTCTTATGGGCGGACTTACGGCTATTTCCAGGCGGCAGCTCAGTGCAACGAACACTGTGCTGGCCAATGTCGCGGCGTTTCTTTTGTTGCTTCTAGCTGCGTACTCCTCTCGACGCATTCTGATCACGCCCGACGCGGTTCTCCAGGGTTATCTGCAGGCCATCACCGGACTTTTATCCTTTGTTTTCGCGGCCGTGGCGTTGGTGCGTTTTCAGGGCACCCAAGACCGTATCTCGTTGATCCTCGGCGCCGGCTTCTTGCTTTCCGGTACGGTGCTGATGGCTTCCAGCATTCTGTTTTTTCAGCTGACGCAAGATGCGCTGGTGCCGTTCCGCTGGGCTCCCCTGGCGTGGTGGGTCAGTCGCATGGTGTTGGCCCTCTTGTTCGTAGTGGCCCTGCTAGTGGAACATTTCTTACCGCGATCGCGGCATCCACGAAGGGAAATTGCCGGCGCCCTGATGACTGTCGTCGGCATGACGTACTTAATCACGGCAACGCTGCGACGTATGCCTTCGGAAGTCTCTCCGCACCCCGGAGCTTTTTTCCCGAGCCCGCAGCAGCTACTTCCAGCGGCGTTCTTCATTGTGGCGTTGATTTGGTATCGCCGCCGCCTGACCATCGAAAACAGTGCCTTCGATAACGCCATTTACACCGCGGCATGGATGAACGTGGCAGCACAATTGGCGGCGTGCCAATCGGAGAGGTTGCTGGATGCGCCCTTCGTGCTGGCGCAGGGCTTCACAGTGATAAGTTACACGATTGCCGTGGGCGGGGCGTTGCTAGACAACGCCAGGCTCTTTGAACAAGTGCGTCATCTCTCTGTGAGTGATCCGCTAACCGGCTTGGCGAATTATCGCCGCTTGCTGGATGTACTCGAAAGTGAGACCGAACGCACCAATCGCAATAACCGGCCTTTCGCCGTACTGCTTCTAGATCTTGATGGACTAAAAGCCATCAATGATACGTATGGCCATCTAGTTGGGAGCCGGGCGATTACGCGGCTCGGGGATATTTTAAGGATTCATTGCCGCGCGGTGGATACCGCGGCGCGTTACGGCGGGGATGAGTTCGCCCTGGTGCTGCCGGAAACCGAAGAGCTCGACGCGCGCCTTGTTGCGGACCGCATTCACGCGGTTATGGCCGAGGACATGGAAACTCCCGCGCTATCCGCGAGTATCGGTATTTCCATTTATCGCGGCGAAGGCGGGCGCATCGAGAAATTACTCTCCGAAGCGGACCAGCATCTTTATGAGGAAAAGGCCCGGCGGGCCAAAAAGATTAGCGCGATCTCATCGGCTCCGCGCCGGCGCGCACCAAAAACCTAGTACACTGCGCGGCGCTGCACCGTATCTTTGCTAACCAGCGAGAACCGCGCCTCAGCAGCTCCATCACCCAAAAGTTGGCCAGCAACGTATTCACCCATAGCGGGGCCGTGTTTGAAACCGTGTCCAGAGCCACCGCCAACGAACCATACATTTTCGAGCGCGGGATGCCGGTCGACGAGAAAATCACCGCTGGAAGTATTCTCGTATTGGCAGACACGCGATTCCACGATGGGAGCGTCGCGCAGCGCGGGAAAACGGCGCGCGATGTAGCGACGGGCTTCCTCGGCGCCCTCCGCCGAGGCAAAACGCGATTGCGTTTCCGGATCGACGCGTTCACCGTGATGATCAAACGCCACCTTTAATCCGCGCGACTCGAGGTCCGGCATACCGTAAACCTGCTCTTCCTTGAAGAGCCAAGTCGGCAGCGCCGGCGGGGCAAACCGCGTATCCCCCGGCGGCGTGGCAAAGAAAAATACTTCCTGGCGCGTGGGGAAAATGCGTGGTCCAAGAATTTCTGGAAAAACCTTCCCGAGCCAGGCGCCGCAGGCGAAGACCACGCTGCCCGCAGAAATCACGTCGCCTGCCGTGGTCTTAATTTGCGGGTGGCCAACCGACTTTTCGGGCGTGAGTATCTGTGCGACGCGGTATTCCGCTCCCAGTCGCAGCGCATCGGCGACCACCGCGGCGACGGCGCGCCTGGCCATGAGCACTCCGCTGGCAGGCTCGAAAATTGCAAACTCCACACCGGCAAAATTTACCTGCGGATAAAGCTGCGTAAGCTGGGCGTTCTCCAGCACACGATGAGGAACACCGCAGCGTTGCAGTGTTTCGACGGTTTGCTTCTCACGCACGCCGCTCGCAGCCAGCCAGAGGACACCTGTTTCATGGAAAAGCTCCTGCTTCGTTGCGGCGAACAATTCCTTCCATTGCACCAGAGACCGCTGCGACCAGCGCGTATACAGCTCATCGGCGCCATAACCCATGCGGATAATCCGCGATTCGCCGCCGGAGCTGGCGCGCGCGTGTGCGGGTCCATAAGCTTCGAGCAGCAGGACGCGCTGGCCGCGCTCGGCAAGATGCCAGGCCGTCCACGCGCCGAAAACCCCTGCGCCGACGACAGCTACATCGTATGTTTTCCCGGCCTGCGGCTAAACTCACTTCTTAAACTCTCTTTCTAAGATTGTGGCCCAGTGCGCCAACCCCGTCAGCGAATCGGCGTGCGTCGGATCGAGATGCAACGGCGTGACGGAAACGTGACCGGCAAAAATAGCAGCGTAGTCCGTGTCCGGTTCAACGTCTTTGTCAATTTTCTGCTCGAAAAGCCAGAAGTAACTGCGCCCGCGAGGATCTTTTCCTTCACTGAGCTGGTTGCGCGTGATTTTTTTCGACTGCCGCGTTAGTCGCACGCCGCCCGTCCAATTCGCCGGCACATTAATGCTCAGCAGTACTTGGTCGGGCAACCCGTGCTTCAGGATGAGCTCGGCGGCAGACCGCGCAATGCGCGCCGCAGAATCAAAGTTGGCAGCCTTGGCTTTGGAACAAAGCGACATGGCCAGCGAAGGAATATGGTGCAAAGCGGATTCGCGAGCGGCGCCCACCGTCCCGGAGTAATAGATATTTTCGCCCAGATTAGCTCCGTGATTAATCCCGGAGATAACCAGATCCGGCCTTTGCGGCAGCAGTTTGTGCAGCGCCACGATTACGCAGTCCGCCGGAGTGCCGTCAACGGACCATTGGCGCTCGCCGATGGCGTTGCAAATAATCGGCTGGCGGAGCGTCAGAGACTGCGCCGCGCCGCTCTGTTCGGTGCTCGGCGCCACAATACTGACGGTGGCCAGATCCTGCAAAACTTCAGCAAGTGCAAGCAATCCGGTCGCCTGGTATCCGTCATCGTTCGTTAAAAGAATGTGGGTCATAGAAGGTGGGAAACATTATACCCGCGCGAAGAGGTACTACCGTTGCGCCGGCGCAACGAAGCCTTCGCCAGCCCGGACTTGGCTCACGTTGTCTTGCTTATAAGGCTTGCGATATCGGGACGCGTCTGTACGTCGAAATGGCTCTCAGCTTTCAACTCCGCGAACAATTGATTCGCGGTATTGCTCGCGCGTTCGGCCTCGGAGGCTCGCCCTGCCCTTTTTGCGCTTGCGACATCAGCGCGTATCCTTGCGCCTTCAACGCGAGTAGCCCCAGCTTTTCTGTCTGCACCAGCAGGTTCTGGAGTAGGTCCGTCGCTTTTGCGAAATTTTTGGCCTGGATCAGCGCTTTCGCCGCGTACAGCGAGCTTTGCAAGCTCAAGTACTTGAATCCCGCTTTGTTGGCATCACTGGCCAGCGCGGATAATTTTGCCAACGCCGTTTGCGCATGCCCTTCCGCCACATCCATTTTGGCAATGTTGAATTTCGTGGTAAGCACGAGTCGCACGTCGGCGCTCTTTGCGGCCGAGTTTCAGCGCATCCGCATACGCTTGCCGGGCGGCTTTCAGGTCTCCACTGTAAAAAGCATTGTCGCCTTGCAAACCCTGGATGCGAGCTATGTCGTCAGGACTTTTCAGCTCGCGCGCCAGAGTGAGCGCGTCTTGCAGTACGGAATCCGCCTCGGCTCGTTTTCCAAGCTGCGCCAGTGCACTGCCATAGCCTTCCTGAATCGTCAAGGTCTTGAGACTCCGTTCTTCGAGATCGCGGAATGCCTTCATTGCCTCCTCGTTGGCACTCAGCGACGCCCCATACCGTCCCTGAAAACCGAAAACGCTCCCCAAACTCGAAGTCTCATACGCGGTCATCTGCTTATTGCCGGCCTTGCGTTGCAGGTCGAGCGCTCGATGGTATTGGTCCAGCGCTTGATCGTACATTCCCAAGTCCGTCGCAGTTTCTCCCAAATTGTGGCGCGTCTCGGCAATATCTGCCGGCACGTTAAACTTCTCGCGCAGTTGCAGCGCTTGTTCGTAATAGGTCTGCGCGTCCTGATAATTTCCTTCACCCAAGTAGATGTTGCCGATGTTATTCAATAACATTCCGCGCGTCTGCTCGTCCCCGAGGTCGATCTGGATCTGGAGAGACTCCTTGTATAGCTTCAAAGCCGCATCGGTTTGGCCATGGTCCACGTAAAATCCGGCCAAATCATTCAAAACATCACCAACACCCGGCTTTGTCGCCAATCTCTCGCCGAATTTTCAAGGACTCCGTGAAATTCTTCAGCGCCAGTTCCGGGTTTCCCATGGTGCTTTGCGTATTGGCGATGGCGTTCAAGCTTGCGGCGATTCCCACTTTAATTCCCAGCCGCCTACGGATATCGAGCGCCTCCTGAAAGTTACGCAGCGCATCCTCCGGTCGCTGTAGATCGTCATACCCCGTACCAAGAGTCTGCAGGATGTCGGCTTTCTGCTCATCGTTGCCGGACTGAATGGCCAGGTTCAACGCGGAATTCAGATCCTCCAAACCCTTCGTCGCATCATTGCTTTTCAGTTCTACGCGCCCCTGAGCGAGCAGGACCGCCGCGTTTTTTGGATCAAGTGTGTGCACCTTTGCAAGGGTCGCAAGCGAGGACTCCAGGTTGCCGCCGGTTTCGTACAGTTTTGCCAGATGAAAAAGCACGTCGGTATTTCCGGGAGAAGCCTTAGCCAAGGCTTCGTAGGCTTCGATCGCCTTCGGATACTCCTTCAAAATTTCGGCGTGCGTCGCCTCGATCAAATACTTTTCCTGCTTTGGCAGGGTGGCGCTGAGCTCCACGGCTTTCAGTGACGCGCTCTGCGCCAGGTCGTCTTGATGCGCTTCCGCGTACGCCTCCGACAGCTTGGAATACGCCAGCGCAAAGTCCGGGTCGTAACTGATCGAAGATTTGAAGGCCTCCATTGCGTCCTGATTCTTGCCCAGGCGCTGGGACTCTTCGCCGCGCGCGAAATCGCGCAGCGCTTCCAGTGACTTCGACGACGGCTTAAATGCCGTCGTCTCCAGTTCACCTATCGCAGAGGACGAGAGCGCCAGATTCTGCCGGATTTGCGCGGCCAATGTATCCACCGCCGTCAGAATCTCTTTCTCGTTCGCAGCTTGAACCTTTAATGGAATCTGCGTGCTGTTTTTTCGGTCGGTGATCGTCGCGTCAATGCGCACTTCATCGCCAAATTTCGCGAACTCTCCCCACACCACCACATCGGCATTTGTGAACTGCGTAAGTTGGTCGATGGTCGCGGCTTCTATGCGGGCGTCCGGCGCGATGCGCAGGTCGTGCAGCACTTGAGAGACGCGTTCCTCGGAAATGGTGCGCAGACTCGCCGACTGGCCTATATCATTGCTCAGCATTTCTCCCAGGCTGGCTCCCAGCCAATCGAGTTTCGCGTCGCCGGAAGCATTGCGAAACGGAAACACGGCCAGAGCGCGCGAAGCAATCACTGGCTCCGGTTTCTTCGCCGCGGTCGTGGCCGTCCATCGCCGCGCGAAAAATACCGCCACGATAAGGAGCAAAACCACCGCTGCGCCAATCGGGATCGCCGGCGTGCTGAACGCCTGCCGCAGGCGACGCCGCAACATCATCCCGGTCGGGTCTGCCCCGCCCGTGCGCCATGTCTCCAGATCCGCCCACAATTCCTGCGCCGTTTGATAGCGTTTCAGCGGATCGATTTCCAGGCACTTTGCTACCACTTCGCTTAGATATTTCGGGATCGTGGGATCCACCGAGGTCACCGCGTCCGGGCGCTCCACCGTGCGCTTGTACATCGAGCGCTGCACCGTTTCCGCGGAATACGGCATCTGGTTGGTGAGCAACTCATACAAAATAATCCCCATGGTAAAAAGATCGGAGCGGCCATCGATTTCTTCGCCCTTCACCTGTTCCGGCGACATGTAACCCGGTGTGCCTACGTACCCGCCGGTCATCGTTAAACCCTCGGAACCCACCGAGCGCGCAATCCCGAAATCCATCACGAAGACTTTGCCTTGCGCGTCTAGCATAATGTTTTGCGGTTTCAGGTCGCGGTGCACCACCTTTTCGTTGTGCGCCGCCTCCAGCGCCAGGCACACCTGCTGCATGATCTCAACGCACTCCGTGTGCGAAAGTTTGCCCTTCTTCTTGATGTACGAGCGCAGGTCCTGGCCGTCGATGTACTCCATGGTGATGTAGCGGAGTCCGCTGACGCGGCCAAGATCGAAAATGCGGATTACGTTTTTGTGCGTGACTTTGCGGGCGAGGACCAGTTCCTGCTTGAAGCGTGTCAAAATATCCGAATTCCCGGCCAGCTCCGCGCGTATCACCTTCACCGCCACCAGCCGGTCCACTTCCTGGTCACGCGCCTTGTAGACCGTACCCATGCCGCCGACACCTAGTTGGCTCAGGATTTCGTAGCGGTTCGCAAGCAGGCTGCCCGGCTGCAATTCGCCCGCGGCAGCAGCTAGGATCAGACGGGTTGGGGAAAGTTACTGGAGCGGACCAATTATCTACGGTGCGGTTGAGGTCACCTTCCGCTTCGGGGGCTTCCATCAGCGTCGCCGCGTCAATCCCTAGCGGGGTTGCGCAGTGTTCACACCGGATCGCGTTGATTGGGTTGGGCGTTTGGCACTGAGGGCAATCCATTCATTCGTCCGTCCCTTGGTGTCGCTACACTTGTGACGGTACAGTAAGTCTTCCCGTGAACAAAATCAAGATTCCCCACCACAGGGTACTGTACTGATTTCAAATGCTTTGCTGAAACTGAACCGGCGCGAACCTTAAGTACAGCATATTTACCTTGACAACTTGAATACTCGCTGTTAATATTCTCGCCGTAGAGAAGTGCGCCTCCCATTGCCGCCCGTAACTAACTGGTTATATAAAATTCGGTCTGAGCTGTTTAGAATGAACACTTGCGTAAGTGTTCATTCTAAAGGACTTTAAACTCTTTAGAATGCGCACTTACAAAAAACCCCTAGGGGGTACCACCCTGGTCCTTGTGAAGTTCCCGTGTTTCTCAACTGCAAAACCATTCAATGGAAGCGCGCCCTTCCAGCAGCCAAGCCTGCTTCCCGGCTTCCCAAGCGCAATGCTTACAACATCTGAGCGACCAAAAGCTCACACGAGCCGGCGTCGGAGCAATAGTAGAGCCGCAATCCCTGAACCAAGCAACATCAGCGATGCCGGTTCCGGAACCGTCGACCCGCTCTTCTTGATCGTCGCCGAGTAGTCAGCATCGAGATCGATGGTGGTCACGAAGTCCCCAAGGAGAATGTTCAAGTCGAAGATCCCGGAGTTGAATGAACTCTTCACGCTCGGATCTGAATCGAACGCAAAAAGTGTGCCCTTCATCGATGAACCGTTTGCGATTCCCGCGCCGAACCCGTCAAACACGAGCCCGTTACCGACTCCCCCGGTGAAGCCGTAAGAACTTATGGCAACGCCGTAAATCGTCCCACCGCTGTCGTTGGTGACATCGTATTGCCAAGTCAGGATGTCGCCTGCACTGCCGCTCAAGTCCGCCTGCACCAGAGCAAACGTCACCCCGTCTGCCATGTTTACGGGGTCAGCCTTAGTCCTACCAGCGACCAACAGCAATGCCAAGGCAAAGATTGCGATCGGCAACAGTTTTCTCATAATCACATTCCCTCCCGCGTATCGCGAATAGACTGCTTTGCCCTCAGTTGTTGTTAAAGACGGCTTGTCCCGCTGCAAATGTCAATGCTTGACCGGACGTAGTGCCATATGTTCCGGTCTCACTGATAATGAAACGCGTCACCGTGCTGGGAACATTCAAATACAGACGTACTGTGACGCTGGCGCCGGCAGAAAGGCTGCTGTCGACTAAGTCCGGGATAGGCGGGGACAGTTGCGTATTGTAGGTCACCGTGCCGGTGCCCGTCAACGTGCGGAATGCTAACGCCGTAAGCGTAAGCTTCTCGGCGATTCCGACACCCGAATTGGTGAACTGCAGATCCACATAGAACGATCCCGATTGCGTGCCAGTATCCAGCACTTCGGCAGAAATCTGTGGCGTGTTTGTGGTTACCGTCAAGGTCGTCGATCCAGTGATGGTTCCCAGCGTCGCAGTTATCACCGGCGATCCAACTGCCAGCCCAGAGGCCAAGCCGGTGGAGCTGATACTCGCTTCCATGCTCTGCGAGGAACTCCAAGTCACGCCGCTCAACGGGTGTGTAAGGCCGTTGTTGTACGTTCCGCTAGCTGTGAATTGTTCCGTTGTTCCTTCCTCGATGCTCGGGTTCGCAGGGGTCACCGCGATAGACACCAGCGTGGCCGGAGTCACCGTGAAGGTGGTGCTCTGCTGTACGAACAGGTTGGAGTTCACGAATAACGTATAGGTGCCTGGCGGCAGAGCCTGCGTGGCCAGCGTCAATCCGTATTGCCCGGTCGTGGCATTGTAGGTAAACGCCGCCGCCGTGCCGTTCGGTGCTAGCGCGGCAAAACGCACACCGGCCGCATTGGCCAATCCAATCGAGACGGCATTGGGCGGCGTCACCGCATTGGTGATCGGCTTGGTGCCCTGCACCAGCGTGAAGTCCACGGGAATCGTTACGCCCTGCACAAAGCTGGGCGTGCCGGTGCCGAGCGGCGACTGGAACGTCAGCGTGTACGGTGGATTCGGCAGCGCCGAGGTGAACGCCACCACAAAGTCGTTGTACTGCACGGTGTGGCCGTGAATCGTCGGGATCGATGCCCACTTTGTTCCACGTCGACTCAAAAAGTCCGTAATGTCGAATACAAACTGGTGATTCACATCGTAGGGCGGCGAATCGGGATCATCGTACAGACGCGGATTCGCCGCGTCGTAGAACGACGACGGCACATACGCATTGTTGTTCCACGAAATATTTTCAAACACCGGTCCCGCATAGGACGATTGCGGCGGCATACCCGAAACCCGGTAGTACACGCAGTTGCCGTTCGAGTACGGATAGCACTGCGGCACGATGATGTCTGCCGTTCGCTTCCGTCTGCAGCGGGAAGTAATCCACAAAGCGGCAATCGAAATCCGTTGTCTCGGTGCCGCCAGCCGGGCACACACCATTCGCTTGGCTCAATGAAACTTCAAACGCCGTAACCGTCAGAGTGAACGGCGTAATCACCTGGCTCACCACCAGCTTCATCGAGTGGGCCTGGGGATCGGTGCAAGGCGAAGTGCCCGACGGGCAGTTAATCGTCGCCACTTGCGAAACATTCGATCCCCACCGGATAGCTCAACTCACACTGGTGGTAATCGGCGCAGGAGCCGATGCAGTCCCGATCAGCGGAATATTCTGTTGCGGCCCGCCATGCCGCTAGTGTCATCTGTAAATGTGACGTTCGCCGTGCGCGTCCCCACCGCTAGCGGCGCAAAGCTGACGTGCACCACGCAGCTCGTGTCCACCCCCAACACCGCAGCCCCCACCGGACAAGTATTCGTCTCAGCACAAATTCCGCTGGATTTGTCCCCGTCAAAGCGATGCTGTTGATGGTCAGCGGCGCCGATCCGGTATTGCTGACCGTGATGATTTGCGCTGCGCTCTTCGTGCCGATCACCTGATTAGCAAACGTGAGATTCACAGGGTCGAAACCGATGAGCGGCTCCAGAACCTCGACCGCCGAAACCTTCAGCGCCGTCGAACCACTCACGGATCCCAATGTCGCCGTTATCGTCGACGTTCCCGCTGCCACGGCCCCGGCCACACCACCTGCCGTAATCGTCGCCGCTGTCGTGGTGCCCGAAGTCCAGGCCACGCTGCTCGTCAGATTCTGCGTGGTCTTGTTGCTGAACGTCCCCGTTGCCGTAAAGGGCTCAGTGCCACCCAGCCCAATCGTGGGGTTCGCAGGCGTTACCGCGATGGATAGCAGGCTCGGCGGAGCCGGGCCCACCGTCAGCGTGAACTGTTGTTCGCTGGTAGCTTTCACATCGTCCGTCACTTGCACCGTCAAACCGTAAGATCCCGCCGTTGTTGGCGTGCCGCTCAGTCTCCCGCTGCTGCTAAGGCTCAATCCCGGTGGCAACGCCGGGGTAATCGCCGACCAGGTATATGGCGTTGTGCCGCCCGTCGCGGTAAAGAACACCGAGTACGGTGTGCCCACCGTTCCTGCCGTGAGTGCTGGTGCCGTGAGGATGCGCAGCGGCGCCGCGGTGATCGTGAAGGTCGTGCTCTGCTGTACGAAAAGGTTCGAGTTCACAAATAACGTGTAGTTGCCCGGCTGTAACGCCAGCGTGTTCAGGGTCAGCGTGTATTGCTGCAAGCTCGCATTGTACGTAAATGCCGCAGCCGTCCCGTTCGGAGCCAGTGCCGGCAGCTGCACGCCCGCGGCGTTCTTCACGCCTACCGACACGGCGTTCGGGGAAGTGAGGGCGTTGATAATTGGCGTGGTTCCCTGCGTCAGGGTGAACGCCACCGGAATCGCCGTGCCTTCGACAAAGCTCGGTGAACCGCTGCCCAGCGGCGCCACAAACTTCAGCGTGTACGCCGGGTTCGGCAGCCCAGCGGTGAAGGCGATCACAAAGTCGTTGTATTGCTTGGTGTGTCCGTGAATCGTCGGATCCACCCCCACTTTGTTTTGCGTTTCAAAGTAGTCGGTGATGTCGAATACAAACTGATGATTTATATCGTACGGTGGTGAATCCGGATCGTCGTACAAACGCGGATTCGTTGCGTCGTAGAACGACGACGGCACGTAGGCATTATTGTTGTAAGAGAAAGTCTCAAACACCGGACCTTGATACATGGAGGCCGGCGGCACATTCGATATGCGGTAGTACACGCAGTTGCCATTCGAGAGCGGAACGCACTGCGGCACGATCACATCGCCATTGGCCTCGGTCTGCAACGTGAAGTAATCCTTGAAGCGACAATTGAAATTGGTCGTCTCGCTCTGGCCGGCCGGGCAAACGCCATTGGCCTCGCTCAGTGAAACTTCATAAGCCGTCACCGTCAGCGTGAACGGCTCATTCACCTGGCTCACCATCAGCTTCAGCGAGTGCGCATTCGGATCCGTGCACGGCACCGTCCCGGATGGGCAGTTGACCGTCGCGGTCTGCGAAACGTTCACGCCCGGCGCATACGTCAGCGGAACCGTAGTAGTCACCGGCGCGGGAGCTGACGCCGTGCCCGTCAGCGGGACATTCTGCACCGAACCAGTAACGCCGCCGGCGTTGTCGGTGAAGCTGATGTTGGTGGTACGCGTGCCCACGGCTAGCGGCGCGAAGGTGGCCTGTACGCTGCAACTGGAGTTGACGCCGAGCATCGCCGGCGCGATGGGGCAATTGACGTTGGTAAGCTCAAATTCCGCCGGATTCGTCCCCGTCAGAGCGATGGAATTGATAGTCAGGGCCGCGGTTCCGGTGTTGCTGACGGTGACGGTTTGCTCGGGGCTGGTCGTACCGATCAGTTGATTGGAGAACGATAGGCTGGTCGGGTTAAAGGCGATAGAGGGTGCAAGCGCAAGCCCGCTCACGCCTACCGTAACGCCTAACAAAAGTGGGTCCGGGCCGTTGTCTGTGTCCGTAATGATGATCTGTGTCAGAGTCTGGCCCACAAATGTCGATCCCAGCGAGAAATGCTGCTCATCCACCACGTAAGATTCCTGTATTCCGGTCTGAACGTTCCCCGTGCCTCCGGCACCGAGGCAATTCGTCGGATCAACGCAAGAGAAAGCATTGAGCGCCTGAACCCCGGCTATGCCATTTGTCAGGGTGTCCGCGAAGGAACCCTGCGCGAAATCCCGAATGTCCTGCCCGGCCACGAGGGGAAACGTCAGGCTTGCCCCACCGGTGCCCACGAATTCGATGGTGGCGAGCTGTTGCCCTAGTGGGGGACTGTACGCGTTCATCAGCGTGTAGACGTCGGTCGGGTTCGCTATCGAAACGCTTAGGGTGATGCTTTTGCCATTGCCAGAAAAGCCGAATCCGTCATAGAAGTTACACGGTGAAGCCCCGGATGGCCCGCATTTTCCCGCCGCCGAGGGAATGCTAAATGGCGTAGCCAACGCATTGTTTGCGACGAAAATTCCGGTCGGAACGGTGCTGATTAATCCAGTCTGAATGTTGTTGGTCGCCGGAATCGGCACATAGACAAAGTTCGTTGATTGGATGGCCGTCACGGTCAAAGTCGTCGAACCCGCCACGCCGCTGGCGGATGTAGCTTTGATCGTAGTTGTGCCCATCGCCACGCCAGTGGCGAGGCCCGTTGCGTTGATCGTCGCGGTTCCCACGGCACTGGAAGACCACGTCACCGCACTCGAGAGATTTTGCGTGGTGTTGTTGCTAAAGGTTCCGGTTGCCGTGAACTGTCTCGTCATCCCCGCAGCAATCGTCGGAGTCGCCGGTGTTACCGCGATAGACACCAGTGTTGGCGCCGTCACCGTCAACGTCGTTGACCCTGAAATATTGCCGGAAGTGGCCGTGATCGTGGACTTGCCAACGGCAACGCCCTTCGCCAGGCCCGCAGCGGTAATCGTGGCAGTCGCGGTGGTGCCCGAACTCCAGGTCACGCTGCCGGTGAGGTTCTGCGTCGAGCCGTCACTGAAAGTACCGGTGGCCGTGAATTGCTGCGTCAGCCCCGCAGCAACCGAGGGGTTGGCCGGTGTTACCGCGATGGACACCAGCGTTGGTGCCGTCACCGTCAATGTCGTTGACCCTGCAATATTGCCGGAAGTGGCCGTGATCGTGGACTTGCCAACGGCAATACCTTTGGCCAAGCCTGCGGCAGTGATCGTGGCGGCCGCCGCGGTACCCGAACTCCAGGTCACGCTGCCGGTTAAGTTCTTCGTCGAGCCGTCGCTGTAAGTTCCGGTGGCCGTGAATTGCTGCGTCAGCCCCGCAGCAACCGAGGGGTTGGCGGGCGTAACCGCAATTGACGCGAGCGTCGGCGCCGCCACGGCGTTTACAACGACGATCGGTCCGAGGTTCACAACCTTATTGCCTTGATTGGAGTCCAGCAGATACGGGAAGAAGATCGTCCCCACCGGGAAACTCGACGCCCCGTTGAAACCCGTAAAGGTAATCGGTCCGGACGAAGTGCTGCCATGAATGGTGGCAATCCCAAACGTAAACGCGTTGTAGCTCGCGGCGTTCACTCCCACGGCCGCGCTCAAAGCATGAAACACGCTGAAATCAATAGACTCGCCGGTCGTCAGGCCAAAGAGTGGGAAGACATTGCCCGACACGTATCCCGGAACACCTGTGCCTGAAGCTATGGATGACGACCCCGTTCCCAGGGTCCAGGAACTTAGCGCCGTTGGCTCAGGCAGCAAGACGCCCAGCTCGACTACTCCTGTGGGCGTCCCACCGGAAAGCCCTGTACTCGCCGGAGTTCCAATGCTGAAAATTGGATCGGAGTTCGTTGCCTCGCCACCCGACACCGCGCCACAAGCACTAGGTGAGCAAGAAATGGTTAGCGTCTCAAGCGTCACCGTCAGCGTCGTCGTTCCGGAAATGTTACCGGAGGTGGCCTTAATTGTAGTGCTACCCCCAGCAACACCTTTAGCCAAGCCCGCCGCCGTGATCGTAGCTATCGCGGTGGTACTTGAACTCCAGGTCACGCTGCCGGTGACGTTCTGCGTCGAGCCGTTGCTGAAAGTTCCGGTGGCCGTGAATTGCTGCGTCAAACCTGCGGCAACCGATGGGTTGGCCGGTGTCACAGTGATCGATGACAGAGTTGCGGCGGTCACCGTCAACGTCGTTGAGCCTGCAACATTGCCGGAAGTTGCCGCGATCGTGGACGTGCCAACGGCAATGCCCTTCGCCAAGCCCGCCGTATTAATCGTGGCAGTCGCCGCGGTACCCGAACTCCAGGTCACGCTGCCGGTGAGGTTCTTCGTCGAGCCGTCGCTGTAAGTCCCGGTAGCCGTGAATTGCTGCGTCAGCCCCGCGGCAACGGAGGGGTTGGCAGGCGTCACCGCGATCGAGGTGAGCGTCGGGGCGGTTCCCGAGGTGACTGTCAACAAGGTAGACCCGCAAGCCCCGCCAGCGCAGGCCGTGATGGTCGTCGAGCCAACTGTTAAACCAAAAGCTGCGCCGCCGTTTGTTCCGCCGTTGGTGATGCTGGCGACGGCGGTACTCGAGGAAGTCCAGGTGACGGAGTTCAGGATCTGCGTCCCGCCTCCAACAAATGTGCCCGTAGCGGTAAATTGCTCGGCAGCCCCGGTGTGAATCGTCGGCGCGGCGGGGGTGATGGCGATGGAGAGCAAATTGGCGGGTGTCAGTGAAACTGGCTTGTACAATTCCGCGCTGGCAACGGCGAGGAAATTCCCGCTGGGGCTCTCACCGCCGGTGATCAGCACGTCACCATTGTTGAGCAAAGTTGACGTACTGAAGAAGCGTCCAAGATTCAGGTCTCCCGTATTCGTCGTCGTCCCGCTGGCCGGGTCGAAGATGTACGAAGGTGCGCCGGCAGCCGAGCCGCCGACATCGCCGCCGGCGAGCAAGACGGTTCCGTTGTTCAGCAGAGATGCCGGATTGTCTAAAAAGAGGAACCCCGACGGAACGGTGAGATTCGAGAATAATTCTGTGGCCGGATTGTAAAGCTGGAGCGCGTCGGTTTCGCTTTCCTCGCCGCCATAGATCAATACCATTCCGCTATTCAGCAGCGTGGCGCCATTGGTAAAGAAAACATTGGTGGCGCCCAAGCTGCCCGTGGTGGCGCTGAACGTTCCAGTCGCCGGATTGTATAATTCCGCGCTGGCCAAGGCCGTATCACTAGAGTTAGATTCGCCACCGGCAATCAGCACCTGCCCATTATCGAGAAGCGCGGCGGTGTGATCCGCACGCCCAGTGATCAGGCTGCCCGTTGCGCTGAACGTGCCGGTCGATGGATCGTAAAGCTGGGCGTTCGCCGTAATTGCGCCCGTATCGTCGTCCCCGCCCGCGATCAGAACTTTTCCATTCTTGAGCAGCGTGGCGGTCGCTTCAAATAGAAACGAATTGGTGAGTGTTCCCGTGAGCGTGAACTGACCCGTGGCAGGATCATACAGCTCGCCGCGGCCAAGATCCGCGGTGGCGCCGCCGTCGCCGCCCACCATAAGCACTTGACCATTGTTGAGGAGCACCGCCGAGTGGAATACACGAGGAGCATTCATGCTGCCGGTTAACGCAAATGTTCCAGTGGCCGGGTTGTAAAGTTCCGCGCTATTCAGAATATTGCCGTTCGCGTCCTCACCGCCAGCGACCAACACGGTGCCGTTGGGCAACAATGTCGCGGTGTGCAAGATCCGCGGCGTGTTCATGCTGCCGGTGACGGTAAATCCCGCCGGCACAACCGTTAGCGTACCGGTCACCAGAGAGGTGACATTGCCGAGCGCCGCGCTGATCGTGGTGGACCCCAGCGCCACACCCGTTGCCAGCCCCGACGAATTGATGGTGGCGTTCGCAGGGCTGGAAGAGGTCCATACCACGCCGCTCGTGAGTACCATCGTTTTGTTGTTGTTATACACGCCAGTCGCGACGAACTGTACAGTTTGGCCCACGGTCCGGAAAGCCGTGGTCGGTGATATCTCAATAAAATCCAGAACCGGCGCGGCTACCGTAAGACCGGTGGAAGCGCTGATGGTACCGCTTGATGCGGTGATCGTGGTGGTGCCAGCGGCGACTCCCGTTGCGTTACCGGATGTATTGATGGTTGCCGTTGCTACGCTCGAGGAGGTCCATACAACGCTATCGGTCAGGGTCTGTGTACTCCCGTCGCTGTACGTTCCGGTCGCCGCGAACTGCTGTGTCAGGGCCGCGGTGATGGTTTGGTTCGTAGGCGTCACGGCAATGGACGCCAGCGCCAATGTCGCACCCGTGCCGCCGAAACTGTAAGTCACCGAGGGCGTGGTGGTGTCGTTGGTAGTGATTTCCAGCGTGCCAAGGCTCGTCCCAACCGCCGTTGGCGTGAAGGTGACACTGATCGCGCAGCTCTGTAACGGCGCCAACTGATCGTTTGTGTTCGCGCAGGTGGACGCCGATGCAAATCCCGTGCCCGACAGGGTGATGCCGCTGATGGAGAGCGTGTCCCCGCCCTTGTTCGTCAGCGTCACCGTTTGCGTGCCGTGTGCTCCGATCAGCAGCGAGCCAAAATTGTTGATGGTTCCGGTGAACACCGCGGTCGGCGTCAGCGCTACTTTGCGAATGCGATTGCTATTGCTGTCCGCGATGAACAGGGTTTCAGTTGGATCAACCCACATCCCGGTCGGGAAATCCAGCCCGGCCGCCAACGCCGGCCCGCCGTCGCCGCTGAACCCCCCGGTGGCGTTTCCGGCCACCGTGGCGATCGTTCCAGTGGTCGCATCGACGCGACGGATAACGTCGAAATCCGCTATGAAGACATTTCCTTTACTGTCGACCGCCACGCCATCAGCCGACGTAAGTTGCGCCGAGGTTGCTGGGCCGCCATCGCCGCAGCCGTTCCCCGGCGTGGCGCACGTGGTTCCATTTCCCGCAATCGTGGTGATAATTCCAGAGGTGGCATCGACGCGACGGATGCGATTGTCATTCCCATCCGTGAGAAACACGTCGCCCGCTGAGTCAACGGCCAGACCCAGTCCTTGGCTGTTGAGGTTTGCTGCGGTGGCCGGGCCGCCGTCGCCGCAGGCAGCGGTGGGATTGGCGCAAACCGTTCCGTTTCCGGCCACCGTGGTGATGATCCCGGTGGACGCATCAACGCGGCGCACGCGAGAGTCTCCCCCATCCCCGATAAATATATTTCCAAGCGAGTCCGCCGCCAGGCCGGAGGGATCGTTCAAGGACGCGGCCGTCGCAGGGCCGCCGTCGCCGCAAGCAGTCGTGGGATTCGCACAAAGCGTTCCGCCCGCAAAACTGGAAATGGTTCCCCCTACCCCAGAGATACGCCGAATAGAATTGAGGGTGACGTCGGGGAAATAAACAACTCCCGAAGCTTCGGCGACCACCCCGTTCAATACAGGATTCAGAGACAGCGTAGCGCTCAATGCGGGACCACCGTCGCCCGACGAACCGGGCTCTCCAGTACCCGCCAGCGTCGTGATAATTCCCCCGGTGACGCGGCGAATGCGATTGTCCAGCATGTCCGCGATGTATCCATTTCCCTCGGGGTCGATAGTGCCACCGTTCGGTCCGCCGAGAATTGCGCTGGTGAACGGCCCGCCGTCCCCTCCGGAGCCACCTCCCGCAACGGTCGTGATGATGTGCTGCGCGGAGGTGTCCACTTTTCGGACGCGATTGGCGCTCGCTTGTCCGATATAGATATTTCCAGTCGTATCTTCGGCAACGCTAAATGGATTGGCCAACTTGGCACTGGTCGCCGCCGCGCCATCGCCACTGTCACCGAATACGCCCAGCGTTCCCGCAACCGTGGTTATGGCAAAAGTGGTGGAATTCACGCGGTAGACGGTAGTGCCCCCGGTAACCAGGAAATTGCCAGAAGACTCAATAATTAAAAAATTCGCGCCGTCGGGCGGCGAGACGACGGTGGTGATGATCTTCGTGGTCGCGTCCACTCGGCGAATACCACCGCCGTCCGCGATGAACAAATTGCCGTTTTTGTCTACGGCTACCCCGCGCGGAGTATTTAGCTGGGCTTGCGTCGCCAGCCCACCATCGCCGCACGGTGACGTGGCGCACCGTGCACCGGTTCCCGCCACCGTGGTAATGATTCCAGTGACCGCATCGACGCGCCGGACCCGCTCATTAAAATGCTCGGCGATAAACATGTCACCGGCGCCGTCAAAAGTCACTGCTTCCGGGCCAAACAGGTTTGCCTGCGTTGCTAAACCGCCGTCTCCGCAGGGTTGGTTTATCCCTCCCGGGCAAGCCGTCGCGCTCCCGGCAACGGTGGTGATGATGCCGGTATGTGCGTCGATGCGGCGAACGCGGTTGTTCGCGTAATCCGCGACGTACAGATTTTCACTGGAATCGAAAGCTAAACGGATGGCTTGATAAAATACCGCGCTGGTCGCCGGACCACCATCGCCGCCAAACCCTGTGAAGGTACTGCCCGCAAAAACGCTAATGATTCCGGCGGGCGTGACCTTGAACACTTGCGAAGCTTCAGTGCCCTGCGAAATATAAAGGTTGCTCGAAGTGTCGACGGCCACACCGGTGGGAGTGACCACATCCGCCGACGTCGCTGTGCCGCTTGGCGCGCCGCCGCCTACTACCGTGGTGATGGTGTTCTGCGCCAGCAGCAACGGCGCGGCCCACAGCAGTAGCGCTATGAAATAGAGGATGCGGAAAAAACGCACTGCAACTCCAGCTTCGGGACCAAGGCTTACCGGGGACAATCGCGCAGGCGAGTGTAGTACGTATGCACGAAATCGCAAAACAAAATTTCGTTAACACCCAAGTACCGTTAGTCCTAGGGATTGAAAAGGCCGGGAATTTTGGAGCGGGTGATGCGCGTGCAACTGATTGAAAAGGAGTGGTCGGGGCGAAAGGATTTGAACCTTCGACCTCCTGGTCCCGAACCAGGCGCGCTAGCCAGGCTGCGCTACGCCCCGACGGAGCGACTCAGTTTGCGATACCACGCGCGCTGAGCGAGAACACCATGTTAGCATGCCCCGCGAGGCTCTTCTAGGCGCTTTTGCATTTTACCTACGGAACGCAATGAGAGCTGTCCTCCCCAGTCGCAGCAAACAAAAACGTGCCGGGAAGCCTTCCGGCGGCCCAGCACGTTTTTTGTAATTACGGTTGCGAATTAGAAGCTAAATCGCGCCGCAAGCTGGATGATTCGGGGCGGCGCCGTACCGGTTATCTGCCCAAATAATGGTGAAGTGATACTCGTTATCGGATTGTTGAACTCCGTGTGGTTGAAGATGTTAAAAAAGTCGGCACGAATTTCGAGCTTTACGCTTTCCTTAAAGAGCGCTGTCGTCTTCGAGACAGACATGTCCACGTTGGTTTGCCCGGGGCCGCGGAAAGAGTTCCGAGGCAGGGTTCCATAGGTCGCTAGCGCAGGATTCGTCACGACCTCGTTGGATGACGGGAACATGTTGGGCCCGGGAATACAGGTGTTCGGTTGACCGGGTGTAGTTGTCGAATTGATCGGGCACTGGTTGGTCGAGAAAGAAGCCGGATTGAAGTAGAAGTTGCCGGTATTCGTGCCAGACTGTTCTCCAGTCAACGTCTGCGCTTGATGCGGATTGTACAGACTGATCGGAGCTACCTGGTTCGCAAACACATTGGCTACGTCGCCGGCACCAGAGGTTCCCTCGTTCGTGAAGCCTCCCGAGGTGTCGATCGCCGAGAAGACGTCCAACGGGAATCCAGTACGGTACGAAATGATTGGGAAAACGCTCCAACCCTGCGTGAGCCGTTTGGGTGCCGAGGCGAAATACTTGTCGAAGGGCACGTCCCACCCACCGCTGAAGGTGATCCGGTTACGCAAGTCGAAGTCCGACGACGAGCGGAACAAGTTTGGCTGATAGGACGGAACGCTACTGTTGCGGTTGCGGAAGCCAGAGGTATTGTCTATGGAGTGTGCGTAGGTATATCCGAGGATAAAATATACTCGGCCCACGTAGTTGGAGTCAGTCAGTTGGCGGCGGAGGCTGGCTTCCATCCCGTTATAGCTAGCCTTCGTGACGTTCTTAAATTCTTCCAGATTGCTGAAGCTGCAGGTCGCGTTCGGATCTACGCCCGAAGTGGTGTTCCCGCTGGAATCTAGACAACTCGAGTTGCCAGGGGTCAGGTTCAAAACTCGATTGGTGGTGCCCAGAATGAACGGGTTGATGTCAACCAGCGAAGTTAGCCCGTGCGAACTGCTTCCGATATATCCGATTTCGACAGAGGTCCCGGGCGATATCTCTCGCTGGACACTGAGATTGTATTGGTAAGTATACGGCGTGCGAAGATGCGGATCGTCCAGATAAATCGCCGTATCTCCGTAGGGCAACAATCCCGCATCCGCGAAGTTAATTTGGTGATTCACGGGTTTAGAGGGAAAAGGATTGGTTATCGGAAAGATCGCGTTGCTAAAGGGATCAGAAAGGTTGGGAATTTCCGCGGTGGGATTGCCGGCCAGCGGATTGAAGTTTAGGTCCGCAGAAGAAAAGAAAGGCGGCTGTCCATTATCCTGGAAGTTGTCTTCGGCCTTAAGAATATCGTAGAAAATGCCGAAGCCCCCGCGGATGCTGGTCTTGCCGTCGCCCTGCGGGTCCCAAGCGAAACCAACTCGCGGCGCCCAATTATTTTTGTCGGGAAAATTCACGCCGCGAGGTGCTCCAGCATCGCCCGGGAAAACCAGGCCCACCGGGGCGTTGGGGAATACTGTCGATTGCTGGCCAGGTATTACGTTAAAGGTGTAGCCGTGGGTATCTAGCTTCGGTGTGCTGTATTCGTAGCGCAAACCCAGGGTTAGCGTCAGGTTTCTGGTGGCGCGCCATTCGTCCTGCGCAAAAGCAAAGGTGAACTTCGTTCGCGCGTTGGTGTCCGCCTTGGGCGCCTGAAAGTAGTCGATCGGCTGACCGGTCAGGAAGTCTGCAAAGTCGTTCCCGGTGCCGATTCCCCCGGCTCCCACGAAGTCGAATTCTCCATTGACGAAGAAATCGTAATCAATGTTGCTTTGATAAGCCGAAAAACCGCCGCCAAATTTAAATGTATGCTTCCCGTGGGTCCAGGAAACGGTGTCGCTATAGACGAAGGCATTCTGTATCGTCGTGCTTGGTCCCTGACCACTAAAGCCAACGTTCAAACCGGTGCTGTCAAAGAACAGCATCGTAGGACCCGTGGTTTGGTCGGGCGTAATATTTGTGAAGCCTAACTGCGCGGGCCCCGGCAAAGTAGACGCTGGCTGTGCTTGCAAGACGTTATTGCGCTGCGTCGTGAAACGGAATTCGTTTAATACGTTGGGCGTGAATGTTCTCGTGTAAGCGATATTCGTAAAGTAGTTTTGCGTATTGTTGATATCTCCGTATCCTGGCGCTCCTGAATTGTCGAAAGGCACCAGCGTGGGATTCTTGCTACCGCCAAGGGTTACAGTCAAGAGGTCCTTTTTGGTTATGTTAAAGTCAAAGCGCAGCGTCAGCTCTTTGGTATTGTTTGTTCCCGGGGACTGGGAGTTCAAAATGCCTGAGGGCGAGCTTGGAATCAACCCTGCCTTAATGTAATTCTGAGCAATGGTATTGATCTTCGTCGGATCGATGACCGCACAACTGGCCAGCGTGGGGTTCGATTGGAAGAATGGTGTGGCTTCCAGAAAAGCAGCCACGTTAGGGTCGGCGTTGGGACAAACGCCGTTCGTTGGAGTCGAGTCCGCTCCTGAAAAATCGCCCTTAAGTTGGGCCGGCGTGAAGACTGGCTGGCCGTTGGACGATACCGTGTCACTTTGAATCTGCTGTTGATATCCGACGAAAAAGAAGAAACGATCTTTGCCGTGAATTAGGTGTGGAATCGTGATCGGGCCGCCAAACGTGCCGCCAAATTGATTGCGCCTTAGGGTATCGCGCGGGAGTAGATTGTTAGGATCATTTTTGTTGAAAAAGCTGTTGGCATTGAGATCGCCGTTCCTAAGAAAATCAAACGCGCTGCCATGATATTGATTGGTTCCGGACTTCGTTACTTCGCTGATGATACCGCCGCCGTTGCGGCCATATTCGGCGGTGTAATTGTTCTCTAGAATCCTGAACTCTGCAATCGTGTCGGGATTGGGATTAAACACCACGGCGTTGCCCAGAATTTCGTTGTTCTGCCCGCCATCAAGCAAAAACGTCACCGAATCCGAACGGCCGCCAGCGATGTTATAGGTTCCGGCGCTGGTGTCATCCGGATTGTGTGGCATCACGCCCGGCAGCAGCAGCGCAAGATCCAGGGTGTTGCGGCCATTGAGGGGCGCATCGGTCAGCGTGCGGCCGGTAATCGAGCCTCCCACGGTGGGATCCACCGTTTCTACAACGCTGGCTTGAGAGTTCACCTCGACTACTTCAGTCTGCGTTCCCAACTCCATTTTGCCATCGACGCGCAGCGATTGATTGATTTGCAAAACTTGATTGTCGAAAACCAGCTGACGAAAATCTTTATGCTGGATCGTTACCTGGTAGCTGCCGATCGGCACATCCAATATCTGGTAAAAGCCCCCGCCATTAGTTACCGCTCGCTGGCTGACGTGCGTCGTCTCATTGGTAACAACAACCTCGGCTCCCGGGACCCCGGCGCCCTGCGGGTCGGTAACCGTTCCGATAATTCTGCCGGTTGGATTTTGCGCGTACGTGTTCGCGCCAACCAGCAAGAGAGCCATCAGTGCGAGTCCCCAAATATGAACGGTTTTGCGTAGTTTTTTCACTGCGTCGTCTCCTAAATAAACTGGTTCCACGTCCAGCTTCAGACCGCTTAGTTTTCTAGATACCAAGCTCCGAGCGCATCTCGCTTCGCGGGAAGCAAAAATATTCTGTGAATGAAAACGAAATCTAACCTGAACGCATCCGCCAGATGCCAAGCACAAGTACTAGAATTTTTGGGAAACGAGAGGCCTGAAGATTCGTAGCCGGCCGCCCTGAGGCCGCAGACGAAGCTTAGGCACCACGGACGCTGAAAAATCTCCGAGGACCGATTCACCACTCGTTTACCAGCAGTTGCGGTAGGTTGTAGGACAGAAGATGCGTGGTGTCAAGGAAAGTTCTGATGATGCGACGTAGAAATATTTCAGATGCGGCGGTATAGCGAGGGCTTGAGTCCGCCGCATCGAGCGAAAATAAAACGCGCCGGGAATCAATTGATTCCCGGCGCGTCATGACCGACGGTGCGACTGCTAGAACGAGATCTTCAACGCCAACTGAATAATGCGCGGATCATACGTGCTGGTGATTTGACCGAACTGGTCGCTGTTGATGTCCGTACCGACGGCGCCGCCGCTGTAGGTCCCGTCGCCATTGTTGGTGACGCCGGGATTCGTGAAGTTCACGCGGTTAAAGAGGTTGAAGAAATCCGCGCGAAACTGAAGCGACACGCGTTCGGTGATGTTGGTAGTTTTCGAGATGGCGATGTCCGTATTGAAGTAGCTCGGTCCCCGAAGAAAGTTTCGCGGCACCGTACCGTAGGTGGCAAGCGCGGGATTGGCCACGACCTGAGCACTGGAGGGCAAGAAGTTGGGCCCCGGAACACAGTTGACGGGCGTGTTCGCTCCTCCGTCTCCGCACTGCGCATTGCTAAAACTGTTGGGATTGAACAAATAGTTGCCGGTAACGCTGTTGTTCGTCCCAGCGTTGGAGTTGATGTAGGTTTGCGGGTTATGCGCATTGAATAGGGTGGCAGGGCCCACAAGATTCGCGTGAATGTTGTCCGGATCGCCCGCGCCGGATGGTCCCTCGTTACCGGGATCGAAGCGATCTTGCAAATTCGCGAATATGTCGAACGGCTGGCCGGTGTGCCAGGTGATAATCGGGAACAAGCTCCAGCCTTGGGTTAGGCGCTTCGGCCCGGAACTCCACATCTGGTCGAACGGCAGATCCCATCCGCCGCTCATGGTGATGCGATGGCGAATGTCCTGATCGCTGGAGGCCCGGAACCCCGCCGGATCGTACGAAGGCGTGGTGCTGTTTCGTTGGCGGAAACCAGAAGCATTGTCGATGCTGTGCGCAAAGGTGTACGCCAAAATGAAATAGGTACTCCCGATGCGTGAAGAGGACATCTGCTTTGTAAGGCTGGCCTGCAGAGCGTTGTAAGTGGCATTGGCGATGTTCTTGAACTCCGGCAAAGAAGCGAAACTGCAAAAGTTATTCGGGTTCGCGCCAGACGATGAGTTGCCATCGGCGTCGAGGCACGTAGTATCGCCAGCCCCCAGATTCAAGACCCGGTCGGTGGTCCCCAGAATGAACGGATTCACGTCAATCAGTGACGTGAGCCCGTGAGAACTGCTCCCCACGTAACTGATCTCCGCCACGGTGTTCGGAGCCACGCTTCGCTGTACCGTCAAATTGTACTGGTACGTGTACGGAGTCTTCAGGTGCGGATCGACCAGGAACTCCTCGTCCGAGGCGTTGACGGGCAAAAAGCCAGCGTCGGCAAAATTGAGATTCGAAGGTGGCGGCTTCGATGGGAAAGGATTCGTTGTTGGCGGCGTGGCGTTGGGAAAGGGAGCGGTGAAGAACGGATAAGGGGCATTCTGTCCTTGGTTATTTGGACTGAAGTTCAATCCCGTATCGGAAAAAAATGGCGGCTGACCATTGAACTGCAAATTGTCCTCGCCCTTGAGAACGTCATAGAAGATACCTATCCCACCGCGAATGCTGGTCTTGCCGTCGCCCTGAGGATCCCACGCGAAACCGAAGCGCGGCGCCCAGTTCTTAGTATCCGGGAAGTTGACGCCCGTTGGCGCGCCTGCGTCCCCGGGGAAAACGAGCCCAGTCGGTGCACCGGGGAACCGGGTGGACTGATCCCCGGGAATTACGGAGAAGGAGCGCCCTTCCGTATCATACTTTGGTGAATTGTATTCGTAGCGCAGACCCAGGTTCAGCGACAAACGCTTGGTGATGCGCCACTCGTCCTGGACGAAGCCGTAAAAAGACTTGCTACGGATGTTGGAAGGCGCCGCCGGCGCCTGGAAATATTGAATTGGGGCGCCCAACAAGAAGTCCGCAAACTCATTACCTGACACCGAACCGTCGAAGTCAAACTCGCCGTTGACGATAAAGTCGTACACCGTATTGTTTTGATAGGCCGATATGCCGCCACCGAACTTAAAATTATTGCGACCGCGGATGTAGGTGAGCGTCTCGGTAAATCCGAAGGTATTGTTCACCAGGTTTGTCGGCCCGTTCTCGCTGAATCCATATGTCGTGAGGCTATTGTCGAAGAAAATGTTGGGTGGACCGGTGGGATTATCCGGCGTGGTTCCGATGCCGAGCTGTGCAGCGGTCGGAAGCGTGGCGGCAACTTCATCCTGCAAATTGTTGTTGCGCTGGATGTACAGACGGAATTCATTCACCAGGTTCCCGCTGAATGTGTGGGTATACGCCAGACTTCCGAAATAGTTGTTATTTTTCGTGGTGTTCGGGAAGCCGGGCACGGTGGCAAACTGAAAAGGATTCAGTTCATTTTCGTGATTGCCGCCGAGCGTGAGGGTAAGAGCGTCTTTTTGTGAGATCGTATAGTCGACCTTGATCGTAACTTCGTTATTGTTGTCGGTATGCGGTGCTTGGAAATTTTCATTGCCATCAACCGAGGTGGGGAATAAGCCCGCCGCAATATATTTCTGCGAGACCGCGTTGATCTGTGACGGGGCGATGATGGCGCAGGCTGCGGCAGCGGCGTTAGGCTGAAAGAATGGATTCGCCAGCAGGAAGCCGGAAACTCCGGGGTCGGCGTTCGGACAATTTCCCGGGGTGCCACCGTTTGAGAAGTTTCCCTGCAACTCAGCGGGAGTGAACACGGCATTATCACCGCTGTTTTGGTCCGACGAGAGTTTCTGGCCTTGATAACCGACGAAGAAAAACAGTTTGTCCTTTTTGACCGGGCCACCAAGAGTGCCACCAAATTGATTGCGTCTTAGATCGTTCCTTGGCAATCCGTCGATTTTGTTAAAGAAACTGTTGGCATTGAACGCGTCGTTCCGCAAGAAGTCGAAGCCGCTGCCATGGAAACTATTGGTTCCGGACTTCGTGACGACGCTGATGACCCCACCGGCGTTACGTCCATACTCGGCCGAATAGTTGCTCTCTAGAATGCGGAATTCGGCGATCGTATCGGGATTCGGATTGTAAACCACGCCGTTGTTCAGAAGATTGTTGTTCACGGATCCGTCCAATAAAAATGTGACGGAATCACTGCGGCCTCCGCCGACGCTGTAACTCCCGGCTGCCGTCGAATCGCCGTTGGTCTCCGTAACTCCGGGCCCGAGCAGCGCCAAATCCAAAACGTTTCTGCCGTTCAAAGGCGCCTGCTGAATAGCTGCGCCCACGATCGTCGAACCCACCGTCTGATTCACGGTTTCGACGTTGGCGGCCTGGTCCTTTACTTCAATCGATTCGGTCTGCTGTCCCAATTCCAACTTGGCGTCCAACCGCAGGGACTGAGCGATCTGCAAGGTCTGTTTCTCAAACACGTAGGTGCGAAAGCCCGCGGCCTGGATGGTCACGTGATAACTGCCGATGGGCAGAGAGAGTATTTGATAAAGACCGTCTTTGTCACTCTGGGCTTCCGTGGAAATATGCGTGGCGATGTTTTCTACGGTAACCTTCGCCCCCTGGATGGGAGCGTCGCTCGGGTCGGATACAGTGCCGATGATACGACCGGTGGCGGTTTGTCCAAGCGCAATCGTTGCGGATACGGAAAGTGCTATGAGTGCGAGACCGAAAATCTGAAAAACCCTGAATAATTTTACCAATGAATTGTCCTCCGAAAGAAAATCTCGACCCCGAATTCTTCTGTTTCAGCGCGAACACCGCGTCCGCGGAGAGACAAAAATGCACGAAGGAAAAGGACGGAATCTAGCCTTACCACACTACGCAAGATCCCGTGCACCGCCTCGACGTGCCCGAAATGAGGAAGTTAAGAGTTCGCGGCCAGCCACCCTGAGGCCGTTTACGAAACCTGAAAGCCCCGGATGGACGCTGGAACATCCCCGAGGACCCCATCACTACTCATTCGCAAGCAGTTATAGGAAGTTGTAGGCCAGAAGATAGGGTGGTGTCAAGGAAAGTTCTAATGATGCGAGGTAGAAAAATTTCTGATGTTACGGCGAAGGCTTCGATTTATTGCAAATGGTCTGTAGCGCTCAATCGGGTTTCTGGATTTGTTCGAAGCGCAACAGTCTAGACCGCGAAGAGTGGGCGAACTCTCAGGAAAATTCGTCCCTGAGTTCCGGCGTCAGAGCCGGACTAATCTGGCTTCGGTGATCGCCACGATGGCCCTGAGGGCGTCCAGGACGGAGGCAGAAACATCACCGTCGACGCGGACCAGCGAAACCGCGTGAGCGCCCTGATGCGCGGCGCTGCGCCCCAGCGCAAATGTGGCGATGTTAACGCCTAGCTTCCCGAGCGTCGATCCGACTTGTCCGATCACGCCGGGCTTATCGTCGTTGCGCAAATACAGGATGGTGCCTTCGAGTTGCGCCTCCAGAGGGATGCCTTCGATCATCAGCACGCGTGGGGAGCCGTCATGCAAGACCGTGCCTTCGGCGGTGAATCCTCCATCGCTGCCTTGCGAAGGGAGCGCGGAAACCTCCAGCGTGTTCGGAAAGCCGTGCTCGCGCTTTCTAGTTTCTTCTTCCACACGAAGACCGCGTGCGGCAGCTACCGCCGGGGCGTTAACGACATTTACTTTCTCATCGAGCACTGCGTTCAGCACCCCGGCGAGCACCGCGCTGCGCAGCAAATGCGTGCCGACTTCCGCGACTTCTCCCGCGTAGCGAATACGCACCCGCGCGGGGCGGAACGCCGCGGCTTGCGAGACGAGTGAGCCCAAACGCTCGGCCAGCGCCAGATACGGGCGCACGCGACGATATTGGTCGGCGGAAAGCGCCGGAAGATTTACCGCGTTGCGAATGATTCCGTCCACCAGGTAATCGCGAATTTGCACCGCTACCTGCGTCCCCAGCTCTTCTTGCGCTTCCGCCGTCGAACCAGCGACGTGAGGCGTCGTAATTACATTGGGCAAACCGATCAGCGGGCAATTTTTCGGCGGCTCTTCGGCGAAAACATCAAGGGCTGCGCCGGCGACATGGCCGCTCTGAATCGCGGCGGCCAGATCCGCTTCATTGATCAGTTCGCCGCGCGCCGCGTTCACGATGCGCACCCCTTTTTTCATTTTTGCGATGCTTGCGGCGTTGATCATGTCGCGTGTCTGTGGCACCACCGCGGTGTGCAGCGAAATAAAATCACTCTCAGCTAGCAATAGCTCTAGCGAGACGAGGTCGACGGAAAGCTCGCGCGCGGCGGCTTCGCTGATGAAAGGATCGTACGCTAGCACGCGCATGTCGAAGGCTTCCGCGCGCAACGCCACTTCGCTGCCGATGCGGCCAAGTCCGATCAAGCCGAGCGTCTTGCCGCGAACTTCGGCTCCGGACGAAGACTTCTCCCAGAGGCCGGCACGCATCGAGGCATCGAATTTTGGCAGTTGCCGCACCAGCGCAAGCAGCAGCGCAAAGGTATGTTCCGCCACACTGACCGAACTTCCGCCGGGCGTGCTCATCACCAAGACGCCGCGTTTGGTGGCCGCCTCGAGGTCAATGTTGTCGACGCCGACCCCGGCGCGGCCTACGGCGCGAAGGCGTGGAGCTTTCTCAAGCAGCTCCGCGGTAACTTTAGTCGCACTGCGCACGATCAACGCATCGGCATCGGCAATCTCCGCGATCAGATTGTCCTTGGTGGTTTGCACGATGTTCCACCCGATTTGTTCCTTAAGGAGTTTTACGCCGCGTTCGCTGATTTTATCCGCTACGATCACTTTCATGCGTTTACCTGGCCTCACGATGGAATTGTCCTCGGCGCTGAACGGTGAAGAACTTTTCTAGTGACCGTCAGGCGAGTTTTTGGTAGTGAACACAAGAGAACCACGGTAGCGAGCGCAGCGCACGCTGTCAAATCCGGCGAACATCAAGGGCCAGGGCGATGCCTCTGTTATATTCATATCTATATTCATATCTAGGGGAAAACGCGATGAGTCTTGCGGAAAAAATTCAGAAAGATCTCGTGGATGCCATGCGCGCGAAAGAGGAGCTCAAGCTCAGCGTGCTGCGCGGCGTAAAGGCGGCGATCAAGCATCGCGAAATTGAAAAGATTCGCGCGCTGGATGAAGCCGAATCCATCCAGATTCTGCAAATGCTGGTGAAGCAGCGCAAGGAATCGATCGAACAGTTCACCAAAGGAAACCGTCCCGAACTCGCCGAAAAAGAAACCAAGGAGTTGGCGATTCTGGAGTCGTATTTGCCCGCCGGCGCCAGCGCTTCGGAAATGGACGTGGCCATCGACAAAGCCATCGCGGAGACCGGCGCCACGTCCATCAAACAGATGGGTGCAGTTGTGAAATCCGCCAAAGCCTCACTGGAGGGCAAGACCGTCGACGGCAAAGCGCTTAGCGACCGCGTCCGCGAGCGATTAGTGAAACTGGGTTGAACCGAGATACCCCACGTTCTTCAAACGGCGCGTTCTCTAAACAGATGGATTGGACCCGAAATTAGGCTGGGCCTACTGGCTGCCACCCGCCTGGGCATTGGGGGACGGCTTGAGAACGGCGGTACTCCGTTCGTCACTGGCTACGATCCGGTAGAACTTCCGCAGGTCTTCCATCTGGTCGACGGGAATGGTGAGCTGCTTGACCTCGTAGGTCCGGGAGTAATGCAGGGTATTGCCTTTTACTTCGGTTTTGCTGTGGTAGCTGGCGAAGCTTTTGTCTACATCCACCGGGGCGGGAAGGTCATCGACCTCATATCCAGCCGGCAACGCAATATCAAAGGCATCGGTGAATTGCGCGGGAAATCCGAGTTCGATGGGATATTTCCGGGGCTCTTTTTGCTCCAGGATACCGCTGGCGTAATCGCCGATGACACGGGGACGAACAAGAAGGAGGTTGCCTGCAAATTTGGCATAGTCCCGCGCAACCACTGAATACATGTATCCAAAGGGCTGACTATTATCATCGAGGTTGACCAAGCTAGCCTTGGTAAAAGCAAAATTAGTCAAGGATTGCGAGACGAGAGATTCTATGGGTTTGATGCGATCTTCGTTCTTGGTCACACGGCGCAGAGCGGCGCGCTGATACATACCGGAATCGCCCAAACGAGATTCGACGAAGTCGCCGATGAGGTCGCCGTTCTTACTAAGGGTGAGTTTCGCAGTCCGGCGAATCCCGCTAGCGATGAGTGGAAGTTGTGGAAGATGGACCAGTTCACCACCGCCCGGAGTGACGAGCATTCCATAGTTAGCCTGTAACGCTCCCCGCAAAGAGCCCAGTGGAGTGATCTCGTCGGTGGGATCGAAAAACAGCAGACGCCCGAGCTTGGGATGAACAATGAAGGCCGGCAATGCGGCATCGGGAATGTCGCTAGGCAATTTGATGGCGAGAATGGCGTGGTTAAAGTCCCCGATAGCTGGAGGCGTTGAAGCGTCGACGGCGCCTCGGCTGCTGTTGATGATCACATAATAAGAATCGATTCCAACCTCCGCGAGCATAGCGCTAAGAAGCGTGACCTTGTCCTTGCAGTCGCCGAAGTGGTGGGAATAAACGAAGCTCGCGGGATGGGGCTGGAAGCCGCCGATACCGAGACCGATTTCAACGTAGCGAACGTCTTTCTGCAAATATTTCGCCAGCGCCTGCATTTTGGGTAGGGGAGTGTTGAGCGAAGTGGTGAGTGCGGCAACTTGTGATCGAATCTCTGGCGTGACGTCGCGGCGACCCTGGACCAAGTTGGAGTACCAATTGCCCATCTGGGCCCAGGATTCAAACCCACTGTTGCGGGCGCCGGGCGGGAATATCGAGACGACCATTCTGGCGGCGACCCCTTCCCAGGGTGGCATTTCGGGCTCCCAGCGGACCGCCGGAATGTCGGAAGCAGACCAGGAGTAGAGTCCATTCAACGTTGACGGAACGATGTCGAGATGATTTGCGAATACCGCTTTATATTCCCAAGAAGGAGGGAGCTGGAGAGCGTAATGGGACTGCCGGACCGGAAGATTATCCTGAATGAACCAAATGTCCTGAAGGATGTACGGGCGCCGGTTCCGTTCAATCTCGTAGCCGATCACGCTGCCAGGGTCCGCGGCGGGTAATTCCATGGTCTTCATCCGAAGGTCGCTTACGAGTTCGACGGAATTGATGTAGCCCGCGTCGGTCATGTCTTTCTCTTTTACTTCGTAGTCCTTGCCCTGCGCGGGAATGGTCCACCCGTGGATGCTGGTGATTTTGGTTTCTGCGTCGTAGTAGAACTGGTGCCTGCCCAGGTGTCGGCCTGCGGGACGAAGTATTTTTATCGCGAGTCTTTGCGTTTCGTGGATTTTGCCGTTGGGGAGGACCGTAATGAGATCCTCGGCGTAGAGAATGACGGCGTTGGTTTTGTCGTCGTAGGCCGGAAGCGGGGCGGCGGCGGCGGCGTGCATCCATGGAGGAGCGCTGCTATCAGCAAGCACCGGTACGGCACAAGACGCCGCAAAAAAAGCCGTGACGGCAAATAGCCGCAACGATGATGAATGAAGTAGCTGCATATTAGTTAGCCGCAACGGACGCGCCCGGAACAAGAACGACCTGCTGGTCGTCCGCGGTGCGGACATATTGGTAGAAGGCGCGCAGGATGTCGTATTTATCCGCCGGTACGAGATACAGATCGCAGCGCAGCGTTCGTTGCAAGCGCAGGGTGTTGCCCTTGGAGTTGGAGGAGAAGGTGTAGGCGACGGCTTTAGCGTCCTGATTGATGGGCTTTAGATCGCTGTCGACCTTCCAACCTTGCGGCAGGGTGATGGTTATATCGTCGACTTTCTTATATGGGAAGTGATAATAAACGGGATAGGTGCGCGTAGGATGCTCGAACAAGTGCTTTTCGTTGGCGACAAAGAATCCGGCGGGCAGCATCGCATGTTTGCCGGCGGCGGTTAGCCAACCAGGAATTGTGACGTCGAACTCCGCGACCAACGGAGTTTTCGAGCTGGACCAATCGGGAGAATTTTTCAGCTCGATTTCAGAAGCGGCGGGGATACTGTCTTTCGTGCGATCTTCCAGCGCGCGCTTGCGACCAGCGGCGTCCTGATTGTGCTCGTCAATCCGCCATGTCTGCGCTTCCAGACCGGTGTAGGTGACGGTTAGTTTGCCTTCGAGCGAGCCATCTTCCGCGAGTTTCAGCGTGGCTACTCGGTCGATATGCGTGGCGTCGCTGGGCGGCAGGGGCGTCTGGATCCAGGTGCCCCCGTCTTTATCGAGGAGACGCCCCTGCACACCGGTCTCGGTCCATGGAAGCAGACCAAATTGCGTAAAAGCCACGCCAGGACTATAGAAGCCGTCCTTGCCGTCGAGCTTGACGACGACCACTCTGGTATCCAGTTCGTTGCCGTTCATGCGCTTGGAAACGAAGAAGTGGCTGTAACGGTTGGCCACCAGCGCGGGACGAGCATCCAGACCAGCGGCACGGGTAAGCCCGAGAAAAAGCCAGGTGATTTGCGGACCGTAGCCGTAACCGAGTTTCCACACCTCTTCGACATTTTCCGGGACTTTCATTTTGTCGCGTTTGAACTGTTCGGCGGAGATCGCGGGTTCGTAAGTCAGGTTGCGCACCTGCTGGCAGCGATCGTAAATCTTCTGGAGTCTTACTTCCGGGGCATCGGAGGGCGAGACGATGGTGGCGACGGCGTCGGCCATGGCCTTGCGCTTATCAGCAAAGGTCTCCGCCCTAGCATTTTCTTTTTTGCCGAACTTTTTCCAGTACGTGTTTTCGTCAGACTCGAAACTTTCCTCGTTGTAGACAAAATTCACGCGAAACTCCAATTCGTTGGGTGGCGGCATGTACTCTTCTTCCTGAAAGGCCGGAATATTGTCCGCGGTCATGTGCACGAGGTGCGTGTTCGGGTCCTGTACCGGCGGCGTGGTGCCGGCGGGCAGACCCGCGGGCCAAGCCCATTGCAGCGCCCAGCGCTCGAAAGGTTTGAGGGTGAAGACTGCCTTTTTTGTGAACAACGGAGCACTGATGATCCATTCGGAATTAAATATCCAGTAGTCCCCGAAATCGTAGATAAAGCGATACTCGATGATGCTCCCGACCTGGACATCCGGCACGGTGAAGCTTTTAACAAGAGACTTCGAGTCGCCCTTTTTTTTCATGGTGGTTTTGAATACCTGGCCATCGAAATTTGCGACGGAGCCGTCGGGACGGATGGTGCGTGCGTGGATGTTGGAGACGTCCTCTTTACCGCTATACGGAATCTCTATGTTGGCGTAGTCGCGGCCGGCTTCGGTCAGGATTTTGATGCGCACGTAGTTGCGTTCACTGCCGCCGCGCGGGGTGTCAAAGCGGTCTATCTGACGGTAGAGATAGATCGCTGGAGCGCCGGGAGCCTTCGGGTCGCCAGTCATACTCAGCTCTCCGGGAGAGATAGGCAGCCAATCATCGGCCCTAACGGAAGGCGCGATGGCGATAGTCGCGGCGAGGAATAGCGCCGCGCCGAGCGCGTAATTCTGTAACCCTTGCCATGGACGCAACTTTTGCTGGGATGAGCGGAAAATGGGCACCATGGGCCTCCACGGAGAATGGACCTGCTACCGCCCGCATTTCGAGCACTGGCACCGTGCGGCCCCGGAATGCGGCGAAAAACCACACGTCTAGGTAGTGAACCGGCCTTAGGCATCGGGGTTGGTTCGACCTGTATGACGTGTGCAGCGGGACAATAGCTCACGACGATAACGGTGTCAAGATAACGACCGGCCAGTATTTCGCGAGTGGTACTAACGTCGATATTGTGTGCCACAACCCCGAAGCAATTTTCCCGGCAGGGCTAACGCCAGAGGAAAGACTTTCGTGGCGGAGCGGGGTGGGGCATAATCCAGCCGCAGATTATCGGTAGGCAACGCCCTAGGCTTGGACGCACGCGATGGCACCAGTTTCTCTTCGTTATTTCTTTTTCAACTTTTTTTGCATTTTTCTTGAATAAGGTTTGAACTAACGGGCAGCACCGGGGAGGGTTTGGTGAGCGAACGGCCATGGAGTTCGACGGCACCGCCAGCAGAGTTTCGCACCTACGTATCCGCCGCACGAGACCCTGAAGGAGTTCACGCTGCGCGCAGTCGTGCTCGGCGCGCTTTTCGGCTTGCTCTTTGGCGCCGTCACCGTTTACGTGGGGCTGCGCGCCGGGCTGACGGTTTCCGCTTCGATCCCCATCGCGGTCTTTCGATCAGCATTCTGCGCGCGTTCGGGCGCTCGACCATTCTCGAAAATAATATTGTGCAGACCACCGGTTCGGCGGGTGAATCGCTGGCGGCCGGCGTGATGTTCACTATTCCCGCGCTGATTTTTCTCGGCTTCGGCTCGGAGTTTACTTTTTGGCGGATTTTTCCGCTGGCGCTGCTCGGCGGATGGCTCGGCGTTCTGTTCATGGTTCCGCTGCGCCGCCAACTCATCGTCAAGGAACATGGCAATCTCACTTTCCCCGAAGGCACCGCTTGTGCGGACGTGCTGGTGGCCGGTGAAAAAGGTGGCTCCTTCGCGGGGCGCGTGTTCTGGGGCCTCGGCTTCGGCGGCGTCTACACGTTCTTGATGAACACATTTCAGCCTGGACTGCACAGCCGGAAGCGCGGCCAAGTGGTTTCCGGGGGCTTCATTTCGCGCGGCGATCACTTCTGAATACTCGGGCGTCGGGATACATCATCGGCCCGCGGGTGTCGGGAATATCTGTTCGCCGGTGGCATCGTGTCGTGGCTGGTGATGATGCCGGCCATCAAGTTTTACGGGCAGCTTGCCGGCAACACGCCGATCTATCCTTCTACGATTCCCATTTCACTGATGACGCCGGACGATATCTGGCGCAGTTACATCCGCCCGATGGGGGCAGGCGCGGTGGCGGCAGCCGGTTTGATCACGCTGCTGCGCACTTTGCCAACGATTATTTCGGCGCTGCGCGCCGGTTTGAAGGATGCTCGCGTTGAAGGCGGGGCCGTATCCGCCGCGGCAGCCGCATCGACCGAGACGTACCGATGCGCTGGGTCGTCGTGGGCTCGATCCTCATCGTCGTGATGATGTGGGTGCTGCTGACATTTCATCCGATGCAAGGCGCTGCGACCGCTTGGTATCAGAATATCTTCGCGGGCATTTTCGTCGTAGTGTTCGGATTTTTGTTCGTGACCGTTGCGGGCCGGATCAGCGGGCTGCTGGGAAATTCCTCCAACCCGATCAGCGGCATGAGCATCGCGACGCTTATGGCCACCTGTGCGATTTTCTTTCTGGCCGGATGGACCTCTCCGAACTATGCCGTGCTGGCCCTGATGATTGGCGGAGTGGTGTGCATCGCGGCGGCCATCGCGGGCGCGACCTCACAGGATTTGAAGACCGGATACCTGGTCGGCGCCACACCGTTCTGGCAACAGATGGGCCTGCTCGTCGGCGTGACCATCTCCACGATGGCTATCGGTGCGACCTTGAATCTGATGAACAAAGGCCTCGAGAAATACATCCCCACGCCGATCGCCGTGAACATCCAGGCGTTGCCGCAAGGCGTGAAAATTGAGCGAGACTCTTTCCCATATCAGAATAAGAACTACGTTCTGGTCAATTCACTTGGCTCCGGGACAATTCCGGACGGCGAATATTTGTACGACGCGAAGCTCTTCGAGAATTGAATACCAATGGGCGCAAGGCATCGGCAGCGACAAAGCACCCGCGCCACAAGCGCGATTGATGGCCACGGTCATCAGCGGAATACTGAATCAGCGATTACCCTGGCGATCTGGTGCTTATGGGCGTGGCTCTGGTGATCGCCGTGGAGATTCTGGGTGTGCGATCGCTGGCATTCGCCACCGGCTCCTATCTTTCCATCGCCACGACGGGAGCCATGTTCGCGGGAGGACTGGTGCGTTGGCTGGTGGAGGCCACCACCAAGAAAAAGGATGACAGCGAAGCGAGTCCCGGAGCGCTTTATTCCAGCGGGTTAATTGCCGCCGGCGGCGTCTTCGGACTGCTCGGCATCATCATAAATCTCTTTCAAGACTCGGAAATTTCGCATCACGTTCCTCAATGGCTCACTTCCGTGCTGCGACTGCCGTGGCGGGCCGATCTATTTGCGCTTGGCCCAAAGATCCTGGGTCCCCTGGCCACCAGCAACCTGCTTGGGATTTTGATGTTTGTGGCGCTGGCGGGTTCCCTCTTCTATTTTGCACGCAAAAAACTGGATTAGCGCGGCGCCCCCACCGGCGCTTTGACCGCGAAGCGGCGTAGCCTTACACTTCGATTATGCCTCCGACCTACGGTCCACGGCGCGTTCGCTTTGACTGGCGTGGGTTCATTCCGCCCGGCGTGAGATTGCTGGTGCTGATCTGCTCGGGCGTTTATTTCGTTCAGCTGCTGGTCGGCATTTTTCTGGACGTTTCGGCTACTTCCTGGTTAAACCACTTCTTTGGTTTGGTGCCGCTGGGCGTTATTCCCGGCATGCGCTTGTGGCAGCCGATCACCTATCTGTTTCTGCACGGCAGTTTTTTGCATTTGCTGATCAATATGTTGTTTCTCTGGATGTTTGGCAAAGAACTGGAACTGACCTGGGGCAAGCGGAGATTCCTGAATTATTTTTTCCTTTGCGGCATTGGTGCGGGACTTATCGAAATTCTCATTAAGTTGACTCCTATGTTGTGGGGCTACCGACCGGCGGACATCCCTACCATTGGCGCGTCCGGGGCGATCTTCGGAATATTGATGGCCAATGCGGTGCTATTCCCGGATCGCCAGGTGTGGATATTCCCTTTTCCAGTGGCCATCCCCATGCGGCCTTACGTGGCGGTGATCGCCGCGATCGAGTTTGTTTCGACGCTCGGCATCGGCGGCGATGCCGTGAGCCATGTGTGCCATCTCGCCGGGATGCTGGTGGGATGGATTTACTTGCGGCGGGGATCATTTTTGTACAACGTGCGAAATACGGTTTCCGACTGGAAATTGCAGCGGAACCGGAAAAAATTTGAAGTGTTCATGGGAAAGCAAAAAGGCGAGCCGCCGTCACGTCCGGATAACTGGGTCAATTGGAGGAAACGGGAAATTGCCGCTGATTGAAGCTCGTCTACGTTTGAGCCGAGCCGATTTCGTGAAATTTCATGAAATTTGTGGTGCCGCGGACACCCATCGGAGTGCCGGCCACGATTCCGATTACATCGCCTTTACGCACTAATTTTTCTTCGAGCAGACGTTTTTCGGCGATGGCCGCTAGGCCATCAATTTTTCGCACGTCGGAAATATGCCGCGGCATTACGCCCCAGATCAGCGCCATGCGGCGGCGGGTTTCGGCTACCGGAGAAAATGCCACGATGGGAACCAACGGGCGATAGCGCGAGACGAGCCGCGCGGTGAAGCCGCTATGCGTGAAGATAGCGATTAATCTCATTTGCAATTCGCGTGAGGCATGACAAACCAGTTCGGCGACCGATTCAGCTACCTTTAGTTTTTCCTGCACGCTTGACGGTTGCGGAAATTCGCGGATGCTGCCTTCAGCCTCTTCAATGATGCGCGCCATCATGCTGACGGCTTCCACGGGATATTTTCCGGACGCGGTTTCAGCGGATAGCATCACGGCGTCGGAGCCATCAAAAATGGCGTTGGCAACGTCGGAAGCTTCGGCGCGCGTCGGCCGCGGATTTTCCGTCATGGATTCGAGCATCTGCGTGGCGGTGATCACCGGACGGCGAAATTCGCGAGCACGCGAGATGATCGTTTTTTGCACTACCGGGACCCGTTCGGGATTCATTTCCACGCCCAGATCGCCGCGCGCGACCATGACGGCGTCCGCCGAGCGCAGTATGCCGTCGAGATTTTCGATGGCCTCGGGCTTTTCGAGTTTGGCGATCACCGGAGTGTCGTATCCCGCGCGCCTGATGAGCGATTTGGCCAGCAACACATCTTCGGGCCGGCGCACGAAACTGACCGCCACGTAATTTACTTCCTGCTTGAGAGCGAACGCCAAATCCCGTCGGTCTTTCGGCGTAAGTGCTGGAACACGCAAGCGCACGCCGGGAAGATTGATGCCCTTGTGCTCGCCTAGCAGACCGCCGTTCACAACCAGGCAGATCACTTCTTGCCCGCGAACTTGCTGCACGCGCAACTCGATCAATCCGTCGGAAAGCAGAATGCGCGCGCCACGCGTTACTTCTCCGGGAAGCGGCAGAAACGTGGTGTTCACGCGGGTGGAATCGCCGAGGATTTTTGCCGTGGTGATGGTGAATTTTTGCCCCGCGCGCAGGTCTACCGGCTGGCCGCCGGCAAGAACGCCGGTGCGGATTTTGGGGCCTTGCAGGTCCGCCAGGATGGCGATGGGCTTTTCGAGTTTCATAGCCAGCGAGCGCAGGTTGACAATGTTTTTTGCGTGCTGCTCATGGGTGCCGTGAGAAAAATTCAGACGCGCCACGTCCATTCCGGCGCGCAACAGGCGTTCCATGATTCTGGGAGAGGAACTCGCCGGGCCGATAGTACAAACGATTTTGGAGTGTCTGAATGCCATGCGAAATTTTACCGCGGTGAATTGCGCCGGTGTTTCGCGCGCGGCACAGTTCTTACTTTACTTGCTTTCTCTATCGCGTGCCGGCGAACTCCGCGACAATTTTAACCATTACGTCGACGCCCTTGGCAAACGAAGCCACGGAGATGCGCTCGTCGTCGCCATGCATCCGTTTTAGCTCTTCATCGGTCAGGGGAAAAGGCACCAAACCATACGCTTGAACGTTGTGCAGCCGCAGTTGCGAGGAATCGGTGGCCCAGGTGGACTGGAATGGCAGCGTCGGCGCGCCGCCGAATTCCCGCGTCGCAACGCGCGCGATGGTAAGGTAGAAATCGTTTTCGAGCGAGGAGTCCGGCGCGGCCAAACCGGCATTCGGAAGCACCTCGAGCCGCACCTGCGGATCGTTCACCAGTTTATTGAGCTCGTCGACCACGGTGTTGATGGTGTCGCCCGGCAACAGGCGCACATTCAAATTGGCGCGCGCTTCTCCAGGAATTACGTTACGCGCCGAACCGGCGCTCAACATGGTCGGCGCGATAGTGTCGCGCAGCATGGCGTTCCATAGCGGGCTCGCATCGGAAATTACGCGCTCGGCGTGTTCGCCACGGTCCGGCGTATCGAGCGAACGCATCCACTTACCGAGTTCGTCGTCCTCCAGAGGAGCCAAGCCCTCAAAATATCTGTGCACGATGGAGGTGAAGCGCACCGGGGCGTTGTAATTGCCAATCTTCGACACCGCCGTAGCGAGATGCACCACCGCGTTATCCTTGGTCGGCTGCGATGCGTGGCCGGAAGTGCCGCGGGCGATTACCGTGATATTTGAGGAGACCTTCTCGCTGGCTTGCAGCCCGATGTACTGGACTTTACCGTTTTTCATGAAGACGTTTCCGCCTTCATTGATGGCGTAGCCGGCGGCAAATTTGTCCCAATATTTAAGCGCCAAAACCCTGATGCTGGCGTCTCCGCTGGTTTCTTCGTCGGCGGTCGCCAAAAAAATGACATCGCGATTAAGGCGTGCCCCCGAGCGTTTCAGCGCGATGAACGCCGCCAGGTTGGCGGCGAGCATGCCTTTATCGTCCAGCGTACCGCGGCCATATATGTATCCGTCTTTGACGATACCGCCGAAAGGATCGACGCTCCAGTGGGTTTTATCGGCGGGCACCACGTCCAGGTGCGCGACCAATAGCAACGCCTTCGAAGGGTCCGCCATGGCCGCGCTGCGCAGACGCGCAACCACCGCGCTGCGGCCCGGCAGGATTTCCAGAATCTCCGGTGTGAGGCCTTCTTTTTGCAACACCGCCGCTACATATTTCGCCGCCGGCTCTTCCCCGCCTGGAGGATTTGAAGTGTTGATTTTGATCAGCTCCGTGAGCCAACCCTGCGCTTCCTGAGTCAGGGCATTCGCGCCTCCCAATTGCGGTGAGGCAGCTGGTGCCGGCCGGTTCGGCGGGGCATTCGAGGGAATTCCCGGACCGCTTACCGGCGACTGGGCGACCAGCGGCGTGGTTGCGGCCAGAAAAAGCGCGAGAACGCCCGTCATGGGGACTAGTGCATGCCACACTTGCCACACCTTTGGTCTGCGGTTCACGAATCCACCCTCGCTTTGGCTCGTGCTTTCGGGCAGCGCCCGGGCAAAATCATCCCAGCAAACGTTTTGCACGGAATGTGCTTCATACTAGCACGCGGTTACAGGGGCTTGGCCGAGGGTAATTCGCGGACGTTGCGTAACTTCAACGGGTAGAGCCTGTTGATAGGCAAGCACTTAACGTCGAAGCTAAAGCTCCGACCGACAAATCTGTGGCTCTTTCCGCAAACGGCACAAACACCGGCGCAGGATGCGATTTTGCCATGGGCGTCTGTAACCAGAGTTAAGATAATGTGGTCTCAATGGAAATGATGCTGTAGCCGGGTTTGATCGAGTGAGGTATTACGGGGTGTAAAAGGTACGCATGAGAGCCATCCATAATCGACTACTAGCCACCGCATTGCTGGTGACTATCTCCGCGGTAGCTTCCGCGAGTATTCGAGGGCAAGCGCCAACTGGTCCGCAGGGCGGCGCGCAACCCCCGCAAAACGCGCCCAACAGCCAGACGCCGGCCGCTCCGCCACCCCCGCCACAATCCGGAGTATCCATTTCCGTCGAAGCGCCCATCGTAACTGTGGATGCCGTAGCCACCAATCAGCATGGCGACCTGTTGATGGGCCTCAAGAAAGAAAACTTCAAAATCACCGACGATGGCGTACCGCAAACGATCACCGGATTCAACGCCGGCGAATCGCCCATCACCATGGTGGTATTGATGGAATTTAGCTCGCGCGCCTACGGGTTCTTTGCCGCGTATGCACGCTACTGGGCGGAAGCATTGTTTCCGGCCCTGCAGCAGAAGGACTGGGTCGCGCTCGAGACGTTTGACATGAAGACCCGCGTGGAAGTGGACTTCACCCAGGATAAGAACGAAGTGCGCAACGCCGTCAACCATCTCTATTTCCCGGGCTTCAGCGAGTCAAACGTCTACGATGCATTGCTGGAAACCACCGACCGATTGAAAGACGTGAAGGGCAAGAAATCCATCCTGCTATTGGCTAGCGGCATCGACACATTCTCAAAACATACCCTGGACCAGACCTTCAAGCAGTTGCGCCAGAGCGATGTGCCGATTTTCTGCGTGGGACTCGGAAAGGTATTTACCAATGCCCGAGAACTACACGGATCAAATCGCTCGGAGATCAATTATATGCAAGCAGAAAATGAGCTGCGGAATTTCTCATCAATGACCGGGGGATTCGCCTGGTTTCCACAGTTCGACGGCGAGATTTCGGGAATCTTTCAGTCGGTCGCCGCCTTTCTGCGCCATCAGTACAACTTGTCGTACACACCCACCAATGGGAACGATGGCAAGTTTCACAAGATCAAAGGTCGAGCTGGTGGCTCCGGACGGCAGTCCGCTGACCGTGCTCGATCAAAAAGGCAAGAAACAGAAGTACGTGGTCTATGCGCGCGAAGGTTATCAGGCGCCCAAGAGCGGCGTGGGGGATTAGGCTGATAATTCGGCAAAATGAGCGCGACATTCCCTTGCGGCTCGGGATAAAGCTGCGCCCTTGTTGGGAAGGTCCGCCTCTAGTAGCCTTCGGTTAAATCCACGCGGTTGAACAGTTCGCGTCCGTCGAACCAGCGCTCCAGCAGTTGCACAAGCAAATCAGTTTCACGTTGCCACAAGCGTTTGCTGATGGCGCTAGTGTGCGGAGTAATGAAAAGATTGGGCGCCGTCCACAGCGGACTCTTCGCAGGGAGCGGCTCGGGTTCGGTCACGTCAATGGCGGCACCGCCGAGCTGGCCGCTTTCGAGCGCGCGAACCAATGCGCTATCGTCGAGCAGCGTGCCTCGGGCTAAATTGATAATTCGCGCGCCGCGCTTCATGCGGGCGATGCGGGCAGAATCAAAGAGGCGCTTGGTCTCGCGTGTTTCGGGTGCGGCGAGCACCACGTAGTCGGCTTCCGGCAACACATCATCGAGTTTTTTCACCGAGACAATTTTCTGAGCGCTCGTGGTGTCGCCTTTGCCGGACCGCGTTACGCCGATAACCTTCATGGCCAGTGCGCTTGCGCGCTGAGCGATCTCACGTCCAATCGAACCGAAACCCACGATCACTAGCGTCGTGCCATTCAGTTCCGTCAAATGCTGCGGCTTGTCCCACAGAGTCTGTTGCGACCAGATTTTCTGGTCTTGCTGACGCACGGTGTCGGGGAAATTTCGCGCCATTGCCAGCAGCAAGCCGATCGTGTGTTCGGCCATGGGAATGGAAAATACCCCGCTGGCGTTAGTAACCACGATTCCTGACGCGACCAGTTCCGGATAGGCGAGTTGGCCAACTCCGGCGGAAGTGGAATGGATCCACTTCAGCTTCTTGGCGATCTGCAGTTGCTTGGGAAGCAGAAAAGCGCCGACAAAGATGTCCGTGTCGGGAAGTTCCGGCGGCAATTCCGTGAATGTGGGCGCGTGCGCTACCTCCATTTCCGGCCAGCGTTGGCGTAGCGTTTCGGCCACCAGCGGCTTGGCTTGCCATTCGGTGAACGGCTGCCAGGCGCAAATGACGACTTTCGTCTCCGCTGGTGTGGTCCGGTTCATAACGATGGATAATTTTGCGCTATTCGCCAAACGAGTCACGGCCGAACGCAAAGATCTTGTCCGGTCATTTCTGAGGGACTTAGTTGGCCGAGTGCGCTGAGCATGGTCGGCGCAATGTCGCGCAGCGAACCTCCCGGATTAAGCCGCAAATCTTTCTCGCCGCTTACCAGAATCAGCGGCACGGGATTGGTAGTGTGATAGGTATGCGGGCCCCCGGTGTTGGGATCGATCATCATCTCGGCATTGCCGTGGTCGGCGGTGATGATCCAGGCGGCGTCATCGAAACGGGCCTTCAGCGCTTGATAAATTTGTGCCAGGCCGGCGTCCACAGCCTCCACCGCTTTGATGGCGGCTTCCAATTTGCCGGAGTGACCGACCATGTCGGCGTTCGCGTAATTCATGATGATGGCGTCGAACTCCTGGCCGGCGATGGCCTTCACCACCGCATCCGTAATTCCCTGCGCGGACATTTCTGGCTTTAGATCGTAAGTAGCGACTTTCGGCGATGGCACCAGAATGCGTTCTTCGCCGGCAAAGGGTTTTTCCACTCCGCCGTTAAAAAAATAAGTTACGTGCGCGTATTTTTCCGTCTCCGCCGTGCGCAGATTCTTGTACTGCAGTTCGGCGAAGACCTGCGCCAGAATCTGCTCTAACTTTTCCGGAGCTATCACGAATTTCAGCCACGGCCAGTTTTTGTCGTACTGCGTCATGCCCACGTAAAACAGATTCTTGGGTCTCCTGGGGTCGGCAAATTTATCAAAATCCGGGGCCGCCAGGGCGTACGTCATTTGCCTGGCGCGGTCCGCGCGATAGTTGAAGAAAATCACTGCGTCGTCGTTGCGAATCTGTGTGAGCGGCTGGGCGGAAGAATTGTCTCCGTCCACGACCACAATGGGCTTCACAAATTCGTCGGTGACTTCGTGGGCGTAACTCTGCTGCAGCGCCACAACTGGATCACTGACGCGCGTTTCTGCTTCACCGTGGACCATGGCGCGATACGCCAACTCGATACGCTCCCAGCGATTGTCGCGATCCATCGCGTAGTACCGGCCCACGAGCGTGGCAATTTGGCCCACGCCCAGCTCGCGCATTTTCTGCTGCAGCTGTCGAACAAAATCCTGCCCGCTATGCGGAGGAGTGTCGCGGCCATCCATAAAACAGTGCACGAAAACGTTTTTTACGTCGTACTCCTTGGCCATTGCCAGCAAGGCGAAGAGGTGTTGAATATGCGAATGCACGCCGCCGTCGCTGAGTAATCCCATGATGTGCAGTTGGTGACTGCGCCCGCGTTCCATGGCTTGCTGAAATAGCGGGACGTACTCTAACTGCTTGTTGGCCACCAAGAGGTCGATACGCGTCATGTCCATGTGCACAATGCGCCCCGCGCCCATGTTCATGTGGCCGACTTCGCTGTTGCCCATTTGCCCTTCGGGCAAACCCACAAATGGACCGGAGGTGTTGATCAGCGTGTTGGGAAATTTGCGCAACAATTCGTCATAGGTCGGTTTGCGCGCCAACGCAATGGCATTGCCCGCGGACTCGGCGCGATATCCCCAGCCATCTAGTACCGTCAATATAATGGGTCGCTTTTTTTTGCTCATGGATGTTTATGATGACCGAAACCTTAAGGTATTTTGGAGCTCGCAACCTCGCGCCTACATCAGCACCCGCATGATCGCTTGTCTCAAGGCGATTTGCGGGCAAATTCGTTTAGAGCACTTAGCAACCGTTCCACTTCATCCATCGTGTTGTAATGCACCAGTCCGATGCGCAGCAGACCGCCGCTGCTTTCCACGCTGAGCCGCTCTGTGAGATTCAGGGCATAGAAGCAGCCATCCCAGGTGAAAATTCCGCGTTCACCAAGGAACCCGGCAATCTCCGTGGGATTGTGATCGCCTATGCGCACGGAAACGGTTGAGCAGCGCTCCGCGAATCGCGACGGCTCCGTTATCCCATAAAGTCTGAGTTTCGGAATCGTCAGCAGCTCGGCAATCAGTTTGCTCACCAGCGTTCGTTCATATGGCACCGTGGCGTGATAAGCGGCAAGCAAGGCTTCGCGTCGCGTGGTCGCCTGCGGCTCGCAGTGACGACCCAACTCCGCGAGGTACTCCACCGCTGCGTGGATGCCCACGATCAACTCGTGCAGCTGCGTTCCCGTTTCCCAGCGATCGGGAATCTGATCAGAGGCCGGACGCACCTTATACGGCCGTAGCCTTTCAAGATGCTCGCGCTTTCCGTAAAGCACGCCCATGTGCGGACCGAAAAATTTGTACGGCGAACACACCAGAAAATCGCAGTCCAGCGCTTTTACGTCGATCGAGCCATGCGGGGCGTAATGCACGGCATCGATGAACACCAGCGCGCCCACGGCGTGGGCCATTTTCGTGATTCCGGCCACTGGATTGATCGTGCCCACGGCGTTCGAGGCATAACCGACGGCTACCAATTTAGTTCGCGAGGTTATTTTCTCTTTCAGATCTTCCAGGTCCAGCGTGCAATCCGCCTCGCGAATGTCGACCTGGCGAATGACCACGCCTTGCTCTTCGAGCGCCCGCCACGGCGCCACGTTGGCGTCGTGGTCCAGGGTGGTAACCACAATTTCGTCGCCCGCGCGTAGATCGCGTCCGATGGCGCGCGCAAGCGCGAAGGTAATGGTAGTCATGTTCTGCCCGAAGACCACTTCGTTCGCGTCACAGTTGAAAAAATCCGCCATCGCCGAACGCGCGGCACTAATGGCCTGGTCCGACTGGCGACTCGTGGCAAACGCTCCACAAGTATTGGCATTCTTGTGCAGAAAATAATCCTGCACCGCCCTCATGACTTGCTGCGAAACCTGTGTGCCGGCGGGGCCGTCGAAAAACACCGCCATCTGTCCATTCACGCGCAATTGCAGCGAAGGAAACTGGGCACGTACCCACGCGGTATCAAGCGTCTCCGTCATTTCCTTGGGAACTGCCTGCGTGCTGGTCATCGGAATTTGCCGTCGGTCAATTAAACTTTGCCACTAAAGTGCGCCGCCCTCTGCGGCGATTAGTTTCTCACAGCATTGCCAGATGTTACAGCGGCGGGCCAGCGAAGCCGCCGGCAAACCAAATTGGTCACCTTGGTTGTATCAGGAGAATGCGGGAAGGCATCGCGCGGCGTGGGCGCCGTGCTAGCATAATTGCGGTTGTTCCCCACTCATGCCGCTTTGGCGCCGGCTATCAACTTTGCGCCACGTTACTCCACGAGGTACGGCCTTGCCCGAACTGATTCCGCCAACCGAGCGCACCCGCGTGGTGCGCGAGCCGCATCGCGGTTCGCATGACCGCGAAACCATCTACAAAATTCTCGACGAAGGCTTTGTTTGCCACGTAGGTTTCAGCGTGGACGCCCAGCCGTACGTGATTCCTACAATGTTCGCACGCGTCGGCGACGACATTTATTTTCACGGCTCGGCCGCCAGCCGGATGCTGCGCAACCTCAGCGGCGGACTCGCCGTGTGCGTGACGATCACCTTGGCCGATGGTCTGGTGCTGGCGCGCTCGGTGTTCAATCACTCGATGAATTACCGGTCCGTGGTGGCCCTGGGTAAAGCTTCTTTGATCGATCAGCCGGAAGAGAAACTTGCCGCGTTACGCGCGTTTACGGAAAAACTTCTGCCCGGGCGCTGGAAGGAAGCCCGCCAACCGAGCGAAAAAGAACTGAAGGCCACGAGCATCCTGCGCTTGCCGCTGACGGAAGTGTCGGCCAAAATGCGCGTCGGGCCGGTGGAAGACGATGCGCCAGACTACGAGCTACACGTGTGGGCTGGAGTGATTCCGCTGCGCCTCACGCCAGGTGTCCCTGTGCGCGACGAGCGATGCGATCCGAATATCCCCGTGCCGCGCTACGCCGAAAATTACACGCGACAAATCTCGTAACCGTGACGCGACAAGCGTCATACATCGCGAGCAGCAAGTTTTTTTCCATTACTTCATCAGATCATCGCTTCGTTACTTCGTTTTATCTCAGGCCTGCACGGCACGGACGAAATCCGCCAGCATGCCGTAGCCTGTGGCCTCGATGCCGGGATTGTGCTCCACAATCGAAAGCCCGAAAACATCCAGGTCAAATCGAATCGCCGAGCTGCTACCTTCCAAATTGGCGAGCGGATCAGAGGCCAGCAGCAGCTCGGGCTTGACGCTGCAATCCACGCCGTCGCCGCGGCGTTCCGCGCGGCACACCAACTTGTAGCGCATGCCGGCAGCGCGCACGGAACGGATTTTTTCTTCGCTTAGCTCGCGGATTCCGCTGCGTTGAATTTGTTCGAGCTTCACCGTCACGCCCATCAAGACGATAGTTAATGCCGCCACTTTGACCGCGGCGTCCCATCCGTCGAGATCCGCGGTCGGATCCGTCTCGGCTACGCCTAACGCCTGTGCGCGCCGTACCGCTTCTTCAAACGAGCGCCCCTTTTCCACTTCCGTGAGCACTACGTTCGTCGTGGAGTTCAGCACGCCAGAAAAGCCGCGCAACTCCGTGGCCGGCAAGCCCAACGGAAACATCGAAAAAATCGGCACGCCATCCATGACCGTGGATTCGTAGAGAAACTGTTTCTTTTTTTCCTGCGCCAGCGCCGTCAATTCGCGAAAAGCGTGGACGATCGGTCCCTTGTTCGCGGTGATCACGTGTGCGCCAAGCTCCAGCGCGGCGCGTACGTGATCGATAGCTGGCTGGCCGGTCTGCACATGCAACGAACTGGCCTCAAACAAAACATCGGCACGGCAGCGCTCCAGCCACGCGCGAAAATTCTGCGGTTGCGGCGTATAGGAAGGATGTTGCGGAGATGCTTGCGGTGGAAAATGTCCGTTCAGTATGGCGATAGGATTTAAACCGTCGGGCTCGGCGACCCAGCCATTCCGCCGCGTGGCCACGCCCGCGAGGCGCCAGCGAATGTCGTAACGGCGGCGCAGTTCCGTTTCTTTCGCGATCAGCAAACGCAAGAACGCGCGCCCCACGTTGCCAAATCCCACGATGGCCAGGTTATATGACGGAATGACGGGCCCCCATCCTGCCTTAACCGAGCACGGGTAAGAGTACCTGTGCTACTGACAAACTTATTTCGCGGTCGACAGTTTTTCTGCTGCGGAAGAAATCAGCGCGGCTTCGTCGCTTAACAATTTCGCCACGCGCACGATGCCATCCTCCGCCAATTTCCAATGTTTCTGTTCCATGGCTTCGCGCACCGCAGGAATCGCTTTCGCTTCATAACCGGTGTATTCGCCCGGCGCGTACAGCTCGTGTTTATATCCCGGACGCCCGGGAATGCCCTGCGGCGTTGTAAGTTTTCGCTCGCTTTCAATCAGCATCCGATTGATGCCCACCAATGAAGGTCCGGCCAGCACCGCGCCGCCATTCTGATTGGCCTTTGCCAGCGCCTTGCTGTATTCCTGCGCGCTGCGCGTGATGCTCTCCACAGAATTTTCCAGCGGTGCAAAATTCAAATACGGCGGCACTTCCTCCTTTTTCGGCGCCACGTACTTTTCCTTCGGATCGGCGCTGGCCGTGAACGCCCCTTCGTCAATCTTCAAGTTGCGTTCCTTGATCTCTTCCTGCTGATCCTTGCCGAATTTCTCTAGCTCGCGCACGTACATTTGCAACGTATCCGCGTAATCCGAAAAATCAAAGGGCAGCAGATCCGCGTCGGCGAGCCGCATAGTGGCGATACCGGCGGTCTCCGACAATGCGCGGCCGTAAGAGAAATCTGTATCGGAAAAATGTGTATACCAGTAAAAATCATCGTAAATCGAATGGTAAATTCCACCGTCGCTCTCGCCGCCAAATCCAAGATCCAGCGACGCGATGCCGGCGATGTTCAGGAACGGCCCATAGTCCGAGCCGCCTCCCAGCGCTCCGATGCGCAAATCGGCGCGATTACGCGCCTCGTCGCGGTCATCCTTGCCGTCCGGATGTGCAATCTGCTCGAGCTGCATTCGTTTCCAAACCGACAGCCCCGTCTCGGGATCGCGCACATCGCGGGCCACGTCATTAATAAATTTCTCCAGCGAATGCGAGCCCTCGGCAAAAAAGAATCCTCGCCCGGTCACATCCGAATTGATGTACGCCACGGTGTGCTGGCGCAGTTCCTCGGCATGCGTCTCCACCCATTCCGTCGAGCCCAACAGTCCTGGTTCTTCGCCGTCCCAAGAACAAAAAATGATTGTGCGCTTGGGCCTCCAACCGGCCTTCACCAATTCTGCTGTCGCCCGCGCCTGTTCCAACAGCGCCACTTGGCCGGAGATCGGATCTTCCGCCCCATTCACCCACGCATCATGATGATTGCCCCGGATCACCCACTCATCTGGATAGGCGGAGCCGGGAATTTTCGCGATCACATCGTAAAGACGCTTGATGTCCCAATTGGAAAATACCTTCAGGTGAACTTTTCCCGGGCCCGGCCCTAGACGATACGTCAGCGGCAGACTTCCCCGCCACGCCGGCGGCGCCACCGGTCCGGTGATGGACGCTAGCAACGGCTGCGCGTCCGAATACGACATGGGCAGCACGGGAATCTTGGTGATCGTCGGAGCGTCTTTAATCGGTAGACGCTTCGCGTCCGGCGTCGCTCCAACGCCAGGCGTCAGCGGATCGCCCATGAACTCGCCGCTATCTTGCACGCTGCCGCGCTGCACGCCATCTTTCGGGCGATACGGCCCATCCGGGAAGGTCTCGCCGGGAGAAAATCCATCGTCGCGCGGATCAGAATAAATGATGCAGCCGATCGCGCCGTGCTCCGCCGCGACCTTCGGCTTAATCCCGCGCCAGGCGTGACCGTAACGCGAAATCACAATTGCACCATTTACCGAAACGCCGTGCCGTTCCAGTTCTTCGTAGTCTTCGGGAATGCCATAATTCACGTACACCAGCGGGCCAGTGACATCCCCGTCGATCGAATACGCGTTGTAGGTGGGCAACTGCTCACTTTGCTGGTTGGACGTCGGATCCTGTGGAATGGCCGGCTCCTGCAGCTTGGCGACAAAATGCGGTCCGCCTTCGACCAGTTCCACCAAGCGCTCCTTGGGTGTGGGAAACAGCACATCAAACACTTCGATGTGCGCGTCGAGACCAAATTCTTTGTACTTTGCCAAAATCCATTCGGCATTGTCTTTGTCGTATGGCGAGCCAACATTGTGCGGACGCGCGCTCAATCGCTGCATGTACGCGCGGAGATTTTCCGGCTTGGGGATAGCGCGAAGTTTCTCTTCCCACTGGCGCTCGGTGCGCGAAGACTCCGCGGAAAATCCGTACAGCGGCGTTTCATCAGCTATGGTCACGCGCGAAACTGGCGCCAGCGACGCGGCCGCGCATATCAGTGCTGCGAAAACAACGCTGCGATTCATATTTCCCCCAAAGAGCGAACTAGCATTCTGCCCTAAGCAGGAAGCATTGCAAACCCTGACGGGAAGTTGGCTGTGGTGGTCTCTCGCCAATGTGGTGGTCTCTCGCCACTATGGATCAATACAGCGGAAAACGCTCAGCGAAATTAAAGCAGGTCCTTTGTCATGACGATGAAATGGCAAGGGAGGATCGCGGGAATTTCAGCCGGAAACGGCTCCGTGCAGGCTTCGCGATATCCCAGGTGCTGGTAATACGGTGGAAGCTCGGTCCGCAGATTCACGGTGCGCAATTCGGCGACGCGACAACCGTGCTTGCGAAAATATTCTTCGGCCGCGCTCATCAGCGCACGGCTCAGGCCGGACTTCTGTCGTGCGGGTTCCACCGAAAGCAGTCCGATATAGCCGCGCTCGCCGCGCAACTCCACGAAGACGCATCCCACCAGCACCCCAGCATCTTCGAGCAGCAAAAATGTTCCGCGCTCCATCCTGGAGCCCACTTCCGCGGCGTCGAGCCGGTCGCCGCCCAGGAAAAACCGCTCCACCTGAAATGAGGCATTGATCAACCGCGCGACGGCGCCCACGTCACCTTCGTGCGCGTGGCGGGTCGAAATGTTCTGGTCACGGTCCACGGAATCTCCGTCGGGCATTCTGGATGAAGCCATCTTGAGATCGGTTTGAACCACCGTCCGGCCACGACCTAAAACCGCGCTAACTCAAAAGCGCGCGGGCACGGCCCGACACAATGATCACGCATACTACCAGCAGCACCAATGGTACCGCGGGACTACTATGCAGCCGGGTCAGGTGGGCGATTACCGCACCAATCATCGTGCAGGTCAACAATGCTGCGCCCACAGCGGCGAGTCTCGGCGACAGCAACAGCCCGGCGCTGCCCACTTCGATGGCTCCCGTGAAGTAGCGAAACCATTGCCCCAGCCCGATGATCGCGAAGCCTCGGACCAACATCGGGGCACTAAACAATTTCAGAATGCCAACATACAGAAACATGACGGCGGCCAGAATCTGCAAGATCCACAGAACGATGTTGAAGGCTTTAGAAGTTTGCGGCACCGAAAAACTCTCCTCTAGCAACTGTGGAGTAGTGATGCGTGGACCGCTCTCGACTCACGACTTCTTGTGCGTGGTATTCAACACCGCATCCGGAATCACCAGCCGTTCCACCGGTCGGCCTCCCACAATGTGCGAAGCGATAATTTCGTCCACATCTTCCGGGCGAACGTGCCCATACCAAACCGCCTCCGGATAGACCACCACCGTGGGACCTAATTCGCACTGGTCCAGGCACCCGCATTTGTTGGCACGCACCGTGGAATTTGCAATTCCAAGCTGCGCCAGCTTGGTTTTGAAGAGCCGCTGCAGCTCGCCCTGTCCGGTCGGATCGCACGAACCCCGCGGATGCCCGGGCTCCCGCGTGTTCATGCACACAAAAATATGTTTCTGGAACTTTGGCATTGGTTATGACCACAAGAAGCCGCGAGCCAGCGACTCTCGAAGGCGCGTTCTCGAAGCGCGTCTTAGTTCTTTCCGAGCGCCGCTTTACCGTTAAACTTTGCGCTCGCGCCCAATTCCTCTTCGATGCGCAGCAATTGATTGTACTTCGCAATGCGGTCCGTGCGGCTGGCTGAGCCCGTCTTGATTTGCCCGGCTGCGGTGGCCACCGCTAAGTCAGCGATGAACGTATCCTCGGTCTCACCTGAGCGATGCGAAATAATCGAGTTGTAGCCCGCCTTGCGCGCCATTTCGATGGCGTCAATCGTTTCCGTCACGCTGCCAATCTGGTTCAGCTTGATCAGAATCGCGTTAGCGATCCCCTCTTTGATTCCGCGCTCCAGCCGCGCGGTGTTGGTCACGAATAAATCGTCGCCCACCAGTTGGATCTTCTTCTTCGATGTCTTGCTTCCCACGCTCGCGGTTAGCGACTTCCACCCCGCCCAGTCGTCCTCGGCCATACCGTCTTCCAAAGATACGATAGGATATTTTTCTACCCAGCTGGTCCAGTAAGCCGCCATCTCATCAGGCGAATGTGCGCTCTTGTCCGATTTCTTGAAGACGTATTTTCCGCTGGCCTTGTCGTAAAACTCGCTGGCCGCCGGGTCCAGCGCGATGCTCACCTGTTCGCCCGCTTTGTAGCCTGCGGCGCCAATCGCTTCCAGCACGATCTGAATAGCTTCCTCGTTCGATTTACAACTCGGCGCGAAACCGCCTTCATCGCCCACCGCCGTCGAGTACCCGTGCTTCTTCAACGCTGTCTTCAGCGCATGAAACACTTCCACGCCCCAACGCAACGCCTCGGAGAAATTCGGTGCTCCAATTGGCATAACCATAAATTCCTGAAAGTCCACCGAACTATCCGCGTGCGCCCCGCCATTTAGAATATTCATCATTGGCACCGGCAGCAGACTCGCCGATGTATCCGTCGAGTAGCGGGACAGATATTTGTACAGCGGCTGCTTCAGCGCCACCGCCGCCGCCCGCGCCGCCGCCATAGACACCGCCAAAATCGCGTTCGCGCCCAACCGCGACTTCGTCGGTGTACCATCCAGCGCAATCATTTTGTGGTCCAACGCGCGCTGATCCGCAGCATCCAACCCAACCACGGCCTTAGCTAGCTCGCCGTTCGCGTTCGCCACCGCTTTCAGCGTGCCCTTGCCCAAGTATTTCGCCTTGTCGCCATCCCGCAATTCCAGCGCCTCATGTTCCCCAGTGGACGCGCCAGACGGCACCGCGCCGCGCCCAACAGCCCCTCCTTCCAGCACCACATCGGCCTCAACGGTCGGATTCCCCCGCGAATCGATAATTTGCCGGGCGTGCACGCGCACAATTTTTGTGGACATAACAGTAGCTTCTCCTAGGTGACTGCGAACCATCAAGTTTACAGAAATTCAAATCCGTGGCAAAGCGGAGGCATTTCCTGCGGGATGTGCACAACCGAATTGGCGGGCTTAGTCGCCGGTGTATTTTCCCCGGACGCCGTCGTTTAGCTGCGATGAGTCGCACTCGCGGCGCAATTCTTTGGAAGCTTCTGGTTTCTTGATCTTTTTCTTCATATGCCGTGGCCCGCGTGCGCGACGATAACTGCGAGTTTCACTTCACGCCATTTCCGGCTCTTCAATCAGCGACTCCTGCCGAATCACCACCACAATTCCCGAATCCGTAACATGAAACCGCTTCTTATCCGCTTCCGTGTTGTACCCAATTTCCGTATGCTCCGGCAAACTTACGTGCCGATCGATAATCGCCCGGCGAATCCGCGAATGCCGTCCAATGTTCACGTGATTATAGATAATCGAATCCGCCACCTCGCAATAACTGTTCACACGCGCGTTGTATCCCAGCACCGAACGCTGCACCCGGCCACCGGAGATCACGCACCCGCCCGAAACAATCGAATCCAGGGCCACGCCCATGCGTTCGGGGTCCGCAAACACAAACTTTGCCGGGGGCCATTGCTGCTGCCAGGTGCGCAACGGCCAGTCCTGGTCGTACAAATTAAACACCGGCGACACGCTCACCAGATCCATATTTGCTTCGTAGTACGCATCCAGCGTCCCCACATCGCGCCAATACAACGCGTCTTTGCGATTTTCATCCACGAAATTGTAGGCAAACACGCGGTGCTTCGAAATAATCCGCGGAATAATATCCTTGCCAAAGTCGTGATGCGACTTGGGATCCTCCGAATCCGCCAGCAAAATCGGAATCAGCAGCTGCGTATTAAAAATGTAGATCCCCATCGACGCATCGCAATAGCCCGGCCGGTTCGGCGACTCTTTCGGATGCTCCGGCTTCTCTTCAAATCCCTGGATGCGCCGTTCCCGGTCCGTTTCGATCACTCCAAATTGCCTGGAGCACTGTTCCGTGGGAAATTCAATGGTCGCCACCGTCACGTCCGCGCCGGAATCCACGTGCTGCTGCAGCATGCGGCTGTAATTCATCTTGTAAATATGATCGCCGCTCAGAATGAATGTATATTTCGACCGCTCACTCCCGATCGAATAAATATTCTGGTACACCGCGTCCGCCGTCCCCTGATACCACTCCTTGGAAACGCGCATCTGCGGCGTAAGCACTTCGATGTAATCGCCCAACCCCGCGAGCGGCGACCAGCCCGCGCGAATATGCCGGTTCAGGCTCAGCGCTTTGTACTGCGTGAGCACAAACACGCGCCGCAGGTCCGAATTGATGCAATTGGAAAGGGTGATGTCGATGATGCGGTACAGCGCCCCGAAGGGCACCGCGGGCTTGGCGCGATCGCGCGTCAGCGGCCACAACCGCTCGCCCTGCCCACCCGCGAGCAACACTCCAATAGCATCCCGCATGTCCGGCATGTGGCGCTCCCGCAAGCGTTTATGAAGCGCGCTGATTCTAGCAATAACCGGACAAAAGGCAATCAGGTAAAAAGTGCACCGCCATCTAACGTAGCCCTGCGGTTCGCGCTGACGGGTTTCGCGTGCCCCAATCTCGCGCCACATTTAACTAACAAATACCTTAGTCCCCAAATAGTCAAGTACAGGACCGCCCGCGAGTCCACCGAACCGCCGCGAAAGAACACTTGACTTATGTGCCCGTAATTGATTAGAAGATGCCAGCGACTATTCTTCCCTTTGACGCTGCCGTCCGGTGCCGTGAACACAGCAGCGGTTTACATGCGATACTTATTGACAGGGACGGCGTCCGCCATGTGCAGAGACGCTGTAATGAAACCAATCCGAACCGGATTGGGGGTGAATTTAAAGTGGCTGAAGTGATTATTCAAGAGAGTGAGTCTCTGGAAAATGCCCTGCGCCGTTTCAAGCGCAAGGTGCAACAGGAAGACATCATCAAGGAAATCAAGAAGCATAGCTTCTATATGAAACCCGGCGAAAAACGCCGCGCCAAAGAAGCCCTTTCGCGGAAGCGACTACGCAAGAAGCAGCGGCGCGAAGCGGACTAATCTCCGTTTCGTTTCGCGGCTCGGCGCCGCACTTCCGAGAATCAGACCCCGGTCAGGTAAGACGTTTGGGTAGCTCTAAGCGACTTTGCGCCCAATGGCTCGAGGGACCCAGCCCGGTTCCCGCGGACTACTGGTATACCCATCTCCTTTGGCTCTTTCCGCCAAGGCCCCGTCCCTTGCCCGAGGTAAGGTCAGGGGGATAGCGGCTATGGAATACCACGATCGGGTCCTGAAGTGTTCGGAATGTGGCGCCGAGTTTGTTTTTACCGGCGGCGAACAGATGTTCTTCGCCGACAAAGGCTTTAAGAACGAACCGAAACGCTGTAAAGGCTGCAAGGCCAAGCGTGCCGAGGGCGGCGGCGGTGGCGCCGCTTCTCCCATGCGATCAGAAACCAAGACCAGTTGCTCGCAATGCGGCAAGGAAACCACCGTTCCCTTCCGCCCCACGCAAGGTCGTCCCGTTTTTTGCCGTGAATGTTTTCAGCAACGCCGCGCCATCGGCGCACCCTAGAATGTAGTCGTGTTGAAGTTTCTGAGGCGCGCCTCCGTCGCGCCTCCGCCGATGCAGTTGTCCCGATTCCGCGCATTCACGCCACGCTTCGCGGCAGCAGCGCTCCCGATAAGTGTCCTTACCCATCCCGAAGTTTAATCTTTACGACCGTATGCGATGATTTGTTATAGCAGTGGGTCAATGGAGACGCGCGGATTCTGATTTGGCTTCCTTCAGGATGGGCAAGTCGGGGTCAGCATTTTTCCAGAGCGTTAGGAAGTCGGCGTAACTCGCCTGCGCTTTGGGTGTGTCGTGCGCCAGCGCATTCGCTCTGGCGATTCCCAAATGTGCCAGCGAGCCGATGGGTTCGTTTTCCACCAGTCCCGGATGATCGAGGATTTTCTGAAACTCAGCCACAGCTTCCGCGGGTTGCTTCGACGCGAGGTAAGCTTCGCCGCGGAGATACACGGGATATAGCACGAAGGTAACACTCTGCGCGGTCTGCCCGAGTTCGTGGGGCGACGATGCAGCGAGCGCTGCGATGGCCTTGCCAGGTTGGCTGGCCCGCAGCGCGATGGCTGCGTGAATGCACGGCAGAAAATTATATTGCACCGCGGTATCGCGTGGGAAACGCTTGTTCAGATCGTCGGCGAGGCTCCCGGCCGTTGCCGAGTCGTCTGCCAGGCCAAGTGCGATTGCGGACATTGCGGCTACATCCTTGCCGGTTGAGAGTGCCAGCGCGGTTTTGGCTTGCTGTTTGGCTGCAGGGAAGTTGCCGACGAGCGCCTCGCGCACCGCAGCCTCCGCGGTGAAGGCCGCAGGGCGCTTCTTTTTCGCCGGTGCGCGAAGCAGCGGTAGCAGCTTGGCGAGTCAACTCACGCGCTTGCGCGAATTGCCCGTGATACGCCGCGGTATCCGATTGGTAGTAAAGGAGAACATCCTCGCCGTCTGGATTGCCAGCGATTGCGGCGGCCTCGCGCCCCATACCTGCAGCGTCGTTCTGCAGAAAGTCCACCAAATACAAATTGTAATGAAGGTAGGCGGAATCGAAGTGGTGGTTGATAGCCTGGCGCGCGGCGGCTTTGGCGTCTTCCAGCCGGCCGACGTGCAGATAGGCGACCAGTAAATTCGAGTAGCTCTGGCCCGCGCCACCATTGCGCTTGAGTGTTTCATCGGTGGCGGACAGAGCTTTGTCGTAATCGCCGAGGTAGGAGTAGAAGGTGCCGAGATTGGCCATGCCGCGGGGATCGCGCGGATAGAGTTGTACGGCGAGCAGGTTAGTTTTGATGGCGGCGTCAAAATCGCCTAAAACGATGGCCTCATAGATGTTTTGGATGCTGAGCTTTTCGTGTTCACTGACGCGGTCGCGTAGATCGTAGGCCTTTTGCAGACATTGGGCGGCGCGCGTGGGCTCGTCCATATTGAAATAATTCACGCCCATCCCCAAATACGCGGTGGCAAAGTTGGGATCGAGTTGAATGGCGCGTTCATACAACGTGTTGCTGGCTTGCGCGGCATTGCTGGTCTGCGCGGCGTGGGCCAATGTGTAGGCTTGCAGCGCTTCTAGCGACGAGGTGGTCACATTCTCGAGCGGCGTGTCGAATCGTTGGACGGAAGCCAAAGACTCGCCGAGTTTGCCGCGAATGTCCGCGGCCATGCCGCCCAGCGCGTCTAACACGCGACTCTTGTCGATGGCTTGCGCCGCGGAAGTGGCGAGGACGTCGCCGGTGGCACAGTTTTCCGCCGTGAGAGTCAGGAGATAGCGAGAGCCCAGTTGCGCGATGGAACCTTGCAGGACCGCGGCGCTGGAAGTCCGTGCACACACCTCGCGCGCTAACGCTGGCGTCAGCTTTAGCATCTCGCGGCTGGGCCATTAGCGCGAGGGTCTGGCTGATGCGTTGCTCGCTCAGCAGATTCAAAAACGGTGATTGGTCGAGCTGCGCGGAAAGTCCCTGGCGGAGTGTCCCGTCGAAGACCGCGTCGCCGGTCGTGTTGGAAAAATCGCCGAGCACCACGGTGTCCCTTTCGCCGAGCTTCGGCAAATGGCGGATGCGTGAATAGCCGAAGAGTAGAAGAGCCAGCGTGAGCACCGCCGCAACGACCCCGAACACCGCTTTCTGCCGCTGCCAAAAGGTCCCCGGTAACGGCGGTGTTACTGGAATTGTTGCTGGAATTGTTGCTGACGTCGTTGCCGCAGGCGCCGCGGCCGTGGGAGGCAGCGCCCGTTCCAGAACCGGTTCGACGACCGCGGCGGTGGCTACGCGTACCTTTTCGCCAAAGCGATAACCACGCCCTGGCACGGTAATGATGTAGCGGCGGTCGCCGTCCATGTCCCCAAGGGCCTTGCGCAACACAAAAATGTTCTGGGTGAGGTTGGACTCTTCAACAAACGTATCTGCCCAAACGGCGTCGAGCAACTCGCCTTTCAGAACCACCTTTTCCGAGTTGCGTACCAACACGAGTAGGGTGTCGAAGGCTTTGGGTTGCAGAGGAATGGGATGGTCATCGCGAAGCAGGAGGCGGCGATCAGCATCCAGGCGAAAAGGACCGAACTCGTATAAGCCCAAGCCATTGTTGCTCATAGGCGGCCCTGAGAAATCTTGAGAATTTCCTGAAGACTTCCTAAAGACTTCGAGTGCTCAGAGAGAGCAAGCTACGCCCGATATTGCTGGCGCTAGGGACCAAACGGGACGATTTCATGCGGGAATTTAGCATGGAAATCCGTTGCGTCCAAGGGTGTGTCTATGCGCTGGGAGCGATGAAATGGCGAAGCATTTGTACTTACGAGAAATACTAAACCGCACTGGCCGGCTACTGGTTTGTGCTCTGTTCCTTTCAAACCTCGTGACCGCCGCTAAAGCCGATACCACCACGACCTACACCGGCACACTCGCGACGGAGGAGTCCACCGTTGACATCGCTCTGTCGCTGAGTTCCACGTCAAATGTCACGCTACAAACCTTCGGGTTCGGTGGCGGCACGGACGCCTTGGGCAACGTCTTCGCCGCCGGCGGCGTTGATCCATTCCTGGCCGTCTTTAACTCGGCCGGAAATATACTCACGAACGGCGGCAATCCGTACGGCACCTCGGCGATTCAAACCAACTATCCCAGCTTCCAAGGCTGCCCGCCCGCGAACCCCGTCGGTGGCGGTGTCGGTTGCGGCGATGTCACAATGTCCATCCCCGACTTCATGGCGGGCACCTACACCATCGTTCTCAGCGATGGCCAATACTTTGCCAACGCAATCTTCGATAACGGCAATCTCGGCGAAGGTTTTACCGACTTCACCGGCGGCACCAGCAACTTTTGCGACACCATCGGCCTGAATTGCACCGGCGCCTACGCCCTCGATGTCACCACGGCTCCCATTGGAACCACCGGCGTGCCCGAGCCCGCGAGCTTTCCGTTGCTCGCACTGAGCTTGCTCGGTCTCGGCGTGGCTTGCAGCGTGCGCGGCCGGCTCCGCAAGCAGGCGCACTGCGTCTAATCGCGAAGAAAAAAGGAGAAATGACAATGCAATTCGCGAAAAAGCTGTTAATAACCTTGGGCTCGGTCGCTTTGACGGCCATGCTTATATCGCTCGGGGCGCCGAAAGCAGTTCATGCCATCGTGGCCACGCTGGTGCAAGTGGCCAACACCACGGCTAATCCGGCGGTGACGCTCGATGCCGACAAGGCCACGCGTATTCCGTATCAGAGTTCTAGCCAGGGTACTGACGACTTCACAGGTTTGTCTTGCGACGGCGTGGACTCCAATTGCGATTTCAGTGGCATCAGCGGGGTGCCGGCTGGGTACCGCCTGGTGATGGAGAACATCAGTGCCTATTTATATGTAAGCTCAGGAAATCCTGCGCCCGGCGGAGTCATGTATCCCGCCTTGGCAAGTACCCTTCAGGGTGCAACATTTTTTTACGGCAGCTATCTGGGTAGCTCATATCAAGTCGCAATTATCAACCAACCGATAAAGCGCTACGTAAACGCGGGCGAAAGCGTATCCCTCTACATCACTGCGGACTATAACGGCAAGCACAACCACTATGTCACGGTGACCGGGTACCTCGAAAATTGCGCTGTGACCGGCTGCCCGCCGATTCAGAATTAGGCGATGGCGTTGCAATGCGCGCGATTCGCGCGACTTCGCGTCACATCGCGCCACATGGAGGAACGGAAATGCAGACGGCAAAACGCTTGTTGGTAGGATTTTTGGCCCTGGTGCTATTGATTGCGATGGTGACGCTCGCGGCTCCGAAGTCCGTGCACGCCCTGGTGGCCACGCTGGTGCAAGTGGCGAACACCACGACGAATCCCGTGGTGGCCGAGGATGCCGATCGCGCGACGCGCATACCGTACCAGAGCAGCAGCGGATTCCCCGCCAGCGGGTGCTACGTCCCACCCCTGTGTCTCTTCAACGCTTTCACGTCGGCGCCCGCCGGCTACCGGCTGGTCGTTCAAAACATTAGCGCGCAACTCGTGGTGAAATCGGGAACTCCCCTGCCCAGTGGCTTCATCAACAGCAGTGGCGACCAAATCTCCAGCTTCATAGGCACGTACGCTGGAGATAATTTCGCCGTGATCAATCAACAGATAACCAGCTACCACAACGCGGGCGACTCGCCTTCCCTGATTATGACGGCGGATTGGTATGGATTGTCCTCCGCCACCGTTACGCTCAGCGGCTACCTCGAGAACTGCTCGGTAACCGGTTGTCCGCCGGTGCAGCATTAGGAAGCGGTTGGGGCAGTCCGCGCAGCGGCAGGCAGCTACGTCTTCAAAAGCTCTTGCACATAGGCGCGTTTCAAAGGAAGCCGCCGGCTGACTTTCCCGGTTGCGTCGTGAAGAGCTGCCGCGATCGCTGGAGCGGCCAATGCGTTGGCGGCTTCGGAGCCTCCACCGTATGCGCCGACTTTGGGATTGTGAATGAGCACCACTTTGAATTCGGGAGTGTCCGTCATTTTGGCAATGGGATAGGTATTCCAGTCGCGCGAAGTAATGCCGCTTTCATCGAACATAGCTTCTTCGTAGAGCGCATGGCTGATGCCCATCATGGCGCCGCCTTCGACTTGCCGTTTTAGTTGAGCAGGATTGACGACGATGCCGGGATCCACGGCGATGGTGTATTTTTCGACCGCGATGGCGCCAGTGCTGGGAGTGACGGCGATTTCGCAGACGCAGGCCCAATAGGTTCCCGAGCGGAACATTACAGAGACGCCGCGGCCGCTGAACGGCAATTGAACCGGTAGATTTTGCGCCCGGGCGAGGCGAGGGACGCGTGTCCATCCGCTGGCGTCGCGAACTTGCTTGAGAACATTGATGAGGCGCTCTTCTTTGGCGTGGTCAATTCGAAATTGAATCGGATCGGCGCCTGCGAGCGCTGCGGCTTCGCTGAAGGCGAGTTCGCGCGGATAGTTTTGCTGGTATTGGCCCGGCGTACGCATGCTGTGATCGCGAAGGCCGACGGCGAGCGGTGATGCTTTTTGTCCCACCTGAAACGTGCCGTGGCCGCGCTCGGCCACATTGGGAACGAGATCGTAAAACCAAGGATCGGATAAGAAGTTGGCCGTAGAACCCAAGAATCCTGAGCCCCGCCGCCCGGCGCGGGCATCGTGGGAAGTCCAGCCAGGATAGCGCCGATGGGCCGATCATCCTGGAAGGCGGGCATGTAGTGATCTATCTGGTAGCCAGCGATTCTTCCTTTTTCGTCGAGAGCGAGTTCGACGTCGGCGAAAGCAGCCGGGGATTGCGTGGACCACTGCAAATCTTCGGCTCGCATCCACTGAACGCGAACAGGTTTTCCAACCGCCTGGGACAGAATTACGGCGTCGTCTTCCGCGCCAGAGTTGCCGCCGTTGGAGCGGCCGTAGTGCCCTGCTCCGGGATGTGTGTGAACGATGACGTGATCAGGCGTGATGCCGAGCATCGTGGCGATTTCGCCGCGCAAGGCCTGGGGATTTTGATTATGTGTGTGGAGGTGGACTGTGCCGTCGGGCTTGACGTCTGCAACGGCTAGGGTGGGACCGATGGGTGCGTGCTTCATGAAAGGAAAGTGATACGTGGCAGAGAGCTTTTTCTGAGCGGAAGCGAGCGCGGCGGGTACATCGCCTTTGTTGGCGTCGCTCTTTGTAACTTGCGCGGTTGTCCAATCGGCTTCTTTGCGTAGAGAATCGTAGAGCTTTCCGTTACCGGGCAGACCTTTCCATTCGGTCCATTTGGTTTCGGCGGCGACTTGCTGCGAAGCTTGAATGGCTTCCCACTCGGTTGGAGCGACGACTCCGACGAGATTTCCTTTCACAACTACTTGCGAATTGGGGAATTTGGATTTGTCGAGCTGCCCGACAGAGACGAGCGTAGAGCCGAGCGTTTTGGGATGAACCATGCGTCCATGCAACATTCCGGGAAGGCGGATGTCGGTGGCCCAAGTTTCTTTTGCGGTGACTTTGGAGGTGATGATTGAGTTTGGGTGCGATTTGCCGATGACGGTGTAGGCGCTGACTGGCTTCATCGGCGGATCGCCTTCAACTCTCAGGCCGCATGATACTGGTGAGGTCGCCGCTGACAGGAATGGTGAGTTTGAGTTGCTGATCTTTGACGAGGTCGCCGTAAGAGATGGATTTGCCGCCGCCGGAAAAGACGCCGTCTTTGGCAGCGAGTTGATCTTTCGGGACGTTGAGGCGTTCTGAAGCGAGATCGAGAAGCGCTTGATAGGTGTACGCAGCGGCTTTGCGGATGTTGGGAGTGCCGCGGCCGAGGAAATCGAAGGCGCCACTGCCATCGGGCGTCTGATCGGTGTGCCCCGCGACGACGGTGGTGATGGCTTCGAACGAGACATTCAATTCGTCGGCGACGATTTGGCGATAGGCGGTGAAAGTCGTGCCCTGACCGAAATCGCTCTTGCCGGTGCGGATGAGGACAGTGTTGTCCGGATGTATTTCGATCCACGAACTAAGTTGAGTCGGATCGAGAGAGTTCTTGAAGGGAGCTCCGGTGACTTTCGGGGCATGGGAACCCTGAGCCCTGAGGAGGGAAGGACCGACGAATGCGACGCCGACGACCAGTGCGCCGCCAGTTTTGACGAATTGGCGGCGGGAGAGAGTAGCTTCATAAACCTTGACGGTCTTTTCAGCGGTGGTAGTCATGGCTTACCTCCCCTTTCCCATAAGCGATGCGGCGTGTTTAACGGCGTCGATAATTGCGGCATAGCTGCCGCAGCGACAGAGGTGCGGCGATGGCCCTTCGGTGGTGAAGGCAGCCTTGATCTGTGCGTCGCTGGGATTGAGATTTGTTTCGAGGAGTTCGGTGGCGACGATCATCATGCCGTTCTGGCAGAAGCCACAGAGGGGAGTTTGTTCGGCAATCCATGCCTGCTGAACGGGGTGAAGAATGTCTTTGGCCTGATCGGGAGAAAGACCTTTTAGCTTTGCCCAGCGCGCGGGTAGGCCTTCGAGCGTGGTGATTTCCTGACTCGCCGATTACGCTGGAGATCGGGGTGACGCAGGACCGAGTTTCTTTGCCGTCGATCAGGACGGAGCAGGCTCCGCACTGTGCGAGCCCGCAACCAAACTGCGGCCCGCTGAGTTGCAGCTCGTTACGCAAAACGTACAGTAGAGGCGTATCGTCTTTTGCTTGGACCTCGTGTCGGACCCCGTTCACTGTGATGGTGGCCATAGTTAACTCCTTCGAAGGGCACCTTCAGACTTACATGACTTCCTGAGTGGAAAACTCTTCTGAGTGCCAGGCCCCAGCCTACCAGGTACAAAAATGAGTTTTAGCTGTTGGCGGATACCTCTGCACGCTTACCCTCTCCGACGTCAAGACTTGGTGGCCGACTCGAAAGGATCTGTCAAATCGCCCCTCGGTCTCACCGGAATTATACTCGTCTAGCTCTTAGCTGCGTAGAACGATCCTGCCTAAATCTTGCCTAATTCTGCCGGGCAATTGGCTAACCGAAGACGACCGGGCAGCATTATCGGCTGAAGGTCGGAAGATGTACCACGTCAGCCTCTGGCACTGGTTCGAGCGGCTCGCCTGCTTTGCGCCAGGCAGCTAGCCCGCCAACGATTACAAACGCATTGAATCCTTGCTCCCGCAGCAGGTGCGCTACGCTCGCGCTGGTCGCTTCGCTCCGGCATGTGCAGTACAGATACATGTCCTTGTGTCGCGGAAATTTCTTGATTTCGTCGCTCAGGTTGTTGGGCTCGATACGAATCGATCCGCGAATGCGCAACGCGCCAGCAGTGTAATAGCCATGGCTGCGAACATCCGCCAGCATGATCTTGTCCGGGCCTTCAGTCTGCAGCTTTGCCACAACCTCCGCCACAGGCACTCGTGGCACGATACGATCCTTCCGATGCCTCCAGTAAAATGTAACGCGGTAAGCGATAAACGCAATCACCCCGATCACCACTACCATCTCGACCGCGTGCCCCGCCGTGCGAAACCCGCCGATGATCTTCGCGATGAAGTCGCGGAAGATAAATCCGACCGCGCCATACGAAAAGGCGTAAATGCTGACGCCCACAAAATCCAGCCCCAGGAATTGCGGGAACGGCATTTTCATACTGCCGGCGAGCGGCGCGGCCATGGTACTCACGCCGGGAATAAACTTGGCGATCAGCAAAGTAGTCCGGCCCCGCTTGTAGAAAGATTCCGCGGAGTGCAAAACGCAAGTTTCCGGATCGACGGAAACGCGGCACAGAAATTTCAACAACGCCCATCCCGTTACTCTGCCGAGAACGTAAAGCAACGAATCCGCCGCAAGCATCGCCGCGACCGCAGACAGCACCACCGCAGGTCCGTTCAGGGCGCCGGACGCCGCTGCGGCTCCGCCCGCCACCAGCGCCACTGCCCCCGGCACCGGCACTCCGATGGCTTCCGCAAAGACGATCACACAAATCACCAAGTATCCGTGTTGCGCGATTAAAGAAGTGAGGTCAGTCATGAGTAAGCTTTGAGGCTAGCATGCGACCGCTCCGCCGGATGCCCACAACTCCGTCCGAAAAATCAGAACCGCTGCGATGCGTTCTCAAAGATGTATCGGTCAACCCTAGCGCTCCTGAAGTTGGAAATATTCGAACTGGGCGAATTCTCCACAAGTTCGCAGAATCGTAAAGAATGGCTCCCCGAATTGTACGATGTGCGAACCCTCAAATTCGAGTTCCCTATCCAATTTAGGAAACAACGCACTGCCTGAAGTGCTGGGCGCAAGGGTGCCGTTCCGCCATCTCCCCGAGACGGACAACCCTTTCGCCTGGTTCCCCATCTACACAGAGTCAGCCGAAAAAAAGCTCTTGGCATAACTGGAGTCGCCAATCTTCTCGGTGTTCCGATGATTAGCACACCGTAACTTTTGACGGTACACGCTCAGATTGATTCCGCCTACTCTCGAAGAAGCTAAAGAGTGCGGGCTGGGCATCTGAACGCTCTTCCTACAGCTCAACATTGGTTTGAACATTTTGAACGAGGAGACAGAAAAATGAAGACGGCATTTCTTATTGGATTCGTTCTGCTTTTTGCGAGTGCAACATACGCCCAGAGCGACACCAAAGCGGAAGTATCAGTGAACTACTCCTACATGCGGTTCAACCCGCAAAACAGCGACATCATCAGCAGCTTCTCGCTCAACGGCGGGGGCGGCGCCTTCTCGTATTTCTTCACTGACTTGATCGGAATCAAGGCCGAATTCGAAGGCTATGGCAGCACGACCAGGACACTCGTCTCGACGGGAACGAACGTCCAGGCCAATCTGTTCACCTACAACGTTGGTCCCGTGGTTAAATTCCGCCATGGCAAAATCCAGCCGTTCGCCGAGGCGTTATTCGGCGGCGCTCATTCCAACGCCTACGTAAACCTTTGCAACGCTTCCGGGACCTGTATAAATTCTCCATCGAACAACGGGTTCGACTTCCTGATTGGCGGGGGCGTGGATATTAAAGTTACCAAATCCATCTCCATTCGCCCGGCCGAGTTTGACTATGTGTTAACGCGATTCGGCAACAGTTTCACGGCCGGTAACAACAATCAGAACAACTTCCGCTATCAAGCTGGAGTCGTTCTCTCGTTTTAAGGAAAACGCAACGCCGACACAAACGGCCGAAGAGTCGGGGGCTGCGCACGGCAATTCTTCCCGTGTCGCAGCTCTCGCTTCTTTCGTGACTTCTTGTTGAGCCGTGCGAAGTTACAAGTTTGTTCGACCCAAGCCGGAGTTGCAGCGCCTCCCTGAGTTCGCAGAATCGTAAAGAATGGCTCCGCGAGCAAGACTCGAACTGGCAACCCTTCGGTTATCAGCTGTCGGTATTCCACGCCCTCAGTGTAGAATCACCGCGTCGATTACAGACTTCGTTCCGGAGGAAATACAGCGATGCGGTGGAGCCTTCGTATTTTTCTGCTTCGTATTGTACTGCTGAGTGTTTGCATGCTTTCGTTGCACGCCTTGCCGTTGCGTTGCCAACAGAGTCCGGAGTATCGCTTCACCGTCTCCTTCGCGAAAGAGCAAAGCGCCGAACCGCTCGATGGCCGCATCCTACTCCTGCTGTCGACCGACGGCTCGGCGGAGCCGCGCATGCAGATCACTGGACTACCCCGCACGCAGATAATTTTCGGCGTCGACGTGGACGGCTTGCAACCCGGACAATCCGTGACCGTCGATGACGCTGCGTTTGGCTATCCCATTCGTTACTTGCGCGACGTCCCTCCCGGTGACTATTTCGTGCAAGCTGTTCTGCACCGCTACGAAACCTTCCACCGCGCCGACGGCCACACCGTAAAACTTCCCATGGATCGCGGCGAAGGGCAGCATTGGAATCTAGCGCCGGGAAATCTTTATTCCAAGCCGCAAAAGATAACCTTGCGCCCTGCGGGGGGCCCGGTCGCCATTGTCCTCGACCAGGTGATCCCTCCCATCCCCGACCCGCCAGACACTCCGTACATTCGTCATCTCAAAATTCGCAGCGAACTGCTCAGTAAATTCTGGGGCCGCCCCATATTTCTCAGCGCCAACGTTCTGGTACCCGAAGGCTTCGACACTCATCCCGACGCGCATTTCCCGTTGGCGATTTTTGAGGATCACTTCAACGACGACCTTCACGGTTTTCGCACCACGCCGCCCGACCCCAATCTAAAACCGGATTACAGCGAGCGCTTTCACTTGGCCGGCTATAACAGAATTCAGCAGGAAGAGGCCTACAAGTTCTACCAGCAGTGGATCGCGCCAGATTTTCCGCGCATCCTCGTGGTGCAGATCAATCACGCCAATCCTTATTACGACGACTCGTACGCCGTAAATTCCGCGAACCTCGGACCATACGGCGACGCCATCGAAACCGAACTAATCCCCGCGATTGAAAAAAAGTTCCGCGGCTTGGGCCAGGGCTGGGCGCGCTTTGTCTATGGCGGCTCGACCGGCGGTTGGGAAGCGCTCGCCGTGCAGGTGTTTTACCCGGATCACTACAACGGGGCATTTGTCGCCTGCCCGGATCCCGTGGACTTCCGCGCCTTCACCAACATCAATCTCTACGATGACAAAAATGCCTTCTACATCCGCGGCCCGCACGTCGAAGTAGCTCAACCCGCTGAGCGCGACTATCTGGGCCACACCTTTCTCACCACGCAAAAATCCAATCAGTACGAACTCAGCCTCGGCTCGCACGCACGCTCCGGCGAGCAATTCGACATCTGGCAAGCGGTGTACGGCCCAGTCGGCAAAGATGGCTATCCTCAGCCCATCTTCAATAAGGAAACCGGAGACATCGATCCCACGGTAGCCGCCTATTGGAAAGAGCATTTTGATCTGAGCGCGATTCTACAAAAAAATTGGTCCAGCCTGGGACCTAAGCTCGAAGGCAAGATCCATGTGTACGTGGGCAGCGCCGACACCTATTTCCTCAACAACGCCGTGTATTACCTCGAAGATGTTTTGAAATCCGTTACCAATCCGCCCTACGGCGGCGAGGTCAAGTACGGCGATCGCGCGGAACATTGCTGGAACGGCGATCCCAATCTGCCGAACGCCCTCTCGCGTCTCCACTACAACACCATGTATCTCGGCAAAATTATGGACCGCATCGCGAAGACCGCTCCGCCGGGCGCGGATCTGAAATCCTGGCTTTATTGAAACTTGGCCATCAGTTTTCGGCCGGAGATAACACCGCCGTACGTTCCGACGCCGTAACCACAATAGGCCAGCTTCCAGCCAGTGTCCCAAAACTGGACCTTGGTCCAGATGACCTCAACGCGCTTTTGTCATAGTTTCCACCGCAGAGCAACCCAGCCTACGCTTCGACCGCCGAATCGAACTGAACCGTTTCTTTGATCTCGGCCTATCCGAGCGCTCTGATCACTTCCTTAAATGCCGGGTAACCGGCGTGACCCTGCCAGCAAGTGCATCGCTATTTTTGTGCCTGGACGACGTGCCGGAATGACGATCGTGTCGGGCACCAAGAAGGAGTTCAACCATGTTGCAGGGATTCATCGCACGTAGGTTCATCGCACGTTTGAAGGATCAGATTCGCTTTCCTCGCCACCGACAAATCGCCGCCTGGGCTATCTTCCTCGCCCTAGCTTCCTCGGCTGGCCTCTTAATCGGACAGACCGAGCCTCGCGATCCGGGAGTCCGTGGTGGTACCGTCGGCGCCGGCCAGCCACTCGCATCCCTAGTGCAAACCCCAGGTGGGACGGACTTTTTCAACAATGGCCTAAATCGCTTCCTGAGCGTCGATGTCGTTCAGGGCGGAACCAGCAATGGCCTCGGTCCGCGCTTCAACGCCAACCAATGCGCCAGCTGTCACTCGCAACCGAGCACCGGTGGAAGCAGCCCCAGCTCAAGCGCCTTCCCATTTCTGGGGCCGAATCCGCAGACACAATTTGCCAGCGCCTCCAATGCCCTTCCAAGCTTCATCACCCCGGACGGCCCGGTTCGCGAGGCGCGCTTCAAATTCTTTTTGAATAGCAACGGCTCGCTGAGCACCACTCCCGACGGTGGCGTGCACGATCTTTTCGTTATCACTGGACGCGCCGACGCTGGCAGTTGTGCAATCGCACAGCCCAATTTTGCGCAAAACTTAGCGCTGAATAACGTCATCTTCCGCATCCCCACCCCCGTCTTTGGCGCCGGCTTGATGGAAAACATCCCCGATGAGGTGATTCTGGCCAATATGAATTCCAATGCGCAGGCCAAGAATCAGCTCGGGATTTCCGGTCAACCCAACCGCACCGGAAATGACGGCACCATCGCCCGCTTTGGCTGGAAAGCACAAAACAAATCCCTCGAGATGTTCGCCGGCGAAGCCTACAACGTGGAAATGGGTGTGACCAACGAGATGTTCCAAAACGAGCGCTCCAGTCCGGACGAGGCCCTGACCGGCGGACTCCCCGCCAACTGCAGAATAAATCCCACGCCCGAAGACGCCACCAACCTCACAGCTTCTCCCGACTACGCAGTTCCCAGCGATATCGTGCAGTTCGCCATGTTCATGCGCATGCTCGCCCCGCCCACGCCTTCCGCTACCGTTCCTGGTGGGGCGCAATCCATCTCCAATGGCAGCCGCGTGTTCAACAACCTTGGCTGCGCGCTGTGCCACACCTCGGCCCTTCCGACCGCCGCGTCGACCTTCACGCCCGGCCTGGGTCCCGGTACCGCCAACCTATTCTCTGATTTGCTCGTCCACCACATGGGCACGAACCTGGCCGACGGCGTCTCGCAAGGGGCGGCCGGTCCAGACGAATTTCGCTCCGCGCCCCTCTGGGGCCTCGGGCAGCGCATTTTCTTCCTGCATGATGGCCGCACCACGGACTTAATGGACGCCATTACGGAACACGCCAGCCAGGGCTCCGAAGCCAACGGCGTGATTCGTAACTTCAAACACCTAAACCCGCAGCAGCAACAGGATTTGCTGAATTTCCTGCGCTCCCTGTAGTTTGCCTCGGCAAAAAAAATCTAAGATTGTCAGCGACTTTTTCCCGGGCCCTGGGTTGTGGTCGGGCAACCGTCAGTGTTGCTCGGGTGTGTCCAATTTAACGCTTCGGGCCTACCTGCCGGTGAAGGCGGCTAGTTCGCTAGCCGCTGCTCAAAATCGACCATCTGGAGGACCACCATGAAACGACTCATCGGCATGTTGATGGGTGCGGCGGCGCTACTGGTGTCGGCACAGGGGATCCATGCACAGGATCAACTCGTGCCGGCCGGCACGCTTCTGCAATGCACTTTGGACGAGCCGAATTTCTCTTCGGCAACCGCGGCCATTGGTGACCCGGTACTGTGCCATCTAAGGACCACGCAGGAGTTCGGCAAGCCCATGTTCCCCCGGGGCAGCATGCTTGGTGGACATCTCGAAGCTGACAAAGAGCCGGGCCATTTCGTTGGCAAGGGCTATCTGAGGATCACTTTTGATCGGGTAATCCTTCCCAATGGCGATCTACCCCTGCCGGCCAAGGTCATCCAGGCTCGCGGCTACAAGGTGGACAAGGAAGGCGACGTCGATGGCAAGGGCCACGCGGAGCGCGATGTGGTCGAGTGGATGATCCCTCCACTTTGGCCGTGGAAGGTAATTAGTCTGCCGTTTCGCGGACCAAGGCCGACGCTCAAAGGCGAAGAACCACTGGAGTTGCGGTTGATGGACGACATCGTTATTCCGCAAACTCTGGCACAGGTACCTCACCTCGACCGTCCGGCTTACGCGCGGCAAAGCAGCTATAGGCTAAGTTCGCAATCCAATGCGCTGCAGCCTAACCCCATGCAAGTCGCGGTAGCCACGACCACCACGCGAGTTGCAACCGCAAATCGCCCGACCGTCGTCATCACCACCGCCTCCACGTTGCGGGTCGCCAACACGCAGACCGCAACCCCTCAGCCTGCCGCACAGCAGGATTTCGCACCGCAACCTGCCGCGTTTCAGAGCAGCGAAAAATTCACGGCGCTGGTGCTGAACTCCAACCAGATGATCGAGGTTGCCAAATTCCATCGCGACGGCGACCTGCTGATCATCACCGACACGCAAGGCCGGACCGGCTCGATCGAGATGGCCAACGTGGATTGGCGCAAAACATCCGAGATGACCGGGAATGTACGCTCGGTCGATACGCTGCCCGCACGACAGCTGAATTAATTGGGCAACTCTGAGGGCACTTAAATAGGTTTGGCCGCAACTGTCACCATCGCCGACGGTTCGCCGCGAGTGTGTTGAGACGCGAAACCAGCACCAAGGCCGCGTCTTCCCAGGAGAGAAACCGTCATTCGCTACTCGTAGCGCAGCGCGACCATGGGATCGACCCGCATTGCACGCCGTGCAGGTATCCAGCAGGCGAGCAACGCCACACTGACCAGCAGCACAGAAACGCCGGCGAACGCCAGCCCGTCCACGGCGCTCAACCCATAAAGAAACTTCGCCAGCAATCGTGACAAGGCGATGGACGCCAACAATCCTATAGCGATGCCGATCATCACCAAGCGCATGCCTTCGCGCAGCAGCAGCGTCAGCAAATCTTTGTTCTGCGAGCCCAGCGCCATGCGTATGCCGATCTCGCGCGTTCTTTGCGTCACCGCGTACGCCATTACCGCGTAAATTCCCGCGGACGCCAGCAGCAGCGCAAAAACGCCGAGCGCGGCCGAAAGCAGTGCACCCATCTGCGAAGGCCAGATCCACAGCGCTAGATTTTCGTCCAGTCGATGTGTGGAAACCCGCAGGCCGCTATCGATTGTTCGCGCGAATTCGCTCGCCGCACTCATCACAGGCCCCGCATTGCCTTCCGTGCGCACAAAAAATTGCATGTCCGCCGACTCTGCCAGTGAAAGGGGAAGATAGAGATACGGTTCATCGCCGCTCCAGAGGTACACATTTCGCAAATCCCCGGCCACGCCAATCACTTCGCGGTACGCCGAGTTCCCGCCGCCGTTAAACCTTTTGCCGATGGGATCTTCGCCAGGCCAGTAGCGTCGCGCCAGCGATTCACTGATCACCGCAACCTTGGCTTCCTGTGCAATATCTTGCGAACTGAAATTACGTCCTCGCACAATCGGAATCTTCAGCGTCTCGAAGTATCCCGGCGAAACGGTATTGAAATTTATCAGCGGCGAGCGCGACGCTGATGCTTCCTCGCGACCTTCGACAGCAATCCGCGTGACCGCGAAACTCGATCCCAAAGGCGCGGTGCGCGCCAAGCCCGTGCTTTTCACCCCAGGTAATGCTGCTAGCCGCTCGGTCAGTTCTCTCTGAAATTCTCTGGCGCGCGCTGCGTCGTAGCCACGCTGCTGCAAATCCGCGGTTACCACCACAATGTTGTTCATTTCAAATCCTGGAGCCAACGTCTGCGCCTTTTGCAGCGCCCTAACCAGCAAACCCGCGCCAACCAGAAGAATCAATGACACCGCAACTTGCGATACCACCAGCACGCCCCGCAGCCGTGACTTGCTGATGCGCTGGCCAAACGCTCTCCACTCTTCCTTCACCGCCGCCGCCAAATCTTGCTTCGACGAGCGCATCGCCGGTAGCAAACCGCACAGCAGTCCGCTCACGATCGACAGCACCAGCGTGTAGCCCAGCACGCGAAAATCAAGTTTCACATCCAACCCCAGCCGGTGGATTCCGGGCGGATGCACCGAACCGAGCAACAGTTCCGCAATCCACAGCGCCAAAATCATTCCGCCCGCACCGCCCGCCAGCGCCAGCAGCATGCTTTCCATCAACAATTGCCGCACCACCCGCCCGCGGCTCGCTCCCAGCGACAACCGGATGCCAATCTCTCTCTGCCGACTTGCTCCACGCGCCAGCAACAGATTGGCAACGTTCGCGCACGCGATCAGCAGCACCAGTCCGACCGCTGCCATCAACAGTACCGCCACCGGCAAAACGTCACTTAGCTCCTGAGGATTCAGAAATTCCCCCTCCGTCACCGTGACACTTACCTTATGGTTTTTCTCTCCGTCGGACTTCGCAAATTGCTCCGCCAGCACCGTCATTTCTGCCTGCGCCTGTTCCCGTCGTATCCCTGGCTTCAGGCGCCCCACCAACTGCAGCGACATGTCGTTGCGATCCTCGAGCAAATTCGCCCCGGGGCGGATCTTCCCCTGCATCATCATCGGCACCCAGACGTCCACGGGATCCGGCACCGTGCCGCTAAACCCTTGCGGCGCAATTCCAACCACCGTGTACGAATCCGAATTCAGCGTCAGCGTGCTCCCCACAATATTGGGATCGCTTTGAAATCTTCGCTGCCATAAATCGTGGCTCAACACCACCACAGGATGGGAGTTCGGGGTCTGGTCTTCCTCGGCGATAAATGTTCGCCCCGGCGCAGCGCCCACGCCGAGCACCGAAAAGTAGTTGCCCGAAACCAGTTGCGCTTGCAGCGTCTCGCCAGCATCGTTCGCGGCGGATTTCTCGCCGCCGCTGGTCAGCGTCACTTGCGCGCCCGTAAACGCCGCCAATCCCGAAAAAACCGAATTGTGCTCACGCTCGCTCCGGTATTCCGGATAAGAAAACACGCCAAAGCGCTCTTGATTTTCTACCGTGCGATAAACATTGACGATCGAAGCGGGATCTCGCGCGGGAATCGGTCGCAACACCAGCGCATTAAACAGCGAAAAAATCGCCGTATTCACCCCAATGCCCAGGGCCAGCGTGAGCACCACCGTCAGCGTAAACCCGGGCGATTGCCAAAGTTGCCGCACGCCGTAGCGCAAGTCTTGAAGAAGCATAGCGAGGCACCCCCAAGGTTGAACCTATTCGTATCAATCTACACGCAGGCGCAGCGCCAAGCGTTCGCGCTTGTAAACCGCTCAAAACACAACTCGGCTTGGGAAGCCAGGGAACTCAGCAACGGGTAAAGTGTCCGAATCCGCAAAGGGATGTCCGGAAATGAACGGTTGCGGACCTTTTCATTTCCATCGCGCCGGGTCCGGCTCCACTGCCCGGAGTACGGCCCCATCGCGCGGGTTACGGCTCCAACGCGAAGGTACGGCTACCTCGTCCTGGCCGGGCGGCTATCCTTGCTCACTGATCGTCTTCGCGTAGGTCTTGCCGTACGGATAAAACTTGTCCTTCTCGCCGCGCTCCCATGCCGCTCGCTGCTCCGCGCCGCTAATGTCCCAGTCCCGGCGGCACTTCTTCAACACCGCGCGCAGGTCCAGCCGCAGCTCGTCAAGCGTGGGCCGGCCAAAAAACCAATACCCCATATAAATCTTGTAAACCACCAGCTCCGGCTCCAGCACCAGCGTGTGCGGAATCATCGGATTGTGCGCCGCGTCGGTGTACTCCGCGATATCCAAATCCTTCTGCACCATCCTCCCGGCATCCGACAGAAACGTCCAGTGCGCGTCCATCCCCGTGCGGAATTCGTTCGTCTCCACCAAATTGTCCGTGCTGATCGTCACCAGCCGGCAGTACCCCACTTCCAGCTCCCGATGTAGGTGCACCAACCCCTCAGTCTGCCGACGGTCCTTGGGACAAAATGCTCCTCGGCTCAACATCAGAATCAACGGGTCGGGTCCCTGCAACTCCGAAAGCGTGCGCCGCTTCCCGGTATGATCCGTCAGCGAATAATCAGGAAAAACCGCGCCCGGTACAATGTCCGCTCTCATGTTTTACGATCTCCTTCTATCCATGCCTAGGGAGGGCCCGACTTTAGTCGGGCCGCAAACCGAGCGCTAGAAAATGGGCTTTAGCCTCTGCGGGAATGCTACGCCACATTTCTATGCTACTGCCGCTTCGGTGCCTTATTCGGGTCCGGCGGCCGCGGCGGCAGCACCTTCGGATCCGCCTTCAGCGCCTTCATAATCTCCGCAATCCCCCGGTCAAGTTGCTGATCGTGCCCCGCAATCACCGACGCCGGATCATTCTCCACCACAATATCCGGATCCACTCCGTGCCCTTCAATCACGTACTGCCCGGCAACGCTCGCCGTCGCAAATTCCGGCACGAATACCGTTCCGCCATCCAGCAGCGGCCCGCGTCCGCTAATCCCCACCACCCCGCCCCACGTGCGCTTGCCAATCAACGGACCCAAGCCCGCCTGCTTGAACATATAAGGAAATATATCCCCGTCGGAAGCCGACGTTTCATTGATCAGGCACACCTTCGGCCCGTACAAAACGTTCCCGGGATACGTATTCGTAAACTGATCGTTTCGCGCGAAATCCGTCCCCAGCAACTGCCGCCGCAGCCGCTCGATAATCATCTGCGAAACGTTGCCGCCGCCGTTCCCGCGCACATCCACGATCAGCGCGTGCTTGCGAATCTGCGGATAGTAATACTTGATGAATTCCCGAATCCCATCCGCGCCCATGTCCGGAATGTGGATGTAGCCCACTTCGCCATTCGTGGCCTTGTCAACGTATTCGCGATTGTGCGTCACCCAATCCAGATAAATCAGGTCCGTTTCGCTGGCGATCGGGCGATAGGTAATCGTGTGCGCGCCTTCTGTGCTCGGCGTGCCGTTCACCGTCCACTGCACCGGCCGGTTCCCCTTATTGCGCAGAAGCTCGTAAGGATTCTTCTTCGCCGTCAAGTCCTCGCCATCAATCGCCAAAATATAATTGCCTTCCTTGACGTCCACGCCAACTTCCGTGAGCGGCGAACGATAAACTTCCTCCTCGTTTTGCCCACGATAAATTTTTGCAATCCGGTAACGCCCGGCCGCCGCATCCAGCTCGATGCGTGCTCCCGGCAGCGCGTCCTGCGGACGCTTGGGTATGGTGATGTCGCCGCCCGCGATGTACGCGTGTCCGATGCTCAGTTCCGCCACCATCTCGCCTAACACGTAGTTCAGGTCCGAACGATCCGCCACGTAATCCACCAGCGGCCGGTACTGCTCGCGCAAACCCGCCCAGTCGTATCCGTGCATGTTTGTGACATAGAAAAAGTCACGGTAGCGCCGCCACACTTCATTGAACATCTCCACCCACTCTTGCTGCGGCACCCGGTCCACCATCAAATTATCTGTGGATACCGCTTTTCCGGTCGTCTTTCCATCCGGCTTCAGGTCGTACAGTTTGAAGTTCCGCTCCTGCCGAATCAGGATTTTTTTTCCATCGTCGGAAACGTCGAACCCATTAATATTTTCGAGAAATGTCGTCTCTTTGCGATCTTTCTTGCTGAACAGCACCAGCGCCGCCGGAGGAAAAGAATCGCGTCCATAGAAAGGCGCGCCCAACCGCGCGTACACCAGATATTCCTTGGTCACCACCAGGCCCGCCAGATTATCCGGGTCCACTGGCACGCGAGTCACGCGCTCCCCCAGCCCATCGAAATCGATGTGCATGTACCCCTGTTTTTTTTCGTCCTTCTTTGCGTCTTTCGTCTCGTCTTTCTTGTCGGCGCTCTTCGCTTTATCCGCGGCATCGTCGCCTGGCTTGCCGATAGTCACTTCGTCGCTTTCCGTGGGATACGGACTCTTGCCATCCTTGCGCAGCGTTAGAGCCAGCAGCGCCCGCCCGCGATCCGTCGCAAAGTTAAACTCGATCTGGCTGAGTTGCGGCTGGTATTCCCGCGTGCTGACGTAGTACAAACTATTTCCGTCCGGATCCCACGCCGGATCTTCCGCGTCATACAGTTCATTCGTTACCCGATGCGACTGCCCATCCGCCACGCTCCACACATATACCGCATCGAACCCCGCCGCATTTCCCATGGTATACGCCAAAAATCCGCCATCCGCCGACCACGGATAGGAATTCATCCGCCCGCGCGGATTCTGCGCTATCTGCGTAACCTTCTTATCCTCCAGCGCCAACACATACAGCTTCCCGTCTTTATCACTGAACGCAATGCGCTTCCCATCCGGCGCCCACGTCAGTTGGTTCAGCATGGCGTGAAAACCGTGCGTCAGCTCCTCCGCTTTGCCCGTGCCGTCCTGATTGATCAGGTACAACTCATCTTCGCCATCCAGATCGGAAATAAACGCGATCTTCGCCCCATCCGGTGACCACTCCGCAAACTTGTCGTGTGCGTTCGAGGAATTCGTCAGGTTCCGCACCGCGCCCTTTTCAATCGGTACGGTAAACACATCCCCTCGCGCCACAAACAGCGCGCGCTCGCCCCTGGGACTCAGGCTGGTCCATTCAATCTGCCCCGCCGCCGAGACCCGCGCAGGCCGCATCCCTAATGCATCCGTCGGCACATCAATCGATAGCTTCGTGGACTGGCCGCTGGCGAGGTCGAAAATATTCAATTCGCCGTCCAGCTCATAAACGATGCGGCCTTTGTGATCCGTGCTCGGCCAGCGCACATCCCACTTGGTGTAATGCGTCAGCTCCGTGGTCGTTTTGCTGCTCGGATCGTAGACATACAAATTGTTGGTATCGTCTTTATCCGAAGAATAATAAATCTTGCCGCCCACCCACATCGGATCGCGATGCGCTCGCGGATCATCCGTGATTTTTTCCGCCGCGTGCGACTTCAGATCGAATATATAAAGCTGCTGCGCCCATCCTCCGGAGTACCGCTTCCAGGTCCGAAAATCGCGAAACAAGGGCGAGTAAATCACTTTTGTGCCATCGGGAGAAATATCCCCCGCGCCGGATTTCGGCATTGGCAGCGCCACCGGAAGTCCGCCATCCAGCGAAACCGTATACAGCCGGCTGTCCCCCAAATCGAAATATTCCCGCAGCGACCGGAACACCACCGACTTCCCGTCCGGCGTCCACCCATAAACCTGGTTGTCATATCCCCACCGCGCCGGCAGCGGTCCGCGCGAAGGATAAAAGGTAAGCTGTTTGGGCACGCCTCCCGTCGCCGGAATCACATACACCTGCTCATCGCCGTCGTACTGCCCGGTGAACGCAATCCATTTCCCGTCAGGCGAGAATTTCGCAAACAGCTCCACGCCCGGATGCGCCGTCAGCCGCGTCGCCGTTCCGCCAGAAGTCGAAGCCGTCCACAAATCTCCGGCGTAGCTGAACACCACTTTATCGCCGTGAATATCAGGAAACCGCAGCAACTTGGTTTCCGCGAACGTCGGCGCGGCCAACATCAGCAAACCAACAAGCCAAAAAAGTACCGCCTTACGGGATAGCAGAGACATGAATTTCCTTTCAGGGAGAATCTTACAAATGTTGGCCGAACCCATGCCGGCGACGCAATCTGTTCGCACAATTGGCCGACCGACAGTCTACTAGCAATCTTGTTTTCCACCGATTTGTAACTCTACGGCTTGGCTCGGGCAGAATACCGTTCCAGCCACAAGCCCACCGCAACCGGTGCGAAGACACACAAACCCCGACCCCGCCTCTTAGACGATCGAACCATGCTATCCGTTTCCTTCGCTTCAATTTCGTAGCCTCGCGTCGCGGGTTCACGTGAGAGTTATCGCAGTAACGGGAGGGCCCGACTTTAGTCGGGCCGTAACGAGGCACCACAAAAGGGGCTTTAGCCCCAGCGGTCCATACTGCGCCACAGACAGAAGTCTCACCCAGCCGGCATGCTTTTTCACCCCGACGGGAGTATGATGCTCCCTCGCTGGCCTGCTCTAAACTGAGCCCCCGGAGGGCCCTCCATGGCTCACCGCTTCACCATCGGTGTCGAAGAAGAATTCCAGATCATTGACCCCGCCACCTGCGCGTTGCGCTCGCACGTCCTCCAACTTGTTTCCGCCGCCTCGCCCGGCATCGCCGAACAGGTCAAACTCGAAATGCATCAATCCATCGTCGAGACCGGCACCAACATTTGCGAAAACGTCCCCGATTTGCGCGTTGAGATGCATCGCACCCGCGACGAACTCGTCGCCGCCGCCGACCGCGCTGGTCTCCACGTAGCCGCCGCCGGCACCCACCCCTTCTCCAGTTGGATCGATCAGGTCATCTCTCCCGGCGAGCGCTACCAAAACATCGTTGAAGAGCTCCAGCAACTAGCCCGCTCCCTCCTGATCTTCGGCATGCACGTCCACGTCGCCATGCCAGACAAGCAGACCACCATCGACATGATGAATATGGTCCGCTATTTCCTTCCGCACCTCCTGGCCCTCTCCACCAGCTCTCCTTTCTGGATGGGCCGCAACACCGGCCTAAAATCTTTCCGCACCACCGTCTTCCGCCGTTTTCCGCGTACCGGCATTCCCGAGCAATTTGAATCCTGGAGCGCCTACGAGAATTTCGTCAACCTACTCGTCAAATTGAATTGCATCGACACCGGCAAAAAAATCTGGTGGGACGTCCGCCCCCACCCCACGTTCGGCACCCTCGAATTTCGCATGTGCGACGTCACCACAAAAGTGGAAGAAGCGGTCGCGATCGCCGCGCTCACTCAAGCACTGGTCGTCAAGCTCCATCGCCTCTACAAAGGCAATATGAGCTTCCGCCTTTACCGCCGCGCCCTAATCGAAGAAAATAAATGGCGTGCCGCGCGTTACGGCATTGAAGGCAAGCTGATCGATTTCGGCAAGGAAGCTGAAGTAGGCATGCACGAGCTGATTCCCGAGCTGCTTGAATTCGTCGATGACGTCGTCGACGATCTCGGCAGCCGCAGCGCCGTCGAATACGTCAACACCATCATGCGCGAAGGCACCAGCGCCGAACGCCAGCTGCGCGTATTCAACGAAACCGGCGACTTAAAAGCGGTAGTCCGTAACATCGTCGCCGAAACCCGCGGCCACAACGCAGGCCAGCAATCTTCGGCCCACGCTGTTAATTAGCACCTAGTTTGGTGGCACAGCCAATCCTGGCTGTGCAGGGTAAGCACGAAGTAGTAGCGGCGGGTCTTCAGACCCGTGTTTTTGTCTTCATAGCGACGCCCTTCAGGGCGTCACCGGGCCTTCAGTGGGGCCGAACTTGGTCCAACGGGGAGGGCCCGACTTTAGTCGGGCCGTAAACGGCGCAATAAACAAGGGGCTTTAGCCCCTGAGGTCCACCGAATCAAAATCTCGTCGGAACGCAATTCTGTCCGAAAGCAGGAGCACCACATGAAAATAGTTGGCTTACTCTGCGGCCGTGAATACAGCTTCCCCCCAGCCTTCCTCGACCGCGTCAACACTCTCGGCGCGAAAGATGGCGTCTCCGCCGAATTCGTCAAACTAGCCGGCACCCGCATGGGCGAAGCCCCGCGTTACAGCGTGATCGTCGATCGCATCTCCCATGAAGTCGAATACTACCGCGGCTACCTGAAACACGCCGTCCTTCAAGGCACCTACGTAATCAACAACCCCTTCTGGTGGACCGCCGACGACAAATTCTTCAACTATGCCGTTGCCGCCAAACTCGGCATCGCCATCCCCAAAACCATCCTCCTCCCGCAAAAAGGTTATCCCGCCGACATCGACCTCACCGGCGAATCCCTCCACAACCTCGAATATCCCGTCGACTGGGACGCCCTCCTCGATCATGTCGGCCGCCCCGCCATCCTCAAACCCTACTCCGGTGGCGGCTGGAAGCACGTCTACAAAGTTAACAATCGCGAAGAACTCCTTGCGGCCTACGACAAAACTTCTCCCTATCCCATGACCCTCCAGGAGTTCATCGACTTCAAGGAATACGTCCGCTGCTTCACTTTCGGCAAAAATGACATCACTCCCGTCCGTTACGATCCCAAAGAACGCCGCTATCACGTCGACCACGCTTATCTCTCCGCCGAACTCGGCGCTCGCGTTGTCAAAGACGCGCAAACCATCAATCAGGCCCTGGGCTACGAAATGAACACCATCGAGTTCGCCGTCAAAGATGGCATCCCCTACGCCATCGACTTCTTGAATCCTGCCCCCGATTTCGAACGCGACCGCATCACCGAATTTTATTTCGAACACGTCGTCGAAAAAATGACTCGCCTCGTCATAGACCGCGCCCTCCACGGGCCCGCGAGCAGTCCATGGCCCCGTTGGGAAGAAATGCTGAAAATTGGCGCGGCGTCAGGCTTCATCGGCGCTCCGGCAGCAGTTCCCGCAGCCGTTCCTGGAAAGCCCGCGGTCGCCGCGCAAACCGCTGCGGCGGCAGCGCCAGCCTCGACAGCCGCGGCGCCGTCGTCTGCGCCCGCGGCTAAATCTCCCGCACCGCCTTCTGGATCAACACCCAAATGAGCGTCTCCACCAAAACCGCCCCGCGCTCCGTCGATCCCATCGCCGCGTGGAACGAATTACTAAACAATTCCCTCGCCAAGTCTCCGGACTTTCCAGCTAAATTTCTCGCCGAGCTCCGCGCCGAAAAAATGACCTTCGGCGACCGCGTTCACTGCCCCTTCCTCCGCCCATTTTTTCTTTCTCCCGCCGAAGAACAACTCGTCCGCGAAGTCTCCGAAACCATCGCCGACCTCGGCGAGCGCGTCACCGCCGCCGCCCTCGAAGACAAATCCATCTTCGCGCAATTCCATCTTCGTCCCGAAGAAGAGCGCCTCGCCCGCCTCTCTGGTGGCTACGGCCTGGCCAGCACCTCCTCTCGCCTCGACGCCTTCCTCCTGCCAGACTCCCTCAAATTCGCCGAGTACAACGCCGAAGCCCCCGCCGGCGCTGGCTATTCCGAGACTCTCGCCGAACTTTTCCGCAATCTCCCCATGATGGAAAAGTTCGTCAAGCAGTTCGACGTGCACACCTATCCTCTGAGCGCCAAGCTACTCGACGCCCTGATCATGAGTTATCTCGATTGGGGCGGCTCCAACAAGCGCCCGCAAATCGCCATCGTCGATTGGAAAGAAGTTCCCACCTGGAGCGAATTCGAAATCCTGCAAGACCGCTTCAAAAAGCTGGGCATCCCCACGTTGCTAGCCGACCCTCGCGAACTCGTCTACGACGGCAAATCTCTCACCGCACGCGGCACCAAAATCGATCTCGTCTATCGCCGCGTCCTGATCAACGATATCGTCGCGCGTCCCAAAGAATGCGAAGCCCTCGTAAAAGCCTACGCCGCCAACGTCGTCTGCGTCTCCAACACCCTCCGTTGCAAAATCCCCCACGTAAAAGCCTTCTTCGCCGTCCTCACCGACGAACGCAATTCCAACCTCTTCTCCATCGACGAGCGCGCCGTCATCCGCAACCACGTCCCCTGGACCCGCGTCGTCGCGGACGTAAAAACCGGCCACCACAGCGAACCCATCGAACTTCTTCCCTTCATCCGCGCCTGGCGCCAGAATTTAGTCCTCAAGCCCAGTGACGAATACGGCGGCACCGGCGTAACGCTTGGCTGGGAAACCAGCGAATCCCAATGGGACGCCGTCCTACAAAAGGCGCTCGGCGGACAAGACGGCGCTTGGATCGTCCAGGAGCAAATCCCCATCCGGCGCGAAGATTTCCCCCACATCTCCAACGATGGCGCCGTCCTTCAAAAAAACGTTCTAGTAGACTTCGCTCCATATTTGTATCGCGGAAAGTTAAGCGGCTTCCTGACCAGACTAAGCGCCACCGGTCTAGCCAACGTCACCAGCGGCGGCGGCCAAGTCCCCGCCTTCCGCGTAACCCCCAAAAAATCCAAAAAATAACGAGCCCGCGCCCCGCCGCCTTTTGCCTCTTGCCTTCGCCTTTGACGTTGACTCTGTAGCGGCCGGGCTTTAGCTTGCCCTGAGCCTCGAAGGGTCCCGGCGCTTTTTCGTTCTGCCCCAGCCGGACTCTAAATATTCGCCACGGTCCCAAACTACTTCTCATCTGCACAAATCATACGATACCTGCTATGTTACTCTTCGCATAGCTATAGAACCCGAAGCAGGCACCAGGAGAACAAAATGTTCACCGCGCTTTCCTTGCTCCTACTCCTCCTGACAAATTTCTCCACACCCCATCAAGATCCGCCATCCGCGCCTCAAACTCCCGCCACTCCCCAACCCTGCTCCGAAGCCAGAACTCAAACCGAAATCAACGAATGCTTCGCCACCCTCTACCAACAAACCGACGCCCAACTAAACACTACCTACAATAAAATCGTGGCCTCCATGAAAAGCTCCTTCGTCGATGCCCAGCACCAAAACGACGCCCCACGCATCACCCACGACCAATCCGCCATGGACAAACTCCTCGCCGCCCAGCGCGCCTGGCTAACCTACCGCGACCTCCATTGCGACTCCGTAAAATTCCAATACGAAGGCGGCTCCCTCAGCCCCACCGTCTGGTCCCAATGCATGGCCGAAACCACACAGCAACGCATCGCCTCCCTAACCACCTCCTACGACCTCTCCAATTAATCTTCCCGCGACTATCGCTTCGCGCTACTCTGCTTCACCAGGAGTCTTCCTGTGCGACCACAAACTATTTCTTACGCGCTCCTTTGCTCGCTGATAATCCCATCAACCCACGCCGCCACTAGATTCTCCGAAAAATATGCCTCTCATTTCTTTACCTCTGCCGGACCTGTGCAATCCCTTCCATCGTCCTCGCTCTCTTCCGTTCAAGACCGCCTCGCCGCTCAGAACCTTCTGTTTCGCCAGCAGTTTGCCGCCGACATGAAAGCATCTCCAGAAACCGCCACCGCTTATGGCGATGACCAGTACAACGCATTGCTGGACCACCGCTCTCTGGCGGCCAGGGCCCAACAGAACGTCACCGATCGAGATTTCCTCGCGAAACTGCAAGCTATTACCACCGACGGCTTCCCTGACCAGGACCGCATCTCCCACGACCTCCTGCTGCATGTTTTGCAGCAGCGCATCGCGGACTACGAACTCAAGACCTACGAAATGCCCCTCTCGCAAATGGAAGGCGTTCACAACGACCTCGCCGATCTTCCAAATGCGGTTCCACCTGGACACCCTCAAGCACTATGACGATTACCTGGCTCGCCTGCATCAAATCCCGCGCGCTTTTGACGAAACCATCGAGGTGCTTCGGCAAGGCCAGAAAGACGGTTTGATGCCCGTGCGCTTCCTGCTTGAGCAGGTTCCCGCGCAATGTGAAGGCATCATCGCCGAAAACCCGTTCTTAGCGCCGACCAAGAAATATCCCAGCACCATCTCCGAAGCGGATCAAAAGCGACTCACTGCGGCCATCGTCGCCGCCGTCAACAACGAAGTTCTGCCGGCTTACCGGCATTTTGCGGAATTTGTAGCCAAGGACTATGCCCCGCATGGGCGCACCTCGCTAGGTCTTAGCAGCCTTCCTGACGGCGCTCGGCGTTACCAAAACGCCATTCGCAAGCAGACGACCACCGATATGTCACCTGCGGATATTCGCGCCCTTGGCCTTAAAGAGGTCGCTCGCATCACTCAAGCGATGAACGCTCTCGCCCTTGCGCAGGGCTATAGCGACCTGCAAGCCTATCGCGTTGCTATCGCCGCAAATCCCAAATACATTCCGAAATCTCCGGATCAGATCGTCGACGATTTTGCCCACTACATCGCGCAGATGCAGCCCCGGCTTCCCGAACTCTTCACAGTACTTCCCAAGACCCCTGTCACCGTGGAAGCTGTTCCAGCTTCCCAACCCGGCAATGCCACCCATTACGTTCCAGGTACCCCGGATGGCACGCGGCCCGGGCGCATAGTTGTCGCCACCTCCAACTTCGCGCATCGCGTGTTAATCGACGACGAGACCATCGCCTATCACGAGGGCGTCCCCGGACACCACATGCAAATTTCCATCCAGCAGCAACTTACCGGCTTACCCGAATTCCGTCTCCATCTCATCAACAACGCTTATGCCGAAGGCTGGGCCGTCTATGCCGAGGCCCTGGGCAAAGAGATCGGCTTCTTTCAGGATCCAGCGTCAGACTTCGGTCGTCTTTCCAGGGAGTTGCTGCGTGCCGTTCGTCTGGTCATCGATCCGGGCATTCACTCAGAGGGTTGGACCCGCGATCAAGCCGTCGCCTACTTCCGGCAAAGCGGCGCCGCGGACGAGCCCACCATCCAGGCAGAGATCGACCGTTACATTGCCTGGCCCGCGCAATCCCTCGGCTACAAAGTTGGCCAACTCAAAATTCGTGAGCTCCGCGAACGCGCCAAGCTCCAACTAGGTTCACGTTTTGACATTCGCATTTTTCACGACGAAGTATTAAGCGGCGGCAACCTGCCGTTGGACGTGCTCGAAGCCCGCGTCGACAGCTGGATTTCAACTCAAACCCAGCCCAAATCAGACACCCACCACAATTAGAAACACTCCAGCGCCGGAGGCGCGGCACAATTTAGCCCAGCGCGGAAGCGCTGGGTAACCACGACAAACGAACGCGAGAGCGCCCTAGGCGCGATAATTATTAGGCCGCCTTCTTCGCACTATCCTTCAACAACCCCAACCGCACCAAACTCTCCGCGGTACCCACAATCGCCTCCTCATTCGAACGCGGCGCCCACCCCAACAACCGCCGAGCCTTCTCATTCGTCCCATTCTTCTTCTTCCCCAGCTCCGGCAGAATCACTTTCGCCGCTGGATCACGCAGCGCCACAATCCGGACCATCCAATTCGGCAATTGCCGCGTCGGCACTCGTTTCGCCGCCGCCCCCATGCGGCTCTTCAACACCTTGGCAATCTCTAGCATCGACATGAAATTCCCGGCAACCGCCAGAAAACGCTCCCCCTTGGCCGCGGGATGCGTCATCGCCAGCAGGTGCAAATCGGCGGTGTCGCGTACATCCACAACTCCGAAGTACAGTTGCGGGCACCCCGGCAAGGCCCCGTCCATCATCCGCTGCACAAGTAAGATCGACGCCGAATAGTCCGGCCCCAGCACCGGTCCAAACACGCCCACCGGATTGACCACCGAAAGCTCCAAGCCCGCGCCTTGTCTGCCGATAAACTCCCAAGCCGCGCGCTCCGCCAAAGTCTTGGACTTCGCGTACGCCATCACGCCGTCGCCATTGGGATCCGTCCAATCCGTCTCATCGAACGGCCTTTCCTGCTCCCCGTGGCCATAGCCAATCGCCGCAAACGATGAAGTCACCACCACCCGCTTCACCCCGGCCTCGCGCGCGGCCCGCAGCACGCGCAGCGTCCCTTCGCGCGCCGGCACGATCAACTCATCCTCGTGTTTGGGCACGCTTGGCGGCAGCGGCGACGCCACGTGCAGCACGTACGCGCACCCGGCCACCGCCGCCGCCCACCCCGCATCCTTTTCCAAATCAGCAACCACGAACGACAATCGCTCACCCGGCTCCGCCCCGCCCACCTTCAACATGCCGCGCACCTCGCCCTCGCGCTTCAAATTCCGCACCGTAGTACGCACCTGATACCCCGCATCCAGCAGCCGCAATATGCAATGCGCCCCAATAAATCCCGACCCGCCCGTAACCAACACCGTCTCAGCCATAGAAACCCCCTCCCGGCCTCTAATAGATGTAGATAGGTCGCCCGTTCATTCCGTTATATGCGAGGCCACAGGTTCCTCTAGATTGATAGTGGTTACACACGAGGCCACAAGTCCGAACCACGCGAAGCCCCCAACGTACTCCGCGTCGACGGCCATCAAGACACCAGCGCCGGAGGCGCGGCACAATTTAGCCCAGCGCGGAAGCGCTGGGTAACCACGACAAACGAACGCGAGAGCGCCGTAGGCGCGACACAAAACCTCAGCCTCCGAATTTTATCGATGTTTCACAAAATATCTATTGACACTCTTGCCATCACAATGATATTCTTTGCCCCGTAAAGAACCACGCCTCGCCCCAAGCGAGACTCCCAAAACAACCCAAATTTCACTCTAAATAAGGAGATTTCTATGTCTACCACTCTGTCGGTGGATCGTTCCCGTGTGTGCGCTTTCCTCTCCCCAGGCGGCCGCGGATGCACCATGCCGCTCTCGTACGACCACCCATTTCTCTGCACCTATCACGCACGAAAGGAGGCCCAAGCCGTCGCCGCACAAAAAGTCGGCCAGAACATCGCCTACTCCCTCGCCCCTCGCTACATCTCCCACAACGACCTGGCCGTCGCCCTTGCGCAAACCATTTCCGCCACCGCTCAACGCCACATCTCCTCCCGCACCGCCTCCAGCATCGCCAACCTCAGCCGCACCCTCGTCCAGGCTATCGCTGGCGCCCAGCATGAATACATCGAGACCTTCGGCGAAGACGTCTGGACCGAAAAAATCGCCACCAACCTCTCCACCCTTCGCCCAGCCAAGCCCGCCGAATCCCTCCGTCCCGATCCCGAGGGCCTGGGCGAATACGTCGAGGACGCACCCGACCAAGCCCCCGTCCAAGCAGGCGCCGAGTCCGACGCCGAAACCGAAGAGCACGCCGAATCCGACAAGAATTGCAAAGCAAGATGTCAAGAGACACATCTAGCCTCCGATTGACGGTCAGAGAGAATCTTGCTGACGTCCCCGGGAGTCGTTCCACTTCGACGATTTCGTTGGTTTACGGGAAATTTGGGCGCGCCGGGAAAATCATTCCGAGCGAAGTGCTTGTATGACGTCGATGCGGGCGGCGCGGGCCGCCGGGAGCATCGAAGCGACTACCGCCGCGCCTAACAGCACCAACGCAGAAACGATCACGGGCAATGCGCCCGGCATTTTTAAGTCGCCGAAATAACTGCCTGCCACGCGAGCAACGACGAGCCCAAACGCCGCGCCCGCCAGTACGCCAACGGCAGCCATCACCACGCCTTCCGCGACAACACCTCTGAGGAGATTTTTCGGCTGTGACCCCAGCGCCAAACGGATGCCGAATTCGCGGGTCCGCGCGCTGACAGAAAACGCCAGTACGCCCGCGACGCCAACGACGGCAATCAGCAGCGCGACCCCTGCGAACACGCCAAAGACCAGGGAGTTCAAGCGGTCTGGCGCAAGCACTTTCGCACGGATGTCTTCGAGCGTGGCGGCGTGCTCAACGGGTTCATCTGCGGACATCTGCCGGATAATCTGCGTTACCGGGGTCACCAGCGAATAAGGATTTGCGGCGGTGGTGTGGATGAAGAGGTGACCGCCGTACATTCCGCCATCTGCGAAGGAGCTATAAATGGTGGAGGTGGGCACAGGAACGATATGTGCGTCGTCCACATCGGCGGCGACCCCAATAATGCGGTGAGGCGACATAACTCGCGCCTTTTCGCTCGCCGTGCCCTCCATAAACTCGAGCACCGGATCGGTCCAATAGACATGCCGATTGATCGGATCCTGACCAGGAAACATCCGCTGCGCCAGAGTCGCGCTGACGATCACGACCGGCTCTCCATTCTGGTCATCGAGCGCGTTGAAATCGCGACCGGCAATAATGGGAACGCCAAGCGCGGTGAAAAAGCCGGGAGAGATGTTACGCCACAGCGCGCGAGGATCGTCTTTGCCATGGACGTGACCATCCCCGGAGAATTGCAAACCTACACCGAAGTCGTTCGCATCACGCCACGGAGCGATCATGCCGACAGCCGTCTCGCTGACGCCGGGTAGCGCATCGATTTGACGTATTGCTTCCTTATAAAAATCGAGGACTTGCTGCGGCGTTTTTCCGTAGGTCGGCGCCGGAACGTCGATGGCGAGGACGTGACGCGTATCGACGCCCGTCTGGATCGTCTGCAACGCGATCAGCGTCGTAATCAACATGCATGCGCCCGCGAGCAGCACGAAAGATGCGGCGATTTGCGTCACGGCGAAGATGCGCTGGCGGCGGCTGGTGCTGCTGGTGATGCGGACGCTGCCGCTCGCCAGGTTCATGCCATTCGATGCGTTAGCCGAGGGCAGGCGCGGCACAAATGCCAAAATCACCGCGGCGACTACTGCCAGCGCCACTCCCACCCAGAGCAGGCTGGAATCGACCGTCAAATCCAGTGCGCGAATGGAGAAGCGTGAGGCGTATCGCGCCAGGATCGTGACCAATGGCTGCGCGATGATTACGGCGATGGCCGCGCCCGCGCCGCAAAGCAGCAGGCTTTCGGCTAACAACATGCGGCGCAGCGCGCCAGTGCTTGCGCCGAGCGCGGCGCGGACTGAGAGTTCGCCCTCGCGGCGAACCGTTCGCGCGAGAATCAGGTTGGCAACGTTCGAGCAGGCGATGATGAAGACGAGGCCCGAGGCAGCGAGAAGGACGAGGAGAACAGTGCGCGCGCCGGAAGTAATCTGGTCCCGGAGCATCCTTGCATCAATGCGGTAGCCGCTGCTATCGGGATACGCTTCGGGGTGGTCCTTCTGCATGGAGGCATAAGCGGTGCGCAACTCGGTGCGAGCCTGGTCGATGGTGACGCCGGGAGCAAGCTTACCGAAGAGTTCCGTCATGCGATGGACGCGGCCCGTGACCATGGTGGCGGAAAGATGATGCGGGCTGGTGACCAAGTTGCTGATTATCTCTGTGTCCGCGGGATACGGCACGCAGGGTTCTAGGACGCCGATGACCGTGGCGGAACGATCGCCAATGCTGCTGAGGCGAACTGTTTTGCCGATCACGCTCGGATCTTTCTTGTAAACGGTGGACCAGAAGCGATAGGTGAGTACGATGACGCCAGCGGCGTTAGGACCGTCGTCTTGCGGTCCGATGAGGCGGCCGAGAACAGGACGCAGACCCATGACTTCAAAGTAGTTGCCGCCAGCGACGCCACCTCGAACTACGCGAGGTTCACCGAGTCCGACCATAGTAAAATCCATCGTCGAGAAATCGCCAAACTCACTCACGGAGTGGACGCTGGCTTCGATGTCCTTGATTTCGGGCACGGAGAATGTTGTGTTGTCTTCTCCCATGCTGGGGGCGCTTTGACGCATGTACATGAGCCGGTTCTCGTCACGGTTCACGAGCGGCTTGAGCAGCACTCCCCGCACCAGTGTGAAGATGGCCGCGTTGGCCCCGATGCCAAGCGCCAACGTGAGGATCACAATGGTCGCCAGCCCTTTGCTGTGCATCAGCGAGTGGAAAGCAATTCTTAGATCGCGGAAAAAAGACATGGTTCTTGTCCTCTTGGCCTTTATCAGCACCACGTGTGCCAATAGAAAGACCCAGATTATAAATCACTTACCACGGACTGCGTCGTAGGGGATGGCCGTTTTCGGCTGCCAATGTCCCAAATTCGAACACCGGCCCGCTTGTGGAATCCCGCGACATGTGGCGTGTGTTCCAGAAGCGGCGGTTTGCACCAACCTTGTTCCCCAGATGATTATTTTCGATGAACATGCCTACCCACCGTGTCTAACCCGTGGCCAGTGGACGTGTACCCGCCAGCACGCTTCGGAGCAAAACAAGGACGAAAACCAGAACTTCGGGGACGAGCACGAAGAAATGTACGAGGACGAAGCTCCCAAAACGGGAACCGGCCTGACCCGCATCGCGCAATCGCTAGTTACTATTTGTGTAACAAAACCTCCACGTAAATCTCCTGGAATGAACACTTCCATATCATACTGAGCGCAAAGGACTTTAACTCCCTTCCGCTCAGTATGATATGAAATTCGAGGCCCGTGTTAACCCGTCGAAGCCCGTGGAAGAAGGCCACTGGACGACGTCCCTCTGGTCTTTAGTCTTCTCGTTATCGATGCCGATGAGCCAAAATTACTTCGCCGATCCCATCCGGCCCAATATATTCGCGAACACAGCTCTGACAGCTTCCAATGAATATAGCTTTGCCCCGAGGAATGTTCCGAGTGTGTTGGTGATGACGTCCGTCGTGTCAGAAAACCGCGTCGGTAGAAACGACTGTGAAACTTCAATCGTCAGGCTGACCGCGAATCCAAACGCAACCGTCGCCAGGACTGCGTGCCGAATCCGTCGCACGGACATCCAATGGGCGCAAAAAAGGAAACCGAAAGGAATGAAGCCGGCGATATTCACCAGGACATCGCTGAAATACCCCCTCGTCAGCTTGAACTCCTTCCAAAAAGGCTGGAGAAATATCTGGTGCACCAGTGAGAAGCGCTCTGGGATATTGAGATCGATGCCGCCCTGCACAGCGTTATGAGCGACGCTTCCCGCCCTTTCATCAAAAAGATAGACCCCCATTGCCTTCTCGTCCGCGGAAATCGCTGGTCGTCCCGCGCTCGTCCACGTCTCGTAGTGTTGCTTAACCTCCGCTTCGCTCAGCTCCCGTTCGTAAATCGCTAGGCCCCGCAACTCGCCCGTCCACGTGCCACTGTAGACGGGTGAGGTGCCGATTTCCAGCGGACTCCCGCAATCGTCGCCGATCCGAAACGCGGGGAATCGTCTCACCAGTTTCCCGTCAACGTAGATCGCGGTGCTTTGCGTTCCCGAAGCAATCGTTATAAACGCGGACTTCACAGGAGAAATCGCGTCCGAAATACCAATCACCTCCGGATGTCCGGGGTCGTCTAGCCTCTCACGCTGCAATATAAACAGCGCGTGATATTGGTGCGCCGTAAACTGCAGCGGATTCTCCGGCGTGTAAAACGCAAAAATAGTTTTCGATGCATCCGCAAATTCCGGTCGCAACCATATCTCAATGCTGCACGAACCTTCGTGGTTCACAGCCTGAAACGCACCGGAACTCCGTACCGTTCCGTACCTGGCAAAGTGGAGACCATTCTCATTGCCAAGCCAGGTCACCGCATTCCGAGGCGCTCGGAATGGCGTGAGGCCGGCCACCAAAATGCCAAGCAGGATCGACACACAAAGTAGGGCCGAGATTCTAGCGCTATACATTTTCTCCGTTTCTACGCAGCTTGTGGCTTGCAGGTCTGTTGCTCACCTTACAGATTACAATCGTCGCCAGCCCATGGCTATTGTGGCTATCGTCACGGCCTTCGCCGCACCGCCTCTACAAAATTCCCCAAATTCCCAGTAAACTATAGGGATGAAATTTGGCCCAGCACCCGCTGAGTTAATGCCCGGCGCAAAGAACGCCGTAGAAACCTGCCTAGCTGTCCGTCCCGATGAACAAGTAGCCCTGATCGCCGACGCCATCAGCAAACCGGTCGCCGCCAGCCTGGCCGCCGCGCTCGAAAATCGCAACGCAAAATTAAATTCGTTCCTGCTGGAAGACTTCAGCCCACGCCCTGTCCGTGAAGCCCCGGAAGAAATTTTGGCAGCTCTCGAAACCGCCGACGTCGGCATCCTCTGCATGACGCCGCAACCCGGCGAACTCGGCGCCCGCATGGCCATTGTAAAAGTCGTCGAGCGTCGCCAGATCCGCTACGCCCACATGGTCGGCGTAACCCCGGAAATCATGCAGCAAGGCATGCGCGCCGATTATTTAAAAGTAGACAAGCTAAGCGACAAGCTCCGCGAACGCATGCTGCGCGCCGAAACCCTCACGGTAAAAACTGAAGCCGGCACCCACATCGCCGCCCACTTCGATCGCGGCCTGGACTGGGTCAAAACCAGCGGCCTGATCAGCCCGCGCTACTGGTCCAATCTCCCCGCCGGCGAAGTCTTCACCACTCCCGCCACCGTGGACGGTACCTTCGTCTGCGATGCCACCGCCGGCGACCACTTCAACGGCAAGTACGGCGACCTGCAATCCACGCCGCTGGTTCTCACCATAAAAGGCGCGCGCCTCGTAAAGGCCGAATGCGCCCGCAAAGATCTGGAACAGGAATTTTGGGATTATTGCCACACCGACGAAAACAGTGACCGCGTTGGCGAGCTAGCCTTCGGCACCAACCTGGGCTTGAGCCGGATGATCGGCATCCTGCTGCAAGACGAAAAATTTCCCGGCGTCCACCTGGCTTTCGGCGACCCCTACGGCAGCCAAACCCACGCCGACTGGAAATCCAAAACCCACGTGGACGTCCTGACCCGCAACTGCGACGTCTGGATCGACGACGACCAAATCATCAACAAAGGCCGCTACCAACTAGACCACCTAGGCCTAGCCTAAGCCTCTGACTTTGATTTTGACTTTGTAGCGGCCGGGCTTCAGTCCCGGCGCATTTGCAGCGCCGCCCTCTGACACCTGGCTCTAATCAAGGTCTGCGCGTCGAGAATTGATTGCGCCGTTCTCACGTCATTCCACCCACGGATCCACAACATGCACATCCGTATCCGCAAAATGCGCCACATTCCGCGTAGCCACGATCGCATTCGACGCCAGCGCAATGCCCGCAATCATCGTGTCGCGTATTTCGCCCGGACGCCCGCGCCGCTTCCGCGCGGCCATCAACTCCGCAGCCGCGCGCGCCGCCGCCACGTCGAAAACGGCAACGCGATCGGCAATAACCTCGCTGATAAATCTTTCAAACGCGGACGCCAAAGCATCCCGACGACGACCCGGACCTAACGATAATATGCCGTAGCGGATTTCCATTTCCGCCACGGTGGTTATCCACAACGATGCAATCGCTTGCCGGTCGACCCATTGCGCAACGGAGACCTCAGGCCGCGGGAGCATCAGCTCTGAGACCACGTTAGTGTCTAGGATGATCATTCCTCAAAGTCCGGGATTTGCAGGCGAATATCGCGCAGTTCTTTTATCTCGCCGCGCTTTAGTCCTGCTTTTCCGAAGAGCGCGGCCATCTGTTCGCTCAGTTTCTTGGGCCGGGGGAATTCGTTCTTGGTGGCATCGCGCAGAATTTCGCGCACTTCTTCTTCCATGCTGCGCCCATGACGCTGTGCGCGCTTTCGCAGCTTCGCCTTCACTTCTTCTTCCACTTTGCGCACCACAATCTGGGCCATCGCCGCACCTCTCTCATCGAATGATATCATGATATCATTCATATGTTTGTCCCCCGACGCAATCTTGCGCTTCACGTGAAAACATTATCTTGAACATATTTCAGCGCCATGGTCCCATGCACTCCGAGCAATTCATATGGAGGATCAACGATGATCGCGAGAGAGAGTCCACATGTGCAAGCTAGCTTCACAACTCGGCGCCAGCTAATCGCCACTGCTGCTCTGGCCTTTGGTGGTTTGTCCGCCGGCGCCAAAGTTTGGGGTCAAGCCCCGCAGCAGCCGACGAAAGAAGCTCCCTGCACGCCAACCAACGCTATGCGCACTTCCCTGCACCAGGAAGGCATCATCAAAGCCAGCCCGCAGCGCATTTACGAAGCTGCTTTTGGATTTCAAGCAATTCGCGGCGTTCAGCGGCCGTCCTGCTGAAATCGATCCTAAAGCAGGTGGCGCTTTCAGCTTGTTCGGAGCGGTAATCGTCGGCCGCAACGTGGAACTCATTCCCAATCAATGCATCGTCCAAGCCTGGCGCCCAACGCACTGGGATCCTTCTGTCTACTCCATTGTGCGTTTCGATTTCAAACCACAGGCGGACGGTACGCTAGTAGTTCTCGAACACTCCAGCTTTCCGCAAGGTGAACACGACAGTCTGTACGCCGGCTGGATCAGCCACTATTGGGATCCACTAAAAAAATATTTGGCCTAGCGGCACGCCCGGCAACTAGCCGCGATTCCTAAAACAGGCGCGAAATATACTCGCGCATTTGGTGCTTCCAGTACGGCCAATCGTGCCCGCCTTGCGGGCCCCAATCGTCCAGGGAATGGCGGATTCCGCGGCTCGCCAAAATTCCAGACATGCGATATGTCGGCTCCGGTTTTTCCCACTGGCCCGTTCCGGTGGTCAAATGAATATCGCAACTGGCCAGATTTCCCAGCACCCACGGATCGCTCATGTTGGCCATGTAATCCACCGGATTGTTGAAATAAAAATTGTCGTCGTACATGCCGTCCATGAAATTCCGCACATCGTATACGCCGGACATCGCAAAACACCGCTTGATCACGTCCGGATGTTTGAACAGCGAATTCGCCGCGTGATACGCGCCAAACGAAGAGCCCATGGTGCTGATGCCGATTTGCGACTGGCAACTGCTCCAGATAAATGGCACCACTTCTTCGCGCAAATACGAATCGAAAACCGCCTGCACGTAGCTGCGATGAAAAGGATGCGCGCCTTTGTTATAAAAACTCTGCCCGTTGATGGAATTTATGGTGAATAGTTTCACGCGCCCGCCATCGATAAAATCCGCGAGCGCGCCCACCATGCTCTGCCCTTCCAGCTCCCACTCGTCGCCCGCGCTGGTAGGAAATCCGAGCAGCGGCGGTCCCCAGTGGCCATACACCACCACGCCCATATCGATGCCCAGCCGGGGAGAATACCATCGGTGATATTCACGCTTCATCGTAGCTGCCTCTTTCTTTCACGGACCTTCACGAGCCTTCACCAGTCTTCTCGGGCTCGCCCTGTCGTCAGCGTTCGGATTGCGGGGAGTCGGAAAGTATGCCAGCAGCGTAAGTCTTTCCGCAAACGTTTCCGTAAACATTTCTGTGGCGCAAGCGGCAGCGGATTTAGTACCCATGCGGCGGAAAAAATCGTTATACCCGCGCGCCATTCGATTTACACTCTAGGCTCCCTTCCGGAAAGTCGTTAATGCAACCCGGAGACGCCAGTGTCTGCTATGAGAAAAAAAACCGTTGTTTCGCGTACCGCGGCCGATCAAGATTTGCGCAAGCAGCTCGCAACGCTGCTGAAGGGCGGACAAGCGCACGTGCACTTCAGCGACGCGCTCGATGATTTTCCCGTCAGAAAGCGTGGCGTCCCCGCCAAAGGCCTGGCGCACACGGCGTGGCAATTGCTGGAACACGCGCGCATCGCGCAGCGGGACATCCTGGAATTCAGCCGCAATCCGGACCACGTCTCGCCGGATTTTCCCGAGGGTTATTGGCCAAAAACGCCTGTCCCGCCAAGCCCAGCCGCGTGGGACAAAAGCGTCCGCGAGTTTCACTACGATCTGCTGCAGATGATCGCCCTGGTGGAAAATCCAAAAACAAATCTGCATGCGCCTATTCCGCACGGCCACGGAAAAAGTATTCTGCGCGAAGCGCTCGTTCTTGCGGACCATAACGCGTATCACCTCGGCCAGTTGGTCGATTTGCGCCGCGCGCTGGGAATTTGGCCAGAGGCGTAGCATTTGACTCCCACAGTTCGTTACATCGCGCGGCTGCTTTTGTTTTTCGCTATCGCCGCGCAATGCGGCATCCCACAACGCGCCGTGGCGCAGCGCCGGCCGGTACTCGAGCAGATCGATCTTCCGCATCCTTACTATTTCCGCGAAATGTATTTGCCGCAGCTCACCAGTGGACCGAGCAGCGTGGCCTGGTCGCCGGATTCGCAGTCCGTGGTCTACTCCATGGGCGGATCGCTGTGGCGGCAGAAAATCAACGATACGTCCGCGCAGCAGCTCACTGATGGCGCCGGTTACGACTACCAGCCGGACTGGTCGCCGGACGGCAAGTCGATCGTGTTTTGCTCGTACCAAAAAGATGCGCTGGAGTTGTGGCTGCTGGATGTGGCGAGCGGCGCGACGACGCAATTGACCAGCGGTGGAACGGTGAATGTTGAGCCGCGCTGGTCGCCAGACGGCAAGAAAATTGTTTTTGTTTCGACCGCGTACAACAAGCGCTTCCATGTTTTTGTGGGCGATTTCCGCGGCGGCAAATTGGAAAATGTCACGCGGCTGACGGGAGAAACCAAAAGCTCGCTGCCGCGTTATTACTACAGCGCGTATGACATGGAAATCAGTCCGGTGTGGTCGCGCGACGGCCAGGAAATTCTTTTCGTTTCCAACCGCGGCCACATTTACGGCACCGGTGGTTTCTGGCGCATGAAAGCGCAGCCCGGCGCGGAAGCCCGCGAAATTCACTATGAAGAGACCAACTGGAAAGCGCGCCCGGATTTTTCGCCCGACGGTTCGCGCATCGTTTACAGCTCGTACCTCGGCCGCAATTGGCACCAACTGTGGGTCTTGCCCGCAAACGGTGGCGATGCGTTCCCGCTGAGTTACGGCGATTACGACACCACCAACGTGCGCTGGTCGCCCGACGGCAAGCGGCTTGCGTTTATCTCCAATCGCAGCGGAAACACTGAGCTGTGGCTGCAGGATTCTGAGGGAGGAGGCCAAAGGAAACTTGCGGCGAGCGAACGAAAATACCTGCGACCGCGAACGATTCTACATCTGCATATATTTGATCCCTCGCAGGCTCCAACCGCCGCGCGCATCAGTATCACGGACAGTTCCGGAAAGTTCTACGCGCCGGACGCCGCGTGGATCAGCGCGGACGACAGCTTTGACCGACGCGAACGCAGCTTCGAGGCGCACTACTTTCACACCAACGAATCAGACGACATTGCTGTGCCGGTTGGAAAAATCACCGTCGAGATCACCAAGGGATTGGCGATTCTTCCATACAAACAAGTTGTGGTCGTCGGCGCCGATCAGCCTGCGACGCTAAACGCAGGTTTGAAATACCTGCCAAGGAACAGTAACGAAAACGCGGGAGAAAATATCTGGGCCAGCGGCGATTTACATGTGCACATGAATTATTCGGGAGCCTACCGAAATGACCCGTCGCATTTGGTACTACAAGCCAACGCAGAGGGGCTGGATTTCGTCAACGACCTGGTGGTGAATAAAGAGCAGCGATTTCCGGACATTGCCTATAGCGGCGCGGGGCGCGACCCTGCCTCAACTACAAATACTCTCTTGGTGCACGGTCAAGAATTTCACACCAGTTATTGGGGGCACCGCGGTCTTTTGGGAATTCGGCAGCACATTCTGCTGCCGGGATATGCGGGATATCCGAATACGGCTGCGGCGAGTTTGTATCCGATGAACGCGGATGTTTACGACATGGCGCACGCGCAGGGCGCGCTCGTCGGCGCGGTGCATCCGTTCGACGAAATACCCGATCCTTTCGCGAAGCCCGCACAAACAATTACCGATGAATTGCCGATCGATGTGGCGCTGGGAAAATTGGATTACATGGAAATTCTTGGTTTCAGCGATCATCGTTCCACCGCCGCGGTCTGGTATCGCCTGCTCAATCTTGGTTTTCGCATTCCAGCGGCTGCCGGGACGGATGCGATGGCAAATTTTGCTTCGCTGCGCGGCCCGGTGGGAATGAATCGCGTGTATGCGCTCGTTCCGGAGTGGCCGGGAACTGTAGAGACGTGGTTCACGGCTCTAAAAGCCGGGCGCACGTTTGCCACCAATGGCCCGCTGCTGGAATTTACGCTGGACGGAAAGCGCGTCGGGGACGAGTTGAGATTCGATGGCGCGCAGGCCGCGGTACCCTTTACGGCCAAGCTGCGCTCAATTGTTCCCGTGGATCATCTGGAAGTGGTGTGCAAGGGGAAAGTGGCGCAGACGTTGAAACTGGATGCGGCGCGGAGTTCGAGCGAGGTGAGCGGGACGCTTCCCGTGAGCGAAAGCGGGTGGTGCGTATTGCGTGCGTCGAGCGATCAAGCGGAGTATCCAGTGCTGGACAACTATGTTTACGCGACAACCAGCCCGATTTATATCAATGTTGACGGGAAGATGCCGCATGCACCAGAGGATGCGAAATATTTCGCGGCGTGGATCGACCGCGTGACCGAAACGACGGCGGCGTATCCCGATTGGAATTCCGCGCAGGAAAAGGCCTATGTGCTGGGACGACTGGCGGAAGCCAAAAAGGTATACGAGAAACTTGAGCAATAGCGGAAATTCTTGTGCCATTCGGATTGGGGGACTTGACGGTCAGAATAAGACCATGGATAAAGAACAAGCTGAATTCCTTGCAGAGAAGACCAAGAAAGCCCTATCGGAGATGCCGTGGTTAGTAGGTCTTCAAACAAAATTATTGAATTTGGGCGGAGCCGCAGCTGTGCTCTGGAATGGCTCGAACAAAAAAGACTTCGTAGAAATTCTGTTAGAAAACGGTCGTGAATATTCGACAGCTAATATTGAATTGCATGAAGGTGGTCGGAATGAATGTCACGAAAATTCAGAGCAACTAGCAATGACAAATGAGGACTACCATTTGGCGACGGGGTACACGCTATCAACGGAAGTATGGCGACCGCACTCGTGGGTCTATGACTTAAAAAACAAAAGAATTCTTGAAACGACCTTGGTCAGGGAAAGATATTTTGGAATTGACTACAAGCCCAATTCCAGCAATCAAATAGAAAAGACGTGCGCTTAACGCTGCGGGTTCAAGGGGTCGACTCTGTGTTTCAGGGAACTTTGAATTCCATGCCGGACGATCGCCAGCCTTTGTCCGTTAGAAGCGGATCTCTGCGGAGATCGATGGAATATCCTAGGCACCTTAGGGATGGAGGAACAATGCGTGTGAATCGATTGTTGCTGATTGTGCTGCTCGGTAGTTTGCCTGCGGCTGCTCAAACCCCTGCTCTGCACGGGATTCAGACGGGTGATTTGGATAAGAAGTGCGATCCGTGCACGGACTTTGCGCAGTATGCGAACGGGAATTGGCACGCGCAGAATCCGATTCCGGCATATATGGATCGCTGGAGCAGGAGGTGGCAGTCCGGGGAAGAGGCGAAAGACCGTTTGAAAGTGATCCTAGACGACGTTTCCAGCCACACGGATTGGCCTAAGGGAAGCGTGGAACAGTTGATCGGCGACTACTACAGCTCTTGCATGGACGAAGGGCGAATCAACAAGCTGGGACTATCGCCCGCCGAGCCGATGCTGCAACAGATTCGCGAGATGAAGAGTACCGCGGATCTTCGCCGGATGATCCTCAGCCTCAACGAGGAGGGCATCTTTGTTCCATTTGCGGTGTTTTCGCAGCCAGACAGCCACAATCCATCGGAGACAATTGCCAGCGTCTTTGCCAGCGGGTTGGGTCTGCCGGATCGCGATTATTACCTAAAACCAGAGCCGCGATTCCAGGAAGCGCGCGAGAAGTATCGCGTACACGTGGCCAACATGTTCAAACTCGCGGGTTACGACGAGCAGAGCGCGAAGGCCGCGGCGGAGACGGTTTTTCGCGTGGAGGAGAAGCTGGCGGAAAACTCACTGGACAATGTGGCGTTGCGGGATCCCGCGAATACCGATCACAAGATGAGCTATGCCGCGTTTGCCAAGCTGGCTCCGGCGATGGACTGGGACGGGTATTTTGCGTCCGCGAAGATTTCACGTGCGGACCTGAATGTGGCGGAGCCGAAGTTTATGGCGGAAGTGGACCGACAACTTCGCGAGACGCCGCTGGCGGACTGGAAGACGTATCTGACATGGCAGCTGCTAAACGCCCAAGCCGATGTGTTATCGGAACCGTTCGTGAATGAAAACTTTGCGTTTCAGGGAAAGTATTTAAGCGGAGCTTCGGAGATCAAGCCGAGGTGGAAGCGGTGTGCGGAGTCCACGGACCAGCTTTTGGGAGAGGCGCTGGGCAAGAAATATGTGGAGAAGTATTTTCCTCCGGAGGCGAAGGCGCGCGCGGAAGAAATGGTCACAAATATCATTGCCGCGATGCACGACACGATTGAAGGACTGAGCTGGATGGGACCGGAGACGAAGAAGAAGGCTTTGGAGAAGTTGGCGACGCTTAATCCCAAGATTGGGTATCCGGACAAGTGGAAAGACTACAGCAGCATTCCGCTGAGCCGCGATTCCTATTGGAACAATGAGATCGCCGCGTCGCGCTGGAATGTAATGGAAGACAACTGGAATTTGATTGGGAAACCGACGGATCGCGGGCGCTGGGGTATGACTCCGCCGACGTCCAATGCGTATTACAACCCGCTATTGAACGAAATTGTTTTTCCGGCGGCTATTCTGCAGCCGCCCTCGTTCGACGTAACCGCGGTAGACGCGGTCAATTACGGATCCATTGGAGTTGTCATCGGCCACGAGATCAGTCACGGATTTGACGATCAGGGCTCGAAATATGACGCGCAGGGGCGTCTGCAAAATTGGTGGACCCCCGAAGACGAGAAACGCTTTGGAGAGAAAACTGCCTGCGTTGCGCGGCAATTTGACGGCTATTTTATCGAGCCGAATATCCACCACAACGGGAAGCTGGTTTTGGGCGAAAGCATCGGCGACCTGGCGGGGGCCAAGATCGCTTATCTTGCTTTTAAGAAGGCGCAAGTGAAGCATCCAGCTCCAACCTTGGATGGGTTTACGCCGGACCAGCAGTTTTTCATTGCGTGGGGACAGTGGCGTGGGGACGAAATTCGTCCGGAGGCGCAGAGAAAGATGGTACAGGGAGATCCTCACCCCATTGCGAAGTACCGCGTGATCGGGCCGCTGTCGAACTTCCCGGCATTTGCCGAGGCGTTTGGTTGCAAGAAGGATTCCGCAATGGTGCGTCCAGCTGCGGAGCGTTGTGAGGTGTGGTAGGAGAGAGCTGCGCGCAAACATCGCCTTTCGGCGAGTGAATAAAAAAACCTGCGTCTCGGTAGCGGGTCAATATTTACTCTCGTCCCTTCGCACGACCCCCCGAACGTTTGGCCTGAAGATGCACATGCACCAGGCGCCGCGAAATATTTCGCGGCGTGGATCGACCGCGTAACTCGTCGCTCTTGCTCACCTTGACATTCTACCGGAGAGAGCATAGCATCCACCTAGAATGTCTACTAGAGAAGAAAAAGAACGCCTTGAACTGCTACAGGGCACCTTGGACTTATTGATCCTAAGAACCCTGCGGTTGGGGCCGGCACACGGACACGCGATCGCCAAAGCGATTGAGTTCCGCTCAGACGAAGTGCTGCAGGTGGAGCAAGGGTCGCTCTACCCGGCGCTGCACCGGCTGATCAAGCGTGGATGGATTTCGGTGGAAGAGGGCACTTCCGAGAACAACCGGCGAGCCAAATTCTACACCTTGACGGCAAAGGGCCGGAAGCAGTTGGTGGCTGAGACCAACAAGTGGGATAGGTTCGCTGGGGCGATCGCGCGGATTCTGCGGCCAACGGAGGAACGCGAATGAACCGCCGCGCGAAAAAGCTACTGCAGCGATCTCGATCAAGAGCTCCGCGAACATATCGAACTGGAGACGCAGGAGAATATCGAGCGCGGGATGACACCGGAGGAGGCGCGCTATGCGGCGATGCGAAAGTTCGGAAACGTAACGCGGGTGAAGGAAGACACAAGAGAGGTATGGAGTATTGTGTGGCTCGAGCAGCTGGGGCAAGACATCCGACTCGCGCTGCGCCAACTTCGCAAATCGCACGCTTTTGCTGCCGTCGCCATTCTCACCCTCGCGCTCGGCATCGGCGCCAATACCGCCATTTTCGAACTGCTCGACGCCATTCGCCTCCGCGCCCTTCCCATTCACCATCCGGAGCAGCTTGCCGAAATCCAGATCCAAGGCGGCCATCACGGCATGGGGCTCAATCAGGATTACGGCGTGCTCACGCGTCCGCTCTTCCGAGAAATCAGCGACAAGCAACAAGCCTTCTCCGGCGTCTTCGCCTGGAGCGTGAATCAACGTTACACCGGCAAAGGCGCGGACATGCGCCGCTTTAAAGCGCTGTGGGTAAGTGGCGATTTCTTCTCGGTCCTCGGCGTGCAGCCTTGGCGCGGCCGTTTGTTGCAGGCCGCCGACGAAGGCGCCTGCCCGACCACCCACGTCGTGGTCAGCTACGGGTATTGGCAAAGTGTGCTCGGTAGCCGCGACCTCCGTGAAGGCATCAAATTCATCGCTAACAACGATCTCGTCGAAGTAGTCGGCGTGACTCCTCCCGATTTTTTCGGCATGGTCGTCGGCGACAATTTTGATATCGCCCTTCCGTTCTGCCAACCTCCCGATGCTCTCCGTAGGGACGTTTTCGACGTAACCGTGATAGGCCGCCTCAGACCCGGATGGTCCATCGACCGGGCCTCCACAGAACTCGCTGTCCTTAGTCCCGGCATCTTTGAAGCCACGGTGCCGCCTGGCCGTGGCCCCGAATGGATGAACACCTACAAAAATTTTCGCCTCAGCGCCGTTCCCGCCGAAACCGGTGTCAGCGAGCTGCGCGAATATGATCGCTCCCTTTATTTACTCCTCGGCATTTCCGGTTTGGTGCTTTTGATTGCCTGCGCCAATCTCGCGAACTTAATGCTCGCTCGCGGCAGTTCCCGTCAAGGCGAAATCGCCGTGCGTCTCGCGCTGGGAGCCTCTCGGGGTCGCGTGCTGCGCCACTTGCTGATGGAGAGCGCACTTCTTGCGACAACCGGCGCCGCGCTGGGCATTGCCTTAGCGCAATTCCTGGGCCGTGTGCTCGTCTGGCAGATCTCCACCGCGGATAATTCCGTCAATCTGCAAATGGCCACGGACTGGCGCGTGCTTTTCTTCGCCACCGCCGTAGCCGTTTTCACCTGCATCCTTTTTGGGGTTGCGCCCGCGTTCCCCGCCACGCGCACCGAGCCCCTCAAGGCCATGCACTCTGGTGGACGCACCACGGTTGGCCGCGAACGTCTGTCTCTCCAGCAACTCATGGTGGTTACACAAATCGCGGTATCGCTCGTTTTGCTTGTCGCCGCCCTGCTTTTCGTGCGCAGCTTCCGCAACCTCATGACCTTCGATCCCGGCATGCGCGAAAGCGGAATCACCACTGCTTTTCTAGGTTTCTGGCAATCCGATATGCCTGAGCAGCGCTGGCCCAGCTTTCAGCAGGAGTTGCTGCAAGAAGTGCAATCCGTCCCTGGAGTGCAGAGTGCTGCCATCACTACAAACATTCCGCTCTCTGGGCAGAGTTGGGAACATGGCGTGCAAGTTGGTTCCGAACGTGACACTGCGAAGTTCACCTGGGTCAGCCCGGATTATTTCAGGACCATGAACATACCGGTGCTCCAGGGACGTGGTTTTACGGCGCAAGACACATCTACATCCCCACGCGTCGCCGTGGTAAACGAGACTTTTGTTCGTCGCTTCCTGGCCGGCGCGAATCCCATCGGGAAGACTCTTCGTACGGAAGCCGAACCCAGTTACCCTTCCACCGTCTACGAGATCGTCGGCGTCATCCCGGACACGCGCTACAGCAATCTACGTGACCCGGCGCCCCCGATCGCCTTTGCCCCCGTCACCCAGACCAATCCCGGCCCCTGGGCCACCATGGTGATCCACTCAAGCCTTCCCACCGCAAGCCTGGCTGCGGTCGCAAAGCTACGGCTCGCGGAAAAGCACCCCGATGTTCTGGCCGAATTTTCCGATTTTCAACGCGGTATTCGAGACAGCTTGGTGCAGGAGCGCCTCATGGCCATGCTTTCCGGCTTCTTCGGAGTGCTGGCGGCTTTGCTCACCATGACCGGCGTCTATGGTGTCATTTCCTATCTCGTCGTCAAACGGCGAAACGAAATTGGTATCCGCATGGCCCTGGGCGCCACGCGCTGGAATGTGGTCGCCCACGTCACGCGTCAAACCATCTTCGCGCTCAGTCTCGGCATTGCCATCGGCGTAATTCTCGCCCTATTCGCCGCTCGCGCTGCCGCCAGTGTGCTCTATGAATTGAGGCCAAATGACCCGCCAACCTACGTCGCCGCCGTCGCGCTGCTGATCCTCATCGCGCTAGCGGGCAGCTTTCTGCCGGCCCGTCGTGCCTCCCGCGTCGATCCCATTGTGGCAATCAGATACGAATAGTCGACGCCCGACTTCATGGTTTCTCGATGACTTTTTCCACTTGTCCAATTTTATGTTGGATTTTACCGGCTATTTTTTCCGTGGTGCCTTCGGTCTCGAGGTCAGAATTGTTCGTGGCCCGACCTACTACTTCCTTAATCCTGCCTTTCGCTTCGTGAATCTTGCCTTCGACTTCATCTTTCGTGCTCGGCTTCATGCTGTCCTCCAGTGAAACGATTTGAAAACTCCAGACGCCCGAAGTGCTACCTCCGCCAACGGGAATATCCCCAACCGCCGCCACCAAACAACAACAGAACCACAACGACAATCAAGAGAATGCTCATTTGGATCCTCCTACGAATTAGGGGAAGAGTCGTTCCTTCCCACTTGCGATGATGTTATGCGCGCGGAGAAGGAGAGTCTGTCCGAATTGGGACACTTCATTCAAATTGGAATACATCACAAGTGTTATGGACTTCAGCTAATTGTTCACAACAGTACAGAGGGCAAAGCGAAAGTCGTGAGTGGTGTACCAAACGTGACAGACAGCCTACATTGAACCCTGTAGGGTGTGTTACAGAGGCACAAGCCCGTGGCTCACATCTGCAATCATTGCGAAGACCACACCAATCCGGTCATTCCTGAAAGTGGCATCTCCGTTGCGTACACTGTAGTAGACGACCTGCAAATCGATGTGCACCTGCACCGCGAGTGCGCCGAGGCTTGGTCGCGAGACTTCGGTATTCCCTTGTCGGCGCGCGCAAAGGCTGGCGGGCAGGACCAAGCGTGACTAGTTCGCGGGATTCAACGGTGCTCGTACGGCGCTAATTCTTCGTCCGCGCAAGCCCGCTGTCCCCTTTGGCACAGACACCCACGTTCTCCGCATGCTATCTGTAGCCGTAAGGTTTTTAGCCACTCGCAGGTCGAAGCTCCCCAGGCATCCTTCGGTCCCAAATGGAAGCTCCAGACAAGGAAAGAATTTCACATGACCCTACTTCGGTTCGCCGCTCAATTCCTGGCGATCACGTGCCTGGGAGCTCCAGTCTACTTGGCTCAAGCGCAATCGAGCGTCGAGTCGACGAGCTCTTCGAGCGTTGACCCAACACCAGCACCAACACCCGCGCCCGCCATCGACAACCCGCGACCGAACCTCGGCTACGTCCGCCCCACCGAAGAAACCAAACTTTCGACCTACCTGTTCGAAGCGTTCGGCCCTTATCCAATCCTCGGGGCCGCCTTCGCTGCTGGCATCGATCAAGCTAACAATACGCCTTCGGATTGGGGCCAGGGTGGCACAGCTTACGCTAAACGACTCGGTTCCAATTTTGGCATCGCCGCCATCACCACGACCACGCGCTACGGCTTGGCCGAAATCCTTCGGGAAGACACCGTGTACTACCGCTGCGAATGCCAAGGGGTATTTCGCCGCATGCGCCATGCGCTGATTTCGTCGGTAACCTCCCGCCGTGGTGAAGACGGCCATCGCGCCCTATCATTCCCAGCCATCGTTGCTCCCTACGCTGGCACCTTCGTCGCTGTCTACGCCTGGTACCCGGCACGCTACGGCGCTGAAGACGCTTTGCGCATGGGCAACTACAGCCTGCTCGCCGTCGCGGGAGAAAACGTCGCGCTGGAATTCATTTATGGCGGCCCGCATACGCTGCTCCGCCATTTTCATCACCCGGCATCCACGGGACCGGACGCGGCAAGCACCTCGAATCACTGAGCAAAAATTGCCAGCCGCCGCGGGAGCATTCTTAGCATTTTGATCGTCCCGGATGCGATCCACCCGCAAGGCCGTCAGGCCACCGTCATTCACGCTTATCCCATCGCACGACCCTCGAACGCGTGGCATCATCGAAACTGAGGGAATCGACGACGGAATCGTTGCTCATTATTACGGGTGGGATGGGCGCGGGCAAGACGAGTGTTTTGGGCGAAGCGTCAGACATTCTCTCACTGCGTCACGTTGCCCATGCTGCTATCGACGTGGACGCATTGGGGCTTGCCTATCTCGACGGCGCGACCAGTAACGATGAGGTGATGTATCGCAATCTTCGTGCGGTCTGCAACAATTATGCTTCGCTCGGCATAACGCGATTCCTACTGGCGCGTGCGCTGGAAAACCGCGCCGAGCTAGACCTCTGTCGTGACATTGTTTCAGCGGCAAACACGATAGTCTGCCGTCTTATCGCCAGCATCGAAACGATGGAGCAGCGCATCGCGCGGCGCGAATCTGGTATCGCGCAGCGGGAATATGTTTCCCGCGTCGCCGAGTTGAACCGCACCCTCGACCACGCTCGATTGGAGGATTTCTGCCTCACGAGTGAAAATCGCTCGCTGACAGACATTGCACACGAAATGCTAGTTGCGGCGGGATGGATTTCAAAGTGATGACGGAACGAAGGTCTCGGAAGAATGATTGCGAGGAGTGATCATGATGAATCTTATGCCTTTCCTGCTCTTTGATGGCAACTGCGCCGAAGCGATGGCTTTTTACCAAAGTTGCCGGGGTGTGACCCTTGAGTTCCGAGCCGGCCCTGCGAATTCCACTTGTCGCGTAATGGGACTTATCAGGAGTTAGGTGCGGTTTTGTGGGAAAATCAATAGGTTCCACCGCGCAGGTGTTCACGGAGGGTAAAGTGAAAACACGAAAACTCGGCAAACTGGAAGTTTCGGAAGTGGGATTTGGCTGCATGAGTATCAGCGCCAACTACGGACCCGCTGCGGACAGAACCCAAGGTATTGAGGTCATTCGTACAGCCTATAAAGAAGGCGTCACGTTCTTTGATACAGCCGAGGTCTACGGTCCGTATGTAAACGAAGAGCTTGTCGGAGAAGCGCTCGCACCGATGCGCGATAAGCTTGCTATCGCATCTAAATTTGGCTTCGACATCGAAAATGGCGGTCTCAACAGCCAACCGAAGCACATCAAGAAAGTTGTTGAGGAATCACTGAAGCGCCTTAAAACTGATCGCATCGATCTTTATTACCAACACCGGGTCGATCCAAAAGTGCCAATCGAAGATGTGGCTGGCGCTGTTAAAGATCTGATCAAAGCAGGCAAAGTCGTGCACTTCGGTCTGTCTGAGGCGAGCGCCAAAACAATCCGCCGAGCGCATGCGGTTCAACCGGTAGCCGCGGTTCAAACTGAATACTCGCTGATGCAAAGAGACCCAGAAAAAAACGGCGTGCTCGCTACCTGTGAGGAGCTGGGAATTGGCTTCGTCCCGTGGGGCCCGGTTGGACAAGGGTATCTCACCCGAAAAATAGATGCTGGTACCAAGTTCGACCCGAAAAAGGATATGCGATCTGGCTTCCCCCGCTTTTCTCCTGAAAACCTAGCAGCAAATATGCCGATCGTTGAATTCCTAGAACAATTTGCAAAACAGAGGAACTCAACTCCTGCTCAACTTTCTATTGCATGGCTTCTAGCGCAGAAACCGTGGATTGTTCCAATCCCAGGTACAAGCAAGATGGATCACCTGCACGAGAATCTGGGAGCGACCAATGTACAACTGACGCCTGCGGACCTTCGTGAGATCGAAACTGCATTGTCTGGAATAACAGTGCACGGTGGCCGCATGAATGAAGAACAGATGCGGGTCGTTGACCACACAGTTTGACCGGTCATTCCAGGAAGAGGTTGCCTTCTCTTGTTCCCCGTACGTTCCTCTGCTCAACGAACAAAATAGCCGTAGAATTCAAAACGGGGAATAAGTTGTCTTCATTCGAGGGTACGTAGCCTATGACAGACTGGTTCGCGCGCCCCGTCCTACATGTGACCGACGTTGACGCTTCGCTCCGCTTTTACATTGACCGGCTCGGCTTCACGAGCCCGTGGCGCTACGACGAGGACGGCAAAGCGCATGTCGCACAGGTCGACCGGCAGGGCTGCGCGCTTATCCTGGCCGACACGTGGCCGGAGAAGATCGGCAAGGGGCTGATGTTCATTTCCCTGAACGCCGCGCCGGAGGCGCAGGTGGCCGCGTTGGACGCGCTGCGCGCGGAACTGGAGGCCAAGGGCGTTTCGGTCAAGGAAGGTTCGTGGGGCTACCGGCTCCTGGTGGTCGATGATCCCGACGGCAATCAGCTCTTCTTCAACTATCCGAACGAGACTTCATCCGTCAAGATTGTTTAGTCGTGCACAACCAATCAATGTCCGTATCCGCCTAATCAGGAGTTGGCTCGCTGAGTGGCACCAAATAGTCTTCCAAACAACATCGAAAGAGAACCTGCGTAAAACATCATGCAGAATGCCGAAAAGAAGAGAGCTCCGGTGGACACGGGCAATTGAACTTGTTTCCAGTGAAAGAACCCTGAAGCGGTTAACGCGAACCCGAGAAAAATGACGACCGTGTAGGCGGAGAAAAAATAGTACGTTCTCTTCAGCCAAGTAGGACAATCTTTCACTACCTCACTAAGCGGAATGCCTGCCATCCTGCCGGCCTTCGCCCCGCTCAGAAAAGCCGCTGCAATCCATGACAGTAAGGCACCCAAAAATGGCGCGATTAACCAATCTTCCGATGGCGGTGTATGGCCCCTTAGCACTAAGAGATGAATGACAAAGGAGCAAAGAAATCCCGCCAAGGCAAGTATCAAGAAAAGTATGCGAACTAGTTTCATTCTGTCTTCCCGGAACTATACGGATACGAGAAGCCGTCTGAAAGTGAAATCGTATGAGTCCCGCCTTCATCCTCGACTTGCAAACGAGTAACCTTTCAGTCGACAATTTCGCTAACCCAATGAGTTTCCTCAAGCGTATTAGGGATCTAATCATCGAAACGCTAATTGCCGTAATTCTTGTCGCCGCATTTGTCGTTTATCTCTTCATGGTTCCCAAAGAGAACAGGGCAAATGGGATGTGGGTGCCTCTCGTTCTCAATACAGCGATTGTTTTCGGATTCTTGATTTCTTGGTTTAGACACGCGTGGAAGAGTTCACAGTACTGGGCCGTGCTTCTGGTGCTCCTCCTTTGTCATTCTGCGGTATATGTTTTTGCCCTCCGCCGAATTGGGTACTTCCCTTTGATAATTTATGTGATGGCCGACTCAGCGGAGCTAGTGCTCTTCTCGCGGATTCTCTGGAAACTGCCGAGCGGTCACCAGCACCCGACAACCTCGTGAGCGATGACCCGGTACCAACGGTGGCTGAATTTGAGCTTTTGTTCAGTGCCCGATTAGCGGGCTTCCGGGCAAGTGACGTCGGGCGCCGGTTTGCGAATCGGATTGAAACTGCCTGTGGCAATTCAACCGGCGTAGTTTTTGAAACGGTCGATCGACGCTTGCGTATATTGGCCGACCTCGATGAGGTAGCCGTCGGGATCACGCATGTAGCAGCGCCATTCCGCGCCGTGATTGTCTAGCGGCTCGGTAAGGAAGAACGCTCCCTTGTCGCGCCATTGTTTGTAGCAGGCCCAGATGTCGGCGACGCGCAAGTTAAGGAAGCTATTCACTCTGTTGAGATCCGACAGGGGTTTCGAGGAGGACCTCTGGCTTGTCGGGAGTCGGGCCACCGCCGGAATTGAGAATAAGCCAGGAGTTAGCCAGCTTGATGTAGCAGGGATTCTCCCGTTTGATCACTTTGCCGCCAAGGATACGGACGTAGAAGTCCTTCGATTTTTCCTGATCCCGCACGGTTAAGAAGTGCGTGACAAAGAAGCCTTCGTTTGCAATCGGTGCATCAGGCAGGTTCATGCGGTGCCTCCTATTGTTGATGTCGCACTCGCCAAGGGTTAGTGTGCTCGCAAGACGTTATAGTTTGCGAGGATGCAGCCACCTTCGAGCGTGCGGCATTCTGTGAGTGTCAGTTTTATTCGACGTCCGAAATCGCGGAACGTGGGTATGCCTGAGCCGAGAAGAATCGGGTGGATGTTCAGGCCGATTTTGTCCACCAGCCCTGCAGCTAAAAGTGACTGCGCCAATTCGCCACCGCCCATCAGGCAGATGCCCTTCCCGGGTTCTCGTTTGAGATGCTGGACGAACTCGACCGCGTCGCTCGTCACCAGTTGAACGCCGGGATCGTCGATCTCTTTGAGCGTGCGCGAGAATACAAAGGTTCGCATGGTCGCTTCAGTGCGCTTAGCGCGCTTGGATTTCTTCGGATTGTTCGCGACGGAGACGGCGTAAGTTTTACGCCCCATCAGTATGGTGTCGATGTCCTTCCAGTAGACCGCCATTACTTGCTGCACGTCTTTGCTGAAGTGCAGCCAGTCGATTGAGCCATCCACACCCGCCAGAAATCCGTCCAAACTCACAGCGCCGCCATAGGTCACGGTGCGCATCGTCTCGCTCCTTTCCAGTGGATCTCCGCAAGTAAATATCTCAAAACCGGGGTTTTCATCAACAATCCCGATTGTGCCTGGTAAACGCTTACCGGAAAGTGAAATCCTGCCCTCGATGGTACGATTGCCCTCTCAATGGTTCAGCTACCCCGAGTCCCGGACCTCGAAGCGCAGCGCGCGGCGATGAAAAAGGTCAGCTTTCTGGTGGGAAAATGGGCCGGCGAGGCGCGCCTGCTGCGTGGCCGCACTGAGTCGTGGAATTGTTTCAGACCGAGGAAGCCCAGTACAAACTTGACGGATTGATCCTAGTGATCGAGGGAGTCGGTCGAACAAAATCCGGCGGCCAACCCGTTCTACAGGCTTTCGGGATTATTTCCTACGTCGACGAAAGCGCGACGTATCGCATGAGGGCATTCAACGACGGTCGTTTTCTCGAAACCCAAGTGAAACTACTGGAAGAGGGCAAGGGGATGACTTGGGGCTTTGTCTTGGGAGATATCAGGACCAATTCCGTGTTGCGGATAAACGAGAACGGCGAATGGACGGAACTCGCGGAAATAACAATTGGTACGGAACCGCCGAAAAAGCTCTTGGAGCTGACTGTGCACCCCACGGAATAGATGGCGAACTTCCTAAGTCCTGGGTAAGCGGGCTTACCGGGAGTTACGCGATTCGAGACAGGCGTAAGTGGGCGTTCGCTGTGGCGGATTCGTGACAAGGCGATGAATTCTCAGGTATTCCGAGAAGTTTGATTATCGAGGCGAGCGTAGCCGCTCGCTGGCATCCTCAGGAGGATATCCACGGCAGCGAGGAATGCCGCTAGCATAGCGAAGGCTTTTACGTAATCAATGGCGTTAGCCGCAGACGCTGAAACTAAATTTTGGATTTGACCAAGGAAGAAACTTGTAGCCCAGCAACCTACTAAGACGCGCTCCTTGCCTTGGGCGATCCGGTAAAGCACTGCGGAACCCCAGACAAGGTAGGCGTAAAACACCACATTGACCCCTACTTCGGCCCAGGTTGGCAGAATGAAGTGTAAGTCAACAAGCCAATGAGATTTGTGTTGAGGTTGAGAGAGCAGATTCCGAAAAACCAAGGCCGTGATGTAGCCGGTCGAGCACAGTGCAAATACCGCCCCGTACTTGGTGTGGATAAGTCGATGCTTGAGTTCTGATTGCGCCATCTGGGCGGATTATATGACGGCGAGGCTTACCTATGATGGAAGCTTTTCACAAGTGACGCGCTTTATCGGCGGCTTAGGATAACTCCCAGTCGCGGGACGATCCACCAAACACACGCGATCGCAATGTCGGAACAGCCGGCCACTCTGCATCCTGAGAGTAGAATAAATATCCTGGCACAGAAGGAGAAAGAATGAATAATCCAAGGAAACTTGGGTTAGGGACGGAACGAAAGATCTTCGATCCTCGCGACGCCTCCACAGGCTCGGGTGGCGCGGAACTGCTCGACCCGAGCGTTGTGCAGCGAGGCGAGCAATGGTGGATGTACCTCGCCGGTCAGGCGGATGGATACGGAGCCACAGACATCTACAGCGCGTCACTCCCTTCGGGAGCGCCACTCTCCGCTGCCGGCTGGAATGTTACTCGCGGGCCAGCAGGAGAACTTGTGCCACTCGCAGGGCGAAGGTTTAGCCAGGCATGGGACGGCAAAGGCGGACGGCACTGCCCCTCGTATGTGAAGGGATGGGACCCGCGCAAAGGCGAATGGGTGGAACGCATCTACTATGCGGGCGCGGCGGAGAATCTTTGGGGGCCGTACACGATCGGCTTTCTGCAATGGGATGGGGAGCATTGGATCGATCAGCCCGAACCGGTCTTCGTCGCGAATGAAGAGTGGGAACACGGCAGTGTTTATGAACCAAACCTGCTCTATCACGATGGCAAATGGAAGATGTGGTACGTCGCCGGATCAAACCAAGAGGATTATCTGGTGCATGGTTACGCAGAAAGCGAAGACGGCAGCACGGCTGGAGCAAGCATGCGGTCTTTGCGCCACCGGAAATGAAGATGTTCGATTTCTGCGTCCGTCAGCGCGGAGACGGATTCGACGCTATCTTTGCACGCGTTTGGGTCGGGCAAGGAACACCGCCGCCGGAGACGGGATTGTGGTGGTGCAGAGGCGACAGACCCTCCGGTGCGCTCTCTGACTGGAGCCAGCCGATACAGATCATGACCGCTGAAGATCGTGGGTGGCACTCCGGCCCGTGGAAGCCATCGTTTCAATTTCACGGGCAAACGAAAGAGCGCGCTTTGGTGTTTTTTGACGGGACTTATCGAACGGAGCGATCCGGGCCCATTCCCGTTTGCGTTCACTCTCGGCTGCCTGGAAATAGACCTACCACGCTGAACTGCACGGCTCCGAAGTATTATAGATCGAACTATTACAGGTCAAGGAGTAGCGGCCATGACCACGCGGCAACTTAAGGTTCAAACCCAACTTTTCACGCAACCTTTCACTCAATTCGGCCGAGCTGCAGTCCGGATCTTTGCCGCCAATGAGCGCATCAACCAGATGCTTATCGAACATCTTGATCCTGAGGCCTGGAAAGCCAAACCGCCCGGCAAGACGCGCAGCATTGCGGCGATCTTTACGCACATGCACAACATGCGCTGCAAGTGGGTCAGGCTTACAGCTCCGCAGCTGAAGGTGCCACGACAGCTTGCCCGTGCGCACTGCACACCGCGGCAGGCCCGTGCGGGATTGGCCGAGAGCGCCGCGCGCTGTGAGGAGATGCTCGCCGAAGCGCTCGGCGGTGGTGGGGACCGCGTCAAGAAATTTCACCGAGACGGCTGGGCTCGGCCTTGGCCGGTTGGCCCGGAAATGCTGTGCTACATGATTTCTCATGAAGCGCACCATCGCGGGCAGGTGTGTATGCTCGCGCATCAGATGGGATTCCCGTTGCCAATCGCGGTGGGCGCCGGGATCTGGAATTGGGAAAAGCTGTGGAAAGAGTGCGGGGCGTCTGGAGGCCCGGGCTACGATTCTTAAGGAATCGCTCCGATTAGGCAGAGTGACGGCAACTCGGAAGTAATCTACGTGCCTGATTAACACGCACGACTTGCCAGGCGTTCGGACGCATCGTAGGACCATCACCCTATCGCGATGGAAGGTGAGTCTTGCGTCTGCAATTTCCGAACCAGGCGTTTACGGCCTAGCTGCTATTTGCACGTTAGTAGCACCGCCTCCATACGTGGGAATCAAGTCCAGAGATCTCGGCCGAATTGGGCCAAGCCGATCCAAACACGGTCGTCTTCACAACGGGGCTTTGGGTCGAATGCAATTAGGCAAAGGAATTACTTCGAGGTTTTCCGATCTATAAGGCCCCGACGGGCCCGCTCGCGATAATTATGTAGCGACTTACGAATCAGCACAAGAGAAAAATCAATCAGCCGCTTATTTTGAGAAGAAGTGACTAAAGTGGCTAAGGTCGTGGACCGCAAAGATAATTTAATGGAGTCGGAAAAGCCATTGGGGCGCCGACAGATTCAATTGCTTCTGGAGAACAAGGAAACTGAGTCGGCCGTCTTGTGGACGGACGGGAAAATTTCAGTGAGATATTTGCCATCGTCCCTCGAGGAGGACAGTTGGGAATTAGAAAAACCATATAGGCGATGAGGAAAAAGTAGGCCTTCGCGACTTTGCTCGTTCACAGATATCAGCCGCTCGGACGGACCTTCGGTCTATAAGAAAGAAGGGCACGGCGTTGCCGCGCGCCTGCAAAAAAATCGCCGCGACCGGGTAGACCGATCGCGGCGATTCGGGTTTAGTTGCAAAATTACCTGATGACGCTGATGGCTTCTTCCACGTGGTGATGGGCCTTGTCGATGTGGATGAAGGCGCGCTCTTGCAAACCCTGCGCAAAGCGGTTGTCTTCTTCCTGGGAGATATCCTGACGCGCCTTATCGAGCAATTGCAGGGCGCGATGCAGGCGACCGTCCCAGGGCATGCGGGTGTCCACGGGAGGATGATCGTTCAGGTTCTTGCCATCGTCGATGGAGGCTTTTTTGATCTCGTTGATGGCGTCATCGATCTCGTGAATGGCTTTCTTTTCCTGATCGCGCAGCTCGCCGCCGTCGGGACGTTCCAGATGGGCGCGGGCGTCTCGCAGGTCGCTTAAGGCGTGAAGATAAGCGGGATGACTCCCCGGAAGGCGCGGGTCTTGCCGGGAGCACCGCCGGGACGAACAGCAGAAGCCCAAAAAGTGCGGTGGACAGTTTTAAGATGCCTTTCATAGTGTGATCCTCTCCTGTAGTGCGGGTTTAAACTGCGCGACGATCTGTGCCGACGGGAACGCGGGAACTTTGCGGCTGCTCCGAGGCGTTCGCCAGTACGGTAGCTTGTTGATATAAACCGTAGCCGAGTGTAAAAGTTGCGGCAAGCGAAGGCCCGGGCAGTCATAGCGGACGGGTAAACATAGCCCTAGGTATCAGATAACACATGCTTTATGGCAGAATTGCGGCGAAACGTGGGGATGGAAAACCACTCACACGCCGCGGTTTCGCTGCTAGACTAGCTGGCGCTGCCGGGCAGGGAGAACTCGCTTTAGGGAGACCTATGAGACTGATGGGCATTGACGTGGGGACGGGCGGAACGCGCGTGGTGTTGCTGGACGAAGCCGGCCGGGTGCTGAGCGCAGCTACGGCGGAGCATGCGCCGATCACTTCTTTGCAGATTGGCTGGGCCGAGCAATCGCCGCTGGATTGGTGGGCCGCCGCGTGCCGCGCCATTCCAGAATGTTTAGCGAAGGGAAAAACCGAGGCGCGGGACATCGCCGGAATCGGGCTGACGGGCCAGATGCACGGAATGGTGCTGCTCGATGCGGACAGCGAGGTGCTGCGGCCGGCGCTGATCTGGTGCGATCAGCGGACTGAGGAACAGTGCAAGGCCATCACGGAGAAAATTGGCGCACGGAGGCTTATCGAGCTGACCGCTAATCCGGCGCTGACGGGATTTACACTACCGAAAATTTGGTGGGTGCAACAGCACGAGCCGGAAATCTGGAAGCGCGTACGCAGCGTGCTCTTGCCGAAGGATTATTTGCGCTTTCGCCTGACCGGGGTGCATGCGACGGATGTGGCGGATGCGTCCGGCACTTTGCTGCTGGATGTGGCGAAGAGAAAATGGTCGGCGGAAATGCTGCAGGTTTCCGGAATGGCTGAAACGCTACTGCCGAAACTTTTTGAGTCGCAGGAAATTACCGGAACGGTTTCTGAAGAAGGCGGGCGCGCTACCGGGCTGCGCGCGGGAATTCCGGTGGCGGCGGGCGCGGGGGATCAGGCGGCCGGCGCGGTGGGGATGGGCATTGTTCGTCCGGGCGCGGTGAGCGCAACGATCGGGACTTCCGGCGTGGTTTTTGCGGCGACGAGCAATCCGGTGATGGAACCGCACGGTAGGATTCACACCTTCTGCCACGCGATTCCCGGCCGCTGGCACGTGATGGGAGTTACGCAAGGCGCGGGACTTTCGCTGCGATGGTTTCGCGATCAATTCGGCGCGGGTACGGATGATGGCCGCGACGCGTATGAGCGACTGGCCGAGGATGCTGCGGCAACGCCACCAGGCGCGGATGGTTTGCTGTGGGCGCCGTACTTGATGGGCGAGCGCACGCCGCACCTGGATCCCAATGCGCGAGGCGCGCTGGTGGGAATTACGGCCCAGCACACGCGGGGGCACGTGATTCGCGCGATTCTCGAAGGCGTGGCATTTAGTTTGCGAGACACGCTGACGATTTTTGCGGACCTGGGAGTTCCAGCGGAATTGATCCGCCTGGGTGGCGGCGGCGCGCGTTCGGAATTGTGGCGGCAGATTCAGGCGGATGTGTACGGACAAGATGTGCAGCTGATCGCCGCCGATGAAGGCGCGGCGTACGGCGCGGCGTTGCTCGCTGGAGTGGGGACCGGCGCTTGGGCCAGCGTGGATGCCGCGTGCGATGCGGCGGTGCGCGTGGCGAAGACGGTGCGGCCAGTGGCAAGAAATGCTGCGCTGATGACGCGGCGCTACGCGGAGTATCGGAAACTATATCCGGCGTTGCGACAAATCGGATACGCTTCGTAGCAGCGCAACCCATTAGCGCGAGAGCTGTCGTCCTTCAGCTTCGCGCTGCTTTCAACTTCGATAATCTCAGGGCTGCTTTTCCTGCAATTCCTTATAAAACTTCTGCAGCACGAAAAAGGCCTGTTTTTTTTCACCCTTGTTGGAGACCAAACCTTTGCGATTGTAATAATCCTGCGTACCGGCCAGCAGCCGGCGCGGCGAATGAAAATCCATCAAGACCCACGGTGTTATTCCCGCCAGCGAAGGAATTTGGCGGAGCATTTTGAGCTGGTGTTCGTAGAGATTGGCTTGGTACTCCTCGGACCAGCGCGTTTGCGCATCGCCGTGGCGGCCGAAAACGGCGCCCCCGCCAAATTCGCTAGCGATGAGCGGTTTGTTTTGCGCAATGACCCATTTCATGGTGTCGGCGTCTTCGGGCTTGCCGCCGTACCAGCCGAGGTATTGGTTTAGGCCCAGCACATCGAGAACTTCACCGAGTGGATCGTTAAGAGTCTCGGTGTCTGGAGCCGTTTTTTTCGCAGTGTTCAGCGCAGAGGTGATCAGGCGAGTGTCGTCGAGCTGGCGCGTGTACGCGGCTAGCTTGGTGAGAAATTCCACACGTTGCGGAGTGTTTGGAGTTTCGTTAGAGAGCGACCACAAAATAATGGAGGCGCGATTGCGGTCGCGCACAAGCATGTCGCGCATTTGCGCTTCGGCGTTTTCTAGCGTGGAAGGATTATCCCACGCGGTGCCCCAGTAGACTGGCACTTCGGTCCAGAGCAGTAGGCCGAGGCGGTCGGCAAGGCGAACCGCAGCTTCGTTGTTGGTGTAATGCGCGAGACGCACGAAATTGCAGCCGAGCTCTTTGGCCCAGCCGAGCAGAATGCGGTCGTCTTCTTCACCAATGGTGCGGCCACCGCGGAAAGGGGCTTCGTCGTGCATGTTGATGCCGCGCAGAAAGATGGGTTTGCCGTTGAGCAGGATTTGCGTGCCGCGCGTTTCGATGTTGCGGAAGCCGATGTCGTCGCTGATGGAAGCGTGCGCGGTAGAAAGTGTCACGCGATAAAGCTTCGGATTGTCCGGCGACCACAATTGCAGCTTCGCGGGAAAGCGGAAGGTTGCGCGGCCGGTGGCATCGGTAGTGATCGTTTGCTGAATTTCGGCATCGGGAATCTCGATGGTGACCTGCTGCGCCTGCTTGGAAGCCTGCGCGCCATTGAGCTGCACCCATCCGGCAATTTCGGTGAGTGAACCTTTGGCCAGCTGCACAAAATAATCTTGGATGAAGGTTTCCGGGACTTCGAGGAGCGCGACGTCACGGGTCAGGCCGCCATAGTTCCACCAGTCCGTGTTTAAGGAGGGGACGCCATCGGCGCGGCGCGCGTTGTTCACTTCGGCGATTAGAACATTGTCGCCATCGGTAAGTTTGTCGGTGACCTCAAAGTTGAAGGGCGTGAAGCCGCCCTGGTGCTCGCCAAGCAGCTGGCCGTTGAGATAGACGCGCGTGAAATAATTTGCGGCGGCGAAGTAGACGAAGACGCGCGTGCTGGCCTTCTTGTGATAGGAGAACGACTTCTTGTACCAGATCGGGCCCTCGTAAAAAAATAGTTCGGGGCGTTGCGAATTCCAGTCGCCGGGGACTTTCAGCGTGCCGGACGAGTCAAAATCATATTCGACGAGATCGCTCTTGGTCTGCGGTTTTCTGTTTTCGTAATAGCGCCCGCCAAGGCCCGTTTCGTATGGATCGACGATGGCCTGCCAGGGGCCGTTGAGGCTGATGGACGCGCGTCCGCCGAAGTTCGTGAGCAGCGGCGGGGCGTCGCCCTGTGCGAATATTGCCAGCGGATAAGCAAAAAGGCATAAGAGAAAAAAGATTCGCTTCATGATTTGGTCTGCTCCGAAATGCGCGAATGCAAGTACGGGTCGCACGCCACCGGTAAGAAGATAATCCCAAAAGGCAAATTGACAAAGCTATGCGGGGGTGGGAGAGTGCGAGACGTCTCCAGCCAACATTCGCGGCAGGGCGCGGAAAAATCCGGAAACCCAGGAAAAGAAAATCGCATGCGAAATGGGCTCTATTTCATGATTCTGTTCATGCTGCTGAGCGCGGCTGCCGAGCCTGCCAGGGCGCAGTGGAGTGCGCCGGTTCCAGTGAAAAGTGTGCAGCAGCTGACGGACGGCGTGCTGTTTACGCTGGGGACTGGCGCGCTAAAACTGCAGGTTTGCTCGGATTCAATTGTCCGCGTTCTGTATTCGCCTACCGGAACGTTTCCTGAGTCGCCCAAATACGTCATCACTAAGACTATTTGGCCGGGCGTGCCATGGAAGATGGATGCGACGGACAAAGCTGTGACGCTAACGACTTCGCGCGTGACGGCCAGCGTCAATCGCGAAGATAGCGTGATTCAATTTTCTGACGCGAGCGGGAAACATCTGATGATGGACGCGGGGCGGAAGATGACGCCGGTGGAAGTGAATGGCGAGAAAACGTATCGCGCGGAGACGGTGGTGAATGTTTATGGGTCGCAGGAGGGATTTTACGGGCTGGGGCAGCATCAGGCGGGAGTGTGGAACTATCGCGGCGAGTCCGTGGATATTTCGCAAGACAATACGAATATTGCGGTGCCGTTTCTGGAGTCGAGCGCGGGATATGGACTTTATTGGAACAATGATTCGCGGTCGCGGTTTAACAACCGGTTTGCACAGTACCTCTTCATTACTTCCGAAGTGGCGGACACCATTGACTACTACTTTATTTATGGGCCAGACGCGGATCGCGTGGTGGCGAGTTATCGCGAGTTGACGGGGCAGGCGCCGCTCTTTGGTAAGTGGGCTTATGGATTTTGGCAGTGCAAGAACCGCTATGCTTCGCAGGAAGAAATCTTGGGCGTGGCGCGCAAATATCGCGAGCTGCATATTCCGATGGACAATATCGTGCAAGATTGGTTTTGGTGGAATCGCAAGGGCGAGCACATCTTTAATAAGAATTATCCCGATCCCAAAGGCATGGTGGATGAGCTGCACAAAGAGAACGTGCACCTGATGATTTCGGTGTGGCCGTTTTTTGAGCCGGGATCGGTGGAATACGCGTATATGGACTCGCGCGGCTGGTTTGTGGACCGCACGAAGGTGTCGCATCCGCCGTATCACGCGGATCGCATGGCGGTGTACGACGCGTCGAATGCCGAGGCACGAAAATATTATTGGTCGTTGATGGATAAGGCGCTGTTCAAAATTGGAATAGACGCGTGGTGGATGGATACCACGGAACCGGAGACGGAAGCACAGGAAGAAAATATCCAGTTGCATCATCAACTGGCGATTGGCAGCGGGGACCGGTTCGTGAATCTTTTTCCACTGCTGGATACCGGAGCCGTGTATGACGGTCAGCGCTCGGCCAGCAATGAGAAGCGCGTGTTTATTCTGTCGCGGTCGGCGTTTGCGGGAATTCAGAGGAATGCGGTTACGGCGTGGTCGGGAGATTTGAATTCGGATTGGCTTAGTTTTAAACGGCAGGTGCCGGCGGGATTGAACTTTTCCCTCTCCGGGATTCCTTACTGGACCACCGATATTGGCGGATTTGTTTCAGGGAATCCGGACGATCCGGCATATCGCGAATTGTTTGTGCGGTGGTTTGAGTTTGGGACTTTTTGTCCGATCTTTCGCGTGCATGGGACGCGGACCACGAATCAGAATGAGTTATGGTCCTATGGGGCGGACGCGCAGAAAATTCTCGTTAGCTACGACCGGTTGCGGTACCGGCTGATGCCGTATATTTATTCGCTGGCCTGGAAGACGACCAGCGAGGCTTATACGCCGATGCGGCCGCTGGTGATGGATTTCCGCGACGATGCGCGGGCGATTAACATCGGTGATCAATTTTTGTATGGACCGGCGATTTTGGTGAATCCGGTTACAGAGCCGGGAGCTACCGCGCGGCATCTTTATTTGCCGAAAGCGAAATGGTACGACTTTTGGACGGGGATCGCGGTTGAAGGAGGTCGGGCCGTGGATTCCCCGGCTTCGCTGGAGCGCATACCGCTTTTCATTCGCGCAGGTTCGATTTTGCCGATGGGACCGGATTTGGAATTTTCTACTGAGAAGCCGGCCGATCCGATCGAGTTGCGGATTTATCGTGGGGCGGATGGAGATTTCACTCTCTACGAGGATGAAAACGATTCCTACAATTACGAGAAGGGCGTGCACGCGGTGATTCCGCTGCACTGGGATGATGCGAAACAGGTTTTGACCATTGGAGATCGGGTGGGAACATTTCCTGGAATGCTGGAGACGCGGACCTTTCGCGTGGTAGTGGTCGGAGAGAATCATGGCGTGGGAATTGCGCCTAGCGAGCAAGTAGACAAAATCCTTTCTTACAACGGGAAGCTGACCACGTTCACACCGTAATCTTCGGTGGATGGGATTCGTCCAATCGGGAAACGAAAGATGCGAATCTGAAGATTCGCCACTACAACGGCTGAAGCCACTACAACGGTTACTGGAGGCGTTTATGTATTTGCGTACGGCAAGGATCGTTTTGTCAGTGGTGGTGGCGATTGCGCTTTGCAATGTCGGCGCGGGATTTTCGGCGGAGGCAGAGACGGCGAATGCTGCGACGACTACGGTGGCCACGCAGATTCCCGGGCGCGATGCGATTTTGCTGGGGGCGGCTTGGTATCCCGAACAGTGGCCGGAAGCGCGGTGGGACGAGGACTTGCGATTGATGGAGGCGGCGCACCTGAGCGTGGTGCGCGTGGCGGAATTTGCCTGGAGCACGCTGGAACCTGCGGAGGGTAAATTCGAGTTGGACTGGCTGGAGCGCGCTATTGCACTGGCGGAGAAACATCACATCATGGTGGTGCTGGGCACACCGACGGCCACTCCTCCCGCATGGCTGACCAGCAAATATCCCGATACTTTGCGGACGGAAGAAAACGGGCGGCTGGCGAAGCATGGGAATCGCGCGCAGGAATCGGTGACGTCGGCGCGCTATCGCATGTTTTGCAAACGCATCGTGGAACAGATGGCGCTGCGGTTTGGCCACAATCCGAACGTGGTGGGCTGGCAGATCGACAATGAATACAGTTACGCGCTGATGTCTTACGACGACGACGCGAGAAAACAGTTTCAGGATTGGCTGCAGACTAAATATGGCACGCTGGCGAGTTTGAACGAGCACTGGACGACGGCCTATTGGAGCCAGACCTACGACGATTGGCGCGAAATTCCGATTCCGCAAGCAGGACACAATCCGGGGCTGCTGCTGGACTGGAAACGGTTTATGACCGACGAGTGGGTGTCTTATCAGCAGGATCAGATTGACGTGATTCGCGCGCATGCCGCGGCGCGGCAATTCATCACCGGAAATTTGATGGGCTGGTGGGACGGTCTGGATCAATACAAACTGACGGCGCCGCTGACGTTTGCTTCGTGGGACGACTACGTGGGAACGGGTCACCTCGATGCGGCGCGCAATGGGATGACGCACGATCTGATGCGCGGACTAAAACGGCAAAATTTCTGGGTGATGGAGACGCAACCCGGCGACGTGAACTGGAGTCCGCTCAATAATTTTCTGAATAAAGGCGAAGTGCGCATCATGACCTGGGACGCGATTGGACACGGCGCCGATGACGTGAATTTTTGGCAGTGGCGCAGCGCGTTGAACGGGCAGGAGCAGTATCACGGAGCGCTGGTGGGCCCGGATGGCACGGGGCTGCCGCTGCTGGAGGAAGTCAGTCAGGTCGGCAAGGAATTTGCGCAGGTTGAAGGCGCGTTTCGCGGGACCACCGTGGTCTCGCAGGTGGCGCTGCTGCATTCCTATGAAAGCCGCTGGGCGATTGACTGGCAAAAGCACACGGCCAAGTACGACCAGATTGCGGTGTTTAAGGGTTATTACGCGGCGCTGCGCAAGCTGGCGCAGTCTGTGGATATCGTGAGCCCCGAGGCGCCGCTGGCCCAGTACAAGCTGGTGGTTGCGCCGGACTTGAATTTGATTCCTGACAAGCTCGCGCAGCATCTGGCGGAATATGTGCGGAACGGCGGACATTTGGTGCTGGGTCCGCGCTCGGGATTAAAGGACGAGTTTAATGCGCTCCTGACGCAGCGTCAGCCTGGCGCGCTAACGAGCATGCTCGGTGGGCGCGTTGAGCAATTCTATGCGCTGGAGAAAGACGTTCCGGTCACGGGCAAATGGGGAGAAGGCACGGCCAGCCTTTGGGCGGAACAACTGAAAGCTTCGGCTCCGGACACCGAAGTGCTTATGCAGTACGGGCTCAGCAACGGGTGGCTTGACGGGCAGCCGGCGGTGATTACGCGAAGCGTTGGCAAGGGGCGCATCACGTATATCGGCGCGATTCTCGACGATAAATTGCTGGACGGCGCGGCTAGCTGGATGACGCGCACCAGTGGAGTAGAAGCCGTATTGGGCCCCGTTCCTGAAGGCGTGGAAGTGAGCCGCCGCGTTGCTGAAGGCAAACAAGTTTTCGTGCTGATCAATTTCACGCAAACTGTGCAGCACGTGACGTTACCGCGCGCGATGAAGTCGCTGCTGGAAGGAACGGATGTACAAGCGGTCGAGTTGCCGCCGTATGGCGTCGGGATTCTGCTGGATCAATCCAGCCGACGGTAATTGGACGTTGCGGGAGCCCCACGCGCCGAGATCATAGGGCCGCTCTACGCTCTGCGAGGAAGGGAGCTGTAATTGAGATTGGTAACGGCGACGGTGGACAAGATGGAAGGGTGGGGACATTTTAGTCAGCGGCTTAGGGATTTCCCGGATGACTTTCTCAAGGCCACCGGTGAAGTGCTCGTCGGGGGAACACTAAACCTGAAGGTCGATCGAAAAATTGCGATCCGAGAACATTTTCGGATGCCGGACCCATGGAAAGCCGAGGGTCAGGATTTACAGTTCGAGGTGTGCCGCCTGTTGGGGACCTGGGCGTACCGCGTGAGACCACTGAAACTGGATGGATCGGGTGACGGGGGACACGGGGACGACACGATAGAAATCATGTGTGCCAAGTGGATCACGAACAACGGAGCCCTTCTTCAGCATGGCGACACGGTTACGGTTGAGTTTTTCGGAGAAGAAATCAGCGGCTGAGATAGGCTAGCGCTGTTTGAAAAACGCATTTCTGATCGTGATAGAACCCCGCGAATTCGTTAAAAGGATCTGGTGGGCCCGCCAGGATTTGAACCTGGGACCAACGGATTATGAGTCCGCTGCTCTAACCGCTGAGCTACAGGCCCACGGAGTAAAACGCTAATCAGCATAACCTGAATCGCGTCCAGCGTGTAGAGCGGGCCCTCAATCGTCTAAATCACGAATTGATGGAGCCAGCCTGACCTGAGGAAGGCGAATGCTCTTCGAAGGCTCCCTGTTTGAGTTGTTCTAGTTTCACTGGCGGCAAGGTTAGTTCTAGGTGCCCGCAATCCAGACAGACCGCGACGTCCTGGGTGACGTGAACTGGCGCTTGATTTAGGTTTTCAAGGGCGCGAAAAGAGACGACCAATTCCGCTTTGAAGCCCCGCAGATTGTTGGAGCCACACTTGTTACACGTCATAAGCCCCACCCCGTGGCCGGATTGTACCGTCAAAACTACCTATTGTCAGCAACCGTGACAAATGGGACGCTCGCCGCCACCTTTGAGCAGGAGTCCGCTCAGGCCGAGCACGTGACGCCAACCCTACATGAGCAAGGTGCGCATACTCGTGGCAGATGACCATCCCGGCGTTCGGGAGATGGTGGTGGATTTGCTCGAAGCGAACTTCGAGGTCATTGGAACGGTCGATAACGGCAAGACGCTGGTCGAGACTGCTCTGCGATGGCATCCCGATGTAATCGTCACGGATATTTCCATGCCGATTCTGGACGGTATCAAGGCCGCCAGGCAGTTGAAGGAAGCAGGGTCGCAAGCCAAGATCGTTTTTTTGACGGTTCATACAGACCGCGACTTTGTGACCGCCTGCTTCAACGCGGGGGCTTGCGGTTATCTCGCGAAGCAACGCATGGACACTGACTTGTTGCCCGCCATCCACGAGGTTCTCGCCGGACGTATCTTTCTTTCCCCAACCGAGGAGCGCACGAACTGAAGGGCGGCGTCAAGCCGACGGAAAGACAAAACTGGACCGTAGTGGAAGTGTGGTGGGGACTGTGGTGGAACCGTGGAGGAAGTTACGTTGGCATTTCTGGATTGATTCTGGCGGGTTCGAGCCTCGGGACCAGCGCATGAATAACGGCCAGCGCCAGCAGGTACGCCGAACCGGCGATCAAGAAGGGCACGCGGTAACTCCCTGTCCACTGCAGCACGTGGCCAACAACGGTGGCAATGAGCAAACCGCCAATGGCTCCCGCCATGCCACCGATTCCCACCACCGAAGCCACGGCGCGCGCGGGAAACATGTCCGAAGTCAGGGTATACAAGTTGGCGGAAAATCCTTGATGGCACGCGGCCGCGAGTCCGATCAACAGGGCGGCGGACCAAGTGCTCTCCACGCGATAGGCGAACACGACCGGTATCACGGCGACGGCGCAGATAAGCATGGCGCTCTTGCGGGCGACATTCACACTGGTGCCGCGTCGGATCAGCGACGACGACATCCAGCCGGCGGCCACGCTGCCGATATCGGAAATTAAATAGATCACGATGATGGGAGCGCCAATCCGCGTCAAAGCCAGGCCGTGCTGGCTTTGCAAAAAACCCGGCACCCAAAAGAGATAGAACCACCAGATGGGGTCGATCAAAAACTTGCCGGCGGCGAAAGCCCAGGTTTGCCGAAGCGGCAAGAGCGTGGCCCATTTGATGCGGCCCGTCGATTCCTGAGGATCGCTGCGGATGTAGGCGAGTTCCCCCTGGGACACGAGCGAGTGCTCCGCCGGTTTGCGATAAATCCAAAGCCAAAACCCGAGCCAAACGAAACCTAGCGCACCGATGCCGATGAACGAGCCGCGCCAGCCCCAGCGGGCGTTGATCCAAGGCACCACGAACGGCGTGAGCATGGCGCCAAAGCTGGTGCCCGCGTTAAAAATTCCGGTGGCCAAAGCCCGTTCTCTCTTCGGGAACCATTCCGCCACGGCCTTGATGCTGGCGGGAAAAACCGCCGCTTCGCCGAAACCAAGGGCGACGCGAGAGATGGCGAAACTCGTGAGCGAGCTTCCGAGCGCGGTGCCCATGGAGGCGACGCTCCAAAAAATCATCGCCAACGCGTAACCCAATCGCGTCCCAAGCTTATCGATGAGGCGGCCGACGACTACCATGCCCACGGCGTAGGCGGCCTGGAATGCAATCACGAGATTGCTGTAGTCGATTTCGCTCCAACCTAGATCGTGTTGCAGGGTCTTGTTGAGGACACCGAGAACGTTGCGGTCCATATAGTTCTTGGTGGTACCGAATAAAAGCAGCGCGCAGATGGCCCAGCGAAAGTAGCCAGCGCTGGACGAAACAGATGGCGACACTTGTTCCATGATCGTCGCGGTTGGCGTTTCCACCGGCGATGGCAAACTTCCGGATGCGGAGGTCGGGCGCGCTGGGTCCATGGCGAGAACTAGTCTGGCATGACCTCCGCCTACCAACTGTGCATGGTGCCGTCGCGCTTGCGATTCACGGGCAGATACGCCCGGCGATAGGGAAAGGTAGCCGCCAAGGTTCATCGATATCCACGCCGAGACCGGGGGCATTGCCCGGGTGCAACATGCCGTCGGAAAAGGTGTAAGAATGCGGGAAGACGCGGTCGGTCTCTTCCGAATGGCGCATATATTCCTGGATGCCAAAATTATGCACGCTGAGATCGAAATGCAATGCGGCGGCCATGCACACAGGGCTTAAATCGGTGGCGCCGTGCGAGCCGGTTTGCACGTGATAGAGTTCCGCCAGACTGGCGATCTTTCGCAGGTGTGAAATCCCGCCGGCGTGCACCACCGTGGTCCGGATGTAATCGATGAGCTGTTCCTGAATCAGCTGCTGGCAATCGTAAATAGAATTGAAGACTTCGCCCACGGCCAAGGGCGTGGTGGTGTGCTGGCGGATGAGCCGGAAGCCTTCTTGCAACTCCGCGGGAACGGGATCTTCGAGCCAGAACAGATGAAAAGGTTCGAGACTCTTTCCGAGGCGCGCTGCTTCGATCGGTCTTAGGCGATGGTGCGCGTCATGCAGCAAGTGAAGAACCGGTCCGAACTCCTCACGCAGGCGTTCAAATAAACGCGGCACGAAATTCAGGTAGAGTTTCGAACTCCAGATATTTTCCGGCGCCAGACCTCTTTCCGCCGGCTCATAGTGCATTTTGCCGCGGCCAACGCCGTAGGAGCTGGGCAAACCAGGAATGCCGCTTTGCGCGCGAATCGCCCGATAGCCGAGCTTGAGGTACTCGGAAACAGATTGAACGGTCTCTTCGATGTCCTGTCCGCTGGCGTGTCCGTAAACGAGAACGCCATCGCGGCTAGCGCCTCCCAACAATTGATAGACAGGCACATGCAAAGCCTTGCCCTTGATGTCCCAAAGTGCGGTGTCGACTGCGGCGATCGCGCTCATGGTGACCGGGCCGCGGCGCCAGTACGCACCTTTATATAGGTACTGCCAGATGTCTTCGATCTGCCGGGCGTCGCGACCGAGCAAGAGCGGAATGACGTGGTCGGAGAGATAGCTGGCGACGGAAAGTTCGCGGCCGTTGAGCGTGGCGTCACCGAGGCCGTAGATTCCGTCCTCGGTGGTAATCTTCAGCGTTACGAAATTCCGCCCCGGACTACAAACAATCACTTCGGCGTTGGTGATTCGCATTTTGCGGTGGCATCCTTCTCAGCAGACTGCGTCTTTTTCAAATCGGATCGGAAAACTTTTTCTGTTCACACGCCGTCCCGCGGCCGTTCACGGCGGACAAAATCGGTGTCTTGAATGGGCTCAGAGTCGCATTCGATGGCGATCGTGGTGACGGGATAATCGGGCGCTTCGTTCGGCAAGCCGGTGAAGCGCACGCGGAAACGATCCTGCTCGAAGTTAACTTTTTGACCGGTGGCATAGCAATCGCGCGGATTTCACGCTCGGTCATCAGTCCCGCCAATGGCTACCGTTTCGCCGGGCCAGAAATGGACGTGCATGTACAGCGTGTTGCCCTTGCGCGTGAAGCTCGCGTAGTTCGAGCTGTGCGGCTGGCAGCGGTCCGTGATGTAAATGGTCTCGCCGTTGCGTGCCATCCACTGGCCCACTTCGTTGAGGATACGCACCGATCTCCGGGGAATGGAGCCATCCGGCTTCGGGCCGATATTCAGCAGATAATTGCCGCGAATCGCGCGCGCAGGAGATCAGATTCCGCACGATGGTTTTCGGAGTCTTCCAATTGTCGTCGGCGCGCTGATAGCCCCAACTGTCGTTCAGCGTCATGCAGGTTTCCCAGGCACGTCCGCTCTTGGCCGCAATGATCTCTTGTTCGGGAGTGGAGAAATCGCCCGGCAGACCGTTGCGATTGTTCACGATGATATCCGGCTGAAGTGCGAAGACCATTTTGTTCATGCGCTCGGATTCCCAGCCCGCCGGAGTCGAGCGGCCAATCCACGTCGTACCAGAGAACATCGATCTTGCCGTAATTGGTCATCAGCTCGCGGATCAGGCCGTGCGTGTATTCGACGAAACGCTTGCGCGCGTCTTCGTCGATTTGGCGCAGCGCGCGCCGTCGGGATGATGCCAATCCATCAGCGAATAATAGAAGCCGACGCGCAGGCCTTCGGCGCGCGCGGCTTCAACAAATTCACGCACCAGGTCGCGGCCCGGCCGCTTGTTTGGGCGCGCAGTAGTTGGTGAGCTTGGTATCGAAATTGCAGAATCCTTCGTGATGCTTGGTGGTCATCACCATGTACTTCTGCCCCGTGCTTTGGCGAGTTTCGCCCAGGCGCGCGCGGCATTGGGCTGCGGCTTAAAGTGCTTGGCGAGTAGCTCGTATTCGGCGACGGGAATGCCTTCGTTTTCCATCACCCATTCGTGGCGGCCGAGGACGCTATACAGACCCCAGTGGATGAACATGCCGAAGCGCGCTTCATGCCACCACTTCATGCGGCGAGCGCGGTCGGCCTCTGCCGCTTCGGATCCCGTTGGTGGCGTAGAATTCTGAGCGTGCTCAAGAGCTGCTCCGGCGTTCGCGGATGCGGCATTTGCTGATGCGGCTAGCGAGACCAGCGATGCGCTCGTGCCCAGCAACCAGTCGCGTCTGGGCATGCGGTATGGCTTCATGGCAACGGCTCTCCAATCGTGAAAATCTTTACAGGCCACAGGTGAAGGTGTTGCGAGCCAGCCCGCAGCATCTCAATTGTCAGGCTTTTCGCCAATCGAATTTAGGTTTTCGTTGGCGCATCGGGAACGGGCATCCGCTGTCCCGTCCATGATTCGGCGTTCGTGCGAAATAGCCGCGTAACATCGCGCTGAATGTCGCCGCGCGTGACACTGCGACCATCCTCCGCCAGCAGCCGATAACTGCTGGAAAGAATCGTCGCCAGCGTCCGGCGCGTGTTCTTCCATTTGTATATCACTTGCTCGAGCACGCGAGCGTCAGAATGTTGCGGAATGAAACTGGTTCCCAGCATCTCGAGGCGCTCGCGGGTGATCTCTTCGACGATGGAGGGATTGTTCAGGAACCACCAGCAACCGAACGGCATCAGGTTGCTGAACTTCCGCGCGTAAACGCAAAGTTCGTGCTGGTTCTCGCGGCTAAGCACACTCACCAGAAAGCGATTGGCCGGAAACTCGCGGCACAGATTTTCCAGCGCGCGGAGGTCCGCTCTGCCGACGGCGTCGCCCGCCAAACGCAACGCCGGATTGACTTGTTTGCGCACTCCGATCATGAGCGACATGGGCAAATCGAGATCGCGGCAGGCCGGCAGCACCGCCTCTTTTAACAAGCGATTGCCTACCGACTCTTGGGGATAGGCGAACGTGTCTGGCAGCGAGACCGCCATGTACACGGGATGCATGCGTTCATGCCAATCCATCAAGAAGCGCCGGACTTCCGCTGCGGACTTTCCTGAGGCCTGCTCGTCCACCCGGTAACCCTGAGCGGCCAGCACCTGCCAGTGCGCGGACCAATTGCAGAGAATGCGATCCAGCCGTATCACCGCGCGAAATTCACTGTGGCTCTCTACTCCGCGCAACCAAACCGCTGCTTCGACTGGATCGAGCGGATCATTGGTCATGACTACGGGACTCACGCCGGCGATCTGAAACACGTTGCGAATGTGCGCTTCGATGGTCTGCGCCTGGAAGAAGGATCGAATCTCGTTCGAGCTCCGAGCAGTCCGTAGGAAGGTGGAAGGCCTGAAGCACGGCGATTACTCCGCGCGTGGCTTCTGAAATGGGAGAGTTTTCAACAAAGAGAGTACGCCAGATGGCATCGGCTTGGTCACGTTTGGAGAGGGACCAATACTCGTCCGGCGTGGTGCGGGAAGACCGGAAGAATTCGGCTTCAAGATAATGATAGGTGAGCAGTTCGTCGATGCCCCACAATCCGATCTTGCCGAACGCGGGAGAAAACAGATGGGTGTGAATATCGACGAATGGCGTAGCCTTTAAGGCTTCTTCCACTGCTGGAAAAATCTGTTCGTGAGTAAGAAAGTCGCCATCACTGGAGACCGGAATCCTGCTCGCTGATTTGAACAACTCGGTGCTCACGCCAGATACCCGCTCTTTCCGCCGTTGTGCGTAGTCATTTCGCCGTGCCCGCAATTGCAAGCCGGGTGGCTACTAGGAGTGTAGCGCCGGTCGGTGTTTCCGAGAGCGCTTTTTCCAATGCTGCGAAACTGTCGCCGCACTCGGAAACAAACCGCGCAACAGGGGAAATCACTTGCCTTGTTCTCGAGTCATTGCTCATTCATATCGCAGCGCGATCATCGGATCAACGCGCGCGGCACGCCAAGCCGGTACGCCGCACGCAGAGTATCGCCACACCCCCCAGCAACGCGATCACTCCCAAGTACGTAAGCGGATCGATCGGCGAGACGCCGAACAACATTGCCGTGATGGCCTGACTCACGACCGCGGCACCAACCAGGCCAATGGCGACTCCGCATCCGGCCAGCACCATGCCCTGACGTACCACAAGCGCGACGATGCCGCCTTGCGACGCGCCCAACGCCGCGCGCACTCCAATCTCGCGCGTGCGCTCGGCAACGCTTTCGCAAAGCATGCCATAGATTCCCGCGGCCGCCAGCAACAGCGCTGCAAGCGCGAAAGCCTCAAACAAGATCAAGGCGAAGCGCCGCTGGGCCGCCGAGTCCGCCAGCAAGTCTTCCATGGTCGCGACGCGAACAACCGGCTGGTCTTTGTCCACCGACCATATGGCCGCGGTGATCGCAGGAGCCAGCGCCGCCGCGTCACCGCGCACACGAACCACCAGAGACATTACTGTATCGGCCTCATGCCACTGCGTCGTTGTGATATACACGGCATCCGATTCGCTTAACGCCAACGACATTTGCCGGACGTCGCCGACCACACCAACAATGGTGTACCAGCCCTCCGGTGGACCGATGTGAATGCGCTCGCCGATGGGGTCTTGCGCACCGAATTTTCGTCGGGCAAAACTCTCATTAATCAGCGCAACGAGCGGAGCTCCGGCTCGATCGTGCTCGTCAAGAAAGCGGCCTCGGCGCAGCGGAATGCCGACTGTTTCGAGATAGCCAGGCGTCACGGCATAGCGAAACGTGTCTTCGGCTAGCGCAGGGTTGTTATCACGCTCGAAAGACACGCCATAACGGTCAGAGTCTCCACTCAGCGGCAACTGGCTGGTAAACGCCGCTGCCGCGACTCCCGGAACGCGCTGCACCGCCTCAAGCGCCTCCGCGAAGAAGCTATATCTGGCATTGTCATCACCGTAGCGTTGGCCCACTTCCTCCACCTGCATCGTGAGCAAGTGCGACGCATTGAATCCCGGAGGCACCGCGAATAATCGCGTAAGGCTCCGCAACAGCAAACCTGAGCACACCAGCAACACTAGCGCGAGCGCCACTTCGACGACCACCAGCGTGCTGCGCGTGCGTCTGTGCACCGTGTGTCGCGCGCCGTGCTGCACGTCCATCTGCGGGTCACTGCCCGCGGCGTGAAGCGCAGGAGTCAGTCCAAACGCCAAACCTATTAATGTAGTGATGCCCAGCGCAAAAACGAACACAGCGCCATTGACGTTGACCGCCGCGATTCGCGGCAGCTCCGGCGGACTGAGCGCCACAAGTACACGCACGCCCAGAATTGCTATGGCCATGCCAAACAATCCACCCATCGCTGACAGCAACAAGCTCTCTGTCAGCAGTTGCCGGACTAACCGGCTGCGCCCCGCACCGAGCGCCGCGCGCAACGCAAATTCGCGCCGCCGCTGTACACCGCGCGCCAGGACTAGATTCGTCACATTCACACACGCAATCACTAGAACCAGAAGCACAGCGGCGAAAACCGCGAGCAACGCGGGCTTGACCATACGTGTGACGTCATCCTGCAAGGAGGTGACTGTAAATTTGACTTTCGCACCATAAGTCTCCGGATGCTCTTCTGCCAGAACCGTCTGACCCAATGCATTAAGCTCCCGTGTCGCTTGCTCGGCGCTGGCATCTGGTTCGAGCCGCCCGACCATGCGCAGGTGATGTCCCCAGGCCCGCCCTTGCGATAAGTCGTACTGCAGCGGCGCCCATAGCTCGACCGTGGGTGCCAGCACATTTTCAAAACCGACCGGCATCACTCCTACGACCGTGTAGCTATTGCTGTCAGAAAATTCGGCTGACTCGTCCAGGACAATCTGGCGGCCGGCAATGGTGGGATCAGCAGCGAAGCGCCGTCGCCATAAACTATCGCTGAGGATTACAACGTTCGGGCTGTGCAGCCGATCTTCGGACGTCTCAAACTCTCTGCCCAGAATCGGCGGCACACCTAATGTTTGGAAATAGCTGGCGCTGACGCGCTGTCCCACCAGTCGTTCCGGCTGGCCCGTTCCGGTCATCGTCGGCGTCCAGGGCTTAATTAACGCCAGCGTCGCGAAGGAATGTTGCCGCTCCAGCAAGCCACGATACATTCCGAAGCTTGCAGCGTTCCGCGATCCATCATCGCGAACCTCCCAAATCATCATCAGTCGCTTCGCATGCGGGTAAGGCAACGACTCGAAGAGAATCGGATTCACCGCGCTGAAGATCGCCACCGTGCCGCCGATGCCCAGAGCCAGCGTAAACACCGCAACGGCGGTAAAACCGGGGCTTTTGCGCAGCATGGACCAGCCAAAACCCACATCTTGCATCAGCATCTCGACCAGCGGCCAGCCGCGCCGGTCGCGATAGGTCTCTTTCGTTTGTTCGATACCGCCCAGCTTGATCAGCGCATCGCGCCGGGCTTGTTCCGGGGACATGCCGCGGCGTAGGTTATCGGCGACATGCATTTCAAGATGGCTGGCCAATTCCTCATTCAGCTCGCGATCCATCAATTCTTTGCGAAACAGATTTCGCAAGCGTATAAGACACGCGCGCAGCCATTTCATGAAGCCTGCTCCTCCGGCGAAAGAAAGCGCTCAAGAATCGCCGTCGTTTGCGCCCACTCGCGCGCTTCCTTTTCGAGTTGCTTGTGCCCGGCGCGTGTTAATTTGTACATATTTCGCCTTGCGATTGTTGTCCGAGACGCCCCCACTCCGAGGCGACAAAACCCTCTTGCTCCAGTTTTAGAAGCGCTCGATACAGCGTTCCGTAATTCACCGCCAGCAAATCTCCGCTGGTCTGCTCGATCCGCCGCGCGATTCCGTATCCGTGCAGCGGGCCAAGTGTCTCAAGCGTCTTCAGCACCATGAGCGCCAGCGTGCCCTGCCAAACGTCTTTCTTGTCTCCCATGCGCCTCCTATGGCCAACCCATAGAAATCATAGATCCGTCACGTATGGGGAAGCAATAGGAATTATTGGGCTCTGATTATTTAACGTTCAGCCTCGCGCGGAACTGTCCGGTCAAAATGATAGTCGCATGAAGATGACTGCCACTAAACGGCGCAGTTAGTGTATGTGGTTCGGAACTCGATGCAAGACTGAAACGCGCGTGCCGGTTGCAGCTCGCGTCTGACACTTGCGCTTATACATTGACAGTGCCGAAACCGCACCGTAGCATCGCTTTGATCTTATGTCCGGTCGCAAAGTTCGGTCGAAACTTTCGCTCGAAACGTCCGGCCGAAACTTTTAGTCGCATCTTGACGTAACACCTTACGAGGTGGGCGATGAGTCTCCGCGATTTTATTTCCAAACAATTTATTGATGTCATCGACTGGGTCGAGCCAGAAAACGGAATACTCGCCTATCGCTACCCCATGCAAGACCGCGAGATTCAAAATGGCGGAAAGCTGACGGTGCGCGACTCCCAGAAGGCGTTGTTCGTCAACGAGGGGAAGGTTGCGGATGCTTTCGGCCCCGGCCTGTACACGCTGAATACCCAGACCCTGCCGATCCTCACGTACCTGAAAAACTGGGACAAGGCCTTTCAATCGCCGTTCAAGTCCGACGTGTATTTCTTTTCCACGCGTATGCAGACAGATCAGCACTGGGGCACACAGAATCCCATTACCATTCGCGACAAGGAATTTGGCGCCATTCGCCTGCGCGGATTTGGCATTTACACCTATCACGTGGACGATGCCAAGACCTTCTATACCAAGATCAGCGGCACGCGCGATCTATACCGCGTCGAGGATTTGGAGGGTCAGCTGCGCAACACCATCGTCGCCAAGATGACCGACACTTTTGCGGTCAGCCAGATTCCCTTCCTGGACATGGCCGCCAACCAGGGCGCGCTGGGCGAAAAAATCAAAGAACAAATGGCCCCGGCGTTTGCGGAGTTCGGACTCGCACTCGACAATTTTGTGGTGGAGAATCTCTCGCTGCCGGATGAACTGCAAAAAATTCTGGATCAGCGCATCAGCATGAACATGATCGGCGACATGGGTAAATACACGCAGTATCAGGTGGCGCAGGCCATTCCGATCGCGGCGGGCAACGAAGGCGGCGGAGGCGTGGGCGTCGGCGCCGGGCTGGGCGCGGGCGTAGCCATGGGACAAGCCATGATGGACGCGGTGAAGAAGTCGACGACGGGAACTCCCGAAGGTGGCGCGCCAACAACAGCGGGCGCGTCATCCGTGTCGTCCACAGAAACAAAATTTTGCCAGGAGTGCGGAAAATCCATCCCGCGCAATAGCAAGTTCTGTCCGGAATGCGGCAAGCCGCAAGGATAGCGACAACACAATCTATGCACGGAGTTGAGTGGGTCGTCGAGGCTTGGGGATGTTCCGCGGCATCGCTGCGAGACCAGCGCAGCCTGGCGGCGCTGTTCGATTCCCTGATCAGCGATCTGAAGCTGCGACCCATTGGCGCAACGCAATGGCATCCTTTCCCGGGAACCGGCGGCATCACCGGGTTGTGCCTGCTTTCTGAATCGCATCTCGCATGCCACACCTTTCCGGAGCACGCTTCGCTCTGTTTGAATTTATTTTGCTGCGTACCGCGCGCCGAATGGGCGTTTGACGCCGAACTGCGCAGCCGCTTTGGCGCGCGCGAAGTTTCCGTGCGCAGATTGCAGCGTCCCTACGGAATCGCCAGCGCGCAGGCAGCGAATGAATAAACGAAATGACTTCGCGCCGAGCTTTAGTGAGGACTGGTCCATGACCCAGCCTGCCGCCACGTGTCCGAACTGCGGGGCAAAAATCGTTTTTAAGTGGTCGAGCAGCGTGCAGACAGTTTGCGAATACTGCAAGAGCGTGCTGGTGCGCACCGATGTGGATTTAACCAAGATCGGCCAGGTGGCGGATCTGCCGCCGGATATTTCTCCCATCCAGCTGAATACCGAAGGGGTTTACAACAAAAGAGCGTTCGTGGTCATCGGCCGGATTTTGTATGAGTACGAGCAAGGCGGCTGGAACGAATGGCACTTGATGCTGAACGACGGAAGCAGCGGATGGCTTTCCGATGCGCAAGAAGAGTACGCCGTTTCGTTTCTATCCAGCGGACAGAAATTGCCGCCGGCGTCGCAACTGCAAGCTGGACAGCAATTCTCCTGGAATGGTGACGTTTACACCCTCAGCGTAATCACCGAGGCGCACTTTCGCGGTGTGCAAGGCGAGCTCCCGTTTAAATTTTGGGATAAGGACAACATCACTTTTGCGGACCTGCGCACACAGAGCAAGAAATTCGCCACGCTGGACTACAGTGACGAACAACCCGCGCTGTACCTGGGAGAATTCGTCGAGTTCGACGACCTAAGACTCAAAAATCTTCGCACCTTCGAGGGCTGGTGATGAGCGCGAACCGGCCGCCGCTGCAGCCACCTCTGCAGCCACCTCCGAAGCCGCAAGCCAAAGCGGTAAACTGCCCGCAATGCGGCGCGGCCATCACCCTGCGCGCCCTCGGTCAGGCCTCCGCGGTCGTGTGCGAAAGCTGTCACGCCATCCTGGACGCCAAGGATCCTCAGCTCCAGATTCTGCAAAAGTTCGAAAAAATTGTCTCCGACGAGCGGCCCGCTAATTCCTCTCGGCTCACGCGGCAAACTCCGCGGCGTAGACTACGAAGTTATCGGCTTTGAACGGCGCAGCATCAAAGTCGACGGCATTACCTACTGCTGGCGAGAGTACGTTCTCTTCAATCCCTTCAAAGGCTTTCGCTATCTGTCCGAATACCAGGGCCACTGGAACGACACTGCGGTCTGCAAAGCCCTGCCTGACGTCGATCCCCGCGAAAGCGTTCCTAGCCACGCGAGCTATCTTAACGAAATGTACCGTCACTTCCAGACCGCGGACGCCAACGCCGATTTCGTCCTCGGCGAATTTCCCTGGCAAGTGCGCGTCGGTGAACGCGCGCAAGTGACTGACTACGTGCATCCGCCTCGTGTGTTGTCCCGTGAGGTGATGGCTGGCGAAATCACCTGGTCTATCGGCGAGTACATGACCGGGCACGACATTTGGGCCGCGTTCAATCTTCCTGGGAGTCCGCCGGAAGCGATCGGCGTGTACGAGAATCAGCCTTCACCGTTCAGCGAAAAATTTGGCGGTCTCTGGAAGACCTTCGCCGCCTTTATTTTGGCCCTCCTGATCATGATGATTGCCTTCGACGCCATGTCCAAGAAGGAACCGGTCTTCAGCTCAACCTACCAAATCGTCTCCGGCCTCTCAAATGCCGAGGCTTCCTTCGTAACCGACGTCTTCGAGCTCACCGGACGCACTTCTGACGTGGAAGTGAGCACCAGGGCCAGCGTGCAAAACAACTGGATCTATCTCAACTTCGCCCTCATCAATCAGGACACCGGGCAGGCTTGGGACTTCGGCCGCGAGATCAGCTACTACTACGGCCACGATAGCGACGGCAATTGGTCCGAGGGCAGCCCCCACGACAGCGTCATCGTCCCAAGCGTTCCCGCGGGGAAGTATTACCTGCGCATCGAGCCGGAAGTCGCCGCGCTTCATCCCGCCATTTCCTACAGCGTCTCGGTGAAGCGCGACGTGCCCGTATTCTCTTTCTATGGCTTGGCTTTTCTTGCTCTGTTGATTCCTGTCGTCGTCCTCACTTGGCGCTCCGCTAGCTTTGAACGCTCACGATGGTCGGAAAGCGATCATCCTCCGGCGCCCATTTTGAAGACGGAGAGTGACTAATGTTTCGCAAAATCTATCTCGCTTATGGCCTGCTCGTTCTCGGTACCACGGCTTTCGCACAATACCGCGGCTGGAGCATGACTCCCATGAACCAGCTGAAAAACGTTCCCAAATCCGTCCGCGACAACCCCGGGTCCTATCGTTCCGTTTACGGTTTCTATCATCACTATACTGGAGGGAAATAATATGCTCGTGCCGATCGCCAACGTAATCAGCGCCTTGGTGTTTACTTTTATCGGAATCTTCATCTTTGTCCTGGCTTTCATCATCATGGACAAACTCACGCCTTACCACCTATGGAAGGAAATCGTGCAGGAGCACAACATGGCGCTGGCCATTCTTGTCGGAGCCATGTCCATCGGCATCTGCATTATTATCGCCTCCGCGATCCACTGAAGTATGGGCATACTCCTCTTTCTCACCGTCTTGCTGATCGCCGCGTGCGGGCTGATCTATGAGCTGATCGCCGGCACGATCGCCAGCTATCTGATCGGCGATAGCGTGTTTCAATTTTCCACGGTGATCGGCACGTATCTTTTCGCCATGGGCCTGGGCAGCGCTATTTCGCGCTACTTAAGCAAAGGGCTGGTGCAGCGCTTTATCTGGATTGAGTTGATGCTGGGACTTGTCGGAGGCTTTTCGTCGGCCTTGTTGATGCTGACCTTCGCGTTCACGCAAGGATTTCAGCTGCTGCTGTACGCGCTGGTCATCGTAATGGGGGTTCTTGTTGGTCTCGAAATTCCGCTCTTGATGAGGATCGTGCAGGATCGCTACACGTTTCGCGATGTCATCGCTCACGTGCTCACGTTTGATTATCTCGGCGCCCTCGGCGCGTCTCTTCTTTTTCCCATTCTTCTCGTGCCGCATCTTGGGCTGGTGCGTTCTGCTTTGTTTTTTGGGTTGATCAACGCCGCCGTTGCGCTGTGGACCACTTATTTGTTTGCGCGCCAACTGATGGAAAAAGAAGCCTGCGCGTGGCCTGTGTGCTGGTGTTGTGCGTGCTGACCGTAGGTATCGTCAAAGCGCGGAAAATTACCGCAACCGCGGAAGACAATATTTACGCCGACGAAATTATTTTTGCGCGCGACACGCACTATCAGCACATTGTGCTGACGCGCTTTAAAGATGATCTGCGGCTTTTTCTCAATAGTCATTTGCAGTTCAGTTCGCGCGATGAGTACCGCTACCACGAAGCACTCGTGCATCCCGGCCTGGCGGCGATTTCCACTCCGCGGACGGTGTTGGTGCTCGGCGGCGGCGACGGCTTGGCGGTGCGGGAGATTCTGAAGTATCCGCAGGTCGAGAAGATCACGCTGGTGGATCTGGATCCGGAAATGACGAAATTATTTTCCACGCAGCCAATGCTTACCGGGCTGAATCAGAACTCTCTGCTGTCGTCGCGTTTGCAGGTGATCAATGCGGATGCGTTTCCTTGGGTCGACCAGAGCACCGGAAGTTTTGATTTCATTGTGATCGATTTTCCAGACCCGACGAATTACGCGTTGGGCAAACTGTATACCACGGCGTTTTATCGTGCTGTAGCGCGGCATCTGAGCGCGCAGGGTTTCCTGGTGGTGCAAAGTACTTCCCCCATGTTCGCGCGGGATTCTTTCTGGTGCATCGCCGAGACGCTGCATCAGGCTGGACTGCAGACTTTTCCCTATCACGTCTACGTCCCTTCTTTCGGTGAATGGGGTTTTGTGCTGGCGGGAACGCACGCTTATGTTCCACCCGCATCACTCCCTTCGGGTTTGCGATTTCTTCGTCCCGAAGGTGTTCCGCTGCTCTTCCAATTTCCACCTGACATGGCGCCGTTGCCCATGCCGGCGAATCAGCTGAACACCCAGGTTTTGGTGCGCACCTACGAAAATGACTGGAAGGACATCAGTCATTGAGTTTCAGTCGTCGGGACTTTCTTGCCGGCGGAAGCGCCGCGCTGATTGGTCTCTCGCTCAAAAGTGAAAAACGAATCGAAGGCTCGTTTGTAAATGAGTCTGCTGCAGCCGGGCATTTGCTGCGCGACCGCAAAACTTTCCCTCCGGCGACTCAAACCGTAAAGATCCCGGTAGTTATCGTCGGTGGCGGCATTTCTGGGTTGAGCGCCGCATGGCGCCTGCAGAAAAGCGGCTTCCACGATTTCGTACTTCTCGAAATGAACGAGCAAGCGGGAGGAAATGCGCGATGGGGAGAAAATGAAATCACCGCGTATCCGTGGGCGGCGCACTATGTGCCGGTGCCTGGGCCGCAAGCGACGTATGTGCGGGAACTTTTTACCGATCTGGGAGTGCTGAAAGACGGAAAATGGGAAGAACGTTACCTCGCTTTCGCACCGCAGGAGCGACTGTTTCTCTACGGGCGTTGGCAGGAGGGCATCGAACCGGCGGTTGGCTTGACGGAAAAAGATCGCGAACAATTCCAGCGTCTGACGGATGTCTTTGCAAAGTATCGCTCCGCGGGAGCGTTTACCATTCCGCTCGAGATTGGCTATTCCAGTAAATTCGCGGACCTAGATCAAATGTCGCTTGCCGATTGGCTGAAGGGTCAGGGCTTCGATTCGCGTCTTTTAAATTGGTATATGAACTACGCTTGCCGGGATGACTATGGCGCCCTGGCGAAAGAAACGTCGGCATGGGCGGGAATTCACTATTTTTCTTCGCGTGAAGCGGAAGAAAAAGGTCCGCTGACCTGGCCGGAAGGAAACGGCTGGATCACGAAGCGTTTGCTGGAAAGAGTCGGAGATCACGTCCGTACCGATCATATGGTGCACAAATTACGCGCATCGCATCGTGGCGTGAGCGTTTTCGCGGGAGAAACGGAATACCAAGCGGAATTTGTGATTTTTTCCGTGCCAACATTTTTGGCGCCGTACGTTGTCGATGGAATTCGACCACTCAGGACTTTCGTCTATTCGCCGTGGCTGACGGCAAACCTGACTCTCGAACGTTTGCCGGAGTCGCGCGGCGCGGAAGCGGCCTGGGATAACGGTGTTCCTGCGACTCTCCAACTCTTGGCTATGTCGATGCTATGCACCAAAGTGTTCGCACGCACATGTGACCGCACGGTGTGGACCTTCTATTGGGCGCTGGCGGACGGCACGCCAGCGCAAACAGGACGTTGCTGCTGGAAAAAGATTGGAGCTACTGGAAGGAAGCGATCCTTAAAGATCTTGAACGCGTGCACCCGACATTCGGCAGTGCGTTTCGCGCATCGATATCATGCGCATGGGGCATGCCATGGTACGGCCCACGGTCGGCGCGATCTTCTCCGAAGAACGCACCAGACTCAGGCGCCGCGACGGTCGGATCTTGATTCGCAAATTCTGACCTGAGCGGGATCTCGCATTTTTGAAGAAGCGCAGTTTCACGGCGTGGAAGCCGCGCAAACCGCATTGCGCCACGTTGGCGGCACGAAAATCGGCGACACGAAATAGCACGCGATAGTAGCTCACACATGACAGTTACCATCGCGTTCGCAATTGTATATAATCTGGCTCGCCATGCAAAACCAAGAGACGCTGTATCAGGTCACCGACCGGGTGGCCACCATCACGCTGAACCGGCCCGACAAACTGAATGCCTGGACCGCCGTCATGGAGCAGGAGGTCCGCGCGCCATGGACGAGGCGGAAAAGGACGCAACGTTCGCGTCATTGTGTTGACCGGCGCGGGGCGTGGATTCTGCGCCGGCGCGGACATGTCGCTGTTGAGAGCCATTGCGGCGCAAGGCATCGACGAGCGCGAGAGCTCTCGCAAATATCGGGAAGGCGCGCGAAGCGCAGTCATGCGCGCGGATTTTCAGAAGAAATATTCGTATTTCCCATCGTTCAGAAACCGGTGATCGCGGCGCATCAACGGTCCGGCGGTCGGGTTAGGGTTCATGATTACTTTGTATTGCGATCTGCGATTGGCTTCGGATGCGGCGCGTTTCGGGACGGCGTTTGCCCAGCGCGGGTTGATTGCGGAGTACGGAATGGCGTGGATGTTGCCGCGGCTGGTCGGGCCACGCGAATGCGCTGGATCTGTTATTCAGCGCGCGTTTGATCGAAGCGCGCGAGGCGTTTCGCATGGGCCTGGCGAATCAGGTTTTGCCGCAGGACGACTTTTGGAGCAGTACAGGAATATGCGGAGGAGATTGCGCGATGCGTAAGCCCGCGATCGATGCGCGTGATCAAGCGGCAAGTATACGACGCAATGTTCCAGACGCTGGGGAAGCTTCGATGACGTCGGAGCGCGAGATGGTCGGCGAGTCTGCAGTGCGAAGATTTCAAGGAAGGCGTCGCGCATTTCGTGGAAAAGCGGCGCCGGTCTTCACAGGAAAATACGGATGCATATTCGATATTTTGGCTCACGGAAAAGGAAAGGATTTCCAGAGCCGATTGCAGCGCCTTCATGGATGAGCACGTCTATCCGAACGAGCAGCGATATCACGACCAGATTGAGCAGAGACCGCTGGAAGCCGACGCCGATTATCGAAGAGCTGAAAGCCGAAGGCGCGCGCCGCAGGATTGTGGAACCTGTTTCTGCCGGCAGAGCGAAAATGGCGCGGGTCTGACGAACCTGGAGTATGCGCCGCTGTGCGAGATCATGGGCCGCAGCCACATGGCGCCGGAGGTGTTTAATTGCTCGGCGCCGGATACCGGGAACATGGAAGTGCTGGCGCGATACGGCACGCCGAGCAGAAGGAGCGATGGCTGAAGCCGCTGCTGGCGGGCGAGATACGCTCGTGCTTCGCGATGACCGAGCCGGACGTGGCCTCGTCGGACGCGACAAATATTGGACGCAGCATCGTGCGCGATGGCGATGACTACGTGATCGATGGACGAAAGTGGTGGTCGTCCGGCGCGGGCGATCCGCGGTGCAAGATTGCGATCCTGATGGGCAAGACCGATCCTGCGGCAGCCGCGCACAAGCAACAATCGATGATGCTGGTGCCGATGGATACGCCGGGCGTGAAGTTCGTGCGGATGCTGACAGTTTTTGGCTACGACCATGCGCCGCACGGTCACGCCGAGGTGCACTTTCGAGAATGTCCGAGTGCCGGCTTCGAATATGTTGCTGGGCGAAGGACGCGGGTTTGAGATTGCGCAGGGGCGGCTGGGGCCGGGGCGCATTCATCATTGCATGCGGCTGATCGGCGTGGCGGAGCGGGCGCTCGAGACCATGTGCAAGCGGGTGCAAACGCGCGTGGCGTTCGGGAAGACGATGGCGGAGCAGGGTACGATCCGCGCGGACATTGCGGCTTCGCGGATGGAGATCGAGCAGGCACGGCTGCTGACGTTGAAGGCCGCGTACATGATGGACACCGTGGGGAATAAGGAGGCGCGCGCGGAAATCGCGATGATCAAAGTGGTGGCGCCGAACGTGGCGTTGCGGGTGATCGATCGCGCGATTCAGGCACACGGCGGCGCGGGCGTTTCGCAGGATACTTTTCTGGCCAGCGCGTGGGCGATGGCGCGGACGTTGCGTTTGGCGGATGGGCCGGATGAAGTGCATGTGGAATCCATCGCGAAATTTGAGTTGAGCAAGAGTAAGAAGGCGGCTGCAGCTTCCAGCTGATGTGCCGGTTGTTTGCTAGAGGCTCTATTCGGCGCGGTTGAGACCTTGGATTGCCTTGTGGCGGTTGGAAAAGCGCACAGACTGAAGTTTATGCCACAAAGTCTGTACCACGAAGACTTGCCGCAGTTTGGAGTTCGGATGCCACCTTTAGTTGTGCAAAATCCTCAGGCATTGAAGGAATTTGTCGGCCGGGAGCTCGGCGTCTCGGAGTGGTTGCGCATTTCGCAGGAGCGGATTGCGCAGTTTGCCGAAGCGACGGAAGACCGGCAGTGGATCCATCTGGATCTGGCGCGAGCTAAAGCGGAATCTCCTTATGGCACCACCATCGCGCATGGATTCCTGACGCTATCGTTGGTCAGCCATTTTACCAAGGACGTCATCGAGATCGCTGGGGGGGTGCGGCTGGCGGTGAATTATGGACTGAATCGCGTGCGCTTCCCCGCTCCGGTGAAGGTGGACTCGCGGATTCGGGCGACGATTGTGCTGCAGGGGCTGAAAGAGTCCGCGGAGTTTTTTGAGGCTACCTTCGGCGTGATCATCGCGAGCGAAGGCGCGGATAAGCCGAGTTGTGTTGCGGAGTGCATCGTTCGGTATTACGTCTGATCGGGCTGCGGGGGCTTTGAGCTTAAGGATTTTTGTTAGGCAGAGGGTGGGTACCCCCCTGGGGGTTTTTTGTAAGTGCGCATTCTAAAGAGTTTAAAGTCCTTTGTTTTGATACGGTTTCACAAGTGTTCAATCTGCTGGGTTTAGCGTGGAAGTTTAATATATAAGTAGTTACTCCCCTCCTCCGCGATTCTAAGTTCAACGGAAAAGCTCATTCATCCTTTCAATCTCGGAATGATGCATCTCCGAGTCACCTGTCCCTTCGTACAGGTGCAGGGAGTGATTGGAATGATCTATGCTGCGCCCAATACGAGGTAAGAATAATGGGCATCGCGGCTGACATTCTCCGCTTACGAAATAAACACTTCAGTAGTGTGACTGAACTTCTTGCCGCTCTCGAACAGGTCGCTGATGCGCCTGTGCAGAAAATATCAGCCCGAGTATTTTGGGCCAGCGCATCCGCGGATCAAGTTCTGACCAATGTGGCTGCTCATGCTGCTGAAGCGCTGAGCGAACTACAACAAACCACGAATCGTAGAACCCGGCGAGCTGCTTCGCGGTCCCGGCGCAAGAACCAACGCTCCGACCACGGTCTACCGCCGCGTCAGCGTATATTGTTCCGTATAAACGAGTGAAAATCGCTAATCCCGTCGATTCGCCGCCTTTCACAGCAGCTAATGGCCCGCGCGGAGCCTGTCCCACATAATTAAAAGGATGCGTACGATATTTGTTGGGTTGGGAATTGGTGCGACTGGAGCTAACTTGAAGCGCAGTTCTATACGGGGAAAGTATAGTACATTTCCGGAGTCAATGTCAAGATAAATGTTAGTTACTCTTGTTCATTTTCTAGACGGGCAGAACTGCCTGTGAATGAGTGAGTTGCGGAGGCTGAGAAAAGAACACAGCCAAGATTGGCTGTACCACAGGGAACTAGATTTGGCCGGTTTGGGCGGTGTGAAGAGAGGCTTGGAGCAGGGCTTTGATTCTTTCGGGCATTGCGGCGAAGCGGGCGTCTTTGGTGAGGCCCTGGTGATAGCGATAAAAGATTTGCTGGACGATCACGGCTAGTTTGAAACGCGCGAAGACTAGATAGAAGACGATTTGACTGGCGTCGCAGCCGGTTTTTTTCGCGTAGTGCTGGACTACTTGTGCTCTGGTGAGGCTGCCGGGCTGGGTGGTGACGTCAGCGAGATGCTTTTTTAGTTCTTCGGGATCGCTAGCGTCCACCCAGTAGGCTACGGTGGTGCCGAGGTCGGTGAGGGAGTCGCCGATGGTGCACATTTCCCAGTCGAGGACGCCTGCGATTTTGGTGGGGTCGGCGGCATCGAGCACAACGTTGTCAAATTTGTAGTCGTTGTGAACGAGCGAGATCGACTGCGTGGCGGGCATGCGCTGCTGCATCCACTGCGAGATTTTTTCTACTTCGGAATAGTCGTGGGTTTTAGAGCCGTGATAGCGCTCGGTCCAGCCTTTCACTTGGCGTGCCAGGTAGCCGTCTGGCTTGCCGAGATCGGATAGGCCCGCAGCGGCATAGTCGACGCGATGGAGGCGAATGAGATTGTCGATGAAGGATACGGTAAGCTGGCGCATTTTTTCTGGTGTGAATCCCAAATCTGGCGGCAAATGTTTGCGAAGGATTACGCCGTGGATGGGTTGCATGATGTAGAACGGAGCGCCGAGGATGGAATCGTCGTCACAGTAAAAGATGACTTCGGGAGCTGGGGAATAAACAGCGTGAAGTTTTGCGAGCACGCGAAATTCGCGGCTCATATCGTGGGCGGATTTTACTTTGCTGCCGAAGGGCGGGCGGCGGAGGACCAGTTCCCTTTCTCCGAGACGTAGCGCGTAGGTGAGATTGGAGTGGCCGCTGGGATATTGCCGGATTTCCAGCGCGCCGGACTCATTGGGGAAATGGCGGCGGAGATAGGGTTCGAGTTTTGCGGCGTCGAGTTCTTCGCCAGAACGAATGGGGGCTGGTCGATCAAGTAAATTGCTCATAGCAGGATTCTCACTAACGATGCGTGAGCATCGCGGGATCGTCAAGATGGGCGTGCACGTTGAAGCTGCTGAGGGTGAAACGGTCGGCGGAGTAGAGGAATTCGCTCCAGGAACAGTTGCGGGACATCCAGCTGACTTGGAGGGTTTTCTCGGAAGAAAGATTCAGGGCGCGCTGCATGGCTACGGCGATGGGGCCGCCGGAGGAGAAGATGGCGATGCGCTCCCCTGGCGTTCCAGAGGCGAGAAACTTGGTTAGGCCGGAATTTACGCGAGCGCAGAAGTCCTGCCAAGATTCGACATCGGGCGGAGCAATTTCGCCTCGGACCCATTTGGCGATAACGGCTTCGAAGAGTTTCTGGAAGGCGGGGCGCTTGGCTTGGGGATCCGTCGCGGAGCGGAACGCTGTTTCAAGGTCGCGAATGTTCTGGTCGGTTTCCAGTAGCGCGGGGAGGCTGCCGCGGAGGACTTCTTCGCCTTGATATTCGTCGAATTCGCGGCATGATCTGCGGTTCGGGAAATCCGAGGCCGGCGTGGTGATAGGCTTCGGCTATAAATTTCACGGTATCTTTTTGGCGGACACAAGGGCCGACGGCAAGGCGATCGAATTTGAGTTTTTGTTGGGCCCAGAATTCGCCGAGACGTGCGGATTGGGCTTCGCCCAGCGGGGATAATTTGTCGTAGTTTTCCGCGAGGAAGGAGGCTTGTGCGTGACGGACGAGATAGAGAAGACCCATTGGGCGGCTACGTTCTCCGTGAGAGAAAATTCAGTGTGCGGAAAATGGTAGAAGAATTCCCGCAGGGGCTAGCCCCAAATTAAGAGGCGCGCTCGAAGAGGCCGGCGGCGCCTTGGCCGCCGCCGACGCACATGGTGACTACGCCATAGCGAGATTTACGGCGGGCCATTTCGTTGGCAATGGTGCCGACCATGCGGGAGCCGGTCATGCCGAAGGGGTGGCCGATGGCGATGGAGCCTCCGTTGACGTTTAGTTTGGCGGGGGCGATGCCGAGGCGATCACGGCAGTAGATTACCTGGACGGCGAAAGCTTCGTTAAGTTCCCAGAGGTCGATGTCCGACATTTTCAGGCCGGCACGTTTTAGGAGTTTAGGAATGGCGAAGACCGGACCGATGCCCATTTCGTCTGGTTCGCATCCGGCGATTTGGAAGCCACGGAAGATTAATTTGTAGGGGACGCCGAGTTGGTCGGCGCGCTCGCGGGACATTAATAATGTGGCGGATGCGCCGTCGGAAAGTTGGCTGGAGTTTCCGGCGGTGACGCTGCCCTGGCCGCTGTCTGGATCGAAATGCGGTTTGAGGGCGAGCAGACCTTGCAGCGTGGTGTCCGGGCGATTGCATTCATCGCGATTTACAGTGGCTTCTTCCCTGCTGACGATTTCGCCGGTCTTTTTGTCGAGCAGGCCGCGAGTTACTTGCATGGGAGCAATTTCGGCGTCGAAGAAACCTTCTTGCTGAGCGCGGGCGGTGCGTTGCTGGCTGAGGAGAGAGTATTCATCCTGGGCTTCGCGGCTTATTTTGTAACGCTTAGCGACGACCTCGGCGGTGTTGCCCATGACCATGTAGATGCCGGGCATTTTTTCGAGAAGGACGGGATGAGGATTGTTGTCGCGCGTGAGCATGGTGATGCTTTCAACGCCGCCGCCGATGATGGCATCGGCACCTTCACTGATGATTTGATGAGCAGCTACCGTGATGGCTTGGAGACCGGAGGAGCAGAAACGATTTATGGTGGTGCCGGCTACGCTGGTGGGCAGACCGGAGAGCATGGCGCTGGTGCGGCCGATATTCTGGCCTTGCGCGCCGTGTGGTTGGCCACAGCCGAGAACTACATCTTCGATTTCCGCCGGGTCGAGCTTGGGAGTTTTGGCCAAAACGTCTTTGATACAGTGGGCGACCAAGTCTTCTGGGCGCGTTAGATTGAAAGAGCCGCGGAAGGATTTGGCTAAAGGCGTTCGGGAACTGGCTACTACTACGGCTTCTCTCATTGCGGCTCCGGTGGATATGTTTCAGGCATTGGATGCTTTGGCGTTTTGTGGCGATTCTTGGTGACTGATGCTTGTTTTGCACACGTGTTGATTGGGCTTACGCTGTAAAAGCGGCGTCAAGCCCTTGGCGAAAATCGCTCAGGGTAAATCGCCGCACTCCAAATCTAGCGGGCAGCGGCTTCCGATTTACCGAAGTCGGCGAAAGACTTGCCTTGTTCGGCCAGGCGCTTTAGTAGTGGGGCCGGTTCCCAGATTTCGCCGTGTTGACGGTGAAATTCCTGGATGCGGTCGTACACCTTTTTTAGGCCGACAGTGTCGGCGTACCACATGGGGCCGCCGCGATGCGCGGGGAAGCCGTAGCCGTTGAGATAGATGATATCGATGTCCGAGGCGCGCAGGGCGAAACCCTCTTCGAGGATGCGGGCGCCTTCGTTGACCAGGGCGTAGAGGCAGCGGTCAACAATTTCTCCGGCAGAAATTTGGTGCTGCGGCGTGCCAGCTTCGGCAACCCATTTCGCGATGAGTTCTTCAACGACGGGATCGGTGCTGGCGCGGCGATTGGCATCGTATTTGTACCAGCCCGCGCCGGTTTTTTGGCCGAAGCGTCCGAGTTCGCAGAGATTATCTTCGGCGAAGGGCTGGCGGATTCCGGGCTTTTGCAGATGGCGATATTCCTTGCGAATGCGCCAGCCGACGTCGAGTCCGGCGAGGTCGCCGACGGCTAGCGGGCCCATGGCCATGCCGAAATCGGTCAGAGCTTGGTCGACGGCTTCGATGCTAGCGCCTTCCTCCACCAAAAATTGCGCTTCGCGCCTGTAGGGGCCGAACATGCGATTACCGACAAATCCCATGCAGTTGCCGACCAGCACGCCAATTTTGCCGAGGGTTTTTGAAAGATTCATGCAGGTGGCGATGACTTCTTTCGACGTGGCTTTGCCGCGAACGATTTCAAGCAGGCGCATGACGTTTGCAGGGCTGAAGAAATGCGTGCCGATTACGGATTCCGGGCGAGACGTGGCGCTGGCGATTTCGTCGATGCTGAGGGTGGAAGTGTTGCTGGCCAGGATGGCGCCGGGTTTGCAGATGCGATCGAGTTCTTTGAAGATTTCTTTTTTGAGGGCCATGCCTTCGAAGACGGCTTCGATCACTAAATCTACGTTTGCGAAATCGTTGTAGGTGAGCGTGGGCTTGATGCGATTGAAACGTTCGGCGGCGGCTTCGGCGGTAAAGCGGCCACGTTTGACGGAGTTGTCGTAGTTGGATTTGATGGTGGCGAGGCCGCGATCGAGTGCGGCCTGATCGGTTTCTTTGAGGGTGACGGGGATGCCGGCGTTGGCGAGAACCATGGCGATACCACCGCCCATGGTGCCCGCGCCCACGACTGCCGCGGAATTTATGGGAATGAGCGGCGTATCTTTGGGAATGTCGGGGATTTTGCTGACTTCGCGCTCGCTGAAGAAAACGTGGATGAGAGATTTGGATTGATCGGAAAAGAGACAGTCGATGAAAAGTTTTTGCTCGAAGTGGCAGCCTTCTTCGAAAGGCATTTTTGTGGCGGCTTCGACGGCGTCGATGGCGGCTTGCGGAGCCTTGCAGGCCGCGGGCTTTCTTTGCCGCGGTTTCGCGAGCGGCGGCGAAGATCGCGGCGTTTTCCGCGGCGTTGCCGAGTTTCTCGTTGCGCTCGCGAGTTTTTGGCGCGGGCTTGGCGGCGACTTCTTTGGCGAAGGCGATGGCTCCGGCGAGAAGGTCGCCGTCGATGATTTTGTCGACGATGCCGGACTTGACAGCGCTCGTCGGCTTTTACTGGATTGCCGGTGGTGCACATTTCGACAGCTTTGGCTACGCCGGCGAGCCTGGGAAGCCGCTGCGTGCCGGCGGCGCCGGGGATGATGCCGAGTTTCACTTCCGGCTGGCCGACTTGCGCGCTAGCGACGGCGACGCGATAGTGGCCGGCCATGGCGACTTCGAGGCCGCCGCCGAAAGCGGTGCCGTGAATGGCGACGATCACCGGCTTGGTGCTGTCCTCGATTTTCAGAAGTAGCGGAAGCAGGCCCGCGCCGCGCGGTTTGCCGGTGGTCATTTTGCCGAATTCTTTAATGTCCGCGCCGGCGATGAAGGTGCGGCCGCCGCCGATCAGGACCGCGGCTTTGACGCTATCGTCTTTGGCGATCTGGTCGATGGCTTCGGAGATGCCTTCGGGAACGCCGGGGCTTAGGGCGTTGACCGGAGGATTGTTGATGGTGATGATCGGCGATGTCGTCTTGTTTTGTTACTTGCACCAGGTCGCTCATGTTTGCTCTCTTTTGGTAACCGGATAAATTCTTACGTTCGGGCAAGCTGGGGCGCAACATATTGCGCCCCTACAAATGTGAACTCATCGCGCGGCATGGGCGGCGGTGGGCGCGTCGATCACCAACTGGGCGATGCGCTCGCGATGAAAAGTGGCGTCGCCGAAAGCGTTTTCGGAGGCTTTGGCGCGGCGATAGTACAGGTGAACATCGTTTTCCCAGGTGAAACCCATGCCGCCGTGAACCTGGATGCCGCGATTGCCGACGGTGCGTCCGGCATCGCTGGCGTACATTTTGGCGATGGAGACGGCTTTGGGCGCGTCCGGGGCATTTTCTTCGAGCGCCCACCCAGCATAGTACACCGCGGAACGGGAGCTTTCGGTTTCGAGATACATGTCAGCGCACTGGTGCTGGACGGCCTGAAACATGCCGATGGGTTTGCCGAACTGTTTGCGCGTTTTGGCGTATTCAACGGTGATGTCCAGCGTGCGCTGCATGCCGCCTACTAATTCGGCGGCCAAGCGCGGCGGTGACGATATCGAAAGCGCGCGGGAGATTTGTCGTGGGGCCGAGTAGTTCGGCGGGAGTGTCTTTGAATTCGCACTGCGTAAAGTTTTCTGCGTTAGGTCCATCGCGGACATCGGCGTGATTTTCAAGCCGGGGGCTTTGGCGTCGACGACGAAGACGCCGTTCTTTGCGACGACGAGGATGAAGTCGGCGACGGCGGCGTCCGAGACGAAAAGTTTTTCGCCGGTGAGTTTATTGTTGGCGGCGGTGAGTTGGACGTCGCGAGGATTCCAACTGGCACTGGCTTCGAGGATGGCTACAGTGGCGCGGGCTTGGCCTTCGCAAATGGGGGCGAGATATTTTTTCTTGTGCGCGGGAGTGGCGACGGCGTCAAAGACAGATCCGGCGAGAACCACCGTGGAGAAAAACGGGCCGGGCAACAGGGCGCGGCCGGCTTCTTCCATGAGCAGCATGAGCTCGACTTTGCCGAGACCGACGCCGCCGTATTCTTCCGGGAAAATGATGCCGGTGTAGCCCTGGTCGGTAAGTTTGGACCAGAGCGTGGCGTCGTAGGCAGTGTCCGTTTCCATCAGGCGGCGCATTTCCGCGCTGGGACATTCACCGGCGAAAAATTTGCGCGCGCTGTCTTTCAGAAATTCCTGGCTTTCACTCAGTCCGAATTGCATTGTTATTTCCTTCTCTGGCGTAAATTTCCCGCGCGGTTTTTTGTTCGCGCTAGTAGCTTCTGGGCAGGCCTAGGACGAAATGGCCAATGATGTTGCGCTGCACTTCGGAGGTGCCGGCTTCGATGGTGTTGCCGCGAGCGCGCAGATAGTAGTAGGACCAGATTCCTTTGTCGATGGCGTGCGGATCGCCGGCCATGAGTTGGCCGTAAGAGCCGAGAAGCTCTTGCGCGATTTGCTGGAAGCGCTGGTTTAGTTCACTCCAGAAAATTTTCTGGATGCTGCCTTCGGGGCCGGGGACACCAGTGGCGGTAATGCGGCTGAAGGCGCGCATCTGGTTGAAGCGCATGATTTCGATTTCCGCGCTGCACTGCGCCAATTTTTGGCGGATGAGCGGATCTTCGCTGGCGGGGCGGCCGTTGCGCTGGATGGTGCGGGCCAGTTCGATGAGGCGGCTGATGTAGCGATCGAAGGTGAGCTGCAGGCGCGCGCCATAGGAGCCGCGTTCGTACATCAGCGTGCTCATGGCGACGTTCCAGCCGTCGTTTACTTTGCCGAGAACATTTTCTACGGGCACGCGCACGTCTCGGAAGAAGAGCTCGTTGAATTCGGATTCGCCGGTCATCTGGCGGAGCGGGCGAACTTCGACGCCGGGGGATTTCATATCCACGAGGACGGCCGTGAGGCCTTTGTGTTTTGCGGCGGCTGGAGTCGGTGCGGACGATCAGCTCGCACCAGTCGCCGACCCAGCCGTAGCTGGTCCAGACTTTTTGGCCGTTGACGATGTAGTGATCGCCGTCGAGCTTGGCTTCGGTTTGCAGTCCGGCGAGATCGGAGCCGGCGTTGGGCTCGGAAAAACCCTGGCACCAGATTTCTTCCGCGCTGAGAATTTTGGGAATGAAGCGCTTTTTTTGGGCTTCTGTTCCGCAAGCGATGATGGTGGGACCGATCAGCCCAAGGCCGAGAGAGTTGGCCATCGGCGGAGCTTCGGCGCGAGCCATTTCTTCCCAGAAAAGAGATTGCTGCATGAGGGTGGCGCTGCGACCACCGTACTCTTTGGGCCAAGAGACGGCGGCCCAGCGGCCTTCGTGAAGCTTGCGCTGCCAGGCGCGAAGGTACGGAAACGATTCCTCAAGAGGCTTTTCACGCCATTCTGCCCAGTCTTTGGGGGCGTTGGTGGCGAGCCACGCGCGTAGTTCGTCGCGGAAAGCCGTTTCCTCGGCGGTTAGTCGTAAATCCATGAATTGGACTCCTTCCCTTGCTTCGGGGCGAAAAGTTTCTCCGATGCGCAAACCTCAAGCGGCAAGACGACGGCTTATGCGGTCTTCCTTATGCACCTTTTTTAGACGCAGCGGACTCCGGGCGCAGGGTGTCCTGGCCGTGCCAGTACTTCTTGCGAATATCTTTTTTGAGAATTTTTCCGGTGCCTGTTTTTGGCAAATTATCCACGAATTCGACGGAGCGCGGACATTTGTAATGAGCTAGCCGCGCGCGGCAGAAATCGATCAGTTCGGATTCGGTTACGGTGGCACCGGGTTTGAGAACTATTAGAGCTTTCGGGACTTCGCCCCATTTTTCGTCGGGTACCGGGATTACGGCGGCTTCTAGAACAGCGGGATGCGCGAGAATGTTTTTTTCGAGCTCCAAGGAGGAGATATTTTCTCCGCCGCTGACGATGATGTCTTTTTTTCGATCGACGACCAGGAAATAGCCGTCTTGGTTGAGCGTGGCCATATCTCCGGTGTGAAACCAGCCGCCACGCATAACTTCCGCGGTGGCTTCCGGCTGGCCCCAGTAACCTTCCATCACGCCATCGCCGCGGGCGATAATTTCGCCGATGGCGTGGCCATCTTTCGCGACGTCAATGTCGTTCGGATCGACCACGCGCATTTCAACGCCGGGAACGGGATAGCCGGTCATCGCTTGCCCGGCGTAACGTTGCTCGCCCTCCCAACCCATACCGTCTTTCATAGAAGAAAGGGAAAGCGCGGGTGAAGTTTCCGTGAGGCCGTAGCCGGAGAAGCATTGGCATTGAAACGTCTCTTCGACTTCACGAATCAGTGTGGGCGAAGACGCGGCTCCGCCGATGACGATGCGCGTCAAGCTACGCAAATCGTAGTTTTTGCGCTCTGGGCAATTGACCAGAGCGGTGGCCATGATGGGCACCAGACTGCAGGTGCGCGCGCCTTCCTTTTCGATGAGCCGGAAAACTTCTTTGGGCTCGAAACGCTGAATCATGACGTGCTTGCCACCCAGCAGGGTGAGGAAATGCGCCACGCCCCAGCCGTTGGCGTGGAACAACGGAATGGTGTGCAGCTCGACGTTGCCGTTGGGAATTTGAAAGCCCATGCAGACGTGTATAGCGTGCAGATAAATATTTCGGTGCGTGAGCATCACGCCTTTGGGATTGGCGCTCGTGCCGCTCGTATAGAAAAGTTCGGCCACGGCGTTTTCGTCGATGGCGGCAATATCCGCGCTGTGCGGCGTGGCGGCGGCAAGCAGTTCCTCGTAGTTTTTCGGAAAAAGCCACGATGCTTCCGGAGTTCCTTCGAGCAGTACGAAGGTCTTCACCGTCGTAAGATCCTTGCGGAAAGCCTCGACCAATGGGAGAAACTGCTTTTCGATGAAGAGGATCGTCGCTCCGGCGTCGTTGACGATATAGCCCAGTTCGCTGGCTGACAAACGAATGTTTAGAGGGAGTAGCACGGCGCCGGCTTCCAGGACGCCATAATAGGCTTCGAGCAAGCGGTGACAATTGGTGCTGAGAAATGCCACGCGATCGCCGGGCCGTACGCCGTTCTCGCGCAGTGCTCCGCCGAGATGGCGGGCGCGGTCGGCGAATTGCGCATAGTTGTAGCGCGTCTCGTTGCAGACTACCGCGGTTCTGCCAGGATATTGCTGCTCGGCGTAACGAAGAAAACGCAAGGGTGTGAGTGGAATGTTCATGGTGAGCCGCGCCTGGAAATCAGGCGGATTGTCCTCCGTCGACGACGAGAGTGTGTCCAGTGACAAAATTGGAAGCGTCCGCGGCGAGAAAAATGGCCGCACCTTTTAAATCCTGCGGTCCGCCGAAACGACCAAGCGGAATACCTTCCAGCAGATCCTCTTTGTTTCGCTCGATCACTTTTGCCGACATATCCGTTGGAAACCAACCCGGCGCGATAGCATTGACTTGAATGTTATACATGCCCCACTTGCAGGCCAGATCTTTGGTGAACATGATGATGCCGGCTTTGCTGGAGCTGTAGCCAATAGCGGAAAATCTTGGCGGGGAGCCCCGCAATCCGGCGACGCTAGCAATGTTGATAATTTTCCCGCGACGCTGCGAAATCATGACTTTGCCTATGGCTTGAGAAAATAGAAATGTGCCGGTGAGATTGGTTTCGATGACCTTATTCCATTGTTCGAGGGTCATGTCTTCGGTTAAGGCGCCCCAGGAGGTGCCGGCGTTATTGATGAGTATGTCGACGCGGCCGAATTGTTTGACGGCGGCGTCAGCGACAGCACGGATGCTGGCGGGATCTTTAACGTCGCAGGCCAAGGCCATGGTCCGAACGCCGAGTTTCTGCAACTCTTCGGCAGCTTGCAAACAGCGCTCCTTCTTGCGCGCGCAGAGCACCAGATCGGCGCCCATTTCGGCCAAACCCTCGGCCATCTGGCGCCCCAAGCCTACGGAGCCCCCGGTGATGACGGCCACGCGGCCGCTAAGGTCAAAAAGCTGTCGACTACTCATGTGGCGTGGCCGCCCTCAAAATTATTTCCGCAACGCGCTAACGTGTTAGTTTATATCACATGTTAGCGACTAACTCTAACGTTTAGGCGATGAACAAATGGAACGCCAAACCGCCGAGCACTCCGCCAGCGAAGGTACCGAGGACGGAAATCGGAGCGTAACCCCAATCAGAACTGCCCTTCCCGGCGATAGGCAAAACCGCGTGAGCGATCCGCGAACCGAGATCGCGCGCGGGGTTCATGCTTGAACCAGTGGTTCCCGCGAGAGCAAGAATCAATCCCCAAACCAGTCCGGCGATGAGAAATGGCCCCAACCCCGGCGGCAGATTTGGGCGAGTCATAATGCAGCCACCGACAAACACGAGAAGAGTGGTGGCGATCACCTCACAGGCAAAATTCGCGGCTCTATGGGGAATCGCCGGATGACTGCAGAAACAACTGAGCTTGAGAATCGGCTCCTGAGTATGGCGCCAATGCGACAGAAAGTGTATCCACACGAAGACGGAACCTACGAACGCGCCAAGCGTTTGCGCGGCGATGTAGGGAAGGAGTTTCGAAAAATCGTGAGTAACGATGGCAAGTGCCAGGGTTACCGCAGGATTGATGTGGGCATCGTGGCTGCCGCAGGCCAGTGCGGTAAAAATCCCCGCCATGGCCGCGAAACCCCAGCCGGTGGAAATGACGATCCATCCGCCGCCTTCCGCTTTGGAATGCCTGAGGAGGACGTCGGCGATCACGCCGTTGCCGATCAAGACTAAGACCATGGTACCCATGAACTCACCTACGACCGGCGAATGCATTCGTTTCCCTCTCGATGGATCGCGCGCCAGCTTTCGCACCTGAACGCGGTGAACGGAACTGCTAGTTCAAATGGAAGAACGAATCGCCGCACAAGAAACCGAACTCACACTCACCGGTGACCGCGTCAAACGTTCGGAGATACGGGCTGGGAACGAATTCAATGAACGCGGATGGCGTGGCCACGAGTCCTTGCGCGCCGCTGAACACGTTGAATTCAGGTCCCAACGCCGTGGCAGACTTGTTCAGGTCTTGGGCGTCGACGTCGTGCCACCGCCCGGTATCCAAGCGGTTGATCAGAGTCTGCACGGCAGCCACGGTCTCGGCCGGGGTGAAGGCACAGTGTCCCGCGCGGTCGATAAAGGTACGGCGCAAGAATTCGCCGTTGCCCACCTCATCGACAACTTTCTTATAGGCGCTTTCGTTCTGAACCACCACCAATCCATCGCCTTTGGTATGCAGGGTCAGGACCGGAATGTGGATTCGGCCGTCGAATATAATATTTTGCTCCAGATAATGAACGGCCTCGGGATCTGCGCTGATGCGAGCGGCATCTTGCAGCGTTTGCAGATCCGCGTCTAGATCCAGGCCGGCCTGCTGATAAAGCGCAACGACCTCAGCGCGTCCAATGGAGCGATCCAATTGGTGGCGGTAATCGACTCCAGTGTTCCAGGAGACGTTGCCCTGTGCGCGGGCTTCCAGCTCCGCGCGAAACGCGAAGACGAATGGAAAGTCGACCTGCTGATCCCACAGGAATTGGTTGGCCTCCTGGCTGGCAAAATCGTCCGGTGCGGGCTCCGGCGACAAGGGCGTGAACCATCCCGGCGTATCGGATACCGCGGCGCCCAAAGCAATGCGCGCCCTCCCCTGCGGCGTCAATTGCGCTTCGGCAAGCAGTTCTTCGGCTAGTTCGAAATTATCCGTCGGGTTGGCGATGTTCACGACTTGCAGGCCAGTGCCCGGTGCCAGCAGGGTCTTGAAAACGAATTCGCCGTCCAGCGCGGTGTTCCAGGTGGCTACGCCGCCAGAGAGTACGCCGCACATGGGTTGCGCCGCGTCAAATCGTTCCGGGTAACGTTGAATCAGGCCAGCCGTGATGATGCCGCCCAGCGAGTGTCCCCAGGCGACAGTCCTTTTCGGATGCCCGACCATTTTGTCAAAAAGATCGAGCACGGCAATTTGATCCGGTAGGGCTTGCTGGAGGGCCCATCCGGTGGTGGCGTAGGAGGAGCCGGCCAAGGCGTAGCCGCTGGAAAGCATGTAAAAACGCGTGATGGGATCACCCACATCTTCGGCAGGATTCGCAGAGCCGGGCGTCACATAGCCGTGACTGTAGAGGAATAAGGTGCCGTTCCAGTTTGGCGGCACCTCGATCAAATAGGTGGCGCCGTCGTTTTTGAAAGTTCCAGAAATTGTTTTAATGCCGGTTTGCGCCTGTGCGCTAGCCGCGACCGACAACATAATTACTGCCACCGAGGCCACGAACAAGACTGCTTGCTTGATGTTCTGCAACATATATGAATCCTCCCGCATGCGAAGCTCAGTACGTTTTCATCAAAGCCAAAACAAAAAATCCAGGGCCAAAACAAGAACTCCGGGCAACGAACTGCCACTCGCGGGCGCGGAGTCACCGCCAACGAACTCTCACAATCGGCATGAGCCAGCCCTCTTGAAACTAGAAGGTCAGGCGCACTCCGAGCTGAATTTGGCGTGCGGGGAACGCCGAGGTAAACGCAAGTGGCTGGTTCGGGAAAAGACTCGCACTGCCAGAGACATTAAAGGGCGGTGCAAATGCCGGGCCCACCACGTTGTTAACGCTGGAATAGTTGGTATGGTTCGCAAGGTTGAAGGCTTCTGCCGTAAACATCAGCGAAGCCTTCTCGGTGATGTTGAATGCACGGCTTATACGCAAATCGAGTTCGGTGAAGTTCGGGCCAAGACCGGTGTTGCGGCCATCGCCGGGCGGACGATCGTTGGTGAAGTGTCCGTCGCTATTAAGATCCGCTGCCGCGAGAAGGTTGAACGGGTGGCCGCTGTTATAGGTAAAGATGGGAGAGAGCTGAAACCCGCCAAAGATCTTCGAGTTGTCAAAGGGACTGGCGAAAACTCCACTGAGTATCACTTTGTGCCGCTCGTCGAAATCCGAAAGGCCGCGATCGCATTTCAAGCAGGTGGCATCGAAGGGAGAATAGTCGCTGTTGAAGTCCGTGACATCGTCGATGGCCTTGCTGAACGTATAGTTGGCGAGGACCATGAAGTGATTCGAAAATCGTTTTTTGGCTTCGAAAATGCCGCCGTTGTAGTCGGCCGAGCCAATCGAACTGTAAACGTTGTTTTGTAGGATCGTGCCGGACGTATCGGCGAAGCACGAGGGAGACAAGTTTGGCGCAACGCCGCAAGCCGGCGCGCCCCAGTCCTGAAATGCGATTCCGTTGCTCGGCAGTCCGGTAGAACCGGTATCGAACGGCGCGCCTGGCAAGAGGTTGGTGTCAATCGCGACTGGCAGATGCGTCGTGTGCACCCAGATATAGTTAGCGGAGACGGTCCATCCGCCTCCGAGATCGCGCTCGATCCCCAGCGAAGCTTGTTGTGACATGGGACTCTTGTATCCGGGCTGGCCTGCAAACAAAACCGTGCCGGGAGGCAGGGGACCGGTGTTGGAAACGGGGACAAAGGGATCCAGGTCTTGTTGTGAGATGCAAGCGTATTGCCCGGCAGGCGGATGGCCGCAATTGATCAAGCCTTCGCCAAAGAAAGTTTGGAAAATGGCCGCAGAGTTGTCGGCGGGGACGCCCGGCACGCCGGTGAGCTTCACTAAGGTATTGGCGATGATTCGTTGGTCATTGTTGTTGCCAAGCACGCTGACTACGCCCGGGATCTGAGCATAAATCGGGGAGTAGAAAATTCCATAGCCGGCGCGAATCACGGTCCGATGGTCGGCGCCCGGGTCCCATGCGAGCGAAAAGCGTGGGGCGAAATTGGTTGTGGGCGTATGCAGCGGCCCGGATTGAGAATCCAATTCGTAACGTAGGCCGTAATTCAAGGTGAGATTTGGCAGGATTTGCCAAGTATCCTGCGCATACAACGCTGTGAATGGTCTAGTTTGTTGGTATTGGGGATTGCCAAAACCCTGCTCGTAGAATGCAGGCGCGCCGAGACTAAATGTCTGTAACGGTGTCAGGGCGACGGTCGACGGAATCGAAGCCCCTGACAGCCCGCAAAGAGCGGGTACCTGCAGGCAAGGACTGAGGACAATGCCGGGCAATGTTAAGAATTCAAATCGACCCGCGAAAAAGGTCTGAGAGATGGTGTCATTGCCGCGAATCAATACACCGCCGCCCACCTTAAAGGAATGGTGCCCGTGAATGAATCCGTAATTGTCCGCAAACTCATAACGTCCCGCGCGCGTGTGGCTGGGCAGGAAAATGCCGCGTCCGAAGAAACCGAAACCTTGTACATCGAGGCCGGGTCCGCCGGGGTCGTTTGTGTCGACGTTGAATTGATTGATATTCACCTGCACGAGAGCTTCGTTCTGCGCCCTGGGACTAAAGGTGTGAAACCAGGAAAGTTGCGCGGTGTTGTCCCAGGCTAGTTCCGAGATTCCGCGAGAAAAAGCGGTGAGCGATTGCAAGTCGGGATCTGTTTCCGTAAGGTGCCCAAAACTGTAGCGAGCAAATATCTGATCGTTGTCGCCGAAACGGTGATCGAGGCGCGCGGAGAACTGGTTTTCGTGGATCGGGAAAGGAAACAGTCCGCCGCCGGTCTCTGCCTGATTGATGATAAAGGGGTTGAGTGCTTGCGTGGCGCCATTGGTTTGGCACAGAGATGGGGACGCAGTGATGTTCAAGCAATTTGAAAGGATAAATGCGCAAGTTGGCGCGGGCACCGTAGAGGTCGTGGACAAACAAGGAACCATCGTGGTCGGTGACTCGGAGGCCAAACCCGCGAGAACCGCATTTTGCTGGGGAGTTGCGTTGAAGACGCTGGTGTTGGTCAGCAAGGGAACGGAATTTTGCGCATTGGAGTTTAGGCCTTCATAGCTCGCAAAAAGGAAGGTTTTGTCTTTCTGGATTGGCAAGCCAATGTTGGCGCCGTATTGCTGGCGGCTCAGCGTATTTTTTGTCGCGGTGGCGGTGGCGTCGTTGGAGAAGGGGTCGCCTGGCGACAAGGCCGGCGTGAGGGCGAAATGATCGCGATCGTCCAGCCCATCGCTGCGAAACAATCCGTACAGTCCGCCATGCAATTCGTTAGTGCCGGACTTTGAAACAATGTTGATCGCCGCACCGCTGGCGCCGCCCAGGTCCGCGGCGTAATCGCTGCGATTTACCTGAAATTCCTGAACCGCGTCCTGATTCAGGTTCAGGCGTACACCGCCGGCATCGTCATTAAATTCGCCGCCGTCGACGGTAACGCTGTTGCCGCGGCCGTTGCTGCCGTAAAAAGACAATCCGCTTTGCGGCGTTTGCTTTGGGCGAAAGTCGGTATCGGAGGCAAGCGTACTGGAGTTGCTCACACCCGGCAGGAGCAACGTGAAGGTGAGATAGTCGCGGCGGTTGATCGGCAGGTCCTCAATATATTTCTGCGAGAGGGTATCCGCCTGACTGCCCCGTGTCGTCTCCACGGCCAACTGATCGGCGGAGACCTCCACCGAAGCGTTTGCCCCGGCCAAAGCCAGGTGAAAATCCACGATTGCGGTCTGACCCACTTGTAGTTGCAGCCCCTTCTGTATCTGGGTTTGCAACCCAGCATGACGCGACGTCAGCTCGTAAGTAGCCGGAGGCAGATTCGGAAACTGGAATTGGCCGCTGGCGTCCGTCGTTGCCGTGTAGCGGGTTCCCTTCCCGATATCCAGGGCTTCCACCGCGGCGTCGGGGATTACGCTGCCAGAAGGATCAAAAACCGTGCCTTTAATTTGGCCGGAGGCGCCCACGCCCTGTGCGTTAGCGGCAGGGCTCAGCAACAGAAGAAATACTAGTCCCACAAGCAGAAGCGATTTCATAATTACCCCCGGTTCTCCAAGTAGCACCCAATATGTCTTGCCTAAACGCTTCCAAGATGATGCTAACTACTGTTAACGCGTGGGGAAATTCGGAACGTCGAGTAGCTGAGTTTGCCACAGGAGACCCGGCGATCTCGCCGATGCGGGCAGAGAACCGGTAAACCTCCGACAACTCTCGTAAGCCACCGTACCCCATACCTCGACAGTTTCGGAAATTGTGTTGGTGAATATCACCTTTTAGAGACTAATGTCAATACAATCTTCGATGCTTCGCACCAGTATTTTTGATTGCTGTGCCCGGTAGTGTACCGAAATGCCTGGCGACTAGGAAAGCGTTAATTGACGCCTTGCCTACGAGGGCCGTTCATGGGGATCTTCATTTATCCGGGCGTGAGCACGATGCGGCCCATGACGGAACCCGCGCGCAGTTCGGCCAGGGCGTCGTTTGCCTGCGCCAAGGGCCGTTTCGTTATCTGGCAGTGCAACTTACCGGCTGCGGCCATTTCAAGCACGCGGCGCAGGTCTTCCCGCGTGCCCACGGATGAAGCTTGGACGCGCACCTCCGTAGCCGCCATCATGATCGGCGGAAAGCAAATGGACTCCGAAGGCAGCCCGACCACGAGCAGCGTGCCGGTCGGCCGCACGCAAGGGAAGGCCGTATCGTAAGCAGCTTTTGCGGCGGAAGTCACCAAAGCGACATGTGCGCCGCCGGCCCGCCGTATCTCCTTGACCACATTTACCGAGGCGGCGTTCAGCGTGACGGATGCGCCCACTGTTTTGGCATGCGAAAGCTTTTCGTCGGAGAGATCGATGGCCGTGACCAGCGCTCCCAACTCCTTGCCGATTTGTACCGCCAGCTGACCAAGCCCGCCAACGCCGAAGATCGCCAAACGCTGCCCTGGCTGCATCTTGGCATACCGCAAGGCGCGATAAACGGTAACGCCCGCGCAGAAAAGCGGCGCAGCGTCAGCGGACGAAAGTTCATCTGGAATCTTGAGCGCATGACTTGCGGGCGCCTTCACGAATTCCGCGTATCCGCCGTCCACGGTGACGCCGGTAATTCTTTGCTTTGCACAAAGGTTCTCGTTGCCTTCGCGACAGAATTCACATTCCCCACAGGTCCAATGTACCCAAGGAACGCCGACGCGGTCGCCGACTTTCAGGGAGTCGACCGCTGCGCCTTTTTCTACCACGCGGCCGGCAATCTCGTGCCCGAGAATCAGAGGCCTTTTCGTTATCGGAACGATTTGTGGCCAATCACCATCCGCCACGTGCAGATCCGAATGGCAGACGCCGCAGGCCTCCACTTTAATCAAGACTTCGTCCGCATTTGGTGTCGGCGGAGCGACCTGTTCGATGAAAGCGGGGATTTGAATTCGCGCAGGATAGCTGCGTTCATGGTTCGCACCCTCAAAGAATCTGTGAAGAGCGATTCTGGTTTTTCCGCGGGGCCGCAAAGAGCCAGCGAAGAACCAAAACTGATCGCCGCTTATGGTTTGGCGCCGCGCAGAAAGAACTCGACCGCATTGCGCACGCGCTCGGTTAGTTTGTGCGGACCGGTAAGGTCGACGGCCCACTGCCGGACCACGGTGTTGAACAGTCCTTCCATAAATTCGGCCAGGTGGACCACCGGGAAATCTCGAGTTACCTCGCCGTTTCTTTGACCCTCCGCGATGATCTCCCGTAGCAGGCTAACCGTGGCCGCCTCCGCACCGCGCAACTCCGGCGAACGCACTGGGTCCATCGCGCCGGCCAGGATGACCGCCTGCCACAGCGGCCGTCCCACTTCCGTTACGTCTCCCAACGTTTCGTAAAACCGGCGGAGGCGTTGCTCGGTGGTGGCTTTGGTGGACAGTTCGGCCTTGAGGCTTTCCGCTTGGCGGGCGAAAGCGCGGCGTCCCACCTCACGCAATACCGCATCTTTACTGGGGAAATAGCGAAAAAAGGTGGGCTGGCTGATTTCCAGGGTCTGCACGATATCGTCGACGCGGGTGTTCTCATACCCACGTTGGCGAAAAATATGCAGAGCGGTTTCGACGATCTGCTGGCGGAGGCGGGCCTTTTTGCGTTCGCGCAGACCGGTCGCGGGCTGCTTCGCGGCAGTATTGTCGTTACGTTTGTTTTTTTTAGTATGGCCACTTTTGGCGGTTCGAGGCAACGGCGGCGGACCCGCTGCAGTATCTTCGTGTCGCATTGTCGCGATTACTCCCTGCGGTGCTGCACCGCTCGCCGTGCACAAGCTAACTTTTGATAGCGACCCTAACATAACAGCGACTATTGTCAAGTCACAACCCCACTGGCGGTCGGCGGCCAGCATGGGAGTGAGGAACGACAAATTTTCTAGTTAGACGAAACGATACTGTCCCCGAGTTGTGTTTTTAGCAAAGCTGGGAGTCTCACGACCAACACTACACCCAAGCTGCGCCGAGCAAGGCGGTCAAGACCTCGGAGGCAACGCTTTGGAGGCCAATGGGGTCTGAAAATGGGTACACTCTGAGGGAAGAAACAGGCGTGAGAATTTGCAAACGGTCGAAAAGAATCGGCTCGTGCCGGCGAACGATTTCAGAACTCTTGGGATCGGCACGTCGCTCGAGAATTATCGCAAGGACAGCGATCAAATAGGAGTCGAAGGTGACGGTCCGCGAAAATCCGAAGCCACGCCCCCGGGCGAAGAGTTTAATCGAATGCTGTCTCCGCATTTTGCTGATTTGGTTTGTGGGTTTCTCCGTCTGCACCGCGTGCGTGGGGCAAGAAAATCTACGGGTGAACGAGCAATCCGCCGGTACAGCTTCACAGGAAAATTCGCAGGAGACCGCTGGGCAGGACCCGAAGACGACAACACCTCAGCCAACAGCACCTCAGACACCGGCACCTCAGACAGCAGGATCTGAGCCGACGGCACCTGATCAGGCAAAGGCGCAACCGAAAAAAAAGAAGAAGTTGGGCGGGCGGGGGGCGTTCGTAGCCGCGCCCCTTCCAATATCGAGCCCGGCTATCGGCTCAGGAATCGTGCCGGTGCTTGGCTATATCTTCCCGTTCAGTGCGAACGACAAAATTTCTCCTCCTTCCACCATAGGAGCTGCGGGCCTTGCCACGAACAACGGCAGCCGCGGCTTCGCAATCGGGGGACAACTGTTCCTGAAAGAGGATCGATATGAGATCACGTCCGCCTACGTACATGGCAACGTCGACTACAATATCTACGGCAACGGAATTGCATCGAATCAGACGTTGCCACTCGTACAAACCGGTGAGGCGTACTTTGGCGAGTTTTTGCGGCGAATAGCGTGGAAGTTTTTTGCCGGTCCGCGCTTTATCACGGGAAATTCGTTTGTTACCGTCAATCCAAATAATGACAGCAACTTCCCGATCCCGCCTGAAGTCGGACTGCACACCGATCTCAGGTCCCTCGGCGCACGGTTGACCAGGGATACCAGGCCCGATCACTTTTACCCGGTCAGCGGAACCTTTTTCAATTTTACATCGGATTTCTTTTCCCAAGGATTAGGCAGCAAGTACTCCTTCCAATCGTACAGAACTGCGTTCAACAAATACTGGAGTTTGAGCGATAAACAAGTTCTCGCCTATAACGCCGATTTCTGCGGTACTGGCGGCGCGCCACCGTTCTATGGAAATTGCATATATGGAACAAACAACGAACTGCGGGGATATACGGCGGGGCGTTATTTCACTCGCTATGCGCTCGCAACACAACTGGAGTATCGCTTGGTCTTGCCGAAACGGTTTGGCTTGGTGGTATTCGGCGGTATTGGCGGGACCATACCCGGGGGCAGTCAGTTGTTGCAAAGGGTGCAGAACAGCCAATTCCTGCCCAGCGGAGGTGGAGGGCTGCGGTTTGAGCTTAGCAAGAAGTACCACGTCAACCTGCGAGCCGATATCGCCCAGGGCGTAGACGGTCACACGTTTGGCATGGGCGTTGGCGAGGCTTTCTGACACGACCGAATTCCGCGTGGTTCCCATTTCCGAGGTCGTAACTGAAGTTGTCAAAGAAGGGTCCAACCGTAAGTCATTCTTTCGACATAATTTATTGGAACTCCCATGACACCCCCACCCCCCGGGGGTGTCATGGAACGTTTTCATTCTACTTGGGTTAGGTGCGATTTTTGCCGATCGTTTTGATTCTATTGGGGTTACAAAAATCAGGGGAACTCGCTGCGGAAGGCCAATACGATGGGCTGACGAAGGCGTCAGAGTGTGGGGCGTAGCGGGCGGGGCGGAAGTGGGTTTTGCGAGCGACATGGCGGAGGATATCAAGACGGTAATCGAATGTCAATAGTACTTTATAGTATCTGTTCGAACGCTGGCGGTGAACGTCCCGTCCGTCCCCGGCGCTCGCGTCCCCACCGCTCGCTCACGCGGATATAGAACGGGACGGTGAAGTCTCAAGGGCTTTCGCAGCTTCATCTTTGCGTAGCATTCGCGCCTTTCTGCTGGCGACCTCTGAGGGACCGCGGGCGCGATTGATGCTGCCGACCGGCCTGCTGTCTGGCGTGGAGTTTGTCGTGACATCGAAATAGACCTCTTCGGCGGCGTCGGGCGAGAGGAGAGAATCGCGGAGCAGGGTGAGGCGCGCGATGGTGTGGAACGGCGCTTCGACTTCGTCCCAATTGACGCTGGCGTTTTCGATCCAGAAACTGGCGTCGTAGTGCTCGCCCCAATAGGTCATTTTAGCGGGGTTGAGAAATTGGACGGCGAAATCGAAGCCGCTCATTTTGCCGTCTTCCTTGAGGTGCCGGACAAGCTCGTCCTGCAGCCCCTTGGGATTGGTGCGCTGCGGAAGACGCGCGGGATTACCCGGGAATGGCGTGGCGGAAAATTTGACGACGTCGGTGGTGCCGTGACGAAAAGGGACGTTGCTCCCATAGCGGAGTTGCTGGTAGGGCTTGATTTTCTGGTGGATCTGCGGCTGCAGCAGGGTGAGGGTGCGGAGGACGCGCAGCTTGTCACGGAACGGCAGCGACCACAAACCGACGGCGGGGTTCGAGGCGGTAAGGACTTTCATGATGGCGAGAAATGCGGAGGAGTCGTTGATGGGCAGGGTCTTGGTGTTTTGCAGCGAGAAATCCTGGCGCGCGACGTGGAAGTCGGAGGCGATGGTGCCATCGCGGGTAAGGTCGACAAAAAAAGAAAGCGAGCGGACGTCGGGCTTGAAGTCGGAGTTTATCTTGGGGTCGGCATTGCCGAAACGCACAGTGGCGGGATAAACGCCGGGCTTTGCGAAAATGCCTTTGGCGAGGCGCGCGGCCGTTTCCGCGTCGCGACCTGCGGTTACGTCAAATACTTCGAATTCGCGCTCTGGCGCAAACGCCCTTGGCATGAGTTCCGCGGGCGAGGGGGCGGCGCTGCTGGTCGGCGGAATTTTTCTGGAGCAAGAGACTTTTCTGGATGATCTCCGCAATGACGCGACTGTTCGCTGGCGAGGTTGCGATCGGCGTCACTGGCGGTTACCCCGAACCATCTGGTTAGAAACAGCATGGAGTGCTCCCTCAACGCGACTTCAACGAAACTTCAACGAAACTTCAACTTAACGGCCAGCCGGCTTCAACCCAATTGAGCAATGAATTTGATCGCCGTGATGCTGGGCAAGAAGCAGTAGGCGGCGGCCCTGGTGGTTACGAAACTTGAGAACCCAGTGACTTTGATCGGAGGCGCGCCGTTCGCCTGCGGAATCACGAAAATGCTTTCGGCGGGATCCTGCGTGGCGATCATAGGATCTTTCGATTTGGGGTTCAGGCGGACGGAGCCGGCGAATTCGCTGTCATTGACCCAATGGCCGAGAACGAACTCGTACTGATTTTCAATGCTCGAGTTGATGAAGTAGCCGAGCAGGCCGCGCTGGATGCCGTCGTAGGGTTGCTTCGGATCATAGATCGGGCCGTAGGGCATGCCACGACGGATGAGGCGGTGAGTATTGTTGCTGCCGCCGGGTTGGCCCTGGCCGGTGACAGGCTGGCCGCGCGGATTGATGCGGCGCATGTGCGCGCCAACTGGGCAGCGCAAGCCTTTGGGATCGCCGGAGCCATCGGCGTTTACGTATTCGAAGTTGTTCAATTGGTCTGGAGCGATGCCGCCGGCGGGGCTGTCGGTGTCTGGCGACAGCGCAAGGGGAACGCCGTTGCGCCAGCGTCCGCAAATTTTGGCGGCGAGCAGTTCGGGATCGATTTTGTCTTTTTGCGATTGCAGGAAGTTCTCGAAGCCGACCACGTCGGTTTCAATCATCTTGAAAACGGCAAAGCTGCCGTTGAGGCCGAGTTCGCGAGGTTCGGGCACGAAATAGTTTTCGGCATCGTCCTGCAGAACGAAGAGCCACGGTTCGCAGGGTTGCTGGTGGTCGGGAGGATATTTTTCCGGGCCACCGCGAATGGTGGTCATGCTGATGCCATCGGTGTAACCGAAGTGGACCTTGAAGGTGGGCACGGGCGGTGCCGTCCTGCATCTCCATCAAGGCCATGCCGTCGGTGCGCCAGATTTCGTGGAAGGCGTTGCCTTCGGAAAAGAGCGCCGCGAGGCGATCGCTAGTAGGTGGTCATCGCATCCGGGCTGATGGCGTGCAGCGTGACCATGACGTGATCGCTGCCCTTTCCGAAATCGCCGATCCAGTTTTCCGGGGCACTGGCTCCGGTATCGCCGACGAATTTGGCGCGCTCGGCGGCGCCGGCGATGAATGCGCCGAAGGACTTGAACGAGAGAGTTGGGCACGCGTTGCTTTAATTTCGAGGGCGACGCAGTCCGGGCCAGGTGATTCCGACGTTTAAGCAATAGTCGGGCTTGCGGCGCGGCGCCTCGGCGGGATTGTCGCCGGGGCCGGGCTCGAAGCCTACATGCCAATCTTCGGCGGTGGTGATTTGCGGCGCGTCCGATTCGTCGCCGCTGACGAAACGCCCGAGCAGTTTGCGCGCGCTTGCGCGGGAACACCAACAGTCAGCAGGAAATGCCGCACCATCGGCATGCGGTAACCGCGCAGGATGAAGCCCTGAATGTCGGCGAGGTTAAGCGAGGATCTTGCGCGCGATGCGGAATGAGCGTCGGGCGCGGAGGCCTCGTGCGCAGCGTGACCGAACACGCGGCGAAGGAGCCCGCCACTTTCTTTGGCGGGCTTCCACTGGAGGTCTTGTTGTCCTGCAGCTCATTCGCGACTCTCATCCGGCCGACGCGGTTTGCGATTTGCTGTCGGCGATCAGGGCATGAATGTCCTGAACACTAGGCCTGGATAGGCCTGATAGAAGCCGATCGGAGCGCGATTCGCTCCCGCGGCGAAGTCGATGAACTCCTGAAGATACTTTCTGCAGGGCGAGGGAGGCGCGCCCTTGGTGAACTTGAACAGCAGATCGAAGACTTCGCCGATGTTTTTGGTGAAGTCGGCGATGTATTTGTCGAAGTCGCCGTCATAGACGGTGAAGAAGCCGATCTGGTTGTCTTCCAGCGGCACGAACTGCGCGAAATGGGGTGTGCCGACTTTGTCCAGGTCTTTGGTGGTGCCGTGTCCGCGGGCGCGCAGGATCAGTTGGACCTCGAGAAAGGCAAGCTTGATTTCATGGGCAGGATCACCAGGAAGGGATTGCAGTTCGCCGGCGCCGGTGACGTCCGCGGCGGCCGCCAAGGCCTTGATCTCCTTGGCGGTCACGTCCGGGTAGGCGGTGTAGAGATTCACCGCGATGAGGATGATGCTCCGCGGTCCATTCGACGAAGGCGTCGGCGTGATCGGCGACGGGCGTGGGCGGCGGATTTTCGACGTGCGCGAAAATCGCGTCGAAGACCGAGTCCTGCTTGGGCGGCGAGAGCGGCCATGAGCTGCGCGAATTCGCCGTCGAAGTCGCCAAGAAAGAGCAGGGTCTTTTCGCTCAGCACGGTAAAGCGCGAGTAGTGAATCGTGCCGATGGTGTCTTCCGCTTTGAAAAACTCGGGCATCAGCGGTGGAAGCTGCTCGGCCAACGCTTTTGCATCCGCGGGCGACTTCAAGGGAAAGCGAGGGTAAAGTGGTTTTGACTCATGCATGATCTCCTTTGCTGATTGCGGTAATGCTGCACTTGGTGGCAGCGAGTGTATTCGCATGCCGCCTCTTTGTCTTGCTCGGCCTAGTTGTTGGCTCTGGCGACGGCGTCCTCCATCTTCCTCTGGTCCTCTGCCGATAACTGCGACTGGCCCGAGGTTGATACGTCAGCTTGTCGATGTTCCGGTAAAGCGGAACGGACAATCATAGCTGAAGTCCACCGGCGTGCGGGTATCGAGTCCGACGTCGAAGCTCTCGTCGGCGGGCATGAGGAACGGAATGGTGTGTTCCATCGACTTGCGGTCGACCTCTTTGCCATCCACAGTCAGCACGCCGGTACCGCCCTTGCCGACGCCGGGGCCGTCGTATTTGAAGTCGAAGACGATGGTGTGCTTGCCCTCGCTAAGTGCAGGGCCTCTCCACCGGAACCGCTCCAGGTCCAGCATGTTGTAGACGAAGACAGGCCGGCCTCTGCCGAATCCGAAGATATCGGTAGCAAAGACCATGAGCAGTCCCAACGCGGCTATGAGCAACATCGCGTAGCCGAGGCCTTTTCTCCCCCGTCCGGCATTGCCGATCAAGATCAGCAGAAGCCCCAGAATCAACAATCCCAGATCCGATTTTTTTGAACAGGTCGCTCTTGAGCCACCAATTGAAGCTATGGGTGAGGTAGAGGCCGTAGCCGCCGACCATTCCGCCCTCGGTTACGATCACGCCCTCCGCGCCTCCACTCGGGATCGTCAGCTCGGCAGCAATGGTGAAGTTCCTTGCCCAGCACGTTGGGAGCATTGCCGTCGGGGATATTCGGCGTTCTCACCGGTGTAGGTAAAAACGGTTTTCCCGGCGATGGCGCTCGGTCGCGCCGTAAGGGCGCGCGCAAAGCCCGAGTTATCCAGCGGTAAGACCTGGTGGTCCGCCGCCTCTTTCTGGAACAGCGCCTGCATTTCCTTCAGCTTGTCAGGCATTGTCGCGGCGAGGTCGTTGGATTCCGAATAATCCTCGGCGATGTGGTAAAGCTCCCACTTGTATTGGTCGAGGGGCGGCATGGCCGTGTTCCCAGCTCCCAGGGTGGGGCGGGCGGGGTGGTGGCTGCGACCCATCCGTCATGATAGATCGCGCGGTTGCCGACCATCTCGAAATACTGAGTATCGCGTTTGGACGGCGCATTGGCATTCGCGGGATCAAAGGTGTAGGCCATGCTGACGCCTTCGATCGGCTTCTGCTTGATTCCGTTGACCATCGTCCGGTGCCTGGATGCCGGCGGCTTCAAGGATCGTCGGAACAATGTCGATGACATGATGGAACTGGGTGCGGATGCCCCAACATCCTTGATATGGCCGGGCCAGGAAATCGCAAGCCCTTGGCGAGTTCCGCCGAAGTGGGAGGCCACCTGCTTGGTCCACTTGAAAGGGGTATCGAAAGCCCAGGACCATGCCACGGACATATGCGGATAAGTCTTGTCGGAGCCCCAGTCGCTATAGTGCAGTGCGTTCATCGCCAGGACGGGCTTGACCACCGGCATATTGATGATGCCGTTGTAGGCGGTATACTGGTTGAACGTGCCGTACACGCTGCCTTCGGCGCTGGTGCCGTTGTCGCCGTCGATGTAGATAATCAGCGTGTTGTCGAGCTTGCCCATCTTCTGGACTTCCTCAATCACGCGACCAATTTCGTAGTCGGTGTAGGCGGTGTAGGCGGCGAAGACCTCCGCTTCCGGGCATACATCTTCTTTTCCGCAGCGTTAAGCGAGTCCCATTTGGGCAACTTGGCGCCGCCGTAGTCTGCCTGTCCGTCCGGCCACGGCGTCAGCGTGGTGTTTGGCGGGAATTACGCCGAGCCGCTTTTGGTTTTCAAAGATCTGGTCGCGCAACTCTTCCCAGCCCATGTCGAACTTGCCCTTGAACTTGTCGATCCATTCCTGGGTTGGCTGGTGAGGCGAGTGGGAGCCGCCCGGGACGTAGTAGAGGAAGAACGGCTTGTCGGGCGCCGCTGCGTTGAGGTCCTGCAGATAGCGGATGGCATCGTCGGCCAGGTCAGTGGTGAGGTTATAGCCTTTCTTGCCAACCCAGGGATACACCGCCGTCGTATTGCGGAAGAGGTAGGGTGTCCACTGGTCGGTCTCGCCACCCAGGAAGCCATAGAAATACTGAAAGCCCATTCCGATAGGCCATTGGTCAAAGGGCCCTGCCGTGGTGCTGTAAGTGAAGCCCGGGGTATTGTGGTTCTTGCCGAACCACGAGGTAGCGTAGCCGTTTTCCTTCAGTATCTCGCCGATGGTGGCGTTGTCCTGGCCGATAATGGAGTCATAGCCCGGGTAGCCCGTGGACAGTTCGCCGATGACGCCAAATCCGACAGAGTGGTGGTTGCGGCCGGTGATCAGCGCCGCCCGCGTCGGCGAGCAAAGCGCCGTGGAGTGGAACTGGGTGTAGCGCAGGCCGGCCTTGGCAATACGATCCAGGTTCGGTGTCGGGATGACACCGCCGAAGGTGCCGGGCACGCCGTAGCCCTGGTCGTCGGTCATGATGAGCAGGACGTTGGGCGCGCCCTTGGGCGGCACCACGCGCGGCGGCCACCAGGGCGTGGAATCCTTGGCGCTTTCCTTGATCACTCCGCCGAATTTCGGCGGCGGCGGCGGAAGCTGCTTTCCGTCGACGGTGGTCGTGGCTCGGCTGACCCAATGTGCCCGTGACCTGCTGCGCGACGATCGGTCGAGAAACCAGTCCCATAATCACGAGGAACGCAGCCAACCGCAGTGTGCTATTTCCAATTTGCTTCATGAATTCTCCCGTCGCCTCAGCTATCACGATGATCGCCCGGTAAAAGGACGCAAAGACCAGGTTGGTCGGGAATAGTGACGAAGAAGGCTAGGAGATGGAACCGTCAAAAGTGCCGGTCCATGGGGACGTTGGGATACGCGAGTTTTTGACTATCTAAACTTGAAACTGCAGGTCAGCGAGGTGCTTCGTTTTATTTCTTTTACTTTCGTTTATCTACGTATAGGATTACACTCGGGCGTGCGCGGTTGCCTCTGATAAGACCAAGGGATTCTGGATGGGACGAAAACGATGACGAACAAGGTGTGCTTGATGCGTTGGATGATGCAGATTGCGGTACTGACCGCTATGGTGGCCGCTACGCGCGCGCGGCGTTTGGACAGGATATTCAGTACCGGGAAGATCCGGACGCAGAAAAGCGGATGACCCTGCTATTGAAGGATTGGGATCCCAAGCCCATGCTGCACACGGCTGCGCACGAGGTGCCGCGCGCGAAGTTCTATGTGATCGATGTGCACAATCACGTCAATGACGCGGGCGGGGTGCATGGCGAGGACGTTCCGGCCGCCGATGTTGTGAAAGGGATGGATCAGGCGAACGTGAAAAAGGTGGTGATCCTGACGGGGATGTGGGGAGAAAAACTGCAGGGCGTGCTGGACAAGATGGTGAAACCGTATCCCGACAGATTCGTGGTCTTCGCGCAAATGGACTGGAGCAAGATCGACGATCCGAATTTCAGCGCGGAAATGGTGGCGCAACTGGATGATGCGGTGAAGCGCGGGGCGCGCGGACTGAAGGTGCTGAAGGATTGGGGGCTGGGAGTAAAGGACAAGAGCGGGAAACTGGTGGCCATCGATGATCCGCGGATGGATCCGGTTTGGGAGGAATGCGGAAGACTGGGGATACCGGTGGCGATTCACTCGACCGATCCGGAAGCTTTTTTCACGCCGACGGATGCGAAGAACGAAAGGTACGAGGAGTTGATGCGCAATCCGTCGTGGAGCTTTTATGGCGCCGCTTTCCCGGACAAGCTGACATTGCTGGAGGAGCGGAATCACATCGTTGCAAAGCATCCGAACACTACGTTCATCGCGCTGCATGTGGCGAACTGGCCGGAGAATTTGGATGCGGTATCCGAGTGGCTGAGGAAATATCCGAATATGTACGTGGAATTAGGCGCGCGGGAAGCGGAGCTGGGCCGGCAGCCGAGGCGGGCCGCGAAATTTTTCGCGGAGTTTCAGGACCGCATCCTGTTTGGAACGGATTCGGAGCCGGTGTCCGAAATGTATGCCAACTATTTTCGCTGGCTGGAGACGGACGATGAGTATTTTCCGTACTGGGGCTATCCAGGACAGGGTCGATGGATGATTTATGGAATGGGGCTTGCCGGATGGAATTTTGGAGAAGGTTTACCACGGGAACGCGGAGAAGATTTTCGCGATGTATCACGGAGACAAGCGATGAGCTGGAGGCTACAAAAGTCACGCGTGGCGATGATGGTCACGACAGCAGCGTTGACTCTGGCGATTTTTGGCGGATGTAAGACCGAGGAAAAGAAAGCGGAGCCGGGGTCGTCGGTGGTGGTGAAGACGCAGGCGGATGGGATTCATTTGACGACGGGCCAGGCGGAGTTTGTGCTTTCTGCGACGGGCAGCCTGTCCGGGCGGTTCAAGAATGGGACGGAGTGGCTGACGCTCGATGAAGCGACGCCAGGCTCAGGAGTGTGACGGTAACCAGCGGCAAGAAAGAGGTCGGCGATTTTGTGCGCGATTTGGCGCACGCGCAGATTCAGGCGGCGAACGGCAAGCTCGGGGCGCTTGGAAAAAGAGTGGTCGTTAAGGGTCACAGCGCGAGCACGGGGCTTGATGAGGAGCTGGACGTCGAGGTGTACGACGATTTCCCCTCGCTGGCGCTGCTTTCGGCGAGCTACAAAAATTCCGGAGCTACGGAAGTTGGCTTGGATTCGGTGACGCTGCAGCGGCATTTGCTCAATGCGTCTCTGGCGGACCCGCAAGCGCAGGCGCATGAGATGTGGGCATTTTTTGGGTCGAGCATCAAGTGGGGCAAAGACGACGTGCTGGCGATGCCGGCAAAATTTTCGCAGGAAAATTCGTTCGGGACGCCGGTAGAGACGAAGGACGATCTGGGGCGCGTCGGCGGAGGCGTGCCGGTGGTGGCGTTCTGGACGCGGAATGTGGGCCTGGCGATCGGGCATCTGGAAACACTGCCGCTGGTCCTTTCGATACCGGCGGAAACGACGGCCGATGGAAAAGTGGAGACGGCCGTGGAGGTTCCGGCGGGCACGACGCTAAAACCTGGCGAGAGCATTTTCCACGCCAAGAACGTTTCTAATGGTTTTTCACGGCGACTATTACGAGCCGTTGAGCATGTGGTCGAAGGCCGTGGAGCGGGAAGGATTGACGCGGCCGAAAAACAACGATGAGAACTATGCGGTGAGCTGGTGTGGCTGGGGCTACGAATCCGAGGTAACGCCGAAGCAGATGATCGCCACGATTCCCAAGTTGAAGGAGCTTGGGAATTCACTGGGCTACGCTGGATGATCGATGGTTTAACGATTACGGGGATTGGCAGCCGCGCAAAGATACTTTTGGCGGAGACGCCATTCAGAAAATGGTGAGGGATTTTCACGAGCAGGGCATAAAGGTGCAGCTCTGGTGGCTGCCCTTGGCGGTGGAAGACGGGAAATTCAAATACGGAGACCACAAATATATTGTTTCGGATGTGGTGAAGGAGCATCCGGACTGGCTGATTCTGGATGAAAAGGGACAGCCGGCGAGAATGACGCGGAATCTGGCGACGCTTTGCCCGGCGGTGCCGGAAGTTCGCGAATACTACAAGAAGCTGACGGAACGATTCATTCGAGATTGGGACTTCGACGGGCATAAGCTCGACAATATCTATGCCACGCCGCGTTGTTACAACCCGAAACATCATCACAAATCGCCGCTCGATTCGGTCTACGCGATGGGCGAAGTTTATAAGACGATCTTCGAGACCACGCGTGCACTAAAGCCAGACAGCGTGACGCAAAGTTGCCCGTGCGGAACGCCGCCGAGTCTGGCGTGGCTGCGATATATGGACCAAGCGGTGACCGCGGATCCGGTCGGATCGGTGCAAGTGCGCCGGCGCATCAAGATGTATAAGGCGCTCCTGGGGCCGAATGCGGCCATTTACGGGGATCATGTCGAGCTGTCCCGCATTACTGGAGCAAACACCGACAACGAGCAAGATGTTGGGGACGACTTTGCTTCGACGCTGGGAACCGGCGGGGTTCTCGGAACAAAGTTTACGTGGCCGGACTATGGTCCGAAGCTCAAGAACGTGTACTTAAATCCCGCGAAGGAAGAACACTGGAAGAAATGGATCGCGCTATACAACGAAAAAATGCTCTCGAAAGGAAACTTCCTGGACTTGTACGTGTATGGCTACGACACGCCTGAGGCTTATGCGATCGAGAAGGGCGGCGCGATGTACTACGCGTTTTATGCGCCCACCGGAGCGGACAAGAGCAGTGACGGCGTAAAGTGGAGTGGTGAAGTGGAACTGCGCGGACTTGAGCAGCGCAACTACCATGTCACAGACTACGTGCACAACAAAGATTATGGAACGGTGACTGGGCCGACTGCGAAATTGCGCGTGGATTTTACGGACAGCTTGTTGCTTGAGGCGAAATAGGGGCGTTTGAGATCAGCGCTGCGACGGCATCGCCCGGGAGAGAAGAGCTGCTGGTCGATACGCCCCTACGAAGAGAAGAATGCTTTGCGGTGCGCGACGTCGCGGAAGGCTTCGGTGCCTCCACTCCGGGTTGCGGAGAGCGCACCCGCAAGATTGCCGTAGCGCAAACACTCAGCAATTTCCCCACCACGAATGAATTGATGAAGGAATCCCGCGTCGAAGCTGTCTCCGGCGCCGATAGTGTCGACAGGCGCGACTTTTGGCGATGAAGAGTCAAAGATCTCGGAGCCGCGGCGTGCCAGGGCTCCTTTTTCCCCGCGCTTCATGACCACCAGCGGAACTCGTGCGGCCAGAAAATCCAACGCTCGCAGCGGATCTTCAGACTGAGCGAGACGGCAGGCTTCATGTTCGTTGGGCAGCAGAACGTCGACCCACTTCAAAACTTGGAGAACGTCCGGCGCCCAGCGGTCTTCGGGATCGTCGTTGGTGTCCAGAGAGGTGGAAAGACCGGACTGCTTTGCGAGACGAAAAAGTTCCGCGATGCGGGGACGCAGCGCCTGTTGCAAAAAAAAGGAAGATAGATGGAGATGGCGAGCGTTGAGGACGCTATCAAGGTTGAGATCTTCAAAGCGCATCTCCGCCATCACGCCTGGGTAGGTGAGGATGAATCGCTTTTCGGGCTGGGGGAGGATGACGGTGAGCCCGGTCTGCTTCGCGGCGAATTCTCGAACGGCCGACACGTCTACGCCGCCTTGATTGAGGCGCTCCAGACATATCTTACCCAGAGAATCTTCGCCGATGGCCGAATGAAAGCCGACGCGGTTTCCGAGAAGGGCCAAGTTGTGGGCAAAAATCGCGGAAGAGCTTCCGAGCGTGAGACTCAAACTTGAAGCGAGGTGCTCGCGATCTAGTTCGAAATGGCCAGGAAGACCGTAGAGAACAAGGTCCAGATTGAGTTCGCCAACGACACTAACGTCGAATTTAGTCTGGCTGTTCATTGACTGGCTCTGCAAGCGTCTAGTCAAGAAGGACTACACGGCTCAAGTTCTTGGGTTCGTCCGGATTCAGGGCTTTCTTAACACCCGTGTGATAGCCAAGAAGCTGCCCAGGAACAATGAACGGGGCAAGGAGGAAGGGCTCCGAAAGTCCAGTGCGCAATTCAAAGAGAAGATCGGACGCCTGCCGAACGCCATCACTGGCGCGATCGGATACCGCAACGATCGTACCGCGAAGGTCTTTCATTTCCAGCAAGACCTCGGTCTCCGCCTGCATGCCGGATTCGCTCAGGAAAAACATGATGCAGGTGTGAGGCGCGACGATGGATTTCGGGCCGTGGCGGAATTCCAGAGTGTGGTAAGCCTGGGCATAGGAATGCGACATTTCAGTGACTTTAAGCGCAGCCTCGCGGGCGATGGAAAATAAGGGGCCTTGTCCGAGGTAGATATAGTCCGCAAACGTATGATTTGCGACGAAAGTCCCCACACGATCATTCCACTCTTCGATGGTGGAAGCCAGCGCGGTTTCGACAGTCTCGAGCGAAGAGGAAAGGTCCGGCACACCCGCGGTTTCCGCAGCAAGCTTAACGAGCGCAAAAAGCATGGAGCTGAATGACCGCGTCATCACCACGCTCTTCTCGTCCGCGGCGGGCAAGGTGATGGTGAATTCACAAGTTTTCGCCAGTTCCGATTGCAATGCGCAGGTAATTCCCAGAGTCGCAACCTTATATTTTTCACACAGCAGTTCGGCCGCGCGCAAGGCCTCCGATGTGCGGCCAGAGCGCGAAATAATGACTGCCTGGAGATCGTGTTGCGCAAGCTGGGCCGATTGCGGAAATAGCAGCACCTCGGAAGCAGGCAAGGCGCGAGCTGGATAGCCCGTCAGTTGCGACCAACTGCCAGCGGCGGCTTCGGCCAGATAATAACTGGATCCACAGCCGATAAAGAGCCACGGCCGGCGAGAACGCGCTTTGTCCCGCATGGCTTGGAAGGCGGCATTGTCCGCGAGGCCGCGCAAACAAGACCGCCAGACCTCCGGCTGAGACAAGATTTCGGTAAGTGTGTGAGAACCGCGAACGGGCGAGCTAGAAGCAGGCATCATACTTTCCTCGACGAAGCGAATTCCTGAACCCCATGGGACCTACACCTTTGGGCGAATGTCTCATGTTCTTTCTTCTCCGCGCACGTGGCGCACAAATCCAATCCACAAACGGCGTCATGAATCCGCCAGCGTTTGGACGGTGACTTGTCGCTGAAAATCCTGAATATCCTTAAGTTTGGCCGCGCCCGGAGAATCGGCCAAACAATTTGCCGCGGCGCAGGCTGCCGCGAGCCGCAATGTATCCTGCGGCGAGTATGCGGCCGCGATGCCAAATGCAAATCCGGCCAGCGCAGAATCTCCGCAGCCCACGGTGGAATGCGGCCGGAGCGGAACCACGGGTGCGAAGAACACTGGCGCATCTTTGCTGGGGCAAAACAGAAGTCCCTCCGAACCGAGAGTTACGGCTGCGCTCTGGGCGCCGATGCTCAGCAATTTCCGTATCGCTGCGGATGCCTGGGACAAGCTGTTGATGGCCGCTCCCAGAACCTGAGCTAGTTCCTCTCGATTTGGCTTCACGAAATATGGCTTGGCCGCCAGCGCCAGACGAAGCGGCTCACCACTCGTGTCCACCAAGGTCTTGCAACCGGATTTCCGCGCGTCGGCGATGAGATCCGCGTAGAGATTTGGCTGGGTATTTGCCGGCAAGCTTCCGGAGAGGATGACCAGTTTATTTTCAGGATTCTCCGCAAATATTTTTCGGTATGCGCTTTCGAAATCCTTCCATTCCGCTGGGGACAAGCGCCGAACCCGGCTCGAGAATTTCTGTAACCGTGCCATCCTCTTCCACGACTTCCAGATTCGTGCGAGTTGGCTGACGCGTGGCGCAGGCGGTCGCGCGAATTCCGAGCGAAGAAAGACCAGCTTTGAGTTCTTCGCCGCTCGCACCGCCGCAGGGACCTATCCAGTGCGGTTGACCGCCAAGTGTGTGGAGCACCATCGCCACGTGCACAGCCTTCCCGCCCGGAAAACCTTGGACGGTACGCACGCGGTTGACTTGTCCACGCAAAAGCGACGGCACGGTGAGCCGCTTGTCGATCGCCGGATTGGCACTAACGCAAAGGAACATGGTGCGATTTCGTGGTCACTCCCTGGCGCTGGAAGAAGCGCCAATCCTTTCAAACCATGGGCGCGCGGCGTTGAGATGCCCGTTCACGTTCTGAATGTTTCGCACCCCGTGTTCCTGCAGCCAATCATCGAGCGCTGAAGCGCCGTGCTGCACGAAGACCGGGACGCCACCTTGCCAGCTTGCTCGTCCACAGAGCACACCAGAAAAGTCAGAACCAGCTTCCGCAGCCAACGCCAGGGCTTCGGTAAAGATCTGGTTTGGGACGCCTTCCGACAAATAGATGAAGGGAAGACGTGCCGCCTCAGATGCTCGTCTGAAGTGACCTATCGCTTCGGAACGCGAATAAACCGTTTGCGAACGCGGCAAACTGGCGGATTCGACGAAACTCATGTTCACCGGCACGCCGACTTTCAATACATCCACGGCGTACTTTGCGTTGCAGAACTCTTCGATCGATGCGAATCACCACGTCGGGCTTTATGCGGGCGAATTCGAGACTTTTCTCATCCATTTCATCGTGATAACTCACGATCTCGAGAAAGAAGGGAACGTCAGCGTCGCGGCATTCGACGCCAACGCTCGCTACCCAAGTCTGCTTGAAGGCATTAACATCGGCGCTGCTGAAGGGGGAATAGTACAGCAGTACCTTCACCGCATCGGCGCCGGACGCTTTCAGGCTCGCCACGGTGAAATCATTCAACAGGCGCGGCAAGCGTCCAGGAACAGACTTGTCGTAGCCACTCTGCTCATACGCGAGAAGAAGTCCGGCGTCTTTTGCACGACGACTCCGCCGCGGGCAAGCCATATTCGGGATCAAGTAAAATCGCGCTGGCGTACGGAGTGAGAAATTGACTGACTTTTTCCTTGAACTGCACCAGCCACTCGCTGGGAATATCATTTGCATCGCGTCCGCTAGCTTTCGCGAAGAGCTTGCGCAGCGCGCTACGCTGGTCGATCGCCAGCGCGGCGATGATGCCGCGCTCGTCCGCCAAGGCACGTAGCCCGTTTTGTTTTCCCGACGAAAGTGACAAAACCTTCTCCCTGAAATAAGGCGAAATCTATTGCGCGTCCTCAAGCCAGACAGCTGCCGCGCGGTCGAACGCAGGAATAGAAAACACTTGCGAGTCACCGGCCGGCCTGGAAGTTACCTGCTGCTCCTCTCCCAGAAATGGCAGGAAATGCAAGACGCATTTACGGCGCGACGGGACGGTGATTTTCACAGAATCGTCCAATGATGGTTTGACATTTTGGTGCGGAACGATTCCTGCAAAGTTCATCAGAAATACGTGCGGCTGGCCATCCACCAAAGCGGTGTTAGAAGCAATCAAAGGCGAAGCGGTAATCGGACAAATCCGCCGGCTGCGATAGAGCAGTCAAGAATTCCGTTGGCTTATTTTGCGACGCCGCAGGAAAATCTTTTTCCAACGCGCGTAGATAGCTGCTGGCCGGCGAGTCACTGAAGCGAGTGACATTCTGCGACGCGGGGATGCCGGTGCTGTCCGTTCCCTGAGACGACTAGCTTTCCGCCCCGTGCCAGAAACGCCGTGAGCTGAACGCGTTCGGAGTCGCTCAGGATGGAGACGTCCGGAAGCACAAGAGTCGCTCCGTGAAATTCTGCAAGGGTTCTGGGAGTGACGACCTGAAACTCCACATGATTTTGCAAGAGCAATAACAGGGTCCCGCGGTACGACGGAAGAAATCGCGCCGCGTCGAAATTGCGGCTCGCGGGAGAAAAGTAGACTCCGACCGGATGCATGGGCGTACGTGGGAGATAAAAGGTTTTCTCGTGTTTTGCGATCCAATCGAAGATCTGCTTGCGCGTAGCGGCGTCATTCGAACCCGCCATGGAGTGCCCCGGAGCATCCCAGAAATTGGCGCCAGCGACCAGTTGCGAGGCTGCCAAAGTTCGCATTGCTTCACTCGGAGTTACGTTCTTATCCCCATCCCACGAGTAATTCAGGATCCAGGTGGCTTTGCCTTGCGCAAACGCCCGAAACGTGAGCATTCCCGCCTGATAGAGAAACCAATCCAGTTGCGTGCGCGACGACGCCATGTGATCGCCATCCCCAAATTCATACTCATGGGCGATGGCATCCACTACGCCGTACAGTTCGTAAACGTCCGCTCCCACACGCACCGATTCCGGCTCGATGCCAGGATAAATTTCCGGAATGACCATGATCGCCGGGTTTACGCTGCGCGCGTTTTGCCGAATCTCTCGCATAAATTCCGTGAACGTGTCGATGCGAAAGGTCACCCATTTGCGAAATCCGGCGTTGGAGAAATCGCCCAGAACAACGTCTTTGCGAGCGTCGAGGCCGTATTGCGCTTGAAACGCAGCCAGCGTGTAGGAGTCGAAGCTGGCCCAGGAGTCTTCCCAGCCGTCGAAATGCGTCATCCAGTAGGGGATATCCACGTAAATCCCATCGATCCCCGTCGCGGCAATTTGTCGCACACGTTCCATGTAAATTTTTCGCCACGCCGGAGCATAAGGCGTGATCCACACATCTTCATCGCCAGGGCTAATCCAAAACGCGGCGCCTCCACCAAATACCGCCGATTCACCGGTAATTTTTTTCTGCAGCCAGTCCGGGTGATCTTTCAGAACAGAATGGGCGGAATCTTTCGCATTCGCGGTGATGCACTCGGTTCCTGCGATATAAACGAAGGCTTTATTTCGCGCTTTATGAGCAGCCTCGGCCACGGAGCGGATGTCTTTCAACTTTTGCGTGGGATCGATGAAGCTCTCATAGCGCCCGGGAATGTCATTGTCCACTTCAATGCCATATACGCCAGACGCTGTGGCGTCACGGACGATATGGTCAGCATTGGCGGGTCCCAAGCCATACGCGGCGATGCGGACATAGTTCGTCCAGTTCTGCGCTGGAGCATCGGCGCGCGTGGCTGCGCACAACAATGCAGTAAGGCACAGCGCCGCAGTAGTTATCGCTTTCAATGCCGTCATGCACCCTTAGAATTCAAAACGCAGGCCAAACTGGATGAGCCGGGGCGTGAAGCCGGGAGCGGAAGACTGGACCTCGCCAAATGTGGCGCTGCCAACGCCCACGTCGGGAAAGCGCAAACTTTCCGTGTTGGTGAAGTTAAAGAATTCGCCGCGCAATTGCAGCCTCATCTGTTCCTTAATCGCAAATTCCTTCGTGAACGAAAGGTCGATATTGCGTATGCCGTCGCCTCTCAGATCCGAGAAATAGCGCGGAGCGTTTCCCGGCATCTTGATCGCCGGGATCAGCGAAACAAGCGGCATTGAACAACGACGCGTTGGCTGTGCCATTCAAAAAGTTCGCGGCGGCCGTGTGGTAGCTGAGCCCACTGGATACCTGCGGACAAATCACGTTGGGTCGTTGATTTCCATCCTGCAGACGGGGATCAGCCATGGCGATCGGAAGTGGCTGGCCGCTTTGCAGCGTGATGATGCTCGAGATTGCCCACCCGCCAATCACGCCATCGAGATAGCGGTTCATGTCGCGCCCAATCCAGCGACCTCTCCCGACCGGAACATCGATGATCGTGGCAAGTACAAATCGATACGGTACGTCATTGGCGCTGATGGCCCACTCATTCTTTAACCGGTCGAGCTGTTGCGGATTTCCTACCGTGTATCCGAAGACTGTATTCAGATTTCCAACAAACGCATTGAATCCGATCGAGGAATCATCCTCTGACTTGGAAAAGGTGTAGTTGCCTTCAAAGCTGATGTAATGGTTCATCCGCTTCTGAAAACGCACCTGTAGCGAGTTGTACCAGGAATTCGCGCCGAAGATGGGCAGGCCCTGGAACGTTCCGGCGAACTGCGGATAGGGCCGAAGCAGGTAAGAAAGCGGAATTGTCGGCTGGTTGTATACCGAGGCTGGTTCATTGAAAATGCTGCCGCCCGGCGTGTAGTTTGGAGCGCCCGACGTAAAAAGCGAAATAAACGGATTCGGGACTAGCTGCTGGAGGTAATTCGAAACGCAGCTGTCCGCGTCGCAGGTGGGGTCCAGCGCATGTTGGGTCGTAGAGATCTGCGATAACAAGTCCGACGGAATGTAATTCCGGTTCCTGGTGCTGGAATAGCCGCCCCAGGGAAGATGTGTGCTGCGATTCGCGGAATAGTCCACACCAATGGTAATTTCCGCCGGGAACAAGTGCTGGAACCCTAGGTTCCACTGATAAATATCGGCATTTTCCGCTTCTTGCGTGCCCAGATTGTTTGAATTATCGTAACCCCACTCTGCAAGCTTTCCGTATTTCTGATCCTGTGGCTGCGAAATTCCCTGCGGGAAGGGATTTTCAAGAGTTGCATTTTGCGTCACATAATTATTTGTTGAGAAGAGAACAGGATCGGAAGCGCTAAAAGCAGTACCTGGATACTGGAAGTTCGTCGCCGGACTCAATCCGTAGTAGATGCCCCCGCCTCCACGTATGACCGTCTGCGGATCGATCGACCACGCGAAGCCAACCCGTGGCGCGAAGTTATTCCGATCCGTCGGCACAGAGCGCCCGAGACCACCCTGTCCCACAAACAACGTCGTGCCAGGTAGCTGCGTCGGAGAAGTAACCGACGGATTGAGCCCGTTGGGTAGATCGACGGTGACGCCTGTGTTCGCCGAGAAGTCGCTGTACTGTTGGTGATTGTACCTCTCCGTGTACGGGGAACTCCATTCATAGCGAAGCCCCAAATTGATCGTCAGCTTGGAGGTGACTTTCCAATCGTCCTGCACGTAAAACGCCGTCTCCAACGATTTATCGGCCACGGATGGCTGCACATTAATGAAACTGGATCCCTGTGATCCCGAATTCGCGCCATAGCCCAGCAGCAAGCTGGCGAACGAATTCCCCTGCGTTGTATCAGTTGTAATCGGGGTCGAAGCGGTTGCATTTTGGGGAAAGTAGAAATTGCCTGTCGGATAATTTGGTTGGTAGAAATTATTGAAAAATTGTCGCTGCTCGAATCCAAACTTGATCGTGTGTGCGTGCTTGACCCAGGATATCGACGAAGAATAGCTGTACAGAGTGTGCGCAAAGGCGGTGTCTGTACAGCATTGCGTGAACAGCGATAGCCAGTCGTTTGTGCCGTCGAGCTGAATGCTCGGCATGCGCTCCAGGCCATTAGCCGCCAGACTGGATGGGAAATCCCACGCTGGAAAGGCTGGGAAACGCTGAGTTCACGGGCGCGGTTACGCGATCCACTGCAAAGCGACTGGTCGAAAGGATGGTCGGACTTATTGTCCAGTCGTATTCGATTCCAACGTTGTGCACCGAAGTGGACGAAGTGAATCCGTCGTTAAAGTTTGCGTTCGCCAGGACGAACGGGACGTCGTACTCGCTGTAGGCCTGGCTATAGCGCACCGCTATCTTCTGTTTTTCGTTGAAAAAATGGTCGATCTTAACATCGAACTGATGGGCGGGCGCGTTCGTAAGAATGGATGTGCGGAAATTATCCAGCCCAAATTGATCGCCTGGCACATTCGGCTGAGGATACATGTTCATAATTGCCTGGCCGATGGGATTGATGAGCTGCGAAGGGATCACATTGTTCTGGAATTGCGGGCGCACACAAGTTGCCGAACCGGCGGGCAGAACACATTGAAACGGGTTATAGATCGCTTGCACCACGGGATTTCCGTTGGCATCTGCCGTCATGGTGTTGGAAAAGTTTCCGTTGCGTTCGGCATCGGTGGGCACGGTCCCGTTGATATCCACTGGGTCATGTTCCCGGGTAAACTCCGCGTCGACAAAGAAAAAGGTCTTTTGCTTGCGCAGCGGACCCCCGAGCGAAAATCCATATTGATCGCGCACGTGGTCCGGTTTTGGAATTCCGTCGGCATTGTTGAAGAAATCGTTTGCGTCCAGTGCTGAGCGCTGCCCAAACCACCAGCCGCTTCCATGGAACTGATTGGTACCCGATTTCAAAACCAGGTTCACCACCGTTCCCCCGTTGTTCCCATACTCCGCGGCGAAACTGTTGTTCTCCACCTTGAATTCCTGCACGATCTCCACGGAAGGCTGGTAGTAAACGTTGGTCGTGCCGCCTTCGCCCTGCTCGGGCGCGCTCGTCAACGCGCCATCAATGCGGACCTCCGCGGTTGCGTTGCGCTGTCCATTGGAAACGAAGTTCGTGCCGGAAGGGTAGGAATCCTGCGTGCCCGATCCGGTCGTTTCCGTGACGCCGCCCGCGAGGAAGACCAGACCGAACATGCTGCGATTGATCAGCGGAATGTCTCGCACGTATTCGTTCGTAACGTCCGTTCCCAGCGTCGCGTTCCCCGTGTCCAGCAGCGGAGCTTGCTCCGTTACCGTTACCACTTCGGAGACCGTGCCTGGCACTAGCTTGAAGTCCAGTGTTGCCCGCTGGCTCACGGCCAGGACCACGTCTTTCCGCTCCTGTGACGCGAAATCCTTGGCCTCGGCACGAATGGTGTACGTGGCCGGCCGAACGCCCGTGAATACATAAAATCCGCGTTCGTCGGTCTGCGCGTTCGCGACGATGCCCGTCGCATCGTTGATCAGAGAAACTTGTGCGTGGGGTACCACGCCTCCAGAGGAGTCCGTCACCACCCCGCTCAGTTGGGCGGTGAAAGTCGATTGCGCCGCCGCCCGGTTAGTCCAGCCAAAGAAAAAGACTAGCCCACAGAAAATTAGGAAGGCATTTCGCAATGCTGAGGTCATAGCGGTCTCCAGGAATCCCGGCTTTCGCATCCGGAAAGCGGACTTACGCTTTGTTTCATTTCATGTCTTTTACTTACTCTTGGTGGGTAAGTCAAGCGCAGATTGCGAGCAGAAAAAGTTTCGATAAAGCGGGCTCGGCTACACGAGTGTGACTTCAACTTCTGTTTCGCGCAGCGCCGTTAGGTAGTGCTTCGAAATACCACGGTCGGTGATCGTCTCGTGCACCGCGGAAACGTCCATGATGAGCGACAGACTTCTCCGCCCGAATTTCGACGAGTCGCAAACCACCACCGTCCGGCGGGCCGATTCGGACATCGCCCGGTTCACTCGCGCCTCCAGTTGATTGGGCGTCGAGAGGCCGTAGCCCACGTCGAAGCCATCCACCGCCAGGAACAGGACGTCCGCGTTAAGTTTGCGAAGCGATTCCTCCGCGAGCGGTCCAACCAGGGAAAACGAACTCTTCCGCAGCGAGCCACCCGTGAGAATCACCTCCACGTTGCTATCGGCCAGCTCTGCCGCGATATTTGTTGCGTTGGTGATGATCGTCAGACTCCGCAAGTGACGGCATCCGCGCGCAATCGCCGTTGTTGTGGTGCCCGAATCAAGAATAATCACCTGTCCGGGTCGAATCATCCGCAACGCCGCGGCGGCGATACGCATTTTCTCCTGCCGATGCAGCCGTTCCTTTTCACGCAGAGTCTGATCCTGCAGCGCCCCGATGCGAATGGGCAATGCTCCGCCGTGCGTGCGCTCTAACATACCCTGGTGATGCAAGGACTCCAAGTCCTTCCGGATGGTAATGAGCGAGGTGCGAAAGCGCTTGGACAAGTCACGAACCAAAACGCGGCCGTCGTTGCGCAACAATTCCAGAATTTCCCGTCGGCGCTCCTCATTGAGCATTTAATCTCTCCGATGGCTCGGGGTTTCGTTTTGTTTCCTTTTGACTCTCTCAAACTTTCCGGCGAAAGTCTACAAACAGCGTACCCCCTGTCCGGATTCCGGCTGAAAGAGGAAATGGGAGAGAATAAGTTGCTTTCCAAAGTGAAGGAGCAATAGCTTAAAGGCCATGCGCAACATCCGCCAAAAACTCGCGCGTCGCCCGCGGCGAACAGCCGGCGGAATTGCTTTTCAAGAACGCGCCGGCTGGTCAACGTCCTCAGCGGCGAAATTCATCCCGCGAACATCGCCGTGGAGGACGGGCGCATCATCGGCATCGGCGATTACAAAGGACGCAAGACCATCGATCTGCGCGGCGCGTATCTCGCGCCAAGCTTGATTGACGGCCATTTCCACGTCGAAAGCTCGATGCTCACCGCGCCGGAATTCGCGCGGGCGGTCGTGCCGCACGGCACGGGCGCGGTGGTGATTGACCCGCACGAATACGCCAATGTGCTCGGCCTGGACGGCATCCGTTACGTTCTGGAGTCCAGCAAAAATCTTGCCGCTGGATTTTTTCATCATGCTGCCCTCCTGCGTTCCGGCGACGCCCCTGGAAACCGCCGGCGCGCGCATCACGGCGGATGATTTGGGATTGATGATTGCGCGACGAGCGCGTCGCGGGCGTGGCCGAGTTGATGAATTTTCCCGGCGTCTATCTCGGGCGCAAAAGCGAGCTGGCCAAAATCGACGCGGGCAAGGGCAAGGCGATTGACGGCCACGCGCCGGGTTTGCGCGGAAAAAATCTCAACGCCTACGTGCTGGCCGGCGTGCGCTCCGACCACGAATCCACCGAACTGGACGAGGCGCGCGAAAAACTGCGGCTGGGCATGCACATTTTGTTGCGCGAAGGCAGCACCGAGCGAAATCTCGCCGCACTTGCTGCCGCTGATCAACTCGCACAACGCGCCGAATTGCTCCTTTGCCACCGATGACAAGCTGGCGGGCGACCTGGTGCAGCGAGGGCCACATCGACCATTGCGTGCGCAAATCCATCCGGCTTGGCCTGCCGCCGATCACCGCGCTGCAAATCGCCACCATCAACACCGCGCGGCATTACCGCCTGCGAAATTTCGGCGCGATCGCGCCGCGTTACTGGGCGGATTTTATTGTGTTCGACAGTCTGAAAAATTTCGCCGTCCGCCAGGTTTACAAAAAAGGCGTGCTCGTGGCCGAAGAACGGCGAATATCTCGGCCCGACTCGCCCGCCGCGGTGCCCCTGCCGCGCGGCACGATGAATCTGCGCTACCAGCCGCGCGATCTGGAGGTCAAGGCCGATGCGCGGCAAAAAAATGAAGGTCATCGAAATTGTCCCGCACCAGATCGTGACCGCAGCAAATCCTTGTCTACGCCAAAGATTGAAGATGGCGAAGTTGTGGCCGACTCGAGCCGCGACATTCTGAAGCTGGTGGTGGTCGAGCGCCATCGCGCCACCGGCAACGTGGGCGTCGGTTTCGTGCGCGGTTTCAAACTGAAGCGCGGCGCGCATCGGTTCGACGGTGGCGCACGATGCGCACAACGTCGTCGTCGTCGGGACAAATGACGCGGACATTCTGCGCGCGATCGAGGAACTGGAACAATTGCAGGGCGGCCAGGTCGCCGTGGCCAATGGAAAGGTCACGGCGGAACTGGGTTTGCCCGATCGCGGGACTGGTTTCGGACCGGCCGCTCGATGAAGTGATCAAAAGCATCGACGCCTTGAACGCCGCGGCGCGCGCGCTGGGCTGCGAACTGGATGCGCCATTCATGACGCTTTCGTTCCTGAGCCTGTCGCCGATTCCGGAATTGAAGCTGACGGACCAAGGACTGATTGATGCGGTGCGCTTGCGGAAGACCACTCTCTTCGCTTAGCGCGCCATGCCGCGATGCATTTGTTGCTGCTGGTTCGCGGGACGATTCATCTTATGTAAAGGATGGAGGAAAGATGCTAAGTCCCATTGTCGGTCTTCACCATGTCACCGCAATTGCCTCTGACCCTCAGAGGAACCTTGATTTCTACACGCAGGTCCTCGGGTTGCGATTTGTTAAGCGCACCGTCAATTTCGACGACCCGGACACCTATCATTTCTATTTTGGCGATGACGCGGGGACTCCCGGAACTATTCTCACCTTTTTCCCCTGGCCTACGGCTTCCCGCGGGCTCGCCGGAGCAGGGGAAGTAATCAGGACCGCCTTCAGCATCCCGCTTTCTTCGCTGGACTATTGGGAGCAGCGTCTCAAGGATCACGGTAGCTCACCCCAGCGAACAGGAAAAAGGTTCGACGAAGAGGTATTGACGTTTCTCGATCCGGACGGAATGGGAATTGAGATCGTCGGACATGCTAACTCCGGCGCAGTAAATGCTCCCCGATTTGCGTCCGTTCCGCCCAACCACGCGATCCGTGGTTTCTTCGGCGTGACTTTGCTCGAAGAGCATCTGGATAACACGGCCCACATTCTCGGGGTAATGGGCTTCCACCAGATAGCGAAAGAGGGCAATCGCGTGCGTTTTGCCGCGGCTGGGAGCGCACTCGGAAATCACATCGATTTGCTGATAGATGCGGACGCGAGTTATGCACAACTTGGCGCCGGTTCGGTGCACCACATCGCGTTCCGCGCGAAAAACGAGGACGCCCAGCGCGAATGGCGTGCGGAAATCGCCAAATATCTGGACGTTACACCGGTCCTGGACCGCACTTATTTCCGTTCCATCTACTTTCGCGAACCTGGCGGCGTGCTCTTTGAGCTTGCCACCGATCCTCCCGGATTTGCTTTCGATGAGCCGCTCGAATCGCTGGGAGAAGAGCTGCGTGTTCCCGGCTGGCTCGCATCGAAGCGCGCCAGTATCGAAAAGCGTCTAGTTCCGATCACGCTACACAAAGAAATACCGCCCTTTGAAATAAGGACGGAAGCGGGGGGCAGTGTATGAACCAGGACCCACATCGCCACAGCCCGGTCCGTCATGCCGGAGCATCGCTGAAAGAGGCGGGTGGCGCGATAGTTCTCCTTCACGGGCGGGGCGGCTCGGCGGAAGACATCTTGTCCCTCGCGGAAGGATTCTATCTTCCCCAACTCGCTTATTTAGCCCCTGAAGCCGACGGAAACAGTTGGTACCCATTTTCATTCCTCGCACCATTAGAAAAAAATGAGCCTTGGCTCACTTCGGCGCTTAACAAAGTTCGGGCAACAATGGACAGCCTTCGCGATGCCGGGATTCCCGCGGAGCGGGTAATTCTTTTGGGTTTTTCCCAGGGAGCTTGCCTGGCGACGGAATACGTGGCCAGATATCCCAAACGCTACGCCGGACTGGTCGCTTTTACCGGAGGGCTGATCGGGCCGCCCAACACCGACTTGACTCACGCGGGCGACCTTGCCAAAACGCCGGCCTTTTTCGGTTCAG
>CAWCTJ010000019.1:0-223683 GCA_963798585.1 uncultured Acidobacteriota bacterium
TGTATTTGCGAGTGAATGGCAAACGCCGCTCCATTTACCGGCTGGTTGCCTTCCACGACTTGGCCACGATGATTCACCAGGATCAGGTCCGACGCTCGGATTTGGCTGAAGTGCATCCCGAAGGGATTTACCCAGAAATGGTCTAGCCGTTCGGGATCGCGGGCCGTAATGTGTCCGGCAACTCCTTCATCGAATCCAAAACGCGAAAACAGGCGAAATGCGGCGGCAAGCATACGCTTGCGGTACAGGCGCTCCTCGGCGGCGGTGGCAAATTTGGGTGGTTGTGGAATGCTTGGTACGCTAGCAGGCGCGCTTGACATTTTTTCCTCCGATGCGTGGAAGCTTACAGCTTACGGGTTTCGGGTACAACTGCGCTGGTTCTCACGCTGAACGTCCAGTCGACGGTAGCGGAATAGCGCGTCGGTCGTCTTTATTAATTGGCATTCCTTTTACCTGGCTTCTCGTCGGTCGGCTTAGTGCCTATATTGTTTGTGATCGGGGTGGATACGATGGGGACTCAAATATCTCCGATGTTGGCGGTGAGCGATGGAAACGCGGCGATCGAGTTCTATAAGATCGCATTCGGGGCGGAACTCCTGTGGCACCTAGAAAGTGATGGGCACGTCGTCGCCGGACTTTCGGTTGGCGGCGCCCAATTTTTCCTCGCCCACGAGTCGCCCGCTTACGGTACGCGGGGGCCAAGCTCCGCGGGCTTCACGACGGTTAGGATCGAACTCTTCGTGGACGATCCTACGGCGATGCATAAGCGAGCATTGGCGGCCGGTGCGACTGAACGGAGCCCCGTGGTGGAACATAAACATGAAACGACGGGAGCACGGCCGATCAAAAGGATGCTACAAGGCGCTCTGTTGGACCCGTTTGGTCACATGTGGTTGGTCGGGAAGATTCTCGAGTAGGTAAATGGAGTTTCGACTTGAGAAATCGTGCCCGGACCGTCGGATATCTGGTTCTCTCAGTGGGACTGCGGACCGGCAGGGGTCGCGGGGTCTTGAATGTTAACTTGGGTCTTAGCTGGTTCGTGGCTGGAGACACTTGGTGTGAACCGTTTGATGAAGAACTCTTGCAGGATGTTCGTGGCTGCGGTGGCCCCGATACCGATAAGCGTGTTCTCAAACGTTAATGCTGCTCCATTGCGATTCTGCGCCGGATAATACAGATTCGAAATGCCGCCGGAGGCGAGGGTTCCCAGGATATTCGAGTAATTTGCCTGCCAGTGCCCATCGTCGCCTTTGCAAATAACGGCATTGGCAATCGCGTAGAGAATTCGCGATCGCGTGCTGCCGGTTCCCTTATAAAAATAACGCGGGTCTTGTTTCAGCAGGGATGGCAATATGGCGGCTCCAATGTATGTGCCGGTCAGAAAGTTGCCGTAGGCAGCGCCGTAGCGCCTGGCGTAGCCTGCCGCGCCTTGCCCATAGCCATCGAAATCATTGTTCGCCTGCTGGATTCCGGCGACGGCTCCAGTAATTGCGAAGTTGACGGGATCTATCGTGGTCTTCCAGGCGAGTTCAAATTTTTGCTTGGGACTAAGCGGAAGGGCGTTGGGAACGTAGGTGACATAATAATTTGGAATTACGCCGAGTACGCGTTGCTTCTCCTGGTCCTTGATCTGGTCCTCCGCCACTTCAACCCGTGAGGGCAGTACCCGCAACTCCTGGGTATCACCCGCAATAACCAACGCAACCCGCGGCACAGCGTAGCTCTGACCCGATTGCAGGATCCCCGAGGAGGTGTGCGTCGCGAAACCTGGCGATACTATTGCAAGTTGGAACAGCCCTGGCGCGACGTTGACGAAGGAAAATTGCCCATCTTCGTCTGTCAGCACTTCTTGGCTCGGGGATTGCGGATCGCGCGTAAGCTTCACGCGGGCCCCGGCGACTACGGCTCCGGTTTGATCCACAACGATTCCGCTAATGCGTCCCGGCGATTGTTCGACGGGGAGTTGCTTGCTGGATGGTTCGGCTGACGCTGATGCGGCTGGCGGTCTATCTTGCGCTGCCGAGGCAGCTGGGGATCCCGGAGATTGGGTTTGCGCGAGAACTGGCGAGCCGCACGCAAGGACACCCAAGCCCAGCAAGAATACCCAAGGGGTGCGGTTGAGCATAGTCATCTCGCTCTGAGGATTATGATGCTATATCGCCGGAATTAAGATTTCTGAGAAGGCCGATAAGCATTACTGGTTACTGGCCGTTGATCCGGCAGCGATGCGAAAAACGACTCTCCGATAAAGCCGTGCTTACGTGTTAGCGGGTGCCTCCTCCTGCTTGGCTCGTTTCTACTTCCCATCGAACCCCGCGAAAGTTCCAGAGGAGACGTGACTACGGTTGTTCGAGCGTGGCCCCGCCGCTACGCTGGGCCACAATTTTGCGGGCGTTTTGATATAGCGCGCGCGCTTGCGGAACGGACTCGGCGGCCTTCTCGACTTGTGGGTCGGCAACGAGGAGCACCTTAAAGCCTTCTTGTTGGCCAAAGACCGACATGAATACTTCCTGCTTGATCTTACGTTTGATCCAGTCCAGATTTTCGGACATGTCTGGCTCGGTGTAGCGTACGTTTCTCGCGGCGAGGTAATCGCGGAAAGACTTCATCACCGCGTCGTCTACTTGAAAGTCTTTGGTGACGGTCGGCTTGGTGCCGAGGAAGTGGCGGGTGAATCCGCCGACCCCGGTTTCCAAGCCGAACAGAACATCTTCGCGGAACAGTTCGTTTGGAATTTGTTCAGCTTGGGGGCTGCGACGATAACGTCCGGGGTGATGCCGCCGCCACCGGTTACCTGGCGGCCGCTGTCCGTAAGCTTCACTTCCGTGGGATGCTCGGGAACTTTCCGCTCGTAGTGATATTCGTAGAGGGAGACGGATTTGTAATCGCGCTGAATCAGGCGGCCACTGGGAGTGTAGTAACGCGCGGTAGTCAGCGCGAGACCGGTGTTTTCGCTGAGCGGGGTCACCGTCTGAACCAAGCCCTTGCCGAAGGTGGTTTCGCCGACAATCAAACCGCGGTCGTGATCCTGCACCGCGCCGGAAACGATCTCCGTAGCCGAAGCAGAATTATTATTCACCAGGATGACGAGAGGCACAGTGTCACCGCGATTGCCGCGCACTGCGGTAGTACGGCCGATTAGGCGAATTGCGTCCATGATGCGAAACGATCAACTGGCCCTTGTCCAGGAACATGTCGCTGACAGCCACCGCTTCATTCAGCAGGCCGCCAGGATTGCCGCGCATATCCAGAATCAGGCCGTCGAGCGATGGCGCATCCAATTCCTGCATGGCATCGGAAATTTCGCGATCCGTGGTTTCATTGAATGGACCGGGAAAGCGTGATGTAACCAATGCCCGGCTTCAACATGAACGCCAAGTCCACAGAACGGCGGGGAATCTCGTCGCGCGTCACGGTGAAAACGAATTGGTCAGGAAAGCCTTCGCGCGAAACAGTAATCTTTACGACCGTGCCCTTGGGGCCCTTGAGCAAATCCGCGACTTCGCTGGTGCTTAGCCCGTCCGTGGATTTTTCATCCACCTTCATGATCAGATCGCCGGGGCGAATGCCGGCGTTAAACGCGGGAGCGCCAACATACGGTGCCATAACCATGGTGCGGTTTTCATGCGGGGCTACGGTCATGCCCACGCCGTAATACCTGCCGCGCTGATCTTCGCGCAGCAGCGCAAACTGTTTGGCGTCGAAAAAGTTGGAATGCGGATCGAGCATGCGCAGCATCCCGGGGATGGCGCCTTGATAGACGGATTTGTCGACGTCCACCGGCTCCGCGTAGTTCGCCTGCACCACGTCGAGCGCCTTGGTAAAATCGCGCACCGAGGTTTGATAGTCGTCAGCCGAAGATGACGTGGCTTTCACGTTGGGGCCGTAAATCCCCCCAAGCAAAGCGGATAACAGCAGTACCACGACCACCAGGATTATCCCGCGGCGTTCCGGTTTCATGCGCACCTCGCGCGACCACGTATCTGTCTATTATAGCACGCCCGAATCTGTAGTTTGACAGGGCTCGACACCCTTTCTATGATGCCATAGGTGCCGAAAACGGCCACCTCATCCCATGCTTAGCATTCCGCACATGATCGTGGTGTTTATTATTGTTCTGGTCGTATTCGGGCCGAACAAGCTGCCGGAACTGGCGCGCGGGTTGGGCAAGTTAATGGCCGAATTTCGCAAAGCTTCCACGGACTTCAAGAGCGCTTTTGAGCAGGAGATGCGGGATATAGAGCGACAAACCATGCTGGCCGAGCGCAAAAAGGCTGCCGAAACAGCGGCCGCTGCGGCAGCCACTGCTCCGCAACCTGCCACCTTGGGGACGCCGCCGAGCGCAGAAACGCAGGGAACTGGTTCCACCTCTGCGAGTACGGCCGACACAACCGGGACGGATGCTAATCTGGCGAGCGATGCGGACATGACGCCGCCTGACAGGCGTGCAACCGAGGCGCTGGTTGCCACGGCGGTCGTCGAAGCTGTCGCCCGAGGTTTAGATCAAAGCAATGCCGGCCAGAGCAACAACGGCGTCAGCCACGTCGTCGATTCAGAAAAAGCCGCCGGCACTCTTAACGGAGCAACATTGCCACAGGACGCCTCGACGGCCACCGTCGCCGCCAACGATCCCGCCCATGACACCCAGCAACCTGCCTGAGGAAGCCACGCAGCTCGCAAACGTCGGCGTCACCGGCGGCCACGATTGACGCGGCCAAGCCCGTTGCGGTTGTGGAAGCGGATGAAGAGCCCGGCGGCGCCATGACTTTTTTCGAGCACCTCACGGAGCTTCGCAAGCGGATCATCAACTCGCTGATTGCGTTGGCTCTGGGCGCGTTTGTGGGAGTATCGCTTTCCAGGTATCTAATTGGATTTGTCACTAAGCCCATCATTGATGCGCTGAAAGCGGCGAAGCAGAATCCCCACCTCTTCTACACGCATCCCGCCGGCTATCTGAATCTGTACATCACTCTGGGCGTGTATCTGGGCATCGTGCTTGCGGCGCCGTACGTGCTGTATCAAATTTGGCTGTTCGTCGCACCGGCGCTCTACAAGCACGAACGGAGCGCCATTTCCGGTTTCGTGGCCTCCACCTTTTTTCTGTTCCTCGGCGGCATCGCCTTCGGGTATTACGTGGCCTTGCCCTACATGCTGAAGTTTTTGGTCAGTTTTCAGGGACAACGTCGGACCCATCGAGCCGCTGATTACCACGAGTGACTACTTTGACTTGGTGCTGATGGTGCTCCTGGGGTTCGGCATCGTATTTGAATTGCCAATCCTGGTTTTCTTTTTGTCGCTCTTTGGCATCGTCACGCCGAAGTTTTTGTGGCAGAACTTCCGATACGCGATTCTAGTCATTTCGATTGTTGCGGCCATCATCACGCCCACGCCGGATGCCACCACGATGCTGATATTTATGGCGCCGATGGTCGGGCTTTATGTCGTCAGCATCGGTGTTTCCGCTGTGGTAGTTAACAAGCGGAACAAAAGGCTGGCCGCAGAGCAGAGCCCGGCATGAGACCATCGCTTGCAATTTCATTTGTCCGGGGAGAATTATGACGCGTGTGACTTTGCCTCTGATTGCGGCCGCGTTGCTGCTCCTCGGCGCAACCACGGGCTGCAAATCGCAACCCGACTCCAGCAGCGCTTCGGCAAACATCTCCTCGTCCAACCAGGCTCCTCCGAGCACCCCCGCGAACGCGTCGTTATCGGCTGCTGACGCGCTAAAAGCGGCGCAAGCGCAGCCGGGACCGCAACCTGCCGATGACGCGCCTCCGCCGTCGGCAACCGGTGGATTTGACGGCCACCGTGCCCTACAACAAGTCGCCAAGCAAGTATCCTTCGGCCCGCGCCCGGCTGGCTCACCAGCCCTTAAGCAACTTCAGGCCTATCTAAAATCCGAACTGACCAGCTACGGTTGCACGTTCGACGTCGACGACTTCCAGGTCGACACGCCCGCCGGCAACAAATCCATGGAAAATATTCTCGTAAAAATCCCGGGTGAGAAACCTGGAATAATTCTGCTTGGTACGCACTACGACACAAAAATCCTCGATGGTTTCGTTGGCGCGGACGACGGGGCCGTCGTCCACCGCCGTAATGTTGGAGCTCGCGCGGAATCTCTGCCCACAAAAGGGCCGCTACCAGGTCTGGATTGCCTTTTTCGACGGCGAAGAAGCTACCAAATTCGAATGGTCGGACGACGACAGCGTTTACGGCAGCCGCGAAATGACCGCGCGACTTGCCAACAGCGGGGACCTGCCAAAGGTAAAAGCCTTTCTGCTGGCGGATCTGGTGGGCGGCAAAAACGCCCATTTCAAGCGTGATGGGTCGTCAACTCCAGCGCTTGTCGATCAAGTCTGGCGTGTAGCCGCAAGATTGGGCTATACGGACGTCTTCGTGGCCACCTCCACGTCCATTGGCGGCGACGATCATTTCCCGTTCACCAAGCGCAAAGTGCCGTCCGTGGATGTGATCGACCTGGACGTCGCCAACGACGTGCCCTACTGGCACACCACGAACGACACGCTGGACAAAATCAGCGCCAAGAATCTGGCCATCACCGGCCACGTTTTTCTGGAAACCGTCAAAGAACTGCAAGCGAAATAGGTTTCTGCGCCGCGATAACCCGCGCGGCGTCTAACTCTCGAAGCGAATTTCGTCACCTTTTTTCACGGCGGAATGTTTGCTGAATTTCTCGTCGTCGCGATACGGGAAATCGGAGCGATAGTGGCTTCCGCGGCTTTCTTCGCGCGCCAGTCCCGAGCGGGCGATCAGCGTCGCCAGGATGTGCAGGTTGCGGAGTTCATGATCGGCCCGCACCGGTTTGGCGGTTTTCGGCAGGTCGAGAGCCGCCAAGTGCCGAAGAGCTTCCGCGAGTTCTTTTCCACTGCGCAAAATGCCCACCTTGGTCCACATAATGTCGCGAATGGTTTTTAAGGCGAGTGCGCTAGGCGATGATTTTTCCACCTTAGGTAAGGCTGCCGAGGCAGACTTTTCCCCAGGTTTCGGCGCAGGACTTCCCGGCAGCGTCATCTTGCTGCGCTTGTGAACGGAGCGTCTTTGATCATGGCCTGCCCCGATCGCGCGCCGAACACCAGTCCCTCGAGAAGGGAATTGCTCGCCAGACGATTCGCGCCATGCACGCCGGTGGCGGCGGTCTCGCCGGCCGGAATAAAGTCCCGCCAGCGAAGTGCGGCCCCACAAATCGGTCTTTACGCCGCCCATCATGTAATGCGCGGCCGGGCAAACCGGGGCCATATCCGTTGCGAGATCCAGGCCGTAGCTCACGCACGTGGAATAAATCAGCGGGAAGCGGTGCTTCAGAAATTCTTCGTTCTTCTTGGTCATGTCCAGAAAAACATGATCGCTTTTGGTGCGCAGCATTTCGCTGACAATGGCACGCGCCACGATGTCGCGGGGCGCAAGTTCCTGCGCTTCGTCGTAGCGCTTCATGAAACGTTCCAGGTCGATATTGCGAAGGATGCCGCCTTCGCCGCGCAGGGCTTCGGAAAGCAGAAATCGCGGCGCGCCTTTCACCGCCAGCGCGGTCGGATGAAACTGCACAAATTCCATGTCGGAGAGGACCGCGCCAGCTTCGTAGGCGATGGCCATGCCGTCCCCGGTGGCCACATCGGGATTAGTCGTTTCGCGGTAAATCTGTCCCAATCCCGCCGGTGGCGAGCAGCACGGCTGGCGCGCGGACTTCGTGAGTGGAATCCGTCCATCTCATCGATAAAACGCAGACCGACGGCGCGTCCCGATTCGACGATTAATTCCGTGGTGAAAGCGTGGGCGCGGAGATGCAGATGTGGAATGGTATGCGCACGTGCCAGCAACGCGCGGCTGATTTCACGGCCGGTGGAGTCGCCATTGGCGTGCAGGATGCGCGAGCGGCTGTGCGCGGCCTCGCGTGTAAAGGCCAGCTTGGTTCCCGCGCGATCAAATTCCGTGCCCCATTCGATGAGTTCGGTGATGTATTTCGGACCTTCTTCGACGAGCAAGGCCACGGATTCCGGGCGGCAGAGACCGTCACCGGCGTTAATGGTGTCTTGTTCGTGCAAGCCGATTTCGTCTTCGTCACTGAGCGCCACGGCGATGCCGCCCTGCGCCCAGGAGGTCGCCGAATCGCTGAGATTGGATTTGGCGAGCACCAGAACGTTGCCCGCGGCACTGAGTTCAATGGCCGCACGAAGTCCAGCAACGCCCGACCCGACAACCACGTAATCCGCGTAATAAGTTTTATGGGAGAGAGTCATGAATGCTCGGTCTGGCCGAACAAGGATGGTAGCACGAAGGAAATGCCGAGTTCACAGCCGTGGTGAAGGCATGCAGGGCATGCGAGCGTGTGTTACATTCAAAATGTTCGAGACATTATTGGCCAAAAATGGCGTTGGCCAAATGACGTTGGCCAAATGAAAATAAAGCGCATTCAGGTGCGATCGGCGTCGGGGAAATACGCGGTGGTGTGCGGTCACGGCGTTTTGCGGGATGCCGCACAGGAAATTTCGCGCTTGGGCAAGTTTTCCAGTGTGCAAATCGTCTCTTCGCCCAAGGCCTGGCGCGCGGCGCGAAAACTGATTCGGTTGGGTCGGCAGCCAAGACAAAGACGCATTTGTTCGACGACGCCGAGTCCTCTAAAACGCTGGAAAGCGTCGAGCATATTGCGCGTTCGCTAAGCCGCGCGGGTACCGACCGTCACGCGTTATTGCTCGCCGTTGGCGGCGGCATGGTGGGCGATGTGGCGGGATTTGCGGCCGCAACGTACCTGCGCGGCATCGCGCTGGCTCACGTACCGACGACGCTACTAGCACAGGTGGACAGCGCCATCGGCGGCAAGACCGGGGTAAATCTGCCGGAAGGGAAGAACCTGGTTGGGGCGTTCTATTCGCCGCGGGTCGTGCTGAGCGATCCTCGCGCCTTGTTGAGCTTGCCGGACCGCGAGTTTCGCGGCGGACTCGCCGAAGTTATCAAGTACGGCGTGATTTGGGATGCCAAGCTTTTTGCGGCCCTTGAGACGCACATGGAGAGAATTGTTCGGCGTGACGCGGCCGCTTTGGCGTACATCATTCCGCGATGCGCGGAAATCAAAGCCCATGTCGTCAGCCACGACGAACACGAATCCGGATTACGCGAGATTCTCAACTTTGGCCACACTTTCGGACACGCCCTGGAGAGCGTCACGAACTACCGCGTTTTTCAGCACGGCGAGGCGGTCGCCTGGGGCATGATGTGCCGCGGCGCTGCTCGGGCACGCGAAGGGAATTACTCCAGCGAAGGATGCCAGCGCGCATTATTTCTTTAACTCGCCGTCTTGGCCCGCTGCCGCCGTGGCCGAAAGCCACGCCTGCGACGCTAATCTCCGCAATGCGCTCGGATAAGAAAGCGCGTGCCGGGAAACTGCGATTTGTGTTGAGTCCCGGTATCGGCAGAGCCCGGTCGTACGACACGATTCCTCTCGAATTGTTGCAGCGTGTGTTGCGCTTCGGCCCACAGCTGATTTCTGGCGCGACCTCGCCGGCGAACTATAAACATGTCTGAGACGGACACAAACCGCGGCGCGGTTCGCGTAACCGGTACGGTCCCTGAAGGTGCGACTAGCGAGTCCGATGCCTCCAGCAAGGTGCGCGAAATGTTTACGCAGATCGCACCGCGCTACGATCTGCTGAATCACGTGCTTTCGCTGGAACTTGATCGTCTGTGGCGCTACAGGGTGACGCGTCGGCTGGCGCCGATCCTGAATCGCGCCGATGCGCTCGTTCTGGATCTGTGTTGTGGCACCGGCGATCTGGCATTGTCTTTGGTGCGCCCCGGGAAAGCGCGCGTCATCGGCGCGGATTTCGCCCATCCCATGTTGCTTCGCGCGATAGAAAAAAGCGCGCAACAGGCTGACAGCACGGGCGGACGGCTCATACCCTTCCTGGAAGCCGACGCTCTGAACTTGCCATTCGCCGATGCTTCGTTCGACCTGGTGACCACCGCGTTTGGCTTTCGCAATTTGGCGAACTATGAGGAGGGACTTCGCGAGATCCGTCGCGTCCTGAAACCCGGCGGCACCATCGCCATCCTCGAATTCACGGAACCGCCAGACCATTTTATCGGCGACCTTTATCGCTGGTATTTCTACAATGTGCTGCCACGCATTGGAGGATTGCTTTCCGGCGATGCAGCCGCCTATAAGTACTTGCCAAAGTCAGTATCGCGATTTTTGCGTCCGGACGCACTGTCGTTGCTGATGAAGGCCGTCGGCTATGGCTCAGTGGAGTTTACGACCTATACGTTTCGCACGGTGTGTTTGCATCTAGGGACCAACGTGACGGGAAATCAAGAGCGGAGAGCTTATTCTTCCAGTCCCGCGGTGCGCAGTTTTGCCAGCAAGGTTTTCGGTGAGACGTCGAGCACTTCCGCCGCGCGCGTTTTGTTCCATTTGCAGTCGCGCAGCGTGGCTTCCAACATTGCGCGCTCTACGTGACTCACCGCCCGCGTGGTCACTTCCTCCAGTGTGCCTTCCCAGCGAAACGCCTCGGGCAGCAGGCCCGCAGGCAGCATCGCCGCGTCTGGTTTGGCGGGCGGAAGCTGCAAGCCTTCGGCATGAATACTCATGCCGTCGGCCAGAATCACCGCGCGTTCCAGAGTGTTCTGCAGTTCGCGCACGTTGCCTGGCCAGCGATAGTGCAGCAGGCGGTCGCGCGCGTCTTCCGCCAGCTCCAGGCCGGGCTTTGCGAAATTCGCGGCTGAACTTTTCCAGAAAATGATCCGCGAGCAGCAAGCACATCCTCGCCGCGGTCGCGCAGCGGCGGAATGGTCATGGGCACGGCGGAAATGCGGAAGTACAAATCTTCGCGAAACAGTTTTTGTTCGACCAGCTTCTGCAGATCGCGATTGGTGGCCACCACAATGCGCACGTCCACGTCGATGGACTGGGTTCCGCCCACGCGTTCAAAGCGCCGCTCTTCAAGGACGCGCAGCAGTTTGGCTTGAATGGCCAGCGGCAGGTCGCCCATTTCATCCAGGAAAAGCGTGCCGCGATGGGCCAGGTCCATCTTGCCAACTTTGCGGGTCGCCGCGCCCGTGAATGCGCCGCGCTCGTGGCCGAAAAGTTCGTTCTCAACCAGCGTCTCCGGAATCGCCGCGCAGTTTAGAGCCACGAAAGCTTGATCGCGGCGCGGAGAAAGATGATGGATCGCGCGCGCGAATAGTTCTTTTCCCGTTCCGCTCTCGCCCAGCAGAACGCCGTGGAGTCCGTAGCGGCCACGCGTTGCACTTGCTGGCTGACTTCCCGAATGCGTGGCATGTTCGCCGATGATGCGCGGGAAATCCATAGCGCGTGGCGAATTCTTCGCGCAGCAGCAGGTTTTCGCGCAGCAATTCCTGCTGCCGCGCGGCGCGCTGCACCAATAATTTCAGGTGTCAAGGTCTACCGGCTTTTGCAGGAAATCGAAAGCGCCTTCCTTCATGGCGGTGACCGCTTCTTCGACCGAGCCAAACGCGGTAAGCAGAATACTGGGAATGGTAGCGTCGGCTTGTTTGGTTTCGCGCAAGCACGTCCAGCCCGGAGGCGCCCGGGCATTTTTAAGTCGGTGATCACCAGCAGGTAGCGCCGAGCGCGGACCTTTTGGATGGCGGCGACGCCGTCGGGCGCCTCGTCCACGAGGTAGCCGGCGCGCTCCAGCGCCTTGCGCAGCATGGCGCGCAGCTCATTTTTGTCTTCAACCAGGAGGAGAGGATCCACACTTCGTTTTTAGCATGGATTAACGGTTGGGCAGGGTGTGGCGTTGGGCGGGTGTGCGGTGGATAGAACGTCGGAATTGGCGGCTGAGGCTGGTGTTCGGTGGCAAGCGGATTGAATCGCGGCGCGAGCTGGCGCCGGTCGCGGCTGAAGCCGGGCCCTACAACGGCACGGAAAAGACAGGTCTCGGCGGGGATGGGAAGGATAACGCGGAGACGCGGAGTTCGCTGAGGGTCACGGAGAGACGATGGCGATTGGTAAGGGATGAGCAACCGAAGCATGTTGTGGGAAGTGACGGGTCGCTGACGCGAGATGATCGCGGCGTGGGCTACGCCGGTCGCGGGTGAAGGCGGACCCTACAACGGCCCAAAGTCAAAGGCGCCCGCCTCGGAAGGCGGCCGCTACAAAGGCCGCAGCCACAAAGGCCAGAGAAATGGATACTGTTAGCGGGCCCAGCCGGGGTCGCCGCCGCTGGCGCAACTGGTCTTCCAGGTCGCTGATGGCTTGGTTCTGCTTGGCTATTTCGTCTTTTTTGGCGGCAATCTTGGTGTCTTTATCGTTGATGTCTTTGCGGGTGTAGCCCTCGGAGAGGGCTTTTTGCGGATCGGGATAATACTGCACCTGAGCTTTGTTCTCTTCGCGCTGCAACACGTCTAATTCCTGTTCGAGTCGGGCTAGTTGGTCGCGCTGTGCTTTGAATCGGGCGCGCCAAGCTTCTGTCGCTATGCCGTCTTTTTTGTCGTCCTTGCCATCGGCCTTCCCGTCGGGCTTCCTGTCGGATCGTTGCGGTCGCGGCGGCATCGGCGGGTTGCGCATTCGGATCCCCGTTCGGAGCGGCCTGAGCGTCGCCAGCCGCTGCGGTACCGTCAGACCCGGCGGTCCGCCGGGGCGGGATTCGTTCCGGCTGCCGCAGGCTTGACGTCATCGTCGGTATAAACTTTTTTCCCTTGGGTGCGGCTTCTTGTTTTCCCGGGCTTTGCGGGCGGCATCCGCCACGCTTTCGCCGCCAGAGCTTTGTCACGGGCCTGGAGGGGCATAGCAGTCCGAAAAATGGCCAATGCGGAGCCGGCTAACAAGATGGCTGTAGTCAATCTATGCATGCGTTTCCCAAGCATAAATCACGCCTTCCCGGGCGGGTCGTGCCGGTGGATAAGGTGACCTAGGCCTCGACCTGCTTCGATTCTACCGCTTCCGGGACCCCCGTGCTAGCGGTAGCGTAACGATAAACGCCGCCCCGCCTTCGGTGCGGTTGCGGGCTCTCACCTGCCCGCCGTGCTGGACGATGATTTTCTGTACCACGGCCAGGCCCAGTCCGGTGCCTTGGCTTTGGTAGTGAAAAATGGGCGAAACAGTTTTTCGCGGGCGTCCGGGGGTGATACCGGCGCCGTTATCGAAAACAGTGACGCGCTGAAACCCATCTTCGTTGGCGCGAACGGATTCGCCGCGGATCAATACCCGGCCACCGTTCGGCGCCTCCGCAAGCTTCGGCCGCGTTGCGTGCCAGATTAAGAAACGCCTGGCGTAACAACCCTTCGTCGCCGGGCACGTTGCCAAATGGACCTTCGTACCGAATGCGAATCTGGGCATAGCTTCGCCAATTTCGTCGACTACCCGTTCGATCATCGGCTGGAGCGGGACGGTCTCCGTGGAAATTTCCAGCGGCCGCGCGTACTTCAGAAACTCCGTGACCACGTGGGTGATGTTGCGGGTTTGTTCCAGAATATTTTCCGCGTAGTCATGGGCGTCGCCTTCCGGGTTTCGGCGCGAATCAGTTGCGCGTATCCGGAAATGGTAGCCAGCGCATTCTTGAATTCGTGGGCGATACCGGCAGAAAGTTCACCGAGCGCAGCGAGATTTTCTTTCAGCTGCACCTGTTGCTGCAGGGCGGCCAGTTCGGTGATGTCGCTCAGCAGGCAAATTGCGCCATTGATCTTGTCCTTCGTCGCGGCGAATGGGCGAAATGGTGACGCCCAGCCGCCGGCCTTCGCCGCCGGGCGGAGAATGTTCAACCTCTTCGCGGCGAAAAATCTTGCCGTTCTTCGGGCATCCGCCAAGCAGCGCCGTGAGCTCCGAACCCTCACCGAGGGCTTCGCTGTAGCGGCGGAAGCCAGGCCCGGATGCCCAGCACTTTTTCCGCGGCGGGATTGGCGCTGGAGATGATTCCCGTGGAGTTCACCACCAGCAGGCCCGCGGGCATGTTGCGTGTAACTTTTTCGCTGAGGCGTTCGGTTTGCTCGGCGCGATCTTTCTCGATGCGATGCAGACGCTCCAGCTCTTTTTCTTGCTCGCGGAGTTTTTGAATGACGCCTTGCATCGAGGCGGCCATGAAGGCGGTCGATTTTCGGTGCGCGGCGCCGCGGCGAGGCTTTTGCTCGCGTGGTAGTGTCCTGCGTAGTGTCCTGAAAAAAGCGCCGCAGCAGATACAAAATGCGCCCACCACGGCAAACAGCAACACTCCGCCGCCGATGGCCACGGTCCACATGTGTTGCGGAAGATCGGTTGTTGGAATGTGGCGAACATATCGACGGAAAGCTCGTAGAAATCCATTGATCGCGATGAAACTCAACGTGCTCGGCGCTGTATCAATTGAAACACGGTGTAATCGCGAAAAATACCACCAGCAGTGCGCCGATCGGCCAGAAATGTCCCTAGCGGAACTGATATTTGCTTACGATGGCCCAACGCAGTCCGGCCGCTTTGCCCAGGCCGCGCCGCTCTGCGCGGATTGCGACGTCACGCTTCCATCGCACCAAATACAACGCCACGATAATCGCACGCCCAGAGATGCTGCCGAGCAGCGTGCCGATCAGGATGGTAATAAACGCTCCGCGTAATCCGAGAAATGCCCCGACCATGGCCATCATTTTCACATCGCCCATACCCATGCCGTCGCGATGGCGAACCAATTTGTAGAGCGCTGAAGCGCCCAGAAGCAGCAAACTGCCAAATGCCGCGCCGAGCAGAGCGTCGGCCACGCCTAGCACGGCTGCGGGGGTACGCGATGAAAGACGCGCGTGCTCAATAGAAGGGCTGTGCCATCGTTGGGCGGAATGAAAACGGCCAGACCGAGCGCGGCGCCAAAACCGGGCCAATTGATGGCGTCAGGCAGCATGCGTACGCGCAAATCAGTTACCGTCAGAATGATGACCAGGCAGCCGAAGAACAGCCATTTGAAAGTTGCCGGAGTGATATCGAACGTCAGATAGCAGCCGACAAAAAGCAGCCCGGTGAGCAATTCAATGATCGGATACATCGGAGAGATCGGCAGTGCGCAGGAGCGGCATTTTCCGCGCAGCCATAGCCAGCCGAGAATTGGCACATTGTCGTAGGCCTTGATGGGCGTCAGACAGCGCGGACACCGAGAGCCCGGCGCAACAATCGAGAGCCCTTCCGGAATGCGCGAAATGCACACATTCAGGAAGCTGCCGATTACGATTCCGAAGAGAAAAAAGAAGAAGATGACCACATTTGGACTGTGCCACAGTAGCGGGGAGCCCTCAAGAAACGCGGCTGCGGCAGTGTCGCATGCCTAACGCTACCAGTGGTTTGCGGATGCGCGGCTCGGTGCTGGAGGGAAGCGGTGAGTTCAAAATTCGTGACTCAAGGCCTCGCAATGGCCTTTCGCCGCACGACCTGCGCGACGGTAAACTGTAACTGGGCACACTTTATGAACTGGTTTGAACGACGCATCCGACGCTACGAGCACCGCCGCTGGTCTACCGACGACAATCGCCGGGTGCAGCCTTTTGACTGGGGACTGGAGCATATAGGCGGCGATCCGGACGATCGCGATCCCGCAGCATACGTGCGCCAGTACGCCGCTTGGGCCATCGAAAATAGCCGCGAGTGGTTCGCCACCACGCCTGCTGACGATTATCGGCTCGACGCGGACAACGTGCTGACCTTCACAAGCAGCTTGCGGTCGCTCTGGCCCGAAAATGACACGGTGCATGCGCAGTTTTTCCAGGGCGCAGCAAGGACGCTGCCGTGCTGGTGCTGCCCAACTGGAATGCCAAGTGGCAGGGGCAGGATGGGCTTTGTGAGTGGCTGCAGCGCCTGGGCATCACTGCACTCAAGCTGAGTATGCCATATCACAATCGGCGTATGGCCAAAGGGCACGAACGCGCCGATCAACTCGTGGGGCCGAATATCGGGCTTACTTTGCAGGCGAATCGGCAAGCGGTGCAGGATTCGCGCCGGTGTCTGCGCTGGCTGGAGCAGCGCGGCTTCACGAGGCTCGGAATACTCGGCACAAGCATCGGATCTTCGGTTGGCTATATTACGCTGGTACATGACGAAGCTTTGCGCGCCGGCGGTTTTTTTCATGTGTCCACTTATTTTGCGGATGTGGTCAGCCAGGGCATGACCACCAATCACGTGTGGGAAGGCCTGCGGCAGCATGTTTCCGTAGATGAACTGCGCGAGTTCTGGTCGCCCATCAGTCCGATGCCGTACGTGGAGCGCGGCATGGGCGCAGGGAAGAACGCGTTCATGGTGTACGGTAAGTACGATCCCACGTTTTTGCCGCCGCTTACTGCGCAGATGCTGGATGCCCTGCGCCGAAACGGTGCCCCGCCAAAAACCGTGGAACTGCATTGCGGACACTACTCGCTGGAGCTTGCACCGTTCAGTTATATCGCCGGCTATCGCATGCTTACATTTTTGCGATCTTCGCTGGCTTAGTGGCCGAGACTTCTTTGTGGCACAGACTTCAGTCTGTGTTCTGGTCGCCTTCGGTTTCGTTTTCGCTGGGCCTACGGTAGCGCTCGATAACGCCTCGGACAAATTTAGCAATGGCTAGCAGGACGAAAGCGAAGACCAGCGGGCCACCGAGTTCGAGCAAGAGTTTCTGCATTTCTTCAGCCTACGGCAAGAGCACAGACTGAAATCTGTGCGACTGAGCCCACTTTAAGTCTTGGCTTCCTTAAGTTTTCTCGCGCTCGCGCGGGGTTTTTCTCCGCTGACGGAAGCCCGCACCATATAGGCCGACCGGGTCATTCCGGCTCGTTCCGCCAAACGATTGATCTTTTCGATCTGACTCTCTTTAGCGGTTACGTTAATTCTGACCGTTCGCTCGAGATTCGCACTGACGAGAAATGCTACAGCACCTTTCATATCCTGGTCGCCCGCCAAATCATCGAGGGTCGACGGCGCGGGAATCGCATCGCCATCTCTCATCATTCCTGCGATGTGGAGCGATAAAGCCTCCTCGGCCATTTGGCGTGCCTCTTCCAAAGTTTTTCCTGCTGTTATGCATCCTGGAAAGTCAGGGAAGCTAACGCCATAGTCCGATTTACGATCCTTGTGAAGATAGGCGATGTAGTCCATCACTCACCTCAATTTAATCCCTGCTTGCTTCTCGATGCTCCGCAAAGTTCCCATCGGGACGTCGCGGTTCGGATACGGCACAGTTACCTTGCCCGGCTTTGCCGGATGTTTAAATTGCTTGTGGCTCCCGACTTGGTTCACCTCGTACCAACCGTCGTCACGCAGGAGTCGAATGATTTCGCGACTATGCATCTTTTATGATACACACTTTTTACACATCGCTCAAGAGCACAGACCGAAGTCGTTCTCGCTAACCCTCTAAGCTAGCAACCTTGCAAAGTCTCCGGTGTCGATTACATCTGAAACTGCAGTGATTTCTTCCGCGAGCGGACGGTCATCGACGAGCTTTGCGGATTTGGCGCGCACCAAATTGTACGCCCGGGTTGCCAGTGTGCCGGTTTTCAGTGGGGCTAGCAGGTCGATTCCCTGACAGGCGCAGAGCAGCTCAATCGCCAGGATATTGCGCAGATTCTCGAGCATGCGCGCCAGTCGGCGCGCCCCGCTCATGCCCATCGAAACATAATCCTCCTGGTTGCCCGAGGTCGAAATCGAATCGACAGAATGTGGCGTGGCCAGCGCCTTATTTTCGCTGGTCAGCGCTGCGGCCGTAACCTGCGCGATCATGAAGCCAGAGTTGAGTCCCGGTTCGGGAGTAAGAAATGCCGGAAGCAGGCTGGTCAGCGGATTGGTCATCTGTTCGACGCGGCGCTCGGCGATGCCTCCGAGCGTCGCGATGGCGATGGCCACTTGATCTGCCGCCATGGCCAGTGGTTGGCCGTGAAAATTGCCGCCGCTGACGATGTCTCCGCCAAATTTGTTTCCCTCGGCTCCGTCTTTTTCGCGCACGAATACTAGGGGATTGTCCGTGGCGCTATTCAGTTCCACAGCTGCCATCTCTCGCGCCTGCGCCAGCGAGTCGCGCACCGCGCCGTGCACCTGCGGGGTGCAGCGTAGGCTGTAAGCATCCTGTACGCGCGAATCCTTTTCCGACGAGCGGTGCGACTCGCGAATTTGGCTGCCCTCGTTCAGTTGCGCCAAATGTCGCGCCGTCCGCGCCGCGCCAGCATATGCGCGAGCGTGCATGATGCGCGCATCGAACGCTCCAGGGCTGCCGCGTAGCGCATCCAGCGAGAGCGCCGCGGCCACGTCAGCGGTATCGGCGAGAATATCCGCTTCCGCCAGCGCCAGGCTCAATAGCGCCAGCATGCCTTGCGTGCCATTCAGCAGCGAGAGCCCTTCCTTCGCTTGCAATTCCAGCGGAGCGATTCCCGCGAGCTTTATGGCTTCGCGGCCGGGCATTTCTTTTCCTTGATATTCTGCCCGGCCTTCGCCGATTGCCACGGCCGCGAGGTGCGCCAAGGGCGCGAGATCGCCGGACGCCCCCACGGACCCTTGCGAAGGAATCAGCGGATGCACTCTGGCATTCAACATCGCGCACAGCGTTTCCACCACGATGGGCCGGACCCCGCTCAGCCCTTTCGCCAGTGCGTTCGCGCGCAGCAGCATCATGGCGCGCGATTCGATCATGCTCAGCGGCACTCCCACCCCGCACATGTGTGAACGCACCAGATTCACCTGCAATTTCTTTACTTGTTCACTCGAAATGCGCACCGAGGACAATTTGCCGAAGCCGGTGTTGATACCGTAAGCGGTGGCCCCGGATTCCACGAGCCGCTCGACCACCGCGCGGGAAGCTTCCATCCGCGCCACCGCCGGCGGAGATAGGTGGACCTGTCCGCCGGTAATCGCCACTACGTAAAAGTCGTGAAACGTAAGATCGTTGCCAGTTAAGGCCAGACTCATGCACTACTCCTGTGTCTACGGTATTCTTTGCCGGCTCTCACGCCGATTTGTGCGCGGGCGCGGCGGCGGAAAACAGATGGCGGTGGCGATCCGGCAGAAGTTTCGGCCGGCCGTCTTTTCCGCAAATGACGTGAGTAGTTTCGCCGCTTGCTAAAAGCTGGCCATCGGCGTCGCGCCAGATTTCATAATAAAACTTCAGGCTGCGGCTCCGCGCTTCTGAAATAATCGTATGAATGCGCAATACTTCGTCGTAGCGCGCGGACCGCAAATAGCGGCAATGCACGTCTACAACGACGATGTGACAGTCGTCGTGCGCTTCCATCTCCTTATATTCAACGCCCAGGGACCGCATCAATTCCACGCGACCAATTTCCATCCAGATCAAATAGTTGGCGTGATAAACCACGCCCATCTGGTCGGTTTCGGCGTAGCGGACGCGCACGGTGGCGTCATGAAAGGGAAGTGCGTCGTCGTGCTTACGGGCAGTCGTCATCTTTTCCCGTCTCGCCCGCCCACACCGGCTTGCGTTTTTCGAGGAATGAAGCGATGCCTTCCTTGAAGTCCGGCGTGCAGCGAATGCGCGCGTTTTCCAGGATGGCGCGCTCCAGGTCATGGTCCACGCTTTGTGCGGCGGCTGCGGTTAGCAGCCATTTCGCACGCGTCAGGCTGCTCGGACTGGCGGCAATCAGGACCGCTGCAAGTTCCTGAGCCCGCGCCATCAGCGATTCCGCTGGAACGATCTCGTTTACCAGTCCGAGTTCTTTCGCTTCGGCTGCGCTCAACATGCGCCCCGTTAGTAACAGGTCACGCGCGCGCTTGTCGCCAATTTGCCGCGTCAAAAAAACCGAAACGAGCGCTGGCAGGAATCCGATGCGCACTTCCGTGTAGCCAAATTTAGCGTCCGGCGTTGCCAGCGTGAAGTCGCATAGCGTGGCGATCCCGCTACCGCCCGCCAGTGCCGCCCCCTGCACCGTGGCGATTAATGGCTTAGAAAAACTCCACAGCCGCCGAAACATTTTTGCCATGCGCCGCGAATCTTCCTGATTTTCCTGCGCGGATTGCCTCGCAATGGCAGTAAGCATCTCCAAATCCATGCCAGCGCAGAAGGATTTGCCCGCACCGGTCAAAATCGCCACGCGCACCTTGCTTCGCTCCACCACATCGAGCACGGACAGCAGATCCGACATCATCGAAGGTGAGATGGCGTTGCGCTTCTCCGGACGATTCAGCGTGATGGTGGCAATTTCGCCGTCGATGTCCAAAAGTAATGTGGAGTACATCGCCATCCCTCTCAGTTCCCCCGTTTAGTTGCCCCCGTTTAGTTAACGGGCGCGGCATGCACATATTTGGCGCGCAGTTCCGCGGTCATGGCCAGCGCCTTCGCGAGCTTACCTTCGGGAATGCCCGTATCAGCGCCGACTTTAGCTAACGCTGAGAGTACTCGCTCTGTCGGAATGTTGCCAACCAACTCGTCGCCCGCAAACGGGCATCCGCCCAAACCGGTCAGCGCTGCATCGAATCGCCGGCATCCCACGGCATAGGCCGCCAGAATTTTATCTTCAGCGTCCGCGGGGCTGCCGTGCAAGTGCACGCCCAGCTCAATTCCCGCCACGTAATCTTTTACGCTGCTAAAAACGTCCGCCACGGTTTCCGGAGTCGCGTCTCCCGCGGTGTCCGCCAGAGAAACGGTGCGCACCCGAATGTCTTTCAGCCACTCGAGCGTTTCGCCAACCAGTTCAGTTCCCCACGGTTCGTCGTAAGGATTGCCAAAGGCCATCGAAATATAAACCACCAAATCGCGATTTGCCGCAGCCGTTTCTTTTCGCAAGGTTTCCACGAGTCGGCGCGATTCATCCCGAGACATATTGGCGTTCGCCCGCCGAAAATAAGCGGAAATGGAATACGGATAGCCAATCGTGCTCACGCCGGGAGTTGCCAGCGCCCGCTCCAGTCCTTTTTCGTTCACCACAATGCCGATAATCTCCGGCATCTCCGCGCCATCGGGCAGGGAAGCGATCAGCTTGCCCATCACTTCTTCGCTATCCGCCATCTGCTTCACATGTTTCGGCGAAACAAAACTCACCGCATCAATATGCCTAAAGCCCGCGGCAATCAGCTCGCGCAGGTACGCGACTTTATAATCGGTAGGAATCAACTCCGGCAATCCCTGCCAAGCATCCCTGGGACATTCCACAATCTTAACGGCTTCGCTCATCGCTGGTTGGCCTGCTCCGAAAAGTCTTTTGTAGGGGCGCACCATGCTGCGCCCGAGTTAGCCCAGGCGCTAAATATACCGCCGGTGCGATTTGTCTCTCTTGCCCCCGGGTGTCCGTCCACGTCGTGGCCGTCACTCACGTTTGCAAGACTCCCGTCTTAAATTCGCGAATCTCCGGATTCAACGCCGCCGCCTCCAACGCCCAAATCAGCGCCTCGCGCGTCTGCGCCGGGTCAATAATAGCGTCTACCCAAAGCCGCGCCGCCGCATAACGAGGATCGGTCTGCTTCTCATAAGAAGCCCGCACCGCTTCGTGCAACGCCTTTTTCTCTTTCTCGTCAACCTTCTTGCCTTCGCGTTCGAGTTGCTTCAACTTAATCTCTGCGAGCGTATTCGCGGCTGCATCGCCGCTCATCACCGCGTAGCGTGCCGTCGGCCACGCAAACACAAACCGTGGATCAAAGGCCTTCCCACACATCGCGTAATGCCCGGCGCCAAAACTTCCACCGCAAATCACCGAGATCTTTGGCACCACGCTATTCGCCACGGCGTTCACCATTTTCGCGCCAGCGCGAATGATTCCGCTCCACTCGGCATCTTTGCCGACCATGAAACCATTCACATCGTGCAAAAACACCAGGGGAATGCGGTTCTGGTTGCAATCCATGATGAAACGCGCGGCTTTTTCCGCCGCTTCGGTGTAAATCACGCCGCCAAACTCCATGCGCTTCTGGTCCGATCCACGCGCCAGCGTTTGCACATGCTTCTTTTGGTTCGCCACGATGCCCACAGCCCATCCGCCGATGCGCGCATACCCACAAAGCACAGTTTCGCCATATTCGGCACGGTATTCATCGAATTCGCTGCCATCCACGACGCGAGCGATGATTTCATGCATGTCGTATTGTTTCGCGGCATCACCGGAAAAGATCCCGTAGATTTCTTCACTCGAAGAAAGCGGAGCGCGCGCAGTCATATGACTAAAGGGCGAAGCATTCGCCGCGCCCATTTTGTCCACCAACGAACGGATGCGCGCGATGCACGCGTCGTCATCCGGCTTCGCGAAAATCCACCGTTCCGCTGATCTGCGAATGCATCTTTGCGCCGCCCAAATCTTCCGCAGAGGTCTTCTGCCCAATGGCGGCTTGCACCAACGCCGGCCCGGCGAGAAATAGTCCAGAACCCTCTGTCATGAGCACGTGGTCGCACATTACCGGCAAATATCCGCCCCCCGCCACGCACATGCCCATAATCGCGGCGAGCTGTGGGATGCCCATTGCGCTCATCACCGCATTGTTGCGAAACACACGCCCAAAATCGTCGGTGTCCGGAAACACATCTTCCTGCAGGGGCAAGAAAACTCCCGCCGAATCCACCAAGTAAATCGTCGGTATGCGATTTTCAATGGCGATATTTTGTGCGCGGATTACTTTTTTCGCGGTCATCGGAAAGAACGCGCCAGCTTTTACCGTCGCGTCATTCACAATCAGCATGAAGATCCGCCCGCACACGCGTGCCAGCCCGGTAATGACGCCCGCGCCCGGCGCTCCGCCCCACTCTTCGTACATCTCGAACGCCGCGTAGATCCCCAACTCAAAAAACTGCGAGCCCGGATCGACCAGCTGCTTGATGCGTTCGCGCGCGGTCAAGCGGCCCTTTTTGTGCTGTGATTCGATGGCTTTGGCGCCGCCGCCCAGGCAGATTTGCTCTTCCTCGTTCTTCAAACTGGTCAGCAAATCAACAATGCGCCGGGCATTTTTCTCGAACGCCGGAGACTTCAGATCGATGGTCGTTTCTAGCGCAGCCAATCCGTGCTCCTTGCGTCCGCGCGACAAGCGCGTGCCGTGGCGATGCACACGCAAGCGCCATCAAAGCGCCAAGCGAAAACAGTATACGGACTAATCCACCGCCGCGCGAGCTACGCGCTTTTGCCCTTAGGTTTAGTAGTGCGCGCGAGCTCATCGACAATCAGCGCACACGTCAGGGAATTACGCTTGGACACCTCTTCACCGACTTGTAAAATGGCCTCTCATGCCGCAGCTCCACCTAACCCTGGAACTAGCTCGCCGCATCGAGACCGCCGAAGCCGGCGCCGCCATTGAAACCGCGGAGCTGCTAAACCACGAACGCACAGGCACTTCCGCCGCGGTTGAGCATATTGCCGGGGGTACCGCGATCTATTGCGGTCCCGATTCCCCGGTGACGCAAGCCGTCGGTTTGGGGCTGAACGGTCCCGTCAGCGATGCCGACATGGATCAGCTGGAAAGTTTCTATCGTACCCGCTCGGAAACTGTGCGAGTGGAAACCTGCCCGCTCGCGGACGCTTCACTGATCGCGCAATTCCGGCGACGCGGGTACGGTGCCACGGACTTTTCCAACGTCTTTGCGGCATCCTTGTTGGACGATGGCCTGCCCCAACTTTTCCGCCCCGAACTTCCTCCCAACACCGTTATTGAAAGAGTTCCATCCGATCAACTCGATCTCTGGACGATAACCGTCGCCGAAGGCTTTGCCGAAACCTTCCCGGTGACCAAGGAAATGCTGAACGTCATGAAGCTCTTCGCTTGCGGGCCCCACACGGAGTGTTATTTGGCGCTGGTCGACGGCAAACCGGCGGCCGGCGGCACACTGGCAATGCGCGATGGCGTAGCAGGACTTTTTGGCGCCAGCACTCTTCCGGCATTCCGCAATTGTGGGTTGCAGACCGCGCTGCTGCAGGTGCGGCTTGAGCGCGCGCGCGCTGCGAACTGCGACATGGCCGTCAGCCTGGCGCGACCCGGCAGTGCGTCCGAACGCAACATCGCCCGCCACGGCCTGCAAACTCTTTACACTCGCATCAAATTCGAACGGGACTGGACGTAGCTGCCGCCTTCTGGAAGTGTGCGCATTCTCTTCAAGCGCGCTTGAGTCACTCTCGTACCGGGGGAAATGCGGCTCGGAGATTCAACGGAAGAAAATCCATTACGCCTGCGCGGGATGCCGTTCCGCGTGCCGCTCGTTGATAAACGAAATAATATCCTGCGTCGATGTCCCTGGCAGAAAGATCTCCGCTATCCCGGCTTTCTTGAGCGCCGGAATATCCGCCCCCGGAATGATCCCGCCGACCAATACCGTTACGTCATCCATGCCCTTGGCGCGCAGCAGTTCCATCAACTGCGGGCAAATGGTGTTGTGCGCTCCGGACAGAATGGACAGCCCAATGACGTCGACATCTTCCTGAACTGCCGCGGACGCAATCATTTCCGGCGTTTGCCGCAACCCGGTATAAATCACTTCCATACCAGCATCGCGTAACGCCCGCGCAATAATCTTCGCTCCGCGGTCATGCCCGTCCAGCCCAGGCTTGGCAATTAAAACTCGAATCTTCTTCTCAGGCATTCTCTGCGTCTCTCTGCGAACTCCGCGTTCTGCGTTGCCCTTCGCTCATAAAAGGAGCCTATGTGATCGCTACTTCTTCGTATGTACCGAAAACGTCGCGCAGCGCTTCGCAGATTTCTCCCAGCGTGGCGTAGACCTTAACCGCATCGTAAATGAACGGCATCAGGTTCGCGCTGCCTTTCGCGGCGTTCCGTAAGCTGTTGAGTTGTCGCGTCACTGCGTCTTGCGACCGCTCCGCGCGCAACTTGCTCAGCCGCACCGCTTGCCGTTTCGCCACCGTTTCATCGATCTGCAGAATGTCCAGCGCACGCTCTTCAGAAACATACTCATTCACACCCACAATAATTTTCTCGCGACGATCCACTTCCATCTGATAGCGGTAACTAGCTTCGGCAATCTCCCGCTGGGGATAGCTGCGTTCAATCGCCGCCACCATGCCGCCCATAGCGTCGATCCTGCCAATGTAATCCCAGGCGCCGCTTTCCACCTCGTTCGTCAAAGTCTCCACAAAATAGGAACCGCCCAGCGGGTCGACGGTATTTGTAACGCCGGTCTCATGCGCAATCACCTGCTGCGTACGCAATGCTAACGTAGCGGCAAACTCCGTGGGCAGCGCCCAGGCCTCGTCCAGCGAATTCGTATGCAGCGACTGTGTCCCGCCCAGCACCGCCGCCAGCGCCTGAATCGCCGTGCGCACTACGTTGTTATATGGCTGTTGCGCTGTGAGCGAGCATCCCGCCGTCTGCGTGTGAAAGCGCAGCGCCCAGGTCCGCGGACTCTTCGCTTTGTAACGCTCCACCATGGCCTTGTGCCATATCCGCCGCGCCGCGCGATACTTGGCAATTTCCTCAAAGAAATCACTATGGGCGTTAAAAAAGAAAGAGAGCTGCGGCACAAACTCGTCCACATCCATCCCCCGCCGCAATCCCCACTCCACATATTCCAGCCCATCGCGCAACGTAAACGCCAGTTCCTGAATCGCCGTCGAACCAGCCTCGCGAATGTGATATCCGCTGATCGAAATGGGATTAAATTTCGGTGTATGTTTCACACCAAATTCGAACGTATCAATCACCAGCCGCATCGACGGTTCTGGCGGATAGATATATTCCTTCTGCGCGATGTATTCTTTCAGAATATCGTTCTGCAGCGTCCCCGATAATTTCTTCCAGTCCGCCCCTTGCTTTTCCGCCACTGCCAGATACATCGCCCAAATTACTGCAGCGGGGGAATTGATGGTCATCGAAGTCGTTACGTCCGCCAAGCGGAATTTGATCGAACAGCACCTCCATGTCCGCCAGCGAACTGATCGCCACGCCGCACTTGCCGACTTCTCCTTCGCTCAGCGCGTGATCCGAGTCATACCCCATCAGCGTCGGCAAATCGAAGGCCGTCGAAAGCCCCGTCTGTCCCTGCGCCAGCAAATATCGAAAACGCTGATTGGTATCCTCAGCCGTGCCAAAGCCCGCGAATTGCCGCATGGTCCACAGTCGCCCGCGGTGCATGGTGGAATGGATTCCGCGCGTATACGGCGGCTCGCCGGGGAGACCCAGATCGCGTTCGGCATTCCAGTCCGGCAAATCCGCCTCGGTATAAAGGCGGCGAATGGGATGTCCGGAAATAGTGGTGAAGGTTTTCTGCCGCTCAGGATTTTTTTCGAGCGTGTTCTTTAACGTAGTCTTTTCCCACATGCGCTTCTGCCGCGCTGGGCGTTGCGCTTGGCATCGGAACTAGCGGCTTTCTGATGATCTGGCGATAGACTGTCGTTGCCGGGCCACCAACGCTGGGTCGCGAGATTTGCAGGTTGATCTGCTCATGGCCACTTCAGATGCTATGCGAAAGCCCCAGACAGGGCAAGGAACGCCTCGTTACGTCGGGAGCAGGGAATTCCGCTATGGCAGAATCTCGCTCGACAGTCCGCACAAAAAACGAACCGGCTCCCAACTGAAGAGGAACCGGCCTTTGAAGCAAAAAGTGTACCGGCAGGTTATTTCTCGGCCGTCGGCTACCGGAGGCACTGGGAGAAAAGATCTTGTCCGTGCCGATGACCTTGCCGTCGCGCGTGCCCGGGAATCAGCGTGTCGTGTTCAAACTGTTGACCGCCCGCGATGGTCACGCGGTTGGTCTCCAGCGTGCGACCCACGGCGCGCTCGTAATTAGCTTTGGCTTCCACCAAATCCGCCAGCGCCCGCAACTCCGTGCCTTGCGCGGTGACCAGGTCGCGCTGCGTCTGAATCACCAGGTAAACGGTTGATGCGCCCAGCTGATATTTCTTCTGTTCAGCGTCAAAAGTTTCTTGCTGCAACTGCCGCGCTTTTACCGCCGCGTCCACCCGCGCGCGGTCCTGCTCCAGTGCGATAAACGTGTTGCGCACATCCAGCAACGCGGCATTCTTGATCTGCAGCGTCTGCGCTTCGATCTGCCGTGCGTCAGAATCGACGCGAACATTGTCCGACTGCGCAGCGCGATTGCGCAAGGGCAAGCGTAAGGTTTAACGGAGCGGCGTAGCTCCAGGAAATTCGTTGCTGAAAATCTGATTTTGCGCGGTTCCAAATCCCTGATGCATGGTCTCCCGTTACGGTCGGCGGGGTGGTGGTAACCGTCGGCAAAAAGATCGGGACTTGCCGAACCCGGCGTCGTCCCGGGGATCGATACCGGATTCCCGTTGGCATCCACGACCGGAACCGTGCCGGCCCGATCATGGTCACCGCGGTGTCCCAGGGATCAGCGCGTTTCCCGCCAAGCCGTTGCTGGTGTACTGCCCGCGTTAACGTGAGGATCGGCAGCAGCGCGTTAGCCGTGGCCTTCACGTCCACGTCCGCGTTCTTCAGGTTGTACACCTGCTGCAGGACGTCCGGCCGCTTGGTAAACGCTTCCTTGATGGCGTCTTCGAAACGATGCCGCTTCGATGGCTTCCGGACGGGACGGCAAATCCGAAGGAACAATCTCCACGTTGATCAAATTGGTCGCCAGCGGATCCTTTGAAATGTGCGTTCTTCAGTACCTGTTCGTCCTGCAGTTGCGTCGTTTGCGCCACCAGCAAGTTGCCCTGATCGCTCGCCAGTTCCGATTCCGCGCGCGTCACATCCAGCGGTGCCATGGTGCCGATTTCCAGTTGCTTCTTGTTGTCGTTGTAAAGCTTCTGGGAAACGGCCACCGCTTGTTGCTCCACCTTCACGTTTTCCCGCGCGTACACCAGTTCCCAGTAAGCGGTAATGGTGTTGGTCACGGTGGTGATCGCCTGCTGCATGAACACCAGATCCGCAATTTTGCGGTTATTTTTCGCGATAATGATGTTGCGGCGATTCACTTCAAAGCAGCAGCCATTCAGAAGCTGCTGTGAGATCGTGGCGGTGAGCGCCGACGTCACCGAGGGATTGAAAAGGTTTGCCGTCGGAGCTCTGCGAACCACGATTATTGTTCCAGGTGGCGGTGAAGGTCGTCCCCGAAGTGAACGCTTGCGCATACCCAAAATTGAATTGCGGACGCGTGAAACTGTTCTGCGACTCAGCTGGTTCTCCCCCGGTCGTCGCCGTGTCCCGGAGGTGAACGGGTTGTTGATTGGCACGGAGCCATCGAAGATCGAAACCGCCCCTGTCAGTGTTGGGTCAAGGTTCAGAAACGGCAAGTTGGCGCTCGACGCAATGATGTCTGAGGCGACGTTGCCGGGAACCTGCGCAACGCTAAGAAACCCACGCGGCGACCCTCCGGATTTCGCCAGCAAAATGTCGGTTTCCGCGATCCAAGGCGTGTATCGCTGAATCACAATGTCCAAGCTATTTTCCAGCGACAGCTCCACGGCGTCCTGCAGCGTCATTTGCAATTTTCCATCGTGAATCAATTGATCGATGCGCGGGCGAATTTGTAAAGTCCGGGTGCTCGATGGGGATCGGCTTATAAGGCGCCAAGATCGTCGGAAAGCCCGCTAGGGCTGAAGGAATAATCGTGCTTGGAAACGCCGAGCGCGACCGGAATCGCCGGCGCCTGCGGTTGCGGCGCAGCCGGCGGCGGCACCGCCACCTCGATTCTTGGTCTTATCGGGATCCTGCGTACCCAGCGGTTGTCTGTGCGCGGCGGATCCTGCGCAAATGCCGGAGACACCGGCCCGATGGCCACCAATCCCGCCAAAATGCTCGCCAACACCGATCGCGCAAACAGCTTCTTCATGATGCTCCTTACCCTCGTTGCTACGCACGCTAGGTGCGTTGATATGCTGATATGCCCTGTGGGACATCCCTCGCGTCTCTCTGTTTAAAACGCTCGTGGCACGGAAATTGTTTCACTTAATCGTGCACACGGCCACGAAAGGTTGAAAGGGCAGTGCTTTGTCGCTGAACAAAATCGATTCGTTAGTCTAGCAGGCCGCCGTTCGCCTTGACAACGCCACATGCCGCGGCTAGGCTGCTGAGGATTCGACGCTTAGCGGCGTCCAACGGTTAGCTGCGTACATGGTGAAACACGAAGAATTGTTGAAAATGTTCGAGTCCGCGGGGGCCATCCGCCACGGCCATTTCGAACTCTCCAGCGGACTGCACAGCGCCACGTACGTGCAGTGCGCGCTGGTGCTGCGTTTCCGCGCTTGGCCGAAAAGCTCGGGCCAGGCCCTGGCCGCGCTCTTCTCCGATGCCACCATCCAGACCGTGGTCTCCCCCGCCCTAGGCGGCGTAATCATCGGGCAGGAAGTGGCTCGGGCGCTTCCACCGCCAAAATATCGGCGTCGAAACCGGCGTCCCCGCCATTTTCGTCGAGCGCAACGCCGGCGGCAGTTTGTGTCTGCGGCGCGGCTTCTCGCTCGAACCCGGTGAAAAAGTGTTGGTGGTCGAAGACGTCTGGACCACCGGCGGCTCCACGCTCGACACCATCCAGGTCGTTGAAGAAGCCGGCGGCCGCGTCATTGCCGTTGGCGCGCTCATCGACCGCAGCGGCGGCAAAATCGAATTTCCCGTCGAATCCCAATCCTTGCTCGGGCTCACCATCCCGTCCTACCAATCGGAAGACTGTCCGCAATGCCGAGAAGGCAGCACCGCCATAAAACCCGGCAGCCGCTTCGCCCGCTCCGCTCCATAGCCGTTTTGGAGTGCGGCGGTTTACCCTGAGCGATCTGCGCGAAGGACTCGACGCCGCTTTCACGACAGGATCAACCAAAATCACGCATAGCCTGATTCCACAGCGGCTCGCTAGATCGCCTAACGCCAATCGCACACCGGATCACCTCGCTCTGTGTCCTCGCGCTCTGTGTTAAATCACCGTACAATTAGCCTTGCGCGCACCCGACAAGCGCATTGCCGCAACCAAAACCTACGCCACAATGACCAACTCCCGCATGCGCTACATCAAGCTAACCATCGCCTACGATGGCACGGACTTCCACGGCTGGCAGATCCAAAAAAACAAACCCACCATCCAGGGCGAAATCATCGATGTCCTCCGTCGTCTTACGCAGGAGCAAACATCACGTTGCACGGCGCCGGCCGCACCGATGCTGGCGTCCACGCCCTCGGCCAGATCGGCAGCTTCCGCACGCAATCCACGCTTTCCGCGCAGGAATTTCAGCGCGCCCTGAACGCCATCCTCCCGCCCACGATCCGCATCATGCAAGCGGAAGAAACCGGCCCGCAATTTAATGCCCGCTGGTCCGCCCACGGCAAAATCTATCGCTACCGCATCTATCGCGGCAAAGTAGTCCCGCCGATGCTGCACCGCTACGTGCTGCACTATCCATTTCCGCTAGACGAGGACGCCATGCGCGACGCCACGAAGCCGCTTCGTAGGCGTCCACGATTTCTCTTCCTTCGCCGCCAGCACCGGTTCCGAAGAAGAAGACAAAGACCGCTCCATGGAGCGAGAAATCTACGCCGCCGAATTGTCACGCAGCCCCGACAACGAAGAACTGGTCTTCACCATCCACGGCCGCTCCTTCCTCCGGTACATGGTAAGAAAAATCGTCGGCACCCTGTTGGACGTCGGCCGCGGGAAACTAACTCCACCAGACATCGACCGCCTCTTCGCCCTGAAAGATCGCTCCAAGTCCGGCCCCACTGTTCCCAGCCAAGGCCTAACCATGGTCGAAGTCCACCTGGAAGAATCCTTCCGCCTTCCCTGAAAAACGGGCGGAACCCCTCACTTTCTCCGGCCCGGCCGCAGATTTCACTTTACAGTAAGTGTCACTGTGATATACTTCGGACGTAGAGAAGTGCGCCCGTCGTCTCCGACCTAACCCTTAAAGAATCTGCATCCTCTTCGGAGCCTCATCTCAGGGGCATGTCGCCTGGGGGCGTAACCACTTAATTAACAAGAACGGTCCGTAACTCCCGCAGAATGAACACTTGTGAAACCGTATCAAAACAAAGGACTTTATCCCCTGTAGAATGAACACTTACAAAAAACCCTAGGGGGGTAGCCCCTACCGGTCTCGCCAAATTGTGCAGCAAGGAACTATCCTCGCTCGAGCACGTAGTACCGTAGGCTGCGAGGAAGCGCGTGACTAGGTGCCACACGCCAGCGATGCCTTCTGGAGAGATCCGAGCCGAATGTCGAGACCACGCCGCACCCTGATTCTAGTTGCCTGCACGATCGCCGCGCTGATCTGCGTGGCAGCCTGGTTCGCGTCGCGTGCTACGCGCGGAATTCGTGTGGGCACAGCCGTGGTCAGCCACACGCTCTGCTCCGGAGTTTTCGTCTCTGGCCTCGACCCGGATCAGCTCTTTGCCGAAGCTCTAAGGCCCAATCCAGGCCTGAAGGCACTATCCAAGCGCTTGCGTATTGACGTGGATCGCAACCGCAGGCAAGTCACCGTCACTTGGGCCGGCCTGTTTCAAAGCCGCGCCATGTATCACGACGGCTTCGGCTGCCAGCTCGTCCAAGGTGCGCCACCGGAGATCCCTGAGGAGAACGCCAATGCGTCCGCATCGGCCAGCGGTCATCCGACGAACGCTATCCCACCAACTCCGCTTGAGATCGCTCCGCCTTCGCCCAAACTTGAAGCCGCGCTGGACCGTGCCTTCTCAGGGCCAAGTGGGCCTCCGTTCCGTCACGTCAAAGGCATCGTGATCTTGCACGACGGAAGGATCGTTGCCGAACGTTACGCGCCGGGTTACACCGTCAACACTCCGATCCTCGGCTATTCCTTGGCCAAGTCGGTTACCAGTGCGCTCATCGGTATTCTGGTGCGGGAAGGGAAGTTGTCAGTCGACCAGCCGGCGCCAGTCGCGGCGTGGAGCAATCCCAACGATCCGCGTCACGCCATCACCATCGATCAGCTCTTGCGCATGACCTCGGGCCTGGCGCTCGAAGAATCCGACACCGGCTTTGACCCCGTTTCGCGCATGTTATTTCTGGAGCCGGACATGGCGGGATTTGCCGAGCGAGTGCACTTGCAGTCGCCGCCCGGCAAAACGTTTGAATACACCAGCGGCAACACGCTGATTCTGTCGCGAATCATCCGCGACGCCGTAGGCGGGCACGCCAAAGACGTCGTCGACTTCGCCCAGCGCGAACTCTTCGGACCACTTGGTATCACCACCGCAACCATGGAGTTCGACGCCACCGGCACTCCGGTTGGCTCGATCTACACCTTCATGTCCGCCCGCGACTGGGCCCGGTTCGGCGAACTCTATCGCAATGACGGCGTAGTCCAGGGCAAACGCATTTTGCCCGAAGGCTGGGTCAAGTATTCCGCTGCGCCAACGCTTGACTCTTATTATGGCGCGGGCTTCTGGACCAATCGCGGCGCCCACGGTGACGCCGCAGATCGCATAGCCGCCGGCATGCCCGAAGACGCCTTCTATGGCTCTGGCAACCTGGGCCAGCGCCTCGTAGTCATCCCGTCGCAAGGTCTGGTAATCGTGAGGCTCGGGCTAACCTTCAGCCCCGGCTTCGACATGCGCGGCCTCCTGCAACTCATAGCCGATACCTCTGCAGCACTCAAAGCTCCGTAGCGTCGACGTGGCTGAGCGTCTCTGAATTTCGCTAAGGTTTGGGAGTAGAATCCTTCGCATGGCTGCCACGGCCACTCCGATTAACGCGTTGCCTTCGATCGATCCCGCGACAGGCGAAGTCCTTGCCCATGTTGCAACAACTTCGCCTTCGCAAGTTCCACAGCTTGTTGCCCAGGCACGCGCTGCGCAAACGAAATGGGCAGCAACGCCTATCGTTGACCGCTGCGTGCTACTCACGAAATTGCGCGAGCAGGTCCTCGCGTCACGCAACAGCCTCGCCGACGCGGTTGTTCGCGAATCCGGTAAGCCTCGCGTGGAGGCGCTCTTCGCCGACGTTTTCGTCTCGCTGGACACTGCCGCTTACTACGCTAGGCACGCCCCGATCCTGCTGCGCGACGAGCGCGTGCCGCATCATGCGCTGGCAGCCAAAACTAAATCCGGCAAAATCGCTCACGAACCGCTCGGCTTAATCGCCATCATCAGTTCCTGGAACTACCCACTGGCCATCCCGTTGAGCCAGATTATTCCTGCCGTCGCTGCCGGCAACGCCGTCATTTGCAAGACGAGCGATTTCACGCCGCAGTGCGGCGCGCTGATTCAGAAGCTTTTTGACGATGCAAATTTCCCCGACGGTTTAGTCACGATCATGCATGGCGCGGCGGAAGTGGCCCAAGCAGTGATCGCTGCCCACCCCGACAAAGTTTTTTTCACTGGCAGCGTTGCCACCGGCAAACGGGTTGCCGAAGCTTGCGCCAAGGATTTAATTCCCACCGTCCTCGAACTCGGTGGCAAAGACGCGATGATGGTTCTTGCCGATGCCAATCTCGAAATCGCCGCCAGCGGCGCCGTCTGGGGCGGCTTTACAAACTGCGGCCAGGTTTGTCTCTCGGTTGAACGCATGTTCGTCGAACAGCCATCGCAGAAAAATTTCTCGCGCTGTGCGTCGAAAAAACAAAAAAGCTGCGGCTCGGACCCGGCAACGATCCCGACACCGACATTGGCCCGCTTATTCGCCCGCAACACATTCAACGCATGACTACCCTGATCGAAGATGCCGTAGCTCATCGGCGCAAAAGTTTTCTGCGGCGGCAATCCCCGCCCCGACCTCGGCCCAAATTTCTTCGAGCCAACCGTAATCATCGACGTCGATTCCGATCCATCGCGCCTGTTCCAGGAAGAAACCTTCGGCCCCATCCTCGCCATTCAAAAAGTGCGGCGCCAGACGAAGCCATCTCACGCTCCAACGACTCCGCTTCGCACTGTCCGCAAGCGTCTGCATCCGGCAACCCGCGCGCGGCGCGATCGCCGCCCGGCTCAGCGCGGGCTCCGTAATGATCAACGACGCCATCAGCTACTACGCCATCGCCGAAGCTCCTCACGGCGGCGTGGCCTCAGCGGCTGGGGACGCGCGCATGGCAAAACCGGCCTGATCGAAATGGTGCAAACGAAATACATCGACGTCGATCGCACGCCCGGCCGCGCCAAGCCCTGGTGGTTCCGCTACGGCGCCGACCTTGAAAAATCGGCGACGCATTCCTCCAATTTCAATACGCGCCCGGTCTCGCCGATCGACTCCGCAACGCACGCGCAGCGACTGAAAACAATCTTCCGCAACCACGGTTTATAATCGTCAGGCAATCAGCCATGTGACACCGCGCGGAAAACATCCATGCCGAACGACCTCAACTGAATACGTCTACGACTGGAACACCGCTACGCCGCACGCGATCGCTCCTGGCACTCGGGTCCTCCTCAACGACGAAACTCTCCGCGACGGCCTGCAAAATCCCGTCCGTCGACGATCCCTCCATCGACGAAAAAATCGAAATCCTGCACCTCATGGACTCTCTCGGCATCGAGACGGTCAACATCGGCCTCCCCGGCGCAGGCCCTCGCGCCTGTGCCGACACCGAAGCCCTGGCCCGCGAAATCGCGCCAATCTCGCATGAAGAATTCGACCCAACTGCGCCGCGCGCACCCACGAAAACGATATCCGCCCCATCGCCGAAATCTCCCAGCGCACAGGCATGGCCATCGAAGCCGCCACGTTTCTCGGCTCCAGCCCCATCCGCCGCATGGTTGAAGATTGGACCGTCGATCACCTCGAACGCACCACGGAGAAAGCCATCGAATTCGCCGTCGGCCACAGCCTGCCCGCGATGTTCGTCACCGAAGACACCACCCGCACCGACCCCGACACCGTCCGCCGCCTCTATTCCACCGCCATCCGTTCCGGCGCGACCGCGATCGTCCTGTGCGACACCGTCGGCCACGCCACGCCCATGGCGCGCTTACAGCCTGGTCAAATTCGTCGTCAAAGAAGTCGTCAATCCCAGCCGGCGACAAGATTCGCGTCGATTGGCACGGTCACAACGACCGCGGCCTGGCGGTTGCCAACTCTCTGGCCGCCTATCGCGGCCGGCGCACGATCAAGTCCACGCCGCCGCCAATTCCCTCGGCGAGCGCGTCGGCAACACGCCCATGGAGCTGATGCTCGTAAATCTCCGGCTGCTCGGCATAATCGATCGCGACCTCTCGCCGCCTGAAGCGAATATTGCGAACCGTCGCCCGCGCCACGCACACCACCATCCCGCCAAACTATCCTGTCGTTGGCCGCGACGCCTTCCGCACCGCCACCGGAGTCCACGCCGCCGCCATCATCAAAGCCTTCCCCAAAGCCGATCCCGCTCTCGCCGACACCATCTATAGCGGCGTTCCCGCCACCTCTTCGGAATGGAGCAAATCATCGAAGTCGGCCCAATAAGCGGCAGGTCGAACGTCCATTTCTGGCTCGAGCGCGGCAAAATCCCCGCCACGGAAAGCTGGTCAACTCGCATCCTCGAAGCCGCCAAAAAATTCCTCCCGCGTCCTAACCGACGCAGGAACTCCAAGCCGTCGTAGCGGCCGCCATCTGAGTGGAATGTTTTTCCGCAGGCACAACCCGCCAGGTCTGCTAAGGTAAAATCGCGCCACCAAATTTGCTTCCATCTCAGCACAAAATGCGCACGTCCCTGCACATATCCCCGATGAAACAAGTCATCCTTTGGGTTATTCTCGTTACCATGCCCGCCCATTCTCTCCGCGTCCAGGCTTCGCAGACGTTCTCGGAGCACGCGCGCCTGTCCGAAAACCCCGCGTGCAGGCCGCGCTAGCTTGGTTTCACAAAAATCTTGCTTCTGATCAACGATACGCAGATCCGACTGACCGAAATCCCGGCGCCATCTTCCAGGAATCCGCGCGCGCCGCCGCCGTCAAAGATCGCTTTTCGAGCAAGCCGGCCTGCACAGCTGAAATCGATAAGACCGGCAACGTCATCGCCATGCTTCCCGGGCCAGTCCGGCTCCGTGTCCGGTAGCGCGGACGGACAAAACACCATCATTCTCTCCGCGCATCTCGACACCGTGTTTCCGACGGGCACCGACGTAAGAGTGCAGCAGCGAAGGCGATCGCTGGATCGCTCCCGGCATCTCCGACAACGGCACCGGCCTGGCCGCGCTCGTCGCGATAGCTCGCGCGTTCCACGCCGCGCAAATCAAGCCCCAGCTGAACGATCCTCTTCGTCGCCAATGTCGGCGAAGAAGGCGAAGGCAATCTTCGCGGCATGCGCGCTCTGGTCGACGCCTACGGCCCACATCTGAAAGCCGCGATCGTTCTGGACGGCTCCAGCACCGATCACGTCACCACCAAAGCTCTAGCCTCGCGCCGCTTGGAAGCCGTAATCACCGGCCCCGGTGGCCACAGTTGGTCGGACTTCGGCCTGCCCAATCCCATCAACGCCCTGGTTCGCGGCTCCGTCCGCTTCATCAATACCAAAGTTCCCGGCGCTCCGCGCACCACCTTCAATCTCGGCCAAATCGAAGGCGGCACCTCCGATCAACTCCATTCCGCACGAAGCCCGCTTAAAAGTCGACATCCGTTCCGAAAGCGAAGCGGAATTAACGCGCCTCGAATCCGCGTTGCGCGAGTGCATCTCCGCAGGCGTCCGCGATGAAATGGATTCCTCGCGCGACCGCTCGAAAGGGAAGCTCGAATTTAGCGTGGAACTCCTGGGCAGTCGCCCCGGTGGCGAACTTCGCCCCGATTCGCCGCTGCTGGCCGCCTTGCGTGCCGCCGACGACTACGTCGGTAATCAATCTCGCCCGGAGCGTTCCTCCACCGACGCCAATATCCCGCTTTCGCTCGGCATCGACGCCATCTCTATCGGCGCTGGTGGTAACGGCGGCGGCGCGCATTCCCTGCAAGAATGGTACGAGCCCGCGGGCCGCGAAATGGGCCTACAGCGCGTCTTACTCACGTTGCTCGGCATATCCGGAATCGCCCCGACAAAATGAAGCCCACTTACGCCGTTTGCTCGCACAAAAGAACTGTCGTTCCGAGCGCACCAAAGAACCTGCTTTCAGGCACCGTGTCCTCGACTGCAATTCGATACGCCAGATTGCGCTTCCCACGACGCGCTTGGAATCTGCTCGCCTACGGATTCTTACTCACAATGATGTGCAGCGTCTCGCCGCTGCACGCGCAAACTCGCACCACGATACCCGCTCCCCCTTCCCACACCACGCTGTACCTCCACGGCCGCATCTACACCAATGATCCCGCCCATCCTTGGGCCTCGGCTTTGGCCGTCCGCGACGGAAAAATCATCTGCATCGGAGACATTTCCACGGTCATGCTCGAATGCGGCACCGGCGACAATACCGAAACCGTTCAGCTGGCAGGCCACTTCGTCATGCCCGGCTTTAACGACGCCCACGTGCACCTCGGCGGCGCCACCATCGACAAACTCTCGGTGCAACTCAACGGAGTAACCTCCATCGAAGAATTGCAAAAGCGCGTGGCCGCCAGCGTAGCCCAGCATAAAGACGGCGAGTGGATCACCGGTAGCGGTTGGGACCACACCTTGTGGCCCGACAAAGCCTTCCCCACGCGCCAGCAACTCGATGCCGTCTCCCCCAAAAATCCCGTCTCCTCGACGCACATCTCCGGACACGTTGCGGTAGCCAACTCTCTCGCGCTTGCGGCTGCCGACGTCAGCAAAACCACGCCCGACCCCGCAGGCGGCAAGATCGAGCGCGACGCGGATGGTCAACCCACCGGCTTGCTCATGGAAGACACCGCCATGCATCTGGTCCGGACGAAAATCCCGGACATGACCGACGAGCAGATCCGCGAAGGTTTAGCAATGGTTCTCGCCGAAGTCGCGCAAAACGGCATCACCAGCGTGCAAGACAATTCTGACTGGGAATTTTTTAGTCTGTACCACAAGCTCAAGGAAGAAGGGAGCCTCACCGTGCGCATCACGGAGTGGCTACCCTTCGAAACGCCGCATCCAAAGTCTCAAGGACATGCGAAGCGAGGGTGGTACCTCAGATTCGATGTTGAAAACAGGCGCGCTGAAGGGTTTCCTCGACGGCGCCTTGGGTTCCCGCACCGCAGCACTGCTGGCTCCTTACTAGCGATGATCCCTCAACGAGCGGCATTCTCACCGCCAACATCGAGGAATACCGCGCGCTAGCCATCGAGCGGGACAAAGCCGGATTCCAAATCGCTTTCCACGCTATCGGCGACAAAGCCAATCGCGCCGCCCTGGACATTTTCGAAGCCGTTGCCAAAGCCAACGGCGACCGCGACCGCCGCGACCGCATCGAGCACGCGCAGGTCATCGCTCCCGAAGACCTACCACGCTTCGCGGCACTAAAAGTAATCGCCAGCATGCAGCCTAGTCACGAAACCACGGATATGCGCTGGGCCGAACAGCGCCTAGGGCCAGAACGCAGCAAAGGTGCCTATGCGTGGAACAGCTTGCAAAAATCCGGCGCGCGCCTGGCCTTTGGCACGGACTACGACGTCGAGCCGCTAAATCCCTTTCGAGGACTCTACGCCTGCACCACCAGGGAATTGCCCGACGGTAGTCCACCAAACGGCTGGCAGCCGCAGGAGAAAATCTCACTCGAAGACTGCATCCGCGCCTACACCACGGGCGCGGCCTACGCGCAGTTTGCCGACGGCAAAAAAGGCGAACTGAAATCTGGCGAATACGCCGACTTCATAGTCCTTAGCGCCGACCTGACCAAAATTCCTCCAAGTCAGTACATCACAACCAAAGTTCTCAGCACCGTAGTAGCCGGCCACACGGTATATCAAGCCCAGTAGTTTTCCAGCGGCGCAGACTGCAGTAGAGGAAGCACAGACTAAAGTCTGTGCCACTGAGTCGCCCAACAATCGCTGCAAAAAAGAAGGGGCCGTCGCCGGCCCCTAAATGGTTGAATTGTTTAACTGTCGTTTACCCGGGTTTATCTCCTAGAACACGAACCGGATCGCCAGCTGCATAATCCGCGGGGTCACATCTCCGGAAGCGCCGCCGAGGCCAAGGAAGTTTTGCGCGGCGTTCTGGGTGGCCCGCTGGAAATTCTTGAGCGTTAGAACCGTGCCGTCATTTCCGATGTACAGGCCAGTCTGAGGGTTTATGCAGTTTGTGCAATTTGCATAGTTGGGATTCGGAATGGTTAGGCCCGCCGCGTTGGTAACCGTCAACGACGGCAAGGCAAAGAAGTTCAAGACGTCGTTACCGTTGTTATAGATGAAGAGTGGATGGTTGAAGAGATTGAAAATCTCCAGCCGCAGTTCTAATCTCGCGGATTCCCACTTCGGAATCGGGATGGCCTTGGAGAAGGAAACGTCAAAGCGATACAGTGCGTCGCTTTGCCCCGCATTGCGCTGCAGGTTACCGCTGATGTATTGGAAGTCCACCGGCGTCCCGGAAATGCTGTCAATAGGTCCAAAGGCGCTGGCATTTGCGGGCGCCGCGAAGGTAGTAGCCTTCGTCGGGCAACTCGTGACGCCTGCTGCAAGACAGGCCTGGATGCCCGCTTGGCTGACCTCGTAGTTCGTGCCGGAAATCGAAGCGATGTTCGTGGCAACAAGCGCGCCAACGGGTGCGCCCACACAACCTGCTACGGTACTGCCCGAGGTGCAGATGTTGGGTCGCTGGTTGGTTTCCGATCCCAGCGCAGGGAAGTTGTCTCCCGCAAAAGCGCCGTCACCGGTGGAAACTGGATACGGACGGCCCGATTGCAGGGTTGACAGCATTCCGAAGGTCCAATTATTCACGATCGCGCCGAGGATCTTCCCGGATACGATGTTGTTGCTGTCCGCAATGAAATTGAAATTCACCAGGTTCCGGATGTCATTTTGCGCCGACGCGGTTTCCAGGTTAAGTGGCGCCAGTGGATTTGCCGGCTCGGAAAGTCCGAAGAAATCTTCACCATCCGAAAGCGTGTGCGACCACGTATAACTGCTGGTGAACTGGAAATGATGCGTCAGCCGCTTTTGCGCGGTGATCACCAGGCTGTTATATCCGGAGTCGCGGTTGCTGAAGTTGGTGCGGATGGCGTTAAATGCCGGATTGGGCCGGTCATTGTCACTAACGGTTCCCGGTACCGACTGGAAATAAAAATAGCCGGCGTGAGCCGGGTCTGGCACCGGCGTTGGGAAATTCGTATCCGTTTCGCCGAAGAGGCCGTGAGCGAATACTCCCTGATAACCGACGCTGAATGTGAAATTCGATCCGATCTGGCGCTGATACGACGCGGAGAACATGTGAATCTCCGGGTTTCGGATCGTCGGTGAGATCGGCCTGATCCGTCCAAAAACCCCGATGGGCTTAAACAGCTCCAATTGGTTCGCGCTCGGCTCGTTGGGATAATTGTTTAATATCTCCTGGCCGGTGGTCTTTCCGTCGGTACCTAGCGAGCCTGCGGTGATACCCTGCGTAAACAGCGTATTGCCGTCGAAGTTTAGCGAGTCCAGCACTACGTTTAGATACGCCAACTCGGTTACTTCCGCTCCGGCCACGCGAATTACCGAGTGGCCCGGATTGCCAAACAACACGTGTAGGAGCCCGGTATCGAAGTTCGGGCTCCACGCGATGCCGAGCCGCGGCTGAAAGTTGTTGTGGTCTGAGCCGCAAGCTGGAATCAACCCGTTGGCCTGCAGGCATCCACCCTGCACCGCAGCGTCCGGAACCGTTCCGCCCTTGAAGGCCCCGATTTCAACGTCATAGCGCAGCCCATAGTTGATAGTGACGTTAGGTCTGATCTGCCAGGAATCTTGCGCATACAGGCCGTAAATGTTGTCGGTAGCTACGACGAAACCCGGTCCAAATCCAATCGTGAATTGCGACGGGCACAGCCCATCCGCTAGCGGGAAGAATGAGTTGGTGCAATTGCCTGGAGCAAAGTTGCTGTACTCTCCGAAGTGATATTGCTGGAACAACGAATTAAATGGGAAGTGGCTGATGTTCATGCCGAACTTAAAAGTATGCTTTCCGCGCGTCCAGGAGAGGTTGTCGATGTACTGGAATCGCGACTGTAAACCTCCTTGCGGGCAGCAAAAATCCGCGCCAACATACGCGCTCGGCAGAGACGCTCCCGGCAAAGTGCTGGAGTCCGGAATCTGTGACAGGAAGCGGTGCCAGAAAAAGCGCGCCTCATTCACGATGTGCGGCGTAAGCGAAGAAATCAGGGCGACGTTCAGCGTATTGTCATGTATGACCTCATTCACGAGGCCGCTGGGATCAGTGTTTGGTCCGGTCTGGACGTTTAGGTTAGCGTCGGTGTCTCGCTGGAGGTTGTAGCGGATTGTCAGCGTCTGATTGTCGGTCAGCTTGGCGTCCAACTTGGCCGAGCCAAGGATTTCGTTGGTTGGCTGATTCACAGTCACGGGCACCGTAAATGGCGTCTGTGTCAGCGGCGCTCCCTGCGCTACTTTTTCGTAGCTCCCGAACCAAAACAATCGATCCTTTATAAAGGGACCGCCCACGGTAAAACCTGCTTCATGCTTGAAAAATGGCGCCCGCGGGCAACCGGAGATGGTAGTAATGTTTCCAGCCGCATTAAAATTACTCAAAGGGCATCCCAAGGAGTTATCAGGGTTCGCCGGTGTATCGGGAACCGTTGCGCCAGCGAAGCCTTGATTGTAAAAATAGTCGGAAGCGCCCAAATTGCGCCCGCGGAAATAGGCGTGTACGTCACCGTGGATTTCGTTGGTGCCGGACTTGGTGATTACGTTCAAAATGATATTCCCGGCTTGACCGTACTCCGCATTGTAGTTGTTGGTCAGTACTTGGAATTCCTGCACTTCCTCTAGCGATGCGCCCAGCGCGTCGCGCGCCGAGACCACTTGATCGGAAATGTTTCCGCCATCGATATTTACGTTGATGCCGCGGTCGTTCACATTGCCCGGGCCAATCAGGTCCAGCGAATTGCCCGAGTAATCGTAGCGTACGCCCGGCGCGGAAGCCGCCAGCCCCTGATAATCGTTGGCTACCCCGCCAATTCCGCCAAACGATGTGGTCGTTGGAAGCTCGGACACGTCCTTGGCGTCAATCACCGTGGAAGTGTCGGTCTTGGTAGTTTCGATGAGCGGCAGTTCCTCAGTCACCACCACCGAGGTCTTCTGACCCGACACCACTAAGGTGAAATTTACGTCGCGTGCGTTTCCGATCTCCAGCTTCAAACCCTTGGCAATGCTCTTGGTGAATCCCGTCGCGTCGACAGCGACGTCATAAGTGCCTGGATTCAAATTGTCGAGCCGGTAGAGACCATCGGAAGTAGTGGTAGTGGTACGGGAAATGCCGGTCTCTTCGTTTGTTCCCGTAACCGTTGCATTTGCTATCACGGCACCGCCGGAATCCAGAACGCGGCCGGCAATAATCGCCGACGCGGCGCTTTGCGAGCGCAACGGCGGCACCGCGGCAAAGAATATCAGAGAGATAATAAAGAGGATAGTAAATAAAAAAGCGAAACGCATTATTAGAACGCGGTTCATAAACACTCCTCAGTTGGATTCCACTCGATGTGTTTTGTCGAGGACGGTTGTCGGCCAATGGGACACCGCCCAATTTGGACGTACCGTACGCCTCCGCGAAGGGGGTGTCAATAAAATTAGTTTCCTCGGTCATGAATTAATTCAATTCACTTGGCATGAAAATTGAATTGCTCGTCGAGTCCGCTAAAAAATGGTTAGGATAAGCACCCATGTCGGAGCCCGCAAAATCCGAACCGCACGTACTCGCGAAGCAACGCATGCGCGCCGACGCCGCACTGGTGGTGTGTTCGCTTTTGTGGGGCACCACGTTTGTAATCGTAAAAAATTCGCTGGATCACGTTTCCGTATTCCTGTTTTTGGCGGTGCGATTTACGCTGGCGGCGGCGTTGATGGCGGCGATTCGTCCGCGCGCGCTGCGCGGTTTGCAAAAGGATGAATTGCTCGCAGGCGGAGCGCTGGGGTTTTTCATGTTTTGTGGTTATGCATTTCAAACCGCAGGTCTGCTCTACACCACTCCGGCAAAATCGGGATTCGTCACTGGATCGAGCGTGGTGCTGGTGCCATTGCTGCTGGGAGTTTTCTGGGGCAAACGCCTGACGGCTTGGGTTTACGGCGGCGCGGTTGCCGCGACGGTCGGTTTGTATTTTCTCACCGTGCCCGTGGAGGGCATTGCACACCTTAACCGCGGAGACTTGCTGACACTTGTTGCCGCCGCTTTTTATGCCACGCACATCATTTTGGTGGGCGAATACACGCGCGAACACGGCGCTGCGGCGCTGAGCATTTTGCAAGTGGCGGCGTGCGCGCTGCTCGCGTGGGGCGGCACCGCTGGCGCGCATGTTTTGCGATTCGAGCCTGCGCGATTTGCGTATGGCTGGGAATTATTTCTGAGCATTGCGGTGTGCGCGGTGTTTGCAACCGCCGCTGCGTTTTCAATTCAGTTGTGGGCGCAGCAGTATACGACTTCGAGTCACGCGGCGATCATTTTTACGCTCGAGCCGGTGTTCGCCGTGATTACTTCGTATCTGGTGATTGGCGAACGCCTTGGCGGACGTGCGATTTTTGGCGCCGCGTGCGTGCTGGCCGGAATTCTAATTGCGGAAATGCTTGGTCCCGCGGCGGCGCCGGAATCGCCGGAACCGGTTTTTGTCGGGCGCATTTATTTTGAGCCGTGGTGGTGGCAGTGACCCGTCGGTTCTGTTAGCGCGCGTTGGCAACCGCTAGTGCGCGTCGGAATAGTGTTTCACGTCCACCTGATCGAACATCGTGGCCGTGGCACGGTGTGCTTCTTCGTACGAGGTGATGTGTGGTTCGTGTTTCATGGTGGTGGCGATGTCGTCGAGTCCTTCGAGCAGGACTTCTTTGCGGGATGGCGCGATTTCAAATTTGTAGGTTAGGCCGTAATTGTCGCTGACCGTTTGGTTGGGCAGGTCGATGCTGAGTTGGTAGCCAGGATGTTTTTCCGCGCGCTGGAAGAGTTCTTCGATTTGCGCTTCGCTGAGTTCGGCGGGGAGAATGCCGTTTTTAAAGCAGTTGTTGTAAAAAATGTCGGCGTAGCTGGGGGCGAGGATTACACGGAAGCCGTAGTCGCCAATGGCCCATGGAGCATGTTCGCGGCTGGAGCCGCAGCCGAAATTGGCGCGTGTCAGAAGCACGGACGCGCCTTCATATTGCGGGAAATTCATGATGAATTCGGGATTTGGTTTCTCGCCCGCGAGATAGCGCCAGTCGTAAAAAAGTATCCGCCCGAAACCCTGGCGCGTTAGAGCCTTGAGGAATTGTTTCGGCACCATCTGGTCGGTGTCGACATTTACGCGATCGAGTGGTAGGACCAATCCTGTGTGTGTGATGAATGGTTTCATGCTAATTATCTCCAAGACTTCCGCGACTGCGGTCATGTGTCGACAGACACGTCCAGCGCTTGACACAATTTCGCGAAGGCCATTCGGGTTTCGCGCTCCGCGGTCTGCTCATCAACGGTCAGAAGATTAAATTCTCGATGGTTGGCGGCCAGACGTCTCGCCTGTTCAAAACGAGAGGCCTTATCGGCCAAGGATTTAAACTCCTCGGTAAGAATGTGGTAACTGCCCTGCGACGCGAACGATCCCGCGACGTTCATCACCTTTTGGGAGATAGCGGGTGCCTGCTCGAGATAAGTTTCAAGTTGTGCTGGCACGATTTGTTTCTCCATTCATTCCACCGATTCCACCGCGAAATCGCGAACGTCCACAAAATGTCCGGCGATGGCGGCCGCCGCGGCCATGACGGGGCTGACCAGATGCGTGCGGCTGCCTTTGCCCTGGCGGCCTTCGAAGTTGCGATTGGAGGTGCTGGCGCTGCGCTCGCTGGGCGGCAGGACGTCGGCGTTCATGCCGATGCACATGCTGCATCCAGCGTCGCGCCACTCGAATCCCGCGTCGCGTGAAAATGTTGTCGAGACCTTCTTTTTCGGCTTTGGCTTTGATGACCGTGCGAACCGGGAACGACCAAGCGCCTCCTTGAGGGTTGCTGACGTGCTTGCCGCGACGACGCGCGCGGCGGCGCGCAGATCGTCAATGCGCGAATTGGTGCAGGAGCCGATGAAGACACGGTCCACGGGAATATCCACGATGGGCGTGCCGGCTCTCAGCGCCATGTAGTGCAGCGCGCGCTCGGCGGCTTTGTGCTCGTCGGGATCGGTGAAGCGTGCGGGATCCGGGCACGCGGCCGGTGACGCTGGTGACCATGCCGGGATTGGTTCCCCAAGTGACTTGCGGCGCGATCTGCTGCGGCATCCAGTTCGACGGTGGCATCGAATTTCGCGCCAGGATCGCTGGCGAGTGGCCTTCCAGCGCTCGACGGCTTCGTGAAATTCTTTGCCGCGCGGCACGAACGGGCCGCCTTCGAGATACGCAAACGTGTTTTCGTCTGGCGCGACCATGCCCGCGCGCGCGCCGCCTTCGATCGTCATGTTGCAGACGGTCATGCGGCCGTCCATGGAGAGCTCGCGGATGGCTTCGCCGGCGTACTCGATCACGTGCGACGTTGCCGCCGCCGATGCCGATTTTGCCGATGATGCGCCAGAATGATATCTTTGGCGGAGACGCCTCGCGGCCGCTTGCCGTGCAACACGACGTGCATGGTTTTGGATTCGATCTGCATGCAGAGCATTGCGTGGCCAGGACGTGCTCGACTTCGCTGGTGCCAATGCCGAAGGCCAGCGCGCCGAATGCGCCGTGCGTGGAGGTGTGGCTGTCGCCGCAGACGATGGTTTGCCCGGGTTGGGTGATGCCGAGTTCCGGCCCGATGACGTGCACGATGCCCTGGTTGCTGGCTGTGCATGTCGAACAGTCGGAGACCGAATGTCGTGGCAATTTTGTCGCCAGAGCCTCAAACTGCAGCTTGCGCGTCCTGGTCCAGGATGGGCAGGGTGCGGTTCTTGGTGGGGACGGAGTGGTCCATCACGGCGAAGGTCAGGTCGGGGCGGCGAACCTTGCGGCCCTCGGCTCGAGCCCCGCGAAAGCTTGCGGGGAGGTGACTTCGTGGATCAGGTGCCGGTCAATATAGATGAGCGACGGCTGGCCGGGGGCCTCGCGGACGACGTGGGCGTCCCAGATTTTCTGGTAAAGCGTTTTTGCGTTGCTGAAAGGCGCGTTGTTGGTCATTGTGTCAGTCATGTTTTCTGTCGATGCGCTCACCTTTGATTTTAGCACTCCCGTAACGTAACTCCAATAAATCGGCTGTGCCCGCTTCTGACGTCGGCGCGCCCGGAAAAAGGCTACCGCTTGGAAAACGCGGGGACTGCCAAAGATGAGCTTCCGGGATGGTGTATTCTTCGGGATTGCTGATGTGGCGTTGGAGATCTGGAGGAGGCTCGTGCGTAGTTTTCGTTTGCCGACGGTTGTTGTGGTTGCGGCGCTTTTGTTTTGGGTTCCCTGCGCCTTGGTCGCGCAGGAAGCGCGGTGGTCTGAAGCGAAGTCGGCGGATTGGTACGCAGGGGAGCCTTGGCTGGTGGGGAGCAACTATATTCCGGCGTCGGCGATAAATCAGCTGGAGATGTGGCAGAGCGATACGTTTGATCCTGCGGAGATTGATAAGGAGCTTGGGTGGGCTGAAGGTCTGGGCATGAATACCATGCGGGTTTTTCTGCAGGATCTGCTTTGGTCGCAGGATCGCGCTGGGTTTCAAAAACGCATTAATGAATTTCTGACGATTGCCGCAAAGCACAAAATTCGGCCGGTATTTGTATTGTTTGATTCGTGCTGGGATCCTTATCCCAAGCTGGGGCCGCAGCATCCGCCGATTCCGGGAGTGCACAATTCGGGATGGGTGCAGTCGCCGGGCAAAGTGGCGCTGGCGGATGCCGGGCAATATCCGCGGTTGAAGGAATATGTACAAGGAGTGGTCGGCGCGTTTGCCGGCGACTCGCGCATTTTGGCTTGGGATGTTTGGAACGAGCCGGATAATACGAATGACGGCGCTTACGGGAAGGTCGAGCTTAAGGATAAGAACAAATTTGTTTTGGCGCTGCTGCCGCAGGTTTTTGCCTGGGCGCGGAGTGTGCATCCTTCGCAGCCTTTGACCAGCGGAGTTTGGGAAGGGGATTGGTCTTCGGGGGAGAAGCTTTCGGCTGTCGCTCGGGTGCAGCTTGAGCAGTCGGATGTGATCTCGTTTCATAATTATGGGTGGCCGGAAGATTTTGAACGGCACGTGCAATGGCTGATGGCTTATAAGCGGCCGCTGATTTGCACGGAATATATGGCGCGCGGGGCGGGCAGCACGTTCGACACGATTTTGCCGATCGCGAAAAAATACAAAGTGGGCGCGATTAATTGGGGCTTTGTCGCCGGGAAGACGCAGACGTATTTGCCTTGGGATTCTTGGGAGAAACCGTATGTACTGTCGCAGCCGCCGATTTGGTTTCACGATATTTTTTATGCGGATGGCAAGCCTTACCGGGAACGCGAGGTGGATTTGATTCGTCAGTCGACGGGCGTCGGTGTTAGGTGATTGCCGCCGCGCAAGAGATCGCGGGCAAGATGCTGGCGCTACACGGAAAGAACCGCAACTGCAATGACAGTCAGCTGCAACAACGGGGAACGCACTAGATGACCTGGAAGAGAGTGATGACGGCGGCGGTGTTGATTCCGTTTGTGGTGGTGCTGGTTTTGTATGGCTCGACCGCGCTGGTTGCTGTGGGGACCGCCGTGTTTATGGTGTTGGCGCTGCTGGAATATTTTGCGTTGGGAGAGGCGATTGGGTGGCGTGCGCATCGGGTCTGGACGATTGTTTGTGCGCTGGTGCTGCTTTTTTTGCAGTGGCTGCCGTCGGTGCTGCGGGCGGGCGATTTTGGCGGCTTTAGTGTGCCGGCAGAGTTGCGCTGGATGGTGTATCGCATAATTCCTCGCCCAGAAGAGGCGTTTTTGCTTTTTGTTTTGGGGATTGCGGTGATCACGCTTTTTACGCGGCGGCCGCTGGTGGAGACTTTACCCGCGGCGGGAATCAGCGCCAGCGGGTTGCTGTTGGTGGCGTTTCCGTTTACATATGCGGTGCGGCTGCATGGGTGGGGCGAGTATGGGCCTTGGTTGTTGCTCTTTGCTTTGGTGATTACCTGGGCAGGGGACACCGCCGCTTATTTTGCCGGTCGCGCGTTTGGACAGCATTTGTTGGCGCCGCATCTGTCACCTAAGAAAACTTGGGAGGGGAGTTTGGCAGGGCTGGCGGCTTCGATTGTTGTCGGCGTGTTTTTCGAGCGCTGGCTGCATGCGCCGCTGGCGTTTTTGATAGGGATGGCCGTGGCGGGGAATGTTGCGGGTCAGGTTGGGGATTTACTGGAATCGGCTTACAAACGAAGTGCTGGAGTTAAGGATTCTGGGGCGATGTTGCCAGGGCACGGCGGAGTGCTGGATCGGATTGATGCGTTGATACTGGCGTTTCCCGGTTGTCTGGTATTATTGGATTTTGACGTATGTGCCTCGGAATTAGCGTCGACGACGGCTGTTATGCGCCGAGCACAAGGTTAGTGGTCTTTCCGGTGACGAAAAAAGCAGTTTCCTTGCGGCGCTCGGAACACCATCTATTTAGGATTAGACGCCCAGGCAAGTTCGGCACGGCATGCCGTGTCCCCACAAGGATTGACCTAGCTTCGTGAAAAAACTAGCCATATTGGGATCCACCGGATCGATTGGACGGCAGTGCTTGTCGGTCGTGGAGTCGCTGCCGGAGCGCTTCGCGATTGTGGCGCTGGCGGCGGGTGGCAACCTTGATGAGTTGACTGGACAGATTGCGCGGCATCGTCCCGAGCTGGTTTCGGTTGCGGATGCCGCGAAGGCTAGCGAGCTTAGTTCCCGATTGCGTGACGCAGGCGTATCGCCCTTGCCCGCGATTCATCACGGTGCCGATGGCATGATGGCCGTCGGAACTCATGGCGCGGCGGATATTGTGGTCTCGGCAGCCGTAGGCGTGGTTGGGTTGGCTGCTACGTATGCGGCGGTGAAATTGGGCAAGACCGTGGCGCTTTCTAACAAGGAAGTTCTCGTTGCTGCGGGTGAGTTGGTAATGGCGGCGGCGAACCACGCGGGGCAGGAATTGTTGCCGGTGGATAGCGAGCACAACGCTGTGCATCAGTGCCTGCGCGGTGGGACGCGCGGGGAAGTGCGGCGGCTGGTGCTGACCGCTAGCGGCGGGCCGTTCCGCAAGGCGCCCTTGGCATCGCTGGCAAAGGTTACGCCGGAGCAGGCGCTGGCACATCCCAATTGGCGCATGGGCAATCGTATCAGCATCGACTCGGCTACGATGATGAACAAGGGATTTGAAGTGATTGAAGCGCGATGGCTGTTTGGCATGCGGCCGGAGCAGATCGATGTGGTGGTGCACTCGCAGTCTACCGTGCATTCGATGGTGGAGTTTGTGGACGGTTCTGTTTTGGCGCAACTTGGGCCAACGGATATGCGCATGCCGATTCAGTATGCGTTAACCTATCCTGAGCGGGTAGCATCGAACCAAGTAGCCCTGGATTGGACCAAGCTGAAACGGCTGGATTTCGAGAAAGTGTCGGCGCGACGGTTTCCGTGTTTGCGTTTGGCGCGGGAAGCGATGAAGAAGGGTGGGGCGCTGCCGTGCGCGTTGAATGCCGCCGATGAGATTGCGGTGGCGGCGTTTCTGGAGCGGCGATTGCCGTTTCTGGGGATTCCGGAAGTGATTGAGCGAGTGTTGGGACGCACGCCGCGAATGAAATTTGCGAGCATGGATGATGTGCTGGCGGCGGATGACGAAGCCCGGCGGATGGCGAAAGAAGAAGTGGTCAAGCTCACGCCTACTGCGGTCGCAGCGTCTTAATCTGAGTGCGGGCGGCGTTCGTAATTAGAATTCGGGAGCTGGCGGATTTAGGAGAAACGGAAAAGATGGGTTTCCTCCATTTAGTGCTGGGCGTGGGATTGGTTCTCGGCGTGATGATTCTGGTTCACGAGTGGGGACATTTTGCGATGGCGCGCCTTTTTAAGGTGCGCGTGGATGTTTTCTCGATTGGATTTGGACCGCGGCTGTTTGGCTGGAAGCGCGGCGATACCGACTATCGCGTGAGCGCGCTGCCCTTCGGCGGCTACGTGCGCATGGCGGGTCAGGACCCGTCGGAGATCGATTCCGCGGACCGCGAATGGTTTGGCAGGGGTAGCGAAGATAAAAGCAGCGAAGAAAAGAGTAAAGCCGGGGCCAGCCTCACGCGCGAAGTCGCGGAATTTCGCGGCGTCGATCAGACGTTGAACACCGGTGTGGCGCCGGGCGAGTTGATGAGCAAGCCGCGCTGGCAGCGAGCGTTGATTTCGTTTGCCGGTCCGCTAGTCAACCTCTTGTTTCCGATTTTGTTGCTTGGCGGGTTTTTTATTTTGAAGGGCGAGCCGTATTCTTCGTATTTGAATCAGCCGGTGCAGATTGTTTCCCTTTCGTCCGATAAGGACGCACCGCGAAGCGATCTGCAGATTGGCGACACGGTGAAAGCCATCGACGGTGTCCCGGTTGCCACGTGGGAACAGGCGTACAAAGCCATCGACAAGGCGGGCATCACGGAGCCGCTGCAGATTCAGGTGGAAGCGCAAGGCGTTACCCGAACGGTCAGCGTACCGGTGAAAAGTGGCGCTATCGCGGATTTGGCTCTCGGCTATCCGCCACGAAAACCGGTGCTGGATGAAATTGCGGCGGGCTATCCCGCGGACCGCGCTGGGCTGCGCGAGGGCGACGTGGTGACGGCGGTGGATGGGCAGCCGATCGCGTATTGGGGACAGTTCGTCGATCGTGTGCGCAGTTCCGGCGGGAAGACTTTGGCGCTGGACATCGAGCGCAAGGGACAAATTGTCCACGCCAGTGTGACGCCGGCGTTGAATCCCACGGAAACGGGCGACAGTACCTACCAGATAGGCGTGGCGGTGAAGGATGAGACGCTGTATCGCCGCGTGCCAGTTATGCAGTCGCTTCACGACGCCGGTGCTACTACGGTGCTGACCATTCAGAAGACCGCGGAAACTGTGGGACTGCTGTTCAGCGGAAAGGTTTCCATCAATCAATTGCAGGGGCCGGTGGGAATATCGCACGCCGCGAAACAAGCGGTGGATCGCGGACCGTTAGCGGTAATTTCGCTGATGGTGCTGATTAGCGTGAACTTGGGAATTTTGAATCTGCTGCCGATTCCGATTCTCGATGGCGGTAATATTTTGTTGCTTGCTGTTGAAGGGATCATGCGGCGCGACCTCAGCTTAAGTTTTAAAGAGCGATTTGTGCAGGTCGGGCTAGTGTTTCTTTTGGTGCTCTTCGCGATTGTTATGTATCATGACGTGCTGCGGCGACTTTCGGCCCATTCCTGAGGTCCGCCGCCTTTCCCTGGGAGAGCGAACGAGCATGGCTGCAAGCGTAACGCACCGCGTTTCGCGCCGAGTGTCCCACCGGGCTTCCACCGGCGAGCGCATTAACACCGCCGAAACTACCGGAAAACTTTTAAAGACCGTAGCCGAGCGCGGACTGCGCATGACGCGGCAGCGCCGCGTGATTCTCCAGGTGATGGATGACGCCGAGCAGCATCTGGATGTGGACCAGATTCTGGAACGCGCACGGAAAATTGATTCGGATGTGCACCTCGTTACCGTTTACCGCACCATCGATCTGCTGAAAAAACAGGGTTTGATTGATGAGCTGGACTTGCTGCATTTGCGCGGGGACCGGCATTATTACGAAAGTCATGGGCCGCGGGATCATATTCACGTGGCGTGTTTGCGGTGCGGGAAGGTGCGCGAGTTTGAATCGCGCCTTTATGAGCAGTTGAAAGAACAGATTGCGCGAGATTTTGGGATGAAGGTTACGATTTCGCGGACAGAAGTTGGCGGTTATTGCGCGGAATGTTTGGCCACGGAAAACCTACCTCGCATCAATTCGTAAAAGATGTAGCGGCCGGGCTAAAGTCCCGGCGCTTTAGTAGGCCGCTGTCTGCGGCAGCCGTTACTCCAGGCTGCGCGAAAAGCGCCCGTCTCAAAAGGCGTTATGGCTGCGGCATCAACGGAAGCGATGCAGCTGCCATGGACTGATGCGTGCGCATGCGGCGCAACAAAGAAAAGAAGCGCGCAGCCTGAGCGATGTCCTTCGCGATTTGCGTGCGTAACGCATCCGGGCCTTCGAATTTTTTCTCTGCGCGCAGGCGCTTCCAAAAGCGGACCTCGATGCGCTCTGGAGTAGTTTCAGGCACGAAATCCAGAAGGTGAGTTTCTACCGTCAGGGCGCTGCCGTTGAAGGTGGGGCGCATCCCTACGTTGGTCACCGAGCGGACGCTGCGCAGCAGTCCGGCGAAATAGGTGCGGGTGATGTACACGCCGCGTCCGGGCAGAAGTTCTTGATCGGGGGCTAGATTCAGCGTGGGAAAGGTGAAGCGGCTGCCCGTGCCGGTGCCTTTGACGACTGCGCCGGAAAGTACGAATGGGCGTCCGAGCAAGCGGCCGGCATGCGAGACGTTGCCTTCGGTAATTTCCCTGCGCACGATAGTGCTAGAGACGATTTCGCCGTGATACGTTACCGGCGGAATGATGGCCACCTCGAAGTTGTGGCGTGCGCCAAGCTCGCGCAGTAGCTGCACGTCACCGGCTTGGCGATGCCCGAAGCGAAAATTTTCTCCTACCAGAACGGTTTTTAAGCACAGATCGCGCACCAGAATTTGTTCGACAAACTCGGTGGGCGAAAAGCGCGACAGCTCCATCGTAAATGGCAAGACTACTGCTGCTTCCAGGCCCACCGCGCCGAACCACTCGATGCGCTGCTGATTCGTGGAGAGCCGCAGCGGCGCGGCTTCTGGGCGCAAAAGTTTTAGCGGCGGAGGATCGAAGGTCAGCGCGGTGGCTACCGCGCCGGTTTCGTGGGCGCGCTCGACGGCGGCGCGGAGGATGGCCTGATGGCCGAGGTGAATGCCGTCGTAGTTGCCGATGGCCAGGACGCTGCCGCGATTCGTCGCCGCGTAGTCTTGGTGCCATGCGTTTGCGGAGTCGAAGACTTTCACTTTTGGCTGCTCGGGGTTTTCTATCCCCGCTGGCGGCGGTGCTGGGCTTTGGCGCGCATCGCGGGATGATGCGGCGGCGGTTCCGTGGCGTTCAACGCCGACCTCGAGTTGCAAGCCGTCGTAAGCCAGATGGACGTTCAGATATCCCAGTTTGCGCAACCGATCATTGGTTTCCGCGTGGCTCAGGTCATGCGCGATGTGCGTAAACCACGCGCGCTTGGGTCTTAGTTGCTGCACCAGGGCCAAGGCTTGCTCGACGGTTTGGTGCATGGGGTGCGGCATATCGCGCAGCGCATCAATGATTAGCTCGTCGAGATTTTCCAGCAACGCCATCGACGGTGCGCTGATTTTGCTGAAGTCCGTCAGATACGCGGCGTTGCCGAAGCGAAAGCCCAGGACCTCCATGGGGCCGTGCGCCAGCGGCACGGGGATGAATTGCACTCCCAGCAACTCGAACGGCCCATCGACTACGTTTAGGCGGACGCTGGGGATAGTACTCAGCGTGGGCTTATTGTCGAAGACGTACGAAAAGGCGCGGCGCAGCGTCTCGAAGGTTTCCTCGTTGCTGTAGACGGGGAGGGCGGACTTCTGCCGGATGTTATAGGGACGGATGTCATCGAAGCCGAGGATGTGGTCTGCGTGCGCGTGTGTGAGGATGATGGCATCCAAACGGTCGACGCCGGCGCGCAGGGCTTGTTGGCGAAAATCGGGCGTGGTGTCGATGACCACGTTTTGTCCGTGGCGCGAGAGCAGCAGGGAAGGGCGCAGGCGGTTGTCGCGGGGATCTTTGGAGCTGCAGACGCGGCAGTGGCAGCCGAGCGACGGCACGCCCATTGAAGTGCCCGAGCCGAGTACGGTGATTTTTATGGGAGCGGCCAGCATTGGCATAGAAGCATTGGCATAGAAAAGAGGGACAGGGAAATTCTAACAGTTAAATAGAGAAGTGGAGTGCGTCACTCGCGGCCGCGTGCGTGGCACCCACTGCCTTTTTGGAGTGCGGCGGCTTGACGCCGCTTTTCCGGCCGAAGCACGAGCGAAGAATTCAGCTAGGTGACTGCCATCGCGAGGTCGGAGTTCATCGCTACAACGTGATGTCTCTGGGTGGTGTGTGAGGCAGACGGGCCGCCTATGTTCCCATACGAAAAGCGCCGTCAAGCCGCCGCACTCCAAAACTACGGGCGCGCTTTGGCCTTGGCCATCGCCGCTTGTTGTGCTTGCTTGGCAATGGCTTGGTTGACCTCCAGGTAGGTCATTTTCAGCTTGCCGAGCAGGTCGATGAGCAAGTTGTCGTCTTCGGGCGCAAGATTGCCAGCCGTCTTTTCGTGCAGGGCGTCGAGCATGTCGATGAGCTCACGAGCGGCCTCGGGATCGATCATGGGCTGGCCCGTGCGCGGGTCGGTGTAGCCGCCAAGAACCATCGCGGCGTTGCTGCCTAGCATGCGGACCAGGTTTTCAAATGCCGGCGAAGGCTTGGGAGCATCGGCCGGTGGGATCGGCGGCACGATCTGGGGGCCCGCCGCGGCGGGAGGCGGCATCTTAGCCACTTCGCGCTGGGCTTCGAGTTTGGCTTCGCGCACTTCCTGCTCCACGATTTCTGGCCGTAGTTCGCCTTCAGAGGTGAAGGGGCGGCGATCAATGACGCGGAAACCTTCTTCCTGCTTGTGTTCGTTGTGTTTTTCGTCGGACAAGGGACGTTCCTCGGCTTTCTAGGTGGCCTCAAGTTTATCATGGCTGGGCGCTTCTGTTGCCGCAGGCGTCACCCAATGGTGGGACGTCAGTCCCGAGCGTGCGGCTCGTCCGGAATTTCAGGAGCTGGCGAAAGCGCCGAGAATAGGCGCTACACGCCTTGAGCGAAATGCCGCTCACCGTTGAACACCCGTAGCCGCGAAAGGACTACCTCTTTTACTGCATCGACGGCGGGCGGCAGAATCTTGTAAGGCACGACTTCCTCTGGGTGTTTGGCCAAGCCCTGCTCCAAACCATGTCTCCACGCAACGCGAAGCTCAGTGTTGACGTGCACAATGTTGATTCCGCCGGCGATCGCTTTGTGCAAATCTCCGTCGTCAGTTCCTGAGCCGCCGTGAAGCGTCATGAAGACCCCTGCCGCTTTCTTGATCGCGTCTATCCTCTCGATGTCCAGGTGTTTCTTCGTCTCTCCCTCGACCATGCTCAGCAGCATGCCGTGCATATTGCCAACAGCGGGGGCGAGGATGTCCACCCCGGTACCCTCCACAAACTGCTTCGCTTCTTGCGGGGTCGAAAGCCCCTTTTTCAGGTCGGGAGCGTGGTCGTGTATTTCAGAGCCGGTTCCGATATCTCCAATTTCTCCCTCTACCAGCATGGCGGGATTGATCGTTTTCAGTGCTTCGACGGCCTGCTTGGTTTGCCGCACATTTTCGTCGAACGGCAAAGCCGACAAATCAAAGACAATGGAGTCAAACCCAGCCTTTGCAGCTTCCACACCCTTGGCGAGGGAGTGGGTATGATCGGCGTTAAGAAAAATGGGGTAGTCGAATTCCTCGCGCAAACTTCGCACGAGTGCCGCGATCTGACGAACGCCCACGAACTCACGCTCGCCCTCGGACAAACCAACGATGACCGGCAGTTTCAGTTCCTGGGCACCAGCAAACACGGCCTTCAATAGCACCAGATCCGAAATGTTGAAATGGCCGAGTGCCACGCCATTTTTTTGCGCTTCTTGCAAGAGCTCCCGTAGCGATTTCATGTGGTTGCCATCCTTTCGTCCACGCTGGCTGTGTCTCGCTGTCGAGTTCAGCCACGGTTGAACACGGTCTTACAACAGGGGGTGAGTATACCTCGCAATGGCCCGAATGCGGATGAACGGGAGAATATCTCGGCGCCCGATGAACGCCGCAATCGGGAACCAAGCCGCAGCTTTCGGTAGTGGGTCAGTTCCCGATTACGCGACTTGCTGGCATGTGGAATCTATGGCTCAATCTTGAGGGTCACAGTTTTGCTACGAATAGTCGCCTTGCTCTGCTCATCAAATCGGCTGACGTCTAGGGTATAAACTCCCGGCTCGCTTATTTCATAGAGCCGTTTAAGATCAATCGCGTCTACGAACATCTTCCCCGGCGGATAGACGACCGGGAATAGACTCCCAGACTCCACTTCCAACGGATCGTCCGGCCTCTGCCTTCCGGTTATCTTGCGGTGGAAAAATGTGGTCTGAACCTCCGTCCCATCCTTCATGAGCAGGATTCTGAAAATCTTATAAGGTCCATTCCTGTCTCTCCAGAGCTCGAACCCGACGTCCTTGTCGCTAACATTGGTGGCCGTTATATTGACAGTAATCTGTGGCGAGTCTAGCCGGATGGGCGTGACTGGAAAATCGACGGCAAGCGATATTGCCGAATTCACCCGCGCAGAGCCTTCCATCTCCGCCTTCGGAACATTTTGGGCGAAGCAACATATACCTGAGCTCAGAATCGCCAATGCAACGAGTTTGCGCGATTTCATTTCCTATCTCTTAAGCTCCGACAAAGACGATCACGCCTTGGCATCATACTCGCCAAGCCATAACGACACTAGCGCCTGATAAACGCGGTAACCGGAGACCGACCCACTACCCAGCTTTCGCCCTGCTTGTCAAAGTGGTGGACGGCAACGTACAGTGGAGCGTCCGCGGCGGAATCGCTGCCGCTTGACCTCCATGCCCGCTACCCGCGCGAAACTACCCAAACGAAAAAAGAGCAAGTCTGGCTCACCACGTGCGATCTCTGCCAAAAGCGCAGGAGCAAAGGTGCTGGTGCCCGCCGAGACTGGCGCGTGGTTTGAGAAGTTGGTGGCCGTGCAATCGCGGTTGCGCGCACCCAAAGGCTGCCCTTGGGACCGCGAGCAGACGCATCAATCTTTGCGCACCTACCTGATCGAAGAAGCTTATGAAGTCCTCGATGCGATGGAATCCGGCGACGACGCAAAATTCGCCGATGAGCTCGGCGATTTGCTGTTGCAAGTGTTGTTTCATGCGGACATTGCGCGCGAAGACGGTCGATTCGATGTGGTGGATGTGATTCGCGCCATCCACGACAAGATGATTCGGACGGCATCCGCACGTTTTTGGCGATGGTACCGCGAAGAATTCTGCCGAAGTGCTGCGCAACTGGGATCGCATCAAGGCCGAAGAGCGCCGCGCGGCTGCGCAAGCCTCTGGACCGCCCACTATGGCCTCCACAGCGAAACCCGCCGCCTCGTTGCTCGATGGCGTAACTCGGAGCCTGCCCGCGACGCTCGAGGGATTTCAGTTGACGCGTAAAGCCTCGCGCATTGGTTTTGACTGGGACAACGCGCAAGGCGTGCTCGAAAAAGTACGCGAAGAAAGCGCCGAAATTGCAGGTGCCTTGGCTTCAGAAAACCGCGCCCGACTGGAAGAGGAGATCGGCGATCTACTCTTTGCCGCTGTAAACCTCGCGCGTTTCCTAAAGATCGATCCGGAAATTGCGTTGAAGCGGGCCAACGGTAAATTCGCGACGCGATTTCGTGCCATGGAAGCAATGGCCCGCGACGGTGGGAAGGAATTGGCGACCGTCCCGCGCGAGGAGATGGAAAAGCTTTGGGAGACCGCTAAGCAAAGTGAGAAGCGCCAAGCTGCGCAGGGGGCGGTGCAGCCCGCAAGAAAGAGCCGCGGCGCAAACCCATGAGCGAGCCGGTGGTCATCCGCAGTTGCCACACCCTGGCGGAATTTCACGCCTGCGTTGCGCTGCAACGCGAAGTCTGGGAGGAAGAGCCGCTGGAGGTCGAGCCGGCGACGATGTTCGTCGTGGCGGCGCACACCGGGGGACAGGTAATCGGCGCGTTCGCGGGCGAAGCGCTCGTCGGCTTCGTGCTGGCCGTTGCCGGAGTGCGCGACGGCCAACCCTACCTCCACTCGCACATGGCGGCCGTCGATGGTGCGTATCGTGGCCATGGCATCGGTCGAAAGCTAAAACTGTTTCAGCGCGAAGAGGCGCTGCAACGCGGCATCCATCGGATCGAGTGGACCTTTGATCCGTTGGAGGTCCGCAACGGGCATTTCAATCTCAACCGCCTGGGAGCGGTTTGCCGCAAATTCCTGGTGAATCTTTACGGAGTTACCACCAGCCCGCTGCATCGCGGCCTGCGCACCGACCGCTTGCTGGCGGAATGGCAGTTGAACGATCCGCGAGTGATCGCCGCCGCAAGCGAGGAATCGGGCGATGCGGTCAGTGTCGGCGAGACGACAGCAACGGTGGAGATTTCCGTCCCGAAAAAGGTGCCGTACGATTTGGCGGGAGACGTTTCCGAGGTGGCCGCTTTGCAAGATCGTTTGCGCGACGAATTCACGAAATGGTTCGCCCAAGGATACGTCGCCACCGGGGTAGTAACGGGCGAAAAGACCGCCTACATTTTAACGAAACCCACGGCTCAGCGAATCGCGCGGCCGAGCAAATCCTAGGGAAGCCGACACCCATGCGCATCCACGAAATCAAACTTCGCGAAGTGCACATGCAACTGGTCACGCCGTTTGAGACCAGCATGGGCTTGACCACCGCGCGCCGCATTTTGCTGGTTGAACTAAATCTGGATGGCATCACCGGATGGGGCGAATGCGTCGCGGGAGAAAACCCGTACTACAGTCCGGAAACGGTCGAAACCGCTTGGCAGATTCTTACGAACTACCTGTGGCCGATTGTGAAAGGGAAGGAGTTCGTGTCGGCGGCCGACATTTGGCCCATGCTCGAACACGTCCGCGGGCACAACATGGCCAAAGGAGCACTGGAAGCCGCCGTGTGGGACGCCGAGGCGCGGCAGAAAAATGTGTCGCTCGCGCAAGCTGCATTGGCGGAATGCAGAAGCATATCGCTTGCGGCGTCTCCATCGGAATTAAGGAAACGGATGAAGAACTTGATCGCACCGTCAGAACGCGAGCTGGCCGCGGGCTATCAGCGCATCAAGATCAAGATCAAGCCCGGACGCGACGTCGAAGCCAGTTGCAAGCGCTGCGCCAGCGATTCCCGCAGATCCACCTAATGGTGGACGCTAACTCCGCTTACCGGCTCGAAGACTGCGCGCGCTCTTAAAGCAACTCGAGATTATTACTTGATGATGATCGAGCAGCCGCTCGGCTGGGACGACCTCTACAGCCACGTCGAGTTGCAGCGCAAGCTCCGGACACTCCCATCTGCCTGGACGAGTGCATTCATACCGAGGAGCACGCCCGCGCCGCCATCGATCTCGGCGCCTGCCGCATCATCAATATCAAGCTGGGCCGCGTGGGCGGCTACACCGCCGCCGGCGCATCCACGACCTGTGCCAGCAAGCGGCAGATCCCGGTCTGGTGCGGCGGCATGCTCGAATCGGCATCGGCCGCGCCCACAATATCGCACTTTCGACGTTGCCGAATTTCACGCTTGCCGGGCGACGTGACCGCCAGCAAGCGCTATTGGATCGAGGACATCATCGATCCTGAAGTGACCGTCACGCGCCAGGGTGTGATCACACGTACCCACAGGCCCGGGCATGGGGTTCACGCCGCGCGTAGATTTAATTGATAAGCTTACGGTCCGTTCAGAGAGTATGGAGTAATGTTCGAATGCAGCGAGTTGTCATATCCGAGCGCAGCGAGGAATCTGCTTTTTGCACGCCGGTTAAATCGACGTGCGGTCAAGTATTTCCGGAGGTCTGTTTTGCCCGGAACTCCCCTAAGAAATGGCGGCAGCGCGGCGCGCATCGCCGTAATCCCCGGCGACGGCATCGGCAAAGAAGTCACACCCGAAGCCGTCAAAGCAATCAAAGCAGTCTGCGCGCCGACAAACCGCAAAATAGAATTTGTAGAATTCGATTGGGGTGCCGACAAATATCTAAAGGAAAAGATTAGCTTGCCGCGCAGGCGCGGTAGAAATGCTCCGCGACGAATTCGACGCCATTCTCTTCGGCGCGCTCGGCGACCCCCGCGTGCCTTCCAATCAACACGCCGCGGATATTCTGCTGGGCCTGCGATTTAAACTAGATCTTTACGTAAACGCTCGCCCCGTCGAGCTTATCACCAAAAATTCACGCCGCTGCGCGACCGCCGCGAAGAAGACATCCGCATGATGGTCTTCCGCGAAAACACCGAAGGCCTCTACGTCGGCGTAGGCGGCTTCTTCAAAAGGACACTCCCGACGAGATCGCCATCCAGGAAGACGTCAACTCCCGCAAAGGCGTGGAACGCATCATTCGTTATGCGTTCGAATATGCGCGGCCAAAAGGCTAAAGCGCGTGTGCATGAGCGACAAATCCAACGCCATGACCTTCGCGCACGACCTCTGGCAACGCGTCTTCAAACAAGTTCGCACCGAGTACCCCGAGATCGACTCCCGCCACTTATATATTGATACGTTAGCCATGGAAATGGTCCGCGATCCGCGCCAGTTCGACGTCATCGTCACCAACAATCTCTTCGGCGACATCATCAGCGACCTCGGCGCGCAGCTCGCCGGCGGTCTGGGCCTGGCGCCCTCAGGAAATATTCATCCGGGCCAAACGTCGCTCTTCGAGCCCGTCCACGGCTCCGCCCCCAACATAGCCGGAAAGGGAATCGCCAACCCGCTAGGGTCAGTCCTCGCCTCAGCCATGATGCTCGAATTTCTAGGCTGGCAGCCCGAGGAAGCTGCAAACCTTACGCGCCGCAGTCAAAGCCGCCGTACACGAAAACTTCGTAACGGTAGACCTCGGCGGTGACAGAACCACCGCGCCGGTCGGCGATTGGCTCGCGGCCCGTGCGAAAGAACGATGCGACTAGCCCTCCAAACGTTATCCCGCCCGTCGAAGACCTCAGCGGTATTCAGGCCGTGGTCGCTTATCCTTACCGGCAAGTCCGGTGATCACCATGCCGAGCAGGAAGCCGCCAACGTGGGCCCACACGGCGACGCCTCCGCCCTGCATCATCGCCGGGGTACCCGCCGACGTTAGAGCTTCGGCGAACTGAATCAGGAACCAATAGACCAGAATGAAGACCGCTGGAATGGGCACCAGAAAAATGAACACCAGGGTCAGGATGCGCTCGCGAGGAAAGAGCACCAGGTACGCGCCCATGACCCCTGAGATAGCGCCGCTCGCGCCGATGGCCGGAATCGTCGAACCCCAGTTGAAAGCCACATGCAGCAGTCCGGATCCTACACCGCAGAAAAGGTAAAACAGCAGATAGGGGAAGTGACCGAAAAAGTCCTCGATGTTGTCGCCGAAAATCCAAAGGAACAACATATTGCCGGCGATGTGCAGCACGCCGCTGTGCAGGAACATGCTGGTTAGCAGCGGCAGAAAGGCGGCCTCGAAGCTCAAGTGTCCCGCAAGGAAAGCAGGGAAGCGCGCCGGAATGGTGGCATCGGCCAGGACGAACGCTTTGTAGGCGTGCGGTGGCAAGGTGAGTTGGTAAATGAAGACCGCCACGTTGGAAAGAATCAGCAGGATGTTGATGAAAGGGAAGGTGCGGCTGGGCGTTTCGTCTTTGAGCGGAATGAACACTTAGGGCGGCCCTTGGCAGAGTAGCGAAAACGCGAAAGCTTGGGAAGTGCGGCCTCGGCGTCGCCGATTTTGTGGCGGCCGCGTTCTGCTTGCCCCGATTTTAGAGGGGAGGCAGGTGCATTGCGCGAGCATCACCGCGATCAGGGCACATTGAGCAAGATTGCGGTCCGGGCAGGGAATCAACCGAAACGCGCGTCCGATAATGATCTGCCGTGCAGTACCATGGTTAACAGAATATGTTCCGTGGCGAATCGATGCGAAGTAGGGGCTTTTGGTCCGATTCTGCTAAGCAGACCTTTGCCAGAACATTGTTTGAACGGGCATCCAATGTCCAGCTTCTACCTAATATGGTCCGAGCAAAAGCGCCCGCCTCCCCTCTAAGATCGGGGCAAGCAGAAGGCGACCGCTAGGAGGAATCGCTTCGCGCGCGTCGGCGTAGCGCCAAAAAGTTTGCTCGCAAAAAATAAATCGATACGCAAAAACGATTTTGTTCGGGTAAACATTGCGCGCGACCGCCGCGTATGATGAAAATTTTATTCGGCTTTTTGCAGGCGAACCGGACGGCAGCGGGTAAGCGGTCCCACGAAGCAGCGTTCAAGGTTGCGTCGGCGCGCCGACTGCCCACATGCCCGCCAGGGAAACGGAAGCCATCATTCTCAGAACCTTTCCGCTGGGCGAAGCAGACCGGCTGGTGAGTTTCTTCGGGCGCGCGTCGGGTAGGATGCGTGGCGTGGCGGCTGGCGCGCGCAGCGTCAAGAATCGCTACGGCTCCACGCTCAGCGTCATGTCCCACGTGCAGCTGTGGTACGTGGAGAAAGAAACGCGCGAGCTGGTACGTATTCAGCAGTGCGAGTTGCTCGAGTCGCTGAACAAGTCGCAGAGTGACTACGAGCTGAGCACCGGCTTGGCGATCGTTAGCGAAATCTCCGAGTTAGTCTTGCCGGACCACGAAGTCTCGGAGCCCATGTTCCGGCTGATGCTGCTCACCGCCAGGGAAGTGGAGCGCACTGGGGACTGGACCTTGCCGGTCAGCTACTTCGCATTCTGGACCGTGCGGCTCGGCGGCTGGCTGCCACGCTTTGACCGCTGCGCGAAATGCGGTGCATCGTTCGGAACGCAGCCGGCTTACTACGCGGCCTGGAGTGAAGGACTGTTTTGTGAAAAGGATCGCAGCTCCGGGATGCGGGCATTGAGTCTCGAAGCGCGTCAGCTTGCGGAACGGTTTGCGGGCATCGGCCTGGATCGCTTGGCCGACATCGGGCCGGCAAATCGCGCAGCTAAAGAATTACGTGAGGCCTGCTTGGATTGGATTGAGCATCACACTGAGAGAAAGCTGGGGACCCGGCGGATGTTGGAGACGATTTGAAATCTAAAGTAAAACTTGAAAGTAAACTTCAGAACAAGGGCCTAACTTTCCAGGATTTAATTCTCAAGCTTTCGCATTTTTGGGTGAAGCAGGGTTGCGTCTTGCAACAGCCCTACGACGTGGAGGTCGGTGCCGGCACCATGCATCCCGAGACGTTTCTCCGCGTCCTCGGGCCGCAACCCTACCGCGTGGCCTTCGTGCAGCCGAGCCGCCGTCCGGCAGATGGACGCTACGGGGAGAATCCTAATCGACTGTATAAGCACTCGCAATTTCAAGTAATACTTAAACCATCGCCTGTCGACGTGCAGGAAGTTTATCTGCAGAGCTTGTCAGCCATCGGCATCGATCTGAAGATTCACGATGTGCGTTTTGAAGAAGACAACTGGGAATCGCCCACGCTCGGCGCCTGGGGTATCGGCTGGCAAGTGTTGTTCGATGGGCAGGAGATTACGCAGTTCACCTACTTCCAGCAGAGTGGTGGCATCGATCTTGATCCTATTTCTGTTGAGCTGACCTACGGGCTCGAACGGATCTGCTCGGTTCTGCAGGGCGTCGAGAGCGTGTACGACATGCTCTGGTCCGCGGATAAGACTTACGGCGACATTCGGCTGATGGAAGAGCAGCAGTTCTCGGAGTACAGCTTCGATCGCAGCGACGCGGTAGCCTTGCGAACCGAGTTCGAACTGCACGAGAAGCAAGCCAAGGAATTGCTCGAGGGCTACAAAGCGGCGGAAGGCACCGACCGCTCGCGCTATCCGCTGCTCGCCGCGTACGACCACTGTCTGAAGTGCTCGCACCTTTTTAATTTGATGGACGCGCGCGGGGTGATCTCCACCACCGAACGCGCCGCGCTGATGGCACGCGTGCGCGGCGTGGCTTGCTGCACGGCGGCAAACTACCTGGAACAGATTGGCGGGCCGACCATGCGCCGTGAGGTGCGGGCGTGAGCGCGGCAGGGAAGAGCGCAGTAAAAAAGATCGCTGCGGAGAAGCGCGTGGAGTTGCTGTTCGAGATTGGCTGCGAAGAAATCCCCGCCGACATGTTGCCGAAGGCCGAGGAAGAGTTAAAAGCCAACTTATCAAAACTACTGACTGCGGAGAACTTCGTCGAGGGCGTCGCTGTGGAAACCTTCAGTGCCCCGCGAAGACTGGTGGCTTGGGTACGTGGTCTGCAGGCCAAGCAGGCGGACGTCGAGAGCGAAGTAACCGGTCCGCCAAAGTCCGTGGCTTACGACGCTGTCGGCGCGCCGACACGCGCGGCGCAAAGCTTCGCCGAGAAGCAAGGGCTGGCGCTCAAAGACATCTACACTATCCAAACTCCCAAGGGCGAATACCTCGCCGCCAAAAACATCAAACGCGGCAGAACCGCCGAGCAGGTCTTGAACGAGATTCTGCCGCGCGTCATCCACGACCTCGCCTGGCCACGTTCGATGACATGGACCGGCCTCGATGGCGCACGCTTTATCCGGCCCATCCGCTGGATCGTGGGAATTCTGGACGGCAAGGCACTGAAGTTTTCTTACGGTGGCGTAGTGGCTGGAGGGAAGACGCGCGGGCATCGCTTTCTCGGGTCGAGCGATATCGCCGTGCGAGACTTCGCCGACTATGAAAAAAAACTGCGTTCGAACGGCGTGATCGTGCGGGCGACGCAGCGTGCTGCCAAGATTGAAGCGGAGCTCGCCGCGCACGCCAAGAAGAGCGGGCTCAGGATTCACGAGGACGCGCACCTGCGCAGCATGGTCACCTACCTCAATGAATTTCCCAGCGTCATCGCCGGGGACTTTGATTCGGCATTTCTTGCACTGCCGGACGAGATTCTGGTCACCGTGATGCGCGATCATCAGAAATATTTCGCCCTGGAAAAGCGCAGCGGGGAGCTGGCGCCGCACTTCCTCGCTGTCATCAATTTGGCGAAAGACGCCAAGGGCGTGGTTCGCGCCGGGACACGAACGCGTGCTGCGCGCGCGCTTCGCCGATGCACAATTCTTCTGGCACGCCGACCAGAAATGTCGGCTCGCCGACTATTTGCCCAAGCTCGACAAGATTACCTATCGAGTCGCGCTTGGGAAGCTATCTCGACAAGGTCGAACGAGTGCGCGCGCTCTCCCGATGGCTGGCCGAAGGGTGGTTCAATCGTGGCATCGCGCAAGCTCACGTTCTCGATGCGGATCGCGCCGCGGAGCTTTCTAAGTGCGATCTCGCCACCGATATGGTGCGCGAGCTTACCGAATTACAGGGCATCGTCGGCGGCCTGTACGCCCGGGCGCAGGGCGAGCCAGATGAAGTGAGCGACGCGGTTTACGATCACTATCGTCCCGTCGGTCTCGAAGATCCCATCCCACGCAACCTTACCGGATGCGCCGTGGCGCTTGCGGACAAACTCGATTCCATCGTTGGCTGCTTCGCCGTCGGAGTCATCCCCACCGGCTCGAGTGATCCCTTACGCGCTGCGGCGGGCGGCCTTGGGCGTCGTGAAAATCATTCTCGAACGCAAACTTCCGCTCTCGCTTTCGCTTGCCATCGGCGCTGCGGCCAAAACGTTACTCGCGCACAAACCGAAACGAGAAATGGCTCCGGAGCAGGAAACGCAAGTCCTGGACTTCCTCCTGGACCGGGCGAAGTTTGTATTCAAGGAACGGGAAGGCTTTGCCTACGACGAAGTGAATGCCGTGTTCCGCGCGGCGCAGACGATCTGGTGGACGCGCACAAGAGGCTGGTGGCACTGCGCGCGGTGCGCAAATCCAAAAACTTCGAGGCGCTCGCGGTCTCCTTCAAACGCATTCGTAAGATTCTTGAGAAGGCCAATTTTTCTGGTGGCGGCGCCGAAGCTGGAACACCTGAACTGTTCGAGAATGACGCCGAAAGGGAACTGCATCGCGCCGTTCGCGAGGCTGCGAAAAAAGTTCAAACGGAGAAGCTTGCTGGGCGGTACTCCGAAGCTCTCGAAACCATCGCGGGACTCCGCAAAGCGATTGACCGGTTCTTTGAGGAAGTGATGGTGATGGCCGAGGACATTCGCGTGCGCAACAATCGGCTATCGCTGTTGGCGGAAGTGTTGCGGGAATTCACCACCGTTGCGGATTTTTCCGAAATCGCGGCGGAAGAGCGCAGGTAAGGCGACGTAAAGTTTTACATGAGGTTCTTGGTGCGCGCGATTTGTCGGCGTGCCGACGTTCGGTACATGAAATTTCATTCGCAGTAATAGCTCTGAGCAGTTCAAATCGAAACGAGGCAAAACGTGAAAAAGTGGATCTATTCTTTTGGCGCAGGTAAAGCAGAAGGCGAAGGAACTTGGAAGGCTTTGCTCGGCGGCAAAGGCCCGAATTGGCGGAAATGACCCGCATCGGCCTGCCCGTGCCCCCGGGCTTCACCATCACCACAGAAGTCTGCACCTACTACTACGCAGAACAAGAAAACTTATCCCGCCGAGCTCCACGCCCAAATGGAAGCCGGCCGTTGCCAACAGTGGAAAAGATCATGGGCAGCAAATTCGGCGATGCGAAGGGGATGCCGCTGCTGGTCGCCGTCCGTTCCGGCGCGCGCGATTCCATGCCCGGCATGATGGACACGATCTTCAACCTCGGCCTCAACGACGAAACCGTCGTCACCTTCGCTCGCGCCACCAACAACGAACGCTTCGCCTGGGATTGCTACCGCCGTTTCATCCAGATGTATGGCGACGTCGTCCTCGGCGTGCAGAAGCGCGCAGGTGAAGACCACGAACCGTTTGAAGTCGGTGATCGAAGAGCTGCAAGCACGAGCGATATCACAAGGACATCGTGGACACCGAACTCACCGCCGACGACCTGAAGGATGGTCGTCCGTTTCAAGACGCTCGTCAAGGAACGCACCGGCACGGACTTTCCGCAGATCCCTGGGACCAACTGCGGGGCGCCGCCGGCGCGGTGTTCGGCTCGTGGATGAATGACCGCGCGATCGTCTATCGCCGCAAATACAACATTCCCGCGGAATGGGGAACCGCGGTCAACGTGCAGGCCATGGTCTACGGCAACACCGGCGAAAATTCCGGTTCCGGCGTGGCGTTCACGCGCGATCCGGCAACGGCGCGAAAGAATTCTACGGCGAATTTCTCATCAACGCGCAGGGCGAAGATGTCGTCGCCGGCGTCCGCACGCCCGAACCCGTCGCCAAGCTGAAGCAACAGATGCCCAAGTCCTACACGGAACTTGAAGGCATCCGCCAAACGCTCGAGAAACACATTTCAAGGACGTGCAGGACTTCGAGTTCACCATCCAGGACGGCAAATTGTTCATGCTCCAGACCCGCAACGGCAAGCGCACCGCCATGGCCGCCTCAAGTTCGCCATGGAGATGGTCAAGGAAAAACTGATCGACTGGCAGACCGCCATCGCCGCGTAATCCGGCGGATCAACTCGACCAGGTCCTGGCGCCGGTGTTCGATCGCAAAGCCGATAGAAGCGGCCAAGGTCATCGCCAACGGTCTGCCCGCCGGCCCGGGCGCGGCGACCGGCAGGATTTATTTCAACGCCGACCGCGCGGTGCAGGCCGCCGAGAAGGGCGAAAAAGTTCTTGCTCGTGCGCATGGAAACCTCGCCGGAAGATTTGCGCGGCATGATCGCCGCCGAAGGCATATTCACCGCGCGCGGCGGCGTCAGCTCGCACGCGGCGTTGGTGGCCCGCCAGATGGGCAAGGTTTGCGTCTGCGGCGCAGCGCGCGCTGCAGATCGATTACGACACGAAAACCGTGACCGTCGGCGGCCAAACCTTCAACGAAGGCGACTTCCTCTCCATCGACGGCACCGCCGGCGACGTTTACGCGGGCGAGATCAAGACGGCGCGCCTCGGAAATCGTCGCAGGTGCTCATCGACGACAACGCGGCGCCAGGGAAGAGCCGAAAACTTCAAGAACTTCGCGCAAGCTGATGAAATGGTGCGCAAAGGCCACGCGCATGCAGCGTTCGCACCAATGCCGATACGCCGGAACAGAGCGCACAACGCCGTCGCGTTCGGCGCCACCGGCATCGGCCTCATGCCGCACCGAGCACATGTTCTTTGAGGGCGACCGCATCGACGCCATGCGCGAAATGATCCTGGCGGACAACCTAAGGAACACCGCGAAGCCGCGCTGGCCAAAATCGCTGCCCTATCAGCGCGAAGACTTCTTCGGCATCTTCAAGGCCCTGAAAGGACTTCCGGCCACCATCCGTTTCCTCGATCCGCCGCTTGCACGAATTCCTCCCAACACGAAGGGAATCGCAGAAGGACCTCGCGCAAGAAGCTGGGCATTCCGGTTGAGAAAATCAAACAGCGCGTGCATGAACTGCATGAGTTCAATCCCATGCTCGGTTTCCGCGGCTGCCGCCTCGGCATCGTCTACGAAGAGATCACCGAGATGCAGGCCCGGGCCGTATTTGAAGCCGCGGCGGATGTGCAGAAGCAGGGCATCAAAGTCCAAACCCGAAATCATGATTCCGCTCGTCGGTTTCAAGACGAGAACTGGATCTGCAGGTCGCGGTCGTCCATCGCGTCGCCAAGCAAGTCAGGAGGAAAAGAAGGTCAAGCTCAACTACCTCGTCGGCACCATGATCGAAGTTCCGCGCGGCGCCCTCACCGCCGACGAAATCGCCCAGACCGCCGAGTTCTTCAGCTTCGGCACCAACGACCTCACCCAGACCGCCCTCGGCATGAGCCGCGACGATTCCGGCTCTTTCCTCGGCGCCTATCAGGAACTCGAAATCGTCAAGAAGAATCCCTTCGCCACGATCGACCAAACCGGCGTCGGCCAGCTGATGGAAATCGCGATGACCAAAGGCCGACAAAACCCGACCCGACATCAAGCTGGGCATCTGCGGCGAACACGGCGGCGATCCGGACTCCGTGAAGTTCTGCCACAGCTTGGGGCTGACCTACGTGAGCTGCTCGCCGTTCCGCGTTCCCGTCGCCCGTCTGGCCGCCGCGCAAGCCGCGATCGAGGAAAAAGCCGAGCCGAAGAAAAAATAGAACATTGAATTGCGTATCATACTGAGCCGAAGGGGGTTAAAGTCCTTTGCGCTCAGTATGATGCGCAAGTGTTCATTCTGAAAGACTTAGGCTCGCATTTTGTTGGCGACCTAGTCAACATCATTCCGCCTAATCGAGGTCGCTGTGAGGAATTTATGAAAGCGCTGCGTTTTGAGCGGTTTGGGGATTTGACCAACCTAAGTTTTGCGGAGCTTCCAGATCCGATCCCGGCGAAGGGCGAACTGGTGGTAGAGGTGCGGGCCGCCTCGCTGAATCCCAGCGATGTGAAGAATGTGCTGGGCAAGATGGAGGGCACGACGCTTCCGCGAACGCCGGGGCGCGATTTCGCGGGGGTGGTGGTCGACGGGCCAGCGGAACTGCGCGGCAAAGAAGTTTTGGGAACAGGCGGGGATATTGGATTCACGCGCGATGGTTCGCATGCCGAGCGAATCGTCGTTCCGATTGACGGCGTGACACTGAAACCGCAAGCGCTGTCGATGGAGCAAGCAGCCACGATCGGGGTGAATTTTGTGACGGCGTGGCTGGGCATCGAGGCGCTAGCGCTGAGCGAGCGAGACACGCTGCTGGTGACCGGGGCGGGAGGCGGTGTGGGATCGGCGGCGATGCAAATCGCGAAGTGGCGCGGGGCGAGGGTGGTGGCCACGGATCGTACCGCCGAGGGCGCGGCGCGGGCGCGAGCATCGGGCGCGGATCTGGCGTTCGTGCCAGACGGCGAGGGCGCTGATCAACTGATCGCGAAGATTCGCGAGCTGAACGGCGGCGCCGGCGTAACGGCGGCGTTTGATTGTGTCGGCGGGCCGCTGTTTGAGGCCTCGCTGCGTTCGCTCGAGCCCGATGGGCGGCAAGTCAATATCACTTCGGTGGGCAACCGGCGGGTCAGCTTCGATCTGCTCGATTTCTATCATCGGCGGCTGACGCTGCGGGGAGTTGACAGTCGCCACTTCGATACGGTGAAGTGCGCTGCCATTCTGAAGAAACTGGCCCCAGGATTCGAATCGGGGGCGTTGCGCTCAAGTGCAACGCTGCAGCGGTTCCCCCTGGCCGACGGGCGAGAAGCATACCGACAGGTGAACGACGGCCAGGTGGCAGGAAAAGCGATCTTCGTGATCGCAGCATTGATCGCGACGAATCACGGAAAGCGACTCGGGCGAGAGCGCTTAGGTGGGCATTTTTAGGAAGAAGTAGAGGCCCAGAAAGAAGAAGATGATGTCTGGCGACCAGCCCGCCAGAAAATGGCGGGAGTTGGCCGATGCCGCCCATGGCTTGCAGCAGTTCGGCTAGCGACCAATAGATGATACCGATGGCGACGCCGATGGCCATGCCGCCTACCGCGCCGCGCGTTCCCACATAAAAGGCGAAGGGAATCGCCAGCAACATGCTGATCGGCGCGATCAACGGGAAGGCCAGTTTGCGGTGCCATTGCACGGTCAGTGCGGAGACCTCGTAGCCGGCCTGTTGCAGGCCGCTGATGTAGCGGCGCAAGTCGCGCCAGCTCATCTGAGAAGCTTGCAGGAACTCACGGTTGAAATATCCTGGGGGTTCGGTGAGTTCGGCGAGGTCGCGCACACGGAACTGCTCGTAGTTGGTGATGGCTCCTCCGTTGAAGTCGCGGATCCACCCGCCCTGGAGAACCCAGGTTTTCTCTGAAGCGGACCATTGCGCGCGCGAGGCAAACACGCGGCGGCGCACCTGAAATGTCGCGGGATCGAGCTCCAGCACCGTAAGACCGCCGAAGAGATTTTGCGACGGCTCGAAGACGTCATAGTTATAGATTTTTGACGATTCACCAAAAATCCAGCGCTCGCGGACGCTTATAGGTTTGCGGCGGGCGGCCCTTGATCTGGTTGCGCAAGGCATCCTGCCGCTGGTTGGTGTAGGGCAGATACACGTCGTCAAGGACCACCATGGCGCCGGCGAGCAGGACGCCCGCGAGGAGCAGCGGCACAGCCAGATCGGTACAGGCTGACGCCGCTGGCTTTGATGGCCACGATTTCGTTGTTCTTGCTCATGACCCCAAGGGTGACCAGTACGGCGACGAGCGCCGCGAGGGGGCCCAGGTTGTACAGCAGGTACGGCGTCAGGTAGCGGAAATAGTCGACCACCACCAAGAAGGGAATACGGTGGCGCGCGATGTCGTCCAGCAGCTCGAAAAATGTAAAGGCCTCGAAGAGGAAGACAAACATGGCCGTCAGCAGGGCGAAGAAGAAAAAGAATCGCCGCAGGAGATAAATATCCATCAAGCGCGGGAAGCTGCTTCCGGCGTCTGCGGTCGCATCTTGAGCGAGCGGATCGTCGGCAGCCAGGACGGTTTCCGGCACGGTGCGGACAGCTGGACGAGTTGCGCGCCGCCGCGCGAGCGCGTGCCAGAGCCTTGCGCCGCCTCTGGATGGTCATCCGAGTACTTGAACCTGGCAAACCGGGTCATCCACGCGCTTTCGCCGCGGAATTGCTCCATGCGCGGCAGCAGGGCAACGCCCACGACGGCAAACAGCGCGTTGGCGAACCAGATCCCGACCGCCGGAGGCACCGTACCCTGGCGCGACATACCCGCGCCAACAATAAAAATCAGATAATAAGCGGCGATGAGCAGCACCGCGATTAACGAACCTGCCGCGCGTCCGCCGCGGCGAGGTTGCGCGCCAATGGGCACGGCGATGAGGGCAAAGACGAAGCAAGCCACGGGGAAGGCCAGCCGGCGATGCAGCTCCACGCGCGCTTCCCGCCAACCGGGGCCGCGGTCAAATAACAGGTCTCGCCAGCCGCGCTCCGGGTTGCTGAGCTGGCGGTCTTGCCCGGTATCGAAGCCGCTGAACTCGATGGGCAAGTCGCTTTGACCGAACGCGGTCACGGAATAGTGATCGGGGTCGCTGCGCAGAAATTCGTGGGTGGTGCCGCCATGCATGTGCAGCTCCAGCGTGCCCGCAGCTGGATCGGCGACCACCATGGCGCTCTCCGCCATGGTGAGTCGCGAGCCTTTCTCATCATTGGCTTCGGCCAGAAAAACGCCGTGCCATTGCATGCCGCTGGCCGATACGTCGTTGACGTACAGCACCAGATGGGGAAAGCGCTCGTCAAAAACGCGCGGCTGGACGACAAAGGAGATTTGCGAGGTGACCAGCCGAGTTTCAATCTGTCGCAGAGTGCGCTGCGCCATGGGTGCCAGCCACAGGGTGAACACCAGGGTCACGACAAAGCCCGTCAACGCCAGGACACCCACGGGAACGAGGATGCGCCGGCGGCCGATGCCCAGCGCGGTCAGGGCGATAATCTCGCTGTCCGCGGACATGCGCCCCAGCCCCAGCAACACGCCGATCAGGATGCCCATGGGCACGGTAAAGGTGAAAAGGTAAGGGAAAACGCATAGGAAGAGCTCCAGGATTTGTCCGCCGTTGCCAGTGTGGCGGACGAACAACTCCATCAGGCGCACCATTTGCGGGACGAACAAGACGAACGTAAAGACGATTAGGCCGAGGAGTGCGTGGCGGAAAACTTCACGGACAATATAGCGGTCCAGAATGCGCATGGCGGAATTGGTGAGTGTAGCACGGCTGCGGAAGTTGCCGCGCCGGCGCGATCACTTGCTACGCTGGCCGCGTTTTCCTGTAATGCGAGTCATCGGGAATTCAGCTAGTTGGGTCAGTTTCCGGCTATGCGACTTATCGGACAGTTGGCTCGGCGGAGACGACAATTCGCTTGCGCTTGTGTGGAGGTTGGGAACGAGCCAGCGAAACAAGACGGTTGCTGCAATGGCCCCGAACAATTGAGCTATCACAAATGGTGGGACATCGATCGGTCGAATCCCTGCGAAAGTATCACTAATGCAACGCCCAATCGTGACGGCAGGATTCGCAAATGAGGTAGATGCTGTGAACCAGTACGCGGCAGTGATATACGCTCCGACCCCAAAAGCAACCAGTTCAGAGCGCACGGCGCGAACATCCCCAAATGACGGACAGCAAGCCGAATGTGGCTACAAACTCGCTGAAAGTCTGGGCAGGACCGCTGCGCACATGATGCGAAATCGAAATTGTGGGCAGCCCAAACATGATGTGCGCCACGGCTGCGCCGATCACGGCGCCGAAACACTGAGCCGAGATATAACAAGCCGCGAGCGTCCAAGACATTCCTTTCTCCATCGCGTCCGTGATACTGACAGCGGGATTGAAATGGCCGCCTGAGATAGGTCCGAAGGCCAGAATCAAAGCGACTAGCACCGCTCCCGTCGCGATGGTATTGGCGAGGAGGGCTATCGCCACATTGCCACCCGCCAGTCGTTCGCCCATGATGCCGGAACCGACCACCGTTGCCACCAAGAAGGCGGTGCCAAGAAATTCCGCAACGATGCGGCGAGAGACCGTTGCCATCATTGCTGCCCGATGCGATCAACTTCTCTTTTGATAGCGAACGTGTCGAGACTGGCCAGAGGTAGGCATAGAAATAGATTGATTCTGCGACCTAGCGTTACAAATGCGCCGGTGAAGGCTCGTTCGATTGCGTCTGGAGTTCCGGTCACGGCTGCCGGATCGGCAACACCCCAGTGCGCGGTCATGGGCTGGCCCGGCCAGATTGGGCAAACTTCTTTTGCAGCGTTGTCACACACGGTAAAGACAAAGTTCATTTTTGGCGCGCCCGGCTTGGCAAACTCTTCCCAACTTTTACTTCTCGCGCCTTGGGTTGGCAAACCAGCCCGCTCGAGCTGCCGGAGCGCCTCCGGCGTACCACTCCCGATGGAAAACTACCCGCGCTATACGCGGTGAAATGCGGATTGTGTTTCCCGTTGAGGATGGCCTCGGCCATGATGGAGCGCGCCGAATTCCCGGTGCAGAGAAATAAAACGTTGTAGTGTGGCGACATGTCAGCTCTCGCGCGCGCACTAGTCGCAACAGGTGGGGCCGCAACACGACCGCTCTTTGTGCTGGGTAGGTTTTACTGCGCGCACGAACGCGCTCATGAATTTACCATCCACCTGGGGCGCCAGAGCGTCCACGTCGAAACCTTGACCAGAAAGGAACTCGCGCGCGTCTTCTACGCGATACACACGAGTGGGTTCAATTTCTACATCTTCAAATCCGGCGGCCAACAGCTTGTCGCGGTAGTCCGATTCTTCTAGCGCACCCGCAATGCAACCGACCCAAAGCAAAACGCTCTTGCGTATTTCCGGCGGCATTTCGCCCCGCGTCACGACATCAGAAACGGCGAACCGTCCACCAGGTTTCAGGACACGAAAGGCTTCGCGGAGAACCGCACTCTTATCGGCGGAAAGATTGATTACACAGTTGGAGATGATCACGTCTACCGAATTTTCTGGCAGGGGAATGTTTTCAATCTCACCTTTTAGGAACTCAACGTTGTCGACGCCAGCTTTCAGCTTGTTCGCGTTTGCCAAGGACAGCATTTCGTCCGTCATGTCCAAGCCGTAAGCCTTACCGGTGGGCCCAACGCGCCTGGCGGACAGCAACACGTCGATGCCGCCACCGGAACCGAGGTCGAGAACTGTTTCGCCGGGATTCAATTTCGCCAATGCCGTAGGATTTCCGCAGCCGAGCGAAGCGAGCATGGCTTCGACCGGAATCTGGGCTGATTGCGCCGAGTCATAGAGGTTTGATGTTATCGGATCGACGCCGGAGCCGGTTGTCGGCGCTGCGCCACAGCAGGAGCTTCCGCCGGTGGTTACGCGGAGGGCCGCGCTACCATATTTTTCCTTAACGGCATCTTTTATCTTCGCGTCACTCATGGCGAACCTCTATTTGCAGATTTGGATCACAGCTTTCGGCTCTACCGCTTTGTTTCGCGTGCAACATTCGGCATAGAGAAATTGCAGCACCTCTTGCAACGCCTCCGTGTTCGCGGAGTAACGCAAGAACGTGCTCTCGCGGTGCACCAGAACAAGGTCTTCGTTTCTCAATTTGTCGAGATGATGCGACAACGTAGAGTTTGGAATGTCGAGTTCGGATTGAATCTCCCCGACGACCAGACCATCCGGATGCGCGGAAAGGAGCAATTGCATGATTCGCAAGCGCGGTTCGGTGCCCATGGCCGAGAACATGTCGGCAAATTTCGCGACTTGGGCCAGGTTCTTCTTATTTGAAGTCATCTTATTTCGATATTTGCAGAAATAAGGATTAATGTCAAACGCTGGGGCGGTAACTCCTGATTAAAGCGGTGGTCTCAATGGGGTCGATGCAACAGTCTGCCCGAACCAATTCATGTCCGGCAGGTTCGATTGGCTTAATAATGTTCCCAGACGATCCGCCAATTCTCGTCGGCGCGAGAAGATTTCAGGATTAGTTGTTTCCCGGAAAATATGTAGATACGCGTCAGGTCTTTACCTACGAGCGATCGCACGAGAGCACCTTCTACGTGATGCGTTACCGAATGAGCAGCTTCGTTGATCTCGAAGCGGCCGAAGTAGCCTTCGTAGCCGTTAGCGCTGTACTGGACCGGACCGGCATCCAGCGTTGCACTCGGGTCTCGGTCCATGATCTGCACTGACATGTGACCATCACTCGTGTAGGTCAGGATGCCGGTCTGATCGAGCTTTGTAGACTTGCCGTTCACAATCACTTCATCAGAAACCAATCTCCATGCTCCAATCAATCGCTCACGAGCGGAACCGTCGGACGGCCGAGATGATTGTGTCCAGCAACTCACTGAGAAAGGGAGGACCAGGGCCACCATGATTGCAACTCGCGTCGCTTGCATCTAGCACCTCCTCGTCAGAAAGCAATGCCAAGCTGTACAACTCGTCTCGCCGAGGGGCGAAATTATTTCATGGAAGGCAGCCCAATGCCCATTTATTTAGGAAAGTCGCAAGTAATCACCCATCTCCTGACTAACGCGCCAGTCGGTAAAGTGGGTTTGTGCCAGTGAGCCTGTGCCTTGTTGCGCCCCGGCTTTGCAGGTGATGTTTGTCCCCATGAGGGCGCGACCGGCATGAAGATCAGTGTACTCGCCATTAGCGTCGACCGTTTGAGGCGACAGCCGTAAACGGAAACTGACCCATTTACCGGAAGTCACGGGATGGCTGGCAGCGCGAAGGCAACATAGACGCCGCCGGAGGGAGATCGAGGGTCCTTGCCTCCTCCTGCGGCGATTACAACGTACTGGCGGCCGTGCACTTCGTAGGTGGCGGGAGTGGCATTTCCGGAGAAGGGGAGCGTGGTCTCCCAGAGGAGCTTTCCGGTAGCTTTGTCAAAGGCGCGAAATTTTTTGTCGAAGTTGGTTGCTCCGATGAAAAGGAGGCCGCCTGCGGTCACGATCGGGCCGCCGTAGTTTTCGGTGCCGGTGTTGATTCATTCCTTTGGCAGCGAGCTCTGGGTACTCACCGAAAGGAATCTTCCAAACGTATTCGCCGGTGTTGAGGTCGATGGCGTTCAGAGTTCCCCAGGGTGGGGCAACGGCGGGATAGCCGTCCGGGTCGAGAAATTTTTTGTAGCCGGTGAAACGGAATTGTGGGGCAACGGATGGCGGCCCGGAACTTTCCAGCTCCTTGCTTATGCCGCTGGTCAGAAATTCGACCAACGTGGATAGCTGGTCCTGGGTCAGGTTTGGGAATCCCGGCATGCGGCCCTTGCCGTTGGTGATCGTAGAGGCGATGTCTTTCGCGCTGAGCCGTTCGCCAACACCCACCAAAGACGGAAAGCTGGGAGGAGAACCGGTTAAGTTTTCACCATGGCAGACGCCGCACTGGCTCAGGTAAATCCCTTTGGGGCTATTGGTGCCGGTGTTTGGCGCAAGGGAACCGGTCCAGGCCACGTCGTTGGCGTTCACATAGATAATCCCGGTCTGCTGGTCTACCGCCGGGCCGCCCCATTCCGCGCCACCATCGAAGCCGGGGAAGACGACGGTGTCTTTGCCCACGCTGAGCGGAACGAACTGGCCTTCGCTGCGGAACTCGCGAAACTTATCCAGCGCCCATTGATGAACTTCGGAAGTGCGATTGGTGAGAAGGTCTTCGCTAAGAAACTGGCGGGCGAAGGGCGCGGGACGCGTGGGCAGCGGTTGTTCGGCGGCAGCGGCTTCGCCGGGGACGTTGCTCGGAGGATATTTGTGATACTCGATGGGAAAAAGTGGCGTGCCGTTCGTGCGGTCAAAGAGGTAAACGAAACCTTGTTTGGTGGTTTGCGCGATGGCGTCGATGGTTTTCCCATCACGCGTTACGGTTAGCAGCGCGGGAGGGGAAGGCAAGTCCCGGTCCCAGATGTCGTGGCGGACTTCCTGAAAATGCCAGATTCGTTTGCCGGTTGCGGCGTCCAAGGCCAGCAGGCAATTTGCGAACAGGTCGTTGCCGATGCGGTCTGCGCCATAGAAATCAGACGCGGCGGAGCCCGTGGGCACGTAGACGATGCCGCGCTTGGCATCGAGAGACATGCCAGCCCAGTTGTTGGCGGCGCCGCTGATCTGCCAGGCGTCCTTCGGCCAGGTGTCGTAACCGAACTCGCCGGGCTGCGGAATGGTATGAAATATCCAGCGTAATTTTCCGCTGCGGACGTCAAACGCGCGGACATGCCCGGGCGGCGCGGGCAGAGTTTCGGGGTTGCGGCCGCCGACGATGACCAAGTCTTTGTAGATCAGCGCGGGGCTGGTCAAATATATGGATTGCGCGCTGGCGGGCTCTCGGCCCAGATTTTCCCGCAGGTCAATCCGGCCGTTCTTGCCGAAAGCGGGGACGGGCTTTCCGGTCGTGGCGTCGAGCTCGTAGAGGAAGTTCATCACGCCGGCGAGAATCAGGGCGACTTTGCCGTCGGTCCAATATGCGAGGCCGCGGTCCGGCTGAGTGCCCTTGATTCCAGAATCGAACTTCCAGAGAAGTTTCCCGGTGGCAGCATCAAGAGCGAAGACTTTTTGCGTCGGGGTGAGCCCGTAGAGAACGCCGTCGACAATAATCGGGCTGGACTGCAGACCGCCGGGCTCTTCAGAGTCAAAACGCCAAGCCACGACCAGATTCTGGACATTGCTCCGATTGATCTGGTCGAGGCTGGAGTAGTGATTGTTCAGCGGTCCGCCGCCATAGGCGGGCCAGTCCCGCTGTTCGTTAGAGGCAGCTGGCTCTGCACGCTCCTGAATTTGCGATGCAAGGAGGTTGGTGGAACCGAACAAAACCGTCAACAATGCAAGACAGACGGCACTTCCGATGGCGCCACTCGGAACGCGGCTCGCTTTCACTGACGCGGAACCTACTTGCGAGCGGGCGATGCCCCGTTGAGGACGTCATCCAGCGATTTGCCCGCTGGCGGAATGGTTTGGCCACCTTGAATGATCTGCTGCGCGGTGACATTTGTGCCATATAGGGCCCTGTTGGCGTCATCGTCGGAGTCCATCGAAGCACCTTCAAGGGAAACGCCAGCGAAAAGTCCTTTGCTGCGCGAATACGTTAGAACGTCCACGTGCATGGCCTCGGCATTGTAACCGGTGGCTTGGGCGCCCGTGGGACCGGCAGCGGCCGCAGCGTTTGCTCCAAGCTTGGTCTTACCATTCAAGATTTGATTCGCGCCCTTTTGGTTCATGACGACGAGCACGAAGTCCGTCGCCGTGGAACCGAGCTGCACGCCAATGCTTCCCTGGTCGAGTTTATACATCGCCGGCGCGCCCCATTGGCCGTTCATCCCGGCGCCACCACGGCAAACCAGCACTCCGCGGCCATAACTGCCGCCGATGCCAATGGCTACTTTTTTAACGCTCGGAAACACGACAACGCACGCAGCCTGGTTGAGGATACTCGCAGGCAGGCTGCCCGCGAGAATTGTTTGTAATACCGTGGCTGCATTCCCCAGACGATCTTCTTCCTTCTTCTGAGCGAACAGGGGGCAAGCTAGCGCCAAACAAAGTACAGACACAATCATGTTTCTTTTCATTTTCGTCTTCTCCCGCAGAGATATGGCGTTACCGCTGATGAGATGAGTTGTTAAGCAACCATCTTAATTTCGCACCGAGCCGTGACAGTGCGACAGCGGACCCCGGAATGGTACCACCAAACGTGACAATCGATTACTCGATTACACCAAACGATGTAGGACGACTCATTTGGGCCAGCCAATCCACGAGTACTGCCACGCGACCGAAACGTTCTGGTAATTTCCTCCGAAGCGAATGTACGTCCCGTTGCTATAGCTGACCTTTAAGGATTGGTGTTTGCCGATCGGAAAGGATCCCGTGCCGCCAATGCGCGAGCCGGTCTGCTTGCTCGCCAAGTCCTGGATGCCGCTGAGGCTGGTGATCCCGCCGGCCCAGAAGTTGGCGTCTAGAGACACCCACATACGCGACTTAATGTCGTAACTGAGATGTCCCTCGAAAGCGCCAACCGGAGCTTCTGTTTGCGGCTTGGTGATCGGACCGTCATAAAAGTCGGGGTTTTGCGTGTAGAACCAAACTCCGGCATAGCCATCGAGCACCCAATGCCCCCACCGTTCAGAATACCCAATCTCCGGTTTGAAACCCCAGCGGTTGGCGCCCCAGTTGATCAGCTTGGTGCCGCTGTACTGTCCAGTCGGCGCAAGCACTTTCAGGCTCACTCCAAGCAATCTTTTCTGCTTCCATTTCGCCATTTCTTTCGCTTCCATCGCAGGGCCGCCCATAAGGTTCACGGCGAACCGGAAACTGGTGTCCAGCAAGCCGGAGCGGTAGATAGAGCGGGGTTGCCCCAGGACTTCGCCGTTAAAAGTTCCGGTTGCATACGGTAGCGAGGCAGTGAGGTTCGCCGAGCGTCCGAAGAAATTCAGCGAGTGGTAGTAGCTGAAGATCGGAACATAGTAAGTGCCACGGGCATTGTTGATGGGCACCGTTCCGTTGAAGTTGACGCCTCCATCGTAGAACGACCACGTAATAGTAATCGCATTGGCATGCAGCGGGGTTATGACAAAGGCGCGAGGCGCTAGGTCTTGCGCGGGTAGCTGCGCGGCACCAGCCGCGAGGAAACTGAGCAATACCAGCACGAAGCGAAGTCGCATGACCCACCAGGGAATCAAAGTTTAGCCGCAGTTTATCCCCCACATACCCGTCAAAACTACCGGTCAAAGGAAAATCGAACTGAGCCGGCCATTTGCTGGGGATACGGGCTACGAGCAACGCGCGCTAATTTACCTTCCCACTGGACCCTTGCCGGGTTCCGGGGGCACGGCGGTGGGATAGAGGTCCGGGAGCGGCTTGCTCTGTTGGTCGCGTAGTTCGGGGTGCGGCAAAGGTTTGCGCGGGATCATCTGTTCGCGCATCGCGGCGTTGTAGACGAAGATGGCTTCGACGACAGCGATTTGCTTCAGGTCCGCGGGCTGCAGGCGCTCATAAGTATCCATATTGGAATGGTGGGTGCGCGTGTCGTAGTCCATCGGATCCTGGATGAACTGGAAGCCGGGGATGCCGACGGCATCAAAGGACAGGTGGTCTGTGCCGCCGGTGTTGCGGTTGGTTATGGTGGTTACCCCGAGATCTTTCAGCGGAGCCATCCATTGCTCGAAGATGGAATCCACCGCGGCATTTCCCTGCGTGTAGATGCCGCGAATTTTACCCGTGCCGTTGTCGACGTTGAAATAGGCGGAGATGAGTTTCTGCTCGGGTTTGAGCAGCGAGTGGGCCCGCCGCCTTCCTCATGAATTCCGGCAGTTGCCATCTGATCCGGAGCAGTGGAAAGCGGGGCAGCTGCCAAAGTGCTGGTTCGCGTATCCCTTGCTGCCGAAGAGTCCTTCTTCTTCGCCGGACCATAAAGCGATGCGGATGGTCCGCCGCGGCTTGACCTTGAGCGCGTTCAGGATGCGCATGACTTCCAGTGCCACGATCGAGCCGGCGCCATTATCCGTCGCGCCGGTGCCCGCAATCCAGCTATCCAGGTGGCCGCCGACCATCACGACTTCGTCCTTCAGTTTGGGATCGGTGCCGGGGATTTCGGCAACGGTGTCGAAGCCATGCTCGTGGTCGCCGGTGAACTTGGTTTCCACGTTCATCTCAATCGAGACCGGAACGTGATTCGCGAGCAGTCGAAAGACTCGGCCGTAGCTTTCAATCTGCGCCACCACTACGGGAAATGGAACGGCCGTATCTCTGAGATAGGGAGTGCGGCCGAGCGCGGCGCCGTTGTCGTCGAAAATGATTCCCGTGCCGCCACCGTTCTCGCCGTCGCGGCTGGGAACGATAACTCCTGCAACTTTCTCCTCCGTCAGGAACGGAGTGACCAGCCTGGCTGAGCCTGTCTGCGCTTGCATATAGCGTTCGATGCGCGCCTGCATATCGGCGTCGCCGCCGTCCCACGGGAGGGACTCAAGATCCTTGAGGTCCTTGTCGGTGTAGCGCTCGAAGAAAGGTTTATCGGGCACCGGGCACATCGCGCATCGCGCCGAGCAAGACAATCTTGCCGGAAAGTTTGCCCTTGTATTTGGCGATGTCGCTCTCTTCGTTAATCACCACGGATATCGCCTGCGCGGTAACGGGACCGTTGGTGGAGGGCGACCACGGCGTCGCTTGGGCGACGAAGACGGCGGTATCCGGTTCGGTCATTCGAACCCAGGTGTTGAGCTGCTGCCAGCCGATGCCGAACTCGCCCCAGTCCTCCAGATGCGCGTTAACGCAGCCCATTTTGGTCAGTTGATCCCGCGTCCACGCGTTGGCCTTGGCCATGTTGGGCGAACCGGTAAGGCGCGGGCCGATTCCATCGGCGAGGCCTCCCGCGTAGTCCATCACATGAGAATGCTGCAAACCCTCTTCGCGAATCGCGTTGTAGGCATTCAGGTCGATCGACTCGGTGGCGGGCTGCTTCATCTGCGAGTCGTTCCATCCCACCTGCTGCTCCTCGGCTGCCTTAGCGGGCTTTTTGTCTGTTGCGTTGGAGAAAGAAGGGCCGGCCGCGAGCATGACTGCTGCAGCGAAGATCAAGGTACGGTTCAGGGTCATCCACAGCGCTCCGAAATCATGATTTAGGACTTTAGAAACGAAACCATTGTACGCCATCCACAGCACTTGCGGTTTGTGGCGCGGGAATTCACGCCACAGTTATTGGAAACTTATGCGCAACGCGAAGTGAAGAAGCTGGACGCGGAACAGGAAATGCAAGGTAGAATTTTACAAGGGTGACAGCTGCAGCCCCGCAGCTCGTTACAAGTTCAACCAAAAGGGAACCGTCTACCAGGCCAACGATGAGTCGAGTCAATTTAGTGGTGCTGTGGCACATGCACCAGCCGCAGTATCGCGATCCCGCCACCGGGCGTTACGTTCTGCCGTGGACGCGGCTGCACGCGCTGAAGGATTACTGGGGCATGGTGCGCGTGCTGGAGGAATTTCCCGGCGTGCACGCCACCTTCAACGTGGTGCCGTCGCTGGCGCGCGCAGACTGGAGGAATACGCCAGCGGAAATTTCGACGAGCCGTGGTTCGCTCTGGCGTTCAGCTACCGCCGATCAGCTGACGCGCGAGGACAAGGCCGAGATTCTGGTGCGCGCGTTTCAAGTGAATCACGAACAATCTGATGGCGCGCTGGCCGCGCTTCGCGGAATTGTTCGAGTGGTCGCAGTGGAGCGGGCGGATGCGCAGGCGTCGTGCACGTTTGGCGAGCGCGACTGGCGCGACTTGCAGGTGCTTTCGCAACTGGCGTGGATGGACGAGGAATATCTGGCGCAGCGATCCGGTGGTTCCGCGCTGTCGGCAAAAAGGGAAAGGACTTCACGGAGGAGGACAAAGCAGGCCTTGCAGCGACAAGCAGATCGAATTGCTCGGGCGCGTGCTGCCGGAATATCGCGAAGCGCGCCAGCGCGGGCAGATCGAAATTTCCACCACGCCGTTTTATCACCCGATTCTGCCGCTGCTGTGCGATACCGACATCGCGCGCGTGGCCAATCCGCGGCACGCCGCTGCCGCAGCCGCCTTTCGCCATCCGGAGGACGCGCGCGAGCAACTGCTGCGCGCGCGCGAATATCACGAGCGACTGTTCGGCGTGCGTCCCGTGGGGCTGTGGCCCTCGGAGGGATCGGTTTCTGACCAGGCGCTAGCCATCGCCGCGGAGCTGGGTTTCAGTGGTTCGCCACCGACGAAGGAGTGCTGGGCCGCACTCTCGGCGTGGCTTTGGCCGTGATGCGAGCGGCAGTCCCGCAAACGCCGAACAGCTTGTATACGCCGTTGCGGCGTGCAAATGGGCGGACGGGAGATCACCGGGCTTTTCCGCGACCACTATCTTTCGGACCTGGTCGGATTCGTGTACAGCCGAATGGATGCCGGGCGGCTGCCGACGATCTGCACCGGCGTTTGCGCACCATCGGCGAACGCGTGCAGACGTCCGCAGCCCATCGACCATTTGCTTGATTTCTGGACGGCGAAAATGCCTGGGAATATTATCCCGGCAACGGGCGGCGAATTTCTCCGCCAATTTTACGGCTGATGGAAAACGATCCGGACATTCGCGCGCTGACCGCCAGCGAAGCGATCGCCGCGGCCACGGATGTCCCTACCACTGGCGGAATCTTTCCTGCTTCGTGGATCAACGCGAATTTCGACGTGTGGATTGGGCACCGCGAGGACGTGGCGGCTTGGGAACTGCTCTGGGACGCGCGGGACGCGTACGCGCGCGCTGCGAAGGCGGCAGCAGACGGGCTCGAGGGCGCTCCGACTGCCACTGGTTTAGCGACGGCAATGGAGTCACTGCTCGCCGCCGAAGGCAGCGACTGGACCTGGTGGTACGGGCCGGAACACAGCACCGACAATGATATGGAGTTTGACGCGCTGTTTCGCAAGCACCTGACGGCTATTTACCTGGCCCTCGGGGAAGAGGCGCCTGACGAATTAGCCAAGCCGATCAAGCGGCAGGCGGAGCACGCGTTGCAAATTGCTCCCGCCGACCTGCTCAATATCAAAGTGGATGGCCGAGATACGTCTTATTTCGAATGGCTAAGTTCGGGCTTGTATTCCCCCGAGCGACGTGGCGGCGCGATGCACGGGCGCGTTTTTTATTTGCACGAGTTGCGCTTTGGCTTCGAGAAAGAAAGATTTTGCCTGCGAGTTGATCCTTTCCCCGATGCGATGGCGGAAGTGGAGGAACACGAGTTTCGCGTTACCATTTGGGCCGCGGAAGAGATCACGGTAATCGTTCGCGTGGTTCGTGGGCGGATCGTGGAATTCGCCATTGAACAGGGCCGTGCGTGTTTGCTGAACCCCAAGGACTTTGCCGAGGTGGCCTTCGACACCATTCTGGAAGTGGCCATCCGAAAAGACAAACTCGATCTTGCGGGCGTCACCAAGCTAAAAGTGGGCGTGGCACTGTGGCATGGAGGATTGCCGGTAGACGTTTTGCCATCGGAAGCTTTACTTGAGATTCCTTTGGGCGAAGATACTGCCGCTTGGCCGCTGGAGCCATCCCAAACCTGACGTTTATGTTGACTGTAAACCCGCACAGGCAAGAGTGCCTGTGCTACCAGAGGCCCGCTCAGACTTCTAGAATTACCGGCAGGATCAACGGCCGTTTGGAAGTGTGTTTATTGATGTAGCGCTTCAAGTCGATGCGGATCTTTTCTTTGATGACGCCCCAATCGGACTTTTCTTCCGCGTTGGATTCCGCCACGGTCTTGAGCACCACGGCGCGCGCGCCGGCCACCAGTTCTTGGCCGTTGTCGCTCATCAGTCCACGCGAAACGATCTCCGGTTGCGATTCCAGTCTTCCCGTCTGCTTATCGATGGCGATGATGGTGACCACCACGCCGTCTTCGGAAAGATGCTTGCGATCGCGAACCACCACTTCTTCGATCTCTTCGAGCGAACCGGAATCCACCAACACGCGTCCGGCGCTCACCGGATCACGGCGGAACGCACCGTCTTCGTTGAACTCCAGCACGTGACCGTCTTCCATCAGCAGGATTTCGCCCGAAACACAGCCAAGCTGCGCGGCTAGCGCGGCATGGCGAAACAGGTGCCGAAACTCGCCGTGCACCGGAATGAAGTACTTCGGGTCTAACCAGCTGCAGGATCAGCTTCTGTTCTTCCTGGCTGGCATGGCCGGAGACGTGAATCGTGCCTCCCGAATTGTCGTAATACACCAGCGCCCGCCGGCGGAACATGTGGTCCAGCATGCGAAAGATGGCTTTCTCATTTCCAGGAATGATGCGCGCGGAGAGAATCACAGAATCGTTTTCGTCCACGCTGACGAAACGATGATTGTCCACCGCGATACGCGAAAGCGAGGACATCGGCTCCGCCTGACTGCCGCTGGCCATGATGATGATGCGCTTGGGATCAAAGTTACGAATATCCTGCGGCCGCACCACCATGCCGTCGGGGATGCGCAGATAGTCCATCGAGTGCGCGATTTCCACGTTGTCGACCATGCTGCGGCCCACGAACGCCACTTTGCGCCCCACGCGCGAAGCAATGTCGATCACCTGTTGAATACGATGTATGGACGAAGCGAAGCAGGAAAGAATCACGCGCCTCGGAGCGGAACGGCACAGGTCTTCAATGCGCGGGACGATGGCGCGTTCCGAAGGCGTAAAGCCCGGACGCTCTACGTTGGTCGAATCGCTGAACAGCGCCAGCACCCCTTCGGCGCCATAACGTGCGAAAGTGTGCAGGTCAAAGGGCGCACCGCCCACGGGCGTCTGATCGATCTTGAAATCGCCGGTGTGAATGACCACACCTGCAGGCGTCCGCACCGCCAGCGCTACGCAATCGATGGTGCTGTGCGTAACAGGAATAAACTCGATCTCGAAAGGTCCGAGTTCCACCAAGCGGCCGGGAACTACTTCGCGCATGGTCGTCGAGCTAAGCAGCCCAGCCTCTTCGATCCGCTTCCTTACCAGCGCGAGCGTAAACCGTGTGCCGTATATCGGAACGTTCAAGTCCCGCAAAATATATTGCAGCGCGCCGATATGATCTTCGTGGCCATGCGTCAAAACAATGCCGCGGACGTGCGCGCGATTCTGTTTCAAATAAGAAATATCCGGGATGACCAGGTCCACGCCCAGGAGTTCGGACTCGGGAAACATCATGCCCGCGTCGATGACGATAATGTCGTCACCCACCCGCAGGGCCATCATGTTCATGCCGAATTCGCCGAGACCGCCGAGAGGTATTGCAAATAGGGATTGCTGAGGCTTGCTCAATGAAGCGTCATCTCCGAGACGCAAACGAGAATCGTATCATATGCGGACGCACCTCACCTGGCGGCACGCGCGCCGATCGGCGCTGCTCACTCGGTTGTGGAAACCGCAGATTGGCAAATGCTAAGGTCGACGACTACCGGAAAACAGATGTGCGATAGAAACCAAAATCACCGCGCCGAGCGTGGCGGCTGCCAGGGAATAGATAAATCCACCACCGAAAATTCCCAGTTTGACAAAGATCCAGCCGCCGAGCAGGGAGCCTACGAGGCCCAGGATGATGTCCGTAATGCAGCCAAATCCCGCGCCCCTTGCAATCTTCCCGGCCAGCCATCCGGCGATGAGTCCGATGATGATCCAACCAATGAGACTCCGCTCATCGTAATTTACGACGAGGACGCGATCGTGGTACGCGGTCTGTAATAGTGTTGCGAGCATGCAGCCTCCTGGCGCGGAAATGAAAAGGACCCTGGATTTCGTCGGCGTATTCTAACGCGACCGCGCATAATCTGCCTATACAGGGGATTCCTGTGGCGATACTAGTGGCCAGCGGGCTGCTGTTGCGTCATGCAGTGCAACGTGCCAAGGCCCAGCACCAAATCGCGGCAGGGAATGCCGATTACTTCTCGCGAAGGAAACAGCTCCGCAATGGTGTTCAGTGCCACGCGATCGTTGGCATCGGCAAACGTAGGCACGAGCACCAGCTTGTTGGCGATGTAGAAATTCGCGTAACTCGCTGGCAGTCGCAGTCCGTCAAAATAAACTGGCGAGGGCATCGGCAGTGTTAGCACACGTAACGGTTTGCCGTCCTGATCGGTGCTGGCGTTGAGAATGGCGAGATTTTCCTGCAACGCCGCATAATTTGCGTCCGCGCGATTTTCTTCCACGACGGTCACTACTGTGTTGGCGTCAACGAATCGCGATAGATCATCCACGTGGCCATGCGTATCATCCCCGGCGATGCCATTTTTCAGCCAGATAATTTCGAGACGCCGAGATACTCGAGAAACACCGCTTCATAATCTCCACGCGTGAATCCCGGGTTGCGCTCCTGCGTCTTGCTGAGCAGACATTCTTCGGTGGTGAGCAGCGTGCCCGCGCCATTTACGTCGATGCTGCCACCTTCCAGGACCACGCGACGACCCTGGTGTTCAGGCTGCCACACGCGGCGCTTTAATTTCTTGTTCACGTTGCCGACTGTCGCAGCGTCCCGTTTGTGGTTGGCGTATTTTGCCCAGCCGTTGAACACAAAATGATTGAACGCCACTTCGCCTGCGGAATTAGCCACGCCAATCGGGCCCGAGTCGCGCATCCAGCCGCGGTCCGTCGGGACGCGGAAAAAATCCACGTTTTCAAGCCGCGCACCGGATTTTGCAAGGATGCCTCTGATGCGTTTTTCCGCGACAGCGTTTTCGATAAGCAGATAAACGCGTTCCACGCGCGACAGATGTCGCACAATTTCGGCGAAGGCCCACGGAATTGTCGAGAATTTCCCCGGCCAGTCCGTTACTTCGTGGGGCCAGCCCAGCCATGTCGCATCATGTTCTTCCCATTCTGCGGGCATGCGATAACCTTGGGCATATGGGGTTACACGTGGAGTTGCATGTGTCGTTGCGCGCGGCGTTGAAGTCTTTCCTCGGCGCTTCATGCGGATTATTCGCCCAGCCAACGTTGCAGGATTGGCTGATACGCGTCGATGCGACGGTCGCGTAGGAAAGGCCAATTCCGGCGAGTGTCTTCGCTCTTCGCCGGATCGCATTCCACCACCAGAATTTCTTCCTTGGTATCTCCGGCTTCGGAAACTACTTGCCCGAACGGATCAGCGACAAAGGAGTGGCCCCAGAATTCCAAGCCAGGGTCGCCCGCTTCCGGTTTACCCTCAAACCCCACGCGATTTACCGCCGCGGCATAAATTCCGTTGGCGATCGCGTGCGCGCGATGCATGGTGCGCCAGGCGTCGAGCTGCGCTGCGCCAAATTCGGCCTTTTCGTGCGGATGCCAACCGATGCTGGTGGGATAGAAAATCACCTGCGCGCCGGCGAGCGCGGTGATGCGCGAACCTTCCGGATACCACTGGTCCCAGCAGATTTGCACGCCGATGCGGGCGAATTTGGTATTGAAATTAGGAAATCCCAGATCACCCGGAGTGAAATAAAATTTCTCGTAGTACAGCGGATCGTCCGGGATATGCATCTTCCGGTATTTTCCCAGCATCGATCCATCGGCATCGAGAACCGCGACGGTGTTGTGATATACGCCCGCGGCGCGGCGTTCAAAAAGGGACGCCACCAGCGCCACCCCAAGTTCTTTGGCCACCTTCGCGAGTCGCGTCGGTCGTGGGACCCGGAACCGCTTCAGCCAAATCAAATAGCGCGGCTTCTTCCGTGCGGCAAAAATATTCGCCGTGAAACAGTTCATGCAGGGAAATAATCTGCGCGCCGCGCTTGGCCGCTTCGCGAATGTGCGCGATTGCGTGCGCAAGGTTTTCGTCGGCGTTGCGTGGTGCATTTCATCTGCACCAGGCCGATGGTAAATTTATCCGCCATATTTTTATTTTATCACGAGCCGGAAATCGCTCCGCGTTTACGATTAACCTTTCTTTTATTCCGCGTTTATACTAAAACTCAACACAGTGCATTTCTGTAGTCCATTTCTATAGTTATGGATTCATGAACAGGCAAAACGATTCAAAAAGAGAGCGCGCATCGTTCCGAACGAAACGATGCCAGGAGCACCGATGGCGAAAACGCCGAAGAAAACCGTAACCGGCCGCGTGCTGCACGATCCGGTAAAAGATAAACTGCGGCCGATTTTTCCGCTGGATTTGGCGAAATGCCAGACCATCGACGAACTGGTGCGCGCCATGGGCGATACCGCTTTCACTGGCCGGCAAATTGGCGACGCGGCGGACGTTCTCGAAGCCATGGCGCGCGATAAGGATTGTTTTGTGGTGATGACGCTGTCTGGCGCGCTCACCGTCGGCAAGATGGGACTCATTTTTTGCGACCTTATCGAGTCCGGCGTGGTCAATGCCATCGTTTCCACCGGCGCGCTGATGGCGCACGGCCTGGTGGAAGCCACGGGCCACTCCCATTTTCGCTACGACCCGGCAAAAATGGACGACGAGCAGCTATTCGTGGCCGGCTACAACCGCGTGTACGACTCGCTCGAGCCGGAGGTCAATCTCGACCACGTTGAAGAAATAATGGATTTGGTTCTCGACAAGTGGGACGCCAGCGAAGTGGCCTGCAGCTGGAAAATCCACCGTCGCATCGGCGAATATCTGGTCAAGAATTCCAAAGGGCGCGGAATCCTGAAATCCGCATACGAGCACAATGTTCCGGTATTTGTACCGGCGTTCACGGATTCCGAACTGGGTATCGATTTCGCGTTGCACAAGATCGCGCGCACACAGCAGAAGCGACAGCTGCTGCGATTTGATCCCTTTGAAGACTTCGAGAAATTTGCCGACACCATGCTGGCCACGAAACGCATGGGCATTTTCACCATCGGCGGCGGCGTGCCGCGGAACTGGTCGCAGCAATTCGGTGTTTACGCGGAACTGCTCGCGCGGCGCGGATATAAAAAACTTCCGCTGAAGCGCTACAACTACGGCTTGCGCATCTGCCCGGAACCGGTACATTGGGGTGGGCTCAGTGGCAGTACGTATACCGAAGCGGTTTCGTGGGGGAAATTCGTTCCACCGGAAGAGGGTGGTCTTTTTGCGGAAGTTTTTGACGATGCAACGGTAGCCTTGCCGCTAATCGTGGGTGCGGCGCTGCGGCGCATTGGATACTACAAAAAGAAATAGAGATTGGCGCGGATGAGCGCGCGGTGAGGCGTTAGTCGTCTTCGCCGATAAGGATTGCCGCGCCGAGGACGGTGGTCCAGAGTCCGCGCTTGTCTCCCACTGCGGATTGCGTCACTTGCATGGTACGCACGATCTTATTGGAGATGCGGTAGACTTCTTTTTTTTCGTCGAACGAAAGATCCGGGTCAAATTCCACGTTCAAAGTAGTCGCGAGCATTTCCGCGGCCAGTTCTTCTGCATATTCGCCCGCGACTTCTTCGGTTTCACCAAAAGAGTGGTGTTCGGAAAGATATCCGTACATGGTTTTGTCGCTGGGCAGCGCCAAACCGATGCTCGCCGCAATCAGACGGTGAGCTTCTTTGGTGGAATTCTCGCTGATAACCGTAAACGCCACTTGTCCCGGCTTAATGTGCTTCAATCCTTCGCTGCGTGAGATCAGTTTGCAGTTCGGAGGAAAAATCGAAGAGACACGAACGATGTTGCAGGCCGCGATTCCCGCGTTGCGCAACGCCAACTCGAAGCTGGAGAGCCGCTCACGATGTTTGCCGACGCCTTTGGTAAGAAATATTTTCTTAGCGACGAACGCCATAGGCTAGTTTTTCGTGCCTCCGTGAGTGATGTATCCGAAAAAAATCGCGCTGTGGAAAAGTAACAAGAAGGTATTGCAGTGTCAATGTGTTTCGGGCTGTTGCGTCGGATGGCCGCGTCGCTTTTTGCAGGTGAACATCGTGTTACAACAATGTATTTTAGTTTTCTGAGTCTGGCGCAATACGACTGATCAGTTTTCCGAGCGGTTTGCACAACGCCAGCACTTTCTCCAGGTCGTGCGCGGTAAAATCCGGCCCTGCGTCCATGGCATTTGGACCTTTTCGGCTGATCTGAATGATTCCGATCACGCGGTCGGCAACCAGAATCGGAGCGCTGATTATCTTTTGGATCGCTTCGCCGGTTTCGCTTCCGATTTTCATGCCTTCAAACACGCTCGCATGGCGCACGGCGGCAAAATTGTTCACAATTTCCGGACTGCTTTCGCGGGCCGTGCGTGCCGCCAGGGCGGAATTGCTGGAGAGCGGAATAAATCCTACGTTTTTCAGCGCGATGGGCGCCAAGAAAGTACAGATGCTTCCAGCGGGTCGAAAGTCCCATGATGGCCACTTCATCGTTCCTTACGCCCAGATCTTTTCGCGATGCGTTCGGCAACCGAGCCGAAATGGAACCGTGTCCGCAGCGGGATCTACCTGCCGTCGGAGCTACGTTGCGTCCTGGCGGAGGAGCTGGTCTGCCAGCCGTTCCAGCTCGGAAACAACGCTGTAGGTCGTCGTACATCGGTCCGTTTGTTCTTGCGTGATAGCGCAGCCTGGGAGAGAAGTGGGCCCCGGGCGGAAATTCTCCAGTCCAAACCTCATTCAAATTGTACCGTCCAGTGCGTCGTCCGCAAGAATATTTCGAAACGGTTGTGCTATAGGTGGTGGTGATCGACATGGCAACTTGCATCGCTGCAGGCGACTGCCTATACTGAATTTGCCGCAAATTTTTCACGTACTTGAGTCCGGTTTTGGCAATTCTCCATGGAAGGAAATCGCTCCGGGCCTAGCCGTAAAGCCGCCTAGAAAGTGTGCGGCGGAGAGGGCATGTCCGCCACGGCAACCCAGCCTGATTCGAGTTATCTTCTTCGCAAACTGCATTCTTTGACCGGCATTATTCCCGTTGGAGCGTTCCTCGCGGAACATTTCTGGTCCAACAGCGCCGCGCTGGTCAGTCGCAGAAAAGTACAATCAAACCTCGGTGCGAACTGCAGACCATTCCGTTCCGTCTGTTGGTCGAATGGGCGTTTATTTTTCTGCCGATTCTTTTTCACGGCGGATATGGCGTGTGGATCTGGCTGCGCGGCAAATCCAATGTGTCGCAATATCCGTGGGTAAAGAACTGGCTGTACACCACGCAGCGCTACACCGGGCTGATCGCCTTCGCGTATATCGCCTGGCATTTGTACACCGAGCGTTGGCTCACGCACGGGAAATCCACGTACGCCGAACGTGGAGCAGGATTTGCAAAATCCGTTGTATCTCGCGTTTTTCGCAATCGGAGTTCTGGCTTCGTCGTTTCATCTGGGCGTCGGGATCTGGAATTTTCTGTGCAAGTGGGGGCTGGCGGCGACGGTGTCGCGCGCAACGCGCCGCGGGGCAACTGGGCGTCCTGGTGGGCGTCACTTTCAGCGTGATCGGCGTTCTAATTCTGATCAGTTTCCGTTTTGACTGGCATCCGTTTGCATCGTACATAACCAAATGAAACAACCCAAAATCATCGTTGTGGGCGGAGGCCTCGCCGGCCTGATGGCGACCATTCGCGTGGCGGAATCCGGCGTGCCCGTGGATTTGTTTTCGATCGTCCCGGTAAAACGTTCGCACTCCGTTTGCGCGCAGGGCGGAATCAACGCCGCGAAAAATCAAAAAGGCGAAGGGGACTCCATCGCCAAGCATTTCGACGACACGATTTTTGGCGGCGACTTTCTTGCGAATCAGACGCTCGTCGGGCGGATGTGCGAAGCGGCCCCGGCATCATCGATCTACTGGATCGCATGGGCGTGATGTTCAATCGCACGCCGGAAGGTTTGCTGGATTACCGCCGATTTGGTGGCACGCTGTATCACCGCACCGCGTTTGCCGGCGCGACCACGGGTCAGCAGCTGCTCTATGCCCTGGATGAACAGGTTCGCCGGCACGAATCCGAAGGCCGCGTGAAGAAATATCGAAGGGCTGGACGTTTCTTTCCGCGGTGATCGACGACGGCGGCGTTTGCCGCGGCATCTGCGCCATGAATCTGCGCTCCATGGAAGTGCAAACGTTTGTGGCGGACGCGGTGATTTTCTGTACGGGCGGCATTGGCGCGATTTTTGGCCGCTCCACAAATTCCGTGGTGTGCACCGGCTCGGCGCAGTCGGCGCTTTTTCAGCAGGGCGTGGATTACGCGAACGGCGAATTCATTCAGGTGCATCCGACCGCGATTCCCGGCGAAGACAAGCTGCGGCTGATGAGCGAATCGGCGCGCGGCGAAGGCGGCCGCGTGTGGGTTCCGAAAAATCCCGGCGACAAGCGGCCCGCGCGAAGCATTCCCGAAGGCGAGCGCTTTTATTTTCTCGAGGAGTGGTATCCGAAATACGGCAATCTGGTGCCGCGCGACATCGCCACGCGCGCGATTCACCGCATCGTGTACAAAGAAAAACTTGGGAATCGACGGACAGGCGGCGGTGTATCTTGACGTCACGCATATTCCCGTCGAAATACTGAATCACAAGCTCGAAGGCATTCTGGAAATTTACGAGAAGTTTATCGGCGTGGACCCGCGCAAAGAACCGATGAAGGTTTTTCCGGCGATGCATTACACCATGGGCGGCATGTGGGTGAATGCGGAGGACCAGGCGACCAACGTTCCGGGAATTTATGCCGCCGGCGAATGCGAATATCAATATCACGGCGCCAACCGGCTGGGGGCGAACTCGCTGGTCTCCTGCATTTTTGGCGGAGGATCTGGCCGGGCCGGCTGCGGTGAAGTATGCGAAGAGTTTGACGACGGGCGCGGCCGCCGCGCCGTCGACGATTTTTGACCGCGAACGCAAGCGTCAGGAAGCGATGAATCAGGCGCTGCTATCGCGGCAACGGCGGACGAAAATCCCATCACCATTTGGAAAGAACTCGGCGAAATCATGACCGAACACGTCACCGTGACGCGCATCAACAAAAATCTGCGAGACTCGCTTACGGGAAGATTCGGCGAGCTGGCGGAGCGCTACAAGAAAATCAATTTCAGCGACCGCACGAAATGGTCGAATCAGACACTGAATTTCGCGCGCGAACTGGGAAACATGCTGGTCTTGGCGCGAGTGATCACCATCGGCGCATACCAGCGCAACGAATCGCGCGGCGCGCACTACAAACCGGAATTTCCCGAACGTGACGACGCGAATTTGCTAAAGACCACGCGCGCAAAATGGGTCAACGGCGACATTCAGCTGACTTATGAAGCCGTGGATACCTCGCAGATTCCGCCGCGCGCCCGGCGGTATGATGCGGCGAAGTAGAAGAAGGCGGCAACTGAGCGGCTAACGAATTAAGGTGGCGCTACAGTGTCCGCACAGATTTGAACGAGGGCTTTATGGCAGAAGCGCGAGGAAAAAAAGTAATCGTCAAGGTCAAGCGGCAGGCCACGCCCAAAGACGCGGCGCACTGGGAAGAATTCGCCTTGCCTGGCGTCCATCGATGAACGTAATCATCTGCCTGCGCGACATCGCGGAAAATCCCGTCACCAGCGACGGCAAGCCCACCACGCCGATCACCTACGATTCGAACTGCCTGGAAGAAATTTGCGGCTCTTGCGCCATGCTGATCAACGGCAAGGCGCGCATGGCGTGCTCCGCGCTGGTGGATTCGCTGGAGCAGCCGATCCGCATCGAGCCGCTGACGAAATTTCCCGTGGTGCGCGATCTTTCCGTCGACCGCCAGTTCATGTTTGAAAGTCTAAAGCGCGTAAAGGCCTGGATCCCCATCGATGGCACTTACGATCTCGGCGAAGGCCCGCGCATGTCGCCCGGAAGTGCAGGAAAAGGGCTACCCGCTCTCGAATTGCATCACCTGCGGAAATTGCCTGGAAGTCTGCCCGCAGGTGAACGATCACAACGAATTCATGGGCGCGGCGATTTTCAGCCAGGTCGGCTCTTCAACATGCATCCCACCGGGAAAATGCACGCCGCGGAACGCCTGAAGGCCGGCCATGGGCCATGGCGGCATCGAGGATTGCGCCAACGCGCAAAATTGCGTGAAAGCCTGCCCCAAGGGCATTCCGCTGACGGAATCACTGGCGGAAATAAACCGCGAAGCGTGGAAACAGGCGCTGTTTGGCTGGCTGGTAGGGTAAACTCGCCTCGCGATTCGAATTTCAGGGAGACACTCGATGCGTCATGTCGCGTGCAGTCATCTGCGCGATACTTTCTTTCTGCGCATTTTCTCGCTTTGCGCAGGCACACAAACGCCGATGACGTCGCCGATCGCGCCCGCGCCACTGCATTTTTCCTCCATCGTCATCGACACGCACGACGACACTACGCAGCGCTTCCTTTCGGCGGCAATTCGATCTCGGCAAGCGCAATCCCGACGGCACGTCGACATCCCCCGCATGCGCGAAGGCGGCCTGAACGCCATTTTCTTCTCGATCTGGATCGACGGCCGCACCACCGGCCCCGCCGCCGTGCAAAAAGCGCTCGACCAGATCGATGCGGTGCGCGAAAACGTGCAGCAAACATCCCAACGACATCGTGCTGGCCCGCACCGCTGACGACGTCCGCCGCGCGCACGCCCAGGGCAAAATCGCCATGCTGATGGGCGTCGAAGGCGGCCACATGATCGGCAACGACATCGCATGTCCTGCGCATCTTCGCCGAACTGGGCGTGCGCTACATGACCCTCACGCATTTTTACAACGACGAGTGGGCGGATTCTTCCACCGACAAGCCCGAGCACAACGGCCTCACCGATTTCGGCAAAGAGGTAGTCCGCGAAATGAACCGGCTGGGGATGATGGTGGACATCTCGCACGTCTCCGACAAGACGTTTTACGACGCGCTGGAAGTCAGCAAAGCCCCGCTGATCGCTTCGCACTCTTCCTGCCGCGCGCTCTGCAATCACGTGCGCGACATGACCGACGACATGATCAAGGCCCTGGCCGCCAAGGGCGGCGTCATCCAGATCAACTACGAGACGAAGTTTTATCGATCAGGCATATAAGGATGCCTCTGAAAAAGAGTATCCGGCGGATGTCGTCGGCCATGTTCGAGCGTTCACGAAAGAGTGCGGCGACGACGATGCGTGCATCAGCAAGAAGCTAACGAGCGGCAAGAGAAGCTGACCGCCGAAGGCAAGCTGCCGCACGTGAGCTGGGAACGAATTGTCGATCACATCGATCACGTCGTGAAGCTGGTCGGCGCTGATCATGTTGGCCTTGGCTCGGATTTTGACGGCGCCAACATGCCCGAAGGCATGGAAGACTGCCTCCAAGCTCCCGAAAATCACCGAGGCCCTGCTGCGCAAAGGCTACTCCGAGGAGGACATCCGCAAAATTCTGGGCGGCAACACTCTGCGGGTGTTGGACGCAAGCCGAAGCCGTCAGCAGGGAACTGAACAATCGCAGCAGTGAGGCCCAATGAACCGAAAAGTCCATGCACGCAGGATGAAGCGCTGCGACAATGTTGTCGATGCCTCCCCGTATTGGCCAGCGGTGCGCGTTTCTTGGCGAGGCCTTCTTGCCTGGCGCCCGCTTGTGCACCCGGCCAATGACTGCCGACGAATCTCCGCCCGCGCTCGCCAGCTTCATTTTTCCTCGCATGGTGATCGACACCCACGCCGATACCACGCAGCGTTTCCTGCCCGGAATTTCGCACCAGACGGCAGCTTCCATCCCGACCTGACCTTTGATTTCGCAGCTCGCGATTCCCGTGGCAGCGTGGACATTCCCCGCATGCGCGCAGGCGGCTTCGGCGCCATTTTCTTTTCCATCTGGATCCCCAGCAAAATCACGGGTCCCATCAGCCGTAAAGCGCGCTCAAGAACAAATCGCCGCGGTCCACGAACAGGTGCGCTTCCATCCCCAAGATCTTGCCTTCGCCACCACCGCCGAAGAAATTCGCGCCGCGCATCGCGCAGGGCAAAATCGCTGCACTCATCGGCATCGAAGGCGGCCACATGATCAACAGCGACTTAGCGGTCTTGCGAAATTTCGCCGCCGATAGGCGCTCGTTACATGACTCTCACGCACACCGGCAACGTCGAATGGGCGGATTCCACTGGCGACAGCCCGTTCACAACGGCCTCACCCTTTCGGCAAAGAAGTGATCCACGAAATGAATCGTCTCGGCATGATGGTGGATATTTCTCACGTGAGCGACAAAACGTTTTACGACGTTCTCGCCATCACCCAAGCCCCGCCCATCGCCTCGCATTCTTCCTGCCGCGCCCTCTGCGATGCCCCGCGCAACATGACCGACGCCATGATCAAAGCTCTCGCCGCAAAAGGCGGCGTCATCCAGATCAACTACCACGTGGCCTTTCTCAGCCAGGAATTTCGCGAAGCCGAAAAGCGCGATCCGCAAATCAACAAATCCATCGAGGTCGAAGTCCTCCGCCGCTGCGGCGACAATGAGGCTTGCGAACTCATCGAAGGCGATCGCATCACGCGCGAATACGTCGCACAGGGCAAACTCCCGCGCGTTGACTGGAACAAAATTATCGAGCACATCGACCACGCGGTGAAATTGGTGGGCGCCGATCATGTAGGACTCGGTTCCGACTTCGACGGTGCTAACATGCCGTACGGCATGGAAGATGCCGCACAAATTCCGAAAATCACCGAAGCTTTGCTCCGCAAAGACTATTCGGAGGGTGACGTACGGAAGATTCTGGGCGAAAATACCTTACGCCTAATGGCCGAGGTTGAACGCGTAAGTCACGCCATGAACGGGGCACCGTAGTAAGATTCACAGTTCCAAAATACTCAGCGACCGAGACGGAGATGGCTCAAAAATGATCAGAGCAGCAGTCAGTTTTCTTGTAGCGATGTTTTCGGTGGCGACGGTTGGAGCTTCTCAAGCACCCACGACGCCAGCGCCACAAAGCCCGGCGCATAAAAGCACGACGACCAGTTCCGCCGCTTCTCACGCCTATGACCGGGCCTTGCTTCATCCCGCGCTCTTAAAAACGCAGGCGCCCGCCACGTACCAGGTGAAATTTACCACCACCAAGGGCGACTTCATCGTGACCGTCACTCGCGCCTGGGCGCCCATTGGTGCCGACCGCTTTTATAATCTTGTGCAGCATCATTTTTTTGACAACGCCAGCTTCTTCCGCGTGATCAATGGCTTCATGGCGCAATTTGGCATCAGCGCCTACCCGCCCGTGTCTGCGGCGTGGGAAAAAGCAGAAATCAAGGACGATCCGGTAACGCAATCCAACCTGAAGGGATTCATTACCTTTGCGGCCGCCAGCGAACCCAATAGCCGCACCACGCAAGTGTTCATCAACTTCGTCGACAATAAGCGCCTCGATACGCGCGCGGTTTGCTCCATTTGGTCAGGTTACTGAAGGCATGAGCGTGGTCGAAGCCCTCGATTCGGAGTACGGTGAAGGCGCACCCGACGGCGCCGGTCCTGACCAGGAGCAGCTCCAGAAACAAGGGAAGCCTTATCTCGATAAAGGTTGGCCGAAACTGGACTACATCAAGTCCGCCGTCATCGTCGGCGCGCCCGTATCGACGGTAAAGAAACCGGTCGCGAAAGCTGCCGCGCCTGCGCCGCAGAATCCCTAGCTATCGGTGTAAAGAAACGCACGGGCCCTTATACCATTCGTGTGCAGGTTCGGTTCGCAAAATGGAGCGCTCGCGGCTGCTTCATCGTTCTCACAACTCCGCCGCCAGAGGATTAGTTGTCCGTCACAACTCAGCCACCTACAACGGTCGATGCGACGCCGGAACTCCATCCTCGCGCCGAGGAGCGCTATTCAGCGGTTCCGTCTGCGACGCCGCTGAGCACTAGCGTCTACGCGCTCGCCGCTTTGGCTTTGGCATTGCACCTCGCGTTCAACGGCGGCTACGGTTTTTTCCGCGACGAACTCTACTACGCCGCCTGCGGCCAACGCCTTGCCTGGGGCTACGTCGACCATGCCCCGCTGGCGCCGCTGCTGGCTCGCCTGACGCGTATGCTTCTCGGCGATTCTCTGCGCGCGCTGCGTTTTCTTCCCGCGCTAAGCTCGTTCGCCAAAGTTTTTCTGGCCGGATGGATGGCTCGCGAAATGGGCGGCCGCAATAAAGCGCAATTTCTTTCCGCGCTCGCCGTGTTGCTCGCACCCATCTACCTCACCTTTGACAATTTCTTCTCCATGAACGCCTTCGAGCCGGTCTTCTGGATGGCCAGCGCCGCGATTGTCCTGCGCATACTCAATGGTGGTGATCGCCGGCTGTGGCTGCTCTTCGGAGTGGTCGCGGGCCTCGGTTTGCAGAACAAGCATTCCATGCTGTTCTTCGGTTCCGGCCTCGCCGTTGGTTTGCTGCTCACGCCAGCGCGTCGCGAATTTGCGCGTATATGGATCTGGCTGGGCGCGGGGATCGCCGTACTGATCTTTCTCCCCAACTTGCTTTGGGAAATGCACAACGGCTGGCCCACCATTGCGCTGCTCCACGCGGTGATTGGTAAGAAGTACTCCACCGTTGGGCCCATCGAGTTCATCTTGCAGCAAACCCTGCTGACCGATCCGCTCGCCGCGCCCATTTGGCTGGCCGGACTTTGGTTTCTGCTGCGCGACCGCGTCGGCAAAAAGTATTCCGTGTTGGCGTGGGCCTATCTGACGGTTCTGGCGGAGATGCTCTATCTGCACGGTAAAATTTATTACCTTGCGCCAGCATACATCATGCTGTTCGCCGCGGGCGCCGTGTGGATCGAACTCCGTCTGATTCCGCGTACGGGACGATGGCTGGTGCCGGCCATCGCCACGCCACTAATCCTGGCCGCCCTCGTTGCGCTTCCGTTAGCAATGCCAGTGCTTCCCGTCGACGCTGCCGTAAAATACTGTCGCTTCTGGAATGTGCAAGACGTGCATGTGGAAAACATCCCCCTCGGCGACCTGCCGCAGCTTTTCGGCGACATGCACGGCTGGCCCGAACAGGCTGCCGCCGTGGCTGGCGTCTACAATGCCTTGCCCCCCGCTGATCGGGCCCAGGCCGCCATCCTGGCCAAGAACTATGGCGAAGCCTCCGCCATCGATTACTTCGGCCCAAAACTCGGCATTCCCTCCGCTATCAGCGGCCATAACCAGTACGGTTTCTGGGGGCCGCGTGGCTATTCCGGCAATGTAGTCGTGGCCATCGGCTTCACCGAAACCTTTCTGCGTCAATCGTTTAGCGACGTCCAGCCCACCGTCACCATCTCGCCGCTGCACGCTATGCCCGAAGAATCGAATCTCACCATCTTCGTCTGCCGCCAGCCCAAAGCGACACTGCAGCAACTTTGGCGCAGCCTGGTCTGGCTCGACTGACCGGCAAGTCATTGAACAAAGTGATTCAGAGCATGTGATGTTTGAATCCCTACTAAGTTGACAGGGTATTCCCGCCACCTTATCCTAATCTCGGTATGAATCTCATTCGCCAGATGATCCGGTGTGCAGGTGCAACTAACGCTGCGTGTTGCTGCGGAAACATCTCTGGCCAGGGGGATTCCCGGACTTAAGCTTTTTCGTAAGCCAAAGGTTCCGAAGCCCACGTGCCAGAGTTTCTGGTTACGTGGGCTTTTTGTTTTTGGCGCAGGCTCACACGCAAAGGGTCGAATACAAATGGCCATTGAAGTTCCGCCAGCAAAAGAACTTAAAGAAACCAAAGCCCAGCGCATCGAGCGTCTGAAGCTCGCCAAAAATGCCTGGGAAGCTCTCGACGAAATTCGCGCCTTTGCCAAGTCCGGCTTCGATAGTATTCCGCCCGAATGGCTCGGCACCTATTTCCGCACTTGGGGCGTGTACACCCAGGGCGACGGCGCGGGCGTGACCGGCGGCAAAAATGGCGAAGGCAAAGCCACGCCGTTCTTCATGCTGCGCGTACGCATTCCGAATGGCCAACTCCGCAGCGATCAAGTCCGCACCATCGCGGACTTGGCCGCGAAGCACGCGCGTGGGGTTGCGGATATCACCGTGCGGCAGAACGTGCAATTCCATTGGATCACCATCGAGTCGCTCCCCGAAGTACTCGAAAAGCTTTGGAGCGTCGGCCTGAGCACCACCGGCGCGTGCGGCGACGTGGCGCGCAACATTACCGGGTGCCCGGTGGCCGGACTCGACGCCGACGAAATCATCGATGCTTCTCCGCTCGCCCTCGAGATCGATCGTCAACTTGGCGGCAATTCCGAGTTCTATAATTTACCGAGGAAATTCAAAATCTCCATCACCGGCTGCCGGCACTGGTGCACCTATCCCGAAATCAATGATGTTGGACTGACTGCCATTCGCCGGGTTCGCAACGGCGTGACGGAAACCGGTTTTTCTCTCCGCGTGGCCGGCGGGCTTTCCACGGAACCGCATCTCTGCGTCCGCCTAAACGCTTTCATCACTCCGGTGCAGGTTATCCCGGTTGTTCGCGGCGTGGCCGAAATCTTTCGCCGCAGCGAAGTTTTGCGCCAAAGCCGAGATAAAGCTCGCCTGAAATTTTTATTCCTCCAGCACGGTTGGACCGCGGAGCATTTCCAAAGCGAACTCGAGCACCTCATCGGCTTTTCGCTCGATCCCGCCGAACCGGAAGATGTGCCCGTGGATGTGCACCGCGATCACATCGGTATCCACGCGCAGCGCCAGCCAGGGCTCGCCTATGTAGGCGCTTCGGTGTTGCGCGGGCGCATCACGCCGCCGCAACTGTATGTCGCTGCGGACCTCGCGGACCGCTACGGCGACGGCAGCGTGCGCACCACCATGATGCAAAATTTATTGATCGCCAATATTCCAGAGCAACACGCGCCGCAAGTCGCCGCGGCGCTTACCAAAGCAGGATTACCTGTTGACACCTCCGCCTTCGCTCGCGGCACCGTCGCTTGCACCGGCTCCGAATACTGCAAACTCGCACTGACGGAAACGAAAGGTTTCGCGCGCTGGCTAACCACCGAACTAGAGGAGCGCATTCCCGGGTTCGATCAGCAACTGAAACTGAACATCACCGGCTGCCCGAACAGTTGCGGGCAGCACTGGATCGCCGACATCGGCATCGAGGGCAAGAAAATCAGGGTCGATGGCCAGATGGTCGATGCCTATTACTTCTGCGTGGGCGGCAGCCTCGGCCAGTTCGCGTCCATCGCTCGCCCGGTGGGTTATCGCTGCGCCGCGACGGATGTGCCGGACGCCATCGAGCGCTTGCTCACGACGTATCAGCGCGAACGCGAACACAACGAAAACCTTCGCCAGTTTTTCGCGCGCCATTCGACGCGACGCACTACGCGGGATTCTGGCCGGAACCCCCGTCGTCCCCATCCCCGTTGAGCGCGACCTTTCGCCAGGCGCCGTCCCGCACAGCGTGGAGAGCTAGCCATGAGCCTCTTCCCCATGTTCGTGAAGCTGCAGGGCCGGACGGTAGTGGTCGTTGGCGCGGGCGTAATCGCCGAAGGAAAAATCCCCGGGCTGCTCGCCGCTGAAGCGCGCGTTCGCGTGATAGCTCCTGAAGCCACAGTGCAGATCACGCAGTGGGCCAGCGAAGGAAAACTGGAGTGGCTCGCGCGCAAGTTTCTTCCCAGCGACCTGGACGGTGCGAGTCTCGTCATCGCCGCCACCTCCGCGTCCGGCGTCAACCACGCTGTTTTTCTAGAAGCCGAAGCCCGCGGCATTTTCTGCAATGCCGTCGACGACATCGAAAACTGCCATTTCTACTACGGCGCGGTGGTGCGGCGCGGCGACTTGCAAATCGCCATTTCCACCAACGGCAAAAGCCCCGCGTTGTCGCAGCGCATTCGCAAAGAGCTCGAGGCAGCTTACGGCGAAGACTACTCGGAATGGCTGGAGAGATTGGGCAACACGCGCAACGTTCTGCGCGCCAAGGCCACTGGCGACGAAAGCGTCAAATCGATTCTGCATGGCTTGGCAAGCGAAGAAATGTTCGAGCGTGCGCATCGTCCCAGCTCGTCCGACCGTCCCCGACACGACCCGAACCTGTAGCGCAGGGCGGAGTCCGCGGAGCCCTGCGGCCCTTGCACGAACCGCTCGCCGCAACGATCGGCAAGGTCTACCTAGTGGGTGCGGGCCCCGGCGATCCCGACCTGCTCACACGCAAAGCCGCGCGACTTTTACAAGAAGCTCGCGTGGTTCTGCACGACTCACTGGTCAGCAGGGAAGTGCTCGATCAGATTTCTCCCGCCGTCGAAGTCATCGACGTTGGCAAGCGCGCGGGGCAAAAACTTCTGACGCAGGACGAAATCAACTCGCTGCTGATTTCCTACGCGCGCGACGGCAAGCTCGTAGTTCGCCTCAAAGGCGGCGACCCAGGCATCTTCGGCCGCGCCGGAGAAGAAATCGACGCCCTCCGCCGCGCCAATGTGCCGTTTGAAATTGTCCCCGGCATCACCGCTGCTACCGCCGCCGCGGCCGCGGCGGGAATCTCGCTCACTGATCGCCGCGTCGCCTCGCAAGTTCTGCTCACCACGTTTTCTCGCGGGTCCGATGGCACACAAATGGACTGGGGCTGCGTCGACCAGCACCACCACGCTAGTCCTGTACATGCCCGGCCCCGACTACGCCGAAGTTTCCACGCGCCTCCGCGACGGCGGCCTCTCAGCCGATTTGCCTTGCGCGGTAATCTCCGCCGCCAGCAACGCCCGACAAATCATTCGCTGGTCCACAATTTCGCGCCTGGCCGCGGAAGAAAAACTTCCCGCCCCGGCGCTGCTCATCGTCGGTCGCGTAGCCTCGCAGCACGCGAAAGAAATCAGCGATCAAGCCTGGGCCGCGCTGGACGAATCGATTCCCGCACCAAGTGTCACTCGACTTAGCTAAAACAAACTTCAGGAGAGAAACCGCATGGCCACAAACGAACGTAAAACCGATGCAACCCTCGAAATGGCAGCCAAGCGCCCCACAATTTCACTCGACACCTGGGCGGTAATCTTCGCCCTGGTGGCCGCCGCGCTAATCCGCGCCGGCGCAATTAAGTACATTCCATGGTGAAGTAACGCGGCTGGAGCGTGGCATGGGCTTCAGCCTGTGCACGTTTGCCTGCGAAATCCGCAACGCGCAGCGGCACCGCCGAAAAAAGTTCTGAAATAGAAGCACTAACCAATTTCCAAAAAAGTTAAACACAAAAAACCACAAAAGCTAAAGAGGCAAAAAAGAAATGGCAGAAACTCTAGTTTTACCGCAAGTGCATGCCGCAAATCGCCCCCTGCGATTCCTCCGGCTGATTCCCGGCATCGTGCTGCTCGCCGCCATCGGCTACGCCGGAAAGCTCCTCGAGAAAAACCTCGGCGCTTACGCTAAAGCCCACCACTGGACCTTCCCCAACATTGAATACGTACTCTGGGCCATCGTCTTGGGCCTCGCCATTTCCAACACCGTTGGCGTCCCCGAGATCTTTCGCGCCGGAGTCGCCACCTACGAGTTCTGGCTGAAAGTGGGAATCGTCCTCTTGGGCGCGCGCTTCCTTTTGGGAGACGTTCTGAAACTAGGCGGCGCCAGCCTCGTACTGGTCGCCATAGAAATTGCCGGCGCCACCGCCTTCATGATTTTTCTCGGCCGCGCCTTCGGCCTCCGCCCCAAGCTCACTTCGCTACTGGCCGTAGGCTCCGCCGTGTGCGGCGTCAGCGCCATCATCGCCACGCAAGGCGCCATCGAAGCCGACGAAGAAGATTCGAGCTTCGCCATCGCCGCGATCCTCGCGCTCGGCGCACTTTCGCTTTTCACCTTCCCGGTAATCGGCCACTTGCTCCACCTGAGCGATCATGCCTACGGCCTCTGGGCCGGTCTAGCCGTGGACAACACTGCCGAAGCCACCGCCGCAGGCGCACTCTACTCGGACGCCGCCGGCAAACTAGCGGTGCTGGTAAAAACCACGCGCAACGCCATGATCGGCTTCGTGGTCCTGGGTTACGCCATCTATTGGGCCAGCCAGGGCCAAGCGAAAGCCGTAACCAACAAAGCCGAAATTCCTCTGGCAAAAATTTCCCGAAGTTCATTCTGGGCTTCCTGTTGATCTCGATCCTCGCCACCTACGCCGTCTTCAACAAAGGCCAGATCACCGCGCTAGCCAATCTAAGCCGCTGGGCCTTTCTGCTGACGTTCGCCGGCGTGGGCCTGCGCACCAACTTCCGCGAAATGCGCAAACAAGGCCTAAAGCCCTTCGCCGTGGGTGCCATCGGCGAAATTGCAATCGCCGTCTTCACGTTAGCTCTAATCGTAGGCGCAGCGCGCCTCTTCAACTGGTAGCACCTCTGACTTTGCCTTTGTAGCGGCCGGGCTTCAGTCCCGGCGCTTCTTCTTCGCTCTTGCAGGGCACGGCTTGCCGTGCCCACCCTCGCTCAGGCGCAACCCGCACAACCGCCGCAATCGCCAAAGCATCTGAAGCCAAAGCACCACAAAAATGAAGGCGGGTCGTCGCTCTGTGCAAAACAGAATTCCGTGGAAGGTCTTTTTGTTGGCGTTGCCGCTGGCGCTCGCGATAGCCGCAGCATTCTCTCCGAATCGCCCACGCGCAAAATCTCAATTTCAAAATCCCTCCAGTAAAAATCCCGCTCACCATCAAAGACCAAACCATCAACATCACCGCCTCTGCGCTAATCTCGCAAGTCCCCAAAGCGCACGAGCCCAATCTCTTCAAACTCGAACTGACCGCCGATCTCTCCGACCTTCAGCCAAACATGACCGCCCTCCTCAGCTCGCAGCTCGACAAGAACGACCCATGCGGCGACCGTATCACTATCCAGAACGCCACGCTCGCCCCCGCCGCCCCCGCCGCCCTGACGACCGTGCAACTGCACTACGAGCGCTGGGGCTGCGCCAAAGTCTTCGGCAAGCAACAAAGCAAGCGCCTGATCGCCGGCAACGCCGTGATCCCCATAAAACTCACTCCCGGCGTCGATGAAAACAACACCGCGCTGCGCCTGATTCCAGAAGTTGGCGCCATAGAAGCCGACGGCTCATTAGGCGAACTCCTGCGCTCCGGAACGCTCGGCGCAGCCATCCGCGAAAAAATCCAAGCTGCCATTCTCAACGCCCTGCAAAAAGCCACCAACCTCAGCGCCACCCTCCCGCCCGCGGCGCAACCCTACGCCTCCATCGAAAGCGCCGCATTCAAGGACGCTGGCGCCGGCCGCCTGCAAGTAGTCCTAGATGGCCAAGTCCGCATCACCAAAGAACAAGCCCAACTTCTTGCGAAACAAGTAAAAGACCGCATCGCCGGCCGGTAAATTCGACTCGCCCTCAGCCGCGCATCTGAACCAAGAATTCCTGCGACGCCGAGCACACCTGCAACGTCTAATAAGAATCGGTCACGGCTGCCGCTATCGCGCCGTCACGCCGATCCCCGTATTCCTCATTCAAAGGAGGAAATCAGATGGAAAGCTCCGCCGCAAAACAGCAACCTATGGCCGGAGGGACATGAGATGGCCACTGTTGAACAATCCTACTTGCGTACCGAACTCGAGCATCGCCGCGAGCGCCTTCACCACGCGGTGCATTCGCCCGCCGCCGATGCTTCGCTTTTTCAATTGCTAACGGCCGTGGACGCTGCCCTAGGCCGCCTCGATCAAGGCACCTTCGGCATCTGCGAGACCTGCCAAGCCCCCATAGAGGCGGAGCGCTTGCTCGCCGACCCTCTGGCACGCTTCTGTCTCGACGATCTCACTGGTGCCGAGCAGCGCGCCCTTGAAAGTGATCTCTCCCTGGCCGCACGCATCCAACGCGCCCTCTTGCCGAAGCTAGACTTCGCGCCAGTTGGCTGGGACGTGCGCTACCACTACCAACCCGCCGGCATGGTCAGCGGCGATTACTGCGACCTCTTCGAAACGCAGGCCGGCCTGCTCTTTATGCTGGGCGATGTTTCTGGCAAGGGTGTTGCTGCGTCGATGCTCATGAGCCACCTCCGCGCCACATTTCGCAGCCTCGCCGAAGCCGGTCTCCCGCTCGATCGCATGGTCGAGGACGCCAACCGCATCTTCTGCGAGAGCACGCTGGCAGGCCAATATGCAACTCTTGTCGTAGGACGAGCTATCCCCGATGGCTCCGTGGAATTTGTCAGCGCCGGCCACCTGCCCGTGCTGCACATCCACTGCAACGGTGCCACGCCCAAGGATTCCACCGGCGTGCCCCTCGGTATGTTCTGCAACACCCGCTTCCCAGTCCATCAGCTAACGCTGGCTCACGGCGATACTCTTTTCCTGTACACCGACGGCCTGACCGAGTCTCGCAATCGCGCGGGCACCGAGTACGGCCTCCACCGCATCCGCACGCTCGCAGCACAACACACCGCCATCGAGCCCGCTGGACTGATCTCTAAGTGCCTCGAAGACCTGTTGCTCTATGGCGATGGCGTAAAGCCAACCGACGATCTAACACTCCTGGCCGTTCGCCGCGCAGCGTAATTTGGAGTGCGGTTTAGCCTGAGTGTTTCCCGCGAAGAGCGGCTTGACGCCACTTTCGCACTGTAAGCCCCGAGGCGCCTATAGCGACGATTGCAGCGACGATTGTAGCGACGACCTACAGCATCACCTGCAAGCAGGCCAGTGCTAACATAGGGCCTCGCCATGCCCAAGCTCCGCGTCCACACCTTCGCAATATCGATCGATGGCTACGGTGCCGGCCCTCATCAGGATCTCGCCAATCCGCTGGGCGTGGGCGGCATCGCGCATGCACGAATGGGCTTTCGCGACACGTACGTTTCAACGGATCCATGGGCGGGCCGGAGGAACAACCGGCGCTGACGATGAATTCGTGGCGCGCGGCTTCAATGGCATTGGCGCGTGGATCATTGGTCGAAATATGTTCGGACCGATCCGCGGGCCCTGGCCCGATGAAAACTGGAAGGGTTGGTGGGGCGACAACCCGCCATTCCACAGTCCCGTCTTCGTGCTCACGAACCACCCGCGTGCATCGATCGCCATGGACGGTGGAACAACGTTCCATTTTGTGACCGAAGGAATCCACGCCGCTCTGGAACGCGCGGTAGACGCCGCAAAAACTCAAGACATCCGGCTCGGCGGCGGCGTCTCCACCGTTCGGCAATACCTTCGCGCCGGGCTGATTGACGAAATGCACGTGGCCATCGCGCCAGTCCTTCTCGGTTCCGGCGAACATCTTCTCGCCGAAATGGACCTGCTAAAACTCGACTACCAACGCACCGAACACGTCCCCACACCAAACGTCACACACGTCGTCCTCACGCGGCAGAGGTAGGCCGGGAATCTGAAGCTGCTGCGGTTCTTACCTTCATTGTCATTCTTTTGCCAGCTGATAGAGCGGAAGGCCAGTCAAGCGCGCGATGCGAGGGAAATCGTTGTCCAACGTGAACACACTAGCGCGATTCTCCAGGGCAATCGCCGCGATCAGCACATCAATGGTTGTAAGGCTGATGCCTTTGGCGCGACACAAGCGAAAAATCGCGGCGGCTTCGCGGTAAGTGAGAAAGCCGCTGGGCTCGAGCAGGTCCCACTGGGCTACGGCTGGCGTCCCGCGTCAGCCCTGTAGAATCTCGGTAACCACCACTCCCGCAAGTGCAAAAGGTTCGGCGTCACTGATCATTCGCCGCAACTCGTGTCCAGCTCGTCCCGGTGCGGAACTGAAGAAATCGATTCACACCGAACTATCGACTAGGATCAACCGCGCTTCCTGCGCATCGCCTTCAAGTCACCCCTCCAAATCCCCGTTCCAAAGTAGGTAAGGATGCCTTTGCGGCTCTCCGAGCGCACCAGCAGCTTCAGCGCCTTATCCACAATCTCGCGCTTGGTTTTAAGGCGCGTCAGCTCGCGAGCTTTACGCACCAGCGTCTCGTCAATATAAATGCTTGTTCTACCCATGGGCACAACATACACCATTCCTAAGGAGGCTGGTGTATACCGTAAACGGCAAAAGCAGTCTTGCCCGACGTCTCTTAATGCCCAACCAACGCTATCCCCAATTTCTGATCGCCCACCCGCGCAAGATAAAACGCAAAGAAGCGATCGGGTGACGACGCCAAACACACCCAACTATTCGGTTCGCCCGGCTCCTCGTGGGTGCGCCCCTCAGCGTCAAAGCGAATGCGCAGCGGCGTGACCGGGCACAACGTGGGATCAATCGTGTAGGCCACCGCTACGTCATCGAACAGCGTCGGCGTCTGCCCATGCGTCACCGCCGACCACTGCTCGTACAGCAGCGCCAAAGCATCCGTCAGCGGCGTGCTCCGTGTGAACAGGTACTGTCGCTTCACTTCGTCCAGCTTCAGTTGCGTGGCGTCCAGCGGCATCATATAAAACGGAACTCCGGACGCCAGCACCTTCATCGCCGCCTCCGGGTCCATTGCGATGTTGTATTCCGCGCTAGGCGGCGCCAATGGCGGCACTCCATATTCCTCGTAGCCCACGCGCACCGACCCGCCCATAATCACGATCCGTTTCAGCTTGCGGAACGTCGCTGCATCGCGATCGATCGCCGCGGCCAAATTTGTCATCGGCGCAATCGCCACCAGCGTAATTTCGCCCGGATACCGCCGGATCTGCTCCAGGATAAATTCCACCGCGGCCACGTGCGGACGCGCCGGCTCCCGCTCCGCCCAGCGCGCCTGCGAAAACGCTGCCTGCCCGCTCTTGTGCTTCGCAACGCCCGTCGCCACGGTAATATCGCCGCGACCCGTCTCGCGTAGCAAGCGATCCAGCATCCGCGCCCGGAGCTCGGTGTCTCCCCAGGCCGAAGTGATGCCCAATATCTTCAACTCTGGACTCGCCAGCGCCAGCCCTACCGCAAACGCGTCGTCAATGTCATCTCCAATATCCGTATCCAGAATCACCAACTGCTGTTTCACCGGCGCGGCGTCGGTTTTCTGCGGTTGAGCGACCGCGCCGATGGCACACAAAAGTCCAAACAACAAAGAGCCGCACACGAGCATGCCATTCCTGCGGTAGAGAATTGCCGCCCCGATAGAGATTTTCACGAAGTGCCCGCCTTTCTCCGTCGAGATTCTAACAGTTGGCCCGAAATCCAGAGCCACCAATGGCCGCCCGCCTTCAAATTCGAGTACTACCATTCGCCATTCGAATCTAGTACTCTTGAATTATGATGTTGACAGAGTAACGAATCACCTGCTATAATTTCCTGTGATAGCTCGAATCCCATCCGAAACCTTCCAACGATTCCCTAAAAGAGTCCCGCCACTTTTTCTGTGCGCCCTCAACACCTCCACTCGTGTACGCAGCCGCGAAAAACGCGACCCTTTATTTTCAATCGCTTACACACTCTTTATAATTCGCAATTTCGCGTATCCCTTTTACTTTGTTGCGCCTCCGCACTCTTTGGCAAAAACACCCGGGGGTAGGGGTAGCATCCTTCCCGAAAATCTCCCGCGCACTCTAACTCCCATGGAATCACACTGTTTCACGAGAGCACTGCCTAACCCATTTAGAATGATATTGTTTCACGAACCCCCAGGGGGTGGGGGGCTGCCTCATGCCAACCGACGGTCGCGCAGCGCGCGCGACCGGGCAACGGGGAACTGCCAGAACACGCCAGACACCAAGGCGCTAGATTCCCAGAACTGTGACCAACTCGCGGACCGACGCCGAGGACTTTTGCAACGCGGCGTTCTCTTCGTCTGTCAGCTCGATCTGAATGATCTCTTCAACTCCGAACGCGCCGAGTTTCACCGGCACGCCTACGAACAATCCGTTGATCCCATACTCGCCCTCAAGATAGACCGCGCAGGGCAGAATTTTCTTCTTATCCTTCAAGATTGCTTCGACCATTTCAACCGCGGCGGCCGAGGGCGCGTAGTACGCCGACCCGGTCTTCAGCAAATTTACGATTTCCGCGCCGCCTTTGCGCGTGCGTTCCACAATCGCGTCGATGCGCTCCTTTGGCAGCAGGTGGGGCAAGGGAATTCCCGCCACCGTGGAATAACGCGGCAGCGGCACCATGTCGTCGCCATGTCCGCCCAGCACGAACGAATGCACATTCTCGACGCTGACCTTGCATTCCATCGCCACGAACGTGCTCATCCGCGCCGAATCCAAAACGCCGGCCATTCCCAGCACACGATGCTTCGGGAAACCACTCACCTTAAACGCCGCCTGCGCCATGGCGTCCAGCGGATTGGTCACCATGATGATGATGCACCTCGGCGAGTGTTTTACAATCTGCTCGACGACGGCCTTCACCACATCGTAGTTGGCCTTCAACAAGTCGTCGCGGCTCATTCCTGGCTTGCGTGGGAATCCCGCGGTAATCACCACCACGTCGCTATTCTCGGTAGCGGAATAGTCGCCGCCGCCAGTCGACGCGCCGATCGCGTGCACATCCATTCGCGTAATCGGGCCGGACTCCATCATGTCCAGCGCTTTACCCGCCGGTGCGCCTTCCAAAATATCCGTGAGCACCACGTTCGCCAGTTCCATATCCACAATCCGTTGCGCCGTAGTCGATCCCACGAATCCGCTGCCTACTACCGTAACTTTCTTCCTGCTCATCCAGTCATCTCCTGTTTTCAAAAAACTATTTTCGCTCGCGTACCCTATCCACCCGCAGCCACGCTTTGTTTCTGGCGCAAAATGTTAAATTGTCATTCCGAGCGTAGCGAGGAATCTGCTTTTCGTCGATCAGCTCCAACACGTCAAAAGCTAGCGCGCTGCAGCCGCCGCACTCTTCATATTGTCGATGATCGCGTCGGCGAACGCCGCTGTCCCGACCTTGGTCGCGCCTTGCATCAGCCGTTCCAAATCATAGGTCACGCGCTTCTGCTGAATGGTTTTCGCAATACCATCCTCGATCAATTGTGCCGCCTCTTTCCATCCCAGAAACGCAAACATCATCGCGCCGGACAGCATCACCGAACTCGGATTGATCACATCCTTGTCCGCATATTTCGGTGCCGTGCCGTGCGTAGCCTCAAACACGCCGTAGCCATCGCCAATGTTCGACCCCGGCGCCATGCCCAGCCCGCCAACCTGCGCCGCGCAAGCATCCGAAAGATAATCGCCATTCAAATTGGACGTCGCCAACACGCTGTACTCATCGGCGCGCAGCAGCACTTGCTGAAACACGGAATCCGCGATGCGATCGTTGATCAGCAGTTTCTTCTTCCACTGACCTTTGCCGTGCGTAGCGCCAATCGCCGCGATCACGCCCTTAACTTCCTCTTGAACCGATTTGCGAAACGCTTCCGGCGCTTGCTCCAGGCCCGGTTCGATCATCGCCGCATTCTGCTCCGCCGTCAGCGCAGCATTCTTATCGAGATTATCCAGAATCCAGCTCTCGCGCTCCGTCACAGTCTCCGCGCGAAATTCCTCGCGCGCCAAATCGTAGCCCCAGTCGCGGAATCCGCCCTCGGTAAACTTTTGAATATTCCCTTTGTGCACCAGCGTCACGCTGGGCCGCTTGTTCGCCAGCGCAAACTTAATTGCGCGGCGCACCAGGCGCTTCGTTCCCGTTGGCGAAATCGGCTTAATCCCCACGCCGGAATCCCAGCGAATCTGTTTCTTTCCATCCTTCAGCATGTCGTGGTTCAAAAACTCCAGCAGCTTCTTGGCTTCTGGCGAACCGGACTTCCACTCAATCCCGATGTAAACATCCTCGGTATTCTCGCGGAAAATCACCAAATCCATTTTCTCCGGATGCTTTACAGGGGAGGGAACTCCGTCAAAGTAGCGCACCGGTCGTTCGCAGGAATACAAATCCAACAGCTGCCGCAGCGCCACGTTCAGCGAGCGAATGCCGCCGCCCACGGGCGTAGTCAGCGGCCCTTTGATGGCCACGCGAAAATCGCGAATGGCGTCCACGGTCTCATTCGGCAGCCACTCCTTAAAAGTGTTGAAGGCTTTTTCTCCGGCAAAAACCTCGAACCACGCCACACGCCGCTTGCCGCCGTAAGCATGTTCTACGGCAGCGTCAAATACGCGGCGCGATGCCTTCCAAATGTCCCGCCCCGTCCCGTCGCCCTCGATAAACGGAATTACCGGCGTATCCGGCACTTGCAATTCGCCGCCGCTGTACCCGATTCCTTTTCCCTCGGCCGGAACATTCACTCCGTTGTACGACGTCTTCATGAACCCATTTCCTCCCCGACACAAATGACGCGAATCACACGAATCACGCCACAGCCACAACGCAACTTAAAAACATATCATAACGCGCGCCAACTCCCGAATCGCGGCAGGCTGCACCACTTCCACGGTGGCACAGGCATTCTTGCCCATGTATTTCTGGCAAGCCTGTGTGCGAAATACAACAGGATTGACCTTGCATCAGGCCCCTGCTGGACGCTCTCGGCGCGACGATTTATATTCACTCCCGGCCGCATTTGTTTTTGCGGAGGGCCTAGGCTCCAAACAGCGGCAAATCAGTCGCAAATTCCGCTGAAGCTAAAATATGAACGATCTGAATAAGAAAGCATTTACCGGACTCTTGCGCACGGTCATCGGCTTGGCGGTGTTACTGTTCCTTCCGGCGTGGACTTTCGACTACTGGCAAGCGTGGCTCTTCTTTTCTGTTTTTGTCACATCGATACTACTGATCACGCTGTATGTTATGCGAAATGATCCGATGCTTTTGCAGCGGCGTTTGAATGCCGGCCCCGGCGCGGAAAAGGAGAAAACCCAGAAGGTAATACAATCGTTCGCTGCGATATCGTTCATCATTGTGATCGTTTTTCCGGTCATCGCTCACCGCTTCGCTTGGTCCCGAGTTGGCGCCGTATGTATCCGTTGCAGGCGATGTCTTGTTGGCGCTCGGGTTGCTAGTGATATTTTTTGTGTTCAAGGAAAATACTTTTACTTCGGCGGTGATTGAAGTTGCCCCGGAACAGCACGTCATAGCAACGGGACCATACGCGATTGTGCGTCATCCCATGTATCTCGGAGCGTTGATCATGTTTTTAGGCACGCCGTTGGCCCTGGGCTCGTGGTGGGGATTATTGGCAGCCATTCCGATTACATCGGTCCTCGTTTGGAGACTCCTCGACGAGGAACGCTTTCTGTCCAAATCCCTGCCCGGTTATTCGGAATATCAAAACAAAATACGGCATCGCCTCGTGCCGTTTATCTGGTGACCATTCATTTGATAATCGCCGGGTTCGATTTTGTTCGGCGTGGCACTATGCGCAGTTTCTAAAACTGGTTCCACAGGAACTGGTTGTAGACCTCGTGGTGGTACTGCACTTCGGGCGCTTTGACGAAGGTGCCCAGCGACGCGCGGCGCAACGATCCGCCGCGGCTTGCTTCAGGTCGGCGTAGCGGCCTTTGACATCCTCGCCAAGCAGCTTCGTGGTCCATTCCGCTTTGCGGAAATTGTCCAGAGCGGTGTAGATGTTGTCCGGCAGATATCGTTCCGCTTGGCGGAGATTTTTGATTTTCGCGGTGTCGCCCGTCGAGGCCGGTCTTGAAAATCGAGTACATCACCATATACGGATTGGCGTCCGGCGCCACCGAGCGCACTTCCACGCGCATGCTCTTTTCGTTGCCGATGGGAATGCGAATCATGGAGCCGCGGTCAACGGCGGACGCTTTGATCTGATTGGGCGCTTCAAAGTGAGGATCCAGCCGGCGATAAGCGTTGACGCTGGCGTTAAGCAGCAAACAGATGTCGTTGCCGTGCGTCAGGATGCGATCGACGAACGCCCAACCGAATTTGCTGAGCTTTTCTTCGCCCTTCGGGTCCCAGAAAAGATTTTTCCCGTTCTTGCTGACGGAGACGTTGGTGTGCATGCCGTTGCCGTTGACGCCGACGACAGGCTTGGGCAGGAAGGAGGCGGTGAGTCCCATCTTGGTGGCCACCTGGCGGCAAATCAATTTGTACAGCTGAATCTGATCCGCGGCGGCGACGACTTCGCCATAGCCGTAGTTGATTTCAAATTGCGAGGGCGCCACTTCCGGGTGGTCTTTTTCATTTTGAAAGCCCATGGCGCGCTGCACTTCCGCGGTGGTGTCGATGAACGTGCGCAGCGGGTCGCCGGGTAGCGAGTGATAGTAGCCGCCGGTGTTGACGTATTCAAACTTGAGGGTTTCGTTGATAGCGGGCTTCGGCGTCCGCGCCGTTAAACAGAAATCCTTCGATTTCGTTCGCGGCGTTGAGCGTGTAGCCTTCCTTTTCGTGCAGCTCGTCGGCGAAGCCTTTCAGCACGCCGCGGATGTCGGCCTTGTATGGCGAACCGTCCTTGTCGATGACCTCGCCGAAGACCAGCACTTTGCCGGAGCCAAAAACATCGGAGGGGCCCCAGTAAAACGCGCCCCAATCCATCGCCAGGCGCAAATCGCTTTCGCGCTGCGCGGTGAAGCCGCGAATGGAAGAGCCGTCAAACGTCAAATTGTCCCAGCTCTTCACCAGGAATTTCTTGTCGTAGTCCAGCATGTGCAAGCGGCCTTCGAGGTCGCTGAACAAGCACGGTGACGGCCTTGATGCGCTTTTCGTCGGTCAGATACTTGATGCGCTCTTCCTGAATTTTGTGCGCCGCCACGCGCTTCTTGCGCTGTTCTTTGGCTTTGAGGTTCAGTTCCTCGAGTTCCTCGTAGGTAAGCGCCAGAAAATTTCGCAGTTCAGTCGACATGAGTCTCCTCAAGTTTTGGAAGTTGTAGTGGGACAAAAATTTGTGCGGAAGTGAGCGGCGAACAAGGAACGTCCATAAGTGCGATAGCGTAGCGCGGCGCTCGCGAAGACGGTCAAATCGAAAAACCGATACATCAAATTAAAATTTGTATTTGCCGTTCCCGAGGGAGATGGCACGTCTCGTGACTGAAAAACCTTACTACCCCGAGCGCAGAAATGCAGAGGGCAGGCAGAGAGAGTCTGTGCGAACGACGTCGCGCAGACTCTCGCATGACGCTAGTCGTAGTATTCCTGGCCCAGGTGGGTGATCAAATCTTCGCCCATCATCCAGCGCAATGTGTTCTTCAGCTTCATCGACTGAATGAACAGATCGTGCTCCGGATACAGGTCCGGAGCGGTCATCGGGGACTTGAAATAAAAGCTCAGCCACTCTTGAATCCCGCGCATACCCGCGCGCTGCGCTAAATCCAGAAACAGAACCAAATCCAGCACGATGGGCGCGGCCAGGATGGAATCACGGCAGAGAAAATCCACTTTGATCTGCATGGGATAGCCGAGCCAGCCGAAAATATCGATGTTGTCCCAGCCTTCTTTATTGTCGCCGCGCGGCGGATAATAGTTTATCCGAACCTTGTGGTACATCTTGCCGTACAACTGCGGATACAGATCCGGCTGCAAAATATATTCCAGCGCGCCGAGTTTGGATTGCTCTTTGGTCTTGAAGGAGCCGGGATCTTCGAGGACTTCGCCGTCGCGATTGCCCAGGATGTTTGTGGAGAACCAGCCTTCCAGGCCGAGCATGCGGGCTTTGAACGCCGGCGCCAGCACGGTCTTCATCAAGGTTTGCCCGGTCTTGAAATCTTTTCCCGCGATGGCCACGTTATGTTCCAGCGCGAGTTTTTGGATCGCCGGAATATCCACGCTGAGGTTTGGCGCGCCATTGGCGTAGGGCACGCCGCTGGTCACCGAGGCCCAGGCGTACAGCATCGACGGCGCAATCGCCGGATGATTGGCCTTCATGGCCGCAACAAATTTTTCCGGCGTGGAGTGCACATCGCTGGGCTTGAGGAAAGATTCCGTGGAGCCGCACCAGCACGTCACCAACCGCGATGCGCCGGAAGTTTTGCGAAACTTTTTGATGTCTTCCTTGATTTGCAGCGCCCACTCGTATTTATTCTTGCCCTTTTTGACGTTGGGGCCGTCGATGAGCTTCACAAAATTGTGATCGAAGGCGGCTTTCATGGGCTTGATCTTCGACAGATAACCCTTCACTTTCGCGAGGTCCTGCAAATTCAATACGCCGGCATTGGCCGCGGATTGATAGGCGTTGTCGGTAAAAATGTCCCATCCGCCGAAGGCGATATCTTTCAAATTCGCCAGCGGGACGAACTCACTGATTTTCGGGGTGCGTGCATCGGTGCGTTTGCCAAGGCGAATGGTTCCGAGCTGCGTCAGCGAGCCCACCGGCTGCGATTTTCCTTTGCGGACCAGCTCCACGCCCGCCATGAACGTGGTGGCCACCGCGCCCATTCCCGGGAGCAGCACTCCCAATTTCCCTTTGGCCGGCGCAATCTTTGAAGGCTTTTCCATGCAACTCCTTAGCAATTACCACGCGAATTTTGACTCTTGCAGCACTGTGAGGCTGCATTCCCCTTGAACAAACCAGTAATGATGAGGGATGCGAGAAAGATTTGCAAATTTTGGAACGACTCGGTATTGGGTGAGTTCCGGTTACCGCGTTTACCAGCCACCGACCTAAGAGACAGGTCAGACAGGTTAGGGCTTCCGCCTCCGAAAAAGGCAAAAAACAATGGCAATTGACTGAAACGCTTGCACGATTTGCCCGTTTAAGCCTCAAGAGGGGTGTAAGCTCTGACACCATGAGGCGCCTCGCCGCAAATCTGGTTATCGCCGCCATTCTAGGCACGTTTGCTCTGCCGCTTGCTATCGCCCTGCAGAACTCCGGCCTTCCTGCTTGCTGTCGCCCTGGAGGAAAACATCATTGCAGTCAAACACCCTCTGAGAACAGCTTCAAGAGTAAAAGAGATGCCTGCCCCTACGCGGCACAGTTCTTAGCGACGCACCTTCCTAGCTTACATTCCGCCAGAGTCGATTTGTTTGGGCCTATTTTCACCAAATCGCTTCAGATAACTTTCGTTCCTTCTTCTTACGGAATTTGGCGTCCCCAACCCTCTGACCGAGGGCCTCCCGTGGTTTCCTGCTGAATATTTCCCTGTGGAAGTTGGCGCGCATCTGCGCCATTGCACACGTTTTTCCGCAATTTCGAATTAATACATCTGGACTAGCAGTGTTTCGCTCCCGTACTGAGCTGTCGTGTTCTTCTATCTGGGGTACAGAAATATCAGAAAGCGAGGCTTTAAGAGAATGAATCGAAGGGAACTAATTCACAAAACGAGTATGTTGGGTGTTCTTGGTACGATTCCTGTTGCACGCTTCTTGGAAGCCGAAGCACGACGTGAGTTCGGCGGAGAACGGGACGGCGTAAGCCCTCTGGCACCGCCCGCTCACGGCAGCATCCCAGTGGCCTTCGTACTTTCGGAAGGCGCCGTGATTATCGACTTCTGCGGTCCGTGGGAAGTCTATGAGAGAGCCAACGTTCCCGGCCGTATGGAAGGCGCCTTCCGCCTTTATACCGTTGCCAAAACGGCGGACGCTATTCATGCCGGCGGAATGAAAATCGTCCCAGACTATACCTTCGACAACGCGCCCGCACCGAAGGTCATCGTCATCCCGGCGCAAGACGGCAGTAGTCCAGCGATGCTGGATTGGATTCGCAAGTCGACCAAAAACGCGGACGTTACCATGTCTGTTTGCACCGGCGCCTTTGTGCTAGCAAGCACAGGGCTGCTTTCGGGCAAATCCGCCACCACTCATCACGGCGCCTACAAAACCTTTGCCATCGAGTTTCCGGACGTCCGACTGAAGCGTGGCGCAAGGTTTACTGAGGACGGCAATCTCGCGACGGCCGGTGGCCTCTCGTCCGGTATCGACTTGGCCCTCCGAGTGGTTCAGCGCTACTTCGGATACCCGGTCGCCCTCGACACCGCAAACATGTTGGAATACCAGGGACAGGGCTGGCTGAACGCAAACTCCAACCAAATGTACGCCCAGGCACCTATCTCGACCGAAGAACATCCGTTGTGTCCCGTTTGTGACATGGAAGTTGACCGTAAGACCTCACCCAAGTCCGTGTACAACGGCAAGACCTACTATTTCTGCACGGACCAGCACAAAACCAGCTTCGATGCCGATCCTGAGAAATACCTCACAGCAGCACAGTGAGAGAGACGTCGCACGGTCCCGCAGGGAATGCGACGCTAACGGGCGGAGAGGAGAGGGTGATGCCGCTTCCGACTCAGCGGCGTTCCTCTCCACATAAAGTGCGTCGAGATCGCGTGAGGCGCGACGAGAAAACTCAACGCGATATGCCATGTTCGCGGCGAATTTCCTCGAAGACTTCTTTGAGGGGGCGTGTACGTCCATGGGCCACATCTTCGAGGCCTTGGCGGATGGCTTCTGCGGGGTCGGCGAGGGCAGCAAGGTCCAGCAAGCGCTGATAGGCTTCAGCGTCTTGGACGATGGCGGCAGCTTTGCCCTTTACCGTGAGCACGACGGGGCGCTTGCTGCGTTTGAGCTGTTTTAAGAAATCGCCGGAACGGCGGCGGAACGTGGTTAGCGATTGAATGTCCTTGGTGATATCGAGCATGCGGCTCTTTCCTCAAAGCACCTTTTTAGGTGCTCTTAGCATAGTACATTTGCGCAAATCGGAAAAGCGTCGGTCTTCCCCGACCGTTAAAGGATCAGGAAACGTCACGTGTGTCCGTCGTCCCTCGTTCTAGCATTGGGGTAAAGGCTGTCGGCGGGACTCTTGAAAGGGCGTCTACGAACTGCGTCGGCGGGGTTTTCCGGGCGTGATGGAGCTGACCATGGAGGCGATGATTAGGACCAGCAAGGCTGCAAGTAGGGCGAAGATGATCACTTCAGGGCTCCTGCACTAAAGTACAGGCAAGCCGATCACCAACTATTGGCCTTTTATTTTCAGAGGTTTACGGACGTCTAGCGGTGCGAGTGTAGCAATTCCTTGACACTTGTCGCCGCAGAGGGACACTTCAGGTTATTCAGGGTCAATTATGGAACATCTTGGTCTAAGGGTTTTCTAATGAGCAAATTACGTCTTGCTTAGGCGGATTGAGCCGTCGCCGGTGGTGATGGTTAGCGATTGGCCGCCGCCATTCATTTTGCCGTGAATCTGCGACTTGCTGAAGGTTCCGTCGACCATCACCGGGATGCCCATGCTGATATGGCCGTCTTGGGTGCTGGCATCGATATCGGCCTTCAAATCTGCGGGCAGGGCGAAGTCCACGCTGCCATCGCCGGTGTGGACGTTCCATGCGGAAGCCAGTTTCGATCCGGGCATCGCGTGTGCATCGATGCTGCCGTCGCCGGTCTTCAGCGTGAGGGCGTCGAAGCGACCCGCGATGGTGATGTGGCCGTCGCCGGAAGTTGCTTCGAGCGTGCCGTCCAGGCCGCGTGCTTCGATATGGCCGTCGCCGGAGCGCAGGCGAATCGTGCCCTTGGCGCCTTCTACAGTGATGGAGCCATCCCCTGTGTCGATATCCAGGTTCCCTGTGACTGCTGCGGCTTTCACGGAGCCGTCGCCAGTGTGGATCTTCAAGCTGCCGTCGAGAGACTGCGTGTCGACCGAGCCGTCGCCGGTGTCCACCTGGGCGTCGCCGGTGGCGGGCATGCGGACTTCGATATGCAGATTGCGCGAGTTGTGCCCCCAAGACATGCCCCAGTGCCCGGCCACGCGGGCTGTCAACTCCACGCGGTCGCCATTCTGGCGCGCGTCCACGTGCAGGTCCTTATCCAGTTCGTAGCCTTGATATTGCACATGAAATTCGACCTGCTTGCTTCCGGGAGAGGTGACGATGCTCACGCTACCGTCGTTGGTCTCGACATGCACCTGCGCGCGACCCGAGATTGTGTAGGTCTTGACGACCTCTTCGGCGGAGGCCAAGGGTGCGAAAAGCGCTGCACTCAGGAGGCCGGCTCCCAAACTCAACATTCCGACTCGGGTGACGCGACCAAGACGCGTACTGCGGCTTGAAATGGGGTTCATCGGCACACACTCCCTCTCATCTGTGACTGCAATTCTACCTGCTGAGATAAGGTACGCAAGGCCGGGTGAAAATGTTCAGTAGCACGTGCCGAAGGGCCTTGGCGACGCGCGGCTTCGTGAATTCCTGCTAGGAGCCCGCTATCTCTATTTTGTTCAATCGGATGGGCTTTGGCACGGACGCTTGCGAACGCAGTTTGGCGCTCACGAGGCGTTCATGAAACTGTTCAATTCGGAAAATGTTGGGCCGCCTTTGGCGAACGAAAACGTGCCGTGCTCCTTCATTTCGCGTGCGGCGCGCAGAAAAGCGCCCAGGGCCGCGCGAGACAATCCCGAACCGACGCTGATTCTTCGCGCCCCGGCGGCCGCCAGGTCGGCTGCCGTCAGCCCATTCGCACCGACCAGAACGTTAACCGGCTTTGGCGCGAGCGCGGCGCAAACTGCTTTGATCTCGTCCAAAGTTCGCAATCCCGGCGCGTACAGCACGTCAGCGCCAGCTGTGGCAAATGCTGTCAGACGCCGGATCGTATCCTCAAGATTCGGGAGGCCATGAAGAAAATTTTCGGCGCGCGCGGTCAGCGTAAAAGGGAAGGGCAATGCACGCGCAGCCTGGACCGCTGCGGTGACCCGCTCTACCGCGTGGGAGTGATCGTAGATGGGGCGACGGTTGTCACCACTGGCGTCTTCTATCGACCCGCCGACTAGTCCGGCTTGCGCGGCCAGGCGGATCGTTTCGGCGACCGTTTCCGGATCGTCGCCGAATCCTTTTTCGAGATCTCCCGAGACGGGCAGATCGGAGGCATCCACAATCGCGCGGCAATGCATGAGCAACTCGTCGCGTGAAACTAAGCCCTCGCCATCGCGCCGCCCCAGCGAAAAAGCATATCCTGCGCTGGTGGTGGCCAGCGCCGCAAAGCCTAGCGCAGTCAAGATTCGCGCGGTGCCCGCATCCCAGGGATTTGGAATAATGAAGGCGCTAGGTCCAGCATGCAGCGCACGGAATTTTTTCGCTTTTTCGTTTTGACTAATGGGCATTTCGGGCAGCCTCGCAGATCCATCCAGGGACAAAGAGCCAAGGTATCGCTGTGAGCGCTTTGCCAAGCTGGGGCGCCCCTACAAGGCTCGGACCGCGAGCGTTAGCGATTGGCCTTGCGCGCTGCTGGTTTCTTTGACGCAGCGGCGGGCGTCGCGCTTGCTGCGCCGGGCTTCGGGCGTAATGCCGCCAAGAACTCTGTGGCCGAACGCGTATTGATTACGTCTGCCGCCGTCAGCCAGCCACGCCGCGCCATCGTTACGCCATAGTGGATGTACGATAGTGCGCCCGAATCGTGCGCGTCGGTGGAGATGACCACTTTCACTCCGCGCTCCTTGCACATCCGCAAGTACACGTCCTTCAAATCGAGCCGGTCGGGAAAAGAATTGCACTCCATCGCTACGCCATGCTTGGCGCAGGCATCGAGGATCTTTTCCATGTCGTAATCGAGCTCCTCGCGCCGCAGCAACAGGCGACCCGTGGGATGGCCGATAATTTGCGTGTACGGATTTTCGATGGCCGCCAGCATGCGCTCGGTCATCGCGGCGCGCTCGAGGTTGAAGTAGGAATGGATGGAACAGACCACTACTTCGAGTTGCGCCAGCAATTCATTGGAATAATCCAGGCTGCCGTCCTTCAGAATGTCGACTTCTGAGCCGGCCAGGACGCGGATACCGAGCTTTTTGTCATTTGTGGCGTGCAGCGTGCGGATGTGTTCGGTCATGCGCGCTTCGCTCAATCCGTTAGCGATGGTGACGGACTTGGAATGATCCGTAATCGCAATATATTCGTGGCCCAGCGCTTTGGCCGCCAGCGCCATTTCTTCGATGGTATTTTTCCCGTCGCTCGCGGGCGTGTGCATCTGCAGATCGCCCTTTACGTCTGCCAATTCGATTAGTTTGGGCAACGCGTGCTTTTCCGCGGCCTCAATCTCGCCGGTATTTTCGCGTAGCTCTGGGGGGACAAACTCCAGCTTTAATTTTGTGTAGATTTCTTCTTCGGTGGCACCGGCCACGCGGCGCTCGCCCTTCAGCGTCGCCAGGCTATATTCGTTCAAGGTAAATCCCAGGTCGTTGGCGCGGCCGCGCAATTTCACGTTGTGTTCCTTGGACCCGGTAAAGTACAGAAGTGCGGCGCCAAAATTTTCTTTCTCCAGCAGGCGCACGTCTACTTGCAGACCGCTCACTAACGTAAAGCTGACTTTGTTTCCGCCATGGGCCAGGGTCTGGTCGATGCGCGGGAATTTCAAAATGTGTTCGGCGATGGCATCGATTTTCTTTTGAGCGGTATGACCTTCCGCGAGTATCAGCAGCAGATCGAGATCGCCGACGGTTTCCCGTCCGCGCCGCAGCGACCCTGCCGGAGTGATGGACTCCACGCCCGCGCCAAACTTCTTGATGTACACCATCAATTCCACGGCCGCGGTTTGCACCTGGTCCGCGCGGAATCGTCCGGTCGAGCGCTTAAATATCTCCACGGCTTTTAAGATATTTTGTTCGGTCTTTTCGCCGAAGCCCGGTACATCGCGCAACTTGCCGTCGCTCGCTAGCTTTTCCACGTCCGCCACGGTGGCGGCCTTAAAATTCGACCACAAAAACGCCACTTTCTTGGGCCCCAGCGATTGCAGGGTCATGACCTCCAGCAGCGTAGCGGGGAATTTTTTAGCAGCTTCTGCCGCAAGCTGTAGTCGCCGGTTTTCAGGATTTCCTGGATGTGTTCGGCCATGCGGTCGCCGATGCCCGGCAGCTCGGTGAGTTTTTCTGGGGTTTGCGCGAACTGCTCGATGGATTCGTGCATTCCGCCAATCATTTCCGCGGATTTTTCGTAGCTACGATAGCGGCCAATCATGGCGCCATCGATTTGCAGCAACTCCGCGGTTTCGCGCAGGATCCGGGCAATCGTCTTGTTGTCCATGCGGCACAGTATAAACCCGCTCGACTGCCAAAATAAAAAAGGCTGGCAGAGGGCGCTCTGCCAGCCTGATATAAATGGAATAATTGCTAACCGCTACTCAGCTCGGGCCCTTTGCGACGTTGGCTGCCTGGGGTCCTTTCGGTCCCTGGACAATTTCAAACTCTACCGAATCTCCTTCCTGCAAAGTCCGGTAGCCGTCACCGGTAATGGCCGAATAATGCACAAATACATCTGGACCATCATCGCGCCCGATGAAGCCATACCCTTTGGAATTATTGAACCACTTGACCGTTCCTTGCACGTAAAACGGGACCTCCAGCCCGGGGACGCAAAAAGTTAGTACCTGCGACACGCGGAGAGAATTCGCACGACGCAGTAAAGATAAAACGCGCGGAGTGTACCAGAATGAGACGGCCAGTCAATAGGCCGGAGAGGTGTGTACGTTTAGAAATATATACTGCGTTTAAGATAGTGAAACGATTTCGCAAACTTTTGGCGTTGCGGTCAGGCTTCAAGACAAGAACTTGAAGTAATACAAAAGTCCGGCGATCGATTTCGCATCGCGCAGCTTTCCCGTGCGCATCATTTGTTCCAATTCCTTGCGTCTGTAGGCCTTAGCGACGATTTTCTCATCTTCTTCTGGATGAGCCTCGCCTGGCGTTACGCCCTGAGCCAGCAAAATATACATGCGTTCTTCGAGAAAACCAGGCGTGGGAAAGACGTCCAGGAAAATTGTGAATTTCTTTGCGCGGTAGCCGGTCTCTTCCATCAACTCGCGCGCGGCGGCCTTTCGCGGCGCCTCGCCTTCGTCGATTCGTCCGGCTACGAGTTCCCACAAATATTGCTTCGCGGCATGGCGGTATTGCCGGATCATGACGATGCGCCCGTCGGGAAGCACTGGCAACACCACGACCGAGCCCGGATGCGTAATCATCTCGCGGGTGGTGCGCACACCGCTTGGCTCGATGACTTCGTCACGGCGAATGCCAAATACGGCGCCTTTATAAATTGTTTTGCTGGAGAGAACTTTCGCGGTCGTTAACTTTTTGGCAGGCATGGCGTCCTTAACGTCGTCGGTGCCATTTTAGACGATAAGCCGCCTCGTCGCACACGCACTTTCCATCAGGGATGTCCCAGATTGCTTGGATGCGTTGCGACCGCCTATACTTGGTGCCATCAACGCAAACTCACAAGCTATATCTTTGAATGGAATTGTGCGCCGGAACGTTGCGGGCGATGCACGAATCGCGATATGCCGATCAATACTTTAATTGTCGATGACGAAAAGCCTGCTCGCGACGAGCTGGCGTTTTTGCTGAAGGCGTTCCCGGAGATCAACATTATTGGCCAGGGGCGCAACGGGGTGGAAGCCGTGGCGCTGATCAAGGAACACGCGCCAGATCTGGTGTTCCTGGACGTGCAAATGCCCGGGCTTGACGGTTTCGGGGTGCTCAAAAAGCTGGTCGAACGCAAAATGAAGGTGCCGCATGTAGTGTTTGCGACCGCGTACGATCAGTATGCGGTGCAAGCCTTCGACGTAAATGCTGTAGATTACGTATTAAAGCCGTTCGACAAAGCGCGGATTTCAAAAGCTATCGCGCGCGCCCGCCGCGAAATCGAAGCGCAAGATAGTCCGGCGGAACGCCTCGAACAATTGGTCAATCAGCTTGGAGCGGGGCAGCTTGGGGCAGGGAAGCCCGCCAGCACGCAACCGGTAAAGCTGCTCGTGAAGTCGCAGCAGCGGATGCTGCTCGTCGATGCGACTGACTTTATTTTCGCGAGTATTGAAGACGGGTTAATTTCCGTCACCGCCAAGGATTGCGAAGGCACCTCCAACTACCGCACGCTGGAAGAACTAAACGCCGCCGTCGACTCTGACTCCTTCTGGCGGCCGCACCGCTCGTACTTGGTGAACATTCACCACATCAAAGAAGTGGTGCCGTGGTTCAAGTCTAGCTACATGCTGAAAATGAGCGATAAGAAACAGACCGAGATTCCGGTGAGTCGCGTGCAGACCAAGCGGCTGCGGGAACTGTTTAAACTGTGACCAGGGAGCGCCAATCTCTCGATTGGCGCTCTCTGCGTACCCTTATTCATCGCTGTGGAGCGGTGTGTTAGCATCGAACGCAGACAATACGATGGATTTTTCTCTTAACGACCAGCAAAAACTAATCCGCGACACGGTGCGTCAATTCGTCGAAACGGAAGTGCGCCCCACGGTCAAGGAGCGCGACCGGGCGGAGCGTTTTCCAGCGGAGGAGATTCGCAAAATTGCCGAACTGGGCTGCTGCGGCATGCTGACGCCGGAAGAGTGGGGCGGTCCGGGACTTGATCACATTTCGTACGTGCTGATGCTGGAAGAAGTCGCACGCGTGGACACAGCCATGTCCACATCGCTGGGCGTTACCAACTCCGCGGTGCAGGTGCCGCTTCTAAAATTTGGCAGTGAAGCGCAAAAGAAAAAATATCTTCCTCGTTTGGCGAGCGGAGAAATTCTTGGCTCGTTCTGCCTGACCGAACCGCAAGCTGGTTCCGACGCTGCCGGCATTCAGGCTCGCGCCACCCGCGCATGGCGACGTCTACAAATTGCAAGGCACGAAAACCTGGGTGACCAACGGCAGTGTAGCCGGCGTGTTCATCGTCTTCGCGAAAACTGATCCCGAAGCTGGCGGCAAGGGCATCACGGCGTTTCTCGTCGAGCCGCAGTTCACAGGATTTCGCGTAGGGCGACACGAAGAGAAAATGGGACAGCGCTGTTCGCCGAGCGTGGAAATAATTCTCGACGGCTGCGAGGTCCCTGCAGAAAATCGCCTGGGTGAAGAGGGCCAAGGATTGAAGATCGCGCTCAGCGCGCTAGACGGTGGGCGCATTGGCATCGCGGCGCAGGCGGTGGGCCTGGCGCAAGGCGCGCTGGACGAATCCGTGAAGTATGCGAAGCAGCGCCGCGCCTTCGGCAAAAACATTGCCGAGTTTCAAGCCATCCAATGGATGCTCGCGGATATGCAAACCGAGATTGAAGCGGCACGCGGGCTGTTGCATTACGCTGCGTGGCTCGCTGACGCGCACCCAGGTAAAATGGGAGCTGCGTCGAGCAAAGCCAAGCTGTACGCCAGCGAAATGGTTAATCGCGTGGTGGCCAAAGCGGTGCAGATTCACGGCAGCGTGGGCTACTCGCGCGAGACGGATGTCGAGCGGATGTATCGCGACGCGCGCGTAATCACCATTTACGAGGGCACCAGCGAGATTCAGCGGACGATCATCGCGCGGGAGCTAGTGGGGAAGCGATGATGGCTAAGGGGAATCAAGAACGCGAATCGCTGTCAAGTTTCTGTGATCCTGCCGAGATGGGGCGCAGCATGCTGCGTCTCATACAACGTCAAAGGCGAGTTGTGCTTGCCACGTTCTTTGGGAGATTTTGATTGACTGCTGCATCGCCAAAACAAAAACGCGTAGTAAGCGGCATGCGCCCCACCGGCCGCCTGCACATCGGCCACTATTTCGGCGCGCTGCAGAATTGGGTACGACTGCAAAACGACCCCGCCTATGACTGCTTCTACTTCATAGCTGATTGGCACGCGCTTACCAGCGATTACGCTGATACTTCTGCAGTGGCGCAGAACACTATTGAAATCACTACAGATTATCTGGCCTCTGGCTTGGACCCCGAAAAAAGCATACATTTTCCAGCAGTCGCAAGTTCCCGAGCACGCCGAGCTTCATCTCCTTCTATCAATGGTCACCCCACTAGGTTGGCTAGAGCGCGTGCCGACCTACAAAGAGGCGCTGGAAAATATTCAAAACAAAGATCTGCACACGTACGGGTTCTTGGGCTACCCGAACACTGCAAACCGCCGACATCGTGATTTATAGTGAAGAGGGTACTCCACTCTTCGTGCCGGTAGGCGAGGACCAAGTCTCGCACGTAGAGTTGAGCCGCGAAATCGTGCGACGATTTTCAGTGTTTTATGGACTCGACGTTGATTCTCGACTGTTTGTCGAAGATACCGCTACGCGCAAGCCCGCGAGGCTCCTTGGTATACAACCATGGGACAGACGCGATCCCGACAGATTTAAAGGCGAAGTCAGGCGCGTTGCGGTTGAGATTGGTGTGGAGAACCTACGCGAGAAGCTGGGAGAGCTGGCAAAGTTCTTCCCGTATGATCCGCCCTTAGTTGAGCCCGAGGTGATGTTGACCAAGACACCTCGAATTCCGGGCCTCGACGGCCGCAAGATGTCTAAGAGTTACGGCAACGCCATAACTTTGAGCGAGAGTGACGCTGACATTCGCGCCAAAACCCTGGTGATGAAAACCGATCCGGCGCGACAGCGGCGGAGCGATCCCGGAAATCCCGACGTGTGTCCCGTCTACGACTGGCATAAACTGTTCTCGCCGCCGGACACATTGGAATGGGCCGCGGCCGGATGCCGTTCTGCAGGCATCGGCTGCATCGAATGCAAAGCCAAGATGGCGGATCATTTGATCAAGTGGATTGCGCCGGTGCGGGAGGAACGTCTCAAATACGAGAAGCATCCAGGGCGCGTTCTGGAAATCCTCGACGCTGGATCAAAGCGCGCACGCGTTGAAGCGCAGCAAACGATGGAACGCGTTCGTGAAGCCGTGTTCGGCTGGAAGAGAAAGCGGGATGAGATTCATGCGACGTTTACGGAAGTACACGATACGCACGGTTGAGCTCAGGATGCGGCCCTAAAGGGCAGTGCTAACAAAGGCATTTCGAGTGCACGCGTTACGAGAATAAATGATGGCATCGCCTTACAAAATTCATATCCCGATGTATGAAGGGCCGCTCGACCTGCTGCTGGACTTGATCAAGAAGCAGGAGATGAGCATTCACGAAATTCAGATTGCGAAAATTACCTCGCAATACCTCGACTATTTGCACCAGCTGGAAAAAATGGATGTGGACGTCTCCGCCGAATTTATCTACATGGCGGCCACGCTGATCTACATCAAATCCAAGATGCTGCTTCCGCCCGATCCGCTTGCGGGTCCGGAAGAGGCTGGCGGTGATCCGCGCGCGGAACTTGTCCAGCGGCTGGTCGAACACGAGAAATTCAAGAACGCCGCGCAGCTGCTGTACCAAAAACAGCAAATCGAAGAACACGTGTGGTCCAAGCCGGACAAAACGCTTTACAACGACGAAGGCACGGAAAGCGATCTAGTCGTCTCGCTGGTAGATTTGGTGAAAGTTTTCCAGCAAGTTCTGGATCGCCGCAAAGAAGTTTCGCGCATCGAGCTGCAGCACGAACAGTTCACGGTGGCGCAGATGGTTGCGCAACTGCGTGCACAAATCCTAGCCAGCGAAACCAGCACGGTGAACTTAATCGAATTCTTCGAAGCCTGCCCGTCGCGGCACGCCATGATCGTGGCCTTCCTGGCAGTGCTGGAGATGGTCAAGCTGCAAGCCGTCGCGTTGGCGCAGGAAGCGCAATTCGGGGCTATAGTGGTGCGCAAATATAAAATGTTCGATACCGTTTTTGACGAAAAGGGCGAGATTCGCGCCATCGATGAGGAATACCGCTAAGCATAGGGACCGGAGCGACGAGGTAATGAAGTAATGAAAACGGCAGAGGCCGAAACACTATGACCAACGAAGAACGCAAAGCTGCCCTGGAAGCCATTATCTACGCCGCGGACGAACCCGCCACCATCGAGCAGCTTGCCGTGGCGCTGGGTGAAGAGCGCCTGGCCGTGCAATCTTCGCTCGACGAACTGGTAGCCAGCTACGCCAGCGAAGAACGCGGCATAGAAATTCGCGCGGTGGCCGGAGGCTACAAACTCTATACCAAGCCGCAGCACCACGACGTGGTCCGTCGCTTTATCAAGAGCTTGCGCCCGCCGCTGCGCTTGACCATGCCCGCGCTGGAAACGCTGGCGGTAATTTCTTACAAGCAGCCGGTCACCGGGCCCGAGATCGCCGAAATCCGCGGCGTAAACACCAGCGGCGTGCTGAAGACCTTGCTCGACAAGCGGCTGATTACCACCGCAGGACGCAAAGAAGTGATGGGCCGCCCGATCCTGTACCGCACGTCCAAGGAATTCTTGATGCGTTTCGGCTTGAGCGATCTGCAAGAATTACCCAGCCTGAAAGAGTTTGAAGCACTGGCGCGCGAAGCTCTGGGCAGCGATGAAGGCATGGTGCAGGAAGAAACCTATTCCGGCACTTCGCAGGACGGTCTCGAAAGCGAGCGCGCTGCCGAAGCAACGACCGGAGAAGCGACTTCCGGCGCAAAGCCAGCCGTCGATACAGCCGAGTCAGTCGAGCACACCGACGATCGCGGCCCCGCCACGGTTGGCAAGGACTTGATCGAAGAAGAAAAATTAGCCACTAGCGAAGGCATGCCTGCGGGCGAAACCGACGAATCACCAAAGGCTGCCGTCGCGGGCGAGTAACGCAGAGTATCCGTCATTCCGAGCGCAGTGAGGAATCTCTCCGCCTTCTGCGCTCCACCACCGCAAAGAAAGAGCCAATGGAAGAACGTCTGCAAAAATTAATCGCGCGCGCGGGTATCGCCTCTCGCCGTCACGCCGAACAACTCATCACCAGCGGCCAGGTCAAATTAAACGGCAAGGTTGTAACCGAACTGGGCACCAAGGCCGATCCCGCCAAAGATCGCATCGAAGCCGCCGGCAGGGTAGTCAGCGCGCAAGAGCGACAAGTCTATCTGCTGCTGAATAAGCCGCCAGAAGTGGTCGGCGCGATGGCTGATCCCGAGGGCCGCAAAACTCTAAGAAATTGTCTGCGCGGTCTGCCCGAACGCGTATATCCGGTGGGAAATTTGGAATACGCCGCGAGTGGCTTAGTATTTCTGACCAATGACGGCGACCTTGCCGCGAAAATGCTGAAGGACTGGGACCACGTGGAACAGGTCTACCAGATAAAAGTGAAAGGGATGCTGACGCTGGTAGATTTGGAACGCCTGGGAAAAGAAATCGGCGCCCATATGAAAGTCGTCCGCCAACCGGACGCCACGCGCGGCCGCGCCGCAAATTTTTGGTACGAAGTTCACATCACCGCCGCAAAAATGGAAACTATGCGCCGCACGCTGATGAAAGCCCGCCACCCTATCGAAAAACTAAAACGCATCGGCCTGGGGCCGCTGACGGTAGAAGGCATCCCTCGCGGCCGCTATCGCCTGCTTGAAAAAAGAGAAGTGGAAGATTTTCGCTATATAAAAAAATCGCCCAAAAAACTGACGCCGAAGCCGTAGTCGCGGGTCTTCAGAGCGGGACTCGCGGTCCGAACGAAACAAAGACCATACTTCGGCTGAAACCAAACCATGCCCCAAGAACGGCTGCAAAAACTGATGGCTCAAGCCGGCGTGGCCTCCCGCCGCGCCTCCGAAGAAATAATCGTCGCAGGCCGGGTAACGCTGAACGGAAAAGTCGTAACCGAACACGGCACGAAAGCCGATCCAGCCGTAGACGAAATTTGCGTCGATGGCGAACGCTTGGTACAAGCAGAAAAACTCCGCTACTTCTTGCTAAACAAACCCATCGGCTACGTAACGACGGTAAGCGATCCCGAAGGCCGCCCCACCGTAATGGCATTAATGAAAAATTGCCCCGAGCGCGTTTACCCCGTAGGCCGCCTGGACTACAACAGCGAGGGCCTCCTGCTGATGACCAACGACGGGATGCTGGCGCAATCCCTGATGAAGGCCGGCAACCATGTCCCGAAAACCTACCAAGTAAAAATCAGCGGCAAGCCAGATGAAAAAACCATCGCAAGACTGCGGGCCGGCGTAACCATCGAGCTTGAGGACGCCCGCAAGGTGAAAACTTCGCCCGCGGAAATCCGGCTAATCAAAGACGCCGCAAATCCGTGGTACGAAATAATTCTAATCGAAGGCCGCAACCGCCAAATCCGCCGCATGTTCCAATCCGTCGGTTTTAACGTAGAAAAAATCAAACGCATCCAGTTCGGCCCGCTTAAACTCGACATCCCCCCGGGGGAATTTCGGTCACTGACGGTACGAGAAGTCGCTCAACTTAAAAGCCTCGCAATTCACTCGAAAACCTAGACAGCATGAACGCTTGGTTCTAAGGTGAACGGGAAATGGTTTGGCTATCAGCGAGGAAACGGAAACAATTGTAAATAGCGCTTGCCCGGCGCCACCACCGCCAGGTACTTGCCATCCGGCGAAATGGCAAAATCGCGAAGCGCCAGCCCGTGCAGCACGGGAATCAGCGTCGGCTCAAGCACAGGGATCGGTCGCCCAGCGACCGGAACCGTCAGTTCGGGAAGAGTAATCGAAACAACATCGCCAGATTTTTTCTCCGGCGCGCGCTTCACCAGTATCTGTGATTCATCCGGAGACCACCGCACCATCCCGATGCCCACCCGCACCCGGATGAAATGATTCGGCTGGGCCAGATCCCGGACTTCCATGACTTCATTATCGATAAAATAGGCAACTTTGTGAGCGCCGGGGGAAACGGCGAGTCCGCCGGCATAACTATCCAGCGTTGCCAGTTCGGTGTCCTCTTGCGCGAGTAAGTCTAGACGCTGCAATCGCGGCGGTCCCGTCTGCGCCTTGTCTCGCTCCACAGCAATCGAGAAATTGGTGCGCGGAACCGCATCGGAATCGAGAAACGTTCGCCCTTCGAAACATTCTCCCGCAGGACCGGTAGCGGTATTCGTGAAGTGGAAGGAGTATAGCGGATGCGCCTGTTTCACCACTGGGGTGCTGTATACAATCGTCTGATTGTCGGCCAGAAATGCCGCATTCCCGCCCGGATTGATGAAACTGTCCGTCCCGCCAAGCTTTATTTCTTTTCCGTTGTCCTCCAGCACCAGAGTTGTCGTGGCATCCAGCGTTTTCCCGAAGTCGTCCATGATCGTGGTGGTGAAGAGCTGCGCGAGAATTATCCGTCCGTTGGGCGACCAGCGAAACGAATCCACAGCGTACGTGAACGGGCGCTCGCCGCGCGTGAATTTGTCTCCCTGCAAAATGCGCTTGCGCTTGCCGCCGGAATCCTGAATCCAGATATCGTCGTGCTCCAGGTCATACTTTTTAGTTTTGTATGGCCGCCGCACGGCGTAAACGATGCGGCCATCGGGCGCGAACGCAAATGCCGTAATCTCTTCATCAATCGTTTGGAGCGGCTTGTCGAGATCCTGCGATCGCGCCGGCGGAATGGTGCAACAACCAAAAATCGCACACAACAATGCGCAAAATCGTCGCAAGAAACGGAAGCGGCTAACCGAGCAAGGACAGATCATGAGTTAGGTTTGGCTGGGGAGGTGGAAGATGCGCTTGGATACGGGCCGGGCTGCGGTCCCACGATGGGCGAGCAGCAAGGCTTTTCGACCGGACCAAACTCCATAAATTCAATGCGCGTGTCGTCAGGATCGTAAAGATTGAGTTGCCACTTTCCATCCCGACCCATTTTAGGCTGTTCGGTGGGCTTCCAGCCATTGGCGACCAGCTGCTTATACGCAACCTGAATGTCGGGAACACCGAGAGAGATGTGATTCTGCACGCCAAGCGTGTGGCGGTTGGCGTCAGCCGGAATGTTGAGCATGTATTCCAGCCAATCGCTGCCATCCGGGACTTGCATGGCCACCCAATCGTCAACGCCATCGTCTTTCTTTCCGCCGTGCCAATACACATGAAAACCGAGAATATCTTTATAAAAACGGTCTTCCGCCGCGCGATCCCGGACCACGAAACCCGCGTGAATCAACCGGACGCTCACCTGATTGTCCGGGTGGTTGACTGGATGAGGACCGTTGAATTGAACGAATCCGATGCGATGGCCATCGGGATCGGTCAATAGAAAATGAGGATTCGGGGTAGACAGAATATCGTCGCAGAGAACGCCGCGCGCCGTTAGATAAGTTCGCATCTGCGCCACGTTGGACGTTTCAAACAAAATTTCCGGCATGTACTTGCCGTCCTTGGGAGTCACCGGCGCCAGCAGATGGATGTATTGGTGCGCGTTCACGGTGAGACAATCGGGCGCGGGTACTGAGCAAGGGCCTGTATATGCGCTCAAACCGAGCAGACGCGTATAGAAATTTAACGGAGTCTGAGCGTCCGATGCCGCGATGTCGACACTCCCGATGCCCAGGATCGCTGGCCGCCCCGGCGTGTCACCGCAAAACGCCGGATTCGCGAACAGCAGGAGGAGCGGGAATAGCCATAGTCGTTTCATTCGTCAGCCTCCGCGGCAGCTGATGGCCGCGCTTTGATTTTACGAATTTCAGCAAGCCGTTGGCGCAGCCGTTGCTCAAAACCCTGATCGGTTGGGTGGTAGTACGTTCGACCTGCCAGATTCTCCGGCAAGCAGGACATGTCGGTAACTTTGTCGGCGTAATCGTGTGCGTATTTATAGCCCTGACCGTAGCCAACATTCTTCATCAGGCCCGTAACGGCGTTGCGCAAATGCAGTGGCACCGGATCGGCTTCCGTTTTCGTCACGATCATCGCGCACAGCGCCAGCCGCGGTGTACAGCGCATTCGATTTTGGCGCCAGCGAAAGATAAACCGCGGCCTGCGCCAGCGCCAGGTGTCCTTCGGGCGCTCCGAGAAAATCGAAAGCCTCGCGCGCCGCCAGCGTCACGCGCCAGCGCTCCAGGTTCCGCGAGTCCAATATCTTCGCTCGCCATGCGCACCAACCGCCGCGCAAGATACAACGGATCCTCGCCGGATTCCAGCATGCGTGTCAGCCAATAAAGCGCCGCGTCCGGATCGGAATTGCGCACCGATTTGTGCAGCGCGGAAATTAAATTGAAATGTTCTTCGCCGGCCTTGTCATAACGCAAAAGTTTGCGCTGCAAAACATCTTCGAGCAGCGTCTGCGTGATAGCTCGTTTCCCGTTGGCATCCGTTTGCGCCGCGCGCGCGGCCAGTTCCAGCGTGTTGTAGGCGGCGCGCGCATCGCCATTTGCGAACGACGCGATACGGAACAGCACGTCGTCGTCCGCGGCAATATTCTTGTCCGCCCAGCCCGCGTTCCGCATCGTGCGAGCGCGCGCAGCAACAGTTCCACGATCAGCGGGGTGGCCAGCGACTCAAGAATGTAAACCTTCGTCCGCGAGAGCAGCGGAGAGATAACTTCAAACGAAGGGTTCTCCGTGGTAGCGCCGATAAACGTGATGTGCCCCGCTTCGACGTGCGGAAGAAACGCATCCTGCTGCGATTTGTTAAAGCGGTGCACTTCGTCGACAAAAACAATGGTCCGATGACCGGTGCGCGACTTTTGTTCCGCCTCGGCCATTACTTGCTTGATTTCTTTTATTCCAGACAAAACCGCGCTGAACGAAATGAATTCCGAGCGCGTCAACCGCGCAATCAAGCGCGCCAAGGTGGTTTTCCCACAGCCCGGCGGTCCCCAAAGCAGCATCGACGAAACACTGTCGTTTTCGATTTGCATGCGCAATGGTTTGCCGGGGCCGAGCAGTTTTTCCTGACCGATAAACTCATCCAGCGTCCGCGGACGCATGCGCTCCGCCAGCGGCTGATTTGTGGCGCCAAGGTTTTCCGGCTCGCTCGCCGACGCAATCCGCAGATCAGGGAACAAGCTCATTTGTCATTAGCCACTGAATTTGCCGCCTGCGGTAGCGCCTCAGAGCGTTGGATGTTCGCCGTGGCTGTGGCGTTTCTTTGCCGCGCTGCTTCGTAAAAAAGCACGGCGGCGGCAGCGGCAGCATTGAGCGATTCAATGCCACTGGCCATGGGGATCCGGATGCGCGCGTCGGCGTTGCGCTCCACTTCGATGGGCAGCCCGGCTCCTTCGTTGCCAACCAGCAGCGCCACGGGCGCGCACCAATCCACTTGCCAAGGCGCAAGCAGCGGGGAATTAGCGTCCGCGGAGTCATGAACGCTGGACGCGAGCGTGCTGATACCCGCCACGCGCAATTGCGCCAACAAAATCGCCAGGCGACATTCCCGGCAGCAGCGGTAGATGCAACGCCGCTCCAGCCGAGGCGCGCAACGCTTTCGGCGAAAAGGGACTGGCGGTGCCGCTTTGTCCCGACGCAGCGGTAGCGGCTCCTGTGGCGCCAAACGCCGCCGCGGTGCGCAAAATCGTGCCCACGTTCCCCGGGTCCTGCACGCCGGCGAGCACCACCAGCAGCGGCGAGCAAGCGCCTTCGGGCGTGCGTACCAGATCGTCGAAGCTCGCAGTGCGCGGCTCGACCAGCGCGGCCACGCCTTGCGGATGCTCGGTGTCGGCCAAGCCCTCGAAAAGCCGATCGGTGGTGTGCAGCACAGGAAAAGCAATTTCCGGACGTGCGATGTAGGGCGCCAGCCGTTCGCGATGCCGTTCGCCGCTTTCGCTGAAAAGCACCGCGTCGATGCGGCAGCCGGAGCGCAGCGCCTCTTCGGTCAGCCGCACTCCTTCGACGCCCACAGCGCCGGTTTCCGTCGGCAGTCCTCCGCGCAGCGCGATGCGAAATGCCTTAAGCCAGCGATTGTCGCGGCTGGTGAGCAAGCCCCCAGAGCCCGTAACCTTCGTAGCTCTTCCGGCATTCGCGGCTTTGGACGCGGGGACCATGCAATGGGCAGCGTAGCACGGTTGGATAAAGCGCAGTACCCGTGAGGATTCAGCGCCGTCCCTCACGCCAATCGCTTCCATCGTTCAGCGCACGCCCGGCCGGGACAGCCGATATAGCACGTGACGGCGCAAGGGATGGCCTGCCAACAACCCTGGATGGTCAAAGTCCTCCGCGGGGTCGCGGGTCATGCCTATTTTTTCCATCACGTGGCGAGAGCGGCTGTTCCCCGGAACTGTGAACGAAACCAGCGCGTCGAGTTGCAAAGTCTCGAAAGCGTAACGAACTACCGTCGCTGCGCCTTCGGTCGCCAGCCCTTGTCCCCAGTGGTCGGCGGAGAGGCGCCAGCCGATTTCCACACAGGGTGTGAAGGCGGCCTCGAAAGTTGGGACTGAAAGACCGACGAAGCCAATGAAACGGCCATCTTGACGAGTTTCGGCGGCGCATAGTCCGAAGCCGTGATTCGCGAAGTTGGATTCGATGCGGTCGGCGAAGCGGTCACTCTCTTCGCGAGAGAGAACTTTGGGCATGAACTCCATGACGCGCGGGTCGGCGTTCAGCAGCGCGAATGGCTCGCGGTCTGAGGGCCGCCAATGGCGCAGGATTAGTCTGGGAGTTGTTGCGATGACCATAAGCTGGAGATCATTTTGTTGGTAGCGGGGCGGTGGAGAGCCACCAGGTCTCGCCAGAGCACCAACTGGTCTCGTCAGGCGGAGTGCGACGGTGCAGGGAGCGGACGTCGCGAGAGTTGCCGCGTTTGAAGGCCTCGACGAGTTTGGCGGCGGTGGTGTCGTCCCGCGCGCCGATGCACGGGATGAAGACTGCGGGGCTCAGGAAGCGCGCCGCCAAAGTCTCGTCAGGGCTTTCGGAAAGCGCCAGCGCGCCGCCGTTCGCGGTAGCGGATGGCAGCGGAGGGCGGGTGATGAGCAGCATGGCCCCTACTCCGGGAGTGCCGCCGGGCCCGTCGGCAGGGGTCAAAGGAAACAGCAGGCGGGCGTTGGGTTGGAGAGCGTCGAGCCAAGTATCCAGCGGGCCGGTGGCGGCGGCGTTAACGTAGATGACGTCACACGGCGGGAGTTCGCCTTCGGCCGCGTTGCGCGTGTGTACTCTCACGTTTGGCTGATCGGAGAGATTCTGCGTCGCGCGCGTGGCCAGGTCCTCCTCGATTTCGTAGGCATCCACGGTGCCCGTGGGGCCGGTGAGTTTGGCGAGAATAGCGGTGTAGTAGCCCGTGCCGGCGCCGATTTGCACAATTTTTTCGCCCACCTGAACATTTAACGCCGCGAGGCACATGGCGTGGAGTACCGGCTGGCCGTTGTTGATGCGGCGGTCAGGCGCCAGGGCCACAACGACGTCTTGGTACAGAAAGGACGGGTCGTTTGTGGGCGTGTCAATCAGGCTGCCGCCAGCGAAGATTTTCCATGGACCGGGGCCGAGGTATTTTTCGCGAGGGGTGGTGGCAAAGGCCTCGACGAGGCGCTCGTTCTTCGCGGCTCCTGCGGCGGAAGTGACCAGGCGGGCGAAAAAATTGCGGTGGGATGACAGCGGGTCCATGCGAGGCTCCACGCTCGAGAGTTCTGACGTCGTTCGCGAAAGCAGATTTGCGCTCTCGTTGTATAGCCATTGTATTCGATTTCACTTCCGATACACTTCACACGTCGGACTCGTGAACTAGTGTCGTGAGCAAAATTTATGACCAAACCAATTGTGCGTGAACCACGCTGGCCGGCGTTTATCGCCATGCTGGCGGCGGCGCTTTTGTACCTGGCGCTGCCGGAGCCGCTGTCGCTGGGACCCAGCTGGGGTCTGCTGGCAATTATTTTGGTGCTGATGATTCCGCTGGTGGTGTCTTCGCATCGCGGGCACTATGACGTGACGCGGATTTTGACGTTTGCCGCCAATGGCGTGATTACCGCGGCGATGATTGTCTCGCTGGCGATTTTGATTTACGGGATACCCAGGCATACGGAGTCGCCGCAGGCGCTGTTGCGCTCGGCATGCGCGCTCTGGTTCACGAATGTTTTGGTGTTCGCGTTGTGGTACTGGAAGCTGGACGCCGGGGGGCCGTTAGGGCGGGACAGTGCGCGCGGGCGTCTGGACAGCTCGTTTTTGTTCCCGCAAATGATGGCGCAAGCCGACCAGACCACGGGATGGTCGCCGCATTTCATGGACTATTTATTTTTGGCGTTCAACACCAGCACGGCCTTTTCGCCCACCGATACGGCGGCATTGTCGCGCTGGGCCAAGATCGGCATGATGCTGCAGTCGCTCATATCGTTGACCATTGTGGCGCTGCTGGCGGCCCGCGCCGTGAATATTCTCTAGGCGCAGCGCCGCGCACGATATATCTTGCCCGTACCCTGGTGTTGGCGGTTACGAAGGTGACGCGTTGTCCGCGGAACTGTTGAAAATTCATGCGCGAGGTCCCGACGCCGAAACGCTGCGCTATGTGGCGCGCTTTCTGGAACGCGGGTGTGTGGTGGCCATTCCCACCGATACGGTTTATGGGCTGGCGGCCGATCCTTTTAATTTGGCGGCTGTGGACGAGATTTTTCGCGTCAAAGGGCGGCATGAAGAACGCGGTTTGCCTTTGCTGGTGAATTCCGTCGAGCAGGCGGAGATGCTGACGCGCAGCGTGCCACAAAACTTCTTGCGTTTGGCGAAGGCGTTTTGGCCGGGGGCTTTGACGTTGATCGTGGCGGCCTCCCATCACGTACCGCTCAAGGTCACGGCCAACACTGGACGGATCGCTGTGCGTTGGCCGCGGAGCGCGGTGGTGGAAGGCTTGATCGCGGAATTTGACGGCCCGCTGACGGGAACCAGCGCGAACATTTCGGGCCAGCCGTCGTGCGTCAACGCCGACGATGTGTTTTTGCAATTGGGCGACCGCTTGCCGTTAGTGTTAGACGCCGGAGAGACCGGCGCAGCCCTGCCCTCGACGATTGTGGAGTTGACCGGCGAAGCGTGGAAAATTGTTCGTGTCGGCGGGATTTCTGCTACGGAAATTGCCGCAGTGTTGAGTTAGGAAGACCGCCCGCAACGGATGGCTTGGGCGAAAGGGTAGCCAAAAAATCGAAATCGCCGGCCGAAGAAATATTGAGCACGCCCAGGTCGCGGCGGTGCACGGAAACCACATCCACGAACCACAGCGGGAAGACGGGCAGGTCGACGGCGACGATCTTTTGCACCTGACTGCATAACTGCTTGCGTTTTTCCTGGTCCATCTCTACTTGAATCTCCGCGGTTAACTTATCGACTTCCGGGTTGCGGTAACGCGCACGGTTAGCGCCGTCCGGCGGAATGCGCGCAGACGAATACACGAAACTGAAAATGTCCGGATCATTGTTGGCCCCCACCCAGCGCAGCAGATTGATTTGGAAGTTTCCTTTGATGGAATCGCTGAGAAGCGTGGCGAATTCCAGCGGGCGAATTTCCAGGTCGATACCAGCATTCCGCCATTGTTGCTGCAGCGCGGCGGCGATCAGCCGGGCCTGTTCTTCCGTGGACGTTTTTAATAGCAGGTGAATGCGCATGCCGTCTTTCTGCGCGGGGAATCCGGCAGCGTCCAAAAGCTGCGCGGCGCGAGCGGTATCCAGCGAATAATGCGCGACGTTGGGTTCGTACGCCCAGTGACCAGGCGGCAGAAGACCTTCCGCGATGCGCGCCTCTCCGTGCAGCAGATAGCGGATCATCTCTGCGCGGTTCGTGGCGTACGCCAGCGCTTGGCGCACCTCGCGCCGCGCCAGCAGCGGATCGTTCACATTGAAGCCGAGATACATCACGTTGGTCCCAGGACGCTCCGTGACCGCCAGATCGCGCTGTTTGGCGAGCACCGGAATCATATCTGACGACAGCGAGCTGATTTCCACGTCGGCGGAGCCTTTGCGAAGTTCCAGCGCGCGAACGATAGCGTCGGGAACCACGCGAACGTGGACACTCTCCAACGACGGCGCGCCGCCAAAATAGTTTTCGTTGCGCGCGAGCACCACATCGTCGTCTTGCGCCTGGCTGACGAAACGAAATGGGCCAGTGCCGATCGGATGCTGCGCGAAATTTGCAGGCGCGTTCTTTGGGACAATACCCAGCGCTGGCCGGCAAAGATTCCAGAGCAGTGACGCGTCCGGTGATGCCAGCCGAATAATTATCGTGGCGGGGTCCGGAGCCTCGATGCTGGTAACCAGGCGATAAGTGCCGCGTTTCGGCGAATGATTGGCAGAATCGCGAATGTAGTCGAGCGTGGATTTCACGTCGGCGGAAGTAAGCGCGCTTCCATTGTGAAAGGTGACGCCCTTTTTTAAATGGAAAATGTACGTTAGCGGATCGGGAGTTTCCCAGGACTCCGCCAAGTCCCCGTGCAACACCATCTGGTCGTCACGCTGAACCAGGCTGCTGAAAAGTAATCCGTCGAGGTGCTGCGACTGGCCGTCGGTGGCGAAACGAGGGTCGAGATTCGCGGGGTTCGATTCGATCAACAAAGTCACGGCGTTCGGATTCTTGTCAGCGGAGCTTGAGCAGGCCACGAACAAAAGCGAAGTAACGAGATAACGAAATAGCAAAAATGTAAAACGCTTCGCGTGACGCGGGTTTCGACTAACGCGGCGGGGCATAGCTGATTTTACCCAGAATCGCTGGGCGGTGCGCGCCCGTTGCACTCGGAATGTTCGATGCGCGGAGGTGGAAGGTTTCGTAGGCCAGCAGCGCAAAGGCGTAGGCTTCCTTCGCTTCTTCGGGAACGCCCAGTTCCGAAGATGGCACGATCTCGATTCCGGGTAGCGCGGCCGAAAGTTGCGCGAGGATCAGCGGGTTTCTTGCGCCACCGCCGGAGACGATCAGCTGACGAATTTTGTGTTTCCCCAAGACGAAGCGGTTTAGCGCGTCAACAATGGAAAGTGCGGTGAAAATTGTCGCGGCGCGAATCAGGTCGTTCGGGCTCGCGTGATGGCGCCGGCCCAAGGCAAGTAGTCGGTCAGTGTAAGCACGCCCAAAATATTCGCGTCCCGTGGACTTTGGCGGCGACAGCCTTAAATATGGATCGCGCAAAAGCTCATCAAGAATCGCCGGCATGCTTCGGCCCCGCGTGGCAAGCTGTGCGTTTTTGTCGAGGCGCTGTCGGCCCTTGGTGAAATGCGCGACCAGCGCGTCGATGACCATGTTGGCGGGCCCGGTGTCAAAAGCAAAAACGTCTGCCGGCTTCGCGGCTGCGGGAATAACCGTGATGTTGGCGATGCCGCCGAGATTGAGCGCCACGCGGCCACGCGTGGGATCGCGATACAAAAGATAGTCGGCGTAAGGAACGAGCGGCGCGCCTTGGCCCCCTGCAGCAATATCGGCAGGGCGAAAATCCGCCACGGTGGTGATGCCCGTGCGCGCGGCGATGACGCTCGCTTCTCCGATTTGCAGCGTCGAAGCCGTCGAGCGTCCCAGGTATTTTATCGGTTGACCTTGGTGAAAAATAGTTTGTCCATGGCTGCCGATCAAGGCGATGCGATGCGGCGCCACGCGAAATTTGCGACAGGCGGCGCGCACCGCATCCGCGAAAACCTCTCCGAGGCGAAAGTTGAGCTGGCTAAGTTCGCCCGACGTGACGGATTGCTGCTCTGCAACGCGCAAGAGCTCTTTGCGTATCGCCACAGGGAATGGCAGCGCAGTGTGCGCGAGCAGTTCGCGATTGTAATCGTGGCGGCGCCCCTGCGATGCGCAGCCAGCGCGACATCAATGCCATCGGCAGACGTGCCGGACATTAAGCCAAGCACCAGCATCGGTCGCGTTTGTTCGCTCGCGCGGCGTCATGTGATCTGTTTTTTCAATTCGGAGAGCAGGTTCAGCGCGTCGATGAGGTTTCAATTGATCGAGGTCGGCGTCGCGCAGTTTGTCCAGGATTAAACGGTCCAGCGCGGTGAACAAAACCTCCTGATGGCCGTTGCCGTTTCTGGATACCGCGGAGCCGGGCGTCAGTTTTTCGCTCAACTGGTGCTCGTTCTGTTCGTGCTTGAGCAAAACTTCACGCGCGCGCTCGATCACGCTGCGCGGCAGCCCGGCCAGGCGTGCGACTTCAATGCCATAACTCTTGTCGGCGCTGCCGGGCTCCACGTGGCGCAAGAAGATAATTTCGCTGGGCGTTTCCTTTACCGCGACATGCACATTTTTTACCGCGGGAAGGAGTTCGGCAAGTTCGGTAAGTTCGTGATAGTGCGTGGCAAACAGCGTGCGCGCGCGCGTGTGTTTCTGCAAATGTTCGACGACCGCCCAGGCGATCGAAAGACCATCAAAGGTCGCGGTGCCGCGGCCCACCTCGTCAAGCAATACCAAACTCGACGGCGTAGCGTGATGCAAGATCGCGGCGACCTCGCTCATCTCCACCAAAAAAGTGGACCGCCCGCGCGCCAGATTGTCGCTGGCGCCGATGCGCGTAAAGATGCGGTCGGTGATGGGCAATTTCGCCTGCCGCGCGGGCACGTACGACCCAACCTGCGCCAAAATGGCAATCAGCGCGCTCTGCCGCAAGTACGTAGACTTGCCGCCCATGTTCGGTCCGGTAATCAACAGCAACTGTTGCCGCCCCGGTTCGAAAAATAAATCATTGGGCACAAAGCGCTCGCCCTTTTGCCGCAGCAATTCTTCGATCACCGGATGCCGTCCGCCGATAATCAGCAGCTCGCCCGTGCTATTAAATTCCGGCCGCGTATAGCCGCGATCTGCGGCCAGCTTGGCAAAAGAGGTAAGCACGTCGAGCTGGGCCACCGCGCCAGCTGTGCGTCGCAAACGCAACGCCTTCGCTGCGATGTCCGACCGAATCTCGACAAAAAGCTGCGTTTCGATCTCGCAGATGCGTTCATCGGCGGCCAGTATCTTCCGTTCGTATTCCTTCAGCTCCGCGGAGGTGAACCGTTCTGCATTAACCAGCGTTTGCTTTCGTTCGTAGTCCGCGGGTGCCAGATGCAAGTTGGCTTTGGAAATCTCAATGTAGTAGCCAAAAATATGGTTAAAGCGAATTTTCAGCGACGCGATGCCGGTCCGTTTGCGCTCGCGTTCTTCCATCGCGGCGATAATTTCCTTGCTGTGCTGGCTCAAATTGCGCAACTCATCGAGCTCGCCATTAAATCCGCCCCGAATAATGCCGGGATCGGTGGCCACCGCAGGAGGCTCGTCGGAGATGGCGCGTTCGAGCCGTTCGCGAATGTCCGCCAGGTCGTCGAGTTCGTTGTGCAGATAGCGCAGCAAATCGCTGCCGCCCAGCGGCGGTGGCGTCAAAAACTTTTTCAAAATCGGTAGCTGCGCCAGCGATTTGCGCAGCGCCACCAATTCACGCGGACCGGCCAGGCCTAAGGTGATGCGACTGGTCAGTCGTTCGAGGTCGAGGATCCCTTTCAACTCTTTGCGAATCTCGCCGCGCACCACGGTTTGCTGCAGCAGATGCGCCACGCCGCCGAGGCGGCCTTCGATGGCATCGCGATCGATCAGCGGGCGCAAAATCCAGGCCCGCAGCAGCCGCGCGCCCATCCCGGTAACGGTTACATCCATGGCGGCGATAAAAGTTGCGGGACCGCCACGGCCGGCCTCCTCCGTAAAAATCGGCGCCACAATTTCCAGATTGCGCACCGACACGGGGTCGAGAATCAGCGCGTCGTGCTGTTCGTAATAGCGCACACGGTCGAGATGCCGCAGCGCATCCACTTTCGGGGCGTCGCTGCCATGCGCGGAATTCTCGCGCAAGTAGTGCACCACCGCCCCCGCGGCGCAGAGAGCTTGGGCATGGCCGTCGAGGCCGAAGCCGGTCAGTTCGGCGACACCGAATTGCTCGCGCAACAGCCGCTCGGCGTAGTCGTACTGAAAAATCCATTCGTCCAGCCGGGATTCCACCCCTCCCACGCCCTCCAGCAACGAAGTTTTGGCGGTATCGAAAAGCTGCTGAGGCCGTGGCAGCAAAGTCTCGCGCGGGCGCAGCAACTGTAATTCGTCGCGCATGGATTCGACCGCGTCCGGCCCAATGAATTCCGTGGCCTGAAACTCTCCGGTAGAGAGATCGACGTACGCCACGCCAACAGGCGAACCGGATGGATGTTTGGCGACTGAGGCTAGGAAATTATTTTCTTTGATGTCCAGCACCGCGACGTCGGTGGCCGTGCCCGGGGTAATCACGCGGACCACTTCGCGGCGAACCAGCTTTTTGCCCGGGCCGGGCTGCTCCATCTGATCGCAGATGGCGATTTTGAAGCCCGCGCGAATCAAGCGAGCAATGTAGCCCTCCGCGGCGTGGTAGGGCACGCCGCACATCGGAATGGGCTGGCCTTTTTCGCGGTTGCGCGAGGTCAGCGTGATTTGCAGTTCGCGCGCGGCGATAATGGCGTCTTCATAAAAAAGTTCGTAGAAATCACCCAGCCGAAAAAGTAACAAGGCATGCGGGTAGCGTGCCTTCACCGATTGATACTGCTGCATTAGCGGTGTAGTGGCTTCAATCATGAAGCTGTTCTCGGCGTCCTCTGTGAACTCTGTGTTTAATCCGCACCACCGGCATCCACGACCACCACATCAAGCCACAATCCCTAGTTGCGATAACAGAAACGCATAATCCAAAGCAATCTCGCGTAAATAGTCGTATCGCCCGGAAGCCCCGCCGTGCCCCGCGCCCATATTTGTTTTCAGCAGCAGCAAATTCGCGTCGGTCTTGAGGGTGCGCAACTTCGCTACGTATTTCGCGGGCTCCCAGTACATCACCTGGCTGTCATTCAATCCGGTTTTGAGCAGCATCGTGGGGTAATCGCGGGCCGCGAGATTCGTATACGGGCAGTAGCTCTTCATATAAAAATAGTCGTCCGCGATTTGCGGATTGCCCCACTCTTCATACTCGCCGACAGTCAGCGGAAGGGTAGCGTCCAACATGGTGTTCAGCACATCGACGAAGGGCACATGGCTGATGACCATGCGAAAAAGGTCGGGTCGCATATTTGCAACTGCTCCCATCAGCAGCCCACCGGCGCTGCCGCCCTCGATAATGAGCTTCAACGGCGAGGCATAGCCCTTAGCGGTCAAAAATTCCGCCGCCGCAATAAAATCGGTAAACGTATTGAGTTTTTTGTGCATGCGTCCGGCGTCGTGCCAAGGTTTGCCGAGGTCCCCGCCGCCGCGAATGTGCGCCACGGCGAAAGTTACGCCGCGATCGAGTAGGCTCAGGCGATTGGAGTTGAAGCCGATTGGGATCGAGATGCCATAGCTGCCGTAGCCATAGAGCAGCAGCGGCGGCGCCGCCGCGTTGTCTCGCGTGCCGCGGCGATAAACGAGAGAGATCGGAATTTGCGTGCCATCCGCTGCGGTGGCGTGGATTCGTTCGCTAACGTACTTGGACGGATCGTAACCGCCGAGCACAGGTTGCTGCTTGCGCAAGCTGCGCTCGCGGGTGCGCAGGTCAAAATCGAATACCGAACGCGGGGTGATAAACGATTCGTAGGTGAAGCGTAGATGCCCGGTATGAAACTCTGGATTCGCACCGCAGGCGGCGTTATACGCTGGTTCTGAAAACTCCAGCCGATACGAATTCCTGAGCAAGTCCTCGGTGGGCAGGGTGACAATGCGGATGTGCGGCAAGCCGTGTTCGCGTTCGAGCAGCGCGAGGTGCGTAGCAAATACATCCACCGCCGCGATCATCACGCCAGGCCGATTGGGAATCAGTTCCCGCCACTTTTCGCGATCCGGATCTTCTACGGACGCTTCCATCAAGCGAAACGTGCGGCCGCCGGAATTGGTGCGGATATAAAACACTCCGCCGCGCGGATCGCGCGACCCGGCAGGATGATGGTCGACGTAATATTCGTGATTGTCTTCGCGCGATGCGATCAGTCGAAAAATCCCTGAGGGATCTTCCGCGGGAAGAAAGCGGACTTCGCTGGTGGTGTGGCTGGCGCTCGTCAAAATCAGGAACGCGCCGCTGCGCGTGCGCTCGATCTCTATGCGGAAGCGTTCGTCTTTTTCTTCATAAAGCAAAACGTCCGGCTGGCCAGTGGCGACCAGGTGCCGATACAGGCGATGCGACCGTTTGGTGGTTTCATCTTCTACGGTATAGAAAAGTGTGTGATTGTCCGCCGCCCAGGCGGTGCTCGTGACCCGCTCGATGCGATCCGGCAGGGTTTCCCCGGTGCGCAGGCTCTTCACGTACAGGGTGTATTGCCGAAATCCCGTAAAGTCCAGCGAATAAGCGAGCAGATCATTGTCGTCGCTGACGTCGAAGGAACCCAACCCCAAGAAGGAATGACCCTCCGCCAAAGCATTCAAATCGAGTAAAACTTCTTCGGAAGCCTCAGTTTCCTTTGCTTCTTTCCGCGCATGCAGCGGATACTGCTTGCCTTCTTCCGTGCGTGTGAAATAGTCATAACCGCGTAAGCGATATGGCACCGAGAGATCGGTCTGCAGAATTCTTCCCAGCATCTCTTGATACAGCCGTTCCTGAAATGCTTCCGTGGGCTGCAACACCGAGTCGGTGTAGGCGTTTTCTTCATTCAAATAGGCGAGGACCTCGGGATCGCTCTTCTCGCGCAGCCACCCGTAATTGTCGATGCGTGCATCGCCGTGAATCACGTGTTCGACGGGCCTGCGCTCGGCGACCGGCGGCTGGGGACTCCGAACGTCCGTTGTCAATGCAGTCTCTGGCGCGGCGAGTTTGGCGTCATGATTGGTCATGAAATTTGATTGGTGCGCCGCGGTCCTGGCCCCGCGGTCCTTCTTCGCGTCGAGTGTCGCGACAAACAGCGAATTGCGTGCGTTCGTTATACTAACGGAAGTCGTGGACGGGAGAAAGCAGTCCACGACGGAAAATAGGGAGAAGCGGTGGCACAAGAGACGGAAGTCAAACTTGCAGTTACGGATGAAAAGAAATTCCACCGCGCGCTAAAGCGGCTGAAGGCTAAACCGTTGTCCAGCTCGTCGCCGCGGGTGCACGAGCTGAACGTCATCTTCGACAGTGCTGATGGCGCGCTGGCCAAGCGCGGGCAGTTATTGCGCATCCGCACCGAAACGACCGAGCCAAAAAGCAAGAAAACACTGGCAAAACGGCCGGCAAAAGGGTTCGGAAAAGGAAACGACGTAGCGTGGAAGCAGCGCGTCCTCGTTACCTTCAAACGGCCTACGGGCGAAGACGAGGTATCAACAACCGGTCGTCTCACCAGCAAATACAAGGTGCGGGAAGAGTTGGAACTGGAGGTCAGCGACGGCGGCACACTGACGAAAATATTTGAAGCCCTGGGCATGGACGGGTGGTTTCGCTACGAAAAATATCGCACCACATACGGTTGGGAAAATCCCAACGCGTGGGCGCAGGGCCTTTTGATCGAGCTGGACGAGACTCCAGTGGGCACGTTTGTGGAACTGGAAGGCCCGGGCGAAGCCATCGATCGCGCGGCCCACGAGCTGGGATTTTCCAAGCGAGACTACATCATCAAGAGCTATCTGGCGCTCTACGTCGACGAATGCCGCCGTCGGGGCGAAGAACCGCGCAACATGCTCTTTGCCGCCGCGAAGAGCTCGCCCGAAGTGACGCGCATTAGAATTCGTCTAGAGTCCGAAGCGAAAAAAAACACCTTCGCGCGGCGATAATCAGCATTTTTTTCTTGACTTTACATTGCCTGGGCTTATCACTAGCGACGGAGTAATTTTTTTCTCCATGATTGCAACAAGCGAACACGAACCTGGGCCTAGAGGCGCATTTTTCGGCGGAACAGGCCCCGTGAATCTCTCGGCGCCGCGAAATGCGCAACCGCAATCCCGCAATGCGCGCCGCGGGTTTGTGCTGGCGCAGTCCGTAGGGTGGATCGGGTTCGCGACCGGCTAAAGGTAAGTCCATCTGTTATGTGGTGCTTACCCGCAGCCGGAAGTCCTCGGCGGCGGGTTTTTTTTTTTCACGCCGCTCGTGATGAAACGGCTTGGCCGGAAGGGAGTACGCGATGGAACTGTATGCCACGGAATTGATGGGTCGGCGACCTACGATGTTGACGGCCATTTCGTTGGCCGCGTGCGCGAATTTTTTATCGAACCCGCGGAACAAGCCGAATCGGCTTTCGCACTATTTGCTGTCGCGCGGGCGCTTTCAGCCGCTGATTGCCCGGCACGACCAAGTGGCTTCGGTGGCTCCCGGGGTCATCAAGCTGAACGTGAGGAGGAGCTTGAGCATTACCGTCCCAACGAGGCCTGGCTGGCGGTGCGCAAGGATCTGCTGGATCAGCAGATCATCGATACCAGCGGGCGCAAAGTGGTGCGCGTCAACGACATGGACCTGACCGAGCAGCGCATCAACGGCACCGTGGAGCTGCGCGTGACCGACGTGGACGTGGGACTGACCGGGCGCGGCGCGGCGGCTGCTGCAGGGCTTGGCTTCGCCCGGCGGTGATCCGGCAGCTCCAGAGCGGCTTGCCGACACGCATGATCCGCTGGGAGTTCGTGAATTTGATCGAGCCCGACCCGCTGCGGCGCGTGAAACTGCGCATCACGCACGAGAAGCTGGAGAGACATGCACCCTGCCGACCTGGCCGACATCATGGAGGATCTGTCGCCGGCGGAGCGGCAGGCGATCATCGCTTCGCTGGACGAGGAAACGGCCGCGGAGGCGCTGGCCGAACTGGATTCGCGGCTGACGTCGCAAATCGTGGAGAAGCTGGAGCCCGAGCAAGGCCGCGGACATCATCGAGGAGATGGAGCCGGACAAGGCGGCCGACGTGCTGGCGGGCTTGCCGGAGGAAACGTCGGAAGACGTGCTGGACGAGATGCCGGGCAGGAAGCGCGACGAAGTGCGGCGCTGCTGAGTTCGAGAGAGCTTCCGCGGGCGGCATGATGAACACCGAGTTTGTCTATCGTGGGCGAAGACGGCGACGCGCGAGGAAGTGGTGGATTGGATCCGCGGCCAGGAATTGAACATCGAACAGCTGGACACCATTGTTGCTGATCGACGGCGACGCAAGTTTTCGGGCGCGGTGACCGGTCGCGCGGCTGCTGCTGGCTCCGGAGGCAGGACGATGGCGAGACTTGAAGTCCGAGCCGCTGGTTTCGGTGCCGCCCGACGCGGACGAGAAGGAAGTCTTCGAGCTGTTCGACAAGTACAACTTGCGCAGCTTGAGGCGTGGTGGACCGGAGGGCCGTCCCATCGGCGCGATCACCGTGGACGACGTGGTCACGCGTCTGCGTGCAAGCGATAGCGTCTATCGCCAAATCCGCATGCGAAAGTGAGAGATTTAAGCACGCATGAACTGGACGGGCCATCGAGCGAGGTACGAGAGCGTTCACAGGATCGCGGCAGCGATCTACGCAGGCGCGTCCGCGGCGTTGTGGCGGCGCCTGGCGCTGCTGCTGGCGGTGGTCGGGCCCGGGACTGATCACTTCCAACGTGGACAACGACGCCGGCGGCATCTCGACCTACTCGCTGGCCGGCGCGCAGTATCGGCTACCTGCTGCTGTGGTCGCTGATCCCCATGACCATCGCGCTGTACGTGACCGAGGAGATGTGCGCGCGCATGGCGGTGGTCACCGGCAAGGGGCTTTCCGACCTGATTCGCGAAGAGTTTGGCTTCCGCCCCACGTTTTTCGTGATGGTCACGGGATTTTTGGTGGATCTTGGGCAACGTGGTGGCGGAATTTGCCGGCGTGGCCTCGGCCATGGAGATTTTCGGCGTCAGCCGATACATCGCCGTGCCGATCGCGGCGATTCTGGTCTGGGTTCTGGTGATTGCGCGGCACCTACCGGCAGGTGGAGAAATTTTTCTGGCGCTGTGCGGCTTTTATCTACGTATGTGATTTCCGGCGATTCTGGCCAAGCCCGACTGGCTGCATGGCCGCCACGGCATACGGTGATTCCCACGATGCATTTCAATGCCGGCTACTTGCTGATGCTGACGGCGCTGGTGGGCACCACGATCGCGCCCTGGCAGTTTTTTTATTTGCAGGCGGGATTCGTCGAAAAGAAGCGTCGGTCCGCGGCAGTATCGCAGGCGCGCGCGGACGTGATTGCCGGCAGCATCAGCTGCATGATCATCGTGTTCTTCATCATCGTTTGCACCGCGGCGACGCTGTATGCTTCCGGGCATCGCAACATCACCGATGCCGCGCGACGCGGCCCGGGCTCTGGTGCCGCTGGCCGGGAAGTGGGCGGGAATGCTGATTTGCGTTTGGCCTGCTGAACGCGTCGCTGTTTGCCGCGTCGATCCTGCCGCTTTCTACCGCGCACGTGATTTGCGAAGGGCTGGGATTCGAGGCGGGCATCGACCACAAGTTCAGCGAGGCGCCGATTTTCTACTGGCTGTACACCGTGCTGATCGTGGTGGGCGGCGGGCTGATTTTGATTCCCAACGCGCCGCTGTGGAAGATCCTGGTGCTTTCGCAGGTGGCCAACGGCGTCTGGCTGCCGATCGTGCTGATTTTCATGTTGCTGCTGATGAATCGCAAGGATTTGATGGGCGATCAGGTGAACAGTCTGACCTTCAATGTCGTCGCCTGGGTCACCACCATCGCCATGATCGCGCTCACGCTCGTGCTGGTATACACTTCGCATTTTCGTCTCCAGTCCGCCAGTTGGTTGTAGACGAGCGCTTCGCGATATGTCCGAGGCCGGGAACAGCTTCCAATGTTGCAGGGAAGAGCAACATGGGATTGCGTCGGCGGCGAGGCGTGTGTTAACTTTGCGGCATAAAGGAGAAGTGGCTATCTAGAGCGAACGTGACGCCACTGACGCACAAAACGCTGGAAGTACCCTCGCTCGCCGCACTCGGTCCAGTGACGCCGGAAGAAGTCGCGCCTGCTCGAGAAGCTGGACTTGCAGCGACTGCCGCGGCATATGGCGGTGATCATGGATGGCAACGGGCGCTGGGCGCAGAAGCGGCACTTGCCGCGCGATCGCCGGGCATCGTCCGGGGACGCAAACGGCGCGCACGACGATTGAGACCTGCGCGCGGCTGCATATCGAAGCGCTGACGCTGTATGCCTTTTCGGTGGAGAACTGGCGGCGGCCCAAGGCGGAGATCGATTTTCTGATGCGACTCTTGCGTGAGTATTTGCGCCAGGAGATGCCGCTGATTCAGAAGAACAACATTCGGATGCGCTTCCTTGGGCGCATCGAGCGAACTTCCGACTGGCGTGCAGCACGACGTGCGCGAGTCCATGGAGAAGACAGCAGGGAATCAGGGCATGGTGTTGTGCGTGGCGCTGAACTACGGCGGCCGCGCGGAGATTGTGGATGCTGTGAACGCGATCGTGTCCGCGGAGCGCACTTCGCTGGCCGCCAGCGTGCCGCGACGCATTACCGAGGAGGAGCTTTCGCGGCATCTGTATACGGATGGTTTGCCTGATCCCGACTTGCTGATTCGTACCAGCGGGGAGATGCGCGTCAGCAATTTTCTGCTGTGGCAGATCGCGTATGCGGAGATATTGGTTACCGAGACGCTGTGGCCGGATTTCAACCGTACGCGACTGCTCGAGGCGCTGGTGGAGTATCAGAAGCGGGAACGGCGGTATGGCGGAATCCGCGAGGGCGGATCGGATGAACCGAAGCCGGCGCGGGTTGCGGGCGAGTAGATTTGGCGAGCTTCACACCTCGATTCTTGGGCTGAGACGGGCCTTTTTCGACCTCCTTCCACGAGGGCACCCCCCTAGGGTTTTTTTGTAAGTGTTCATTCTAAAGAGTTTTAAGTCCTTTAGACTCCGCAGTTACGCAAGTGTTCATTCTGCACGGGTTACGAGACCCGTTCAGTTATAAATTAGTTACCTCGCAATTTGCTCCTTTTGCGTGTTCGGGAAGAGACGCCAAACGGCAGATTTACCCCACCGAAAGCGCGGGATGGAGAGGCGTTGACGCTCCCAAGGGTAGGCGCGGCTAGGCCCTGCCACTGACGGAACGAAAACCTGATGGTTGGGGAGCTTGCTGCTGACCAGACGTAGTTCTCTACGGCGATAAGTATATAGAAGGTTATAAGGCTTTGTCAAGCAAGATCTTGGAAATATCAAATCTCTTTAAGAATGTGAGCTTGGATAGAATAGGAATTGGCGGAGATCCATGAGTGAAGTGCCCAAGTGGTTTGAGCGCAGATTTGAGTTTTCGTTTCCCGTGGAGGTGTGGCCGAATTTGTGTGCGCGGCTGCGAGGGACGCCTGCGCGACTGGAAGAAGTGCTGCGCGGAAGGAACCGCGAAACGCTGATTCGGAAAGAGGAAGGTGCATGGTCGGCACAGGAGCATGCGGGGCATTTGTGGGATTTGGAGGAGTTGTGGCTGGCGCGGGTGGAGGATTACGTGGCGGGGCAAGAGGTGCTGACGGTGGCGGATCTGCGGAACCGGAAGACGGATGAGGCTGGGCATAACGGACGTCCGCTGGAAGAGATTTTGGCGGAGTTTCGAGGGGCGCGAGGGCGGCTACTGCGGCGTGTTGAGGAATTGGACGTAGTGCTATTTGCGCGGGTTATTCCGCACCCGCGTTTGAAGACGCCGATGCGGCTGGTGGACCATTTGTATTTTGTAGCGGAGCATGAAGATCATCATTTGGCGCGGATTTGGGAGATGGTTGAGGGCGTGAAGTAAGCGCGAAACCTGTGATGCAATCACCCGACGCGCCGGACCTGTCCCGCTCGAGCGCGTGATATTTCCTCAAGACATTGCGCGGCGTGCGGCAAGAGATCGGCGAGACGGTTTGATCTTGCGCGCACGACGACGATGGCGATCTTGCGCCCCGGGAGGTCGCGTTCAAATACCAGGCCTTTGTCGACCGTGAGAAGCACGTCGAAGCCCAGCTGTTCGGCGGACGTGAGCAAGGCTCCGTTTTTGTGGCCCGCCAGGCCGGCTTCCGGAACGGTCTGGCAGTCGTGGCCGGGTAAGGCACGCTTAAATTTTCGGGGAATGCATTCGTCGAGCAGAACGTTCATCTGCTCGTTCCTTTATTGACGGCTTAGTCCATCAAGAACGAGGGATTTGGCAAGTTCCAGAGCGGAGACGGCGGCTTCGCGGGTGACGGTAGGGAAGTCATCGAGGAATTCGTCGAGGGTATCGCCTCCTTCGAGATAATCAAGCAGCGCTTGAAAGGGCACTCGCGTGCCACGGAACACCGCGGTTCCACCGAGAATATCCGGATCCTTTACGATTACTTCGTTTGGTTGCGGCACGGCGATCGTTGCATCCTCACGCTGAAGTCTAGCGCAGTTGGCAGGCTTCGCCAAGGCGCTTATAACGTCGTGATTTGTTTGACGATGCGCAAGCAGATGTGTACGGGCGAATCTTCTAGCACGCGCGACGCGCCGAGTAAGAAAGCTACTCCCAACGAAAAACCTTGGCTGAGAGCGCGGTGCAGACGGCGAATACCAATGCAAGGGCGGCGACGTCGCCGAGGTGGGCGGACCATGGATCGCCGATCCAGATGCCTTGGAGTAGGCCGACGGCGTAGGTCAACGGGAGGACGCGGGCTAGCGCGTGAAGCGCTGGCGGGAGCGATGCGATGGGGACGAAGAGTCCTGAGAGCGCGAACATCGGGTAGAGGATGATGGCGCCGATGGGTTGGGCGAAGCGGGCGGTGGGCACGATGCTGGCGATTACGAAGCCGACGGAGAGGATGCTCCAGGTGGTGATGAGCAGGGCGATAGTGAACGAGACGAATGGAACGTGGACGCCGACTGGGTAGTAGCGCTTGCCGGCGAGCACCAGCAAGGTCAGGGTGGCCGCGGTTAGCAGCAGCTTGACGATTACGTGCGCGGTGAGGATGGTCTGCGGGCGCAGAGGGGTGGCGCGGAGGCGCTTGAGGATCCCGCCTTCGCGGTAGATGGAGATGATGGTGACCAGAGAAAGGACCGAACTGACGGCGATGAGCAAGGACGCCAGAACTGGCAGACCCACGCGGATGAAATTGTTGGCGGCAAGTGCGGGTTGCGGGAGTTTGCCGCCGATGGCACGACCCAACACCAGGAAAACGATCACTGGAATAATGATCGTGCCAATTGCGCCCAGCGGCTCGCGCAAGAAGATTTTGATCTCGATCCAGGTTAGTTTAAAGAGTCCGCGAAGCATCATTTTTTGGTTGTTCGATTCCTTAGCCATTCTGATGAGTCATTCCACTCTTTAACCATTCGTTTTTGTTGAGCCTATTCTTCAAGGCCGTTTTTGCGCCTAATCCCTAATTGAATGACCGGTGAGTTTCAAAAAGACGTCCTCGAGATTGGGGAGGATGGTGCGGAAATCCGTGACGCGAATGTGCGTCTCGGACAAACACTGAATTACCTCGGTGACGAGATCGTCGCCGCAGCCGCGAATTGTGAATTGCAGGTCGTTATAGGTGACTTCCTGGACCCCTGGAATCGCGCGAAAACGGTCGGCGGCGCCGAGATCATTGGTGGCGAGCACGACGGTGCGTTCGGGACAGTGGCGTTTCACCAGGCTGTGTGGCGTGTCGATGTCGATGATGCGGCCGTGCTCGATGATGGCTACGCGATCGCACAGGCGCTCGGCCTCCTCCATCAAGTGCGTGGTTAAAAAAACAGTTTTGCCGCGCTCGCGGATGCCGCGCACCAGATCCCAGATGGCGCGGCGGGCCTGCGGGTCGAGGCCGGTGGTTAATTCGTCGAGAAACACCACCTCCGGATCGTTGATGAGCGCCAGGGCAATAAACAGGCGCTGCTTCTGGCCGCCGGAGAGGTTCATGAACCAAGCGTTGCGCTTGTCGGTGAGGCCGAGCTGTTCGAGCAGGCGTTCCGCATCGGCGGGTTTCTTTTGATAGAGCGAGGCCCAAAGGTCAACGGCCTCCCACACTTTGATGCGCTTCTGTAGTTGGGCTTGCTGGAGTTGGACGCCGATGCGGTCCTGCAGCTTGTAGACGTCGCGAAAGGGGTCAAGACCAAGAACCGAGATGGTGCCACGATCGGGCGTGCGCAGGCCTTCGATGCACTCCATGGTGGTGGTTTTTCCCGCGCCGTTGGGCCCGATTAGACCGAAGATCTCGCCATTGTTTACCTCGAACGACACCTCGTCAACGGCCACCGTTGAGCCGTAGGTCTTGCGGACGCCGAGAACTTGAATGACTGGAGGCATAGTGCAGAGCACGGACGAGCGGTTAGACCTTCAAACGTAATACGGCTAACCGAGCCGCATGATATCCGCACATTCCGTGCACGCCGCCGCCCGGCGGGGTGGAAGACGAGCAGAGATAGATATCCTTGGCCGAGGTTGCGTAATGGCGCCAGGTAGGCCGGGCGAAAAACTGCTTAAGGTTCATGGCGCCGCCGGAAATGTCTCCGCCAATAAGATTGGCATCCATTTTTTCGAGAGCCGCGGGTGAAAAAATGTGGCGAGCCAGGATGCAGTCGCGAAAGCCGGGAGCGAAGCGTTCGATTTGCGCCTCCAGGGTTTCCAGCATATCGAAATCGCAACCGTTCGGCACGTGGCAGTAGGCCCAAGCAGTATGTTTTCCTGACGGAGCGCGCGTGGGATCGAACAGGCTCGGCTGGGCGAGCAGCACGAAGGGACGCTCTGAAATGCGGCCATGGGCCATGGTTGATTCGGAGGCGGCAATCTCCGCGGCGCTGCCGCCCAGGTGTACGGTGGCGGCGCGGCGGCATTCGGGAGCTTTCCATGGAATGGGATCCCGCAGCGCGTAGTCGACTTTGAAGGCTGCGGGGCCGTATCGGAACCTGATTAATCGCTTCGAATATGTAGAAGATAATCGGCCGCCAGCCAATCTGGCGAGATGAAGCGGTGGGAGGTCGCAGAGCGTCAGGTCACACTGGGGCAGCGACGCCAGGCTATCGACGCGCGCCGAGGTCTTGATCTCGCCGCCGAGCGACGCAAGATGGCGCGACAGTGCGGTGGTAATGAATTGGGCGCCAGAACGAGGTATGGGCCAGCCGACCGCATGAGCTGCTGCACCGAGTAGCACGCCAAACGCCGCGCTCAATGGCGCATCGAGGCTGAGGAAGGAATGGGCGGCGAGGCCGGCGAAGAGTGCTTTCGTGCGTTCGTCGCGGAACAGGACACGAGCGAGGAGATTGGCAGGGGGAAAAGCAACTGCGCCGAAGCGCGCAAGCAAGAATGGATGTGGCGAAAGCAAGTGGAGCGGTCGGAGAACTTCGGGGGATAGGTCGGACCAGCGGTCGGCAAACGGCTGCATCAACCTGCGCCACGCTTTTCCGTCGGCACCGAGTACGGATTCCGCGTCGCGCAGGTCGCGCTCGAGCGTGATAGCGGTGCCATCGTCGAAGGGATGCGCCAGGGGACAGGGCGAGTGAATCCACTCGAGGGCGTAGTTCGACAGTGGCAGCGAAGAAAAAAACGGCGAGCCGACAGCGAGTGGGTGCACTGCCGAACCGAAGTCATGGAGAAAGCCGGGCAGCGTTAGCTCTAGAGTTCTGGCCGCGCCGCCGGGCTGAGGCTGCGCTTCGAAAACCTCGACCTTGAGGCCGTGCTGGGCCAGCACGATGGCGGCTGCGAGGCCGTTGGGACCGGCGCCGATTACGCAAGCTGTTCTGGTCATTTTAGGTGTGCGTTCACGTGGATGTCTTGAGTATGAGCCCGCGCCTCTGGTGGCGTGCGGCAATCTCGCCTAGCGATTGTAGGGACCTTCCTGGATCCAGTGGAAACCGCGGCTGATCAGTAGAAACTTGCCGCGGTCAAAGAGTTGCAACTGCATGTTAATGGCGTGACCATCCATGGTGCCATCGACGGCCAACTGATCTTGCGCCGGGCGTTGGAAATGAAATTCGGCCTTCCAGTTTTTGTCACCGTCTTTCGTGAGCGTGATGCTCTGGTCGCTGACATTTATGGAGGCGACGTAACGGACGAAGGAATCGTCCATGCGCTGAAAGGAGACGCGTTCCGGAGAATCAAAGATGACGCGACGCCAGCGGTCGTAATCGTTGATGAGCGGGGAGCGGAGTTGCCCATCGATGGAAAGCTGCGCGACGTTCCAAATGCCGTAGAGGGGTGACTTGGGACGGGCGCCGCCGTAGATGTGCCATTCGGTCGCCGAAGCGTAGGCATTAGCGCCCACGATCCAGGCTCCGAGGACGATTTGCGCGGCCAAGGCGAAACGGTTGGCGCGGCGGGTGGCGAAAAGTTGCGGCTGTGTGGAGGGTCCGACGACGCGATTCGAGAAAAAGAAATGAGCGACGCGGGAAAGGTCCGGAGCGAGGAGGAACACGGCCAGCAAGAACAGGTGAAAAGAGAGGAGTTTTACGGGGACGTCGTAGGTCATGTTCAGCATGAAGACCTGGGTCAGGTCGGCCACACAGACGAGCGCTCCGAGCATGGTGGTGCGAGGCACGAGAAGCAGAATGCCACCCAGCATTTCTGCGCACCCGGCGAAAATCTCATAAGCCTGAGAAGATCCGACGGAGGACCAAAGAACCCCCATCGGCGAGAAGTTTCCGTAGGGCTCGAGTAATTTCACGAGGGAGGGAAACGGCATTTGTAACGGAATGGCTTTAGCCCAGCCATAGCTCAGCATCTGTGAAGCCAGGGAAAAACGAATAAAGAGGCGAAACCATTTGTATAGGCTGAAGTAATTTTCACGCCGGCGATCCAGGGCCGACCAGATGGCGGTGGCGACCACGGCGAAGAGGAGGAGGAAGAGTGCGACGATCCAATCGAAAGTTCTGTCGCCGCTGCCGGTGTCGGCGTAAGCGAGGGGGCGCGTGACGTGCAAAATGTGTGCGGCAAACCAAAGGATGATGGGGCGGATGGGCCAGAGCGTTTGCAGGTCCGGCACATCGACTTTGGGAATGGGAATTAAGTTGCTGAAGATTTGCGTGGCCAGGCAGAAAAGTCCCAGGTAGACAAAGCAGAAGCGGAAGGCGATGCGGGCGGCGAGGTTCCAGTGTGGCACGGGCGGTTCGGGCTGGAGCGATGCGATTGGGGCCGGAGCGTTTATTTCCATAAATGCCCTCAATTCATCGCGGGAGTACACATCAGAGCAGGTCTAAAACGTCCCCCTTTTCTACACCAACACATGCAATCTTTCTACAAATTTGCACTCCGTCAAGGAGCGCGCCATGCACCACGCGCACCGCTTGACCGAATCTGGTTAGGGCGAATAAATCGATCGGTGAAAAACTGCGGAGAACGGTGAAACGATTGGCAGGCGAAAAGCACAAGTCTTTATCGCGATCGTCACCGGTGAATTCGGTGAGGGCCATTGCGTGACCCCGCTTCCGGAGCTTGCCGGTGACGCCAGATTCGGTAAGGATTAGCGAATACGAAGGCGAGGCTCCGGTGGTTTCGATTGTGGAGCGCATTGCCGCAGCTCTACCGAAATCCCGCAGGCGATGTTGTCAGAGGCAGTTGGAGATAGGACGGGAGTTCGAGCGCGACGCGTGAGACAATTCTGAAAGGCTAGCCCCTTCTTGCGAAGCCTGCGGAGAGGATTGTCGGTATGGCGGTCGTGGGTCCTGTTTCCGAGGCTGGCGAGAATTCTCCCCAAGTATCTTTACAAGTAAATCCCCAAACAAACGTACTGCTGAATGCGCGGCGGGCCGTGGGCGGCCTTGATCTCCTTCGTCACACCGTGGCGCGAACACCCGCCTTGCTCTCTTCGACGGAGGCGAAGCCTTATGCGAAGTTGACCGTCGGGCGGACGATTGCGCCGGCCGTCGCCCCGGCGATTCCCTGGTGGCTGTGGTGGAATATTCTCAGCGTCGATGCACCGATGGTGGCGGTGGCGTGGGCGGCGGTTTTTGCGCGGGCTAACGGCGGAAGGTTGCCGGTTGTCGATGCGGTAGTGCTTTTTCTTGCGGTGTGGGCGATTTATGTGAGCGACCGAACGCTGGATTGCCGGATTGCCGCAAATCGTAAAGAGCTGCGCGAACGGCATTTCTTCTGCGAACGGCACGGCGCGGCGCTGGTGAGACTGCTGGCGCTGGCGAGTGGCGTCATCTTTTGGTTGGCGACGGAATACTTGCCGTTGGCCGAGTGCCGCGCAGGTCTGCGACTCGGCGTAGTTGTGGCGCTGTATTTAGCGGGGATTCACGCGGCTCGCGGCCGGTTTTCCTGGGTATTGCCGAAAGAAATCGCGGTGGGGACGGTGTTCGCTTGCGGTGTGACCTTGCCGATCTGGTCGCGTGGCGGAGAGTTTTCCTCCTGGGACGCTCGCGTTCCGTGGATGTTTTTTGCGGGCTTATGTTGCCTCAATTGTTTGTCAATTGAGTGCTGGGAGAATCGCACTACTGGCGAAACGGTAGCAACGTGTCGTCGTTTGCCGGGCTGGCCCGCGGGGCGTTTGAATGGGTTGGCGGCAGCTTTGGCAGGTTTGGCTCTTATCGGGTGTCTCGCGCAAGGCCGGGGCGGGCCGTTTCCGTACGAGTGGTTAGCAATTTGTTTTGGTGCGCTATTGCTGCTGGTGCTGAATCTGTGCAGAAGAAACTTCTCTTCAGCTGCATTGCGCGTTTTCGCCGACGCTGCTTTATTGCTTCCGGCGATGATCGTATTGGCGATGCGGGGGTTAGCGTCGTGAATCAGTTCAGCGCCGCGCGGATGAATTGTGATCGGATTGCGCCGTACTACGAGATTCTGGAGCGGTTGGCGTTCGGAAACCGTTTAGAACAGATGCGCTTCGCGTTCTTGGCGGAGGTTGTTAACGCGAAGTACGCAATCTTGAGCGGCGACGGGGACGGCCGTTTTCTCGCGGGATTGCTGCGCGCGAACTCCACCGTGCAAGTAGATTTTGTGGAGTTGAGCGGGCGAATGCTGGCGCTCGCGCAACGCCGAGTGGCGAAGATGGGACAAACTTTTCGCGAACGTGTACGTTTTTTTGCGGGCGACGTACGGGAATTCCAGCCGCGCGGGGGTGGATACGATCTGATCGCCACGCACTTTTTCCTGGACTGCTTTTCGGACGCGGAAGTCGCGGAAGTCATCGTGCGGCTGGCCGGGTGGGGTGCGCCGGGGGTCCAATGGATGGTCTCCGAGTTTCGCGAGGCGGACGAAACGCCTCTGGGACGGGTGTGGACACGTGCGGTGATTCGCGGGCTGTATGCGGCGTTTCGGTGCACCACGGGACTGCGGGTGATGCGCTTGCCAAACTACGCGGCGGCGCTTGTGAAAGAAGGCTACCGCTTGCGTGATGAGACGAAGAAGTTGGCCGGACTTTTGCAAGCCTCGCTTTGGGAACCATGCCCAACGTTTGGCCTGCGCCTGGGCCTGTCGGCGTCGGAAGCTCGCGGCGCATGGCAAGATGGGGTTCGAGTTGCTGCGGTGGCACAGGACAGCACTGGACCTGACGCATGATCATTCCACTGTGCCCCATACACGAAGTGCCCATGAAACGTGACTCCGGGGCGTGGGCGCTGGCATTGCCGCCCGAAGAAGTTGGGCCCGGGCCACTGTTTAAGTGCGAGTACGGTCAGTGTGGGCTGCACTGGGCTTCGCAGCATGAATATTTCGAATTGCGCGACGGTCGGCCCACCTACACAAACCTTAATCCCAACAATCGCATGCGCTGCCGTGAAGAAGAGCACGGGTGCCTGTACGTGGCGGAGATTAACCGCGACGAAAACAAGTGGACGTGGCGTTGCCCACGGTGCGCGAGGCTTCTCAAGGCAGCGCCCGGGATTTGGGTCAATCCACCGGAGTGGTAGAACGCTTTCGGGTAAATCAACTGCCCGCTGAGCTAGACACTTTCTGTACGACAACTGTTATCGTCGAATTTTGCACGGTCGCCAGGTTTATCTGGGACGGATTCATGCCAATCGTAAGATTCCAAAGTACGTTGCCGACGTCGTCGGACAAGGTGATCTTTATTGTGAACTGTGCGCTGATACCCAGGGCGCTGGGGTTAGCCAGCAGCGCGCAGTTGAATTGGCCGTTAACCAGCGGCTCGGTCCCCGAGAAGCTAAGCGCTGACGAAGACACAGTATAGGCGAGCTTGCCCGAGACCGGGGTGCCGTCGGGATATTTAAAGCTCAGAGAGACTTGGGGTCCGGAGACTCCGGGGAGCACCTCAATGGCGTTAACCACGGCGTCTTGCACCACGTTGTCGAACTCAATGGTCACAGCTCCGTTGGTGACGGTGATGTCGGCGCCTTTGATCAGTGGGGCGTCAGCACCGGCCTCGGCGAAGACGTCCACGTTCGAGAACACCGTAACGCCCTGCATTTTTACGTTGAACACACGCGCGCCCACCATCTGCGTCGGAGCATAGATTTCAGCGAAATATAAATTGACGTGGTAGCGGCCGTTAGGCTCCGGGAAGGTGTAAATCATTCCGGTTTTCGGGTCCGGATTGTAACGGAGGGTCTGATACAGGGTGGGATCGGCGGTGCCCGTGATCGACTTTGTGACAGCGTAGGGCGTTCCGCTACTGAATCCGTAATCGGCTTCCCAGATCTGACCCTTCGAATCGACGTATTTAGGCCCACCACAATTCGTGCGCTGGGCGGTTTGCGCGGCTGCAGGAATGACGACCAGGACAAACAAAAGTATAGAGCCAAGTAGCTTATGCGCTGGATGCATGAGCAACCCTCCGGGCGAGATTCCCATGTCGGACGAAGTTGTAACGCGGGAGGGGGCAGGGGGCTGTGCCTGCTCACGCTATGGAAAGTAAGACTAAAGCATTACGCGTCTGGACACAATTGCGCAGAGCAGTGGGCGGCGTAGTGCAAGTAGTAGACAGGAAGGCGAGCTTGGTTGAGCACCGTAGCGGCACACTGCAGCGCCCGAACTGAGGAGAGGCATCCGTTGGAGTGATAGAACGCTTTGGCGCAAGGCGTTGCGCCAGCCTTATGGCGATGTGCCCTTAGAGTGCCGGTGATGGTTGTGGGAGATTCCGGACCGTAGCGAGAAGCCAATGCATCAGTCGCCGCTGGACACTTTTTGCACGACAACCGTCAGCGTCGAGTCTTGGACCGTTGCCAGATTAATCTGCGAAGGATTCATGGCAATAGTGAAATTCCAAAGTAGATTCCCGGAGTTGTCGGACAAGGTGACCTTTATGGTGAACTGCGCGCTGATGCCCAGGGCGCTGGGGTTGGCCAGCAGCGCGCAGTTGAACTGGCCGTTAACCAGCGGCTCGGTTCCCGAGAAGCTAAGCGCTGAAGAAGATACGGTATAGGCCATCTTGCCCGCAACCGCGGTACCGTCAGGGTATTTGAAACTCAGAGAGACTTGCGGACCGGAAGTTCCGGGGAGAACTTCTATCGCGTTGATTATGGCGGCTTGAACGACATCGTCGAACTCGATGGTTACTTCTCCGTTGGTGACGGTGACATCCGCGCCCTTGATCAGTGCTGCGTTGGCGCCAGCCTCGGCGAAGACGTCCACGTTCGAGAAGATCGTAGTGCCCTGCATTTTTACGTTGAACACGCGTCCGCCCGTGAATTGCAGCGGTTCGTAAGTTTCGGCGAAATGGAGATTGACGTGGTACGTACCGTTGGGCTCTTTAAAATTGTAAACGATGTGGCTGCTCGCGTTTTGATTGTAACGGCTGTACTCATACAGGAGTGGATCATTGGTGCCCTTGATGGCCGCCGGCATATGGCCAGTCGTTCCGCCGGTGAACCCGTAATCGGCTTCCCAGACGTGACCGTTGGAATCGACGTACCTGGGCCCACCACAATGCGTGCGTTGAGCTGTTTGCGCGGCTGCCGGGATGAGGACAAGGACGAATAAAAAGATAAAGCCAAGCAGTCTATTCACTAGATGCACTAGCGACCCTCCGGGAGAGATTCCCATGGGAATTCAAGCCGTAAGCGGAGAGGGGCAGGGGGCAGTGCCTGCTCACGCTATGCAACACAAGACTGAGGGATTACGCGTCACGACACAATTGTTCTAAGGGATGAAAAGCGGACAGTACGTAGGACAGGTTTTTATGTGTACGGAGGTCGATATTGCCAAGGCCTCAGGGGTGGTTATTGCGTGGCCGCCCTCTTAAGGCGAAACGGGGCCAGCAGCGCTACCGCGGTCAAAAGTAGTAGCACCGGATCGAGTGGATGCCGATAGCGCAACGACGTGTGCGTGATGTAGTAGACGATGGGGAAAACGATTGGAGCGGCGGCGAGAGGGAAGGCGTAAGGGCTGCCGCGCCGGTAGAGCAGGACGATTCCGGCAATCGTACACACAAGAACGATGGCGTTTACCACGAAGATCAGGCGCGGCAGCCATTCGTCGGAGCGCATGAAATCGGCAACGGGATTCTGGGTGCCTAGCCAGGTAGAAATCAAGCGGGCGAGCAGCAGCCTCCACTCCAAATCAGGGTGCGTGCGAATGAAGAGCGTGGCTTTGCGCCACTTGTCTTGCATGAAGGCGGTTTCGCCCAGTTGCGTGTATTGGCGAATCTCACCGTATCGGCTGATGCGCGACATGGCGGTTCCGGTGTGCGGATCGAAGATGTTGTTGTTGCCAGTCCACAATTCAAAGCTGAAGTTAGAACGCAGTGGGATGAACTTGTGGAACTGGACATAATTGCGAATGGTCCAGGGCACGCAGCACAAAATGGCAACGGCGGCGGCGAGCGCAGGGCGTTGCCAGAAACGGGGCCAGAGACGGGCGACCTGCGAAATCGCGGGTGCACTCGCGTTTGCGGCCTCGTGCGAGTTTTCGACGCGATTGGTTTCGCCTCGATGGATTGCGGTGCGGTACGTCGCCCAGCCGAGAAACGGCAGAAATAAGGAGCCGAGCGCAGGGTTGCTCATCAGAGAAAAACCCCACAGCGCGCCATAGGCACCCCAGTCGCGCAGCTTCGTGGACTCCGCAACCAGCAGCGTGACCCACAGCAGCAACGCGGCGAGTAAGGCGGACAGGGAAGTATCCCAGATCCACTCGAAGGGTAGCATGATGGCCGCCGGAAAGAGCGCCCACATCCACGCGGATGTGACTGCCAGAGGCGTTCCACCCACCCGTTTGCCAACGAAAAAGATCGGGACGCAGGTGGCCGCGGAGCAGACAATATTCAAGAAAATCGCGGCATTCAGCGAGGATATACTCAGCGGTCCCAAGATGCGGAATATACCCGCGATCAGCAGAGGGTAAACTGGCGCGAGCCAGGCGGTGGGTCCAGTATTGTTGCGAAACGGGGAACTGAAACCTTCTCCTATGGCCAGCGCGTAGGCAATGTTGCCGGTCTCTTGTCCGAGCGGGACCACCGCCAGCGCGTCGTGAGGAATCTTGCTCTCCTGATCCCACGCGAAGGCTACGCGGGCGGCGAAGGCGACGATTACGATCAAGAGCAGCGACGACCCGATAGCGAGGAGTTTGGATTTCACGATCAGAAAATGGTCTTAATGGATTCCCGTTGAGAATAGCATTGATGTCGTCGACGACGGAGCGGTTGTCGGGCCGAGTCCATGGTAGGGCTGGCTAATGTGGAGCGAATCGTGAAGCGAGATCGGGTGGCTCAAGCGCCGCCTCCCGAAAGCGATAGGAAAGACCCCAAAAAAAACAGCTGGCAGGGAGAGCCCCTGCCAGCCGCGCATTCACTAAAGTTTTAGCGATCTTTGGTGTCGCCGAATTTAGCGATGACCGCCACCGCCTCCACCGTGGAACCCACCACTACCACCGCTGAAGTGCGCGCCGCCAGCACCGCCGTGGAAGCTGTTCGCGGCACCGGTGTTGCCGTGGAACGATTCGCCACCGCGTACGTTTGCGTTTGCGCCACCGTGGTTATAGGCACCGCCGTAGCCGCCGCGACCGCCGTAGTATCCACCGTGGCCGTAGTAGCCGCCACCGCGGTAGCCCCAACCGTGAAACCAAGGTCCTGCGCCGATGAAAACTCCGCCGACGAAGTAGCTAGGGCCATAGTATCCGTAAGGAGCGCATGCATATGGCGCATAGGGGTAATAGCCATACGTGCAAGCCGGAGCGGCACCGTAATAGCCACCCACCGGACCGACGCCTACTCCTACCGACCACTGCGCATCCGCATGGGGAACAATGAGAAGACTCAAACCAAGACAAACACCAACAAGAGCTAAATATCGTAGGTAACGCATGTTTCGCCTCCTGGCGACTCCCTGCAGCCTCGATACATTAGATGCGAGCTGCAGGTCTGGGGACTACAGCTTGTCAGGTACGCTGTAATTTGCCCACACCTACTTAAAACCGCAATTGGCAAAAAAGTTGCAACGAGCGCTTCGTTCGGAATTACGCATTCGTCGAATGATGATTCAGTTCGACTTAAGCGCTGTAATGCTCACCGAAGAAATCGCCTTTGTTCCAAGTGGGGCGCTGCGCGTCCTCCGTGATGTAGTAGCCGCAGAGAAAAGCGAAGCGCGCGTACTGCGCGGCGGCATCGAAATCCAGACCGGCTGGTCCATGTCATCTTGCGGCTGGTGGTAGCGGGTCGCTTCCCATTTCTCGAAAATGGCCATCGGAACGATTTGGGGATCGCTGGACTGAAATCCGGGAGAGGGCATCATCGCCGGAATTCCTTCTTTCACGAAGGAATACTGGTCGCTGCGGATGAACACCACTTCTTCCGGAATCGGATCGGGGCTGTAGGTGACGTGCAGACGTTGCGTGGCTCTGCGAATGACGCCGTCCAGCGAGGAATGTTCCGCGCCGAAGGCAATCACGTCTTGCATCGGCCACAACATAAGATCTTCATCGGTGTTTACGTCGGCGACGATGGAGCTTTTCGTAACGGTCGGATAGCGCGCAAAGTATTCCGAGCCGAGCAAACCCATCTCTTCTCCGGTGACGGAAACGAAGAGAATCGAGCGGCGCGGACGCGGATTCATCTGGCTGAAGGCACGCGCGATTTCCAGGATGGTTGCCGAACCGGATGCGTTATCCAACACGCTATTGTAAATGCGGTCGCCGTGGACGGCCTCGCCGATTCCGAGATGATCGAGATGCGCGGTATAGACCAAATACTCTTCCTTTAAATGCGGATCGCTACCGGTAAGTTTGGCGACCACGTTCGGGCTCTGGGTGTCGGCGAGGGTGGTAACAACGTGAATGCGGGCCGTGATGGGCAGCGCGAAACACAAGGGCTGCCCAGCTGCCACCGTCGCAAAGACTTCGTCTGAGGCGTGGGCCGAACCATCGAAGAGTTTTTTCGCGGCCGGCAGACTCAAGTAAGCGATACCTGTTAGCTCGGGGAAGTAGCCGTTGGGTCGTCCCTGCTTATCGAGCCAGCGGAACTGCGGCTTTGTAGCATCGCGAGCGCTTTTGCTGAAGGGATAGTGCTCTTCGAGCGATGGAGTATCCAACCCGATCAATCCTGCCGCGCCGTGTGCCGCGGCATTCGCCCTCTTCACCTCACTCGAGGAGTAATGCGCCTTGAGCGAAGAAGCAAAGGCGGGCGCTCCGTACACCACCGCTACGATCTTGCCTTTCACGTCCAGGCCTTTGTAATCGTCGTAGCCCTGTTCCGGCGCGGTCACGCCGAATCCAACGAAAACGACGGGAGCTTCCACGGAAGTGTCGGCGCGCGCGGGATCGCCGCCCGTGATGTAATCCTTGCCAAAGGTCAGACTCTCTTCCTTGCCGTCGCGTATCAGCGTGAAGGTGGTTTTGCTGACGTCCGGTTGCATGGAACGCAGCGGCACGTTTTGGAAATACGTGCCGTTGTCGCCGGCGGGCTCGAGACCCAGGGACTCGAACTGCGTCGCCATGAACTTCGCCGCGAGTTCGTGCCCGCGCGTGGCGGTGCCGCGGCCTTCGAGCAGATCGTCGGAGAGGAAACGCATATTCGCGCGAATGGCTGCAGGACGGATTGTCGCCATAGCCGCGTCGGCGGCATCGCGACTAGCGTCATTAGCGCCACTGTCCGCTCCGGCGTCCGCAAATAACGCGGGCGAGACCGGCAACAGCGTTGCGACGACAATGGCACACCGACATCGACGCATATTCAGGCTGAAGTTCATTCTTTTTGGTGCCCGTTTTTTTGAGATTAGGTGAAGGAGCAAATTCGTACCGCGCCATCATCCTAGACCATGCGCCGAGGCTTTCCAATATTTCTCTGGCCGGGCTTCGGGATGGGCTTTTTTTTAGCGTGAGGTTTAGCGAGAGGTGAAGTGCTTCTGGGCGTCATGAAATTGCCATGGAATCAATGGAAGATTTGCGCCGCGGCGAGGTATACTCCGCGCGTTCTCGTAGCGGAGGAGGGCTGGCAATGCGAAAATATTTAGCCGAACTGGTCGGCACCTTTGTGCTGGTATTTGGGGGTGTGGGGAGCGCGGTGCTGGCGGGGAGATATATTGGTTTCGCCGGTGTCGCTTTTGCTTTTGGGTTATCCCTGCTGGCCATGGTGTACACCATCGGACCGATTTCCGGATGCCACATCAATCCGGCAGTGACGTTGGGCGTGCTACTTGCAAGAAAAATGGAATTAAAGGATGCGCTGCTCTACGTACTCGCGCAGGTGGCCGGAGCCATCATCGCGTCGGGCGCGATTTTGTTTATTGCCAACAGCGTCCCGGGTGGGTATAGCGCGTCGGCGCGTGGCTTGGGAGCGAATGGATTTGGGCCGCTACATTCGCCGGGTGGATTCTCCACCGAGGCGTGTTTCTTGGCTGAAGTGATCTTGACAATGTTTTTGGTGCTGACGGTATTGGGTTCGACGGACGTCAAGGCGCCCGTGGGCTTTGCAGGTCTGGCAATCGGATTGGTATTGACGCTGATCCATCTGGTGGGGATTCCCATCACCAACCTTTCGGTGAACCCGGCGCGAAGTATTGGTCCGGCGATTTTTGTGGGCGGCTGGGCGCTGCAGCAGTTATGGCTGTTTATTGTGGCGCCCCTCGTTGGCGCGGCCGTGGCTGCGGGTCTTTACGGCGCGCTTCGCTTGCCAGATGCGGTGATTACCACTCCCGAGGGTGAACGCGCTCTGGCGAGTCAGCAGGCGGAACGCAGCCGCTAAAAGTGGAGCGAGCCGACAATACCCAGTGACGTAGGGCGCGGGGCGTTCTGTCCGCACCGTGGTGTGACCCTATGTTTCCTTCAATTTTAGTTTGCCGGCGGATTTGTTTTCTTCCAGGAACGCGCGCAAGTCTGCCGAAATATCGAGCAAGCGGACCCATTGCTCGTAATATAGCGTGACCGGGAAGCGGCCGAGGCCGTAGACGCTGACCCCGCCCTTTTCTCCCACCTTAAATTCCAACGCTCCGGTGCGGCGCGCGGGCGTTTGCTTTTTTAATTCTTCGAGCTGGGCTTTCAGCTCCTCGTATGATGGTTCGGCCATAGATTCCCTCCTGATGGAATTGTGCCCACGAGCTTACATCGAAACGCTCCGGACTTTAAGTTAGTATGCGCATTAGGAACCGTCGCAAATGAAATTACGCTGGTTGCCGTCCGCTTTCCTTCTCGCATTCTTGATCGGCGCGTTGCTCGCGACCGTTCTGGTGAACGGGGCTGCCGCGCAATTGCTGGAGCCAGAGACTTCGCGCGGTGAGCCCGCGGATGCCGACGAAGTTCGCGAAAAGATCGCGGACGTGGAAAAACGCTTGCCGCAAATTCCCGACCGCGGCGCGGCGCTCTATTTTCTGGCGGTCTCTAAACAACACCTCGGTGAGACGCTGGAAGCCTTGAAGCTGCTGAAGGAATGCCTGGCGCTGCAGGAGGGCTTCGATCCGGCCGGTAGTCCGAGTTTGAAAGTATTGAAAGGCGACAAGGAGTTTAACGAGCTGGTTGCCGGCGTTCATCGCGAGTTTCCGGTGGTGGCAACGGCGAGGCCGGCTTTCGTCTCGGAAGAAAAGGATCTAATACCGGAAGGTCTGGCGTACAACTCCCAGCAGAATGTCTTCTACCTGAGCAGCCTGCTGCGGCGCAAGATTGTGAAGATTTCGGCGGATGGCAAATTTACGGATTTCACGCCCCCTGGCCGCGACCGCCTGCTGCCGATTCTTGGTATTCGGGTTGATCCGAACGACGGAACGGTGTGGGCGAACTCGTGGAACGAAAACGGCGATCATTCCGAACTTGTGCACTTCGACGCCTCTGGCGAGCTCCTCGGACGTTACGCGCCAAACGATGCGGCGAAACACGGCTTTAACGATTTGGTGGTGACGAAAACCGGCTTTGTGCTTTTAACCGACAGCGTCAGCAATCAAGTGTTCCGATTCGATACACGGGCGCACACCTTCGCCGCCATACCCATTTACCGCGAGATCTCGGCTCCCAACGGCATTGCGCTGAGCGACGACGAGCGGCAGCTATTCGTAGCCGATGATTTCGGCATTGTGAAGGTGGAACTGACCGGCGATACGAGCACAGAGGTAAATCCTGGTCCGCATAACACCGTATCCGGAGCCGATGGACTCTATTGGTACAAAGGCAGTCTGATCGCCGTGCAAAATGGCATGGGCTCCCCGCGCATTGCCGCATTTCGCTTGTCCCCGGACGGGTCTCGTGTGGTGAAAACCACGGTGCTCGAAAACCGCAGCGCCTTCATGGATCAGCCCACGACGGGGGCCATTCGTGGTGACAATTTCTATTTTATCGTCAACAGCCAAGGCGGCAACCTGAACGGAGATCACGTGTTGGACGTGACCACGCTGGCGCGCGTGCGCATTGCCGTTTTGCGATTACCTTAATCTCCGCTTTTTAACTCGCGGGACCGTTTACTGGAAGGAATCCCGCTCCGCCGTCTCGAACAGGCTGTGTTACACATTCCTGTAAGCTTTTTTATGCGCACGATTCTCCGCGGAATTGCGGAAGATCCTCAGTACATCGGTACAAACAAAGGGTATCCAGATGAAGAATGCTTTTTATATCGCCGCGCTCTTATGTCTGATCGTCTTCGTGAACGCCCCGTGCATCGCGGCTAGACCGGATGCGCAACCTGCTCGTGGAGACGGTATCTTCACACCAACCATTGCGCCGGTGGCGGCCATCGACAAAACCGGGCGGCCGATGACCGTTGAGATGCGTCAATCGGAACCAAGCTTCGCGCATACTATGATTGCAGGGAATTCTACGGGTAGACAGCTACATCATAAACTTTCCTGCTGGCGATGCCGGTGGAGCATGCATCTATAGCGGAACGGCGCGATATTTGATCGATAGCAACGGAACGCTCACGTTTCAGATCCTGGCGAATTGCGGCAAATTACGACGCGGCTATAGCTATATGATTTGCAGACTGGACGCGAGTCTGCGCTGCAGTGAGGCGCCGTGGTGGTATTTCCGCGGGCGCAGGTACGTAATTACGAACGACGGCCTCGCCGTGAATGGTTCCGTGCCGTTTCCATGGAAGGATGCCGCGGAAGCTCCGCAACAACTACAGAAAACCGCAGATCAGATTAAGGCGATGAACGCCCGGCTCAGAGAAATTACCGATGCGCATACCATGCACACCCGCTCGATCTCTTGCAGAAAGTTTCATCCGGAGAATAAATCCTACCAGATATACGAATACCCGCTCACTTGCCTAGTTAAATCCGTCTGCAGTGGGATGCCAAACGTGGACTCCGAGCGCGATGGCGATCCGATCGATTGGAACTCCCCGGCCGGAAAATACATTAAGGAACAAGGTAAAGTTTCGGACGTGGCTAATTGGGCGTGCTGGCTAAGAACGCAGTGAAGAACAGGGCCGGCGCGAAACTCTCGGTTTTCGTCGCCGTGTCGCAAGCTCCGATGCGCTCGAAAGGAAGATCCTGTTTGCCGCATCCGTTGTGCAAAGCCCTTCGGTTAAATATTCAACCACCGCTGGTTAAAAAGTGACCATTGCACTGAGTGTGCGGACGCGCGGTGCGCGAGCAGCGCACGACCGCATCGGTAAAGGCTTTGCAATCTGGGTATTCCGCTCAGGGATTCGTTCGTCGGTGTCCTGGCATTCCGCATGCTTCACATAAGAGCGGCCAGGGAGTTAAACCGAGAGACCGGGGGCCACATAAGAAAATCGGCTAGCCCGGAATCGCGGACCAGAGTAGACTCTCCAGCCAAACCGCCGCGACGAGCGAAGCAAGTCACGGTGGGGTGACCTGAGAACCATCGCAAAGGTGGTTTTCAGAGAGAGAACAGGCCCTGTTTCTAGCGAATTTACGCGAAACTTCAATACGCGTGATTCAGAAAATAGACGAGGGAGAAAAACCATGACAGCTAAGAAAGCAATCAAGCCGGCCAAGAAGAGCGCGAAAGTAAACGCCAGGCCAGTTAAGTCTGAAAAGAACGTCTCGCTGAGATCGCTGAAATCCTTCTACAAGGACTTTTGAGACCCGATTCAGCAGACTAGAGAAAGGCCAGCAGTGCAAACCGCTGGCCTTTCGGAATTTGTCAGCAAATATATTTTGCTCGGATCGAAGTTCGCCATGAAAATAGATTCACAATTCGCCTCTTTTCCTCTCCGCGTCAAGTCTTCCGCTATCGACCGCCGGGGGGTGTTTGCCGAAACGCGCATCCCGGCACGGCACAAGGTGGTGGAGTACACGGGCGAGAAAATCACATCGCATCGGGCATTGCTGCGCCTGCGGCGCATTCTATTCGGTAAGGGCTCGAAGCGCATGTATATTGCTCGGCTAAACCGCCACTACGCGATCGATGGCAGCGTCGGAGGCAGTGGCGCGGAATTCATCAATCACTGTTGCGACCCGAATTTGTTTGCCCGCAGAAGTAACGGCCACATGCTGTTTTACAGCAAAAAGCCGATTCGCAAAGGCCAGGAATTGACGATCGATTATCGATTTGGCCCAGCGCCGAATCCCATTAAGTGCCATTGCGGCTCGCCCAAATGCCGCGGCACGATTAACCTCCTGAAGTAGTCGCCATCCCAGGAGTCACGCCTGAAGTAGTCGCCATCCCAGGAGTCACGCCTGAAGATGTCTCCGCACGGGCGCGGGCACTGCGTTTCCGCGATCGCCACAACCAAAAACTCTCGACCTTCGAATACTCTTGGAATAAACTCCGGCAACCGAGGTGTGGGCCAAGTCTCGAGGCCACGACATACCTGACGCACCGGAGGTAGCCATGCGAGTCACATCCGCAATAAGTAAATCTCTCTTCGTCTTACTGTTGTTGTTGACCTGCTACACGCTCTCTGCCCAGAACGAGCATCGCATTCGGAATATTGTTCTGGTGCACGGTGCCTGGGCAGATGCTTCTGGCTGGAAAGGTGTTTACGAAATTCTTGTGAAAGATGGCTACAACGTAACGATGGTCCAGGAACCGGAGACAACCTTCAAAGAAGACGTGACGGCCACCAAGCGTATCCTGGACCTGCAAGATGGACCCACCATCCTGGTAGCCCACAGCTACGGTGGCGCCGTAATCACCGAAGCCGGAACCCATCCCTCCGTAATCGGCCTGGTATACATCGCCGCGCACATGCCAGACGCGGGCGAAAACGAAGCCGACGACGGCAAGCGCTATCCGAGCGACCTTGCCAAGTCCGGCGCGATAAAAAAGACCCCAGACGGCTTCACCTACATCGACCCTGCGCAATTTCACGAGTTTTTCGCCGCCGACCTTCCCGCCGAGCAAGCCGCCTTCATGGCCCGCTCGCAAGTCTTCAATCTCGGCGACAACTTCAGAGGAGTCATTACCACCGCGGCGTGGAGAAGCAAACCGACCTGGTATCTGGTGGCCGGAGGAGACCGAACTATCAATCCCGATCTTGAACGCTGGTATGCCGCACGCGCCAACAGCCACAAGGTGGAAGTCGCAGGCGCAAGCCATTGCGTTTACATCTCTCACCCGAAAGAGGTTGCGGCTTTGATCGAAGACGCGGCAACGCACGCCAGGTAGAAAACCTGGCAATCGCGGGCAGGTCGTCTAGTCTGTTGAAATCGTCGCGAAGAGACTACCGCGTGTCCCAGTAAAAGTTTTTGCGAAAAAAGGCGCCTCAGCTATCGTAATAGCGCCCGTTGGATTCTTCGCCGATGATTGCGAAGTCGCACTTGGAAGTCTCAAGTGGATCGGACTTCCAGGAAAACCCGATCGACGGAACATCAACTTGCGCTTCCATCTGACACGTCGCGCGGGTGCCGGTAAAGCGGAAATGCTTGGAGGCATCTTCGTACTTCGCGACCTCTCCGTTTGATTTCCAGACCATCTTAAAACTCATCCGCGTGGGAATGGCGACGGCGTCCAGTGCAGGCCAGCGCGGCTGGTCCACGACTTCCACGTTGCGCATCTCCAGCGTGAAGGTGTTTCCGTCCGGACTAATGGTCAGGCCAGCCTCTGGCGTGGGAACAACCCAGTAAAGTCCCGAAGGGGAGATCGGCGGGTGAAAATCATGAATCTGGTTGGCAGGGACAACCTGTCCCTCGAACAGCGTGAGTCATATATGGGTGTACGTGCCGTGCTGCGTGGTTCGGCTGGCCCAATACTCGCCGCGCATCACGCCGTAATCGGTGGTGCGAGAGCCGAAGGGAATGCGATTTCCCTTGTTGTCAGTGCCCATGCCAGTGAAGGTGCTGCAGCGGGCCACTTGTCCTTTGAAATGGTAAATGTGGGAAGGTTCCAGGTCCGGGCCCGCCGGCTGATTGTGGCTGCCATTTTTGTCCAGCCAGGGAATTGGAAAAGGATCCGTGCTGCCGTTGGCTGCGATGGGAGCCTGCTCCGCGAGTCCATGCATGGCACTTGGAATGGCCAGCGGAACAAGTGAGAAGGCACTGGCTTTTAGAATTTCCCTGCGACTGCCGAATAGGCGGGACTTAATCGTTGCGGTCATTACGCACCTCCGAGGGGAGGATTCTATCTCACCCTTGCGTAATCAAGAGCCCAATCTGGAATTAACTCGAACAGCCGCCGGCGATGGACGGAACGAGCAGGACACGGTCGCCTTCTTTTAGCGGCGAGGATTCGCCGTTGAGGAAGCGGATGTCTTCGTCGTTGAGATAAATATTTAGAAATTGGCGGATTTGGCCGGAGTCGTCGCGGACGTGGCGGCTCAGGGCGGGGAAGCGCGCCGTTAATTCGTTGAGCGCGGCGGCGACGGTCTGCGCGGAACAGTCAATTTTTGGCGCGCCCTCGGTGAAGCGGCGGAAAGCGGTGGGGATTTCGATGCTTACGGACATGTGCTTAGGCTCCTTTGCCTGCAGCGGCAGGCACGGCGAGTTGTTGATCGAGCAGCGCTTCAAAAGCTTCGAGGCGCGGCGGAATTGGTTCGGAAAGCGGATACTCGGCGATCAGTGCGTCGGTGGTTTTCAGGCCGTTGCCGGTGATGCACACGACCGTTGTTTCGTGCTTCTGGATGCGGCCTTGCGCTAAGAGTTTTTGTGTTACGCCAGCGGTGACGCCGCCGGCGGTTTCGGCGAAGATGCCTTCGGCTTCAGCCAGCTCTTTAATGGCGGCGATGATTTCCGGGTCGGAGATGTCTTCGGCCCAGCCACCGGATTCGCGGATGAGTTTCATCGCGTAGGGGCCGTCGGCAGGATTGCCGATGGCCAGCGAGCGCGCGATGGTTTGCGGCTTTTGCGGCTCGAAGCGCGCGAGGTTGCGCTTGACGCCGTCGGAGATGGGCGAGCAGCCGGTGGCTTGCGCGCCGAAAAATTTTACTGGTTTGGCTTCCACCCAGCCCAAAGTGACGAGTTCGCGAAAGGCTTTGGCGATTTTGCCGATCAGCGAGCCGCCGGCCATGGGCACGACTACGTTGTCCGGCAAGCGCCAGCCGAGTTGCTCGGCGATTTCGAAGCCGTGCGTTTTGGAGCCTTCAGCGTAGTAGGGGCGGAGGTTCACGTTGACCAGGCCCCATTGGAAGCGGTCGGCGATTTGCGCGCAGAGGCGGTTGACGTGGTCGTAGTTGCCCAGGATGCGGACGATGCGCGCGCCGTAGACGGCGGTGTTCAAAACTTTGGCGGGCTCGAGGTCGGCGGGGATGAAGACGCAGGCGTCGAAGCCCTGCTGCGCGGATTGCGCGGCGACGGCGTTGGCGAGGTTGCCGGTGGAGGAGCAGCCGACGGTTTGGAAGTTGAAGCGGCGTGCGGCGGCCAGCGCTACGGCGACGACGCGGTCCTTAAAGGAGAGCGTGGGGAAGCACACTGCGTCATTCTTGACATAGAGGTTCTCTACGCCCCAGCGTTCGCCGAGGTGGCGCGCGCGGACCAGAGGCGTGCCGCCGACGGCGTTGGGCGGGGTGAAATCCTCGGGAAGGGGGAGAAATTCCTTGTAACGCCACATATCGAAGGGGCGGGAGGAGAGATTTTCGCGGCGGGCGGTCTTCTTGAGGGCGGCGTAGTCGAAGGAGACTTCCAGCGAGGCGAAACAATCGTCACAGAACGAGCGCGGAGCGTTGCCCCAGGTCTTGCCGCACTCACGACAGCGAAGTTCATAACAGTCAGCCATACATTTCCCCTAAACCAGCAAGAATCAAAAGCAGCTTTCGGGCCACTGCCACAGCGGTGATTGGATTCAGGGCGAGAGGAGGGCGAAAAACAAAAAACCCTCCGCCAAAGTGCTCGGAGGGAATCTCAGAAATTCTTTCTGGGAAACTCTACAGCTCTTTAGCAGTTTTTTACGTGGAGCAAGTTGCCCTAAATCGCCACGTGTGCTGCAACAGCAGCTTCTCATTTATGCTATGGGACCGGGTCAATTGTCAAGTGAGGCTTTTCGTTATCTGCAAGGGCAACCCGGCTTTGCCTCGGGTGCGCGGCTCGCTGGCCGGAGCCACTCGTGGCTATGGTCGGGGAATTGCCCGGGTGGGGGCGGCGTAGTACAGTGCCCGGCTGGAGTCTATTCGCGCCCTACTGGAGCCCTGACTTGCGCCCTTCTTCTTTGCTGAGACTGTTCTTTGTATTGAGCTTCTTGCCTTCGCTGCTGCTGGCGCAGCAGGGGCCACACATTGCCAAAAAGGACGGGCGGTTTGCTTTGATGGTGGATGGGAAACCCTACTTGATGCTCGGGGCGCAACTGAATAATTCGAGTTCGTGGGCCTCGTTGATGCCAAAGGTGTGGCCGGCGCTGGAACCCATGCATGTGAATACCGTGGAAGCTCCGGTCTACTGGGAACAGATGGAGCCGGAGCAGGGAAAATTTGATTTTACGAATGTGGATTTGCTGGTGAATGGTGCGCGCGAGCACAAGTTGCACTTGGTGGTGCTGTGGTTTGGTACCTGGAAAAATGGCCAAGCGCATTATGTTCCGGAGTGGGTCAAGAGCGATTTGCAGAAGTATCCGCGCGAAATCAGTGCGTATGGAAAGGTGCTGGATGTGCTGTCGCCAAATTCGTCGAATAACCTGGAAGCGGACAAACACGCCTTCGCGGCGTTGCTACGGCATTTGAAGGAAACCGATGCGACGCAACACACGGTGGTGATGATTCAGGTGGAGAACGAATCCGGCGCTATTGGGACGGTGCGCGATCATTCGGCAGCGGCGCAAAAGGAGTTTGCCGGCCAAGTGCCGGCGACGCTGACCTCCGCGTTGCACACTGCGAACGGAACCTGGACGGAAGTGTTTGGCGCTGACGCGGATGAAAAATTCGAGGCCTACGCTATTTCTCATTACATCAACGAAGTGGCGGCGGCGGGCAAGGCGCAGTATGACATTCCGATGTATTGCAATGTGTGGCTGACGTATCCGGTGCACGCGCTGGAAAATCGCGACCACGCCAGCCCAGGGCAAGAGTACCCGAGCGGCGGGCCGCAGCAGGGAAGCATTGCGATTTGGAAGGCTACGGCGCCGGCCATCGATATTCTGGCGCCGGATTTTTACTCCGATAACATGGATTTTTATCACGAAGTGATTGCCGCGTACCGGCGCGCCGACAACCCGCTGCTTATTCCGGAGACGGGACTGATGAAAAACTTTGGTAGATATTTTTTCTACGCGCTGGGGCAAGGAGCCATCGGATTTTCGCCGTTCGGCGTGGATTACACGGGATATACTTTGCGCGAACAGAAAATTCCTTCGTGGCTATCGGAAAACTATGAGTTGCTGGCGCCGATTGCTGATCAAGTGGCGGAACTCAATTTTGCCGGGAAACTGCAAACGGTGGTGGAAGCGAAAGGTAGCCCGCGCCAGAAGCTGCGCTTCGGAAATGTAGACGCCGTGGTTTCGTTTGGGTTTCCGCAGCCGGATGGCGAGATGCCTCCCGGAACGGCGGATGGACAGGGGCGGGTACTGGTGGCACAACTGGGGCCGCTGGAGTTTCTGGTCACGGGCTTCGACGCCAGCGTGACTTTCCAATTGGCGCCGGGTGCGGGAGGCAAGGCGGCAGACCAACAGCTGGAAATTCTTCGCGCTGACGAGGGCACCTACAAGAACGGCGCATGGCAAACGAACAGCGTCTGGAACGGTGACCAGACCGATCGCGGGCTGCGATTCCTGGAGCACAATACCGATGTGGTACGGATTCGGCTGCACACCATTCCGTTGAAGTCGCAAAACTAAAAAAACGTAAAGCGTTTAGTGACTGGACTTGTCCAAAAGTTGTTTTAGGTACGACTTCCAGGCGACGGCCCAGGTGTGTGTGCCGTGGCCATGGGTCAGATCGCTGATGGGTAGGAGGACGAACGTGCCGTTCTTGAGTCGCGGACTTTCTTTCTCGGCAATGCCTAGCTCCGGCGGATTGATGAAATCGTCCGCGGAGTTGATCCACATCACTGGCACAGTGATTTTCTCGAGTTGCGGCCTGGGATCGTAGTTCCGCGAAGCGTTCACCTGATAGAGAAGATCGTTGGCATCCAGCGTTGCGGCGCGCTGCGCCAGTCCTTCTGCATATTTGTCGGCGGCGTCTCGGGTGGGGAGAGTTTTTTGCATCACCAGCGGAGCGCTGCCAGCAATGGTGAGGAGATCTTCCGCGGTTCGCAAGCCGTCCTTTGGTTCGTCTTTGTAATCGCCGCCGTTCCATGCAGGGTCGTTGCGGATTCCGTCCATAAGCATTTCTCGCCAGAGGCGGTTGCGGCCGGCGATTTGTACCGGGAGGCAGGCCATGGGCATAAGCGCGTCCATGAAGGTGGGGTAGGTTTCGCCCCAGACAAAAGCGTGCATGCAGCCCATGGACGTGCCGAAAATCAGGCGCAGGTGCTGGATGCCGAGGCCCTCGGTGACCAGGAGATGCTGCGCGGCAACCATGTCGTCGTAATCGTACTGAGGAAAATGCGCGTGCATGCCGTCGCTGGCCTTGGAGGATTTTCCGTGGCCGATGCCGTCGGGGAGGATGATGTAGTAACGCGTGATGTCCAGGAGCTGCCCGGGGCCGTAGAGTTCGCCAGCGAATTGCGGGACGAGGAATTGCGCGCCCGTGCCGCCGGTGCCGTGGAGGATCAGGACGGCGTTTTTAATTTGTCCTTGCGCGTCGCGCTCGGGCTTGCCAAGGGTCCGGTAGTGCAGGTTAAGTTCGGGGAGTTGTTCGCCAGACTTAAATTGAAAGTTGTGGGCGACATAATCGCCTTCGGTCACGGGAAATTGCGTGGGCGTCTGCGCGGAAGCCGTGGCGGCGACAAGAAATGCTGCGGCGATGAAGCAGACCGTCCGGGCGAAAACAATCATTCCGTTTACCTCGCGAGGCGCGAATCTAACACATTCTTGCCAGGCTGTGGGAGGCCGCGCAAACGGGCTGAATACGCTTAAGTCTTAGCGATTCGCCGACCGCTGCAACCGTGCGATGCTTAAACGCGTCCTACAACCGTAAGAGTTATCCCATCACAATGAACATTCGCAACATATGCGGTTCGGTCTTGCTATCGGGCTGCTTGGCCGGCATTTGGTGCGTGCAGGTCGTGGCGCAGCAGAATGTTCCGCCGCCAACAACACCAGCGCCGGCCGAACCTGCGCCGCAGGGCTCAGGTGTGCCAATCAAAGTGGAAGTGAACGCCGTGCTGGTGCCGGTGGTGGTGCGCGATGGGCGAGGGGACGCAGTGGGCAGCCTGCAGAAAGAAGACTTCGAAGTCTTCGATCAAGGAAAGCTGCAAGTGATCTCGGGCTTCACAATTGAAAAACGTGGCGCTGGCGAAATTGCCGCCAAGCCTGCGGCGCCGGCTGATCCGCGTGTTCCCGTGCCGGACGCGGCTCCTCCTGCAACTCCCGCACCCGCCAGCGCACCAAAGCGGTTTATTGTTTTTCTCTTCGATGATCTACATCTCGACTTCGGGGACCTGGCGCAAGTCCAAGCTGCGGCGAAGCGCATGCTCGCAGGATCGCTGGGCGATTCGGACATGGCGGATGTGGTCTCCTTTTCGGGGACCAACAGCGGCATGACGCGCGACCGCGCGAAGCTGCAAGAAGCGATCATGCAGTTAAAAGTGCGCAATCTTTATCGACACGTCGGCCGCCCATGCCCGAATGTCGATTACTATCTCGCGGATCTAATCGCGAACAGACACGACGACCCGGCGTTCGAGTCGGCCGTTCAGGACACCATGACCTGCGCCAACTTAAAGCCTCAGGAGCGCAATATGGCGGAAGGCATGGTGCGGTCCGCGGTATCGCAGGCTTTGGCGGTTGGGGATCAGGATACTCGCGTAACACTGTTGTTTATTAGAGAGCTGGCCCACCGAATGGAAGCCCTGCCAGGAGATCGCATGGTGATTCTGGTATCGCCGGGGTTTCTGGCGAATTCCGCGGAGGCCCAGACCCTTAAATCGCGAATCATGGACGTTGCGGCGCAGTCCAAGGTGACTGTCAGCGCTCTGGACGCGCGAGGGCTATACACAACGAACCTAGACGCGAGTCAACGCGGCGAGGGTTCCGCGTATGGCCTGGTTACGGCTCAAGCATCCCAACAGCACAGTGGGTCGATGGCGATCAATGAAAATGTCATGGCGGAACTCGCGGACGGAACCGGCGGGACCTTCTTCCACAACAGCAACGACCTGGATGCCGGGTTCAAACGGTTGACGGAAGCCCCAGAGTATTTATATCTGCTGGAGGTCTCGCCGCAAAACGTCAAGGCGAATGGCAGCTATCATACCTTGAAGGTCAAAGTGCGTCCGGGCGGTTTGAAGGTGCAAGCGCGCCGGGGATATTATGCACCGAAGGCGGAGAATAAGAAATAAGGATTGCGAGCGACAAGTTTGAGCAATCCTCTTTGTACGACTTTGTACGACATCGCCGGCGCCAGCGATGGCTGTGATCCCGGTCTTGGGAGGTGCCAAAGGCATGAACAGCCCCCGTTTATCATTGACGACGGCATCAACCAAGGACCTGCCTGCATTCCGTCTGCTGCTCGCTGGAGTGATTTTCAGCACCAGTTTCAGCGTAGGGGCATCGACCTCGCTGGCCCAAACCGAAGGTCCGTCCGCCATCCGCATCGAAGCGGAGCAGGTGGTCGTGCCGGTGTTCGTCGTTGACAAGTCCGACGTCCGATCGGACTGGCGACACAACAAGGGCGAAGAGTGGGACAAAGAGATCACTGGCCTCGGTGCGAAAGACTTTCACGTCTTCGAAGATGGCAAAGAGCAGGAGATTCAGAACGTCGCGATCGACCTGCCGCGAGTTTGGCAGGTACGCGATAACGTTTCTCAGCACACAGAATCGGCGTGTACGCCCAGAGGTATTTGGGCCAGCCCGGATTTTTCCACGCGAACGGATAGCGGCGCAAGTCTCTGGCTTTTGCATGTTTACCTCATTTCCTATACACCTCCGCCATCTTCGCCGGCACGGCCCTGTCACCAAATCAAGGTCAAGGTAGACCGCCGTAATGCCACGGTCTATGCCCGCGACGCATATTGCAACACGAAAAATGAACTGTACGACGCTGTAGATGGAACGAAGCTTGGAAAACAAATGGATGGCTACGCAGATTCAGCGCAAGAGGGAAGGTTCCCGGTGTCCGTGCAAGCGAGTTCGTTCTTCGGCGACTCCACTGTGAGTCGCGTTAACGTCGCCCTTGAGTTTCCCTCGAAGGCTCTTTGGCGCGAATGGAACGACGTTAAGCTGGACGCCACCATTGCCGTTCTTGGAATGGTATATGACAGCGACAAGGCTCTGGCCCTGCGCTTCAGTGATATTGCGTGTCATCCTTCCATATTGGGGGATGCTTACCGTGGCACATTTCCAATCCCGAGAGACGCTCGCAAGGATTACGAGCTTCAGGTCATCCCAAGTCATTATGACACCCAGCTAGATCTGCCTCCCGGAGATTACGTTTTGAAACTGGTGGTCACCGATGGGAAGAAGTTCGGCCGCGTGGAAGTACCCCTGCGGGTGGAGAGCTTCGCGCAAGATGACCTCGCGATCAGCGGGATCGTTCTTTGCAAGCGATTTCATAAAGCCCCTGATCCATCGGCACGAGAAGCTCGGGCGCCCCAGTACGTTCCCCTGGTCGCGAGCGGCCTTGAACTCACGCCTGCCGGAGATACGCGCTTTCAGAAAAGTGATGGACTGGTGAGCTATTTCGAGATTCGCGAGCCGCTGGTCAACGGGACGGACGCGGCGAAGCTCCAGGTTCAGATGAGAGTCAGGGATGTAAAGACCGGGGAAGTGAGGTTGCAAACGCGTTTGCTGCCGGTAGAATTAACAGCTCGACCAGAGAATTCCGTCATTCCGGTTGCGGAAAGACTCCCATTGGACAAACTGTCCACCGGCAGCTATCGCCTGGAGATCCAAGCGTCCAATTCGGCGGGCAAGAAGTCCGTTTGGCGTGCGGCGTCCTTCCGGGTCGAGTAGCTTCGAGGAGAATTCTTGAGGGTGCGGCTAAAACCTTGGTGAAGCTTAGTGTAAAGGCGTTACAACACAAATTTGGTTTCGTGCGTCAAAGGTAGAAGAGCATGCATTGGCATAACGACCCGGCCATGCGTACAGTGTCTAATATGCAGTGATTGTCCCATGGCGTAAGATTTCGGGAGGAACCGGCGGGAGTCTGCGGTGCTATAATTCGGGGAACCCGGATAATGGTCCCCTCAGGAACAGGAGCATCATGATGGACGAGCAAGTGAGAGATTTGGCGGGCAGGGCGCGCCGGCGCAAGATCTTGACCGGCATATTTGTGGCCGTGACCTTGGCAGCGGGCATTCTGATTGGCACGGTGATCTCCGGGCGCGTTTCGGCGATGAAGACGCTGAGTTTTGCGGGCACGAATGCGACGCCGCTCGCGGTTCCTGATCCCGTGCCGTCTTCGAGTTCGTTTTCGGGAATCGTGAATCGCGTGGAACCGGCGGTGGTGAACATTGCCACCACGCAGGTGATGGACCGCAAGTCCGCGATGCGCGGCAGAAAGCATCCCCAGCCAAACGACGATCAAGATGATCCCATGCAGGATTTCTTCGATCGGTTTTTCCAGGGGCAGGGTGGGCAGGATGCACCTCCGCAAGCGGAGCGCAGTTTGGGTTCGGGCGTGATCGTCGACAAGCGCGGATATATTTTGACCAACAATCACGTGGTGGATCAGGCCACGAAGATTCAAGTGCAGCTGAACGGCGAAACCCAGAAATACACCGCCAAGGTTGTGGGAGTTGACGAAGACACGGACCTGGCAGTGGTGAAGATTGATGCCGGTAAAGATTTGCCAACCGCCAAGCTGGGCAACTCCGATGGCGTGCAGGTGGGTGATTGGGTTCTAGCTATCGGCAGCCCGTTTGGTCTGCAAGCCACGGTGACCGCGGGAATCATCAGCGCCAAGGATCGCGGCGGCATTGGCCGCCAATTCCAGAAATTCATCCAGACGGATGCGGCCATTAATCCCGGTAATTCCGGAGGTCCGTTGGTGGACTTGGCGGGAGAGGTCGTGGGAATCAACACGGCGATCATCACCGGGAGCCGTGGCTACGAAGGCGTGGGATTTGCCTTGCCTTCAACGACAGCGATCAATGTTTACAACCAGATTATCGCGCAAGGCCGCGTAACGCGCGGATCCATCGGCGTGAGTTTTGAAGAGGGCTTGGGCACCAACTCGATCACCCTGAAGGAACTGGGCGCGCCTTATGGAGTGGTGATCGAGGGTATCGAACCGGGCAGTCCGGCAGAGAAGGCTGGATTGAAGGGCGGCGACGTCATTACCGCCGTGAATGGCCAACCAGTGAAGAGCGGCAACGACCTGGTGAATCCCATCGCTCTGGCGGCGATTGGCAGCAAGGTCAAGATCGACTATGTGCGCGACAGAACGCAGAAGGAAACGACTGCGACGGTTGAAGATCGTACCCGCGTCTTCCCGAACACCGCAGGCCGACTGGGCGACCAGCCGGGTGAGGTTGCCGTGCCGGAGTTCGGCTTGCACGTAAAGGAGCTGACCCCGGATCGCGCGCGACAGTTGGGAATGGATGGCGTCAAGGGCGTGGTGGTTTCCGAAATCGATCCCGCCAGCTTTGCCGACGACCTGCTGTTTCTCCGCGGCGATGTGATCGCGGAAGTAAATCGCGAGAGCGTCAGCACCGTGGCGGAGTACAATGCGGCGGTGGCAAAACTGAAGCCGGGAAGCAACGTGGTGTTTAAAGTGATCCGACGACAGGATAGCGATCGCGTACTCACAGTTTTCTTGCCCGGTATTGTTCCGGCGGAAAGCCAAAAGTAGATTTTCAAGCGAACGGCGAGGGATTTCCCGGAGAATATAGAGAGATTCCTCGCCGCATTTTGTGCAGCGAAGAGTTTTTACTAAACAGTTTTTCTACTAAACGATGACGCGCAAAACGCTACGAATCGCCGGGTTGGTATTCGCGACATTGGGACTGGGCACAATGCCCGGGCAATCCGCGCGGGCCACCACCACTAAACACAAGAAAAGTACTGGCGCGACGACGCCCTCCACGAACAAGCCCAAGAGCGCGACTACTTCCCACTCATCTGGTGCCACCACAAAATCTGCCGGGACGGCCAGCGGCAAAGCAGGCGCCGCGAAGAAATCGAGCGGCAGCACTTCCAGCAAACACGGCGGGAAAAAAGCGAGCCACGGGCATCAACGCGGCCAGATGGCGCCCACACCCGAACGCATCACGGAGATTCAACAAGCGCTATCGAAGAGTGGCGACTTCAGCGGCGCGCCTTCGGGGAAATGGGATGACTCGACGGCCGACGCCATGAGGAAATTTCAGGCCGCCCACGGACTAAACGCCACCGGTAAGCTGGATGCTCAGACGCTGAACCACCTGGGGCTCGGGTCGGCCACAGCCGGCATGGCGCCCCCCGCGCCTACGGTGCGAACTTCTGCCGCCGCGTTGCCCGCTGATATCCAGCAGTAGGGCAGTACTCATGCGATTTCTTCGGTTGCCTTCGGGCTCCCGTAATCAAATCATTCAAAACAAAAAAACCACCGGCGCTTTGTAGCGGCCGGTGGTTTCTCTTTAGTTTGATTTTGTGGCACAGGCTTTAGCCTGTGCGTTGTTGGTGTCGCCAGCAGGTAACCACAGAACACAGAATAAATTCCGTGCCACCGAGGGCCGTTAGTCCGCTTGCGCTTGCAAGTACTTCTCCTGGCAGGCGAACGATGCTCGGACGCGCGTTGGGATCGTGGCTAGTCGAGAATCTGTCTCGCGAGCTTGCGCCGTAGGACGACGAGCGGCGTGAATCGTTGCGACCAGTGCGATTGCGGTCGTAGCCACCACGCGGTCCCGAGCGCGAGCTGTCGCGAGAACCGGAGTGCGAGCTAGAGTGTGATCCCTCGTACGAATTACCACGCGAATCATCGCGAGATTCGTTCCGTGGCGCGCTGCGATGCACGTCGGGACGAACGAAAGGCGGTCGTGCTCCGCCGTTGGGCGAAGTCGCTGCGTGCGACGTCGGGTTGCTCATGTTGTGGGGCGCTGCCGTGCCGTCATTGGCCAGCAAACGTTCCATTTTGATGCCCAGCGTGCGCTCCATGTGAAAAATTTCCGAGCGTTGTTCGCGCGAAAACATTGTGGAGGCTACGCCCTTGCCGCCGTTGCGTCCGGTGCGGCCGACGCGGTGAATGAAATTCTCCGCAACTTCCGGCAGGTCGTAATTGATGACGTGCGCGATGTCTTGCACGTGAATGCCGCGCGAAGCCAGGTCCGTGGCCACCAGCACTCTGATGCGACCCTGTTGAAAGCCCGCCAGTGCGGCCATGCGCTGCGATTGCGAGCGGTCGCCGTGAATCATGGCGGCCGAAAAGCCGTCGCGGTTTAGATTCTTGCAAATGCGTTCGGTTCCGCGCTTGGTGCGCGCGAAAACGAGCACGCGGCCAGTTTCCTTGCTGAGCAACCGCTGCAGCAATTCTTGTTTGCGATCGGTGGACACTTCAAAGGCTTGCATGCGCACGTTTTCGGAAGGCTTGAGCGTCGAACCGAAGGCCAAACGAACTGGCGTGCGGATGATAGTCTTTGACGAGGTGCGCGACGCTGGCTTCCATGGTGGCCGAGAAGCACATGGTCTGGCGTTCTTTCGGCAAAATCGCAGCGATGCGCTTCAGCGCGGGCAGAAAACCCATGTCCAGCATGCGGTCGGCTTCATCAAGCACGAGAATGCTGAGGGTGCGGAAATTGATGAGTTTGCGCTCGAGAAAATCTTCCAGGCGGCCGGGAGTGGCCACGATCAGGCGTGCGCCCTTGCGGATGGCTTGCAGTTGCGCGCCTTCGGAAAGCCCGCCAACGACGGCGGCGGCTTGCGTGAGTGAACGGCCGCGCAGCGAGTTATAGACGTCGACGACTTGCACGGCGAGTTCGCGGGTGGGCACAAGTACCAGGGCTCCGATGCCGGGCGTGGTCTGCTTCAAGAGCTTTTCCATTACTGGGATCATGAAGGCAAGCGTTTTGCCGGTTCCGGTTTGCGCCGTGGCTAGAACATCTTTGCCTTCGAGCGCCACCGGAATGGCAGCGGCCTGCACGGGCGTAGGTGTGACAAACTTCAGCGCCGCCAGACGTTCCTTCATATATGGGGAAATCATTGATTCTGAAAAACTTTGCATTTCACAACTTTCTTGCTGGCTTGTGCCGGCGCACACACGGAGTTCCGAGGGCGCTCGGCACGTTGTGCCAGGCTCATTTTAGATTACGCGTATGACGTACGGAGAAGACTGCAGGCGGGGATTCTCAGATTAACGCAGCTACTGCACCAGAGGGACCGCACAACACAACCGAAGTGATAAGCGCAAAAAGAGAATACCACAGATTGCCCACAAATGCATCATGAATTTTCGCGTTGCCCTAGTGGTTAACGGACGCAGCCACTAATTCCAAGAGCGGCCACGATTGTTTCTAATTGCGTTTGTAGGGGCGCAGCATGCTGCGCCCAGCTTGCCCTGACTTGCGACGAATCAGCAGTCAGCTTTTTTTCTAATCAACGTTGAATCTCGATCAGCAGCACCCAGGCATCCAGCAGCGCCGCGACAAAGGACACGACAATTGCCACGACCAACCAATAGAGACCGCCGCCACGCAGAGCAAGAGCGAGATTCCGCAGATTAGCAGCGGCAGGGCAGAAGCCTGCGCCAATATCCAGTGGAACAGCTTGTGGCCGAAGGTCGCGTACGGGTTTCGTCTGGTCGCATTGGTCTGCCAATACGTGATCAGTGGCCACGCGACGGCGCCAAGCACCGCTAAAGCCCACCCCGCGCCTCCGCGCGATAGCCCGGGCACCAGACACAGCGTCGAAGCCACTAGCACTCCCGCGAGCGTGCCCAGCGCCTTGGCCGACCGTGAAGCCAGCAGCGGGTTCGAAACGATTTTTGAAAGGTTGATCGATATTGACACGAACAATAATCCCGTAAGTGCCGCCGTCGCACCGACTTCAGCCGAAAAAAAGCTCGACCACTGTGCCAGGTTGTAGGCTAGTTTGAGGTCCACATTTCCTCCCCACATTCCTCACAAAATGCCGCCGTCTATCATTTTGTCCTTGACATCTTATACCGCTATGGTAACGTATCGCTTGTAGAAAGGTGCGCCCGGCACCGTATCCTCATCCATTGCGCGAACCTTCTTCCGTATTTCATATATAACTTTCTGTGCAACAGCCAGCGCCTGTATCTCGTGCAGAATGAACACTTGCGTAACTGCGGAGTCTAAAGGACTTAAAGTCCATTAGAATGAACACTTACAAAAACCCCCTAGGGGGGTGTCCACGGTCTTCGCAGCACGGGCACTCTTGCCTGTGCGCTTTTACCACACATTTAGGTCAGCGATGCTCTCGTTCCCACATCCACAGCCCGCAGTTTGACCCGTATTGCCGCGCGCAGTAAACTGTACTCTCCACGTCGTCGCGATTCACGTTGGATCCCGCACAGATAAGCCGGAAAGTCTGGCAAGTTTACGGCAGCGGTATGAAGGGTCAGGAGGAAGTATGGCTACGAGCGTTGCGCCTCGAGTTTACAAAAATTTCATCAACGGCGAATGGGTTGAACCACGCGGCGGCGACCCCTACGAGAATCGCAACCCAGCCAACACCGATGAGCTAGTGGGCATGTTCGTCTCGTCCGGCGCGGCAGACATTGACGCGGCCGTGGACGCGGCTACCGAGGCATACAAAACCTGGCGCCTCGTACCCGCACCGAAGCGCGCAGAAATTTTGTATCGCGCTGCTGAACTGCTACTGCACCGCAAAGAAGAATTCTCACGCGACATGACGCGCGAGATGGGCAAAGTCCTGGCCGAAACGCGTGGCGACGTGCAGGAAGCCATCGACATGACCTATTACATGGCCGGCGAAGGCCGCCGCCTGTTCGGTCAAACCACCCCTTCCGAATTGCCAAACAAGTTCGCCATGAGCGTGCGCCAATCCATCGGCGTGTGCGGCATGATCACGCCATGGAATTTTCCCATGGCTATTCCGTCGTGGAAGATGATGCCCGCGCTGGTCTCTGGCAATACCGTGGTGCTAAAGCCGGCGGAAGACACGCCGCTTTCGTCGTACAACCTGGTGCAGGTTCTCACCGAAGCCGGGATTCCGCGCGGCGTGGTGAATCTGGTCAGCGGCGACGGCCCCAACGCCGGTGCGCCGCTCTCCAAGCATAAGAAAGTTCCTGTCGTCAGCTTCACCGGATCGACGGCCGTCGGGCGCATCATCGCCGAAGCTGGCGCGCCGGATTTCAAGCACGTCAGCCTGGAAATGGGCGGCAAGAACATCATCATCGTGATGGACGACGCCAATCTCGACCTCGCCATCGATGGCGCAGTCTGGGGCGGTTTCGGTACGACTGGGCAGCGCTGCACCGCCGCGAGCCGCGTGGCCGTGCACAAGAGCGTCTACACCGAATTCATCAAGCGCTTCGTGGAGCGCGTGAAGGCGCTGAAGGTGGGAGACGGCCTCGACCCGAAAATCGAAATGGGCCCGTGCATCAACGAGCAACAACTGAAGACGGTAATGTCCTACGTGGAGATCGGCAAAAACGAAGGCGCGAAGCTTTTGACGGGCGGCGACCGCCTGGAGAGTGGCGCGCTTGCCAAGGGATGGTTCCATGCGCCGACCGTCTTCGGCGATTGTTCGCCAAAGATGCGTGTGGCACAGGAAGAAATCTTCGGCCCCGTCGTCTCGGTAATCCCAGTCGGCAGTTTTGACGAAGCCATTGAAGTCGCCAACGGCGTGCCGTACGGCCTGTCCGCCTCGATCTATACCAAGAACGTGAATCAAGCCTTCGCCGCCATGCGCGACCTTTACACCGGCATCGTTTACGTCAACGCGCCAACCATCGGTGCCGAAACTCACCTGCCCTTCGGCGGCACCAAGCAAACCGGCAACGGTCACCGCGAAGCCGCCGTTTCGGCCATCGATTTCTTCACCGAATGGAAAACGCTGTACATCGACTATTCCGACACCCTGCAGCGCGCGCAAATCGACAACGCCGATTAGTTATTTGATGTTTGGCATCTGCTCGTATGCACCACCGTTGCGTTTGTCGCACTTGTAAAGTAGCTTACGCAGGTGGACCGATCTCCAGAAGAGCTGTCGCGCGAATTGGAAGGGTTGCGCTCGCAACTGGCAAGCGTTACAGCACGCGTGTATGAGCTCGAGCTGCGCGCTGGCAAAGTTGCCAAGATTGAGGCGATGGCGCCGCCCGCAGTTCAGACGGCGAACCTCACTCCTCCGTCAGATATCGTCGATCGACCCGGCCAAAAAGTCCCTTCGCAGGTTCCGGGCACAACGAGCGGGGAAATCCCGCCGCAGATTTCATCTCCGCCTTCACCCGCGAAAGCAACGCCCGCAAAGCCCCTCATCTCGTTATCGCAAGTCAATCGTCTTGGGTCCAAGCCAGAAGCGGATTTAGAGCAAAGGATCGGCCAGTACTGGCTGAACCGCATCGGCATTGTCGCGGTGCTGACGGGCATCTCGTACTTCTTGAAGTACGCGTTTGAAAACAATTGGATCGGGCCGAGCGGCCGCGTCGCGATAGGAATCCTCGCGGGTATCGGACTGATTTTGTGGAGCGAACGGTTTCGTGCCAAGGGACATGCCCCATTTTCGTATTCGTTGAAAGCACTCGGCCTTGGCGCACTGTACCTGTCGCTCTGGGCGGCGTTTCAGATGTATCAGCTTATTCCGGCGGAGGTGGCGTTCGCTGCCATGGCCGCGGTCACGGCTGCGGCTATCGTCATGGCTTGGACGCAGGACGCCATGTTGCTGGCGGCGTTTGCTTTGGCGGGAGGATTCGCCACGCCCGTACTGTTGTCCACCGGGCAGAATCACGAAGCTGAGCTCTTCGGCTACGTGGTCTTGCTGGACCTTGCGGTGCTCGCGCTGCTGATGCTCAAACCGTGGCTTCAGCTGGCGTGGGGAAGTTTTATTGGTACGGAAATTTTGGTGGCCGCGTGGGCGTCTGAGTACTACCGGGAAACCTACCGGGCAGAGACCGTAATTTTTGTCACGCTGTTCGCGGCCATCTTCGCGCTGGGGCCGTTGCTGGCGAAGCCTGACGAAACGGACGCGGGCAGGCAATTGTCGATGGCCAGCGTGCTGGCGGTTCTCAATGCCGGCGCTTACTTTGGCGCGCTTTTCGCGATGTATGACGCGCCGCGCGACGCGTTGACGTGGTACGCGCTGCTGATCGCGGCGTGCTATCTGGGGCTGGCGGAGGCGTTTCGACGCCTGCATCCTGAGGAAACCTCCGGCACGATTCGTCTGGTGCACATCACCCTGGCGGTTACATTTCTGACCATTGCTGTGCCGCTGAAACTGGACGGCCACTGGATCGCCGTCGGCTGGCTCGTGGAATCCGGGGCGCTCCTGTGGATCGCCGCACGCACGGGTACGCGGCTTCTCGGAAGGCTGGGGATCGTCGCGCTGATCCTCGGGATCTTGCGGCTGCTGATCTTTTCTTGGGAACAAACGCCACGGCTGGTATTCAACGAGCGCTTCATGACGTACCTGCTGGCGATTGCCGTGCTCGGAGCGATTATCAAATACGGCGAGCCGATCGCCACGGAGAACATGCGGCCGTTTTTGTCGTTTGCCAAAATAGCGATGAGTTTGCTGGCGCTGACGGCGCTGACGCTGGAGGCTTCGGACTTTTTTGACCGTCGCATAGCGTACTCTTACGCCTCCCCGAGGAACAGTCAGCTCTGAATTACCTGCAATGGCGGGTGGTCAGAGACTTTACCTATTCCGCGATTTGGCTGGTGTATGGCGCGTCGCTGATGGCGCTGGGCTTCTGGAAACGCAGCGCGTTCGTCAGGTGGCAGGCGCTGACGTTGATGGCGTTCACCGTCGTGAAAGTGTTTTTGTTCGATGTCTCCGCACTTGATAAAGGTTATCGCATCGTCAGCTTCGTGGCGCTCGGAGGAGTGTTGCTGGCGGTCTCGTTCATCTATCAGCGCGACTGGTTGAAATTATCCCAGCCAGAGGAACTGAGAAAGGCATGAGGCGCGCACTGGTGGCAGCTTGGCTCGCTTTGCTGGCGCAGACAGCTTCCTCACAGGAAGCATTGTCTCAGGGAACCTCATCGCTGGAATTTCAGCGCGGCGTGGAACTGGCCGCGGGCGCTTCGCAACAGTACGTCGTGGTAGACACAACAATCTGGGCACATGCGCGGCCTGACTTGGGCGACGTGCGGTTATATTCCGCCGGAACGGAAGTCCCATACGTGCTGCAAATCGGTTCAGGCGCCACGGTTCGTGAGCAGGTGGATTGCAAGGTACTGCAACCCGCCACCGTGGCGGGAAACACCCAATTCATTCTGGACATGACGCGAACCGAACTGTACAGCACGGTCCACCTGGAGCTGAAGAGCAAGGATTTCGTGGCGCGCGCACGGATCGAGGGCGCGAATGACGTTCACTCCAAAGAATGGGCGTTGCTCGGTTCGAGCACACTCTATGACTTTACCTCCGAGAATCTCGGGCACAACAGCACGCTGCAGATGCCGGACGCTACGTTTCGCTACCTACGCGTGACGCTGGATGGCCCGGTCAAGCCAGACGAGGTGACCGGGGCCAAGACAGGCGTTGGGCGCGACGAAGCCGCCCGGTGGGTTACGGTGGCGGAGCATCCGACCATCACGCAGCAAGGACGAGACACCGTGCTCAGCTTTAGCCTTCCGGCGAAAGTACCGGTCGAGCGGATTCAATTCGATATTGACGGCAGCCAGGTGAATTTTCTGCGCCCTGTCGAGGTGCAGAGCGAATTACAAGGCGTCGATGCCAAAGATAGAACGGAGCAACTTGTCGGCAGCGGCACAATCACAAAAATTCACATGTTGCGCGGTGGTAAGAAGATTGATCAGGAGGACTCCAGCATCCGCCTCTTCGCGCCGGGACAGGGCACGCTGAAAATCATCGTACACAATGGCGACGACCAGCCGCTGAAAATCAACGGCGCGCAACTCCAGCAAGTCGAGCGCCGGATCTATTTTCAGGCGCCCGCGGTAAGCCAGGCCACGCTGTACTACGGAAACGAACGGCTGACAGCCCCCAACTACGATTACGCCAAGCTGTTTCAGATGGATCCCGCAGCAGCGGAGACGCGATTGCTGGCCGAAGAGGTGAACACCGCGTATCAAAAGCCACCCGATCCTCGGCCGTGGTCCGAGCGCCATCCCGCGGCCATGTGGGCGGCACTGATAGCCGCGATCCTCGTGCTGGGCGGTGTTGCGCTGCGGTCATTGCGATCGGCGGCGGCGTAGGAATCGCTCGAGCGCGCTGCTATCCAGCAGTGCCACTGAACGGCCGCCTGCCCGCCAATATTGACGACCCTTGACACGCTTTCTACAATAGAGAAAGAAGTGCTTAGCCGACTCTGTCTGGGTTGCCAATCGAAGGTTGCCGGTCCAGGCGTATGGGAGCCTACCGATGAGCGTTGCTCCGAAGGTTGAGACTGAAACGGTCGACAAGTCCAACGTCGTGGAGGCCGTGCCGTTCTTCGGCGTCTCGGACATGGGTGCCTCGCTGAAGTTCTACGTCGAAGGCTTGGGCTTTGACGTGGCGTTGAAGTGGGAGCCCGACGGACAGATCCGCTGGTGTCGGTTGCAACTCGGCGGCGCGGGATTGATGCTGCAGGATTTTCGCAAAGAGGATGGTAGCGTCCGTCCACCGGAAGGCAAACTCGGCGTCGGGGTTTCGATTTGTTTCACGTGTAAGGATGCGCTGGCGATTTACCGTCAAGCCGTGGCACGCGGACTGCACCCGAAAGAGCCCTCTGTCGGTAACGGCCTGTGGGTTACGGCGCTGACCGATCCGGACGGTTACCGCGTGGACTTCGATAGTCCCACGGATGCGCCTGAAGAGATCACACTTTCGCAGTGGGAAGAACGGAGTCAAAGCGCAAAAAGCTAACGCTTACCCATAGTCGCCCGGTGAACCGTTAGCAGAATACTGCTTCACGGAGTAAAGTGCTGCTATGAGGACTGCCGCGCTACAGGAACGGCGAAACCGCCAGATTCTGGCGGATATCGTGCGCACGTATATTGAGACGGGCGAACCGGTATCCTCGCGCGCCATCTCCAAGCGCTTCGAGGAGCTTCTCAGCACCGCCACGATTCGCAACGTGATGGCCGATCTCGAGGATGGTGGGTTGCTTTATCAGCCCCACACTTCGGCAGGGCGTGTGCCGACGGCGGCGGCGTATCGCTTTTTTGCGCAGGAGATTGCTTCGCAAGCTACCCTGACGGTGGATGATCGCGACTGGATACGGCGCGAGTTTGCCGGGGCGAAGACATCGGCGGAGATCACCGAACGCGCGGGGCATGTGCTGGCAGAAGTCTCCAACGGCCTGGGCATCATCGTCTCGCAGCCGCTGGGAAAGACGGTACTCGAACACACGCGCATGTGGCTGCTGCCAGATGGCCGCGTGGTGGTAGTGCTGGTTTCGCCGGGCGGCAATACGCGGGACAAAATTCTGCGGCCACAGCGTTTGTTCTCGCAACCGGAGCTCGACGCCACGGCGGACTTTCTGAACCGCCACTATTCCGGCTGGACGCTGGAGGCCATTCGCGCGGACTTGCTGCAGAAATTGGCTTTGGAACGTGAGCGCTACGAGGGTTTGATCGCCGGAGCGCTAACGCTGTGCGATCCGATAGCGCTGGGCGACGAGTCCGCGCTGCATGTGCACGTGGAGGGCACGGCGCAAATCGTGGGAACCGCGGAATTCGCCAACCAGGCGCAATTGCGCGACGTGCTGGCGGCGATCGAGGAAAAGCATCGCCTGGTAACCATGCTGAATGCCTGCATCGAAACGCCGGAGCCGGTGCACGTCCAGATCGGCATGAAAGAGATTTCGGAATCGGGAGAAAATCTTGCGATGATCAGCGCGCCATATACGCGCAACGATGAGGTGCAGGGATCGTTGGGCGTTCTGGGACCAACGCGCATGCACTACGAACGCGCCATGACCGCGGTGGCCTACGTCGCACAGCTCTTCAGCGAAGCGCTCAGCAAACCGTAGAACCAGTCGTCTGGAGAACTGGCCTTCTGGCCGATGCCGTATTCCGAAGTGTAGTTTGAATGCATAGGTCGCGTAATGAATCGCAGCACCTGAATCTTGTTCAAGGGAGCTTTACCGTGGGAGTGATGGACTGGAACGAGAAGAAACCGCAAGCCGAGATGAATGACGACGCGCAGCAGGGAAGCGAAGCCCAGGAACTGGCCGCGGATGCCGCCAAGGCCGACGCCGAAGTCGCCAAATTGGCCACCGACCTCGAGGAGCTGCGGCAGACCTTGCTGCGCCGCCAGGCCGACTTCGATAACTATCGCAAGCGCATCGAGCGTGAACGCGGCGATGATTCCAAACGCACCACTGGCCGATTGATCGAAGCATTGTTGCCGGTGATCGATAGCTTTGAGCAGGCCCTGGCCGCGCACCGTGAACCGGAATACGCCAATTACCAAAAGGGATTTGAGTTGATCTACAAGCAGTTGGTGGACAACGTCACGCGCTTGGGCGCCGAGCGGATTGACCCGGTGGGTAAGCCATTCGATCCGCACACGCATCAGGCCATGGACCGCACGGAAACGCGGGAGTACCCAGACGGAACCATTTTGCAGGTTTTCCAGCCGGGCTATGTGTTTCACGGACGCGTGTTGCGCCCGGCGATGGTGCGTGTAGCGGTGCACCCTTCTGCCGCATCGAAAGAAGCAGCGAATTAACTCGAAGAAACTCGCAATAGCGGTGTAGCGAAATTCATCAGCGCAGCGAAAGCCGAACGAAGGACCGGAGAACGATGAGTCGAGGGAAGCAACGCGATTACTACGAAGTGCTCAGTGTTTCACGAACCGCGCAGGTGGATGAGATCAAAGCGGCGTACCGCAAGGCCGCGCTGAAGTGGCACCCGGATCGCAATCCGGAAAATAAAGCCGAGGCCGACGTGCTCTTCCGCGAATGCACTGAAGCGTATAGCGTGCTCAGCGATCCGCAGAAGCGCCAAATTTACGATCAGTACGGACACGCTGGGCTATCGAGTGTCGGCGGCACGGGCGGCTTCGACGGCACCGTGTTCCAGGATTTCCACGATATTTTTGGCGATTTTTTCGGCTTCGAGGATCTCTTCGGCGGACGGCGCGGCGGCGGGCGCACTCGGGCGCAACGCGGCGCGGATCTGCGCTATGACATGACGCTGACATTTGACGAAGCGTCCGCCGGTGTTACCACCAAGATCAAACTACCACGTCAGGAATATTGCGAATCCTGCAACGGCACCGGAGCAAAGAAGGGCACTGGCGTGCAATCCTGCCAGGCTTGCGGCGGCCGCGGCCAAGTGGCGTATCAGCAGGGATTTTTCACCATTACGCGCACATGCCCGAACTGCCAAGGGGCGGGACAAATTATCAAAGAACGTTGCCTCGATTGCCGCGGGCAAGGCCGCGTCGAACGCGAGCGCGTCATCGAGTTGCGCATCCCGCCAGGTGTGGATACCGGAACACGCTTGCGCGTCACCGGCGAAGGCGAGCCGGGGCCGAACGGCGGCCCGACGGGCGATCTCTACGTGGTCCTCGAAGTGAAAGAGCACCCATTTTTTGAGCGGCGCGGCGCCGATCTCTATTGCACCATTCCGTTGAGCGTCACGCAAGCCGCGCTGGGAACCGAATTACCGGTTCCCGGGCTCGCCGGTGAAGAACGCCTGAAAGTTCCGGAAGGCACGCAAAGCGGCGCCGTCTTTCGCGTGAAGGGCAAAGGCTTGGCCGACCCGCGCGGCGGCGGCAAAGGCGATTTGTACTATCACGTGCGGGTGTTAACCCCAACAAAGCTTACGCGGGAGCAGCGCAAGTTGATGGAGCAACTCGGTGCATCGTTGAAGGTAGAGAACAAGCCGGCGGAGCGCGGTTCCACTCTCTTCGACAAGGTCAAAGACATCTTCGGCTAACAACGCAGTCGGTTAATCGATTCTATTGCGTGTAGCCGATGAACCAGCGCTGGTTGCTGCCACCGTTGCAGTCGTACTGAATGATATTGGTGTTGTTGGCGTTCCCACCGCCCTGCACGTCCATGCATTTCCCGCTGTTCACGTTCACTAATTCAAAGTTGTTGTTGGGACCGCGACCGCGCCAGCGCTGATTCGCTCCGCCGTTCCAGTTGAACTGCTGCACGTTGCCGCCGTTGCCGCGGACTACCTCCGGCGACTTCCAGCACCAGGCCGCTGTTCACATTCTGGACACGTATTCATTTTTGCCCACAGTGATAAACACCCATTTTTGGTTCGCGCCCCCGTTACAGCCATACTGTTGCACGTTCGCGCCCGGCCTGCGGCTGTCGCCGTACACGTCCACGCATTTACGCGAGCCAACGTTTAAAATCATCCCTGTGAACTGACGCGGCCCCGATGGGCCTCCTCCCGGCCCGGGCTGCGGCGGTGGTGGCGGCCCGCCTGGACCACCGGGATTACCCGGACCGCCCGGATAACCAGGTCCGCCGGGGCCGGGGCCACCAGGCATCGAATATCCGGCATACCAGCGCTGATTTGCCCCGCCGTTGCAGTGCCATTGCAAAATGTTCACGTTGTTACCGGTTCCGCCGCCCTGCACGTCCAGGCATTTTCCGCTGTTCACGTTCACCAACTCAAAATTGTTGCTTCGTCCGCGGGTACGCCATCTCTGATTCGCGCCGCCATTCCACGGAGAACTGTTGCACGTTTGCGCCATTCTCCCGGCTACTCCCGGCCACGTCCAGGACCTGGCCGCTATTTATGTTTCGGATGGCGTATTGCCCATTGCCGACGTCGATGAATTCCCAGCGTTGATTTCCTCCGCCATTGCAGGCGTATTGCTGGACGTTCGCACCCGTGCTCGTGCTCCCTCCGAACACATCCACGCATTTCTGCGAATTGACGTTGCGGATTAATCCTCCATACTGCGAACGCCCCTGTAGCTCCATCTGCGCGGGAGTAGACGCGGCAGCGAGCATTGAGAAGAAAACCAAAGCCAAGAAAATAGCAGCAGAGCGCAACATGCTGGCCTCCTTAAATCGAGTCCGGCCGGTGGCTGAGGGCGGTCCCGCAAGACAACAAAATCTTATCTGAGAGTTCTCCTCTTAGGACAGGACTTTTCCGCTGGTCTATGGCTACCTGTCCGCGTATAACCATGCTCATGCCGCCGTGCCGTCTCTTCTGTGCCGTTGCAACTCCGTCCTTCTCTCTGGCAGACCTGCAATCGCAGATGGCGACGATCGTCGTTGGATGGATCCTTTTGGTGGCCGGCGCGAGCGCGATGGCGCTCTTTTTCTTCCGGCGCAAGAGCCGCGACCTAACGCTGATCTATTTCGGTCTTTTCTCTATTCTCTATGCGGTTCGGCTGCTTTTCCGCACGCCGGTGGTGCGTTCGCTCGCCGGCGTTTCCGACACTCTCCGGGGACACATCGATCTTTGGATTACTTTTATCCTGCAAATCCCCTTTCTGTTGTTTCTGCGGGAGGTTCTCGGAGACGAGGTCAAGACTTTGGCGAGAGTATTTGTGATTGCTCAGGTGATCTTCGCGGCGATCGCAATGACGGCGGACGTATTCGGTGTCGGCGAGAGGCTTGCGTACTCCGTCAACAACTATCTTGTCCTAGCGATGGTTGGCGCTCTGACAGTGAACCTTATTGTTCGCAGGGTTGGGGGCCAGGCGCCACCTCTGACGCGTGAATTCGGCGTCCTTACCCTCGGCCTTCTGACATTTGGCGCTTTCGTCCTACACGGCAACCTCGTCAGCCTTGGTGTCTTGCCTGGGCACGACGTTGAAGCCCTCGGCTTCTTATTCTTTGTCGGCTGCCTCGGCTACGTGTCCGCTTACCGCACTTTCGCCAATGAGCAACGCCTGCTGATCATTAACAAAGAACTCGAAATTGCGCGCCAGATCCAAACCTCGATTCTCCCCCGCGAAGTGCCCCACATCACTGGAGTGGACATCGCGGCTCGCTACCTTCCGATGAGTGCCGTGGCCGGCGATTTCTACGATTTCCTCGCGCTCGAAAACAATCACTTCGGCGTTCTCGTCGCCGACGTAACCGGCCACGGTGTTCCTGCCGCACTGATCGCGTCCATGCTGAAAGGCGCTTTTGCGGGCCAGAAGGGGCACGCGCACCGCCCCGAACTGGTTCTTGCCGGTCTGAACGAGGCGCTGTGCGGAAAATTCGAAGCGCATTTCGTGACCGCTGCTTATCTGTTCGTGGATCTGGATGCGAAGATCGTCCGATACGCTGGAGCGGGACACCCTCCGCTGCTGCTGAACAGCCGCGCCAACGGCGAAGCACGCGCCATCGAACAAAATGGGTTTTTCCTAGGGATGTTTCCAGAAGCGGTGTATGAATCGATCGAAATCCCGTTGCGGGAAGGTGATCGCTACGTGCTGTACACCGACGGCCTGCCCGAATCCAGCAACGCCAAGGCCGAAGAGTATGGCCTCTCGCGGTGCACGCAATTTTTGGGATCGCATGCTCATCTTCCGGCAGCGGCGCTGGCGGACGGGCTACTCGGCGAAATCGCCAGCTGGTCCGCGCGCGGCGCCGACCGGCTTCAGGACGACGACATGACTCTCATTGTTATTGACTGGCAAGGGCGATCTTGAGCTGGCTAAGGATCGAACAGCTAATTTGTCGCGATTTTTCGCGCTCTCACGCGCAAGCGTCTGGCGTTATTGACTCGCCCGCTGCGAGCATTTAACATGTGCGCCCCATGCCGGACGCTGCATTCTCTCTGGTCGGACAGACTTTCTCGCATTACCACATCCTCAAAAAGGTCGGCTCTGGCGGCATGGGTGTGGTTTATGAGGCCGAAGATTCGCAGCTGGGTCGCCGCGTGGCGCTGAAGTTTCTGCCTCCCGAAACGGCGCAGGACAGCCAATCGCTAGAGCGCTTTCAGCGCGAGGCGCGCGCCGCTTCGTCGCTGAATCACCCCAACATCTGCACCATTCACGCCATCGAGCCGCACGAACTCCGGCACTTTATCGTGATGGAGTTGCTGGAAGGGCAGACGCTCGCGCAGACGATGACCGGGCAAGCCGGTGGAAATGGAGAAACTGCTCCCGCTGGCCATTCAGATGGCGGACGCGCTGGAATCGGCGCACGCCAAGGGCATCGTTCATCGCGACATCAAGCCCGCCAATCTTTTCCTAACCGAACGCGGAGAGTTGAAGATTCTGGATTTTGGGCTGGCCAAGATGCGGCAAGGCGAGCTCGCACCAGGCGCTTCGCCTGAACAGGCCGAGACCGCGGCGAACGAACTGACCACGCCAGGGGCCGCCGTCGGCACCATCTCTTACATGTCGCCGGAGCAGGCGCGCGGGCAGCTGGTGGATGCGCGCACCGATATTTTTTCCGCCGGCACCGTTCTCTATCAGATGGCCACCGGATCGCTGCCCTTTCCGGGAGACACCTCGGCGGTGATCTTCGACGCGATCCTGAACCGCGAGCCCAAGCCGGCCGCGGAACTGAATCCTGCTTTGCCGCCGGATTTTGTGCGGCTCCTGGACAAAACCCTCGAAAAGGATCGCAGCCTGCGTTGCCAAACGGCCACCGAATTGAAGACCGACCTCAGCCGCTTGAAGCGCGATCTGGAATCGGGCAAACGGCGGACCAAAGAAAAATCCGATTCGGATCCCGGCGCCGCGAAGCCCAGCGGGAAATCCGTGGCCGTTCTGTACTTCGAAAATCTAAGTGGCTCGAAGGAAGACGAATACCTGCGCGACGGCATCACCGAGGATGTGATCACCGAGCTGTCCAAGATCCGCGGACTGAACACTTTTTCGCGTCCCACCATTCTGGCTTTCCGGGACAAGCCGGTGACTCCCGCGCAGATTGGGCAACAGCTCGGAGCCGCCTACGTGCTCACCGGAACGTTGCGGCGCTCCGGCGCGCGGCTGCGCATCAACGTGCAACTCGTGGATACCCACACGGATTTTCCGATGTGGTCGGAGCGCTTCGACCGCGAAATGAAAGACGTTTTCGAAGTGCAGGATGAAATGGCGCGCAAAATCGCCGAGGCCTTGCGCATTACGCTTTCGCCGCAGGAGCTAGAGGCGCTGGCCATCAAGCCCACGGAAAACCTGCAGGCTTACGATCTGTATCTGCGCGGCAAACGATATGCGCGGCGGCAGACGCGCCAGGATCTCGAATTTGCACTGCAGATGTTTGAAAACGCTGTGGCGCTGGATGGCAGTTTTGCGCTGGCGTACGCCGCCTGCGCCAATGCCTGCGCCATGTTTTACTGCAACTACAGCCGCGAACAGGTGTGGGTGGAGCGCGCGCGCGAAGCTTCCGGCAGGGCCGTGGCTTTGCGCTGGGACTTGGCCGAAGTGCAGGTCAGCCAGGCTTGGGTACTGTACGCTGCCGAACTTCATGACGAAGCCGTGCGCATGGTCAAGAAAGCCATCGAACGCAAGCGCGATTGCGAGGGCGCCTATTATCTGCTGTGCCGGTCGCTGTTTGCGGCGGGACGCTACCAGGAAGTTGTGGACGTGGTGGAAGCGGCCATCGAAGCCAGCGGCGAGGACTACAACGTTTATGTGCCGATTCTCAACTCTCTGGGCGCCATGGGCAAAGAAGAAGCCAAGCGCAACATGTCGCAGCGCCGGATGGCCGCTCTGGAAAATCACTTGAAACAAGTCCCGGAAGATGCGCGGGCGCGCATTCTGGTGGCCGGCGACTACGCCGATTTCGGACGCACCGAGGACGCTTTGCAACAACTCAACATGGCTCTCACCCTGCGCGCCAACGAACCGTCGATTCTTTACAACGCGGCGTGCACCTACTGCGGCCTGAACAGAAAGGCCGAAGCTCTGGATGCGTTGCGCAAAGCCTGGGAAGCCGGCTTCCGCGATGCAGTTTGGGCACGCCGCGATCCAGACCTTGCGTTCTGCACGGCGACCCGGAGTTTGATCGGCTGTATCCGGATGTTGCGGTGCCACCCGCTGCAGCCAATTCCCATTAAGCCCGCAGCGATACTCCGTACTTACTCGTAGCGATAGACAACGGCTTTCTCGACCTTGACGGAGCGCGAATCAAATCGCCAATAGCTACCCTGATCGTTTTCGTCGCCGTTTAGCCGACGTCCCGCTTTCCACTGGCCGTCCTGGTATGTCCCCTCGTCAATCGAGGCGTAGCCGAGCTTGAATGCGCTGGGCGAGCGTGGGGTGATCAGCACGCGAAAGCCTTTGCCGGCGCCAAGGAACTCGTTCTGTCCCGTTGCGATGATCAGGCCGGCGCCATTCTCGGTGTGATTGCCAAAGATCTCGTCCAAGCTGACCCGGATGGCATAGCCGTTCATGTAGAACTCGACGGACGGATGTTCTTTGGTGAGAGTGAAGCCGTGTACGTTGCCCTGGGTCTGCTGTTCAAGAAGAATTGGGGCCACGGAGGCGATTGCCGTATAGCTTGCGCCCAGTTCCGTGGTGCCTTCGCTGAACGCGTCGATCGCGAATGGGCAGAACGCAATGGCGGCGTGCTCCCCGACCGAATAAAAGACGTTGGCCGCCCCGGCAGTGCCGCCTCTGGTTTCAGGAATGAAGAGCGGGTTGCCGTCGCGGTGATAACGGTTGGCCCAGTAGGAGAAGTTGGGAGCGTAGAGGTCGGGGGCGTAAATGTCGATCGCAGTGCCCGCGGCCCTCCAAATATCCACGACCCGAGGCTGCGGTCCGCCGCTTGGGTAATCCCCTGGGACGGTGTCTTCGCCAGCCAGCCACGTGTTCACATACATGGGGAGATTGTAGGCAGCTTTACCTCGGCTGGTGACCGCTTGCACGTAACGGCCATAATTCCAAGCCATGAAGATCTCGTCCGCGCGCGCAGTGTCGCCAAAGATCTGCGCCCAGGTACCGGAAGTCTTCTCGCCTTGCTGCAGCCAGAGTACACGGAGTTCGGGATCGAGCGTGTCGCGATGGGCCTTGAGATACTCGGTCAGCTGCGCGGGCACCGCGGAGGCGAAAGCTTGATCGGCCGCAGCGGAATGGTCGCGCGCATCGCCGAGAATGCCGACTTCGTTCTCAACCTGCATCATAAGTACAGTGTGGTCGCGGCCATCAACTTCGCGGATGTGTTGCATGACCGCGGCGAAGGCACGCGCGTCAGCGTCGCGGGTGGCGTCTGAGTAGCCGGTAAGGGTGCTAAGGATGTTGACTTCGTTGTTGTGGAGCACCACGCGCGGGAAGCGTTTGGTATTCTGCTTGACCCATACCGGCTCGTAGCTGGACATGCCATTTTTCCAGGAAGCCAGCCACAGGAAGACCACGCGAACATGCTGCTCGCGGGCTTGTGCCAGCAGGCCATCGACGAGCGCGAAGTCGAACTTTCCTTCCATTGGTTCAATGAGTTCCCAGGAGAGCGGCGTCAAGACGGTGTTGAGCGGGATGGCCGCGAGACGCGGCCAAAGCGGCTTCATGTACTCCAGGCTGGACGAGCTGGAATTAAACAACTCGCCGCCGAGCATCAAGTAGGGTTTGCCGTCGACGATGAGCTGCGTCGTTACGCCGCGTTTTTCGAGGTGCGGCAGGTTTGCGTCTTGCGCGCGCGTCATGAAGCAAGCGCTCAGAAGCGTGGCAACAAAAACAACGATAAACATTGGCGATCGGGTGCGCATGGTGGCGCCATTCTGTCAAACATCCACTCGGTCTGTCTATCGTAGTGACCCGGCGTCCAGTGGCCCGGCGAACGATTGGAAGTCCGATGTGCAAATTTTGCGACTAGAATCTGTTTTCCGGACTTCGGCCATTGCGGCCTCGGCAGTGAGCGAATAAGGTGTAAACGTGCGGCGACGATTCTTCGTACCACAATTTGACGGCATGAACGCGGTGATGGACGGCGAGGCCGCGCAACATCTTGGCCGCGTCTTGCGCGCGCAAGCTGGTCAGCTTTACGAACTCAGCGACGGGCAAGCCGTTTGGCTGGCGCGCATTGAAAAAGCCTGGGCGCGATCGCGTGGAATTCGCGCTGCTGGAAGAAGTCCCCGCGGGGAAGCCCAGCTTGCACCTCACGCTGCTCCTCGCGGTGGTCAAATTCGACGCCTTCGAATGGGCGCTCGAGAAGGCCACAGAACTCGGCGTAAGTAGTATCGTTCCGCTGGCCGCCGCGCGCAGCGAAAAGGGATTGTTGGCGGCCTCGACAAAGCGCGCGGAGCGTTGGCGCAAAATTCTGCTTGAAGCGGCGCAACAGTCGCGCCGCGTCAGCCTCCCTAGCCTTGACGCCGTGACCAAACCAGAACAAGCGTTTGCCTCCTACACCAGCGGCGTGCGCCTGCTGCTCTCAGAACGGACCGGTATCGAGCCATTGCGCGTCGTCTTAGCGGGCCAGCGGAGCACTGCCGCGGTCTTGGCCATCGGTCCGGAAGGCGGGTGGACCGACGGCGAATTCGCAGCCGCCGAGGCCGCCGGTTTTCGGCAGGTTTCCCTCGGCAAACTCATTCTGCGCACGGAAACCGCGGTAATCGCCGCGCTGTCTTCTCTGAACTTCGCCCTCGGCTCCGACTAATGGCCCGTCGTGGCCGCGATCGATCCGCACTGGCGCGCCGCGCTGCCCCTGCGTCATGACGTCAAGAACAGAAGCCCGAAGTAGGCAACGAAAACGCCCTAACCACGAATCTCACTAGTGGCTGCAAAAGACCGCCGCCGCGATTCCCGCACTCACCGAAACGCAAAACGAATCTGGCGCACGCCGCGACCGCCATGCTATAAATACGAGGCCGTCCAATGCATAGCACGAACGAGAAACAACTCGCCGAAAGCACCGTGCAGAAACCCTCCTCACCTTCGTCGTGCTCGTGCGGTACGGAAGCAGCCAACGCAGAAATCCCCGCGCCTCGCCCGGCAACAGAAGGTCAAAGTTCCAGTTCGCTTCGTAACGAAGTGCGCGTGTGGACCCGCGACCTCTTGATCGCCATCGGCCTGGCGCTCGTCATCATCGTTTTTCTCTACCAGCCGGTGAAGGTCGAAGGCACCAGCATGGCGCCGCTGCTCTCCGACCAGGAACGCATTTTCATAAATAAATTTGTCTACCGCTTCGAGCCCATCGAGCGCGGCGACGTGGTGGTCTTCTGGTATCCTCTGGATCGCTCGAAATCTTTCATCAAGCGCGTGGTCGGCTTGCCCGGCGATACGGTGGAGATGCGCCAGGGCACGTGTACGTGAATGGCAACGTGCGTCCCCGAGCCATACGTGCCGCTGCGCTACGAAGATTTCAGCAATTTTGGCCCGGTGCACGGTTCCCAACGACAGTTATTTTGTCATGGGCGATCATCGCATCAGCTCGAACGATTCGCGCATTTTCGGCGCCGGTCGAAAATAAATTCATCTACGGCAACGCCGTATTCGCCTATTGGCCGGTCGACCATTTCGGTTCGCTGGCGGTTACGGACGCGCAATCCAAATGACCGGCTTTAGAATGTCCCGGAAAGCCGGGTACGCCCTCGAAGGAGGACCCGCTGAACGAAGTTCAACACCGCCCCGCGATTCTCGCGCTCGAAGACGGGCGCATATTTAACGGCCGCGCGGCCGGCGCGCATCACGCGCCGCGGCGGCGAAGTCGTTTTCAATACCAGCCTCACCGGATATCAGGAAGTTTTCACCGACCCCAGCTACGCCGGCCAGATCGTCTGCCTCACCTATCCGCACATCGGAAACGTCGGCGCCAATCTCGACGATGAAGAAGCGCCGCGCCCGTATATCGAATCGCTGATCGTGCGCGAATTTTCGCAGATTTCCTCGAACTGGCGCTCCGCCGAGACCGCGCAGCTTTATCTAAACCGCCACAAAATTCCCGCGATCTGGGATATCGACACGCGCGCGCTGGTGCGCCATATTCGCAATGTCGGCGCGCTGCGCGGCGTGGTGGCCACCGACGGCACTCCCGCCGAGCAACTGATCGTTGAGGCCAAGCAGATTGCCTACCGATGGCCGGGCTGGAACTGGCCAGCCGCGTCACCTGCAAAAAATCCTACGGCTGGGACAAAGGATCGATCGAGCTGGCCACCGCGCCGTGGACCGAGAGTATGGGCGCGGCGGTGCCGCGCCAGCGAAACCCGCAAGCATCGCGTGGTCGCCTACGATTTCGGCATCAAGCAAAATATTCTGCGCCTGCTGGTCGATCACCACTGCGAAGTGATCGTGGTGCCGGCGCAAACTTCCGCGGAAGATGTGCTGGCGCATGGGCCCGACGGCGTGTTTCTCTCGAACGGCCCCGGCGATCCCGAGCCGGTCAATTACGCGGTCGAAAATATTCGCAAGCTGCTGGGAAGACGTGCCGATCTTCGGCATTTGCCTGGGCCACCAGCTCTGCGGCCTGGCGCTGGGCGGCAAAACCTACAAGCTGAAATTCGGGCATCACGGCTCGCAATCATCCCGGTGAAGAATCTGCTGACCGAAAAAGTAGAGATCACCGCGCAGAATCACGGTTTCGTGGTCGATCCCGATTCGCTGCCGTCCAGCGACGTCGAAATCACCCACGTGAATCTGAACGACCACACCAACGAGGGCATGCGCCACCGATCGCTGCCGCTCTTCAGCGTGCAGTATCACCCCGAAGCCTCGCCCGGGCCGCACGATTCGCACTATCTGTTCACGCAATTCACCGACATGATGACGAAATTCTCGCAGCCGTAGCTATTGTTCAACGCACTAAACGCTGCACCGAAAGGTCTGTCTAAGAAGGACGAATGCCCAAGCGCACCGACATCAAGAAAATCCTGATCATCGGCTCCGGCCCGATCGTCATCGGCCAAGCCTGCGAATTCGATTATTCCGGCACGCAGGCCTGCAAGGCTCTGCGCGCCGAAGGCTACGAAGTCGTGCTGGTCAATTCCAATCCCGCCACGATCATGACCGATCCCGGAATTGGCGCACCGCACCTACATCGAGCCGCTCACCAAGGAATATCTCGAAGCAGATCATCGCCGAGAGAAAGACCCGACGCGCTGCTGCCCACCGTGGGCGGCCAAACCGCGCTGAATCTTGCCGTGGAATTGGCCGAAAGCGGCATCCTCGAAAGATACAGCGTGGAGCTGATCGGCGCGTCGCTGCGCGCCATCAAGGTCGCCGAAGACCGGCTGTGGTTCAAGGATGCCTGCCGCAAAATCGGCCTGGATGTGCCGGCCTCGGCGCTGGTCAACAACGCGCAAGACGCGCTGCGACTCGCCGATCAACTCGGCTATCCCGTGGTGATTCGCCCTCGTTCACGCTGGGCGGCGCGGGCGGATCGATCGCCTACAACCGCGAGGAGTTTGCCGAAGCCATCGCTCACGCGCTGGACATGAGCCCGGTGCACGAAGCGCTGGTCGAAGAATCCGTGCTCGGCTGGAAAGAATACGAACTCGAAGTGATGCGCGACTACCGCGACAACTTCGTGGTCATCTGCACCATCGAGAATTTCGACCCCATGGGCGTGCACACCGGCGACTCCATCACCGTGGCCCCCGCGCAGACGCTCACCGACAAGGAATATCAGCGCATGCGCGACGCCGCTGCGGCCATCATCCGCGAAGTCGGCGTGGAAACCGGCGGCTCGAACATGCAGTTCGCCGTCGATCCCGACCAACGGCCGCATGATCGTCATCGAAATGAATCCGCGCGTCTCGCGCAGTTCCGCGCTGGCCAGCAAAGCCACGGGTTTCCCAATCGCCAAAATCGCCGCGCGCCTCGCCGTGGGCATGACGCTCGACGAAATCCCCAACGACATCACGCAAAAGACCCCCGCGTGTTTCGAGCCCACCATCGACTACGTGGTGGTCAAAATTCCCAAGTGGCAGTTCGAAAAATTTCCCGGCGCCGACACCACGCTCGGCACGCAGATGAAGTCGGTCGGCGAAGTGATGGCCATCGGCCGCACCTTCAAGGAAGCGCTGCAAAAGGGCATTCGCTCGCTCGAGCCGCAGCACCCCCTGGCGCGCCCCGCCGGAAACGCCGGATTCGCTCCTGCGCGAAAAAATGGCCACGCCGCGCCCCGACCGCATCCACTGGCTGCTGATGGCCATCGATCGCGGCCTGCCCGCCGAAGAGATCTGCGACCTCACCAAGATCGATCCGTGGTTCATCCAGCAGATCGAAGAGATCGCCGCCATGAATCGCCGCGCTGGCCAGCGTCACGGTCGAAACCGTCTCGCAAGATCTGCTGCGCGAAGCCAAGCGCAACGGCGCCAGCGACGAGCACCTGGCGCAAATCTGGAAGACCACGCCCGCCGCGGTCCGCCTGCAGCGCGCGCGCTATGGCGTCGCGCCGGTCTTCAAACGCGTGGACACCTGCGCCGCCGAATTCGAATCCTTCACGCCGTACATGTACTCCACCTACGAAGACGAAGACGAAGCCGAGCCGCGCACCGGCCCCAAGATAATGATCCTCGGCAGCGGCCCAAACCGCATCGGGCAGGGAATCGAGTTCGATTATTGCTGTTGCCACGCTTCGTTCGCGCTGCGCGAAGACGGCTACGAAACCATCATGGTGAATTGCAATCCCGGAGACGGTCTCCACCGATTACGACACCTCCGACCGCCTCTACTTCGAGCCGCTCACGCTCGAAGACGTTCTCGCCGTCGTCGAACGCGAAAAGCCGCAGGGCGTGATCGTGCAATTCGGCGGGCAGACGCCGCTGAATCTGGCGCTCGACCTGAAGCGCAACGGCGTGCCCATCATCGGCACCGCGCCCGAATCCATCGACCTTGCCGAAGACCGCCGCCGCTTCGGCCGACTGCTCGACGAGCTGGGAATTCCGCAACCGCGCAACGGCACCGCGCTGGTTCCCGAAGAAGCCGCGCGCGTCGCCGGCGAAATCGGTCTTCCAGTGCTGGTGCGCCCCAGCTACGTTCTCGGCGGCCGCGCCATGGTCATCGCCTACGATGTGCAAACCGTGCAGGAATACGTCGCGCAAGCGGCACTGATGGGCCCGGCGCGCCCGGTGCTGATCGATCAATTCCTCGAAGAAGCCACCGAAGTCGACGTGGACGCTCTGGCCGACGGCGACCGACGTGGTCATCGGCGGCATCATGGAGCACATCGAAGAAGCCGGCGTGCACTCCGGCGACTCCTCCTGCGTCCTGCCGCCGGTGAGCCTCTCACCGCATCCTCGCCACCATTCGCGAATACACCAAGCGTCTGGCCATCGCGCTGAAAGTGGTCGGCCTGATGAACGTGCAGTACGCCATCCAGCGCGACACCGTCTACGTGCTGGAAGTAAATCCGCGCGCCTCGCGCACCGTTCCCTACGTCAGCAAAGCCACCGGCGTGCCGCTGGCAAAGGTTGCCGCGCGCCTGATGGCCGGAAGAAAACTCGCCGACATGAATCTCCCGTTGGTTCGGCACGACGGCGTCGCCGAAATCGCGGTCCACGATTATTACGCCGTGAAATCCCGGTTTTTCCGTTCAACAAATTCCGCGGCGTGGACACCATCTTGGGCCCGGAGATGCGCTCCACCGGCGAAGTCATGGGCACCTCAACTTCTACGGCGAGGCCTTTGCCAAAGCGCAACTCGCCGCCGGGCAGCGACTGCCGCGCAAGGGCACAATTTTCCTCAGCGTCAACGATCGCGACAAACAGCACGTCGGCCCATTGGCAAGGAACTGGCAGCCCTGGGTTTCAAATTAATCGCCACGCGAGGCACCGCCGCGGCCCTCGAAGCCGCCGGCGTCGAAGGCGAAGCAGTCTTCAAAGTAAATGAGGGCCGCCCCAACATCGTCGACCTGGTCAAAACCGGCAAAGTCGATCTGGTCATCAACACGCCGCTGGGCCGCGAATCTTTCTACGACGAAAAATCCATCCGCCGCGCCGCCATCCGCTACAATGTTCCGTGCATCACCACGTTGGCCGCGGCCCACGCGGCTTCTTTAGGAATACGCGCGCTGCTGGAGCAGGGAACGGAAGTAGCCGCATTGCAAGATTTGCATCAGGGAAAATTAGCCGCCTCCAGCGGTCCCGCATCAGGAGACTAGCCATGGATTTTTCTGGAATCTTTCCCCCGCTCACCACGCCGTTCGCGCCCGACGGAACGCTCTCGCTCAGCGATCTCAAGCACAACATCCTGCTCTACAACAAGACCGACTTGGCCGGTTACGTTGCGCTGGGTTCCACCGGCGAAGCCGTTCTGCTCACCCACGCTGAAATGGAAGGCGTGCTGCTGACGGTGAAGGAAAACGCCGGCAAGGATAAAACATTAATCGCGGGATGCGGCGCCGAATCCACCGCCGAAACGATTCTTCGCGTAAAGCGTGCCGCCGAAATCGGCTATGACGCCGCGCTGGTCAAGACGCCGTACTACTACAAACCTTTCTACAAATCGGAAGCGCAAATCGCGCATTTCCGCCGCGTCGCCGATGCTTCGCCGATTCCCGTGATGCTCTACTCGGTGCCGGTATTCACTGGCGTGGCGCTCGATCCCGCGGATGTCGCCACGCTTTCGGAACATCCCAACATTATCGGCATCAAAGACAGTTCCGGAAATGTTGCTGCTTTGGCAGAAATGCTCGCCAGCACGCCGCCCGCATTTCAAATCCTGACCGGTGCCGCCGCCACGCTTTTTCCGTCCTTGGCCATCGGCGCGCGCGGCGCAATTCTGGCTCTAGCCTGCGCCTTGCCAGAAAAATGCGCCGCCCTCCATCAACTTTATCGCGCCGGCAAGCTCGACCTGGCGCGCGAACTGCAAACCATCCTCGTGCGCGCCTCCAAGATCATGATGTCCGAGATGGGCATCGCCGGCATCAAGTTCGTCATGGATCAGCGCGGCTATCGCGGCGGCGATCCACGACTTCCACTATTACCGCTGGAAACCTCGCAAAAAAAGCGCCTAATCGAGGTTCTAACCATCGTCGAGCCAGCCTCGGTGGGTGCCTGCCAGTCCTAACTCTAGCGAAGCCGTGCGCTAATCCTAAATTTACCGAAGCCGTGGACCTAATCTTAAGCCCAAGGCGGCGTACCAATCTTAAATCCAGCGCCGTAGGCGCGGCACAATTTAGCCCAGCGCGGAAGCGCTGGGTAAGCGGATCCACAGCACGAGCGCACCGTAGGTGCGACACAAGCCTAGAGTCTGCCAATTGATCGAGGCGCACCCGCTCGCGTCACATCGCTCCTAACTCGCCTCCCATTTGATGAGACGTTTCGCCTCGCGTAACATCTAACGGCCCATGGATTGTCGCGCCCTCCCTTTTCGCCAGCTACCGCACCAACCCAAGATCTTCCTCGAATACCTGGACCATTTCGCTCGCGTAAAACCCTTCTACGCGCATGAGCCGGTCAAGAAATCGGTCCTGCGCGAAGCCAAAGCCTTAAAATTTCCCCGCGAACGTGCCGCCGAAGTCGCCGCCATCCTGCGCAAACAAAACGACGCATTTGGCAGCGACGCCAAAACCCACGAAAATCTAGATCGCTTGGCGAACGGAGCAGTTGCGGTGGTCAGTGGCCAGCAAGTCGGACTCTTCGGCGGCCCGTCCTACTCCGTTTACAAAGCGCTCATGGCCGTGCAAATCGCCGACGAACTGACGCGCGAAGGCATCGATGCCGTCCCCGTCTTCTGGATGGCCACCGAAGACCACGACGTAGACGAAGTTCGCCACACCACCTGGTTTCATGATGGACGCGCCACGCGTTTCGAGCTCTCCGCGCCGGCCGACGCTGGGAAGCCCGTCGGCCGCGTCACGTTGGGCGCCGCCAGCGCCGAGGCCGTCCGCGAAGCCTCGGACATTCTCGACCAGCAGGGCAGTCCGCTCTTGGCACACATTCTGCGCGATAGTTACGCCCCGGCCGAAACCTATGGCTCGGCATTCGCGAAAATGTTCGCGAGGCTCTTCGCTGGCCGGGGATTAATTTTGCTGGACCCACTTGACGGCGAACTGCATCGCATCGCCGCTCCCATCTACGAACGTGCCGCTCTGCAGCGCAACGCCCTGAACGACTCTCTTTTGCAGCGCGGAAAAGATCTGGAGAAGGCGGGCTTCGCCGCACAGGTGAAAGTCACCAGTAAAAGCACAGTGTTGTTTTACATGGGCGATGGCACGCGACAAGTAGTGAGCGCCACAGCCACCGATTTTCAAGCCGGAACGAAATCGTGGTCGCGCGAAGAATTCGCAAAAATGACGACGTCCGAACCGGAAAATTTCAGCCCCAACGCGCTCTTCCGACCGGTGGTGCAGGACTATTTGCTGCCCACGGTCGCGTACATCGGCGGTGCGGCCGAAATTTCCTACTTCGCGCAATCCGAAGTCATCTATCGCGAGTTGCTGGGGCGCATGCCCGTAATGCTGCCGCGCGCGGGTTTTACGCTCGTCGATGTAAAAGCCGCGAAGCTCCTGAAACAATACAAGCTCACGGTAGAAGACATCTGGCTTGGTTCGCAGGAAATTCGCCGCCGCATGGAACGCGGCGCGGTCCCAAAAACTCTGGCTGCGAAATTTGAACGCGAACAAAAGCAGATCGCGCGCACCCTGTCGCAACTCGGCAAACAAATCGAAAAGCTGGACAGCACGTTGCAAGGCTCGGTAGTCACCGCGCAGCGCAAAATCGCCTTCCAACTGGACAAATTGCGCCGCAAAACCGGCCGCGCCCAGGACCAAAAAAACGCCGTCCTGTCCGCCCACCAGCAATTCCTGGAAACGCTGCTCTACCCGCACCACACGTTGCAGTCCCGCGAACTAGGCTTCCTCCCGTTCCTGGCCCGCTGGGGCAACACCGCCCTCGATGAACTCCAGAAAATTGCGCCACAAAAAAACTAGGCCACCATTTCATAATCCAATGGCCGTAAAAACTCATTTCGCGCAGCTTGGTTCAGCCTTTGTAGGGGCGCAGCTTTATCCCGAGGTGCGAGGGAATGCTGCGCCCCATCTCGGCAAGATTGCCGATTCCACGCGGGTGTGTAGCCGATGACGCCTCTGCTTTCTATATTTCTTCCCGCGACCATGTAAAAATCACCATATACCACCCAAGGCCATCAACCAATGCACACACTCAACATCAAGACCGACCGCCGCACCCAACTCGTCGACATCACCAACGAAGTCCAATCCGCAGTCACAAAATCCGGAACAAAAACCGGCATCTGCTACTTGTACGTCCCGCACACCACCGCCGCCATCACCATCAACGAACACGCCGACCCAGACGTCGCCCGCGACGTCGAAGGCGATCTTCGATCGCCTGATCCCCGAACGCGGTCCCTACAAGCACAGCGAGGGCAATTCCGATTCCCACATGAAAGCCATCCTGGTCGGCGCCACGCAAAACATTTTCATCGTTGATGGCAAATTAGCATTGGGCCGCTGGCAAGGCATCTTCTTCTGCGAGTTCGACGGCCCGCGCAATCGCCAGCTGCACATAAGAATAATCGCCGACACTGAATAACGGGCGGTAAGTTCCGGGTTTGTAGCGGCCGGGCTTTAGTCCCGGCGCTTCTCCTCGGCGGTGTGTTCCAGCCCGTTCCCGCGACTCTTCGCAGGCTGGCCTCCAACTGTCCGGTACCACGGTCGATATGCTAAAGTTTTCCATCCCATGCCACCGCTCGGAATCTACGTACAGGTGCCGTTCTGCCAGACGAAATGCACCTACTGCAATTTCCACACCGGCGTGGTCTCTTCCACGCGTTTCGCCCCATACGTCGAGGCCGTCTGCACTGAAATTAGCGAACATGCAGCGTTTTATGAACGCTCGGGCATAAACGTTGCGCAAGCGCTGGGTAACCTCGCGGTCGATAGCGTGTACATCGGTGGAGGCACGCCGAGCCTTCTCGATCCAGCGCACATCGCCAATATGCTCCGCGCAATGCAGGAAACATTTGCCTGGCACGCTCCAGAAATCACGCTGGAGGCCGATCCGGAAACCATCGAGGCGGACAAAGCAGCCGCCTGGGTGGCCGCAGGCGTAAATCGCGTGAGCTTCGGCCTGCAATCTTTTATTGATAAAGAACTGATCGCTTCCGGCCGCATGCATCGCCGCGCCGACATCTATCGCGCTGTTCCGATCTTGCGAGCGGCGGGAATTCGCAACATCAGCTTCGATCTCATCGCTGGCCTGCCGCATCAGACGGCCGCGAGCTGGCGGCAATCGCTGGACGAATTAGCCAATCTGCAACCCGAACACGTGTCGATTTACTTGCTGGAAATTGACGAGGGCAGCCGCCTGGGCCTCGAAGTATTGCAAGGCGGGAAGCCGCTATAGCGCGCGCGATATTCCGTCGGAAGATGACATGGCCAGCTTCTACGAAACGGCGCAGGAGCACTTGCAGGCTGCGGGATATCATCATTACGAAATCTCCAACTGGGCCACGCCGGGACGTGAATCGCGTCACAATCTGAAATACTGGCGCCGCGAACCGTATCTGGGTTTTGGCGCGGGGGCACACTCTTTCGTCGGTGGGAATCGCTGGGCCAATGCGCATGACGCTGCCGATTATGTGAAAGCGCTGGAAGATTCGCGGCTGCCGATCGAACAGCACGAAGTGCTTTCTGTCGAGCGCGCCTTGGAAGAAGAACTGTTTCTCGGTTTACGGCAGCTCGACGGCATCGACGTAAGCAAGATCGAGCGAGAGTACAGCGTGCAACTGGCATCGCGTTTCGATCCACTGGCGAAACTGGGTTTGCTGGAGCGCCGCGGTAACGTAGTGCGTCTGGCGCCGCGCAAGTTGAGCGTGTCCAACGAAGTGTTCGTCGAGTTGCTGCGGTGAGTGGAACACCAAGCAACGACCGCACATTTTCTAGAACCGGGCAGGGAAGCGCATGAATACCAAAACAATAGAAACCAACACCGTGCAGGGACTCGATCCGGACGCCTTGCGTAAAGCAGTGGACCTGCGCAGCGATACGCTGACGCAGCCCACGCCTGAAATGCGCGCGGCTATGGCCAACGCGGAAGTGGGCGACGACGTGTATGGCGAAGATCCCACGGTCAACAAACTGGAAAAGCGCGCTGCGGAAATCTTCGAGAAAGAAGCGGCGCTGTTCGTCCCCACGGGCTGTATGGGGAATTTGATCTCGATAAAAATCTGGACCCATCACGGCAACGAAGTGATTTGCGACGTTCTCGGCCACGTGAATTTGTATGAGCTGGCGTCCATGTCCGCCATCGCCGGATGCATGCCGCGGCCGGTGCAGGGAATCGACGGCATTCTGAACTGGAAGCTGATCGAAGCCGCAATTCGTCCGAAGATTTATTACGATTCTCAAACGGCCCTCGTCTGCCTGGAAAATTCGCACAACATGGCGGGAGGTATGCTGTATAGCAGCGCGCAAATTGCGGAGATTTGTGAGCACGCGCACGCCGTAAAACTGAAGGTCCACCTAGACGGCGCCAGAGTTTTTAATGCGGCAGTGGCGCTCGGTGAAAGCGTTGCGGAAATCAGCCGCAAAGTGGATTCCGTGATGTTTTGTCTATCAAAGGGATTGGGCGCGCCGGTGGGCAGCATGATCGTGGGCTCGCAGGAATTTATCGACAAAGGCCGCGTGTATCGAAAAATGTTTGGCGGCGGAATGCGCCAGGCCGGCGTGCTGGCGGCTGCGGGACTGATCGCGCTGGAAAAATCCCCCGCGCGCCTGCATATCGACCATGAAAATGCACAACTGCTGGCCAAGGCCGTCGCCAGCATTCCGGGATTGCGCATCGATCCAGCCAAGGTGCGCACCAACATTGTGATTTTCGATTGCTCGCAAACCGGAAAAACGGCCGTCGAATTGTGTGACGCGCTGGCCGAGCACGGTGTCTTGGCGCAGGATACCGCACTGCATTCGGTGCGTTTTGTGACGCACTGCGATGTGGATCGTGCGGGTATCGAACGAGCGATTGGGGTGCTACGCGAAGTGGTGGCAAGAACTTTATCGGCGGGGGCGTAATGACAAGCAGAAATATTTCGTGTGTGGCACTGAGCGTTGTAGCCAGCGTGGTGACTTTCGGTTTCCTGGTGACTACACCGATACTGGCGAATGACGCCGCAGTGAAGCAACCTGCGGCTGGCGCTGCAGCACCGGCGAGCGAGCCGACGGTTGCGGAGGCGGATGCGTTTATTGCGGATGCTGAACAGAAGCTTTTCGACCTGGGCGTAAAGGCGGCGCGCGCGGCTTGGGTGCAGGAGAATTTCATTACCGACGACACCGAACAGATAGCTGCGGACGCCAATGAAGTGGCGACGGCGTTGACGGTGCAGGTCGCGAAGGAAGCTCATCGGTACGACCATTTGAAACTTTCTTCGGTGAATGCGCGAAAACTTTTGCTGCTCGAACTGGCGATTGGTTTTCCCGCGCCTGCCGATCCGACCCAGGCAAAAGAACTGGCGCAGGTGGAAGCGTCCCTTGACGGCGACTACGGAAAAGGGAAGTGGTGCCCCGACGGCGCCAGCCGCCAGCGGCGAGAAAGCAAAAATGCCTGGACGTGACGGCGGTCGGAAAATTGATGGCCAATAGCCGCGATCCAGAAGAACTGAAGAAGGCCTGGATCGGATGGCACGCGGTCGGCGCGCCGATGCGCCCGCAGTATGCGCGGATGGTGGAACTCGGCGATACAGGGCGCGCGTGAACTCGGATTCCACGACGCGGGAGCGATTTGGCGTTCGCAGTACGATATGCCGGCCGATGAATTTACGGCGGAGATGGATCGTTTGTGGGAGCAGTTGCGGCCGCTGTATTTGTCGCTGCATGCGTATGTGCGCGGACAGCTGGCGAAGAAGTATGGCACGACCTTGGTGCCGCCGAATGGGCCGATTCCCGCGCATTTGCTGGGAAATATCTGGAGCCAGGAATGGAATAACGTATATCCGCTGATGGATTCGCCCAAGCCGGCGCAGAGTTTTGATCTGACGAAGATCTTGCAGGACCGAAAAACCGACGCTAAGGGAATGGTGAAGTATGGCGAAGGATTTTTTACTTCACTGGGATTTGCTCCCCTGCCAGCCACGTTCTGGGAGCGGTCGCTGTTTACGAAACCGTTGGATCGCGATGTGGTATGCCACGCGAGTGCCTGGGACGTGGACAACAAAGATGATTTGCGCGTGAAGATGTGCATTCAGATCACCGAAGAAGACTTCCGCACGATTCATCACGAACTGGGACACAACTTTTATCAGCGGGCGTACAACACACAGCCGCCGCTGTTTCAGAACAGCGCGAACGATGGTTTTCACGAGGCGGTGGGAGATACGATTGCGCTGTCCGTGACGCCGGAATATTTGAAGCAGATTGGATTGATTGACGTGGTGCCGCCGGCGTCTGGCGACGTGGATTATTTGTTGCAGCAAGCGCTGGAGAAGGTGGCGTTTCTGCCGTTTGGTTTGCTGGTGGATAAGTGGCGGTGGGAAGTTTTTTCTGGGCAGATAAAGCCGGAAGACTACAACAAAGCGTGGTGGGATTTGCGGCTGAAGTATCAGGGCATCGTTCCGCCGGTGGCGCGGACCGAAGCGGATTTCGATCCGGGAGCGAAGGCGCACGTGCCGGGGAATACTCCCGTACGCGCGCTATTTTCTGGCGCGAATTTTGCAGTATCAGTTTCAGCGCGCGCTGTGCAAAGAGATTGGGTATACCGGTCCGCTGCATCGCTGTTCGATTTACGGGAACAAGGCGGCCGGTGACAAAGTTGAACTCCATGCTGGCGCTAGGGGCGAGCAAGCCATGGCCGGAGGCGCTGCGAAACGCTGAGCGGGAGAGACCAAAATGGATGCCTCCGCGCTGGCGGACTATTTTGCGCCATTAAAGGTCTGGCTGGACGAGCAGAATGCCGCGAACCACTATCCGGTGGGCTGGTAGCGAATCGAATCGATGAAGGCGAAGTAATGAGGCAAGGAAGTAGGGAAATAACGAAATATCGGGACCCCACCCCCCGGGGGTGTCATGCATCGTTTTCATTCCAAAAGGCTTAAGCACGTTTTTCGCATAACGTATTGATTCCACTATCGTTAGTGGCGGAATCGAAATTGGGAGAGCGTTGCTACCCCTACCCCCGGGTGTTTTTGGCAAAGAGTGCGCAGTTGCTTCAAAAGAAAAGGGATGCGCGAAATTGTGAATGGAAAAGAGTGTGTAAGTTATTGAGAATAAGGGATCGCGTTTTTGACCGCGGATCAAAGGGCGAGGTAAAGAGGTGATGAAGTAATGAAGCAGGCTGGAAACTGGGCGAGGGACGTGGTGGAACGGGCGGAACATTGCCCATAGTAATGCCTGAACAATACTTTGTCAACAGCTAACTTATAAGTACAGCGTTCGAACGCGATGTGCCGCGAGGAGAAGAGCGGCCCGAGAAGATTTCTGGCGGCTTTACGCGTCGCCGACCTGGCTGGACCGAGCCCCTATAACGGAGGATTGCGCGTTGCGCGGACTTTAGCCGGGCGCGGCCGCCTGCGATTTACTGAAAGTACCAGGCGAGTATCTGTTGAATGGCGCTCTCTCCGCCAGTGGCGGCGGTAAAACCGACGTAGGCAGTTGGCCCACCGACTGCGGCCGGGATGTCGATCGTGAAGGAATGCGGCCAAAATGCGAGAGTCACGAGGTCGGTGAGAGTAAGGGTGAGCGTGGTTCCATCATAGGTGATGTACACGTCCATCGCGTGGCCGCTATGCAGGTTGATGGTAGTGCTGGTGAGGTCTATCGCCGGCAGGATGGGTGCTTTCCCGTCGACATAGATGCCGATCGAGTCAGACCCCTCTCCAGCATTGTTGTAGAGGTCGAACTTGATGGCTACGCTGTCGTGGATGCCCGCGTAGCCCAGCCCTCCGCCATGTCCGCCGAGCGCGGTGGGCCCGGCGTTCTGGATGGTAAACGTGAACCCGTCGGCCGCGGCATTGGTGAGCTGGAAGTTGAAATCGGTGCTGAACGCCTGAATATTCACCGGCGTGGCATAGTAGGCGCTGCCGGCTTCGCCCAGTCCGCCGTCGGTCAATTCCAGAGAACCTCCGGTAAGCGCGGCGCTGCCATTCCACTCCAGGCCGCTGACCGGAGAAAAGCCTGCTCCGTAATAAGGCTGTATTTGGGACTCGATAGCTCCAGGTGAGAATTTGTTGGGTGGCGCCCAGACCGCCGGTGGCGCCGGTGAAACCAATGTAGGCGGTGCTGCCGCCGACATTTGCTGGAATGTCGACGATGAAGAGATGCGACCACGTGGCATGGGTCGTGAGGTCGGTGAGAGTGAGGACCAGGGTTGATCCTGCATAGGTGATGTGCGCGTCCATCTTGTCGCCGCTGTGCAGGTTGATGCCGCTGCCGGTGAGGTCGATCGCCGGCACGATCGGCGATACCCCGTTGGCATAGATGCCGGTCGAGTTCGTTCCCTCGCCGCTATTGCTGTAGAGGTCGAACTTGATGGCCTGGCTATTGGGGATGCCGGCGTAGCCCAGGTTTCCGCCGTTTGCGCCGAGCGCGGTGGGACCGGCATTCTGGATCGTAAACGTGAACCCATCGGCGTGCGCGTTGGTGAGCAGGAAGGTGAAATCGGTGGTGAACGACTGGATGTTCACCGGGATGGCATAGAAGGCGCTCCCCGCCTGGTCTAATGCGCCATCGGTCAATTGAAGGGAGCCGGAGAGCGCGGCGCTGCCGTTCAACGTCAGGCCGCTCGCCGAAGAAAAGTCCGTGCTGAAGCTGGTGGCTGGCGCTGGCTCGAAGACGTACGCCGTCCCTACGATAGCTTCATTTGCAATGCAAACTGAATTCCCAAAGGCATTGTTAAGGCCGTGGACGAGTGTGGCGTCCGGCAGCGAGCTGGACTTCCAACCACCCGTCTGCGGCATCGCGTAAACAAAAATACTCTTGTTATAACCCCCATTCCCCACCACAATTCGGCTGCTATCGATGGCGACTGATTTTCCGAACGCGGAATCGCCTCCAACGTCGTTCGTCGCATACGTGGGCGCGAGCAACACCGCAGTCTCAGTCATATTGGCCCAGCCCGTCGATGGCATCTGGAAGACGTCCACGGCACCCCCAAACCCGCTAGAAACTCCCGGAGCTCCAACGGCGATGACGGTGCCGTCAATTGCCACGGCCAGTCCAAATTCGTCCTCCTCGAATCCCGGATAGGACCGGGTCAATATCGCCGTTTGTGTAGCATTTTTCCACCCCGCCGAGGGCTTCACGAAGACGTAAGCCTCCCCTGACTCACCTCCTTGTTGCGCTTGTTGCCCTTGTTGCGCTTGGTACGCCGCTCCGACAACGATCGTGTCGCCGCTCACCGCTACCGAAAAGCCAAAATAGCTCGCAGTTACACCGTCAGATGCAGTCAGCTCCGCGTTGAACGCTCCCGTCGATGCCCAGCCACCCGGAGGTTTCAGGAATACATAAGCTGCTCCCGTCTGGACTCCATCAACCGCAGCGCCACTATCACCGAGAACGATCGTGTCCCCGTCGATGGCCACTTGCGGAGGTTCATAAGGAGAGAGAGACTCGTCATTGAGTTGCGCCGTTTCCGTCATGTTCGTCCATTGGCCGCTGGCTGGCTGCACGAAAACATACGCCTTGCCCTGCTCCGCGCCCACCACGATCGTCCCACCGCTGATCGCCACCGACGTACCAAAACCAGGGTTTCCATCGGAGGGGGTTAGTTTTGCGACCTGGAGCATGCTCTGCCACCCATCTGCGGGCTTCTGGTACACGTAGACATAGCCGGCGTAGAAGCTACCTAGCACAACCGTGTTCCCACTGGCGGCCGCGACTTCCAGCGCCTTACCGGTAGCGGTAAGCTGAGCGACAGCGGTGTAGTCGGTCTGAGCGCTGGCTCCTCCGGTCGACAGAATGACGGTGGCAATGATTATCGAAGCGAATACAAAGCGGATGCGTGACATGGTGGCCTTTCTTCAGAAGCTGGAGTTTCAGCCGATTTACTGAAAGGACCAGGCGAGTATCTGTTGAATGGCGCTCTCTCCGCCAGTGGCGGCGGTAAAACCGACATAGGCGGTTGGCCCACCGACGGCGGCCGGGATGTCGATCGTGAAGGAATGCGGCCAAAATGCGAGAGTCACGAGGTCGGTGAGAGTAAGGGTGAGCGTGGTTCCATCATAGGTGATGTACACGTCCATCGCGTGGCCGCTATGCAGGTTGATGGTAGTGCTGGTGAGGTCTATCGCCGGCAGGATGGGTGCTTTCCCGTCGACATAGATGCCGATCGAGTCAGACCCCTCTCCAGCATTGTTGTAGAGGTCGAACTTGATGGCCACACTGTCGTGGATGCCCGCGTAGCCCAGCCCTCCGCCATGTCCGCCGAGCGCGGTGGGCCCGGCATTCTGGATGGTAAACGTGAACCCGTCGGCCGCGGCATTGGTGAGCTGGAAGTTGAAATCGGTGCTGAACGCCTGAATATTCACCGGCGTGGCATAGTAGGCGCTCCCGGCTTCGCCCAGTCCGCCGTCGGTCAATTCCAGAGAACCTCCGGTAAGCGCGGCGCTGCCATTCCACTCCAGGCCGCTCGCCGGAGAAAAGCCCGCCCCGTAATAAGGCTGTATCTGAGACTCATAGCTCCAGGTGAGGATTTGTTGGGTGGCGCCCAGACCGCCGGTGGCGCCGGTGAAACCAATGTAGGCGGTGCTGCTGCCGACAGTTGCTGGAATGTCGACGATGAAGAGATGCGACCACGTGGCATGGGTCGTGAGGTCGGTGAGAGTCAGGACCAGGGTTGATCCTTGATAGGTGATGTGCGCTTCCATCTTGTCGCCGCTGTGCAGGTTGATGCCGCTGCCGGTGAGGTCGATCGCCGGCACGATCGGCGATACCCCGTTGGCATAGATGCCGGTCGAGTTCGTTCCCTCGCCGCTATTGCTGTAGAGGTCGAACTTGATGGCCTGGCTATTGGGGATGCCGGCGTAGCCCAGGTTTCCGCCGTTTGCGCCGAGCGCGGTGGGACCGGCATTCTGGATCGTAAACGTGAACCCATCGGCGTGCGCGTTGGTGAGCAGGAAGGTGAAATCGGTGGTGAACGACTGGATGTTCACCGGGATGGCATAGAAGGCGCTCCCCGCCTGGTCTAATGCGCCATCGGTCAATTGAAGGGAGCCGGAGAGCGCGGCGCTGCCGTTCAACGTCAGGCCGCTCGCCGAAGAAAAGTCCGTGCTGAAGCTGGTGGCCGGCGCTGGCTCGAAGACATACGCCGCGCCCTGAGCTGAATTTCCGCCTATCGACTGCAGCCAGTTACCCCCTATGATCGCTTCATTTACGATGCAAACTGCATCTCCGAACAAATTGGAAAGGCCGTCGACGAGTGTGGCGTCCGGCAGCGAGCTGGACTTCCACCCACCCGTCTGCGGCATCGAGTAAACAAAAATGGCCTTGTTCCCACCCCCATCCCCCACCACAATCCGGCTGCTATCGATGGCAACTGCAGTTCCAAACGAGCCTGCGCCTCCAACGTCCTGCTGCACATTTATCTCCGTGGGCGCGAGCAATTCCGCGGTCTCAGTCATATTGGCCCAGCCCGTCGATGGCATCTGGTAGACGTCCACGGCACCCCCCGACCCGCTATTAGCTCCCGAAAATCCGACGGCGATAACGTCGCCGTAAATTGCCACCGCCACCCCCAATCCGTCAAAGATTCTCGGATAGGACCGGGTCAATATCGCCGTTTGCGTAGCATTTTTCCATCCCGCCGAGGGCTTCACGAAGACGTAAGCCGTCGGCTCTCCGACAACGATCGTGTCCCCGCTCACCGCTACCGAACTGCCGCCAAAACCAACACCTTGGTCCGATGCAGTCAGCTCCGCGTTGAACGCTTTCGTCGACGCCCAGCCACCTGGAGGTTTCGTGAATACAAAAGCTGCTCCCTGCTCGACTCCATCAACCAAAGCGCCACCTTCACTGAGAACGATGGTGTCCCCGTCGACGGCCACTCGCGGACCTGAAATAGGATTCATCTCCGCGCCGTCCTTGAGTTGCGCTGTTTCCGTCATGTTCGTCCAATTGCCGCTGGCTGGCTGCACGAAAACATAGGCCGTGCCCTCCCCCGCGCCTACCACGATAGTGCCACCGCTGATCGCCACCGAAAAACCAAAACGATCTCCAGCGTATGCATTGGAGGGGGTCAATTTTGCGACCTGGACCATGCTCTGCCACCCATCTGCGGGCTTCTGGTAGACGTAGACAGCGCCTAACTGTACGTCGGGGTTGCAATAATTTGCTCCGCTGGGCCCGGCGCCGCAGAATTCACCTATCACAACGGTGTTCCCACTGGCAGCGACCACGCCTCCCAGGCCACTCCCCGCGACCCCATCAGAAGCGGTAAGCTGAGCGACGGCGGGGTAGTCGGTCTGGGCGCTGGCTGCTCCGGTCAACAGAATGACGGTGGCAATGATTATCGAAGCGAATACAAAGCGGATGCGTGACATGGTGGCCTTTCTTCAGAAGCTGGAGTTTCAGCCGATTTACTGAAAGTACCAGGCGAGGATCTGTTGGATGGCGCTCTCCCCGCCAGTGGCGGCGGTAAAACCGACATAGGCGGTTGGCCCACCGACTGCGGCCGGGATGTCGATCGTGAAGGAATGCGAAAACCTTGCGATAGACACTAGGTCGGTGAGAGTAAGGGTGAGCGTGGTTCCATCATAGGTGATGTACACGTCCATCGTGTGGCCGCTATGCAGGTTGATGGTAGTGCTGGTGAGGTCTATCGCCGGCAGGATGGGTGCTTTCCCGTCGACATAGATGCCGATCGAGTCAGACCCCTCTCCAGCATTGTTGTAGAGGTCGAACTTGATGGCCACACTGTCGTGGATGCCCGCGTAGCCCAGCCCTCCGCCATGTCCGCCGAGCGCGGTGGGCCCGGCATTCTGGATGGTAAACGTGAACCCGTCGGCCGCGGCATTGGTGAGCTGGAAGTTGAAATCGGTGCTGAACGCCTGAATATTCACCGGCGTGGCATAGTAGGCGCTCCCGGCTTCGCCCAGTCCGCCGTCGGTCAATTCCAGAGAACCTCCGGTAAGCGCGGCGCTGCCATTCCACTCCAGGCCGCTGACCGGAGAAAAGCCTGCTCCGTAATAAGGCTGTATTTGGGACTGATAGCTCCAGGTGAGAATTTGTTGGGTGGCGCCCAGACCGCCGGTGGCGCCGGTGAAACCAATGTAGGCGGTGCTGCTGCCGACAGTTGCTGGAATGTCGACGATGAACAGATGCGACCAGGTGGCATGGGTGGTCAGGTCGGTGAGAGTCAGGACCAGGGTTGATCCTGCATAGGTGATGTGCGCGTCCATCTTGTCACCGCTGTGCAGGTTGATGCCGCTGCCGGTCAAGTCGATCGCCGGCACGATCGGCGATACCCCGTTGGCATAGATGCCGGTCGAGTTCGTTCCCTCGCCGCTATTGCTGTAGAGGTCGAACTTGATGGCCTCGCTATTTAGGATGCCGGCGTAACCCAGGTTCCCGCCGTTTGCGCCGAGCGCGGTGGGACCGACATTCTGGATGGTAAACGTGAACCCATCGGCGCGCGGGTTGGTGAGCAGGAAGGTGAAATCAGTGGTGAAAGACTGGATGTTCACCGGGATGGCATAGAAGGCGCTCCCCGCCTGGTCTAATGCGCCATCGGTCAATTGAAGGGAGCCGGAGAGGGCGGCGCTGCCGTTCAACGTCAGGCCGCTCGCCGAAGAAAAGTCCGTGCTGAAGCTGGTGGCCGGCGCTGGCTCGAAGACATACGCCGCCGCTACGATAGCTTCATTTGCAATGCAAACTGAATACCCAAAGGCATTGAAAAGGCCGTGGACGAGTGTGGCCTCCGGCAGCGAGCTGGACTTCCAACCACCCGTCTGCGGCATTGAGTAAACAAAAACGGCCTTGTTCCAACCCTCATCCCCCACCACAATCCGGCTGCTGTCGATGGCGACTGAATTTCCAAACCCGTTTGCGGATCCGGTGTCCTGCTGCACATATATCTCCGCGGGCGCGAGCAATTCCGCGGTCTCAGTCATATTGGCCCAGCCCGTCGATGGCATCTGGAAGACGTCCACGGCACCGGTTGATCCGCCTGCAGGTGGGTTTAAAAAATAAGCTCCCGCAGCTGCAACGGCGATGACGGTGCCGGCAATTGCCACCACCCCCCCAAATGTGTCCTGGGATCCCGGATAGGACCGGGTCAATATCGCCGTTTGTGTAGCAGTTTTCCACCCAGCCGATGGTTTCACGAAGACATAAGCCTCCCCTGAGTTAATTGTGTCTTGGATATCCGGCGCTCCGACAACGATCGTGTCTCCGCTCACCGCCACCGATTCGCCAAAAAAATCCAGCGATGAGCCATCCGATGAAGTCAGCTCCGCGTTGAACGCTTTCGTCGATGCCCAACCACCCGGAGGTTTCAGGAATACATAAGCTGCTCCTTGCTGGATTCCATCAATCGCAGCGTAAATATCACCGAGAACGATCGTGTCCCCGTCGATGGCCACTATAGGACCCCAAACAGCATTGCTAGTCACGCCGTCATTGAGTTGCGCCGTTTCCGTCATGTTCGTCCATTGGCCGCTGGCTGGCTGCACGAAAACATACGCCTTGCCCATCGTCGCGCCCACCACGATCGTCCCACCGCTGATCGCCACCGATAACGCACCAAAAAGATCTCCAGGGTATCCATCGGAGGGAGTCAATTTTGCGACCTGGACCATGTTCTGCCACCCATCTGCGGGCTTCAGGTAGACGTAGACAGCGCCTATCGTGGATGTGCTGAAACCTTCACCTAGCACAACTGTGTTCCCACTGGCGGCCGCGGCTCCCAGGCCTGCCCCATCGGAAGCGGTAAGCTGAGCGACAGCGGGGTAGTCGGTCTGGGCGCTGGCTGCTCCGGTCGACAGAATGACGGTGGCAATGATTATCGAAGCGAGTAGGAAACGGATGCGTAGCATGGCGGGCCCCCCTTCAGAACCTAGCGTCTTAGCCGGGATAGTCTAGGTGGCGCTGTGACCGTGAATGCCACGCGGGATCTAAGCTATTGGGCAAGATGTTACCACCATGTACATGAACCC
>CAWCTJ010000020.1:0-91208 GCA_963798585.1 uncultured Acidobacteriota bacterium
GATTCGTCGGTGGCCACCATGCCGTGGGCTGCGCGCACGGCCGCTTTCGGCCACGCGTTCGGAATATTTGCGTGGTCGCCGTCTGCGCGTTTGCTGTCTGAATGGTCGCGATATTCCGCCGCGGTTTGCAGATACACAAGCGGCGCGGCAAGAACTATGAACGCAAAGATAGTTGTAAAAATTGCCCGCAATTAATTTTCGCTTAGGAATTCGACTTGTGGGGGACCGGGGAACAAGCCCGCGGCGGTGCCGCGAGCGATCAATTCTGTGACGGCTTTTTTGCCGCGTTCGCCGTAGCCCAGGGTCCACTGATTGACGTACATGCCGACGAATTTGTCGGCGAGCTCGGCGTCCATGTCGCGGGCGAACTGCATGGCGTAGTTCAGGGCTTCTTCGCGGTGTTCGAGACCATAGGAGACGCTGTCGCGGATGACTTTGGCGACCTGCCGGCCAAGCTTCGGGCCAAGCGCGCGGCGGACGGCGTTGCCGCCGAGGGGAGCGGAAGATCGGTTTGTTCCTGCCACCAGATGCCGAGATCGACGATGCGATGCAGGCCGAGCTGCGGGAAGAAAAGTTGGCCTTCGTGAATCAGCAGGCCGGCTTCGACCACGCCATTTTGTACGGCGTCGATAATTTTGTCGAAGGGAATCACACCGCTCAAAATTCGGTTCGAAGAGTTTGAGCGTGAGGTACGCGGTCGTTTGCAGCCCAGGGACGCCGATGCGTTTGCCGGCCAGATCTTCTTTTTTCATGTGGTTTGCGGAGACGACGATGGGGCCGTAGCCTTCGCCGAAGCTGGCGCCGCAATCGAGGAAAACGTATTTATCGCGGAGAGAAGGGTAAGCCGCGAAGCTGATGGCGGTGACATCGTAGGTTTCGGTGAGCGCGGCTTCGTTCAGGGTTTGAATGTCTGAAAGGACGTGAGTGTATTTGTAGCCGGGGGTCTGCGAGTTTGTGGGTGGCCAGGGCGTAGAACATGAAAGCGTCGTCGGAGTCTGGCGAGTGGGCGAGTTTGATCTCGACAGGTTCTTTTTCGGTTTTGAAGCGGTCTGGGTGGCGGACATGACTGGATCTCTTCCTTTAAGGCTTTGACGTCGGTGGTGCGGAGCAGCGATTTCCGTCGAGCGCTTTTGCCGTAGACGGGACTTTGGCTGAACGAAGTGCCGCCGCGAACCGGTAGTTTTTTGCCCTCCAGATAGACGCTCCGCGCGGTGCGAGCTGCGGGAAACGAGAAAGGAGAGAACGTGAGCGCCACGGGGGCGGCGACGGCGCTGCCGTGCGATTTCTGCAAGGGTGAGCCTAGCATATTGATGGGCGGCGGACAAACCGGAAGAAAGCAATGGGAAAGAGGCGACGTAACGAGGTGAGGAAGTAATGAAAAAATGATGGCCCCATCCCCACCAGTTTTGCGAAAGAGAAAGATTCTGAAGGGGTGGGAGGGTACATGCTTGAAAGAGATAGATTCGATGGGAGTTACAACAACGCGATTCTGAGGACGCAAGAATTTGGTTAGAGAGACCAATACTACCCCCGGGGGTGTCATGGAACGTTTTCATTTTACTTGGGTTAGGTACGATTTTCGTGGATCGTTTTGATTCTATTGGGGTTACACGAGAAGGCGAATTCTGACTGAGAGACTTCCTTTGCGCGAGGATTTGGGTAGAGATACCGGAGCGTACCCCCGGTGTTTTTGGTAAAGAGTGCGTAGTGCTAACAAAATAAAAGGGATACGAGGAATTGAGAATGGAAAAGAGTGTGTAAGTTATTGAAACGAAATGGATCGCGTTTTTGCGTGGGGATCAAGAGGCGAGGTAAAGAGGTAACGAAGTGGTGCGGTTGGGATTGGGCGAGGGACTGGGTGGGATGGCGGGTTGCTGCGCGGAGGGCGGGGCTTTGGCCCTTCCTGCGTGACGAGTAGACGTGAAGGATGGGTAGGACATTGCTATACTACCGCCGGGAAAATACTTTGTCAATAGATAACTTATAGGTACTGCGTTCGAATAGTGGCTCAGGTCACCGCTTGTTGCGGCTAGACCCCGGCCAATTGCTCGAGGCCTTCCTTATTTAGAATAGTGAGAGTGGTTCCATGAAGATCGACAAATTGTTCGTCTTTTAAACGCGTAAAGAGGCGGCTTACTGTTTCCCGTGAGGTACCAATCATGCCGGCAACTTCTTCGTGGGTCAAAGTGAGGACAACGCGAGCCTTACCTGGCCCCGAGGTTTTTGCTGGTCTCAAATCCAATATGAAGCGAGCGAGCTTTTCAGCGGCGGAACTGGAAAGACCCAGGTATCGGACCTCGCGACAAGTTGCATAATAAATTTCACCCAACATCTGCGCGACTCGTAAAGCTGCGTCGCCATACGTGCGTAGAAACGACAGAAAATCGTCGCGACGAATGAAATTCGCTTGGATCGGCTCCAGCGCTTCCGCCGTCAACTCGTAAGGTTTGCCCGAAAGAGTGCTTGGCAGGCCGATGATTTCACCGGGTTCGGCAATGCGAAAAATCAAAGCCTTGCCGCTCGACGAGGTCCCGAAGAGCTTGACTTGTCCGTTGCATACAATGAACACGCCGCGCGGCGATTGACCTTCTACGAACAGGACCGAACCTCGCGGATAGGTAGCGGACGAAGAAATAGCGTCCAGCCCTGCCAACGCCGTCTCCGGCAAGTTGCAGAACAGCCGATCCTTATGCATCGGGCAGGCAATACAGTCTTCAATGACATTTAAACCATAAGGAGTCTTCATATTGCGGGGATTATACGCCGGTCTGAGGTCGCGTGACGTGCGTCACTGCTAGGGATGACTGGCATCACAGAATGTGACTCCTCTAACGAGTAATGTGGCAATCAAGGAGGCACGATATGCTAGCCACAAAACAAGCAAAACAAACCGCAGAACGAGTGACTTTCAAAAATATCTTGTTCGCCACCGATCTCTTGCCCGCCGCGCAAGCCGCATTGCCATATGCTGCCGGCCTTGCAAAGAGCTTTGGAGCGAACCTCTATGCTTTGCACGTCAATGAGCCAATCAACTACGCCTTGCCGCCTGAGGGTTGGGTGGGCATGCAGACAGCCGTGGAAGCCGAGAAAAAGGTCCTTCGGGAGCAGTTGCAGCGCGAATGTCTTGAGGTCGCTTGGAAAATTATTGAAGCTGAAGGCAACATTTGGACAGCGGTAGAAACTGCCATCGAGAAGTATGAGATAGACCTGATCGTGATGGGCACCCGAGGCCGAACCGGATTTGAGAAAGTGTTGCTAGGCTCGAAGGCAGAGGAGATTCTGCGACGCGCGCATTGCCCAGTTCTGACTGTAGGCCCCGACGTGCCCGCTAGCCTGGGGAGAGGTGGAAAGATCGCGTCCATTCTTTACGCAACGCAGTTTGGTCCTGCGTCTCTGAAGGCGTCCCGCATAGCGGTATCCCTTGCCGAGGAGTATCAAGCCAAGCTGACGGTGCAGACGGTCCTTCCTTCGGGCCGAAATGATAATCAGGCCGGCCCGCAAGAGGAAATCGCGGAGGCAAACGAAGAGGAACTTCGCCGACTCGTGCCGGAGGACGCCAAGCTGTGGTGCACTCCGCACTTTATAGTTGAGTACGGAAATCAACCCGCCGAGAAAATCCTGCACCGTGCACAAGAGGTAAGGGCCGAACTTATTGTCCTCGGTGCGCACAAACCGCAAGGCGTCCCCGGCGCAGCCACGCATCTTCCCACGGCAACAATTCATCGGGTGATTGCACATGCGAATTGTCCCGTGCTGACAGTTCGAGGCTAGATTTGCGGGAAACGGAGGCGACCGGTCTTTCCTTCTAGGCGGTCGCCTTGCCTGCCTAAGGGTAGTCCACCCGCCAGCGAGTTAATTTGGGGAGTTTAGGAACGCTAGCGCGATTCGTTGCGATTCCAAATTATTCGCGCCGTGCAGCCCAACCGAGTAGCAATAGGCCGGTGGCTACGATCCAGCTTCCTGCGACGCGCACCACGATTCGCGCCCACGGCGGACGCAATCGGATCACCAGGGCGGCCACCAGCGCGACCAGAATAAATATTCCTCCGACCAATCCGGCGTAAACCACCAACACCGTTCCAGTCAACCGGACGCCCGCTCCATTCATGCCGCCATGAAGTAGGCCAAGTAATACTGCAAGTAACGTGATGGCCCGCAGTGACAAATTCGCATTCGCGGCCACCAAGCCTCCGAATAGCAAGAAAGAGACGGCGGCCACCGGCCAGCTAACCGATTGGCTCGCAAGCCCTCCTAGTAGACATCCGACAAACCAGCTTGCCGGAAGCGTAAACAATGCTCGTCGTCCGTATTCGGCTCCTCGCAGCCCTGCAAACATGGCCAGCGCCACCACCGGCACAATATCCTCTGGGCTGGTGAAAAAATGCAGCAGGCCGTCATACAGTGGTCCCATTCCCGTGGAATTCAAGTGGGCCGAGGCTGGCGCGGGGCAGAGAAAGAAAACCGCAAACATGGTCGCCGACGCGTAGAGACATTCACGCTTCATGGCAAGGCCTTCCACATAAAATACATACCCATCGCAGAGATAAACCCACCCGACAAACGCAGAAACATTTGCCCCCACGTCCAGCGGTGCACGAGGCCGATGGAAACGCCGATACCGTGCAGACAACCGGTGGCGCAAACAAATCCCATGCTGTACAACAAACCGTCCTGGCCTGGCGGCAGTTCCGTGCCGTGCGCGTGGCCATGAAAAATGGCGAAAAACGAAACCAGCAGGGCGGCCACCCACAGCGGCGGCTTGGCTGCAAATAATACGACCGCGCCCAACATAATCATGGACGCGGCGATGCCATACTCTGTGCCAGGAAGTGGAATTCCCACAAGCCCCATCACGCCGCCGAGCGCCATAACCATCGGAAACGCCACGGGCAGAACCCAAATCGCGGGCGCACCAAGTTGCGCCCCCCACAAGCCGACCGCGATCATCGCCAATACGTGATCGAGACCGGAGATCGGATGACGCACTCCAGACAGAAATCCGCTCGCTTCACCCTTCCGGGTGTGGGCTTCTGCGATTTGCGCAAACGGGGCCGCCAAAACCGTCACAGCTAGCCCCCGCAGATACAGTTGGCGAAGCGCCGGATTCACCGGACCACGCCGATCAACATTGCGACACGCTGGATGGTCCAAAATGCTCCTAACGAGCCTACGGTATAACCGGGCAGGGCCTCGACCATTCGGGGCCAACGAATTTCCAATACACGAAATGCGCGCTCCAGCAGCAAAATTAAAAGAACAAAACCCACTTGCCCAATTTCCACGCCCACGTTGAAGCTCAGGAGAGCCCAAGGCAGTTCATTCGTCGGCAATCCCGCACTGCTTAACGCACTCGCAAATCCAAATCCGTGCAGCAATCCAAACGCAAACGCCACCACCCAGGGATGACGGATCGTGAAGCTCGATTCGCCGCGCCACACCTTTACAATCTCCGGTCCCAAAAACAAAATGCTCAGAGCGATCCCGGCATTGAGCGGCAGCGTTGGAGCATTTGCGTAACCGAGCGTCGCGATCGCCAATGTGATGCTGTGCGCCACCGTGAATGCGGTGATCGTCTTTAGCAGCATCCACCGATCTTTCACGATGAGCAGTAACCCCAGCACGAAGAGAAGATGGTCCGGTCCAAATAAAATGTGCCGAATGCCATGCACTACGTACGTTCCGACAACACCCAGCCGGCCTTGGTTGGGCGTAATGCCGATCCACGCCTGCGATGGCCGCACGATGGTCGACCAACTTCGACCGTCCAGCAGTTGCACGCGCACCAAAACCTCGGTGATAGTGCCCTGAAGTCCGACAAAGTCGACGCGCTTTCCGCCCAAGCCTCCCGCAATTACAATGGAACGCCGTTCGAGCAATGAGTCGGTGAGCTCTTGCGAAGTTGGGGCCGTGACGTTTTTTGCTTCCGGTGGTAGCTGCAGCACGATTGGCAGACGCATGCCTGCGTTTACGGGAGTGCGCCACACAACGTCGTAGTGGCTCGGAGATGTTTCCTTAATCTCCAGATACGCAGGGCGAGTCTCGTGGGCCGAGCAGGACGTGACGAATACCGCGCCGGCGAGCATCATCAACACTGCGCGACAATGCCAGAAAGCTCGCCGCAACGTTTTCATGGCGCTAACGCCGAGCCGTTCTTGGACTGGGCTGCTTCCGGTGGCGGCTGCGGCGCCGACACCTCATATTTCGCACGCATCTTCGCGTACGCTTTTTGCCATTCGATGGCCTTCTGGTCCGCCAGCCACGCGGTCTTCACGTCTGATTCAACTTCCTCAAATGCGGGAATTCGCCCCGGCGTAATGGATTCGATCCACACCAGGTGCCATCCGTATCCTGATTCGATGGGACCCTGCCACATTTTTGGCTTCAATTTATACAGGCCGATGGCGAACGTTGGTCCAAACTCCTTGGCGAGTTGATCCGGCGCGCGGTCGCCATAATAATCCTGAAACATAAAGGGGTCGGCCAACTCCTTGCCTAGCGGAGTATCTTCCGGTTTACTCGCGATTTTATTCAGGGCCGCGAGTGCATCTGCTTGCGCGTTTTGCCCGCGGCGATCAAATCCAAAAAATAAATGACGAAATGTAGCGCGGTCCGCCAGTGCAAACTTTTGGGAATTATTGGCGTACCAGGCCTTCAACTCCGCGGTGCTCGGTTCGTGCGCCGACGCCACATCTTCCGACAGGAACTCCATTTTCTGGGCCATGCGCCGTTTCACGATGGTGTCGTCCTTATCGAGCCCCATCGCCAGTCCTTCGCGATACAACACTTCTTGCCGAATAAAGCCTTCTACCAGGCCGCGAAACTCCTCCGGCGTCGGCTGCCTGTGCCACTGCGACACAAACGACATGTCCAACTGCTTCAAGTCATCCAGAGTCAAAACGATCTGATAGTTTCCGTTGCTCGCGCGGCCTCGCTCCATCCAAGAATAAAGCCCGAACAGCGCGAGCCCGATAAGCAGAAAATGAACGAGAGGTTCACGAAACACCTTGCGAAGTGTGGCCATAAAATGAATACGCAGCCCTCGGGCTGAGTATCAGTGACCCGGCGTGTACCAGATTGGTGAAGTCCATGCTCGTTCTTGAATTGTGGCGGGCACAGTTGAAGGTGGAGGTACTCCCAATTTCTTGGCGTCGTAGGTGCTCCATCGTGGAGTTGGAATTTGAATCACGCGGGCATAGTAAAATGCATTCAGCTTGGGATCGAAGTCCGGATCTTTCCATACTTTTTTTAGTTCTGTTGCGCCAATCGTGTTGGTATAGCTGGCGTTCGGGACGTCAACGGTATTCCCTACTTCCGGAAGTTTGCCAGTTTTCGGATCCGGCTTCCGGTCCCCTGACCAGACAACGTCGTAAATTTTTTCAAAACTCTCGCCGTTCTTCGACCAGCCCTTTACGATCTGAATGCGATCGAGATTACCATCAACGGGGTCCTTCACAGCCCACACAATGAAGGTCGGTTGGTTACTCTTTTTCGCGGGAAGATCGCCGCCCATCGGCACGCCTTGCGCATAGCCGATTTTCACCCAGTCCTTCTTTTCCAAAACATCGCTCGGATAATCCCAGCCGCCGAATAGCCTCACCTTAATCCGAACACCTGACGTCCCAAATGTTTCTTTGCGCCTCATGGCGTCAAAGATGGACTCGCGGGTATTCTGTTCCGCCCATACGCCTCCCACTCCAGAGGTTCCCGTCTGGATGACAGTCATTCCAGCGACCACCTTGCCTGACAGGCGAGCCTCCGGTGTGGGATCGATGAGCGCGTGGTCGCCGAAATAATTGGACTGGCTGTATGACGCACCCGTGTTGTGAGAATCGCCTGCACCGACCATACCGAATTTGTAGGGGTTGAAACCCCGTTTGTCCTGCAACGCCAATCCGTTCCTATAGGCCTCCCGAACGTAGCTGCCGTGCGGATTGGACTTGCTGTTGTCGAGTCCGATTAGATAATTCATGAGCTCAAAACCGGCGAACTCATCAGTCGGGGAAAGTTCAGGGGTAGTTTCTGAGGTGCCTTTCACTTGCTTAATTTCTGTGAGCACCTCGTTGTTTAGACGCTCCGCAGCCCACGCTTCGTCTATGGGTTTACCCTTGCTGTCCACGTCTGTGGGGAACATAAGACCATCACTCAGGTTGGCGTTGTGTGAGATGCAAGTAACTCGTTGCCAACTTTGCGCTGGGCATCCATCCAAGCCCACAGGTCCTCGGGGTGTACTGAATCGATTGAGGAATACGGGGCTACCGGCACATGCGTCGAATCGCGAAAAAATACATTACGATGCATGTTCCGATTGTCCGGCATCGAAGTCCATTCATATGCGACGAACGCAGTGAATTTACCCGGTTTGTTATATTCGTCAGCAATCGCGATATTCTCTTTCCAGACGGTGTTCTTAATCTCGGGGCTCAGTAATTCATTGATAGGTTCGTTCTTGCCTAAGCTCGCCGCGAGCCACTGGAATATTTTCGTGGCATCGGCCTGACTCTTGACCTGTAGTTTCTGAGCAATTGGTAGCTTGCTAATCGCCGAGTTGGGATCGTTCGCCAAGCGCATGACGCCGACGTATTCCGCATGATCAGTCACGCCCTCAAAGTCGAGAGGTGTCTTGATCTGTATCTCATATCCAGCCGGGTGCTTGATCGGCTCACCCATGGCGTATTTGTACGCCTCCGCAGGTCCGGTGACCGTGTTACCGAATATGTAAGCGTCCGGCGACCAACTCGTGTGTATGTGCGTCTGGCCAAAGTAAGCGTTACGCTCGGGATTGCTTTCGACTGGAGGTGCCAGCAATGGAACGGTTGATGCCAAAACCGTACCCGACGTGTGCAGTGGAGCTTCCTTAGTGGCACGTGACCACGTCGCCGCTCCAAAAGTCACTGCCGCCACAATCAGCACAAAAGTCGACACTAACGTAGAATTCCGCGCGGACCCAAAGTTGAGGTTCATATATGCTCCGTGATTTCAAACTTCGGCTATGCCGTAGCTTGTGGTCACCGGGAAGGTAGGCGAAGGCAGGGGACCATGTCTACTGTCAAAAGTACCGGGGGGCTGTGACAGGGGAAGGGCAGCGGCGTCCCGCAGTCTTCCCCTTCCTTGCAGAAACGAGAGAAGCTACCATCTGGTTCGACAACCGCGAAATAGTTAGAGGCGACGGGTAAATTTGACTAGTGCAAGTTCGCGTACTCCGCTTTCGCTTGTTTCAGGAGGGGAATGTCTGGGTCGGCGTCCTTCCAGAGCGTGAGAAAGTCTTGATAGGTGGCGCGCGCGTGGACCGCGTCTTTCTGCAGCGCGTAGGCGCGGGCGAGGCCCAGCAGCGCCGCGCAGTGCTCGGGGGTGAACGGAAAAATTCCTGGAGAGTCTACAATGCGCTTGAATTCGGTGGTGGCTGCGGCGCCATCTTTCAGCTGGAGATAGGCCATCCCGCGGATGTAGGGGACACTCAAAGTCATCCGTTCGTAAGGCACGGCGCTGCGCAAGAGCTCGACGGCTTTCGCAGCATGGCCGCGGCGAAGTTCTATGGCAGCGCGAAGCCTGGGCAACTCTACAGAGTGCAGCAGTGTCGCGGTGGGGGGGGCGCCTTGATCTAGTTCATGGATCAGCGATTCGGCTTGTGCGGTATCGCCGCAGAAAGCTAAGCCTAGAGCCGTGGGGATCAAGGCATAGCTAACGCGGGAGATCTGCAGCAGTTTTCGGGCATTTTGCTGGATCGCGCCGCAAACGCCGAAGATGCCGTCCTGTTCTAAGCGGGACGACGCATAGCTGGCGGCGGTATCTTTGAAACCGAGACGCTGCGAGGATTCGACGATATGTTGAGAGAACCCGTCAGCTTCGCGAGCCCTTCCCTGGTTGCCTGCCATTACCGTCCGCACGTAGTAATAGTCGGTTTGATCAGGCGCGGAGCGCAGCGCGGCCAGCGTGCCGTCCGCCGCAGCGCGATCACCTTGCAACAGGTACACGAATAGGAGCCAACCCAGCATCGATGCGTTCTTGGGAGATAGAGCCAATCCTTGGAGGACCATGCCTTTGGCGTCGTCGAGGCGGTTCAGCACCAGATAATTGATCCCGGCGTTCGAGTGGAGAAAAGCCACCGACGGCTGGACCTGCAATCCCCGCAGATCTGCTTCTAAAGATTCTTCAGGCTGGCCGGTACGGTCGTATAGCATAGCGAGTTCAAGGTAGGCGCTGTCATCACGCGGGTACGTCTGCGTCCACTGTTGGTAAACCACCACGGACTTTTCCGGTTGCTGGGTTACCAGATCGTAGTAGCGGGCAGAAATGTAAAACCGCTCGCGCTCACTCACACGATCGCGCAATGCGAAAGCCGTGGTGATGACCTCCCGCGCGTTGGTGAGATCCAGCCGATGGGAGTAGGCGGAAGCGAGTTCGGCATAGGCGGTGGCAAAATTTGGATCCAGCTCGATGGCGTGCTGGTAAAAGGGCACAGACTCGGGGTCCAAGCCTTTGTTGCGCAGGGCGTGGGCCATGCTGAAGGCCTTCAGTGCTTCGAGAGAAGGCGTGGTGGCCTCGGCCATTGGGACGTCAAACTTCTGCACGGTGGCCAGCGATTCACCAAGTTCGCCGCGCAGCTTGGACGCGGCGCCACCCAGTGCGTCCAGCACTTTCTCCTTTGAGGCCGCGGTCACTTGCTCCTGCGCGAGCGTGTCTCCGTTTTGGCAATTTATGGCCTTCAACCCCAGCACGTATTCACTGCCCAGACTGCCGATAGCTCCGGCAAGGTAAACCTTACTGCCCGCACGCTGGCAGAGCTCGCGGCTCACGTCAGGGGTGAGCTTGGTGTCCGGCGGGCGGGTCATCTGTTGCAAGGTGGCGGTTACCTTGCTATCGGAAAGCAGATTCAAAAAAGGTGATTGCTGCAGGGAAACATCGAGCGCGGTCTTCAGCGTGTCGTCGAACACGGCATCGCCGGTGCTGTTCGCAAAATCGCCGACCACGATGGTGTCTTTCTCGGTCAGGGGATGGGCATGAACGCGCGACGGGTAGAGGTGGCGACCTGCGACGATCAAGGCAAGAACTAGAACGGGGACGGCAAACTTCCAGAGGTTTCTTGGCGCGATTGCGCGAGATTGGGGTTTCGGCACCGCAGCCGGGCTGGCTGTCGTGAAGTCCCCGCTCTCGGCCTCGCGCTTCAAGCGTTCGAGGTCGGTGCGCATCTCTGGGGCGGTTTGGTAGCGACGTTCGCGGTCTTTCTCCAAGGCTTTGTTGATGATGGCTTCAAGGTGCGGCGGTATCTGGGGGTTGATGCGACCGGGGGGAATCGGAGGATGCTCCAGAATGGCGCTGAAGACGACCCCGGAAGTTTCGCCGCGAAAAGGCAACACCCCGGTGGCCATCTCATAGAGCACTGCGCCGAAAGAGAACAAGTCCGTGCGGCCATCGAGTTCCTTGGCACGCACTTGCTCTGGCGACATGTATGCGATGGTGCCGAAGGTGGTACCGGCGACAGTGGCATACGACTCTTCGACCAAGGCCGTCAGCGTGCGATCCGGGTCGATTTGGCTTAGGGAGTCCGCTGTACGTGCAATTTTCGCCAGCCCGAAGTCCAAAATTTTGGCGTCGCCGCGCTTAGTGACGAAAATGTTTGCGGGTTTAATGTCCCGGTGGATAATGCCCCGGGTATGCGCGGCGTCCAGGCCGTCGGCAATCTGGATGGCCAGGCTCAGCAGCGTAGCGAGCTCGACCGGCTTTTCGGAGATGCGCTGTTTCAAGCTCACGCCATCGAGAAACTCCATGACGATGAACCAGTGGCCGTCGTGCTGCGCGATCTCATAAACGGTGCAGATGTTGGGATGGTTGAGAGCCGAGGCGGCGCGAGCTTCGCGGCGGAAGCGTTCCAAAACCTGCGGGTCTCGAGCAACGGTGTCGGGGAGAAACTTAAGAGCGACAAATCGATGAAGAACGTCGTCCTGGGCCTTATAGACCACGCCCATGCCGCCGCTGCCGATCTGTTCGAGGATGCGGTAATGGGAAACTCTGCGGCCGATTCGTTTCGAGTCGCTGTCTGACACGCGCGGGTCGCGGGCCACGATGCCGCCGAGCACTTCGATGGCAGGGGATTCGATAAACTGTTCGGCTGGTTTTTCATGAGCCAGCAAGGATTCCACTTCGCGGCGAAGAACGTGGTCATCGCCGCAGGAGCGAGCGAGAAATTCGGCGCGGCGAGCCTCGTCCAACTCCAAGGCTTGGTGAAACAGATCCTCGATGCGACGCCAGAGTTCAGGCTCCAAGCCCATTCCCCTCATTCAGCTCGCGCAGGAGCCAAATTTTGGACAATTTCCAGTCACGCACCACGGTCTCGGGAGAGACTTTCAAGACCTCGGCGGTTTCTTCGATGCTCAAACCGCCAAAGAATCGGAGTTCTACAACCTTACTTTTTCGCTCGTCGAACGCGGCCAAGGCACGTAAGGCATCATCAAGGGCGACCAGATTGGCATCGGGTTCGTAGCCCACCGAAGGAGCTTCATCCAGGGAGATAGGAACCGCGCCAGCGCCTCTTTTCTGATACCCGCGGGAGCGGTAGAAATCGATCAAAATGCGCCGCATCAGCTGCGCGGACATGGCGAAAAAATGCGCGCGATCCTGCCAATTCATTTTTCCGCAGTCGACCAGCTTTAAGTAGACCTCATTGACGAGCGCGGTGGTTTGCAGCAGGTGGCCGGGACGTTCGCCGCCCATGCAGCGCTGCGCCACGAGATGCAACTGCTGATACACCAGAGGGGTGAGTTTTTCGAGGGCCTGCTCGTCACCAGTGGTCCAGGCCTTGAGCAATAGGGTGACGTCGTTGACCGATGGCGCTGCCACGCAAGCCTCCGTAGATTCAATACATTACACCGGGAATGGGAATAAACATACCCTGCCGGTTGGCAGTGCTTCGGGCGCTAATTTAGCATTGTTTGAATTTTTTATGTGCGTGGTTGCGCGTTTGTCCCTCGTTTCGCGCCTTATTAGATAGGGAGCATCTGTGGCCTGAAGGCTGCGGAAAACTCGGAGGGATATATATGGCAGCACAATCGGGTGGGAAGAGCGTAGCGGTTAGATTGTGTCCGGCGTGCGCATCGACGAATCAGCGAGAATTTGTCTCAGAGATGGTCATCCATTTTTCCGGACTTCAGGATTTGAAGAAGCCGAAGGTCTTGGCATTCCCCAAGCTTCGGGTCTGCATGGATTGTGGTTTTACGGAGTCAACCTTGCGAGAAACGGAGTTGCGTCACCTTGGAAAAGACGCCGCCGAACAAGTGGGCCCAGCATCCTTGACCCCAGCATCCTTCACCCCAGGATCGCATTTTGAGCATCGCTGGGTTGCCGTGCTCTGACGAAGTCGGAGTTCGCAAACGTGTCTAGGTCAGAGGATCCAGCGGAGGAGGGTGGCTCATGAAGCGTCCGAGGCTACTAATAGCAGATGACCATAGAATGTTGACGGATGCGCTGAAGAACATCGTCGAGCCTCGTTGCGAGGTGGTAGGGCTGGTGTACGACGGTCGTTCGCTTCTAGAAGCCGCGGAGAGGTTGCGACCTGAAATCATAGTATTGGACATCTACATGCCGCTGCTGAGCGGACTTGAGGCTGGCCAAACCATCAAACGCCGATTCCCCGCTGTAAAGCTGATTTTCATGACCATGTATGACGACCCGTATCTGGTGGGAGAAGCGTTTCGAGCAGGAGGTTCGGCATTTCTATTGAAGGATGCCGCAGCATCGGAGCTGACCACTGCAATTGAGCAGGTACTGAAAGGGGTCTCGTACGTAACTCCGAGCATCCGAGGAGGGTTATCGCAAATCGAAATGCGCGAGCCTAAGTTTCGCGAAAGAAGGCCGGAACCGAGTGCACGGCAGCGCGAAGTCATTCGGCTTTTGGCGCGAGGGCTCTCCCTTAAAGAAGTGGCCCAGGAATTGAACATTACGACGCGGACTGTGGCGGGGCACAAGTATGCCGTGATGGAAGTTCTGGAACTCAAGACCAACGCCGACCTGGTGAAATACGCATTTCAACACGGGCTTATTTCTGTCCCGCAAAAGTCTTCGCCTGCTGCGCAGGCCACCTAGCAGCTTTCCACGCCCTGGCTTACGCCACACGCCGACTTTCGTTTCGGTCTAACGGCTTCCGGATAAGACGGTCAGACCGTCACTTTTGACGGTTCCTCTCTAAAGTACCTTCCAGCAATATCCGCGAATAAGATCATCGAGGGCATCGCCGGGACTGGTGTCGAAGCTGTCGAGGATTGTCCCAACCGGTAACTGAATGAGTCGGTGCCCTTCATTAAGCAACGGAACGCCGCTACGCAATTTCCAGCGAGAGACTATTTCTGAGGAGGACAGACATGATTCATCGCAATTACGTATGGTTCCGGGGGGCAGTTCTGTTGATGTGCATGTTCTGCGTTGGCGTTACCGCTTCAGCTCAGGATGCTAGCGATAAGACGGCCAACGGGATCCAATTCCCCGTACCAGTTGGAACAGCGTTACCGGCAAAATATAAATTCGAACTGAGCAAGAAGACGGGCTCCGCGGAGTTGGGAAATCCCGCTATCAAAGATTCGGTGCCGGCGGCCACGCTGGCAACGCCAGGCTCGGCCGGTGCGCGCAAGCTCACGTTGGAGGAAGCCAAGGCACAAGCGGCTTCGGCGAGCAATCCACTGGTGCGGCTCGGCCAGTTAAGCGTGGAAGTGGCGAAGGAGCATCGGCTGGGCCAACAGGCACTGTACTTCCCGAATCTCAGCACGCAATTTGCGAACCTGCACATCAACCAGCCAACGGGCCAGGTAGTTTCGCTTGAGCGCCTGGGTGTGACGATACCCGTGAACATTTTTTCCAAGAATCAGACGGATTTCAACCTTGCCGCAGTGCAACCGGTGACGCCACTTTTTTCAGTCTATCAACTCGTGAAAATGGCGCGAGCGGACGAGAATATCGCGAAAGTAAAGGCCGGTATTCCGGTGGCGGAAGTGGCGATGAAGGTGGAGAAAAACTTCTTCGATTTGCTGGTGGCGCAACGGGAACTGACCAGCGCCCAAGCGGACGCCAGAAAGGTCCAAGCCAAATGGATGACGGCGAGCACGGCGGCGCCAAGGGTTTCGACGGAACAGGAGACGGATACGATCGGCGCCGAAAAGGCAGTGCTGGTCTCAGCCGGCAAAGTGAAGGAGTTGACCGAGTCCTTGAATCAAATGCTGGGCCTGCCGGACGGAACAACCCTGGAGTTGGTCCCGCCCGAGCCACTGGTGGAGGACACTTCGCTGACAGAAGCGACCGAGACAGCCACCGCGGGGAATCCCGAAGTAGTCGAAGCCGAGCAAACAGCGGTGAAGGCCCACGCGGGCTTAACACTGACAAAATTGCAGTACGTTCCCACGGTAGCGATCACCGGTGGTTACGCAAATCAAAACGCGATCAGCGAACGTTTGCTGCCCAAAGATTTCGGCTACATCGGCGTGATCGCTACGTGGACCGTCTTCGATGGCTTCAAGCGCGAGCACGGAGTGAAAGAAGTTAAAGCGCAAGCGGAAATGGCAGACCTGGGAGTGCAATTGACCAAGGCTAAAGTGGCGGCGGGGGTCAAGAGCACCTATTTTGAACTGGATCGCTCGCGCCAGCTCTATCAATTGACGCGCCGGATGGTGTCCGCCGCTCAAGTGGTCGACGCGAGCTATCATTCAGACAATCCGGAAGTCGAATCAGCACAGGCAAAAATGGAAGCAGACATGTTTCGAGCCGACTACGAATATCGTCAAGCGTACGACAAGCTGAAGGCCCTCATGGGCGTGAAGTAGCAGGATTCGCGTCAGATAAAAGTTGCGGCGACGGCCGAGATTCCAGTGATCGGGACCGATGAGCCGAAGGAGGAGGGGAGCGTTCACGATCGGGCGGCTCCCTTTTCGATTTCTCGAGCAATTGTTCCGAGCAGATTTGGCGGCGAGTTTGGGCTTGAAAAGGGTAGCGGAAGAGTGATAGTTAGCAGCGCATGAAGCTGGGGGGCGACTGCGGTAGAGAGCTTCTGCTGCTCCATGAAGAACGGTTCGTGAACAGTATTGCTTTGGAGTGACCATATGATCTTTCAGAACGCCAAGCAGTGTCTATCGGTAGTCCTTAGTTTTGTTCTTATCTCCGCTTCCTCGCAGATGCTGTACGGATACCAGACCGCGGCACCAACTTCCGGAGGCTGCGGGTGGACCTCCCACCGAAGCGGTGCAGCAGACGCCGGCGCAACTGCAGGCGTTGGTGGCACCGATCGCGCTGTATCCCGATTCGCTGGTGGCGCAGATTTTGACGGCAGCGACATTCCCGGATCAAGTGGCGATTGCGGCTTACTGGCTGTCCCAGAACACGAGTTTGACGGGAAGCGCGTTGATGCAGGCGGTCGATACGCAATCCTGGGATCCGAGCGTAAAGGCGTTGACGGAATTTCCTTCGGTGCTGGACAACTTGTCGAAGAACCTGACGTGGACTTCCTCGCTGGGCGAGGCGTACCACGATCAACAAGCCGACGTGATGACCGCGATCCAGACGCTGCGCGCGCAGGCGAAGGCGGCGGGTAATCTGAAAACCACACCGCAGCAGACGGTGGTTCAACAGTCGCCGCAGGTGATCGTGATTCAACCTACGAATCCGCAAATCGTGTACGTGCCGCAATATAATCCGACGATAGTTTATGGGACGCCGTATGTGGTGCCGAGCTATAGCGGGTGGGACGTTGCCGCTGCCGCAGTGATTGGATTTGGCGCGGGGATCGCGGTGGGCGCGCTGATGTCGGGAGGCTGCTGCGGCTGGGGTTACAGCAGTTGGGCGTGCGGCTGGCACGGAACGGCGGTGATTTATCACGGCGGCGCGTACTACGGAAATGCGGCGTGGCATGGCGGGTATTACAACGGCGGATACCACGGCGGGTACGGGTATAACAACAACTACAATCACTACAACAATGGTTCGTATAACAACGCAAATTACAACCACAGCAATGCGTACAACAATGCCGGCCACAACAGCTACAACAAAAACAGCGGCAACACGGTGAACGTGAACAACTTTAACAAGCAGAGTGCGCAGAACTATGGCGCGGATCATTCCGGCAACTCGTCGTGGGGGAACCACAGCGGGAGCAGCGGAAGTTCGAACGCATTTAGTGGGATGAGCGGAAAATCCGGCGGTTCTGGTGGCTGGTCATCGCGCGCAGAGAGTGGCCGCGGCTGGGGAAGCATGGGTTCGAGCGGATTTGGTGGAGGCCGGTTCGGGGGCGGGGGCGGCGGGTTTGGTCGCGGCGGGTTTGGCGGACGTAGATAGATTCGCGGAACGAGCGAGATTGCGGGTTGGGAGGAAAGTATGCTGCGCGTGATGAGCGACAAGACAAGCGAACTTGGGCGTGGTGGAAGGGTGCTGTGCACGGCGGTTTTGGTATTGGTCGGGAGCGTGATTAGTTCTTGTAACACTGCGCCGCAAAAACCGGCGACGGAAACTCCTGCGCAGAAAGTCTTTGCCACGCCGGAGGAAGCTGGAGCTGCATTCCTGGAAGCCGCTAAGTCTGGCGATCAAGCTGCGTTGCTGGCAATTTTTGGTCCGGAGGGCAAGACGGCGCTGTTTTCGGGCGATGCGGTGAGGGACAAGGACCATTTCCAGGACTTTGTTGCCGCATATAACACGATGCATCGCTGGCGGGAAATTAAGGTGGGCGGAGAGATCCTTTACGTGGGCCCGGACAATTATCCATTCCCAATTCCACTGGCGAAGAACGCAGCCGGAACATGGGCGTTCGATACCCCGGCGGGAGAGGATGAGATTCTTGCGCGGCGGATTGGCAAGGACGAATTGACGGCTATTGCAGCGGGCGGGGCGTTCGCCGATGCACAAGCAAAATATTTCAGCACGCAGAAGCAATACGCGCAGAAATTTGTCAGCGATCAAGGAACGCAAAACGGATTGTACTGGCCGGTGGCGGATGGCAAGACGCCGAGTCCGTTTGAGGATGTGCGCGACTTTGCCAAGGCCGCCGGCTACGCAAACGCGGGAGATAAGCCGCAACCTTTTGATGGCTACTTGTACAAAATCCTGACTAAGCAGGGCGCCACAGCCAAAGGCGGGGCGAAAGACTACATCGTGAACGGAAAGATGACTGGTGGATTCGCGATGCTGGCGTATCCCGCGGAATATCGGAATTCGGGAATAATGACGTTCATCGTCGGGCCAGACGGCGTTGTCTATCAGAAGGATCTCGGTGAAAAGACGGCGGACCTCGCTGCGGCGATAACCGCATACGATCCAGGCGACGGCTGGAAGCCAGCGCTCTAGTTTTCGGTGCGGCGTCCGCAGTGCGGCGACCAAACTTCAGAAGTGAGTTATGATACTCGGCGGCGTGGACTGCCGGCAGAGATCGCGTGCGTGGAGTGCGGTCGCTAGCTAGGGGAAGCGAGTGATTCGCTTTCGCCGAACAGAAAAAATCGAACGAGAATGGAACACGCCCGGTTCCACCGCTCGCAATCCTTCAGTGAGGGACCATGAAAGAAATCAAGAGTTACATGTCATTGTTGATGTCGTTTTTGCTGTTCATTGCGACGTCGGAATCGCTGGGCTGCGGCTCCAGCGGCGCGACCTCCACTCCCGTTGCCCAGCCGGCGGCGGCATCTGCCGCGACGCAGGATCCTTCGGCGCAGCAGCAACAGGCCCCCGCCGACGCAAACGCGCAAACCACGGACGCCGATCAGGCGCAAGCACAGACGCAGCTGCCGGCCGTGAATCTGACGGCGGATGGTCTGGATGAACTGCTCGCGCCGGTAGCGCTCTATCCCGACCCAGTTCTGGCGATCTTGCTGCAAGCTTCCGTGGATCCGCAGCAAGTGATGGACGGCGGAAATTGGCTGGCGCTGGACCAGAATCAAGGCTTGAAGGACGCAGCATTGGATGTGGCGTCCGCGAAAGCGGGCTTTACGCCGGTGATGCAGGCGCTGCTGCACTATCCCACGGTGCTGGATTTGATGTGCCAACAGTTTGATTGGACGAAGCAACTAGGCGCGGCTTATCAGGGCGATCCCAAAGCGGTGTTGGAATCCGTGCAAAGACTGCGCGCGCAAGCGGTGGACACCGGGGCGCTGAAGAGCTCTCCGCAGATGACGGTGGACGTTAAGCAGGATCAGGGTAAGGACATCGTCGAGTTGAAGCCGACCAACCCCCAGGTTGTTTACGTGCCGCAGTACAATCCTGACCAAGTTTTTAGCACGACGACTACAACGACCGCTCCCGACGGATCAACCACCACCACGACAACAACCAGCGGGCCAGCTCCTGCAGCGCCCGTAGCCAGTAGCGCCCCGGTGGTGGTGCAACAGCAATCTTCAGGCGTAAGCGGAGGAACCGCGGCGCTGATCGGACTGCTCTCGTTTGGGGCGGGCATTGCGGTCGGCGCGGCGATCAGCAGCAACAACTACTACTATCCGGCATGGGGATATGGCGGCGTATATTACGGTCCGCGGCCGTATTTCCCGCCACCGTATCGCCCGGTGTATTACCCCGGCTGGGGTCCGGGATACCATTACAACCGGCCGGTCTACTACAGCCAGACCAACATCTACATCAACAACAATAATTACTACAACCGGTTCAACAACAATAACAACCTAAATCCGGGCTACAAGCCGAGGCCGGTGCCGTATAACCGCAATCCGAATAGTACTTATGCAAGAAGCATGGGAAGCGGTCCCAATGCCAATAAAGGCGTGAACTATCGTCCAGCGCCGAATAACAACGCGAGGAACCCGAATAATAATTGGAAGGGTCAGACGACGTATCAGGGGAACAAGGGCGGGAACGCAAACACTCGGCCGGCACCAGGTAACCCACAAACGCGCCCGAGTAACGGCGGAAACAACATAAACAATGGGAAGGGTCCTGGAGCTCGGCCGACGCCGGGGACGCAGCCATCGACGCGTCCGAGCACACAGCCGGCACGGCCGTCGAATGGGACTACGCCTGGAGCCAAACCGGGGACGCAGCCGTCGACGCGTCCGGGCACGCAGCCAACGCGGCCGTCGAATGGGACTACACCTGGAGCCAAACCGGGGACGCAGCCGTCGACGCGTCCGAGCACGCAGCCAACGCGACCGTCGAATGGGACTACGCCTGGAGCCAAACCGGGAACGCAGCCGTCGACGCGGCCAAGCACGCAGCCAACGCGGCCGTCGAATGGGACTACGCCTGGAGCCAAACCGGGAACGCAGCCGTCAACGCGCCCGAGCACGCAGCCCTCTCGGCCATCGAATGGGACGACGCCAGGAGCGAAACCTGCGCCAGAGACACAGCCGTCGACGCGTCCGAGCACACAACCTTCGACGCGTCCGTCAAACGGCGGTAACTCTGGTAACTCTGGAGCTAGACCATCTCCTGGCGCTAAGCCGGGGGCGAGCCCAAACACGAAGCCAGCTGCGGGTCAAAACACCAAGCCAGCCGCGGGTCAAAATGCGAAACCAGCGCAGCGCCCAAATACGAAACCGGCGAACCCGCCGAACAGATAGGGCGTCGGCGGAGCTTCCTGAAGCACGAACAACTAAAGAGTGATTGAGCCGCTAAGGTTACGACGCGGAGGAACGTCTGGGTAGTTGGGGCAGCATCTCTCGTGCCGCGGATAAAGTGGTGCGTCTAGAGAGGAATTGCCACGTTTAGTACCGACGGCCTTTAAGGGCGGAGTACCAGATCCAGAGTTACTTCGCTGCGCGAACACTCTTCGGCCGTGATGGGGAGCAAATCCACACCTGGACCTTCAAAGCGATAGATTTTGGAAAAGTAGACGGAGAGTTTTTGGAAGACTCCGGCGGGCTCGATGCCGGCTTTTCTCCAGTAGGACGGAGCGTATTCCATGGCCAGGGCTTTGGTGCGGGACAGGGTTTCGGTGGCACCTGCGAAGACGAAGGGTTCGAAACCTTCGACATCGAGCTTCATTAGGGCCCACTCGGTTACACCCGCATCGCGGACCAGGTCGTCGAGGCGACGGACTGGGACGTCGATGAATTTTTTGCAGGGCTCGAGATCGACGAGGGAATGGCGGCCGCGGTTGGCGGGCTTGTAGATGCCCATTTTGGCGGTGCCGTCTTGCGAGCCGACGGCGTAAGGAAGCAGAGTGACATTTTTGAGGCCATTGTTGCGGAGGTTGCGCTCGATTAGCTGACGGTTCTGCGGCTCGGGCTCGATAGCGATGACTTTTCCTGTGGGGCCGGCGAGTTTGCCGAAGATGCAGGAGAAATAGCCGGCGTTGGCGCCGACGTCCAGGAAGTTTTTGCCTGGGGCATTGGCGAAAGTGTCGATGAGGAGCTTGGTGAGGCCGGGCTCATGAATGCCGCGGCGGTATAAGTTGCGGCCCAGAGCGTCACGTTTGTAGCCTTGCATGCGCAGGCCTAGCGGGAGATGGCGTGCGGTGACGGTGTTGCGAAAGGGATTGGCGCATTCCGCCCAGTACGCAAGGCCGAGCAGTTCGTAGTGCAAACGCTGATTCATGTGCTGCGAGGCTCCGGACGATTTGGATTTCAATTGGTGCAGAGACGCAGTATAGCATTTGAAATTATTGAGGCGCTGGACGTGGGTGAGGTGGGTTGGAGTTTTGCCGTTGGCAACTTTTCACGTGTGAAGCTTCGCGCGCGACACAACAATTGCTGAAGCGCGCCTTGCCGGAATAAGCCGTTACACGAAGCAAGATCCCTGGAAAGCTAGGATTTCCTTTGCGGGACTTTTGCGCCTTTTTTGCGGGCTTCCGAGAGTCCGATGGCAATGGCTTGTTTGCGGGACGTGACGGTGCCGCCTTTACCACCCTTGCCGGATTTCAGGGTGCCGCGCTTTTCGCGGTGCATGGCGCGCTCTACACTCTTTGCGGCGGCGGGGCCGTATTTGTGAGTGCGCGATTTTCTTTTTGAAGGGGATTTTTTTGTCGGCATGTGGATTCTCCTTTGCCTTAGAGCGCGAAATGCGACGAAGTGGGTGCAGAGAAAACTTTAGAGGGAAGAGACCATGCGGGCGATGGCGTCGTCGAAGGAGGCGTGGCCGTCGAGGTAGGGTTGCCAGAAGCGAGTGAGAAGGGTGAGGTAGTCGTCCCAGCCGCGGGCGTAGAGGTTTTCGCGGACGGCGTAGGGAGTAGCGCCGCCTCCTGGGACGGCGTCGTCGGCGGGAGTTGGAGAGTTGTCGGCGGTCATGGCGGTGTGGATGAGTTCGCCGGTGGTGTAGGAGACCAGGGCGTGCCAGAGGTCGCGGGGGATGGCTTTGTCGCGCTGGCGGCATTCGCGGGCGATCGCTAACTCGACGGGTTCGGCGATGCCGTGGGAGGCTTCGTGGAAGAGAACCTCAAGGGCGGCGGTATCCTGGTTGCGCGGGTCGAGGCTGGAGATGGTGACGCGCAGCGGATCCAGTGTGGTGTAGGCGCCGGCCCGATTGGCGTAGGCGGAAACGTCGACGCGGATTTTGGGCTTGGGCCATTTGGTCTGGTAAGCGGCGGCCAAGCGCTCCGCGATGCCAACGCCCTGCTGGCGAATGAGCGGCGCGATGAGGGCGATCCATTGGCGATTGGCGCGGTCGTGGGCGGACCAGTAGTGGGTGCGATAGATGGCACCCGCGGATTCTAGAACGTGAGTGATGTTGGGAGGGAGGCCAGCGTCGCAGGTTTTCTTTTTGTACCGGAGAGTTCGTCGCAATCTTCAAAATCGCCCAGCTGATTCTTGAGAATTACCAGATCGTTGCTGAAGAGCAGATCGTGATCCGCGTAGTTGGAAGCGTAGAAGTTCACAGCGTCTTGCCAGATGCGCTCCTCGGATGGCGTTAGCGCGGGATGAGGATCGGAAGCGAGGTCGAGAGGCGAGTGCGCATATTTGCCGGGCGTGGGATGCTCGGAAGGATCGCGGAGGGCTTTGGCCTGCTGGTAAAGCATGTGATGGAGATTGAGCCAGAAGCCACTATGAAATTCGAAAACGGGCAGAGGGCCAAAGATGGAATCACTCTGCGGGCGCGGATCGGCCGCCAGTGGGAGCAAGCAGGCGACCAGCAGAAGCAGCAAAGTCGCGCGAAGGAGTGAAGGAAGGGTGCGCATTAGGAATTTAGATGATAGTAGCGTCAACACGGATAGGTTACAAACGCGAATTGCGGTGAGAGTGAACAGAAATTGGCTAACGTTAGGCACGGGTGGCGAGGAGCGAAGGACTGCAACCGCTGGATCCTCCCGCCTGTGCCAGCCAATCGGTGAGAACCGCCAATTGCTCCGCGGGAAGTGGTTGCGCGAAGACCACGCCCATGCCGAGCCTGGGAACCGCGTAAGCGACCTTGGAGTGCGATTCAAAGACGCGCTGGCCATGCACGAGACGGATCCACAGCGGCGTGTTGGGTTCGAGGGGATTGAGAGTGTCGAGGTAGCAACCGCTCAGGCTAATGTCAGAACAACGCAGCCGCAAGGTCGACTGCGTGAGCAGGTCGGTGGCTTCGGCGTCCATGGCTACGGTGTACCGAGGCGCTCCGCGACGGTCCGCCGGTTGGTCCGGCATGCAAGTCTCCGTAAGCCTCCGGAGACCTTGTGGGCGCGCGCTAACATTAGCTTTCTCGCAAAAGCGGCGCGGGAAGAAAGGAATGGCCCACTCCATTGTGGGAGAAAGCTGAGCGCGGAACAAGAGTACCAATGAGGGGCTTGCTTACTGGTAACTAAAGTGAGCAAGACTCATCATTCTATTTTGGGGTCCGCGGCGTTGCCAACTGCGCCTTTGTGATCGGCGGCGTAAATCGTGCCGCTGGCTTCGCGAAAGAAGGAACGGCGGCCAGTTTCCCCGTAGGGAGAGGGAGAGGCAGCGAGTTCATATTGGGCGGCGGCGCCGAGGTTGCTGGCACCGAGAATTACATAGCGGAAGGCGTAGCCACCTTTTTTCCCCGCGGCAAGATCCGCGTCCAGCAGGTCGGCGAATTCTGCAGAGGGTTTATCAGCGCCTTTGACAACGGGGGTTTTTCCGCTGGGCGTTTTGGGCGGCTCGGGAAGCGGGCCCAGCCTGGCGAGGAATCAGGCAAACGGGTGTACGTGCGGCGATAAGCTTCTATGGCTTGGGCGACGACTTTGAGGGATTCGAGCGCGGCGCTTTCGTTGGCGCTCACTTCCGCGGAGTTCCACTCCAATTCGAGCGAAGGCAGATCGAGGAGGACGAGGCCAATGGAGAGAATGCGCCATTGGTTGTCCTCGCGCACGAGGCCCATGTTTACGCGGATCACGTCGCTGCCGGCGACGTCGGTAGCGTCGCGGAGATCGACGGGAAGAAAAGCGAGATTGTCTTGCAAATCGGCGCCGCCGATTGGATTTCTGCTGCGCCATCGGGAGTTTCACAGAGCACTGTTGGGCGCCCCGAAGGATTCAGCGTGGTGGTGGGTTTGCCCGGCTGGCTGAGAAGTACGAAGCGCTTCATCAGGGAGATGCGGGCGGCAGGGGTCATGCGAGCGAACGATTGTTTGTTGCGGGCGGTTAAGAAATTGGCGAAATCGATTTGGGATTGCGAGCAAGCGGCGGAGAGTGCCCGGCTAAGTGCGCCAGCGGGACCGGCGATGGAATGGAACCTACGGGAGGAAATGGAACTGGATTCTTGCGCGTTAGTTGGCGGCGCGAGTAGGACGAGGCAAACGGAGATCACAAAAAAAATCTGCGCCATCTTGGCCCGGAGATGTGGCCGCGAAGAAGCTGTTGCGAAACACGCGGGGCTGATTTCGGCCGGCATCTAGTGTCTTTGGCGCTTTCGAGGATGGCGGCGAGATTTTGCGTGAAGGCGGATCGAGGCAGGACTTCAGTGCAACCAGCGGCTTGGGCTTGCGCGGCGAGGTCGCGTTGGACGTGGGAGAGAAATGCGACGATGCGAAGGTTTGGATGAGATTGGCGCAATTGCTGGACGGCAAGGATCGGATTGCTAGCGTGCATTTAGATCGATGACCGCGAGTTTCGGCAAGGGATCGAGCAAGGTTCGCAGGGCGTCGGCATTGGTGGCGACTTTCACCTCGATGCCCAGATGCTTGGCGGTTTCAGCTAGTTTCATTTGGAAGAAGAGGTCGTCCATCAAGGCGATGACTCTACCCATGAGAAGGTCCTTTCGCGGCGGAAGTTGTATGGGATGGATTGATGTTTGATGTTGCCGTCGAAAAGCACCTTGCTCAGAAAGTGGCCGCTACAAAAGGCGCCGGGACTAAAGCCCGGCCGCTAAAACCGGCGTGGCGGCGAAGGCTGACGACTAATGGTGGCCGCCGGGACTGTGGGCGCCGACGGTTTTGTCGGGGACGTCGCCGGTGCGGCCCTTGACGCGGTCGTAAACGCTGACCTGGCTAACGGAGCCGAGAGCTTCGTTGTAAAAAGTTGGGACGCCGAGGGCGGTGCGCAACTCTTCGTTGAATTTGCGCAGGCCTTCGAGGTGCGCGGCGAGCGCGGGGAGTTTTACGCCTTCGTCGGTAAGCAGAAATTTTTGGTAGCCGGCGTCCCACAGGCGTGTGAACTGACCTTTTAGCATGATAGTGGGAAGAACGGTCATCTGATAGGTGCCATCGGTGCCCTGGCGAAATTCCGCACCGCAGCCGTATTTTTCAACGCGTGCGACACCGCGGGTGCTGCCGACGGCGAAGCCGAGGGCCGCGAGACTTTCGATGGCTTTGGAAGAGAAACGATCTTCGACGTTCCACATAGGCGATTAGAGTAATGAATGCGAAGGTTTCTGTAAAGCAGGGGGGACATCGTCGAAGGACGGTTTTTAAAAGGAAACCAATGACTCACCGGTCCCGTCAGACATGAAGAACGCGCTGGACGGTTTGCGCGCCGGCTGTGCAACATGATGGGCGTCATTATGTGCATTACGGGGAAATTGCGATGGTGCAAGCGAGGCGCGGGATCCTACCGGGCTGGCGGGCGCGGTATCTTAGGGATTTTTCTTAGCTTGCTTGGATTGTGTGTGGCGGAGGTGCATGCAGCGCCCGCAGCAATCCCGCACGGCACGCTGGAACTGATTGCCGAAAACCAATGGATCTCGGCGGGCCGTACGATTCATCTGGGATTGCGTTTTCAACTCGAGAAGGGCTGGCACATTTATTGGGTTAATCCGGGCGATTCGGGTGAGCCGCCCCGCGTGACGTGGCAGTTGCCAAAGGGGCTGGCTGCAGGAGAGTTGGAGTGGCCCACGCCGCGGCGCCTGGGGACGGCCAGTATCGTGGATTTTGGTTACGAGGACGCCGTGACGTTACTCGTGCCGGTGCACGCGGAGGCTGGCTTAGAGGCGCAGCGGCCGGCGCAACTTGGCGCAGAGGTCAAGGTGCTGGTATGCCGCGAAGTGTGCATCTCGGGCAAGGCGCAAGTTTCGTTGACGCTCCCTGTCAAGTCAGAACTACCCACAACGGACGACCACACCAAAGATTTATTTAGCGCTGCGCGCAAGTCGCTGCCGCGCAGCGTCCCACGGAACTGGAGATTGAGCGCGGTCGAGACGAACGGTGCGTTCGTGCTCACCGCGAACGTCGGTCAGCAAATCACTCAGGCGATTTTCTTTCCATTGGCCGAATCGCAGATTGATGATGCCGCGCCGCAGAACTTTGTGTCTAAGAGTGGAGGCTTTCGCCTGACGCTGCGGAAGTCGGATCAACTGCTCAAACCGCTAGAGCGGTTGAAGGGTTTGCTGGTGCTTTCCGCCGAACAGGCGTATTGGATTGATGTGCCGCTCGGCAAGCCTGTCGCGACGAGAAACGGCGTCGGCGATGATTTCCACCTGGCATCATTTTATGGCGCTCGGGGCTTATGGCCATCGGCGTTTAAGGCGTTCGGCGCTTAAGGCCTTCGGGGTTTGAAGGCTTAAAGGAGGGACACTCAAAATGAAACACTCAACTCTATCCACAATGCTCGTCGCGGTGGTGCTGTGTGCCGTTGCGCCGTTGATCTGGGCGGCGAAAGTAGGAGAGGCGGCGCCAGAGTTCACGGCTACAACGAGCAGCGGCAAAACGGTGCGGCTGGCGGACTATCGCGGGAAGTATGTGGTACTGGAATGGCACAACAATGGATGCCCGTACGTTGGCAAGCACTACAACAGCGGCAACATGCAGCGGCTGCAGAAGCAGTGGACCAGCCAGGGGGTGGTGTGGTTCACGATTTTGTCTTCCGCTCCTGGCAAACAGGGGTATGCGACGGCTAGCGAAGAGAACGAGTACCTGGCAAAGATGCAGGCAGCGCCTACTGCCGCACTACTCGATCCCTCCGGCGAGATTGGGCATCTGTACGACGCGAAGACGTCGCCGCAGATGGTGGTCGTCAATCCGCAAGGCGTTGTGATTTACAGCGGGGCGATTGATGACAAGCCGACTACCGACCTGCAGGATGTTTCGACGGCGACGAACTACGTGAGCCTGGCGCTGGAACAGGCGATGGCCGGGAAGCCGGTTCAGACGGCGGCTACGCGTCCGTATGGGTGTTCGGTTAAGTATGCGAAATCTTCGCACTGACGTTGGGACACCCTGGTGCTTCGCCTGACGCGCGTTTAAGATCCCACGCGATGGCCACTCGTATTTCGGGTAAGAAGTAATCCTTCTTTTGACGACGCCTATCGACGCGCCTCCTAGCTAATTCTCTATTCAGTTTGGGGTGATTCTGTAAGTGGGCTAAACTCAGCCGTATACCCTGGGAATCATGCTGAGGCATCCAATGGAGAGCAACGTAGATTGCGCGTGGGCGTGATTGGTGTTCGCCGTGGCGGACGCCGTATAAAGGACTGGCCGGTTTAGGCGCGTGGCGTGGGACGAATGCTGAGTTCGGCACAACTGAAGGCGGGAACGGGGGAGAGCGTCGGCGAGTCTGTGCTGGCGCGGATTGGGAATACGCCGCTGCTGCGCATGGAACGCGTGGGGCGAGAGTTTGCCAGGGTCGAGATTTGCGCGAAGGCGGAGTGGTTTAATCCGGGCGGATCGGTGAAGGACCGGCCGGCGCTCAGCATGATCGAGGCGGGGCTGACCAGTGGGACTTTGCGAGCGGGCAAGACGATCATTGATGCGACGAGCGGGAATACCGGGATTGCTTACGCGATGATTGGGGCGGCGTTGGGGTATCCCGTGAAATTGTGCTTGCCGGATAGCGCTTCGCCGGAGCGGAAGAAGATGCTACGGGCTTATGGCGCGGAGTTGGTGTTTACGCCGGGGGACGAGAGTACGGATGGGGCGATCCGGCGGGTGCATGAGATTGTTGCGGGCAATGCGGAGAAATATTTTTATCCGGATCAGTACAGCAATGATGCGAATTGGCAGGCGCATTATCGGACGACTGCGAACGAGATTTGGGAACAGACCAGCGGGCAGGTTACGCATTTTGTGGCGGGTTTGGGGACCAGCGGGACGTTTATGGGGACGACGCGCCGATTGAAAGAGTTGAACTCCGCGATTCGATGCATTAGCTTGCAGCCGGACGGGCCGTTTCACGGATTGGAAGGTTGGAAGGATATGGCTACGGCTATGCGTCCAGCGATCTACGACGAGGGGCTGGCGGATGAAAATCTGGGGATTAGCACCGAGGATGCTTACAAAATGGTGAAGCGGGCGGCGCGGGAAGAGGGACTGTTGCTTAGTCCTAGCGCGGGGGCGGCGTTGGTGGGGAGTTTGCGGGTGGCGGCGCGTATTCCGGAAAATGAGCACGCGGTGATCGTTACCGTGTTTGCGGATTCTGCGGCGAAGTATTTGAATGAGAGATTTTGGGAAGAGGATTAGCGTTAGTTCGGGACATTCCCTCGTTTCTCGGGATAAAGCTGCGCCTCTACGAAAGATTTGACGGGAGAATTTTTTATGGAGATTGCGGCGCCGGTCACGATTACTGCGGAGTTGGCGGAGAAAATTCGTGCGCACGGCGCGGAAACGTATCCGCATGAGTGTTGCGGGGCTTTGTTGGGTCGCGAAGAATTGATCGAGGGACGGAAGATTGTGCGGGAGATTTTGGGGTTGTATCCACTGGTGAATCGGCGCGACGATTCGCCGCGGAATCGATTTTCGGTGACCTCAGAAGACGTGCGCGCGGCGGAGAAGGCGGCGGGGGAACAGGAATTAGAAGTGGTGGGCTGGTATCATTCGCATCCGGATCATCCGGCGCGGCCGAGTCAATACGATCGCGACCATGCCTGGCCGTGGTACAGCTACATTATTGTGAGTGTGGCGAATGGGAAGCCCGAGGACATGACATCCTGGCGGTTGAATGATGACAGGGAGGAATTTTCTTCGGAGGGCATTGAGGTTCGGGGCGGATCGCACGGTAATGCCGGGAAGAACGAAGGCAGGATTGCTTCGGCTTGACAGCTTAAGCGTTGCGGCGAAGAGGGACACTGCATTTCGGGGTCCTGCGGTTCTTGGCAGTATTGAATCAGCAGCGTGTGGCACGGCATCTGATGGGAGAGTTTCGGGGGGAGCTGGAACATGGCGGTAAAAGTGATTATTCCGACGCCGCTGCGGGCGTATGCGGGGAAGCGGGAGTCGACGGAAGTTCAGGCTGGCTCGGTGGGTGGAGCGTTGGCGCAGTTGACGACGGAGTTTGCGGAGCTCAAGAAGCATCTGTTTACGGAGCAGGGGCAGTTGCGAAGCTTTGTGAATGTTTATTTGAATGACGAAGATATTCGGTATTTGGCGAAAGAGCAGACGGTTACGAAGGACGGGGATACGGTGAGCATTGTGCCTTCGATTGCGGGCGGGAGAAGTTGATTATGGCCACGAAAACAGAGATTCCAGCGGCGACGGGGGCAGTGACTCAGCCGGCCACGTCGCTTAGCAATGATGAAATTTTGCGGTACAGCCGGCATTTGATCATGCCGGAAGTGGGTATGGAAGGGCAGTTGAAGCTGAAGAACGCCAAGGTGCTGCTAATTGGCACGGGCGGGTTGGGTGCGCCGCTTGGGCTGTATCTAGCGGCGGCGGGCGTTGGGAAATTGGGGCTGGTGGATTTTGACGTTGTGGATTTTACGAACCTGCAGCGGCAGGTGACGTTTGGCACGTCGGACGTGGGGAAATTCAAGTCTGAGGCGGCGCGGGAGCGGTTATCGAATCTGAATCCGGCGATTGAGATTGTGGCGTACGAAACGAAATTGACCAGCGAGAACGCGCTGGAACTCTTCAAAGATTACGACGTGATCGTGGATGGCACGGATAATTTCCCCACGCGGTATCTGGTGAACGACGCTTGTATTTTGCTGGGCAAGCCGAACGTGTACGGCTCGATTTTCCGGTTTGAGGGGCAGGCTACGGTGTTTGGTATGCCGGATGGGCCGTGCTACCGGTGCTTGTATCCGGAGCCGCCTCCGCCAGGGTTGGTGCCTTCGTGCGCGGAGGGCGGGGTTTTGGGCGTGCTGCCGGGGATTGTCGGCTCGATCCAGGCGATGGAGACGATCAAGCTGCTGCTGAAGGCGGGCGACAGTTTGTCCGGGCGGCTGCTGCTGTTTGACGCGCTGGGCATGAAATTCCGCGAGCTAAAGTTGCGGAAGAATCCGAATTGCCCGATGTGCGGCGAGCATCGCACCATCACCAAGCTGATCGATTACTACGAATTTTGCGGAGTGCGCGGCGAAGAAGCCCCGGAGGTTAACTTACACGTGCCTGAGATTTCACCGAAAGAGCTGAAAGCGCGGCTGGATCATGGGGATGACTTGTTCATCCTGGATGTGCGCGAGCCGCACGAGTATCAGATTTGCAATATCCATGGCCACCTGATTCCGCTCGGCGAGCTGCCGCGGCGGGTGCACGAACTGGATTCGTCGCGGGAGATTGTGGCGCATTGCCGGAGCGGGAAGCGGTCGGCGGAGGCCGTGGATTTTCTGCGCAAGGCGGGCTTTAAGAAGATATTGAACCTCACGGGTGGTATTCTGGCGTGGTCGGATCAGGTGGATCCGTCCGTGCCGAAGTATTGATCTCGATAGGTATGGTTCACGCGTTACAACTAAAGGACGGACATGGCTGGGACAAAAATTACGGTTGGCAATAACGGATCCATCCGCGTCGAAGGCGATTTTGAGATTGTCGACCCGCAGGGGAACGTCTTTGGGTTGGCGGGGCGGACAGCGATTGGGCTATGCCGTTGCGGGCAATCGGCCAACAAGCCTTTTTGTGATGGGTCGCACAACGCCAGCGGCTTCAGGGATACCGTTGTAGCGCGCGAACTTCCGCCGCCAAAGCCCAAACTCTAGCCTGAGCGCGCGGGAATAGCGCTGTTCCACAAAGTGAGACTGTCTCAGGGTGAGACAGTGGTGGCCGAGTGGCGTGATACTGCTCGTTCGGTCGGGTAACTATAACGAAACAAATATGATAATTCCCTAACCAGCTGATTTCGAGGCCATTTTCGCTGTCTCGCATGCGCATCGCCAAGTTCCTCTCTTTTTTGGTTCTACCGTAACCATCTAAAATTCAATAGCTTGCAAGCCAATAAATCGAAGCAGAAAAGGGCACCAAGTTGCAATCCTTGGGAGTTGTCCGTTTATCTTTGGCATTTGGGGGTTTTCGTGGGAGGTTGGGGCAAGATGGCCGGGTTTCACGGTGACGGGGCTTTCGCCAGCCCTGTGCACGATCGTGTCACTGCGGCCGTAGTGCCAGGTGCGTCGGTTTCTGGCGCTGCGGGTGCGGCCGAAGGCGCGGAACCCACAACCACGAATGCGTCCTCGCTCTCGTCTCATTCGAACGCGCTGCGGTCCAGGATTCTCATCGCTTCCGCAGCGGCGATCGTACTGCTCTTCTTTGGAGCGATTTTTTACCTTCGGCAATCGGGAGTTTCGGGTTCTCCGGAAACGTATCTCTATTTAGAAGTCGGAGGGACACTGCTGAGCTTTTGCTACGCGGCGAATGCTCTGGTGCGCTTTCGCGGGACGCACGATCGAACCGCGCTGATCCTGGCATTCGGCTTTGTGCTCTCTGGAATTATTGAAGCTGTGGCGTATTTCGGACTGGACAATCTGTTGGCTTCGGGGCCTGCGGCGATGTCACACATTCCGCTGGGTTGGATGGTCAGCCGGACGCTGCTGGCGGTGCTGCTGCTGGCGGCGATTGGCGTTGAACGCTATATGCCGACGGCGCGGCAGCCGAGCAAAGAGACGGCTGGTACTTTGCTGGTGGTTGCGGTAGCCGCGTACTTGACGAGTGCGGCGTTTCTGGCGGCGCCTTCGGCGCCCGTAGCGCACGCGCAAAACATTATTTCGCGCCCATGGGATTTGCTACCCGGCGCGCTGTTCTTCGTCGCGGCGTTGAGTTTCTACAAACGCATCGCAGCGAGCAAGAGTCCCGCGACGCTCTACGACTACACCCTGTTGGCGGTGGCTTCATTAAACGTGATCTGCCACGTCTCTGCGGCGTTTTCCACACGGATGTTCGATGGACCATTTTTTCTTGCGGAGCTGAGTAAGACGGCGGGGTACGTCGTGATGCTTTCAGGCGCGTTGCTGGATCAGGCGCGGCTGTTTGACCAAGTGCGCAGCATGGCGGTGAGCGATTCCCTGACCGGTCTTTCCAACTATCGTCGGCTGATTAGCGTTCTCGAGGCGGAGCTGGATCGTTCGCGCCGGACGCAGCGGCCTTTCAGCATCGTGCTGTTGGACATGGACGGACTGAAAGCCATCAACGATCGTTACGGACACTTAACGGGAAGCCGGGCGCTGGTGCGGCTGGGGAAAATTTTGCGCAGCCATTCGCGCGCCATCGATACCGCAGCGCGTTACGGCGGAGACGAATTTGCACTGGTGCTTCCGGAAGCTGGGCCGGATATCGCGAATCGGGTGGTGAGCCGGATTCGCGAACGCATGGCCGCCGAAGCCGAGTCACCGGCACTTTCGGCGAGCGCAGGCGTGGCGGCGTTTCCCGAAGACGGCGACACACCGGAAAAACTTTTGGGCGCCGCGGATCGCGCGCTCTATGGCATGAAGAAGAATCGCGGCGGCGTGCAGAATTTGGCGCGGATAGCGGCGTGCCTGTGAGAACGACATTGCGAATGCCGCGCAAGGTGGACTCCAGTTATCAACGCGCCGATGCGCGTATTCCGATGGAAATACCCGTGGTGCTGGATGGCCATCGCCGCGTACCGGGCGCGGAATCGACTTTTACGGAAAATGTGAGTGCGCGTGGCGCGCGGGTGATGAGTGTGCGCCGCTGGGAACCGGACGAGCGAGTTATGTTCGCTTCGCGCACCGGAGAATTTCGCTCCTCGGCTCGAGTAGCTTACTGCCACCAAGTGCAAGGCGACGGCTTTGCCATTGGATTGGAGTTCATCGAGCCAAAAGGGCGATGGGTAGTTCAATCCCCCAAGATAGCTTGATCTGTAAGAAGACGAGCGGAAAGGGAGGGGAACGTCGAAAAGGGAAGTAAGAAAACTAGCGCGAAGTAAAAGTAAAGCATTCTGAAGCGCCGCGGCGGAGAAAAACCGCTCGGCGCTTCTCGTTTTTTGTAGCGTAGATTCGCCGCCGTCCAAGACATTCGGCATGTAATTATTTTTGCCGCAAAACTTCCTCGTAAACTCTGATGGTATTTTCCACCATGCGTTCGGCGGAGAGGCGGAGTTGTATGTCCGCACGAGCGGCTTTCCGCAAATGTTCGCGCAATTGTGGGTCTTCGATCATGCGAAGCATGGCGGCGGCGAATGCCGGACCATTTGGTGCCGCGACCAGCGCCGTCTGATCGTGCTCGACGACCTCGCCGAGTCCGCCGCAGATGGTGGAGATACAAGGGAGGGCACGAGCCATGGCAGCCTGCAGCGCGGTGCCGAGGGCTTCAAATTCGGACGGAAATACGAATGCGTCGAGCGCAGCGTAGACCGTGTCGACATCTTGCACGAAACCGAGAAATTGCACCGCGGTGTCTTGTCCAAGCCGTTTGGTGAGCGATGCGAGTTTCGTTTGGCGCGGGCCGTCTCCGGCGAGCAGCAGTCGTGTATGCGGATGTTTTTCGCGTACCTTTGCAAGCGCTTCAATGAGATGTTGCTGACCTTTCCCTTCCACCAGAAAACTCACGCAGCCGAAAATAAATTCGTGCTCGCCGATGTTGTACTGCCGGCGCGCTTCTGCGCGTTTCTCTGCCGTGGCTAGTGGGGGAATCTCGACGCCTTCGTTGACGATGGAAATGCGCTCCGGAGCGATACCGGATTCGATCAGTTTGTGCGCCACGGCCTTACTGTTTGGCAAGAAGCGAGTGACAGCGCGGAAACGGGCCTGCGAAATCCAATTTTGCTGCAGCAAGAAAAGAATGCGGCGAGAGAAAAGCAGCGGCAGCTGTTTATGAGCGCCGGCAAGCCAGGCGGCGGTCAGGGCGTGGGGTTCGTTCAAGTGAAGCAGGTCGAAGCGCGCCCCGCTGAGCCGGCGGCGAATCGCCATCGCGGCGCTGAGACGCAGAGTACGTCGCGAGACTTCAGTTACCGTCAAGCCCTCGGCGATGCTGCGTTTCGCAAGTGGGGACTCGCGTGCGGCGATCAATTCGACGCCATGGCCCGCGGCGCGCAGGCCGCGCAGAGCCAGAAGTGCTTGGCTTTGTCCGCCACGCCAATCACGGTCGAGGTCGGCGTAGAGAATATTCATTTCGCGCGGCCTTTCGTGCGGAGTAGCTCTCCTAGCTTGCGATACTTGAGGCGGACGGCGCGAGCGGCCATTTGCGCGATCAGCGCGCCACGATACCCGTCCAGGAATCCGCCGCGCAGAAAATAGTTCTGCAACCAACTCCATGGTGTGCCAAGCCACAGTCCGCCCCGCCAATGTTTCTTTCCATCGGAGAACATTTGTTGCGCGGAAAGCGTGGTGTAGCGCTCCACTTTTTCTTCGTGCTCTGCGAAGTTTTCAATGGTGAAGTGTAGCAAGTCTCCAGGGAGGCGCCCCAAGGGGCCCTCGAAGCGGAGCGCCTCGTGGACGAGGCCCGTAAATTTAGCGGCGTCGCGGCGGTAAAGGCGGCGCTGAAAATCGGGGTACCAACCGGAATGGCGAATCCACGCGCCTAAATACCAAGCGCGGCGGGAGAACTCATAGACCTCAAACTGCGGAGGGCGCTGCTTCCAAGCAAAAAGTGAAGTTTGCAGGGCCGCGCTTAACTCCTCGTCGGGGGCGAGGCAGAAGATCCAGTCGTTAGTGGCTTGCGCCGCGGCAAAGTTTCGTTGTTCGGAGTAGTTCGTAAATGGGCGAAGTACGAATTTGCCACCGAACTCGTGAGCGATTGCCTCGGTGCGGTCGGTGCTGCCAGAGTCGACGACCACAATCTCGTCGGCTATCGAGGATACGGAAGCGAGGGCACGTGCGAGACGGTTTTCTTCGTTAAGAGTGATCAGGCAAACGGAGAGGCGATTCATTGAAAGGGCGGCACGAGAGGAATCGCCGCCAGTATCTCACAATTGTGCTGAGGTAGAGGCCCACCGGCGCCCACTCCTTGGGTATGCCAGCGCTTTCGGGGCGCCGCGCTTGTTGTGCTACGATGACAGTTATCTATCAGGAGAGCATTTGTGACCGAGCATATTTCGCGCAAAGAATTGAAGCAAGACAAGATCAAGGAGACTTTCGAGCACGGCGCGCAGGCCGTCTATTCGCACAGCCAACTTACGACGGCGCTGGTGGTGGTGGTTTTGTTGCTGGCATGCGTGTACGGCGCTTGGAAGCTTTACAACGACCGGCAGACCGCCAAGGCTGAGGTGGGGTTCGACGCCGCGATGAAGGTCTATAACGCGCGCATCGCCGGTACCCCAGAGCCCGGTGCGGATCCCAACGAAGTGGTGTATCCAAATGAATCGGCGCGGGCGCAGGACGCGGTGCCAAAATTCCAGGCGGTGGCGGCACAGTATCCCAATACCACTCCGGGGAGATTGGCCACTTATTATGTGGCGCTTTGTTACGAAAACATGCAGCAGGTGAATCAAGCGCTGGAAGAACTGAAGAAAATCAGCAGCTCGGGCGACAAGGAGCTGGCGGCCATGGCGCAGTATCAGACGTCCGTGATCTACGCGCGCACGGGAAAAGTGGACGAAGCGATTAAGATTTTGCGCGGATTGGTGGCGAAGCCGACCGTGCTCGTGCCGCATCCGGTAGTGCTGCTTGATCTGCCGGCTTGCTGCAGAAATCTAATCCGACGGAAGCGATCACCTTGTACCAGCAGGTTAAAAAGGATTATCCCGAGCCGGCCATCTCCGAAGCAGCCGATCGCGGGCTGAACAGCGTCGCGCCGAAGTCGTAATTATTGCGGCCAAGTGCGCGGCTGCGGGGCAAACCTTCCTCGGCTTTCTTCATGTCGCGCGTTCCGTACGAAGTGTTAGCGTTGCGGCGCGTAAGCCGCAACGTGAAGTCGCCTGCGCAGCGTAAAGATGCTGAATCCACCTGCAAAGACCGCTGCCAGTTTGGCGTCTTAATAGCGCCATGGTCGATGAGCGTCGCAAATTCTCGCGGTCGACGCTTTCCGGAAAAACCTCATCCTTATCGCAGTGAATACGCGCGCGACCGCGACCGCATTATCCATTCGCGCGCCTTCCGGCGTCTGGAAAACAAGACGCAGGTTTTCGCTCCCGGCATCTCCGACCACTTCCGCAATCGCCTCACGCACACCATCGAGGTCGCGCAGATCGCCCGCACGGTGCCGGCGTGCACTCGGCCTGCAACGAGGAACTGACCGAAGCGCTGGCGCTGGTGCACGACATGGGGCATCCGCCCTTCGCGCACGCCGGCGAAGAAGCACTCGACCGCGGCATGCGCGGTTCGGCGAACGCTTCGATCACAACATGCAGGCCTTGCGTATTGTCGAAAAGCTTCGAGCAGCGGTATCCTCGATTTTCCGGGTCTGAATTTAACCTTCGAGGTTCGCGAAGGAATCGTCAAGCACTCGCGCGATTATGCTGTCCGGCGAAGATTCCGGAGCTTGACGAATATCTGCCGGGGCTGCGACCTCCGCTCGAAGCGCAACTGATCGATCTGCGTGGATGAAATGGCCTATAACATCGCCGATCTCGACGACGCGCGCGAAGCGGACCTGCTGGATCTCACTGGCTTGCTAAGAGAGGTTCCGCTGTTTGGAGAAGCCTACGCACACGTAGACGCCGAATATTCCGAAGGTCCGGAAGCACCGTTCGATCGCAGCAGGTTTGAGCATCTCAAATTGGATAGGCTCAAGTTCGACAAGCTCAAGTTCAATGAAGCGCTGAAGCGCGTGCTTAATTTCCTGGCCACGGATTTGATCGAGACGACCCGAGAGCGGGTAGCGCAGTCTGGTGCAATGACCACAGACGATATTCGCCGCGCTCCGCAACGACTCGCAGGTTTCAGCGCCGCGGCGGCGCAGGGCAATTTGCAACTGAAGCGTTTTTTGTTTACGCACATTTACGACCATCCTGCGATTACGCAGGAACGAGATCGTTCGGTGCAGTGTCTGGCGGAGCTGTTCGACTATTATCTGCGGTCGCTGAGCAGCATGCCCGCCGCGTACGAAGAATTGGCGCAAACCGAAACGCGTCACGTGGTGGTGTGCGACTATATCGCGGGGATGACGGATCAATTCCTTCTTCGCCAACACCGGGAACATTTAGGTGAGTGAAATGGTACGCACGACGCGGCATGGAGCAAAGTGTTCCGCGTCCGCTATCGCGAGTACAATCGCAGTGTCTGCGTGCGAAAACTTAAGAACCGGGTAGGCAGCGGGATGCGCGTTTTGTTTCGGATGATCGGATTACTAGCGCTGCTTCTGGCGGCGACGACCGGCTACGCGCAGTTCAATCCTCTCGCACCCACAACGCCTGCGCCATCAGTCAAACCGGTGGTTCCTGCGGACCGCTTGGGGCGCGAAACACCGCGCGGCACCGTGTTCGGTTTCATCCACGCAGCGCAGGACGAAAACTACAGGCTCGCGGTGCAATATTTTCAGCCGCCTTCGGGGCGCCATCGGCCCAGCGTGGAAGAAGAACAGGATCTCGCAGCGCAACTGCTCTCCATTTTGAACGAGAAATTCTCCTCGGCCTCGCTGGACGCGCTGAGCCGCAATCCAGAAGGGACTTTGGACGATGGTCTCCCGCCTGACCAGGAAATGGTCACCGGCGCGCTAATAAATAGTGGACCTCCATTTCCACTCCGTCTGGTTCGCTTCGAGGATGAACACGGAACGAATCTCTGGTTTATCTCGCGCCAAACACTTGACCAAGTGCCGGATGCTTATGATTCGTTGCACTTCGCGCGCATCGAAAAAACTCTGCCCACGTTTTTGGTGAACCGCCGGCCACTGGCGATGCCGTTATGGCAATGGATCGCGATAATTCTGTTTATACCCGTGGCCATCGGTATTGCCTGGATAGTAGTGCAGTTGTTTCAACTGTTGAGCGGATTGCTGCGGCGTCTCCGTGGTGTTGATCCGGTACAGGTGTCGCACAAAATTGGTCCGGCAACGTACCTGCTGGCCACCCTGATTCACTTCCAGTTTGTGGCGCTGATCGGTGCGTCATTGCTGTACCGCCAGTATTACCGCAGGGTTGTCTGGATTCTTCTGGCTGCAGCGTTCTATTGGGGGGCTACGCGAGTCACGCGCCTGATTTCCAAGCAGATTGGCGTGCGGCTCGCCGCCAGCGGAAAACTGGCGGAGCGCTCTCTGGTGTCACTAACCCGGCGCGTTTTGGATGTCAGCCTTTTTGTCGCGCTAGGGCTGTTGGTATTGAACGGTATGGGCGTCAACGTAACCGCCGCTCTCGCTGGACTGGGGATCGGCGGCTTGGCCGTCGGACTTGGCGCACAGAAAACGTTTGAAAACTTACTGGGCGGGATCAGTATTCTCAGCGACAAAGCCTTGCAAGTTGGGGACAATTGCAAAATTGGGGATCAGGTCGGCACTGTCGAGGATATTGGATTGCGCTCCACCAAAATTCGCGCCCCGGATCGCACGTTGGTCTCGATTCCCAACGGCACAGTGGCCACCGCGGTGCTTGAAAATTACCGACTGCGCGACAAAATGCTGTGCCGCCAGATCGTGCGCTTGCGCTATGACATGTCGCCGGAACACATCAACTATGTTTTGGAGCAGATGCGCGGCGTGCTTATCGCGCAAGCCAAAGTAGAAAACAAGACCGCGCGAGTCCGGCTGCTGCGCTTCGCGGACTACGCGTTCGAAGTGGAGATTTTTGCGTACATCCTGGAACGGGCGATGGAAGATTTTCTGATGGAGCAGGAAAATCTGCTCTTGCAAATTATGGAAACGCTGGACAAGACCGGAGCGGGGATTGCCCTGCCGTCGATATCCAGCATAGTGTCGCAAGATTCCTGGAGCAATCCGGAAAAAGCCAAGCGGGCCACCGATGGGGCGCGCCCGGACTCAAGCCAGCCCGCGCCGGGAACCGCGGGATCAGTGACGCCGCCCGACCCCGCGAGAGACGAACCTGCTTCCAAGAACTAGGTTTTGCTTAAAGCACTCGAGCTTCGCGTTTAGCGATTCGAGAAGCGCAGCGCTATTGTGATGCCGCGAATGTGTTGCATGCTGCGATGGATCCACTGTCAAAGCCTTTGCGAAACCAACTCATGCGCTGTTCCGACGTGCCGTGGGTGAAAGATTCTGGGCTTACGTGTCCCGTGGACATTCTTTGCAAGCGATCGTCACCGACCGCTGCGGCAGCGCCCAGTGCGGATTTTATGTCCGCTTGTTCCAGCAAGCCGCGCTGTTGCGTGGAATGCGCCCAAATACCGGCGAAACAATCAGCCTGAAGTTCGAGCCGCACGGACAGCGGATTCTGCTGCCGCGGGTCGCTCTGCTGCAGTTGCGAGACTTTCTGTTCGATGCCTAATATTTTCTGCACGTGATGCCCGAGTTCGTGCGCGACGACGTAGGCCTGCGCGAATTCTCCCGGGGCACCGAAGCGCTGCTTTAGTTCGTCGAAAAACCCCAGATCGATGTAGACCTTTTCGTCTTCGGGACAGTAAAACGGACCGGTGGCCGATTGGGCGTTGCCGCAACCAGACTGCGTGTAATTGCGGAAAAGCACCAATTTTGCGTGGCGATAAGGCCTGCTCGACTGCTCCGGAAGGATCTCGGTCCAGGTGTTCTGTGTGTCATCCAGCACAAAAGAAACGAACTGTACGAGTGGTTTTTCCGCCTCGTCGCGCGCGGGATTTGGCTGGCTTATCGTAGCGGGACCGGGTGCAACGGAACCGCCACCAAGTAGTGCGAAGAAATTTTGTTTGAATACGAAGCTCAGGATCAGCAAGACAATGGCGCCGCCAATACCTATATGCATGCCGCCGAACTGAAACCCGCCACCGCCGTCTCCGCCTGATTCATCGCGGCGGTCTTCGATGTCTTGGCTTTCGCCGCCCGGCGTCCACTTCATCCGTTTTCTCCTCGGCTGGGGTTCTGCACAGCGATATTAGCATTTCTCAGAGCACCTCATGGAACTGGCTATATGGGCAGACTGACGCGCCAATTCCGGCGTTGATGCGAATGACGGAAACGTCTGACGCTACAAAAGAATGGAACAAAGAGGCGGGCGCCTGCGTTGTACCAGAAGGCGGGGAGGCGCGAATGCGCATAGCATTAATGATGTTGGTCGGTCTGCTGGCCAATCCGGTTTTCGCGCAAGAGCCCCTAAAGGTGAAAGTGAGTTTGGTGAGTGTGGCGTTCTCGGTGCGCGATTCTCACGGGGCGTTGCAGGAAAATTTGTCGAAAGACGATTTCGACATTTTTGAAGATGCGGTGGCTCAGAAAATAGCTTTCTTTGCGCGTAGCGCTGACTTGCCCCTGACCTTGGGGCTAATCGTGGACGTGAGCGGCAGCCAGGACCATTTTTCCAAACAGCATGAACATGACCTCGAGGTATTCCTTCAGGAAGTCTTGGGCCCGAAGGATCGCGCATTCCTGATCTGTTTTGGCAATCACATCCGTCTTGTCAGCGATTTCTCCAACAATCCATCGCAACTCGTTGAAGGATTGAAAAAAGTTGAGCACAAGGACCGCGATTTTCCAGAATTAGGGCCGAAGGAAGAACGCGACTTGGGCACGGCGTTCTACGACTCCATTTATTATGCAGTTACCGAAAAGATGACCAACGCCGAGAGTGGTCGCCGCGCGTTACTGGTCTTCAGCGACGGCGAAGACAATTCGAGTTCGCACGACATGATGACCACCATTGAGTCCGCGCAAAGCGAGAATGTGCCGATCTTCGCCATTCGCTACACAGAAAAGGAAGACGGGAAATTGACGGCGCGCAATAAGTACGGCATTAGCGTAATGGGGCGTATCGCGAAAGAGACCGGTGGCGCCGAGTTCGATGCCGAGGTCATGGATCCCCACAACTATTTTCGACTGATTGGTGAAGAACTTCGCAGTTCCTATGAGCTGGGCTACTACCCAAGCACCGCAGCGGCCGACGACGGCTTCCGAAAAAATTGTCGTGCACCCGAAAGCGTCCGGACTAACCGTGCGCTCCAAGACGGGCTACTTCCCCCGCTGACGGAGTTTCCACGCGGTCAGGCACGTCAATGCGAATCTCAGTGAGGTCGGAGAGCAGATTGGCGGCCCAGCGATACACATTGTGTTCGCGAACGTTACGGCGCATACGCAGCATGCGTTCGCCCTCCTGATCCTCGGGCATATTTAAAGCGCGTAGAATCGCGTCGGCGAGTTGCTGCACGTCATAGGGATTGACGAGCAAGGCGTCGGTCAATTCTAGCGCTGCTCCGGCGAAGGTGCTCAGAATGAGCACGCCGCGGTTGTCGTCGCGCGAGGCTACAAATTCCTTGGCCACCAGATTCATACCGTCGTGCAGCGAAGTCACCATGCACACGGAAGCGGCGCGATAGTAACGCGAAATTTCGTCGTGACTGTGATGCTTCTTGAGCAGCACAATCGGTTTCCAGCGGCCGGCTTGAAACCGGGCGTTGATGCGGGCGGCTTCATTGGTAACTTCATCCAGGAATTGCCGGTAGCGTTCGATGTCCGTGCGGCTGGGCGCACCAATTTGCACGAAGGAAAACCGGCGCTGGTAGGCGGGATTTACTTCGAGAAACCTCTCGATGCCGCGGAAGCGCTCCAAAATTCCCTTGGTGTAGTCAACGCGATCCACGCCCACACCGAGCAAGGAAGCTTCGATGCCGAGTTCTGCACAGAGCGCCGCGCGCTCGGCGCCCGCGTTACGCGATTCGTTGACGGACAACGTGGGCTCCTGAAACGCCACGCTGATGGGATAGGGTCGCACGCGCGTCACGTGCCCTTGCCGATTCACGGCGAAGCGATCCCATTCCGTAAGCGCCTCAACTGCGCGATCCACCGTCTCTAGAAAATTGTTGCAGTGCGACTGGATGTGAAAGCCCACCAAATCCGCGCCCAGCAAGCCGTCGACCAGTTCGCGCTGGTATGGACAAATTCCAAACACTTCCGGGTTTGGCCACGGGATATGCCAGAAAATCGCCACCCGTGCGTCGGGACGCGCTTCCTTAATCATGCGTGGCAGTAGCGCAAAGTGATAATCCTGCACCAGCACGATGGGCGAGTCGGTGCCCTGCATCTCTTCGAGCACCGCATCAGCAAAACGCCGGTTTGCTTGCTGATAGTGTTGCCAATCCTGCGGCCGAAAAATCGGTCGGGTATGCGCGATGTGGCAAAGTGGCCAGAGGCCTTCGTTGGCGAAGCCTTCGTAGTAGCCCTTTTCTTCTTCTTCGCTCAGCCATACGCGGCGCAGCGTGTACGTCGGGTGATCCGGCGGCACGCGCAAATGATCGTGCTCGTCCACGGTGTCGCGGTCCGCGCTTCCCGAGCCGTGCGCCACCCACGTGCCGTTGCAGGCCAGCAGCACCGGTTCGAGCGCGGTAACCAGACCGCTAGCCGGTACCAGCACATTTATGGAGTGATCCTTCTCACTATAAACGTGCATGTACGGCTCGCGATTGGCGACCACAAAAAGCGGTTTGTTCTGCAATTTGCTGCTGAGGCTCACCCGTAGCCGTTCGGCGGTCCAGATGGATACGTTTGATTCCCGCAGCCGCGCTTCCTCTTCGGCGGTAGCCCTGGCATCTTTTAAATCGCGCGCCAAATGCGTAACTTCTTTGTTGATCTGATCGAATAGCGGCCCCTGCGGGAGATTCGGCTGCGCGCTTTGCGTTTCTCCAGTGCGCAGTGTGCGCAGCCAATTGGCGGTGCGCGTCAGCGGTCCTGTCAGCGTCCAGCGCACCAGCACCAATGCCAGACCAGCGATGAGCACCGTTTGCACTGCGGCATTGAGCAGCGAATCGCGCAGCGTGTGCGCTACTTGGTCGTCAATATAGGTGGTGTCGTGGAATACCGCCAGGGTGCCCGCTGGCCCGCCGCCGCGATGAACGGACAAAGCATAGATATGTATTGGTTGGTTGCGAACGAACTCGCCGACCCCGTCATCTTGCTGCGCGGCCTTGATCGCGACTGCCGGGCGCGTACGAAACATGGGATCGAGCGCGGGCGTAATGGCAATCACCGCACCTGCGGGATCGTATAGCGCCACACCCTTCAAATGCTCTCGCTGTCCAAACCGGTCGACCAGACGCTGTAAACCCTTATCGCTGCCGCGATCAAGAAGTTGCTCCACACTTTCCTGCAGGCTGTCGCCGAGAATTTCCGCGCGGCGCGACAAGTCGTTGCGCAACACTCGACGCTGCGTGCGCACCTGATAGGTAGCAAATAGTAGAGACACCACCGCCACGCTGACGATGAGCGGTAGAACCAGTCTCAGGGTGGTGCGCATCCGTTGGGCCTCGGGGCGTTACAGCGGATTGATTCGGCTCTACGCTATCACTCCTCGAAGCCGGAGCGGCATCAAGCGTTTACCGTCGAACTATTCAAATTGCCGATTCATATTAGACCCGATCGTCGTTGCCAGGCACGGCCTGGCGGGTTTCGCCAGGTAGAGGCGCTGACCACACGGCTAAGGTAAAACAGGCGAGAGCCATCGTCACAAACGACAGAATTACGCGCAGGCGCATACTCGACCGTCCTCCATTGGTTAGACATCGGCTGGAGGTGATTGGATACGCATGCGAATCGCCATAGTACTGATCCCCGATGTGATCAATCTAAATCCAATAATATGAGTATTTTGAAGAATTGTCGGTGCACGTTAAGAATTCCATAATAGAGGACGCCATAGCGAAGAAATTTCCCGGCGTGGCCCTACCGGTCCGGCTACAAAAATGCAAAACTCTTCGCCAGACTTTGCCACCAGCGGCGTTAGTATGGTCTAAGTATAGGATTCGTAGCTGAGTTCCGAACAGGGCATGTCACCACCAACCATCGAACGCCGTCTCAGCCGCAGAAGAAAAACCCCGCAACTCGTGTATCTCGAGTTTGGTAAGGAAAACGGCGGCATGGTGAAAGACGTGTCCGAAGGCGGCATGCGTTTCTTCCTGATCAATCCAGTTAACGTTGGGCAAAGTCTGCGTTTTACGGTCAACATCGACGCTGCGCGGCGCCTCGAAGGGCAAGCCGTGATGGTCTGGACGGACGCCGGTCGGAAATCCGGCGGCATGGCGTTCTCGGAGATGTCTGCCGAATCTCGCGAGAACCTACGGTCCTGGCTCGCGGAAATCGATTCGCTGTCCGCCGACCCTGTTGCGCCGGTTCCAATCGCACCAACTCCGTCCACGACGCCTCCCGTCGCGACACCTCCCGTTGCAACGATGACTCTTGCGCCAGAGCCAGTCCTGCCGGTCTCTGCTGCTTCGGCTCCGGTCCTGCCGGCCAACGTTTCTCCGGCGTCTCCTGCGCCAGCGCCGGTGGCGTTAAGACCCCAGGTAGAAATTCCGGCGGAAATCTCAGCGCGTGCGTCCTTGAAAGTGCCCCCAGAATCCCCGATGGCGTCTCGCGAAGCCTCGCGTCCGGTGACTCGCGAAGATTGGATCCGTGCCGCACGCGAAAACTTGGTGCCGGAAGGGCGCTCCAGCAACCCCATAGCAACGGGGACGACTGCTACAGGCGCTGCGACCTCTATTGAAGAGAAGCCTAAGTTCGTCTTACCGCCCACGCATCTCGAGATAAAGCCTACCGAGACGAAAAAATTCGAAAAACTAGCCGAACGCGTCGATCCGCTCCGCGAGTTCCTGCGACAACCACTCGACGATAGCGCGTTCGCGCGCTCACCCGTTCAAGCAGACGGCACGACGCTCCAACTGCCGCCCAAGCGCATGTGGTCGACCTCACGCGTTGTCATGGTTCTGGCCCTCGCAGCGATTTGCGGGGCCGCCGCAGCTTTCGCGGCTATCGCGTATAGGCAAACGGTGGGCGAATCGATTATCGAACTGGGAGAAAAGATCAGTGGTCAGCCGCGCTCTGATGCCAGTGGCGACGGCGATCACCGAACCGCCGAGCCATCTCCTGCTATGGTCCCGCAAACCGATTCGGCAAAATCGCAGGCCAAGCAACCAGCCGCTTCAGGTGACAACAACGGCGCGCCATCGCCGGCTCCACCCGCCAGCCGACCGACCACAAAAACCGCCACTCCGCCTCGCACCTCACCCATCACGCAAACGCATCCACAGACCCTCCGCCAATCGAAAATCCCTCAGACTGAACTCGCCGCGGGTCGCGAATTCGTACCCGGTAAACCGAAACATCTCTCCGAGGACCTGGCCTCGCTGTGGAATGCCGTTGAAAACGGCGACACCAGCGCCGAGGTGCAACTCGCCAATCGCTACATCACGGGTGACGGAATAGGAAAAAACTGCGACCAAGCCCGCGTGCTGCTCCAAGCCGCGGCCAAACGCGGCAATGAACTGGCTGCGAAACGCCTGACCGAACTGTCCAACTCCGGTTGCCAGTAAAACGTGGCTGGCGAGACCGTGCATGAGCCGCACGCAACCACTCAGCTGCACTGCGTACTAGGAAGGGGTAACGGCAAAATAGACAAATTCTCCGCTACGCTCAGGTCCATTTCTTGACTTGCGGCTCGCGCGACTCAATAATGATAGAGCATGAGCGTACGCGCCGGAGGCGCTGAAGACATGTTCCTTGACGTTAAGGATCTGGCCGTCCGCAAGCTGCCGATTCGCAAGAGTTATGCGCCGGGCAGTATCGATTATCACTCGTCGGAAATTAGGCAGATCGAACCGCTGGAAGTTACCGCCACGGCCGAACTGTTCGACGGGGATATCCGCATCGAGGGCCACCTGGAAACCAAGGTGGAGCTATCTTGCGCGCGTTGTCTCGAGCCGGTGGTGGAAGAAGTAACCCGGGCCTTTGATCTCTCGTATACGCCGCTTCCTAAGCAAACCAAGCCGGAAGAAGAACGGCTGAAGGACGACGATTCAGAGATCGCGTTTTTTACGGGCGAGGGATTGTTCCTGGCAGATGTCCTCCGGGAGCAGGTGCTCTTGGCGCTGCCCATGAAAGTCATCTGCCAAAGCGACTGCCGGGGCTTGTGCGCCAATTGCGGCGCGAATTTGAACCACGAAGAATGCCGCTGTGAAACCCACGCGACTGACCCGCGCATGGCTCCACTGGCGCGACTTAAGCAGGACTGGCTGAAGAAACAATAATTTCGGGGCCATTTTAGCCCCAACGAAAGGCCGCTCGCTTCGAGCGGGAATAAGGAGTACTGCTATGCCTAACCCTAAACGAAGGCACTCGAAACGTAGAACCAGCACCCGTCGCGCTCACGATTTTCTGACCAAGCCCGCGCTCGGCAAATGCCCCAATTGCCACGAAATGAAGCAGCCCCACCAGGCTTGCCCACATTGCGGCCATTACAAGGGTAAAGCCGTCAAAGAGTCGGCCTAAGGGTCTGCGATAGCCTGCCGGTAAATCATCCATGATCACCATCGCTGTTGACGCCATGGGCGGTGACAATGCGCCCCGCCCGGAGGTCGAAGGCAGTGTGCTGGCTGCACGCGAGCTGGGCGTTCGCGTCCTCCTGGTCGGTCAGCCGTCGGTGGTTCGCGCGGAGCTGGCCAAGCATGCTCCGGCCAATCTGCCGATTGAAGTGATCGGGGCCAGCGAAGTGATTACCATGGAGGATCACCCCGCGCAGGCGTTTCGCCGCAAGAAGGATAGCTCCGTGCACGTGGCCACGCGCCTGGTGCGCGAGGCCAAGGCCGATGGCTTGGTGAGTGCGGGCAATACCGGCGCGGTGATGACGGTGGCCAAGTTCTTGCTCGGCACTCTCGAGTCGGTCGACCGCGCGGCTCTGGCCGCACCGTTTCCGAACGCCAAGGGCGGTGTTTCCGTGCTGCTCGATGTCGGCGCCAACGTCGACTCGCGACCCGAGCATCTCGTGCAGTTCGCCATCATGGGCGAAGTCTATTATCGTGCGACGTTTGGCCATCGCCGCCCGCGCGTCGGGTTGCTATCTGTCGGCGCGGAAGAGATCAAAGGCAATGAGTTGACGCGCGAAGTTTATACGCGGCTCAAAAAAAGCCCCGTGCACTTTGTCGGCAACGTCGAAGGCGGCGACCTGTTCTCCGGCGACGTTGACGTGATCGTCTGTGACGGGTTTATTGGCAACATTGCGCTGAAAATTTGCGAGGGTCTCGCGGTATCGATCTTCGATTTGCTGAAGAAATCCTTAAAGAGTTCTCTGGTATCTCAGGTAGGGGCGGTGCTCTCGCAAGGGGCGTTCAAGGGCTTGAAGAAAACTATCGATTACACGGAATACGGCGGCGCGCCACTTCTTGGTGTGCGCGGGGTTTGTGTAATTGGGCACGGGCGTTCCAACGCCAGCGCCATCAAAAACGCCATTCGCGTGGCTGCGGGCCTGGCTCGCGCACGCTCAAACGAAAAAATCGAACAGGAGCTTTCCGGCGCCGGCGACCTGTCCTGACCGCGCGCGAGAAAGAAGAACTTATGGGCAAAGTAGCGTTTGTGTTTCCGGGACAAGCTTCGCAATACCCCGGCATGGGCAAAGAGTTGGCGGAGAAATTTCCGTCCGCGCGCGCCGTCTTTGACGAAGCCGATAAAGCTTTGGGATTCTCTATCTCGCAAATGTGTTTCGCGGGCAGCGAGGAAGATTTGAAGCAAACCGCGAACACCCAGCCAGCCATTTTGACGTGCTCGGTCGCCATCTATCGCGTCCTCGCGGAGCGCGGCCTGACCCCCGATTTTGTCGCGGGCCACAGTCTTGGTGAATATTCCGCTTTGGTCGCCGCGGGTTCGCTGAAATTTACCGACGCGGTTCAGTTGGTGCGCAAGCGCGGGACGTACATGCAGGACGCCGTCCCCGCTGGCGTTGGCGCCATGGCCGCCATCATGGGCCTTTCTCCCGCCGTCGTCGCGGACGCCTGCAAACGCGCCGCCGAAAATGAAACCTGCGCGCCGGCCAACTTGAATTCTCACGAGCAAACGGTAATCTCCGGTCACGCCGGAGCGGTAAAGCGCGCGGTAGAAATTGCCTCGCAGCTCGGAGCCAAGCGCGCCGTGATGCTGCCCGTCAGCGCTCCATTTCATTCCGCGCTGATGATGCCCGCGCAAGAAAAGCTGGCGGTGGAATTGAAAAAAGTCTCCTTCGCGGATTTGCGCGTCCCACTCGTAACCAACGTTGACGCCGATACCGAAACCAGCGGCGACGAAGCCCGCGACGCGTTAATCCGGCAGGTCACCATGCCCGTCCGCTGGGAGGAATCCGTGCGCCTGCTGATCGACGAAGGCGTAAACACCTTTGTCGAAGTAGGCCCCGGCCGCGTCCTAACGGGCCTGTTGCGGCAAATCGAGCGTTCGGTCGCCACGCTAAACGTAGAAGACGAGAAAAGCCTGGCCGCCACGGTGGACAAAATCGCCGGCGCCCGCTCTGACGCAGCTTAGTCTTGTCTTTGATTTTGTAGTGGCGCAGCATGCTGCGCGCATCTCCAGGAGTGCCCTCTCTCGATTTTTTGAGGAGGGCACGCATGCTGCAATTGAATGAGTTGAAACGAAAATGTTCAGTCTAAAAGACAAAGTGGCGTTGGTCACCGGCGCCTCCCAAGGCATCGGTCGCGACACGGCCCTGGCCCTCTCTAAAGCCGGCGCAAAATTAGCCGTAGCCGCGCGCAACGAAGAAAAGCTATCCGCGCTGGTCCAGGAAATCACCGCCGTAGGCGGAGAGGCGTTGGCCATCAAAATGGACGTTGCCGACCAGGACCAAGTAAAAGTCGGCTTCAAACAAGTAATCGAAAAATTCGGCCGCCTGGACATTCTCGTAAACAACGCCGCCATCACCCGCGACGGCTTGGCCCTGCGCATGAAAGCGGAAGACTGGGACGCCGTCCTGCGCACAAATTTAACCGGCGCACACTATTGCATCCAGCAAGCCCTCGCCACCATGATGCGCGCTAGATCCGGTCGCATAATAAACATCTCCAGCGTGGTCGCGGAAATGGGTAACGCCGGCCAAGCCAACTATGTGGCCTCCAAAGCCGGCCTGATCGGCTTAACAAAAGCCATCGCCATAGAAATCGCCTCACGCAACATCACGGTAAACGCCGTAGCCCCCGGATTCATCGAAACGCCCATGACAGATGTTCTCAGCGCCGAAGTAAAAGAAGGACTAAAACAGCGCATCCCGCTGGGCCGCATGGGCACCCCCAGCGACATCACCGCCGCGATAGTCTTCCTGGCCAGCGACGAAGCCGCCTACATCACCGGCCACGTCCTCGACGTAAACGGAGGCTTATATTTAGCTTGACCGCTTCCGTGGCACAGCCAATCCTGGCTGTGCGTTTTGACAGTCTCAAGGTATTCGTGGCGAGTACAAAAGTTGACCTTGCGACACGGCCTGTCTAGAATGCATAGGGCCTTTTGCAAGACAAGTTTAAGCGACTCGGGAACGCATTAGCCGAGTGACACGTGGTACACCAACGAGTGACCGCGATTCTTCAGTAGCGGCAGCACAAGCTAGCTTCACCAACAAAGATTCTCGAGATTGGCGATCGCAAAATCGCGGAGGAAATGGAATGGCGAGCACGGAAGAGCGCGTAAAGCAGATCATTGTGGAACAACTCGGCGTGGATGAAGCCGAAGTCACTCCCACGGCCTCGTTTGTCGACGACCTCGGAGCGGATTCGCTCGATCAGGTGGAATTGGTGATGGCCTTCGAAGAAGCTTTCGGCATCGAGGTGCCGGACGAAGACGCCGAAAAAATGACCACAGTGAAGGATGCCGTCGAGTACATCGACAAGCACTCCAAAGGGAAGTAAGCGGCCTTTTAGCCAGACCCTATTTAAGAAAAATTGTTCACCAAAATTTCCGCGGTTCACAAGGGGAGCACCGAACTTTGACTCGCCGGGTAGTCGTCACGGGCGTTGGACTGGTCTGCGCGCTGGGTATCGGCACGGAGGAAACCTGGAAAAACCTTCTCGCCGGCCAGAGCGGCGTTGCGCCTATTACTCTGTTCGACACCGAGGGCTTCGACTGCCGAATTGCCGGTGAAGTGAAAAATTTCGATCCTTTTCTGTGGATTGAAAAAAAAGAACTGAAAAAAATGGGGCGCTTCATTCAGATCGCCCTGGCCGGCGCGGATTTTGCCGTTCGCTCCGCGAACTGGTCTCCCGAGCAATCGGACCTCGATGAAGTCGGAGTTTACGTTTCCTCCGGCATCGGCGGTTTCGATATCATCGAGCGCGAACACTGGAAACTCGTCAAGGGCGGCCCTAGCAGGATTTCTCCCTTCTTCATTCCTAGCGCCATCGTGAATCTCGCCTCCGGCCATATTTCCATTCGCTACGGCGCCAGAGGACCAAATTCCGCCACCGCGACCGCGTGTTCCGCGTCCGCGCACGCTATCGGCGACTCCTTCAAAATTATCGAACGCGGCGCCGCCGAAATGATGATCTGCGGCGGCACCGAAGCCACCATCACCCCCATGGGCGTAGGCGGATTCGCAAGCATGAAAGCGCTTTCCACGCGCAATGACGATCCCGGACACGCTAGCCGTCCCTTCGATGCCCAGCGCGATGGTTTCGTCGTAGGTGAAGGCGCGGGAATTCTCGTCTTGGAATCACTTGAGCACGCGCAAAAGCGTGGCGCAAACATCCTCGCCGAAATTGTTGGCTACGGTATGTCTGGTGACGCCTTCCACATCACACAACCTGCGGAAAATGGCGATGGCGCATATCGCGTAATGAAAGCCGCGATGAAAGATGCCCATCTCCAGCCCGAAGATATTGGCTATGTGAACGCGCATGGCACGTCCACTCCGCTGGGTGACACCATCGAAACGCGCGCCCTCAAGCGCGTCTTTGGAGACCGCGCCAAGCAAGTTCCCATCAGCTCCACAAAATCCATGACCGGTCACCTCCTCGGCGGCGCGGGCGGTTTGGAAGCCGGAATAATCGTGCTGGCCCTGCGCGATCAAATTCTGCCGCCCACCATCAACCAGGAAACACCCGATCCCGAGTGCGATCTCGACTACATTCCCAACGTAGCCCGCAAAGCCCACGTGGAATACGCACTATCGAACTCCTTCGGCTTCGGCGGCACCAACGCCGCACTAATTTTCAAGCGCTGGTCCGGCAAGTAATTTTAGTGCGAGGGCCCGGCTTTAGTCGGGCCGCTGACCTGGCCACTGGCGTCTTTTCCGTTGCGCCTCAAATTGCATTAGTAACTAACAATTGTTAGCGTATATAATCATCCCAAGCTACGACGACCAAGGAATGCCATCCATGAACATCATCGTCTGCATCAAGCAGGTCCCGGCCAAAGACGCCCCGCTGGCCATCGCCGGAAACTGGATCCGCGAATCCGACATCGGCTTCGAAATGAACGAGCCAGACAGCTACGCTCTCGAAGAAGCCCTCCGTCTGAAAGAAAAACACGGCGGCGAAGTCATTGTCCTCTCCATGGGCCCGGAACGCGTAAAACAAACCATCAAAGAAGCCCTGGCCAAAGGCGCCGACCGCGGCATCCACATCGCCGACGATCAATTCTCGCAACTAGATCCGCTGGCCACCGCAAGCGCTTAGCCGCCGCGATCAAAAAAGAAAAGGTAGATCTAGTCCTCACCGGTCTGCAGAGCGACGACCACGGCTTCGGACAGACCGGCGTACTGCTCGCCGAGTGCTCGATTTGCCGCACGCCACCATCATCATGCAGATCGAAGTGGCCGATGGCCGCATGAAACTCAAGCGCGAACTCGAGGCCGGCTGGTTCCAGCACATCGAGTGCCCGCTGCCTGCCGTGCTCTCCATTCAGTCCGGCATCAACAAGGTGCGTTACGCCACGCTAAAAGGCATCATGGCCGCCAAGAAAAAAGAAATCGCGGTCATCACCCGTGAATCGCTGGGCACCGCTGCCGCGGCCACGCAAAAAATTGAAAAGATCTACGTCCCCACAAAAACCAAAAAAACCGAATTCCTGACCGGCTCTCCCAAAGATGTAGCCACAAAATTGGTAGAAAAACTAAAATTCGAAGCCCGTGTAATCTGAAGGGCCTTTCAGTGGCATAGGCTTCAGCCTGTGCGCGGTTGCAGATAAAGAAAAAAACGCTCTCCCAAGACAGGAACCCAAAAATGAAAATCCTGGTAATCACCGAACTCCGCCAAGGCAAATGGAACAACACCAGCTTCGAGACCCTGGCCGCCGCGCAGCAAATCGCCGCAGAAACTCACAGTACCGTCACCGGCCTGGTGATCGGCAAGGATGTCGCAGCTTTCGCCGATGAATTGGCGGCCAAAAACGTCGCCGAAATTCTGCTAGTCGAACACGATCTGCTCGAGGCATACACGCCGGATGGCTATTGCGTGGCGCTGAAGCAAGTCATCGAGCAGAGCCAAGCCAGATCTCGTGTTGTTCCCGCACACTTATCAAGTCCGTGACTTCGCTCCCAAACTAGCCGCCATGCTCGGGCAAAGGCATGATTGGCGACTGCGTCGGCTACCGCAACGAAGCCGGCAGACTGATCTTCGTGCGTCAAATGTTTCAGGGCAAAACCGCTGCGGACGTTACGTTCCAGGGAGCCAGTCCGTGGTTCGCGTCGTTTCAGTCCGGCGCATTCCGCGCCGATCTGCTGAAACCGCACGCCAGCGGCAAGGCGCCGGCAAATAAAATCTCCGTTGAACTAAAGCCCGAACAAATCCGCACCAAGCCCCTCGAGCTTTTCAAAGAAGCAAAATCCGCCGTAGACCTGACGCAAGCGCCCATCATCGTCAGCTATCGGCCGCGGCATCAAAGCCCCGGAAAATATCCCGCAAGCCGAAGCCCTCGCCAAAGCCATCGGCGGCGAAATCGCCGCCTCTCGCCCCATCTGCGACGAAGGCTGGCTCCCCATGGAGCGCCAAATCGGCAGCTCCGGCCAAACCGTCGCCCCCAAACTATATTTCGCGCTGGGCATCAGCGGCGCCATCCAGCACGTCGTCGGCATGAAAGGCGCGCGCACCATCGTCGCCATCAACAAAGACCAAAACGCCCCCATCTTCGAAATCGCCGACTACGGCATAGTCGCCGACATCTTCGAAATCATGCCCGCCCTCACCGAAGCCCTGGAGAAAGCAAAAACGTAAGGCCGAGCTGCGCACCTGTTACTTCGGCTATCGCACATGACAGCGAAACTACAAGAAGTCCTCTATCGTCAGGAAAACGGCTCATGGGTTGCCGAGATTCCTGCGTTCCTGGTTGTTATGCGCTGATGGACACCGGAACTCGCCTTGACGAACTCCCGTCGTTTTTCCATGATGCGAAGGAAATCCGAATGCGCCAAACTTTCCGTCCAACTCTTTTCAAACGTTTGAGTCGCCATGACCTCAAGCGAACAACTCGAAGCGGATGTGTTGATCGTCGGCGCCGGGCCCGCGGGACTCTCCTGCGCACTACATCTCGCCAATCTCATCAAAACCCACAACGCCTCCGGTGCCAAGCCGGAACTTTCCGCCGAAAATATCTACGTCCTGGAAAAGGGGCGCGAAGTGGGTGCCCACCAGCTCTCCGGCGCCATCATGAATCCCAAAGCACTTGCGGAGTTGGTTCCGGAGTTCGCCAAAACCGCACCACTTGATACTCCCGTCACCGATTCCGCCGCCCTGCTCTTCACCAAGGGCTCGGCCTTTCGCGCGCCCATCACTCCGCCGCCCTTCGTCAACACGGGTAATTACGTTGTTTCGCTGAACAAAATTACCAAGTGGCTTGGTGGCCTCGTCGAAGCCGCTGGCGTCAATCTCTTCACCCAATTCGGCGGGCGCGAATTAATTTACATAGGCGACGCCATCGCTGGCGTCATCACCGAAGATAAAGGCATCGACAAGCACGGCAAGCCCAAAGACAACTTCACTCCGGGCTACGAGTTGCGCGCCAAGGTCACAGTTCTCGCGGAAGGCACGCGCGGTTCGCTCACCAAACAACTCGTTGAAAAAAAGAAACTCGACAATTTAAATCCGCAGAGCTACGGCATCGGCATCAAGGAATTGTGGGACATTCAACCCGGCAAAGTTGCCCCGGGCTACGTCGCGCACACGCTGGGTTGGCCCGTCTCCACCGACATGTACGGCGGCGGCTGGATTTACGGCCTCTCCAACAACCGCCTGTCGATCGGCCTCGTCATTGCCCTCGAATACGCCAATCCGGAATTCGATCCGCATGCAGCGTTTCAGAAATGGAAAACGCATCCTCACGTGGCAAAAATTCTGCAAGGCGGCAAGATGGTCCGCTACGGAGCGAAGTCTCTGCCGTACGGCGGATGGTACGCCATGCCGCGAAATTATCTCGACGGCGGCTTGATCATCGGCGACTCCGGAAGCTTTCTCGACTCCCAGCGCCTCAAGGGCATTCACCTGGCGATGAAGAGCGGTATGCTCGCCGCAGAAACCATTTTCGACGCGCTGAAAGCCGGCGACACGTCCGCGAAGACTCTCTCCGCCTTCCCCAAAAAAATCGAGCAGAGCTACATCAAGAAAGAGTTGTGGCAGGTCCGCAATTTTCACCAATCCTTTCAACACGGAATGCTCGGCGGCTTCTTCCACACTGCGCTGCAGCAAATCACCGGCGGCCGCGGCCTGATCGATCCCATGCATTCACACGCCGGCTACACGCACTACAAAAAACTCAGCCCGGAAAAAGTTCGCGAAGAAGCCGCGGGCAATAAGCCCGAACGCTTCAAAGGCGACGGCGTACTCACGTTCGATCGCCTTACCGACGTCTACCACTCCGGCACCCGTCACGACGACGACCAGCCGTCTCATCTCCTAGTCCGCGACTTAAATGTTTGCGCCACCAAGTGCGTCACCGAATACGGCAATCCCTGCCAATATTTCTGCCCCGCCGCCGTTTACGAAATGGCCAAAGATGGCGACGGCCAGAAGCTGCGCATCAACTTCGCCAATTGCGTCCATTGCAAAACCTGCGACATTGCCGATCCCTACCAAATCATCGACTGGGTCGTTCCCGAAGGCGGCGGCGGCCCCAACTACGAAGGCATGTAGTCTGCTAAATCTCCGAATCTTCTTTGCTCACTTCAGGTTTTGCACGTCGTCCACCTACTGGAAGAGGTGACACCGGATAGCTTCCATTTCACCTGTGGGCCTGTTTGAAGTCGAAATAAGCCAGATTCATGTTGCCGTTCGTCAATATGTGTACGGTGAGAACGTTTCTCCCCTTGTTGAGGTGCACCTGGAAAAGTTGCGACGCTAGATTCCAGTGGTGCCACTGACGCCAAGCCAGCGGGTCTGCAGAATCATTTGTTGAAGCGATCTCCAGGGGCCCTGTCGCGTCCTTTCCATTCACATCGACGGATATTGTTCCGCCGCGATTCGATGTGTACAGGAAATCGGCCGCGTATATTCCCGCGCGCGTCACATTTACAGTGACGTTGAACCACTCACCGGGTTCGGTCCAGCCAACATAGAGCAGGTCTGCAGGAGGAACAACCTTGTCGAAGGGGTTGTCGTCAATCGGATCTGGTTTCCGGTTGAACTTCGTGTAGGAAGTGTCCACTCCCTCGTGGATACGGAATTCGTTGAGATAAGTCCCATCGGCTGGGTTCAACTCTCCGCTGCCGTGATTCTGTGGATCGCTATCGTGATACGCGACCCCTTCGCCGCCCAGGTCATAGTAGGCACACAATACTCGTCCCGGTATTTTCTGTGCGCCGCCCTGATAGCGGCTGTCGTGATAAGGCAGCCCTTTATATTGACTCAAAAATGACTGGGAAAACGTCATTGCCGGCAGCATCAATGCCGCTACGAAACTTAAAAAAACCGTTCTCCGGCTCATCCTGCCTCCCTGAGTACCGATAACCTATCTGAATTGCGCAAGTTCGCCAATCAGCGGCCAGCGACGGCTCAAGTATGTTTCTCACTTCAAACTTGGAAAAGTTCGATCCCCTGCGCTTTTCCGAGATTGCGCGAGTACTTCTTGTCTGTTCCATTGTTCCAATGTTCGTGTACGCCAAGGCTGCGGCATCGGATGCCGTCGCGTTCCGGATCATATACAGTCTTCGAAGGCGGGTCATTCGCCAAGGCAGATTCGCGCAGGTAGTTATCGGCATTCGCGATATCCGGAAGATCGGGCCATTCCGAAGTGAGAAAATCGAAGCCGACGGAATCGATCGCCACGCCGTCAAGCGACATAAAAATGCTGTTCGGCCAAGCATCGTTGAATGGCGCCATCTTCCATTTGCGATGAGGCGGACCATCCACGTTGTCGTTTCCATAGAGCCCATCAATAATAAAAAGCATGGTTTTCTCGCCGAGGTCCTTATGACCCAGATAATCCGTGAACGCGGCGTAACTTGCCGAACCATCTTTGTTGTGATTGAAACCATCGTGCGCGTTCTTGCGCCAGTCGGGATTGATACTCGTAGCACCGAACAGATTCTTCGCGCAAAGTGTCACGCCCGAGGCCACATGCGCTCTCAACACGGCAGCATCAATTAAGTAAGCAGCCTCAACGACTGTGGTATCGAGTCCCTTAGCATTGTGGCTTTCGATCGAGAAGGGAATCGCGTTGGGTTTAAACTCGGCCTTTACTCGTCCATCCCCTCCGATATGATCCACAAACACGACGCTCGGGAAATTCATGGTGAATCTTGTCGTAGAGATTGCCTGGGATGAACCGGCTGGAATCGAAGACGGTAATCGACGATTCCGGCACTCGTCCGGGACCAGTCAACTGTCTTACGAGCGAAAGGAGCAAATGCGGCGACGAGTTCAGGCGTTCGATCGTGCCATGGTCCGTGGTGTTGTTCAGGTTCGCCTTAATCGCAATCTTCTCGCCGGCACTGTATCCGGCTTTGCCGCGCCCGTGAGTGCGATTAAAGTATTGAAAAATGGAGTTCCATGCCGCAGCGTCGCTTTTTTGATTTGTAAGACCGCGAATGGACCGGGAAACCATGCGGTCGATTACAGACTGGTCATTGTTGGCATCGATCCACCATGAACCTGTGCCATCCCAGGTCACAGCCGCCGGATCGTGCGCCCAAGTGACCCGGCCGGGAAAGACGCCGCGCGGAACCCCTAACGGAGAAAGCGGCTCGAACAAAGACGGCCGCAGGTAGGTGGCAGCTGCAAGACCCACGGTGAATTGCCGGCGTGTCATGTCCATTTTGAGTTGCTCCTCTGGCGCAAAATCTTACGGATCGAGGGCCATTTCGCCTGAAATCCCGGAGACTTTATTGCAGACCGGTAGTTGCAGCGCGGGGACCTCGAACTGCCCACGGAAGTATACCTGACGACGCAAGTAGAACAGTTGATCGACTGGGTTGTCCCAGAAGGTGGCGGCGGCCCAACTACGCTGGCATGTAGGCGTGGTAATACTCCAATTCTTTCCTCCAATCTTTGCTAATGTGTGCAGCGCAATCTCCATGCGTGCGGAAAATTAAAAATTAAATGAACCAACTGGCGCGCAAACTTAATCTTTGGAACTATTTCGCGCTAGGTTTCGGCACCATGATTGGTACCGGCTGGGTCGTCTTGATGGACGACTGGCTGGGGCGCGGCGGCCCACTCGGCGCCATGTTGGGTTTCGCAGTCGGCGGCATCCTGTTATTGCCGGTGGGCTATATCTACGGCCAGTGGGTTCTGCGACTGCCAGACGCCGCCGGTGAAGCCGCGTACACCGCGCAAGTTTTCCCAGCGTTCGTCAGCTACTTCACCGGCTGGATGATGCTGCTGGCGTACTTCATTGTGTGTCCCTGGGAAGCCGTGGCGGTCGGCAAACTCGCCGCGCACATTTTCCCGCGGCTGGACACCTTGGAGCTTTACCGCGTTGCCGGAGATCCGGTGTTCCTTCCGCGGCTGGTTCTCGGCATCACGCTGACGATTCTTCTGGCGTATCTGAATTATCGCGGCATTCGCGGCAGTAGCCTGTTTCAGAATTGGGCCACTTCCGCGATGTTACTGGTGTTCGTGTTGCTGCTTCTGGTCAGCGCGCGAACTGGCGCGGTCTCTAACCTGCACCCGTTTTTCAGCCATGCGCCACTCGCGTCCATTCTGCTCACGTTGCAAATCGTTCCGTATTTCTTGACCGGTTTTGAGTCCGTGCCAAAAGTCGCCGAAGAAGCGCACCCGGGATTTCGCGCGCAGGAATTTTTCAAAGCCATCGCTATGGCGCTGCTGGTAGGCGCGGGATTTTATGTGCTGGCGGTTGCAGCGGTCTCATACATCACCCCGTGGCAGAGTCTGCTCGGCCAGCGATTTGCTACGGCTATCGCGTTCGGTCAGGGCACCCACTCGGTCTGGATGGTGCGACTCATCCTGGCGATCTCCCTGGTCGGCCTGCTGCAAGTGTTTAACGGGAATTTCGTGGCCTCCACGCGCCTGCTTTTTGCGTTTGGGCGGCGCGGTACGATTCCCGCCGGGTTCGCCGCGGTCCACACAAAGTATCTGACGCCGACGGTCGCGATCATCGGCGTCTCCGTGGCTACCATCATCGGCTTGCTGATTGGTGATGCGTTGCTCGTGCCCGTCACCGAAGTGGGGTCCATGGCCGCGGCATTGGGCTGGCTAGCGGCGTGTGCGTCGTTCTTTGTGATCGAAACGCACATGCGCCTGCGGGTCATCGCGGCGTTCGGCGCAATCGTCTCGCTGCTCCTGGTAGCGATGAAGCTGCTCCCCGTTTTCCCGGTCATTTTTCTGTCGCGGAATGGATCGCGCTCGGTGTTTGGCTGGCTCTCGGACTAGTGTTCCACCGCCGCGCTCGAGCGATTTGAAAAAGCATTTATTTTTGCTACGGGCCGGCTTTCTGAATCTGCACATACTGCCAGCCGAAGCGGCCTTTGATGCACAGATTGCCGTGCGTCACGCTGTGGTCGAGCGGTGAGGTTACGCGCACGATCTGGCCGTCCTGCTGGTGAACCGTAAGATCGCAGCCTACGCCGCAATAAGGGCAGATGGTGTCGGTTTGCGTCTGGCGGCTTTCGTCCCAGGTGCCGGCCTGGCGCATGTCGTATTCGCTTTTGAACATCAGCGCGCCGGTGGGACAAACGCCGATGCAGTTGCCGCAGTAAACGCATGCGGAGTCGGGCAGCGGCACATCGAATTCCGTGGCGATGTGCGCGGAAAAGCCGCGGCCGGCCACCGCTATCGCAAAAGTGTTTTGCGCATCCACGCCGCAAGCTTCCACGCACTTGTAGCAGAGCACGCATTTCGAGTAATCGCGCACGTAAAGATCGTTGTCAATTTTTACGGGTTGCGTCACGGTGGCGCGCGTGGTGCCGAAGCGCTCGGGATGCGCGTCGTAACGCTCCATGTATTCGTGCATGTTGGGCGCGGTCGAAAGGTCCACGGACGAAGCCAGAAACTCCAGCACGATACGGCGGCTCAGCCGGACGCGCTCGGAATCCGTCTTGATGGACATATTCGGTTCGACTTTCCGCGAACACGCGGGAACCAGCGTACGCGAGCCTTCCAACTCCACCACGCAGACGCGGCACACATTCACCGGAGTGAGGCTCTCCAGAAAGCAAAGCGTCGGAGTCTCAATGCCGATTTTCTTGGCTGCATCCAGAATCGTGGAACCTTCGGGAACAGAAACCGGCTTGGCCATCAATCTTAATGTCGATGGAGCGGCGCGCTTTTTCCGGCGGCGCGGTGGGAATCGGGCCGCGTGGAAGAGGAACCGTGGGCTGCGGCGCGTCGAGATTTGCGGGATTGGTGATTACCGTCTCGCTCATGAAAAAATGCTCCACCGTTGCAGCGCTGATTCTAGCGCGCTTGAGGCCGTCTGGCCGAGGCCGCAGATGGAAGCGTCGCGCATGGCCTGGCCCATTTCCCGCAACAAAATGATTTCCTGCTCGGCTGAGGCCAGCGGTTTGCCGCTGACCAGGCGCTGCAAAGCTTCCTCCTGGCGTATCACGCCCACGCGGCACGGCACGCACTGTCCGCAAGTTTCGTGATGGAAGAAACTGGCGATGCGCAGCAGAATTTGCCGCAGATCCACCGTCTCGTCAAACAGCATCACCACGCCGGAACCCGAGGTAGCGCCAATGGCACGCGTGCCTTCAAAAGTGAGCGGCGTATCCAGCTCCTTCGGGGAAACGAAAGCTCCGGCCGCGCCGCCCAAAAGAATTGCCTGCAGCTTCCCGTTGCCAGCAACGCCTCCAGCAAGGTCAACAAGTTCGCGCAGCGTCGCGCCCATGGCGAGCTCATACACGCCGGGTTTCGCAACGTGTCCACAAAGGCAGAAGAGCCGCGTCCCGGCGGAAGTTTCCGTGCCTAGCTTCGCGTAAGCGGCGCCGCCATCCCGGATGATGCCCGGAACATTTACCAGCGTTTCCACATTGTTGACGGCCGTTGGCTGGCGGAAGAGTCCGGACTGCGTGGGAAACGGTGGCTTATTGCGCGGTTCGCCTCGGTAGCCTTCAATGGAATTGAAAAGCGCGGTTTCTTCGCCGCAGATATACGCTCCGGCGCCGCGGCGAATTTCGATATCGAATTGCAGCCCACTCCCGAGAATGTTGTCGCCGAGGAATCCGTTTTCGTGGGCTGAGTCGATGGCGTGCTGCATTCGCTCGGCCGCCAATGGATATTCGCCGCGCAAATAAATATAGCCCTGGCGCGCACCGGTAACGAAGCCATCGATTGTGATTCCCTCGATGCACCGCAAAAGGATCGCCCTCCATGAGGATACGATCCTTGAAGGTACCCGGCTCGGATTCATCGGCGTTGCAGATCACAAAATGCGCGCGGCCAGAATCTTGCTTCAGAAGATTTCTCTGCAGGAAAAGCGCTTCCCATTTCTTGGCAATCGGAAATGCCGCGCCGCCCCGGCCGAGCAGTTTTGAAGCAGCCAGTTCGCGCAGCGTGCCTTCCGGGCCCCAGCTCCAAGGCTTTGCGCAGACCTTCGTATCCACCAAGCTTTTGATAGGCTTCCAGTGATGTCGGCGCCGCCTTGGCCGATGCGATGCAGCAGCCGCAACGGCGGCGCCGGATTGTTTTGCCCAGCCTGCGGAACACTGGCCTCCAGGCTGAGCACGTCCGGCTCGGCCGGCAGGCGATCTTGAATGGCATCTTCTACCAAGGACTGCACGGACTGCGCGTTCGCCAGGCGCGAGCACTCTTTCGCGAGATTGCGCGCCGGAAGAACTGATCAGCGCCGCGGGTGCACGCTCGCATAAGCCCAGGCATTGGCTACGCAGCCAGATGGCGCGTCCGCCGGAGCATGGAGAACCTGCGGGACCGAGCGCGCTTTCCAGTTCAGCACAAAGTTTCTGCGAACCTTGCGTGACGCACGCAATATCGTCGCAGACGTGAGCAACAATCCGCGGACGCGGTTCCAGCGCAAACATGCCATAGAAAGACGCCACCCCGTGAACTTCGGCAGGAGCGATATCCAATCGCAACGCGACATAGTTGAGCGCGCCGGGGCTAATCCAGCCGATGCCGTTCTGTATCGCATGCAAGATGGGAAGCAGCCGATGTCGCTTCCCATGGCTATCGCCGTTATAAGCAGCGCGTGTATCCGAGGTTTGCCGTTGGCCGCCTTGCCAGCTTGATGCGGGCACCCCCAGCTCAGAATCAACGGCCGCGCGTTCTTCGGCTGTCGCCTGTGCGTTGGTTAGATGAATATCCAATCGGACCCTCTAAACTTTTTATAGCTTTTCAATGCGGATGGCGGTGGCCTTGAACTCTGAGGTTCCCGATCTGGGGTCCACGGCGTCAATGGTCAGATCATTCGTTGCGACTTCCTCGTGAGCATGTACCGACAAAAACACCAGCCCGGACGCAACGCGCTGTCAAAATTTACAGGTGCCACGACAGATCCGCGCCGCGAGGTCACTCGCACGATTTCTCCTTCGCGCAATTCATAAAGCTGCCCGTCTTCCGGAGAAACTTCCAGCGCCACCTCACGCCGCAGCGGCGAAGCGTATCGTTCGGTCTGTACGCCAGTGTTGTAGTCATCGAGCTTTCGTCCGGTCGTTAGGCGAATCGGGTATTGCTCGTCCAACTTATCGACCGGCGCCTCAAATTCAACGCAACTAAACGGCGCACGCGGGCCGATGAGCGGGTCGCTCCAAAATCGGCCGTGGAGAAACATCTCGCCGGGATGCGACTCGTCATAGCACGGCCACTGGATGCCGCCCATCTCCTCGAGACGCCGGTAACTCATGCCGCCGTGCATCGGGCTTAACGTACGCACTTCGTTCCAGATCGCTTCTGGATTAGGCGTGCCCCAGTCATGTCCAAGCCGCCGCGCCAGATCAAAAATAATGTCCAGGTCGTCGCGCACACCCTCGGGAGATGCAACGGTGCGACGCACGCGCTGCACGCGCCGTTCGCTGGAGGTCACCGTACCTTCATTTTCAAAAACACCAGCCGCCACGGGAAGAACCACGTCCGCTAGTTCAGCCGTTTTCGTATAGAAAAGATCCTGCACCAGAAGGAAATCCAGTCCGCTCAGACGCTTCAGCGCCTGATGACGGTCGGCCTCGGAATCCGCGGGATTTTCGCCCAGTACGTACAGCGTGGTGAGCTCGCCATGCTCCATGGCCTCAAACATATCGCTCAGATGCCAGCCGCGTTTCGGCGGTACTTTTGCGCCCCACGCCTTCTCAAACTTGGCCGCGAATTTCATCGTTCTCCACATGCTGGAAGCCCGGAAAGCGATCGGGAATTGCGCCCATATCGCCGCCACCCTGCACGTTGTTCTGTCCGCGCAAGGGATTTACGCCGCTGCCGTAACGGCCCACGTGTCCGGTGAGAATCGCCAGATTGATGAGCGCCACCACGTTGTCCACCGCGTTGTGATGTTCAGTGATTCCCAGCGTCCAGCACAGTTGCGCGCGCGGAGCTTTGGCGTAAGCATGCGCCATTTTGCGAATGGCTTCAGCCGGCACGCCCGTCTCGCGTTCCGCCCGCTCCAGCGTGTATTTCTCCACGTGCGCTTTGTACGCTTCAAACCCACTGGTAGCGTGGCGGATGAACTTCTCGTCGTGCAGGCCCGCAGCGATGATTTCCCGCCCCACGGCGTTGGCCAGCGAAATGTCCGAGCCCACGTCCAAACCCAGCCAGAGATTGGCCCACTGCGCGGAACTGGTGCGCCGCGGGTCAATCACATAAAGTTCCGCGCCGTTGCGAATCCCTTTTAACAAATGATGGAAAAAAATCGGGTGGGTTTCTCGCGCGTTTGATCCCCAAAGCAGGATCACGTCCGTCTCTTCAATTTCGCGATACGAACTGGTCCCGCCGCCTGCTCCGAATACCGCCGCCAGACCGGCGACGCTGGGGGCATGTCAAGTGCGGTTACAGCTATCGATGTTGTTGGTGCCCATCACGCTGCGCACAAATTTCTGTGCCGCATAATTCACTTCGTTAATGGTCTTGGAGCAGCTGAACATGCCAAAGTCCCGGAGATCGTTCTTGGCAATGGATTTCCGGAACGCCACCGCAACGCGGTCGAGCGCTTCGTCCCAAGTCGCGACGCGATGCGTGCCATTTTCACGAACGAGGGGCTGGGTCAGGCGGGCTTTCATCGGCTTCGGCATGGAACCCCCGAAAGGAAGACGCAGTGAAATTGTAGCACTTTGAACTGTGGGCCGGGCCAGGCGGCGTGTTGACCACTTGTGGTGGCGGCGGTGGCGCGGCGAGCGACGAACCGCCGCCGCTTCCGCCGATGACAACTGGCGAATGTGGAGCGGTGAGTCCCACCACTTTTTGTGAAAGAGATAGATTCCATAGGAGTTAGAGAGAGGGGAAGTAAGGAGGTAGGAAGGTAGGGAGGTAAGGAAACTGTGGCCCCCCACCCCCCGGGGGGTGTCATGGAACGTTTTCATTCTACTTGGGTTAGGTGCGATTTTCGTGGATCGTTCTGATTCTATTGGGGTTATACAGGAATACGAATTCTGAGTGAAAGGCTTCCCTCGAGCAAGAATTTTGCTAGAGATGTCTGAGGCCACCCCCGGTGTTTTTGCCAAAGAGTGCGCAGTAGTAACAAAAGAAAAGAGATGCGCGAGACTGCGAGTTGAGAAGAGTGTGTAAGTTGTTGAAAAGAATGGATCGCGTTTTTGAGTCGGGACGCACAGACGAGGTGATGGCGGAAGGAAGTAGTAAACGAGTTCGCCAGGGACGGGGCGGAAAGGCGCCGTAGGCGCGGGAGGGCGAGGAGTTGAGGCGCTGGATGGGCGGGACATTATCCATACTAACGCGTGGAAAATACTTTGTCAATAGATAACTTATGGGTACTGCGTTCGAATGATGTGCGAGGGGTCGCTCGATTCTGCGCGCCCGTTCGCTATTTTAAGGCGCCGCGTTGCGAAATCACCTTTTGCAACATTTCGTCAAGCGAGCCTTGGACTATCAAGATCTTCACTTCCCAGATCGCTTGCTGACCCGGCGCAAGTGAAGATTGCGGGTCGACGTGCTGACACGTGAGCTCCGGGTTGCTCCACACGTTTCCAGTTGTCCTTGTGAAGCTGGCTACGATCCACTTGCGATCTGTTGAGAGCGTAGCGACCAATGGCTCATCGACTACTCGCGACTTGTTGTAGTACGTGATGCCGTCCGCGCGGCGCTCCACTCGCTTGGGTGGCACAGGCCAGGTGAAGGAAGCCAAGTAACGAGCGGGCAGCCATTCGCTCAAAGGCATGGTAAGCCTTTCTGGAGTTTCCGAAGCGAGCAGATCAAAACCGTCGCGGTGGTGAACATAAGTCCGCTCAAGCCGAACATCATGGAAGATCGAGGTTAGCCGCGGGTCAATGGGAGCCCAGACCAGGTCATAGGCGATACTCGATCGATTCACGAAATCAAAGTGGAAGAGAACACCATCATCTTCGAGGGTGGCTCGCGCTAGCATGTGGATGCCGCTGGCGAAATCTTTTTCGTACTGCAGCGATTGCCCTACTCGTTTCCAATCGGGCGGCTCTCCTAGCAATCCCGGCTGAAACAAATACAAGTGTTCACCTTCTTCACTGCCGTGCTGCCGCACGGTGACATGCTCGGGGAAAATCACTTCAATGGCGCGGTCAGAATCCGGATGACCTGGCAACACTATCCGCAATGTAGGGGCGGTATTCTCTTCTGCGACCAGCAGCTTCAACCCGGCGGCATTTTGGAGAACAGGTGTTCCCTGGGCATAGAGGAGCGTGGCAAAACACACAACAACAAATGGGGAAATGAGCCAGGGACTGCGATGGGATGATTGTTCGGGCAAAGTGCCTCGCAGCAGTATCGCATTGTGGCCAACGAAAGGCACTTGCGCGAAGCCGGCATTCTCGGCGAAGGCTAGGTGGGTAGCGGGTAAACACCGCTCCTGGGCGGCATCGGTTTTCCCTTGAATGCATTTGAGAAGCGAACTCGCACCAGCCAGAAAATCAGCAAAAGCAGTGGAAGCATGGTGAGAAATAAATAGAGGCCGGTGCTAAATAGCGCCGAGGGGAGGTGTTGCCCGAGCTTTACTGCCGAAAGTAATCGCAGTGGACGGTTCGAGGGTCCCATGAAAAATGATCCTGCGGCGATGAACAGCCCAAAGCACATTCGCCAGAGATGCCGGGCAATGCGCTTTACTCCAAAAACGCCGCCGCGCAGAAGCATACGAACGTCGCCCACGGCCGCAAGCAGACAGATGGAACCCATGAAAAAACTCATTCCAACTGGGACGCCATTTTGGGAAGTCGCCCCGGTGCGAAGGACTGCAATGCCATTCACCCAGATGAGGGTACCGAGCGTTAGAGGGATAAGCAGCGCAACCCAGTCCATACGGCTCACTTCTCCGTCCTTGCGCCTTGCGGTCAGCCACCCGGTTCCGATCAGGTAGAAGGTTATGATTCCGCCGCCGATGTTGCTTGGTTGATCCTTCACGATTCCTAAGTACACCGCGCCGACAGCCATGATCAGCATCGACGCTACAAACACCTTTCCGGCCTGGATATGGCGAGGGGAACCTTTGCGGAAGGACATTGCGGCAGTGCCGGAAAGCAAGCCAACGGTTCCGGCACAAATATGAAGAACAAGTATCGGGGAATAGGGCACGAGGCACGTCTTTCTCTGAGCTATTTACGCGGAGCGGAGCCCAAGAGTTTCACCCTTTTCCTGCCAACACTGAGCGCTAACCCATCCGCCGGATCCGCGTGGGAACGATGATGGTCACCAGGTGACGAAGCTGAGGAGAGAGGAGAGAATAATCCGAAGGGAACTCGAACAGCTCTCAGGGTTCTCTCCTTATCGCTTAGTCGCCATCTATTAAAATCTGCTTCTCCTCGGAAGAAAACTGACGGTAGGGGCCGGTTTCGATTTCGCGCTCCCGAGCAAATGGTGGCATCTCGCGCAATCTTTGCAACGCTTTTTGCATTTCCGGTCGAAGCGTCGCCTCCGCTTGCGGGTTGGCCCGCGCTGTAGTGACCCGTTCCGTGGTGGAACCTTCCGGGATCGAACGTGTTGCTGGGTAACTGCTCGGCGTCACACTCATCCTGTCAACGGAGAGCATCGCACCACGCGGCGCAACGGCCGAGATATTGTCGTTTGCGTAGGTCGGGTTGGCTGTGCCTGTCGGTACCGGCGGGCGCCAGGATTTTGCGGGCCCGTTCTGGTTGGGCTGGGGTGGCGTGTTGGGATTTGGTGGTGGAGGATCGTCATTCCCGCTGTCAGGATCCGGATAGGTCGGGGAATAGCCCGAAGGACCGTAATACGGGTAGGAATAATAAGGGTTGGGCGCGTAATACCACGGGCTGTAGTAGGAATAGGGGTATCCCCATCCGTAACCCCAATATGGCCATCCAAAGCCAAATCCCCATCCGTAACCGTACCCTCCTCCCCAATATCTTCCGCCCCAGCCGTAATAACCTCGGCCTCCGTAATATCCTCCGTAATAGCCGCGCCCTCCGTAGTAGCCACCACCACCATACCCGCCGTAGTAGCGTCCGCCGCCGTACACGCCGTACGCAGAGTGGCCTCCGGCGTAGGAACCTCCACCTCCGTGAAAGCCGCCGCCACCTCCCCCTCCTGCATGAAATCCTCCTCCGCCGCCGCCGTGGAATCCTCCTCCCCCACCGTGACCTCCACCTCCACGTTGGGCAAGTACCGCCTTTGGCAAGCAACTGTGCGCAATCATCGCGACGAGGACAAAAAGCACTCGAAAGAGAACGGCTTTCTTCATATCACTACCCTCGGTTCCAGGTCCCTCGATCGACAAAGGTCTTCTAAGGGTTCCAAAGCCGCATTCTACCAAAAGCTACGATAAACGATAGCTTGGGATACAGGATTTTCGGCATTCTCCCTGCCCTCTAATTCATCGATTATCGATGGCGAACAAGTAGCACGAAAGTGCTTCTTGGTCGACTACATCTGGGCCGCGCTAGCCCCGGGCCAAGAAAAAGGGCTAGCCATACCATGAGGATTAGTATTGCGCGGTGGACTGGAGTTCTTGCTTTGGCGTCGGCGTTACTGTCTGCATCGACCAAAGCCGATACGATTTATCGGGATGACCTCAACAAACAGAAGAATGACGTAAGCAAAAGCACTTTGTCCTCGTCGACCGAGCTTATTGATACGGCCCCGGGAAAAGTTGACCGAGACCCCGAGAGCCTGACGGCTATTCTGATGCTACCCCAGCTCGGTGGTGGAGAAGGCATAGTTGTGAAAGATCCTTTTCTTGACGATTTATGGTTCGTCCGCCGGATACCGGGCTCGACATTTTCGATGGGTTCGATGGGGGGCCGGCTACACCCTTCGGCTGGCCCGGTGCCGATAAACACGCCAGACCGTTCGCCGATCAGCGCTCCTGAGCCGGGATCGCTGGCGCTTGTAGCGAGTGGCATGGCTGCGGTCGCATTTCTGCTGCCGAGACGACCGCTAAGAAACGGATTCTTGCGGCGCTTCGCCGCGTGAGACGTGTCTATTCCCAAATCATCATAGGGAAGCACGTGGCGTGATGCGCCTCATGTACGAGCACGCGTAACCCGAGCAAGGCACCTTAGGGCGCGAGCGTATATCCCCGGATCATTGCGGACTGCTAATCGCAACCGTTTCACTTGCCTGATTAATTGGGCCGAAAATCACTTTTCCACTAACGTGACTTCCATGGCAAGAGCGCTCCCGACGCGCTTCTGAGGAGCGCGGGTGTAAATTCTCTGAGGTTTTCTCGGCGTGTATTGGCCTCGCGGCCGTGGTTCCTTAACGATCCTCCCTTTAGCTATACATTCGAACGTACCAGGACTTGGCCCAACGCGGAGCTCTGGAGAGCATCGGGGCGTTTGCCCCTTTGGAAAATAGTTTGGTGACCGGGTATCTAGGAAGAGCCCGAAGGGAGGGACGTCCGTCCAAGATGAGTAATGCAGGAGGAAAAATGGCCTACTACGTTTACGAGAATTGGACGGCAGGTCCACGTAAGGCGGTCATCCATGTAGGTAACTGTTTCTTCTGCAAGAATGGAGCGGGAAGGGGCGAGGGCTACGACCCCGACCACGCAAAATGGCACGGACCTTACAGCACCCTGCAAGTCGCCCAAGCTGAATCCGATAGATTGGCAGGCATCGTGAAACGGGTGGTTCATCGATGCGCTACGGCGCATTGAATCCCGGGCAGGAATTCCTTTATTGTTAACGCTGGGCGCATGCACGGAGCCGTATTGCGCTCAGCTCATCCCTAAAGAGTACAAAATCCCGAAAGCGATCGGAAGCCTCCGCGGAAACGACTGACTAACTCCTGATTAACGATCTGCTACGGCAGCCGAGTCCGTTCTGGGAACGGAAACTGCCAGTCCAGAAGGGTGCTTACGTTATCATCCACGGCCGCGAAGTGAACGGTGTTGTCCGAGGTTTCCACGGCCAATCCAAACGAACCGCCGAAATTCGAGTCTACCGATATTTCTTTGACAAACCTCCCCGTGGTGGTGAATTCGACGAGTTCGCTGGGTTGCGCCGGGTCCGGGTTGATCGAATCGTTGTTGGCGACCACTAGGTTCCCGTTGGGCGCCATGATCATGCCGAGAGGGCCGTGCAGACGCTTGGTGCTTTCATAGATCACTCTTCCGCGACCTCGATCGTGCGTCGCACTGCCAGCGTCGTTAACCGCGAAGATGGCATTATCGGCGCTCGACGCGACATATAGAACATCCAATTGCGGGTCGTAGACCAATCCCGTGGGCGCGTCTACGAACGTGACCGGATCGCACTGATGCAGATAACCAGATGCGATTTGCGTTTTGCCTTCCACTGTGACCCCGGATGCGCCAACCGCCAAGTCGAGACGCACGACGGTGCCGGTCAAGCCGTTAGCGATGAAATATTTCGCTTTATCGCCGCGATCAAAAAGTGTGGAATCCCATGGGCCGTTGATAAACGAAGGGTCGGCGATCGTTTGGACTTGGTGGCCGCTGCTGTTGATTACCAGGATCGAGCCGTTGCCAGCGTTGCCACAAGTTCCGTCAGGCGACGGAAAATTCCCTACCAGAACGAATCCGTTGCGCAGAATATTCAGAGCGGTGGTGAGGCCGAGCAATCCACTGCCCTGAAAGAAGACGCTTACGGAGCCGCCGGTCCCCGCAGGCACGTCCACAATGGTGGTGCCGGTGCCTTGGAGATTCTGATTGTTGTTGAAGTTGGAGACCAAGATGTCGCCGGGGTTCACGGTGCCCGTCGGAAACTGCCGAGGAACGAAGGCAACGCCGTACGGGTTCACGTCACCATTGGAGGGTACCGTGGATACAGGGTGAACCTGAGCCGGAAGGAATGGCTGAAACAGATCGCCGTCCTGTGCTCGCGTTACTAGAGGCGCCGCAGCTATTAAGAAAAGTGCCGCGACAATGACGATGATGAGGCGTTTGCTCACCGGAGCAAAGATTGCGAGCCGGATATTCCGGAATACGAGGGATCGTACGCTGGAAGGTGTTATACCGATCATAAAGTCTCCTTATCCTGGGAGTTTTCACTCTTCTCCTCATGCACTTTTTTTCCGTCGAATAGGAATTATTTAAGGGTGGGCTGATTTCATACACCCAACTCAGCCCTCAATCTTTCCGACAGGGTTCATTTAGCTTGTGCGAACGGTCGAATTGTCAGTGAATTGTCAAATCAATGTAAAATCGCGGCCTCGGCAAGATTCGCTTCGTCATGTCGGATATGCATAAACAGCTGTCGTAGCCACTCTAAAGGAGGCCAATTGCCTGGTTAACGCGCTGACCGGAAACTTGACCCTCATGTCGGGGAACCGGCCTTCCGCGGTGCCAGAGCCTCAATCCATAAAATTGCACAGCCTGTATGAAAGTGAACAGTACGCAACCGCGACAGCCTCTATGCTGCAGGAGGTCTAAATGGGAATTCCGGTTCAACTACCAACCCCGGGCTAATACTCGACGACGTTCGGGCAAAGGACGGAGGAAAAAATATGTTTCACATGATCTGGTATTTGCTTATTGGACTAATCGCGGGGGTTATTGCGAAAGACGTCATGCACGTGCATATAACGATTTTCTGGACGGTCGTGCTCGGCATCATCGGATCAATCATTGGCGGCGGCGTTGCCCATATGTTCTCGCGCCCGAAAAATGAACGGTATCATCCCGCCGGCCTCATTTTATCCACACTGGGGGCGATTCTGGTTCTGTACGTTTGCTATAAGTTGAATATTCATTTTCCTGCGGTCTAACCTAACGGCAAGGATCCCAATCTAGCGCGTCCTGCGATTGTAAACGGTTGTTTCTGTCGAAATCTCTGTCTGTGAAGAGGAATGGGGCGAGGATCTGGCAATCAGAGAACGTCCAGTCTGTCACTGTCGGTTGTCGGTAGCGTCGCTTCTACTGTTGTTCCAGCGGGGCCGGATTTGATACGCAGTTCACCACCGAGTTCGCGCATCCGTTCTCGCATGCTCGCAATGCCGACGCCATGTTTTCCACGGCGAAGATCGTCAGTCTCAAATCCAGCGCCAAAGTCTTTCACCTCTAATGTGGCGTGGCCATCGTCGTGGCTCAGTTTGACGAGAGCGGTCTTACTGTTCGAGTGGCGGTGAATATTTGTAAGACTTTCTTGCAAGACGCGAAACAGCGCCAGTTCAATCCGTTGCGGCAATCGTTCAAAGTTCTCCGGGATTTCGAGACTGGCCGCGATGCCACTTCTCTCGCGAAACCCAGTGACGTACCACGGAATGGCGGCCATCAATCCGACTTCTTCAAGTAGTGGCGGGTGCAAGAGATGAGAGAGCGTCCGCACTTCAGAAATGCAACTATCGAGCAAGGACGCCGCGTCGCGAAGTGACTCGGCGTCTCCGGCAAGCGTCCTGTCGATGGACATTTTCGCCCCAACAAGATATTGCCCCAACCCGTCGTGCAGTTCACGCGCAATACGCTGGCGCTCGTCGTCCTGCACGCCCATCACTCTGGAAGATATCTCCTGAAGTTGAAGGTTGGCCTGTTCAAGTTGTTGGCGGTGGCTTTCGGAAGCCTGCGCGGAGCGGACCATCCCGTGAATCTGAGGAACTAATCCGGGTAACGCGATTGCGGTGACGACGGAGGCGAGGGCGGTAACGAGTTTTACGTCTCCAGACAGCCAATAGAGCGGCTTCCAGAGCACCACAACTTCCATAAAATGAGTGAATCCGCAAGAAATAATGAAGAGTCCGAAAGCCAGGACCATCCAGCTAAAGGGAATTTCACGCCGCGTTCTCCACACCAGATAAACGAGGGTGCACGAAATCGCCACATAGGAAAGAAAAATCGCGGTGTCGGTGGCAATGTGAAAGGCGATGAGTTTTTCGTCGTAGAGGTAGCAATAGCGATGCGGCAGGAAGTTTGAAGAAAGCATTGCGCGTAGAGTGGTGGGCGCGGTGATGACGGTGGCTACCGCCAATCCGACGGCAGCTATAGCGCTTACGATTGCAACGGAACGTTGATTCGAAACAGCGAATTCCATTGGAAACCCCAGGGAGGCAAGGGGAAAAGTAGCCGAAGCCCCGTTCACGGTATAACACTCGCGTTAGCATAAGTCCAAACGCGCGGTTTACAGATATTCGCGGGTTCTATGGGGTGGGAGGCCAGATTTTGTGCATCAGGCTGCGCATGCGGTCGGCGAGAGTGGGGGTAGTGGCGTTGACGGGCGCGGTGGGCGACGTAGCGGGGGCGACATTTGACGGGGTGGCGGACGGGAGGCGGATTGCGCCGGCGATCCCCGCGGTGACGAGTGGCTCGTCGAGGACGCGGCCCTGGAAAATTACCGTGGGACGGACGCGCACGCGGCGGATCAGGATGATCATGGTGGGATCGATTTCTGGCTGGACTTTGGCGTTGGCGATATAGACGAGCGGGGGAACTACGACCTGATAGATGGGGCCTTCGTCGGCTGCAGGTTTTGCTGCGGGAGGCGTGGCGGGCACCTCGGGCTTGGCGTCAAAAGATTTTTTGCGCAGATCTTCGGCGGTGGCCAGGCGGCTGATTTGCACGGGAGGCTCGTTGGGCGGATCGGCCGGGGCGTCGTTGATGTGCAGATCGCACTTGCAGAGGCCGGAGCTGGTGCGCAGGGAATCGAGCTGGCCGTTGACCAGGAGCACGTCGCCGGTTTGTGGAATGACCACACTCTGGCCGGTGAGTTGCTGCTCGATGCGCACCGCGCCGCGCGTGGCGCGAATGCACATGGTACCGGGATTGTCGAAGCCGACGAGCAAATCTTGAGGAGCGTCACCGATGGCGATGGGCTCGGCTTTGATTTGCGCGGTGTAGACGGTTAGCAAAACATCGTGGCCGATGTGGGCGTGGATGGTGCCGCTTTCGAGGGCCACGGTAAGCGCGCCCGCCGCTTTCAGAAACGAAAGGTGCGCGGGGCCGCAGATATTAATTACGCCGCCTTCAACGAGAGTAATCTGCGCCGTGCCGGATTTGACGCGCACGTCGCTGCCGCTGCGAAGTATGGTCTCTACTTTGCCGTGTACGACTTGAACGTTCATCGGGCCGCTGACCGCGATGGCGTCGCCCTCGATGAGGCCGATGGCGTCGGCGGAAGGAGTGGCGGGTGGATTGTCTGATGAAGAGTACGGCTCGATGGGGGATGGGGTGGCTGTCGACTTGGCTGGAGGTGTAGCTGCCGCTGAGATCGAGATAGCGCAACGCAGGAATCCGGCTGCGAATAAAAGAAGCAGCAAGGCACCGCGCACGGCGCAGATAGGACGCCGCTGGTGCCACAAGGAACGCCGCGAGAGATAGGTGAGAGAATTCATCAGTTAAGACAGATGCGCGCAGGCCCGGCGTGCTGTACCGGGCATGCCGGGCTGTTCCTATATTGTTCGTAGTACACCATGTGTGCTGCATCGTGCGAGCCCTAGGGAAGGGGCGCGCACGGAAAAGTAACGCTTATACTATAAGCGATGAGCCTGCCTGACGCAGCGGAGAGAAACGCGCCGGAGACGGAATCAGTCAACACGCACTACGACACCCGGTTGCCCGAGCTGCCTTGGTCGCGGCGCATGCAGATTCCGCTGATCGCGGGTGTGGTGTACGGCGCGATTCGTGTGCTGGGGCCGACGCTGCGTTACGAGGTTCTCGGCTGGCAGCACGCCGAGCGAGTGTATGCGCGGAAGCAGCAGTGCATCTGGGCGTTCTGGCATCGCGTGATTATTCCCATTGTGTGGTGGTACAGAAATCACGGCGTGGTGGTGATGAATACCACGGCGTTTGACGGGCAGTGGACGCGCAAGGTGATCGAGTGGCTGGGATTTGGCACCGCGCAGGGAAGTTCGTCGCGCGGCGGTTTGCGTGGATTGGCGGTGATGGCGCGGCGACTGGGCGAAGGGCTCGATTGCGCGTTTACGATTGACGGGCCACGAGGACCGCGTTATGTGGCCAAGCCAGGACCGGTGATGCTGGCGCGCAAGACGGGATGCCCGATTATGGTGTTTCACATTGGCGTGGACCGCGGGAAAACTTTTGAGAAGACTTGGGACCATTTCCTGATGCCGGCGCCGTTCGCGCGGACGGTGATACTTTTTGCTCCGCCGATTTATGTGCCGCAGGATGCGGACGCTGACGTGATGGAAGCCAAACACACGGAGATGCAGAGGGAGCTGGAACGGGTGCGAGATTTGGCGGAAGGGTGGTTTGCGATGAGCGAAGCGGAACGGCAGAGGCATCGGGCGGAGTTTGCCGGCTAATTCCGGCGAACGATGTGAGGAGGTGGCTGGCTCGGCTAGCAAAGCGCCGGGACTAAAGCCCGGCCGCTACAAAGGTGATGCAGAGGCTACTGGTTGCCGGGGCGTTCGGAGAGCGTTACTGGGACGTCGATTTTTTTGCCGCCGCGATATACCGCGATGGTGACAGTGTCGCCCGGACGCTTGTGGTTTAGCAAAATGTTTACGTCAAACTGATTGGCGACTTTCTGGCCGTCGATGCCGACGATAATGTCTCCGCCGATGTAGATGCGGCGCATGCCGGCTTGCGCGGAGCGGTCGCCGCCCGCGAATGCCGCCTTTTGCGGCGGGACCATTGGGCGTGACAGTTTCCACCAGCAAACCTTCTTGTACCGGAAGATCCAAAGCTCCCGCGAGATAGCCGCCGACCGGCAGCGTTTCGACGCCCAGGAAGGCCGTGTGCACGCGGCCGTCGGTCATCAGGTCGTGGGCGATATTTTTTGCGGTGTTGATGGGGATGGCGAAGCCGATGCCTGCGGTGGTGCCGCTCGGCGTGTAAATCGCGGAGTTGATGCCGATAACTTCTCCGTGGGTATTGATGAGCGGGCCGCCAGAATTGCCGCGGTTGATGGCCGCGTCGGTCTGGATGGCCTCATCGATGAAAGTGGTTTGGCTGGTTTGCACGGTGCGGCCGAGCGCGCTGACCACGCCGGTGGTGAGCGTGGATTGAAAGCCAAAGGGATTGCCAATAGCGAGAACTTTCTGTCCTACCTGAAGGGCGGCGGAATCGCCAAGCGTTAACGCGACCAGCGTTTTATCTTTGGGATCGATCTTAATCAGTGCGACGTCGTTGCGTTGATCCGCGCCGATAACTTTCGCGGGGTAGCGCGTTTGGTCACCGAGGACCACTTCGATGCTCTGCGCTTCTTGAATGACGTGGTAATTGGTGAGGATGTAGCCGCGCGGATCGATTACGAAGCCCGAGCCGGCGCCCTCGACGGGCACGGCGTCCATGAAGAAATCGTATTCCGTGGCTTTAGTGAGGATGTTGGCCACCGCGGGCGAAGCCTGGCGATACACGCGGACGTTGATCGATTCGTCGTCGGTGAGGACGCCTTCGTGATGTGTGACCGTAGCGTTGTCAGGCAAGCCGGATTCAGAAGGTTTCCCTGGAGGCGGCACGGCGCCGACATTAATGGGCTGATGCGGGCCGAAGCGCGCGCCCACCCAGTACGCAGCAAAAAGAACGACGAGCGCGGTGAGAATCACGCGGGCGCGGGTGGCGGAGTTTACCTGTAGACATCGAGATGGTCCCACTTTCACTGGACTGCTGTATCCATTATAGGGAAAAGCGCCGGATAGGTCATTGTTCTGGCTGCCTGGCTCTGGCTACCTGGTTCTCGTTACCCGGGCTTTGACTAGAACGGCCGGCTATCAGAGTTGGACGGTTATCGCATGCGAGGCGTTAGCGCTGCGGGCGCGCCTCAAGAGTGCTTGATTTCGCGCAGCTTGCCGGTGGTGACGTCGTAGACGAAGCCGCGGATGACGACCGTTTCTGGAATCCACGGATGGGTGTGGAGTTTTTGCAATTGGTGGCGGACGTTTTCGTCGATGTTTTGGAAGGCGTAGAAAAAGGACGGGGAGACCGCGGCGGTGCCGGTGCGGTTCTGGATTCTGGTGCGCAGGTCCTGTTCGCTGGTGTGCATCAAGCCGCAATCGGTGTGGTTGATGACCATGATTTCTTCCGTGCCGAGTAGATGGTGGGAAACCACCAGGGAGCGCAGGGTATCGTCGGTGACGATGCCGCCGGCGTTGCGGATGATGTGGGCATCGCCAGTTTTTAGGCCGAGGGTGCGGATGGAGAGGCGCGTGTCCATGCAGGTGAGGACGGCTAGCTTGCGCGCGGGGCGCGGAGTTAGGGCGCGGAGTTCGTGGGTGCGCGAATAGACTTCGTTGGCTGCGAGGACTTCGTCGATTACGGACATGGTGATCATAGTTTAGTGGAGGCCGCGATTATTTCGCAGAGAAATAGTTCGCACAGAAATACGTTCGCTCAGAAATGCGGAGACGTGTGGGACTTGACGATCGACCTTGCCAAGATGGGGCGCAGCATGCTGCGCCCCTACAACGTCGAAGATGCGCGGAGACTTTCAGCGAGGGTTTGGACTTGGGCGCGGGTGGATTCGAGGGTGCCGGAGGTGTCGATTTTGTATTTGCCGTGGCGAAGTTTCGCGTCGGTATCCAGCTGTGAAGCGATGCGGCGCTGGGCTTCCGTTTCCGTCAGCCCGCGCGTGAGCAGCCGCTGCAACTGCTGCTCTGGCGTGCACCAGGTGACCACCAGACCGTCGAGCTGCTTCTCGAAACCGGCTTCCACGAGCAGCGCGGCTTCGACGAACACAATGTTGCGATCGCCGGCGCGCTGCCAGGCGGCAAATTTTTGCAGCATGGCGTCGCGCACGCGAGGATGGACGATGGCGTTGAGACGGTCGAGCTTGCCGCGGTCGGCAAAGACGATGGCCCCGAGTTTGCTGCGGTCGATGCGGCGGCCATCGGGCGCGATGGCCGGGCCGAATTCCTTGATGATTTCTTCGTAGGCAGGCTGGCCGGGTTCCATGAGCTGGTGAGCGAGGGCGTCGGCGTCGAGGACTGTGAAGTTTAGCTCCCGGAGCATGGCGGCGACGGAGCTTTTGCCGCTGGCGATTCCACCGGTGAGGCCGAGTTTCAGCACGATTTGATTATCGCGCACTCGCAGTGGAGGGCGTTGCGTCCTGCGCTGCGGGGGACGAAGGCGAGGGAGGCGCTGCGGAGTCGCCGCGCCGCAGTCTGGCGGCTTTGATCGTGTTGCTCATGAGCATGGTGATGGTCATGGGACCGACGCCGCCGGGAACAGGCGTCAGCGCTCCGGCAGTGTTGATGGCGTCGGGGTGGACGTCGCCGATTAAGACGGAGCCTTTGGCGCGAAATTTTTCGAGGCGTTGCGGGAAATTTTTCAGCAACGCGGCGGCTTCGGCGGCGTCGGTCACTTTGTTGGTGCCAACATCGATGACTGCTGCCCCGGGCTTGATCCAGTCGGCGGCAACATAACCGGCTTTGCCCATGGCGGCGACGACAATATCGGCGCGACGGACGACGTCCGGAAGATCGCGGGTCTTCGAATGGCAGATGGTGACGGTAGCGTTGGCGTGCATCAGGAGGAGAGCCATGGGCTTGCCAACGATGTCGCTGCGACCGAGGACCACGGCGTTGGCGCCCTCGAGGCCGATGCTGTTGCGGCGAAGGATTTCCATGCAGCCGGCTGGCGTGCAGGCGACGAGGCCGGGGCGTCCGCTGACGAGGCGTCCGAGATTTATGGGATGGAAACCGTCGACGTCTTTTGCGGGATCGACGGCTTCGAGCACGCGCTTGGCGTCTACCTGTTTCGGCAACGGCAATTGGATCAGAATGCCGTCGACGCGATAGTCGCGATTGAGGTCATCGACGAGACGTAGCAGATCGTCGGTGGTGCTGTTGGCGGAAGGCGTGTGCATCCAACTGGCGAGGCCCAGGTGGTGGCAGGCTTCGATTTTGCTTTTTACGTAGAGCTGGGAGGCGGGATTTTCTCCGACGAGGACGGCGGCGAGTCCGGGGCGGATGCGCTGCTGGAGATGGAGATCGATGGCTTGCGCACGAAGTTCGGCGAAGACTTCGTCGCGGATTTTGAGGCCGTCGAGGATGCGCGCGGGCATGAAGAAATCATAGCATGGGAGAAAAATTGCGGCGGCTGGCGCTTTACGACGGAAAAGAAAAAGCTTAACGCAGGGGGCGAAGATACGCGGAGTACGCCGAGAAGACCAAGGCGATTACGAGGAGGGCGTTTCTGGTAGCGTGCGCGCACGAGTGGCAAATATCTTCAAGAGGCAAAGTTATGGCTGTGTACGAGCGAGCGTTTGCTGCATGGCAACCAGTAAAGCGAGGCGACTTTCCGTTCAACTGATATACTCTCCGTCTTTCCGTATGAGGATAGCCATGAACAACATTCCAATTGTTAGTGCAACCGTGGTGGCGATAGGAGTGCTTCTAGTCTCCTCGGCTACAGTTCCTTGCGCGGCGCAGACGTCTGCCTCCCCTCGTCTTTCCGATATGACAACCGTTAAGGCGGAAAGCGTCGGGTTTTCGAGCGAGCGTCTGGAGCGCCTGCATAGCCTGATTCAAGAAGAGGTGGACAAGAAACAACTGGCCGGCGCCGTTACGATTCTCGCGCGGCACGGGAAGGTGGTGGAGTACCGCACCTATGGCCAACGGGATTTAGCCAGCGGTGCCCCGATGACGAAGGATGTTATCTTCCGCGACTACTCGATGACCAAGCCGGTGACGGGCGTGGCGATGATGATCCTGTATGAACAAGGAAAGTGGCTGCCATCTGACCCGATTGCGAAATACATTCCCGAATTTGCCCAGCTCAAGGTTTTCAAAGGCGTAGATGCTAACGGCAAAATGATCCTTGTCGATCCCGATCATCAGCCGACTATGCAGGAGCTGATGTCGCACTCCGCGGGATTCTCTTATGGCTCTGGCCACACGGTAGTCGATGCCATGTACCAGGAGAAGAAGCTGATGCAATCGGCGAACCTCCAGGAAATGATCAACAAGCTGGCCACGCTTCCGCTGAATTATCAACCAGGCGAAGGCTGGACTTACAGCGTCTCCATGGACATCGAGGGCTATCTGGTGGAGAAGCTCTCGGGCCAGTCATTGCCGGACTTCATGCGCGATCACATCTTCGTCCCGCTAGAGATGAAAGACGCGGGTTTCTTCGTTCCGGAGGAAAAGCGTTCGCGCTTCGCTACAAATTACCGCGCAGATCCACAGGGACAGCTTGCGCCGACACCGGCCAGCGACGGTCCGCCAGACTACGCAGCCATACCCGCCGTTCCTTCGGGCGGCGGCGGCTTGGTCTCAACGGCTGAGGACTACTATCACTTTGCGCAAATGCTTGCGAATGGCGGCAAGCTCGGAGACGCGCGCGTCCTGGCTCCTTCGACGGTTAAGCTGATGGCGTCGAATCATCTGCCGTCCAGTCTTCTTACCGGAAAATTCGGGATTGGACAGCACATCATGCGGCCAGGTTTTGGTTACGGCTTCAATTGCGCCGTAATTTTCGATCCTCCTGAAGCGAGCATGCCGGATGGCAAGGGAACATTCTTCTGGGATGGCGCGGCCGGAACGTGGTTTTGGGTGGATCCAACAAACGATATCGTTTTCGTCAGCATGATTCAGCGAATGACCAATCCTGACAATCACACATTGCTGTACCGGAGCCATGCCGCGGTTTATCAGGCGCTGGTGGACCCGTCGAAATAGTGGCCCTTTGATTTAGCGTGCGTCGGCAACCCCCGAGGAGAAGCGCGATGACGCTGATGGCGCGTTTCTGATAGCATCCGGCGCAAGGCGGAGTAGAAAAGGAGAGAAAAACATGGCGGTGATCAAACGCATTGACGTGGGATCGGCGTTCAAAGTTGGCTTGGTGGTGTACGCGTTCCTGGGATTGTTCATCGGATTGATCGTGGCTGGGCTTTCGCTGATTGCCGGTTCGCTGGGCAGTTTGGCGAGCGGCGGAATTGTGGGGCCGCGCGCGTTCGGCGCTGGATTCGGCTTCGCTTCCATTATTATTTTTCCGATTTTGTACGGTGTGATCGGTGGCGTGGTGCTGTCCATCGTGGCGGCGCTTTACAATCTGGCGGCCGGATGGGTGGGAGGACTGCAGGTCGACGTTGAATAGCGTGGGAGATTAAGGGTTCAGAAGCGTTCGCCTCGGAAGGCGGCCGCTACAAAAAAGACCCGGGAGCGGATTTGCTCCCGGGTCGTTGTGTTTACTGACGGTCAGAAAGCGCCGGGACTGAAGCCCGGCCGCCACAAAGGCCGACTAGTAGATGTCGTACTGCTCCCAGTGGAGGGTAGCGTCGGATTGGATGATGATGTGTTTGTGCGAGGTTTGCTCAAGTTCGTCCATGAGCATGGACTCGCGGGTTTTCAGGGCTTTGGCGATTTCCGGATTGACGCGCAGCGTCAGGTTCGGGCTTTCGCGATCGGCGGCGGCCATTTTGCGGGCTTCGGCTTGGATTTCGTAGCACAGCGTGGGGATGGATTTCACCATTCCGCTGCCGGTGCAGTACGGGCACGGCTGGCAGAGGACGCGCTCAAGCGCTTGTTTGGTGCGTTTGCGGGTGATGCAGACCAGGCCAAACTCGTTGAAGGACAGAGCCTTTGATGGAGCTTTATCCTCTTCGAGGGCTTGCTGCAGCGCGGAGAAAACTTTTTCGCGGTTGCGGCGCTCTTCCATGTCAATGAAATCGACCACGATGATGCCGCCTAAATCGCGGAGGCGGATTTGGCGGACAATTTCTTTTACCGCTTCGAGGTTGGTTTTGACGATGGTGTCTTCGAGGCGGATGGAGCCTTTGCCCACGAATTTGCCAGTGTTGACGTCGATGGCGACGAGAGCTTCGGTGTGGTTGATGACGATGTAGCCGCCGGACTTGAGCCACACTTTGGCACGCAGGGCTTTGTCGAGCTCGTGCTGGATGCCGAACTCTTCGAAGATGGGCTGTTCCTTGGTGTAAAGCTTTACGCGGCTAACAAGCTTGGGCTGGAAGCGGCTGACGAACTCGACGACCTTGCCGTATTCCTCTTCGTTGTCGATCCAGATGGCGGTGAAATCGTCACTGACGTAATCGCGCAGGATACGCTCGACGAGATTTAGATCACGGTGAAGCAGGGCGGGAGCTTTGCGCTCTTCGCTCCGCTGCTTGATTTCATTCCAAGTTTTGCCGAGGAAGTCGATGTCGGTTTGAATTTCTTCGTCGGTGGCGCCTCCGGCCGCAGTGCGCACGATGAATCCGCCGGGATAAGAGCCGCGGGCCTGGCCAACCAAACGACGAAGCCGCGAACGATTTTCGGCGCTTTCAATTTTGCGCGAGACGCCGATGTGATCGATAGTCGGCATGTACACGAGGAAACGTCCGGGCAAGGCCACGTGGCTGGTGATGCGCGCGCCCTTTTTCCCCAGCGGCTCCTTGGCGATTTGCACCACCACGTCCTGGCCGGCCTTGAGCATTTCGGAAATTAATTGCGGGCGGCGCGATGGTCCGGAGTGTCCGCTGTGCCCGCGATGGTGTCCACCACCGCCGGGACGGCGTTCGAAACGCGGTCCGGAGCGGCCACCGCGATCGAAGCGGGGACGTCCTTCGCCAGTGCCGCGATTTTCCATGGGGCGAGCGTCAGAAGGACGGCTGCTGCTGCGCGAATCGGTGCTGCGATTTTCGCCGCCGCGATTCTCGTGCCGCGAGTCACTGCGGCCGCCGTCACGACGCGGTCCGCGATCGCGACCACCTCCGCGGAACGGCCGCTGAAAGCGTGAGCGGGGATTGCCGCCGCCTACGCGCGCGGAGTCCCGCGGGAAATCTTCGCGTGGAGCGCCAGCAGGACGCGGTGCGCGCGTCTCGCCGGGAAGCAGGATGCTTTCTTCTTCAACGAAGGCCGACTACCTCGCCGTGCGCAAGTTCGCTCGTTTCGGTGATCGCAGCGTCCGCATGCAGGGCCGCAACCTGTTCGGCTTCGGCGTGAGCCTCATCGTGCGCGGCATCGGCCTCCGCCTCGGAGCGTTCGGAAGCCGTGCTGCTCTGCACCGCTTCTTGCGCTACTTGTAACTCTTCTTCTTCGTCGTCTTCATCCTCGGAATCTTCTTCGGCGCCGTTTTCGGGAGCGTGTTGCTCGTCCTCTTCCTCGTCGTCCTCGTCTTCTTCGAATTCTGCGCCGCCTACGATGGCATCGGCTTTGGCGTGTTCCTGAGTCTCTTCGTGCTTGGCTTCCGCGAATTCAGAGGCCAGGGAAGCGACCTGATCTTCGTTCAGGTCAATTTCGCCACGAGCTGAAATCTCAGTCTCGGTGATCTCTGTCGATTCGGAAAGGTTCGCGGAAGATTCCTGCGCGACACGTTCTTGGTCCGATGCTGAGAGAGAAGTCTCTTCGCTTGCTCCGCCCTCTTCGGTGGATGCAGGTGTGGCGTCGGCACCCTCTTCGGCCAGCAGCCACCGCGGCAATCCACCAGAGAAGCGTCGCGGAACGCCGGCCGCGCCGGGAGCACCAGGCGTCACCACGGGCGAGGAACTCGCTACTGAGGGCGCGACGTTCATCGCGCGATTCAGCGAAAGGTCTTCGATGTCGGCCACTTCGGGTTGTTGGTCATGCGCGATGTGCTCAACGGGCGGCGCTGCTGCCGCAGGCTTACCGCGATATTTAGCCAGGGATTCACCGGGCAGCAAAATCGGTTCGTCGCTCGGATCGTTGGGCGCGGAAGGCGAACTGAAACGCGTGCTCTCGCGGCGCGGTTCGGTGCCGCGCGGTTCGAATCCTCGAGAGCCGCCGCGGAATTGTCCGCCGCGAGGCTGATCGCCACGCGACTGATCGCCACGATTGTCGTGGCCTTTCGGCTCAAAATTGCCGGGTTCGAATCCGCGCGATTCGCCCTGCGGAGAAGCGTACTTCGATGGCGGAAGATTACGGCCCGGTCCAGTGTTTTGCGTAGGAGCATTATTGCGCGGCCCATTTCCAGGACCGCCGCCACTCCCGCTGCGGCGTCGCCCGCCGCGCCGGCCCCAGCGTCCGCCGCGGCCACGATCGCCGCCGCGATCGGAACCCCCTGCGTTTTGCCCACCTCGGCCGCCGCGATCATTGCCGCGGCCAAAGTTTTGTCCGCCGCGATCGCTTCCGCCCCGGGAAGGATAGTTCTGCGTGGGATTGTAGTGCGGCGAGAAATTTTGTGGTGCCGAGGCATTGGATTCCGGCTGACGCTCATCCGGGGATTCGTCGTGAACTTCGCCCGAAGACTCAGCGCCCAGGGCCTCGTGCGGCGCGGGTTGATAGCCGACTTCGTGATCCAGATGACCCTCGCCGGCGAGGTGCAATTCTTCGCCCGGCAGATGCTCGCCCGCGAGATGTTCGCCGGGCAAATGATCGATGGGCGCGACATCGTGTAGATGTTCTTCGTCGTGAAGCGGAAGAGAAATCTCTTCGTGGTCCACGTGCGCGGCGTGCAGCGTCTCGCCAGGCAGCAGTTCGATGGTGGAAGCCGCCGGTGCGAGAGCCTGCGGCGCGCTCACCGGGACATCGTGCGCGTGGCCGTGATCGTAGTCTTCGAGATTTTCGAAAACATCGCTGACGTATAGGAAAGCGTCGCCATCGAGGCCGATTTCGACGAACGCAGACTGCATTCCGGGGAGGACGCGTGTGACTTTACCTTTGTAGATGCTGCCGACGAGAGCGAACTCTTTTTCGCGCTCGATGTAAATTTCGACTAGCTGACCTTCTTCCATAATCGCGACTCGCCGTTCATGCGAGCCTGCGGCAATAACCAGTTCTTTTGACATGAAAACTCCTTCTGTGCGGTCCGGGCATCGCCGGGACCGTCTTTTAGGTCGAACGCCGTGCGTCCGCCTTTTGATAATTGTTGTGCGGCGCCAGCAAGGCCGGCTCCTGCACGCATCGCCGCGAGCATTTGCCCGTGGTCCGTACCAGATAGGTTTGTTTCGTTAGGAGCGAAACACGCGCAGGGCACACCCCTAGGGAGGCGGCTCGGCGGTCGAAGCTTGAGGGAAGCTGATTCCTCTGGCTATCGAGGCTGGTCCGTTGCCGGGAAGCTGCCGGGCGAACGGCGGACGATGCTGTCCTGCTTGTTGAAATCTTTCTAACCTGCGACTGACTTGCAGTCGACTTGTACTCTTGGCCGGTGCGGCCCATGTGCAGCAGTTCGGGCACGTCACGCGGACTGGCGGCCGGCTCAGTTAACGAAGCGGCGGAGCCGAACATTCATGACTAAACCAATCGCCAGGAAAACAAACAACGTGGCGGAACCCCCGTAGCTCATCAACGGCAACGGGATACCGGTAACCGGCATAGCGCCGATGACCATGGCCACGTTTACTAAAACATGGAAACCCAGCGCTGCTGCCACGCCCATGACCAGAAACATTCCCGCACGATCTTTCGCGCGTTGTGCATTCTGTACCAGGCGGAGTAAAAGCGCCATATACAGTCCCAAGGCTAACAAAACGCCTTTGAATCCCTGTTCTTCCGCCCACGCCGACATGATGAAATCCGAGTATCGGACGGGGATGTAGCCCAGTTGATTCTGACTGCCATTTCCAAAACCTTTGCCCCAGAAACCGCCAGACCCCACGGCAATTTTCGATTGCAGCAACTGATAGCCGGAGCCCTTGGCATCATCTTCCGGGTGCAGGAAAGAAGTGATCCGCTCGCGCTGATACGGCTTCAAAATATGCTTACTGACGGGCGGGAAGAAAACACTTCCTATCAACAATACACCTACTAGCGAGATTATGGCAGCGTGATGCCACTGCAATCCAGCCAGGAAAGCGCCGACGACCAACAGCGGCATCAGCACGAGCGCGGTGCCCAAATCGGGTTGCTTGAGAATCAGCGCTAAGGGAATCCCTACCAGCAGTCCCGCCTTGATCAAGTCCCGCATCGAGAGCTCATCGCTCTGGACTTCCGCGAAGAACCGGGCTAGCACAATGATTATAATCAATTTGACGAGTTCTGACACCTGTAGAAATTCGCCCATCACCGGCAACCAGCGTTTGGCGCCAAACCGGGTATGGCCGAACACCAGTACCGCAATGAGCGCCACGATGCCGATAAGGTACAGGATCAACGCCTGATCGAGAATGAGGTGGTAGTCCAGCCGGGAAAGAGCAAACATCAGGACCACGCCAACGAGCAGCCAGCGCACCTGCTTCATGTGCATGCCGGCCAGCGCGCTGCCGTGGGTGGCGGAATAGATCTCGATGACCCCCAAGGCGCAGATGGCCGCCAGGATGGCCAGGAGCCACCAATCGTAGTCTTTGGTTCCTGGAGCGTCCTTCATGCTGCTTTCCTGTCCGGCGTATCGTGCGTGTTAATCATTTTCTTCAAGGTCCATGTGCTCTTCAAGGTTAGTGTGGCGTCGGTTCTTTGGCCGCGCGAGTCGCCGCGGCGGTGCCTGCGTTTTCGTGCTTCAGCGCAACCTGTGGGGCAATGGTGGCCACAGGAGAAGCGCCGGCATGCGATTCTTCGCCATCGAGATCATGATGTTCGAGTTCCACGGTGTACTGACCGTTGGTCTTCTTGTTCTTTTTGTCGTAGTAGGTCTTGATGATGTCGCGCACCACCGGTCCGGAGGCTTCGCCACCGTGTTGTCCGCTTTCTTGCACTAGGACGGCGACGACTATCTCGGGGTTGCGCTTGGGCGCGTAGCCCACGAACCAGGCGTTATCTTCAAATTTCTTCTGTTTCCCGAGGCGATCCCGCGTGGAATAACCGATGACTTGGGCGGTGCCGGACTTGCCGCTGAATTCTACGCCCGTTAACCGTAGATGCCCGCCAGTGCCGCCGGGCTCGTTCACCACACCGTACATGGCGTCGGTGATTTTTTCGATCGTGGATTCGGAGATTTGAAAGCGTTCTTCGCCGACGTTTTGCGCGTCTTTGAGCAGGTGTGGCTGCTTGAAGACGCCGCCGCTGGCGATTCCGCCGATCATCCGGGCCAGTTGGAGCGGCGTGGTAGTTACCGCGCCTTGCCCGACGGCGACGGAAATAGTTTCACCGGCGTACCACTTGCGGTGAAAGACGCGCTCCACCCATTCTGACGAGGGCATCAAGCCAGGCTCCTCGGAGGGCAAGTCGATCCCGGTCTTGTGTCCCAGGCCGAGTTTAGTGGCGTAGTAAGAGAGACGGTCGATGCCGAGGTGCATGCCCACGGTGTAAAAAAAGACGTCGCAGGATTTGAGTATGGCGTCGTGCAGATTGGTGACGCCGTGCGATCTGGGGCCGGTTTTCGAGGAGTATACCCAACACTTGAACTCGCGGCCGTAGAACGTGGCGTAGCCCGGACAAAAGGTGGTGAAATTCTCCGCCGGAGTTTTATCTTCGAGCATGGCGGTTGCCGTGACGATCTTAAAAATGGAGCCCGGAGCGAGTTGCGCTTGAATGGCGCGGTTCAGCAAAGGGTGCAGAGGGTCTTCGTTGAGTTTTCGCCATTCGTCTTTCGAGATTTGCACGGCAAAATCGTTGGGATCCGGGGTGGGGCGGCTGACCATAGCAAGTACTTCGCCGGTGCGCGGATCAAGAGCGACCACCGCGCCGGGACGCTGACCCAGGGATTGCTCCGCTATTTGCTGTAAATCGTAGTCAATCGTCAGCGTGATTTGCTTTCCAGGAATCGCTTCCTGCGTCGAGAGCCGTCCAACTTCTTTTCCGACGCTGTTTACGATGACGCGGCGCATACCGTCCGTGCCGATGAGTTGATCGTTGTACTGGCGTTCGAGGCCCGTTTTGCCCGCGAAATCCCCGGGGCGAAACTTGCCGTCACTGTCTTCAATCTGCTGCTCGCTGACTTCGCCGACATAGCCGATGGCGTTGCCCATGAAGCCATCCGGCAAGTAGCGGCGGCGGTGCACCATTAACATTTCAAGAAGCGGTATGTCTGCGCGGTGCGACTCGATAAAGGCGACGTCGGCCTTGGAGGCTTCCGGCTTGATGACGATAGGCTGAAATTTCGGCAGATTCTTGGTATTGGCCAATTCGTCGCGCAAATCAAGGATGGAAATGCCCAGGCCGTCCGCAACAGCGGGAAGATTTTTTTCGACCAGCGCGGGATCATCGCGCAGCAGCAGGACGCTGAAAGAGGGATAGTTGTCGACCAAAACACGGCCGTCGCGGTCCAGCATGCGGCCGCGCGGAGCGATGATGGGGATGGAGCGCACGCGGTTGCGCTCCGCCATCTGACCATACTTATCGGAATCGATGACTTGTAATTTCCAGAAGCCGAGCAGCAACACGCCGATCATCCCTACGATGATGTAGGAGACGACCGCCAATCGCGCTTGCGGTAACCGTTTGTCGTTGCGAAACCAGATGGACACGAAAACTCCGCGCGAAACGCAGCTTTTTTGCGTTTCGGCGAGCAATGGACTCAGGACCGGGCCGGCCCGCTCCGGATTTTCCCGGAAGCTGCTCGCTGCAAAAAATAGGTCGTGCGCCAGGCACGGCGCTTGCTACGGCATGGGCTGCGAAACGTCGGCGAAAAATCTCTTACTGAGTGCTCGGAAATTATCGCTGCTCGCCCGAAATGCGCCGCCGAACCTTGTCTAGCGCCTGCCGCAACACCTCCTCAAACCTAACACCTGGTGAATGGAGCCGCAAGTCGTCCCGAAGTGCAGGTTCCAAGTTGTCACCTATGAGGACTCCGAAACCCTCCTCACAGGCAACTTGCCCTGCGCTTCATGGGCACGCTATGTTAGAAAGCTATTTTCATGCTATGGAAACCCGCACACCACACCCCAGCGCACCAGACCCCTGCACACGAAACTTGACGCATCTTGCGTTCATTGGGATGTCCGGCACGGGCAAGACCTTTTGGTCCAAACGACTCGAGGCTACCGGTCACCGCACCGTCTCCTGCGATGACCTGATCGGGAGGCGGTTGGCGGAGCATTTGCCGAACGGCGATCGCGCTGGCATCAACGATCTGGCGGCCTGGATGGGCTGGCCGGACAGCCCTAGCTACGCGGAGCGCGAATCACAATATTTGACGGAGGAAATCGGCGCGCTTGACGAGTTGCTCACCGACGTTGAGCACCATCCGGAAAAATCGTTGATCCTGGATACCACCGGAAGCGTGATTTACACCGGTAATAATTTGTTGCTGCGCATGCGTCGCGATCTGACGGTGGTTTATTTCGCGGCTTCCAAGGCCGAGGAACAATTGCTCATCGACCGCTATCTGAGCGACCCGAAGCCGGTATTGTGGCGAGGCGCGTTCCGTCCAAATCCCGGCGAATTGCCGAAAGACACGGTAGCACGATGCTATCCGGCGCTGATTGCCGCGCGGCGGCAGAGTTATGAAGTGCTGGCGCACGTCACGCTGCCGGTGGCGGAATTGCGCGGTGCTGCCTACGACGTTGAGAAATTCATGGCTGAAATTCGGCGGCAGGTCCGGCGTTAACGGTGTTTGCAAAACAAACCTTCCTGGCGGCTTTCGGATAGCGAGACAAACACGATTTTATGAGATATCGCAGCACCTCCGGAAAGGCTCCACTCACGTCGCTGCGCGGCGCGGTACTTCGTGGTCTTGCGCCCGACGGCGGCCTGTACATGCCCGCCGAGATTGCGCGCCATTCGCCGCAGGAGTTGGAGGATTTTCGCGGGCTGCCGTTTACCGAGGTCTGCTATCGAGTGGTGCGCCCTTTCGCGGGCGCGGAGCTTCCCGATGATGTCCTGTGGCAGATCGTTAGCGAGTCCATCAACTTTCCCGTAAAACTCGTTTCGCTCTCTCCGGGCCTGCACATTTTGGAGCTGTTTCACGGCCCCACGCTGGCGTTTAAGGATTTTGGCGCGCGATTCATGGCGCGGCTGCTGGGTTATTTTGTGCGCGGCGAATCGAAGCAGTTAACAGTGTTGGTGGCGACTTCTGGTGACACCGGCAGCGCCGTGGCGCATGGTTTTCTCGGCGTGCCGGGTATCCGCGTAGTGATTCTTTATCCTTCAAAGCGCATCAGCGAAGCGCAAGAGAAGCAGTTCACCACGCTGGGCGAGAATATCACCGCGCTCGAAGTTGCCGGCTCGTTTGACGACTGCCAACGGCTTGTTAAGCAGGCGTTTTCTGATGAGGAATTAAACAAGCGCGCGTTCTTAACCTCTGCCAATTCCATCAATATCGGGCGCCTGTTGCCGCAAATGTTCTATCACGTGGCTGCGTACCGGCAGTTGCCGGTGGCTTCCGTTCCGCTGATTGTGTCGGTTCCCAGCGGCAATTTCGGAAATCTCACTGCGGGTATTTTCGCCAAGCGCATCGGTTTGCCTGTGGCGAGATTCATCGCCTCCACGAACGCCAACGACGTGGTGCCGCAATATTTGCTGAACGGAGAATTTCGCGCGCGTCCCGGCGTCGCCACCATCTCGAACGCCATGGACGTCGGCAATCCCAATAATTTTCCGCGCTTGCTGGATTTGTGCCGCAACCGCCTGGAATACGTGCAGAAAGAGATCTGGGGCCATGGCGCGAACGATGAGGAAACTCTCGCCGCAATGAAAATGGTCCACGAGCGTTACAACTATATTGCCGACCCGCACACCGCCGTCGGCATCCTCGGCTGGGAAGCGTACAAGCGCGAGCATCCGGAACCGTCGCAAGGCCTGGTCCTTTCCACGGCGCATCCGGCCAAGTTTGCCGACATTGTCCAGCGCGCCATCGGCTCCGCGCCTCCTCTACCTGACCGGCTCGCCGCCTGCCTCAAACGCGAAAAGCTCTCGCTGCCGTTCTCCAGCGTCTACGCCGACCTACGAACGTTCTTGGGGGCGAACTAGTTTTTATCTAGGAAAATATTGTCGGATAGAGAAGCTCAAGAAGGCTTTCGCAAGCGGTCTAGCAGCGTGAAAAGTAACACGCCGACCACGGCGTTGATCAGCGCCGCGATGCCTAAATGCACGGTGAACCAAACTTCCGGTTGTGCCAATAGGATGCGGCGTTCCACCACTAGAATGCCCTGGTGCAAACCGAAGAACAGAATCGTCAGGGCAAAACGCGCCGCGGGATGCTCGGTATCCAATCGCGCGCCGATGGACGACGCGAGATAACCGACCCGCGCTCATCGCAGGGCCGCTGCGAAACCACCTGGCCAGAGCATGAACCAATCACGCACCTCAGAACCGGAACACAACGCCCGTCGTAAACCGCACGTGCGTGCCCTCCGAAGGCGACTGGCTCGGCGCGTCAGGTGGTCCAACTGCACCCGCCAGCCAAAGAACGGCAGGATGGGAACATCGGCCCCAGCTCCGTACGCGTAGGCAAACACGCCGCCGGAGATCGGCGCACCGCCGCTGTTGGCCGAGTGCTCACCGCCCATCAGAAAATGCCCAAACACCTTGATGGCCGGCGGACCCACTGAAACTTTGGGACCGAAAAGCACCGTCGTAGTGCGTGGCACGCTCGCGTCGGCGCCCATCCGTAGTGCGCCACGTCGCCTTCAATGCCAATGAACGGCTTCCAGTGAACCTGGCCATCAAAATCCCAGCCGTTCAGGCCGCCCGTGCCGGGATAAAAAATGTCGCTGCCGGTGCGGCTGTAGCCGAAGAACACATCGCCCTTATTGGCCGCGCGCAACCGCGCCGGATACAGCATCAGGATCACAACCCATGCAAAGAGGCAGAGAACGCGGAATGCCCGTTGGGAAAGGCATAGCCAATTTCCTTTCCGCCGCCAATAAACCGCTTCTTCCTAAAAGAAGCTGGTTCGGCGGATTCGGTTGCCTGCGCGGCAGTCGCATCTCAGTGGCCACACCGGCGGCGGAAGGCCTATTCAAGATCAGCAAGAAGTGTCAGGGCATGACTTCCGCATTGGCTGAAAAATGTGTCGTTGCGCACGAAGTGTCAGGGCACTGACTTTAGTCGTGCCGCAAGTCGCACAATTCAAGCGAGGGGCTTTAGCCCCTGCGGGACAATTCCTTGAAACTGACCGACCACCTGAAAACCGCCGTTCACGCCCGCCCGGCAAACTCCCTGGTTTCGGTGTAAACCCTCACCTTTTCGCCCTCCTGAATGTAGAGGGGCACCTTCATCTCCAGTCCCGTCTCCAACCGCGCCAGCTTGGTCACGTCGCCAGAAGTGTTGCCGCGCGCTCCGGGCTCGGAATACGCAACCTTCAGCTCCACCTGCGCTGGCATCTGCAAGCCGATGGGGTTGCCGTTGAACTTGTGCAACTGAATCAGTGCTCCCTCCACCAGAAAGTCCAGCGCATCGCCCACCATGCTCGGCGAGAGCGTGTGCGTA
>CAWCTJ010000021.1:0-86605 GCA_963798585.1 uncultured Acidobacteriota bacterium
CGCCGATGAACTTCGCAAGCTCGCTCCCGGTTCCACCGCCGACCAGCAATTCGCCACCGCCATCCGTAAATTCGGCGCCATCAGCGTCCTCGGCAACTATTTTCTCTACGCCGAATCCGACCTGCGCGACATTAACTCCGCCGTGCTCGACGCCTACGCCAAACAACTCAGCTTTTTTCTTCCCGCCAAGTCCAATCCATCAAGAGCCGTGCCGCCTTCGGCAAGCAGGACTTCGCCAACCTCATCTCCAAATACGAACTCATCCATCCGCTCCCGCAAGGCGCCGAAGCCAATCTCGAAGTCTTCACCAACGCGCTCTCCGGCGCATACTCCGGCACCGGATTCTTCAACTCTCCTGCCGACACGGACAACATCGTGCGCACCGCCACCGTCGATCCTGCCCTACGGGCGCTCGAAAAATTTCAGCGATTGGGATCTCTACGGCTCCCTGGACGTTATGGCTGTCCGCGCCTATCTCCGTGTCGGCGACGACCTGATCCTCACCTATGGCGAGAATGGCATCCAGGACATCCAGTTCGGCAATAAGCGCCGCGTCGTTCCCAACGACATTGGCGAAGCGCTGATCAACTATCACGGCCCCGCCTACACCTATCCGCACTACTCCATGGCCGACGTGATCGAGAAGAAGATTCCGGCCGACAACTTCCGCGGCAAGATCGTCCTGGTCGGAGCCACTGCCACCGGCCTCGGCGACCTCAAGCCCACTCCCTTCGCCGGCTCCGACTATCCCGGGGTCGAAATTCACGCCAACATCATTGACAACCTGCTCCACGGAAATTTCTTGCAGCGCGGCGCGAAGCAGCAGTTGCTCGACGTCATCGTAATTTTGCTGGTTGGCATTCCCCTGGGTATTTTTATGGCGCTGGTTCCTCCGCGCTTCATGTGGTTCGGCTTGAGCCTCTTCGTGCCGCTGGTGTGGGTGGACTATCGCGCCTTCGTGCACGGCTGGTGGCTCAACTTCTCGATTCCCGCATTTACGATCGCCGCCAACGTCCTGCTCGTATCCCTGTACCGCGCCCTCGTCGAAGAAAAGGAAAAGCGCAAGGTGCGCGCCGCTTTCGGCCAATACGTCAGCCCCGAAGTCATTCGCCGCCTGCTTAAGAATCCGCAGCTGGTCGAACCGCGCAGAACCGAAATCAGCGTCATGTTCACTGACATCCGCGGCTTCACCACCATCTCCGAGCAGCTCGACGCACAGGAATTAGCCGGCTTCCTGAATGAATATCTTTCCGACATGAGCGGCATCGTACTCGAATATTCCGGCACCCTGGACAAGTACATCGGTGACGCCGTCATGGCCTTCTGGAACGCGCCTTTGGAAGTCGACTCCCACGCCGTAAAAGCTTGCGACAGCGCCCTGAAAATGATGGGGCGCGTACATGAAATGCAAAAAAAGTGGGAAGCCGAAGGCCGCCCGCACCTCGACATCGGCATCGGCATAAACACCGGCGGCGCCAGCGTTGGCAATATGGGTTCCGTGCTGCGTTATGGCTACACGGCGCTGGGCGACACCGTAAATCTTGCCTCCCGCCTCGAGGGTTTAAATAAAGACTACGGCACGCATATCATCGTCAACGAAACCACCTTCGCCGCAGTCAGCCCCGCCGGCTACGTCTTCCGCGAACTGGACCTCATCCGCGTAAAAGGCAAAAAACTCCCGGTAACCATCCACGAACTGGTCGGCCGCGCCGGCGAACCCTCTGACTATGGCGCGCCTGAAGCGACGCAAACTCGCCTCGAGCAATTCCGCCACGCTCGCGAACTCTACTGCAAGCGGCAATGGGAAGCTGCGCAAAAAGCCTTCGAAGCCATCCTTGCCGAGTGGGACGGCGACGGCCCCTCCCGCACGTATTGGAAGCGTTGTCAGGACTACCTCTTCGACGAACCTCCCTCAGGCTGGGACGGCGTCTTCACCATGACTCACAAATAGCAGCTTCACCTGTATCGACACCATATCGCCACCCATATCGGCATTCATATGGATAGACGACCCACAAATGAGGGTCGTCCCCTTCCGCACAACGCGAATGCTTCGCCCGCACCCGTAGATGCCATTCTGGCAATCGCGTACCAGCTGCCAACCTGGCGGCATCAAATCGCGGTGGAATAAACGAGACGAAGGATCCCGTTTTTGACAACGTGCTGCAAATAATAAACTTAGGCCAACATGCTTCTGCCGCCTTATTGGCAGTTGGCTTGCAAACCGGGTAACTGTACAGTTGCGTGTGACGGGACGCCTGACGCCGCTGCCGGGATAAAACGTACCCAAAGGAATGCGTCTGGCGAATCTAAGCAGGGATACCTTTTATTCGCAACCATTGCGATTTTGCGGCTACGCGGAACTGCGACCCGTAGCTTGGCCGGGCCCGAGCCCAAGGAAGACTTTCTCTAAATGTGGATTGTACGATTAGCGCTATCCCGGCCCTACACCTTCATCGTCATGGCGCTCGTCATCATTCTGTTGACTCCCGTCGTCCTGCTGCGCACCCCTACAGACATTTTCCCGGACATCAACATTCCAGTGATCAGCCTGGTCTGGAACTTCACCGGCCTCGAGCCTCAGGATATGGAGCAGCGCATCACTTCCAACTCCGAGCGCGCCATCACCACCCTGGTCAACGACGTCGAGCACATCGAGTCGCAGTCCCTCAACGGCATCGCGGTCGTCAAAATCTATTTCCAGCCCAAAGCCAACGTGAAACCGCGTTGGCGCAAACCACCGCCATTGTGCAAACCATCTTGCGCCAGTTGCCTCCGGGCACCACTGCCCCGCTCGTCTGATCTATTCCGCATCTACCGTGCCCGTCATTCAGATCGGCCTCACCAGCGATAAGCTCAGCGAGCAGCAGATTTTCGACTACGGCAACAACTTGATCCGCACCCAGATTGGCCACCGTGCAGGGCGCGGCGCTGCCGTTCCCTTACGGCGGCAAGCAGCGGCTGATCTCCGTCGATATCGATTCCCGGCTCTGCAAGCCAAGGGGCTTTCTCCCACCGACGTCGTCAACGCCGTCAGCGCGCAGAATCTGGTTCTGCCCTCCGGCACGGTCAAGCTCGGCCCCACCGAATACAACGTCGAAATGAACGGCGCGCCGCACACCATCGAGGAGCTGAACAACCTGCCGATAAAGACCGTCAACGGCGCGACCATCTACATGCGCGACGTGGCCACGTCCGCGACGGATTCTCTCCGCAGACCAACATCGTCCGCATGGACGGCCAGCGCGGCGTGCTGATCAGCGTCTACAAGACCGGCAACGCCTCCACGCTCGACATCGTGTCCGGCGTCAAGCAAAGCTCCCGCAGATTCGCCTCCTCGCTGCCGCCGAAGTCTGCACATAACCACCGCTCTTCGACCAATCCATTTTCGTTCGCGCCGCGATGCAGGGCGTCATCCGCGAAGGCCTGATCGCCGCGTGCCTCACCGCGCTGATGATCTTGCTTTTCCTGGGCAACTGGCGCAGCACCCTGATCATCGCCATCTCGATCCCACTCTCGATCCTGGTCACCATCCTGCTGCTCAGCGCCCTCGGCGAGACCATCAACATCATGACCCTCGGCGGCCTGGCCCTCGCCGTCGGCATCCTCGTGGACGATGCCACCGTCGAAATCGAAAACATCAATCGCAACCTGGCCATGGGCAAGGAAACCGTGCAGGCCATTCTCGACGGCGCGCAGCAGATCGCCGTTCCCGCGTTCGTCTCCACGCTCTGCATCTGCATCGTCTTCGTGCCCATGTTCTTTCTTACCGGCGTCGCGCAGATTTCTCTTCGTGCCCCTGGCCGAGGCCGTCATCTTCGCCATGCTGGCCTCTTATCTGCTTTCCCGCACCCTGGTGCCCACCATGGCCATGTACCTGCTCAGCGCTGAGGATGAATACAACGCCGAAGAACATGCGGGCGAGAAGCATAGGCTTCTTCCGCAACTTGCAGCAGCTGTTTCGAACACGGCTTCGAACGTTTGCGCGACGGCTACCGCAACGCGCTGAGCACTGCCCTGATCCAGCTCTCGGCTTTTCGTCGCCTGTTTTCTGCCTTTTGCGTCGCTCAGCTCCGGCTTAATCTTCTGTTCTCGGCCACGATTTTTTCCCAACGTGGACGCCGGACTGATCCGCTTGCACATGCGCGCGCGCACCGGTCTGCGCATGGAAGAGACGGCGCGCTCGGCCGACCAGGTGGACAACGTCATCCGCGAACGCATTCCGCCAAGCAGAATTGCAGAACGTGCTCGACAACATCGGCCTGTCCAATAGCACCATCAACACCACCTACAGCAACTCCGGCACCATCGGCGAGTCCGACGCCGAAATCCTCGTGCGTTAAACGAGCACCGGGAAGCCACGCGGTATTACATCGACGAGTTGCGCGAACAAGTTGCCGTCAGCACTTTCCCGGCACCCAGTTTTTCTTTCAGCCCGCCGACATCGTGACTCAGATTCTGAATTTCGGTGTGCCAGCGCCGATCGACGTGCAACTTACTGGCCAGAACCTGCCAGGCAAACTATCGCATCGCACGGAAAACTGGCCAGCCAGATCCGGCAGATTCCCGGCGCGGTGGACGTGCACGTGCAGCAAGCCTTTCATACCCCACGCTTGTGCCTGAACGTGGACCGCACCCGCGCGCAAACCGTCGGCTTCAAGCCCAGCGGACGTAGCCAAAACGTACTCGTCTCCCTGAGTTCCAGCTTCCAGATCATCCCCGCTTCTGGGTCAATCCCGCCAATGGCATCGAATACAACGTGGCCGTGCAAGTGCCGCAGTACACGTGGACATTCATCAGGCGCTGCAAAACATCCCGTGAATTCCCGTCGCCGCCACCCCGCCGCAAATCCTCGGCAATCTTGGTGCAGACTTCCAATATCGCAGCCCGCGCTCATCTCCCACTACAACAACCAGCCCATGATCGACGTCTATGCCTCCGTCGAGGGGCGGGACCTCGGCGGCGTTCCGATGACATGCAAAAGCTCGTCAAGGCCGTCGAGAGTCCAGCTCCCCCGCGGCAGCCAGCATCGTTCTCCGCGGCCAGGTCGCCACCATGAGCAGCTCCTTCGCGGGTCTGGGCGCTGCGGCCTGGTCGGCGCCATCGTCCTGGTCTACTTGCTGATCGTCGTGAATTTCCAGTCCTGGCTCGATCCCTTCATCATCATCACCGCGCTCCCCGGCGCGCTGGCCGGCATTTGCTGGATGCTGCTGCTGACCCACACGACCTTGAGCGTGCCGTCGCTCACCGGCACCATCATGTGCTGTCGGCGTGGCCACGGCCAACAGCATCCTGATGGTCTCTTTCGCGCGCGAGCGCTCGACGAAGGCTTGAACTCGCACGAAGCCGCCCTCGAGGCCGGCTACATGCGCATCCGTCCCGTGATCATGACCGCGCTGGCCATGATCATCGGCATGGTGCCCATGGCCTCGGGCTCGGCGAAGGCGGCGAGCAAAATGCTCCGCTGGGCCGCGCCGTGATTGGCGGCTTGATCGTCGCCACCTTCGCGACCCTGTTTTTCGTGCCCGTGGTCTTTTCCATGATTCATGGCCGCCGTCAACGTTCCAGGAATGCCGAGGACGGCCAGCAGGATGGGTTGTCACCCGCATGAGTAGCGCAGCTAGGTTGCCTAGAAGTGCGCGACTCGAGAGTGATTTACAATGAGAAACGGAGTTAAGTCTGATGAGTGACGAATTTCACAGCGCATCCCGAGAGCGGGCCCGCGGCCAAGATGCTCCAAAGAAAAGCCGCTTGTTCCTCCTGCTGCTTGTCGTGGCCATTGTGCTGGTAATTCTCGGTGGCATCACCCTGCTGCAACGCCGCTCGCAATTCAATGCTTTGGCCAAAGAAACCGAAACCTTGTCCGTCCCCACCGTTTCCGTCACTCATCCCACCATCGAGCAATCACAGGAAGATTTGATCCTTCCCGGCTCTATGCAGGCCTACATCGAAACCCCCATCTATGCGCGCACCAACGGCTATTTGCTCAAGTGGTACCACGACATCGGCAGCAAAGTTTCCAAAGGCGACTTACTCGCCGAGATCGACACTCCAGAAGTGGATCAACAGCTCTCGCAAGCCAAGTCCGACCTCAACACTGCCCAGGCCAACACCGCCCTGGCGCAAACTACCGCCACTCGCTACACCGGCCTGCTTAGCACCGATTCTGTCTCCAAACAGGAAGTCGACAACACCACTGGTGACCTCGCGGCAAAGGAAGCCACGCAGCATGCCTTAGAAGCCAACGTCCGTCGTTTGCAGGATTTGGAATCTTTCAAGCGCATCTACGCGCCTTTTAGCGGCGTCATCACCCGACGCAACGTCGATATCGGCAACCTGATCAACGCCGGAAATGGCGGCGCTGCTCAGCAACTATTTTATCTGGCGCAGATCGATCCCATTCGCGTTTACGTCAACGTTCCAGAGCTCTACGCCCCTGCGATTCATACCGGACTCGGCGCATATCTCGTGCTGACGCAATATCCCGGTCGTCGCTTTGAAGGCAAAGTTGTGCGTACCGCCAACGCCATCGATCAAGCCAGCCGCACGCTGCTCACGGAAGTCGACGTCCCGAATCCCAGCGGCGAGCTACTGCCTGGTGGCTATTCTGAAGTGCACCTCGAAGTAAAAGTCACTGGCGCCCGCTTGCAGGTGCCGGTAAACGCTTTGCTCTTCCGTGCCGAAGGCCTGCGCGCCGTGGCCGTGGATGCCGATCACAAAACCCATTTGAAGCCGCTGCAAATTGGTCGCGATTTCGGCACCACTCTAGAAGTGATTCAGGGTCTCGATGCCAGTGACTGGATCGTCGTCAATCCCGCGGATTCTCTCGATGAGGGCCAGCAAGTCAACGTGAAGGAGCTGCCACAAAATAACACTCCGGTGCCTCCCCACGCTCCGGTAGCCAATAGCACTCCCACGCCCCCACCTGCCTCGGCAGGTCAAAGCTCTGACAATAAATCGCCGAGCGGGAGCTCCAAGAAACAGTGATGAACGCTCCGCAGCCAAAGTCCGTCCCATGGTGTACTGCCGGTTCGCTTGGCATTGGCCTGTTCAACATTTGCTTACTCGGCGTCTGTGTCGCCGGCGCTCTGTTCATTGTGGGCGGCTGCACCGTTGGCCCGAATTACAATCGCCCCGCCGCCGAAACTCCGGCAAAGTGGGACGTTACCGCTCCCTGGCGCGAGGGCACGCCCTTGGATGCTTTGCCCAAAGGGGAGTGGTGGGACGAATATCATGACGACGAGCTCAGCTCGCTCGAGCAGCAGGCCGTCGAAGCCAACCAAACCTTGAAAGTTTCCGTGGCCCATCTTCAACAAGCGCGAGCCACTGCTGCGATACAAGTGGCCACCAATTTCCCGACCTTGGCACTCGAGCCCAGTTCCACGCAACCAAGCGCGCAGCGGCAACGGTTGAGCGGCGGGCGACCCGTCAGCTCGCCAAATCTCAGCAGCAATGCGTTCACGGAGAACACTTTCACCATCCCCTTTGCCGTGAATTACGAAGTCGATCTCTTTGGCCAGCGCCGACGTAGTATCGAATCGGCGCAAGCCACTTACCAAGCCAGCGCGGCGGATCTTGAAAATGTTCGCCTGGTGATCACCGCGGAACTTGCTGGGGACCTCTTCACGCTCCGCCAGCAGGATACCGAGATCGGCATTCTCAACCGCACGGTGCAGGCGCTCGAAAAAGGTTTGCAGTTGGTGCAGTCCCGCCACGATGGCGGAATCGCTTCCGGACTGGACGTAGCGCAGGAAGAAACCTTTCTCGATACCGCGCGCACGCAAGCCATCCTGCTGCTGCAGCAGCGCAAGCAAACCGAAGACGCCATCGCGGTGCTCGTCGGCAAGCCCGCACCGGATTTTCATCTCGCTGCCAAGGAGATCGCCGCCGAACCGCCGCCAATCGCTCTCGGGTTGCCTTCCGATCTACTGGAGCGCCGGCCCGACGTCGCGGAAGCCGAGCGCCAGATGGCCTCCGCCAACGCGCAGATCGGCGTAGCCAAAGCCGCTTATTACCCCTCGCTAAATCTTTTCGGCGGCACGGGACTTCAGAGTGCGAACATCGCTAACTTGTTCACCGGCCCCAGCGTTTTTTGGGCTTTAGGCGCCAACATCGCCGAGCCAATATTTACCGGAGGGACGCGGCGCGCCCAAGTGCGATTTGCTCGCGCGGGCTACGATGCCAGCGTCGCCAGCTATCGCGCCACGGTGCTCAACGCTTTCCGCGAAGTGCAGGATAGCGTTACTGGATTGATCGTGCTGCAGGACGCGCAGCAAGCCCAGCAGAAGGCCGTGGACTCCGCGCGCCGCACGCTGGACATTTCCACGGAGCGTTACAAGGGCGGACTGGTGAATTATCTGGATGTCGTGACCGCGCAGCAGAATTTGCTGAGCAACGAGCAGGAACTGGCCATCATTCGCGGGCAGCGTCTGGTCACCTCCGCTTTGCTGGTCAAGGCTCTCGGCGGCGGGTGGGATTCTTCCAGTTTGTCCGCCGTTGCCGTCAAAGCCAAGCTGAAGGATATCGTCGCGCCTTAGCGCAAAAAAATGCGGCACCCGCTATGACGGCGGGTGCCGCGGATTCTTCGCAAAATCAGCTGCGCTTAACGGCGCTTTGCTTTCTTCACCTTCTTGCGCGCCACTTTCTTCGATTTCTTCGCGCCTTTCCCTGCTGCTTTCTCGACCTTTTTCGCGCCTGCGGCAACTCTTTTTTGCGCCCTTGGAGACTTTTCTGGCCACTTTGCGCGTGATCGCCTTGGCGCGGCGTTCCACCGCTTTGGCCCGCTTGACCACTTTTCTTTGCGTTGCCGAGCTGGGCGTGAGCGCTTCTTTTGCGGCATTCGCTCTCGCCGCGAGGTTCCCCAGCGTTGAGCCGATGGATTCCGCGACGTTGGTCAAGACTTCCTCAAATTGTTCGGGCTTGGTTGAATCGGACGTCATTCTCAGGCTCCTTATGAAATGAAGCAATCAGTGGTGCAACTATGCAAACCGCGCAACCCACCTACGAGCGTGGCACCCCAAAATACTCTTACCCTTGCCCTAGCGCAAGCCGCTGTTGCGGCTTTACCGGAGCGCAGCAAAACGCCGCCGGCACCGAATCACAGCCTACGATTACTTTCGCTAATTGCGCGAGCCAACAGCGATGAGCACTACACCGCCCACCAGCGCCAAGCCACCAACAATGGGAGGCAGTGGCACCGTCTCTTTTGTATCTTTGGTGGCGTGAATCGGGCCGATGTCCACCACTTTTTCGCGCTTGGTGTACGTGAAGCCTTGATACGCCAGCGCCACAATACCCAGGATCACCAGGACAATTCCGATCAATGTTGCGGATTTCATTTTCGAGCGGCTCCTTCTGGCCGCGACGTTAAATCGCCGAGTTACGAATCGTAGGCAAATCGCAAAGTTATGCCGTGAAGTTATATCGCGGCTATATCGCGCGGCGTCCCTGAATGACGCGGATCAGAATCACGATGATCGCCACCACCAGCAGAATGTGAATAAACCCGCCCAAAGTGTACGACGTCACCAGGCCCAGCAGCCACAGAATCAACAGAATGACCGCAAGTGTCCAAAGTAAATCCATGACAAGCTCCTTTTCCTTTTCAGAGAGGCCGGCAGCAGGAATCGTGCTGGTGTATTCTGCGACCTTTGTGACGGGGAGCAGGTTAAACTTCCGCGGCGGCGCTGGCCATCAGGCGAATTGTGTAGTTCGGCGTGCGGTTCGCCGTATGGAACAGTTCGTGTACGGCGTTCTTAGTCACGATTCATGCCGGAAAAGCGCTCGTTCTTTGGTATTCGTCTCCTTAGGCGAGGTCGCCGGTCATGATGAATAGAGGCTTGCCTTCAAAGTTTTCAAACTTGGGGCAGAGGCGCTCGGTGTTGTAATGCTCGGCGACGTTCACTATTTTTTTCGTGGCGGTAATCGTCTCGATGGGTACGTTTCCGTAGGTGCCGTTTCTTAGCGCCACCAGGCGGCCGGAAACTTTTTGCAGCAATAGATCCAGAGCCATATTCCCGTAGACCATTGGCGCGATGGAGTCGATAGCATCGGGATCGCCGCAGCGCACGAAATAGCCCAGCTTTTGGTTCACCACGTCGATTTTCTTGCCCTTATTAAATTTCGCGGAGAGTTCTTTCACTTTTTCCGAAACCAGATCGCCAATGCCACCCAGCTTTTTGTGTCCGAACGCGTCTGCAGCTTCGCCTTCAAACACCATATCGCCGCCTTCAAACATTGCGCCTTCAGAAACCAGCACGGTGGAATAGTGGCTGGGATTATTGCGGCGGTCTTCCACCAGCAGTTCCGTCAACTGCTCGATATTAAATTTATATTCCGGGATTACGCAGCGGGTCGCGGCGCCGGCCATCGTCGGCAGCATGGCGGTAAATCCGGCGTAACGGCCAAACACTTCGAGAACCATGAAGCGTTCGTGCGAGCCGGCGGAGGTACGCAAAGTGTTCACCAAAGACAGCGTGCGATTCACGCAAGTGCTGAAGCCGATACAGTAGTCGGTCCCGGGAACGTCGTTGTCCATGGTCTTGGGGATGGCGACGACTTTAAAGCCTTCTTTGTGCAGGCGGACGCCGTAGCTGAGCGTGTCGTCTCCGCCGATGGGCACCAGGTAATCGATGCCCAGCCACGCGAGATTTTTTAACACTTCCGGTGTGAGATCGTTTTTCTCCGCGTTGTAGGCGCTTTGAAGATGCGGCGGCACGCTGGACTTGCTGACACGGCTGGGATTGGTCCGCGAAGAGTGCAGAAACGTTCCGCCGGTGCGGCCCGCGCGTTCGACGACTTCTTTGGTGAGGACCTGAAAATTGTCGGAATTGTCGTAGTCTTTTTCGCGGACCATTTCGACGAGCCCGGCCCAGCCGCGGCGAAAACCAATGACTTGATAACCTTGATGCAGCGCGCGCCGCGTGACGCCGCGAATCGCGGGATTCAGTCCCGGCACGTCGCCGCCGCCGGTGAGAATTCCGATTACGCCCTTCTTGGTGTTGACGTTCGCCATGAACTGTTCGCCTCGCTGGGCCTTTGGTTGGGATAGTTGCAACCCGCAATTATCTCCCGGCCGCGGGCATTTACAAAGCGTCTCTCCCATTCTTACTTATAGCGTGATCTTCGTTCCGAGCACCGCCAAAAATTGCGCCAGCCATGCGGGATGCGCGGGCCACGCGGGACCAGTGACCAGGTTGCCGTCGGTGAGCGCGTCGGTGACCGCTAGCGAGACGAAGGTACCGCCCGCTGCGGTGACTTCTGGCGCGACGGCGGGATACGCGTTGCACTTTTTTCCAGTGAGCACGCCCGCTGCGGCCAGTATCTGCGGCCCGTGGCAGAGCGCGGCAATGGGTTTTTTGGCGGCGGAAAAATGACGAACAATTTCGAGCACGCGCGGATTCAGCCGCAAGTATTCTGGCGCGCGGCCGCCGGGAACGACCAACGCATCGTATTCCTCCGGCTTGACGGCATCGAAATCGGCGTTGAGGGCAAAATTGTGGCCGCGCTTTTCCGAGTAGGTTTGGTCGCCTTCAAAATCGTGAATGGCAGTGCGCACGCTATCGGCAGCCTTCTTGCCGGGACAGACCGCGTGCACCGTGTGTCCCACCATTTGCAGCGCCTGGAACGGGACCATCACTTCGTAGTCTTCGACGTAGTCGCCGACGAGCATCAGGATGTTTTTCTTCGACATTAGAAGCCTCCGGAGAAGCAAAGCGTAGCAGACAATTGGCGGGCAACTCGCCGACAACTCGTCGGCTTCGGAAAGAACCCGGCCGAAAAACTGATTTGGGAGAGATGAGGGGCCCCCACCCCCGGGGGGTGTCATGCATCGTTTTGATTGCAAGGGGGTTAGATGCGATTTTTGCATATCGTTTTGATTTTACAGGGGTTAGGCGGACCGTGAGAGATCTAGTTAGAAATAATGCTACCCCCGGGTGTTTTTCGCACAGAGTGCGCAAGGCACAGAAAGTGTTTGGGTTATTGCGTTTTGTAATTTGAGAAGAGTGTGCAAGTGATTGAAAACACAGGATCGCGTTTTGACGGATGTAGACGAAACGTGTGGGCAGACTGGGATGGTGGAACGGCAAAGAGGATGCGATGGAGATGATGACTCGACTTATCACAGACCATGATAGCCTAGCCAATGTTAGCATGTCAAGCATATTAATTATAGGTACTAGATTCGAATGACAAGCGCTAGTACTCTTCCCGGGAAGTCGGTCGTGTCTTTTGGCGGTGTGATTTATAGGTTACACTGGGCACCGACAGAGGTTAGCTATTGAGCGCAAGGTGAGCGTGTCCCACGATGAGTCAGTTGTGCGGCGGCTACGGAAGGATCCGGAGTTTGCCGCCGAGTATCTGAAGGCGGCGCTCGAAGATGATGACGAGCCGCGCGTGTTGCTGATGGCGTTGCGACACGTTGCACAATCTCAGGGTATCGCCAAGGTTGCCAAGGCTGCGGGGATCGAGCGGGAGAGTCTGTACCGAGCGTTGTCGGTGCGCGGGAACCCGCGATTGTCGACGCTAGTGGCAGTTACCAGGGCGGTTGGGTTGCGGTTAACGGTGGAGGTGGAGGCATGAAGAAGATGAGGAATCGGCCGCATCCGGGAGGCTTGGTGTTGCGGCAGTGCATTACACCTTTGGGTTTGACGATTACGGACGCAGCGGCGGCGCTGGGCGTAACGCGCACCACGCTGTCCGAGTTGGTAAACGGAAAGCGCGGGATTTCGCCAGAGATGGCGGTGCGGCTGTCCAAGGTTTTTGGGGGCAGCGCGGAGAGTTGGCTGACGCAGCAGGCGCAGTACGAGCTTGCTCAGGTCGACGCGGAACGAATCAAGCTGAGGCGGTTGGTGATGGCTTAGCCGAGCGCATTCGAGGCGAGGAAGCGAAACCAGACATGACCAAAGGTTGACGGGATCAGCGAGGACGACCGGGAGCGCCGGGGTTCGTGCAAATTGATAGCGAGAACGGTGGCATAGCGACGGAAATCGGAGTCGCTGGTAAAAATGGGCCAACCACGAAGTTCCGACAAGGCGCAAAGCAGCATGTCTGTGACAGCAACGGCGATTCCGCGCTGCGGCAGCGGTTGCTGGCCGAGGCTGCGGATCGTAGTCGGCGGTGCTGACGGGTTCGTCCGGAAAGATCGCAGGGTTTGCTGGAGTTGGCCGAACTGGGACTGGCTTTTGATTCCAGAGAGCAATTCCTGGCGCACGATGCCGATTATTCTTGCACGACCTTCGCTGACCAGTTCGGCTAACTCAGCGACTAACATTCTTTCGGCGGAATTCAGTTTTCGCGGCGGGCGGCGCAAGGCCAGCGACCACACCGAGGTATCCACCAAAACGTTCACGAGCGCTTTTTTGCGCGCTCGCGTTTGTAGTCGTAAGCGGCATCGTAATCGATGGTGCCGAAGAGCGGGATGATGGCGGCTTGTTTGCGGCGGCGAATGTATTCATCCAGGGCGGCGTTAACGGTGTTTTTTTTAGTGCGGTGGCGGCCCAGTTTTTGCGCTTGGCGATAAGCCGGTCGTCAATGGCCAGATTGGTGGGCATGGCTGTTTCTCCACATCATTCTACAATTCTCTGTGTAAAAGATAGTGGCGGATAGTGTTGCGGCGCCGCGGCTTGTTAGGATCAGGGGTCCAAGACCCCACTCAAAAAACCGAGGGCTCGGCAACCGGCTGCCCACGAAGCCCGCAGGTCTAAAAGCGTTCATTATTTTCGATCGCCGTCAACACGCCGGCGACCTCGGCAGGCAACTCGGATTTTTTCAGTTCACGTGCGATGCGGGTCGGGTTAATTGAAACTCCGTACGTCGCCTGGGCCCACTCCGAAAGCTTTCCAAGAACCTTTTTTCCTGAAACGAGGGACAATCGTCCTTCTGCGGTCGCCCAAGACCCGGCAATCTGCTCGCGGGCAGATTTATTCGCCTGCGACGGTCCCCCCGCTCGGTCATCCGTCAAAAACTCCGAGGAAAACGCATCCATAACATCATCCTTTAGTTCGTCAGCGATCGCGAAGAGTTTGCGGCCGACAAGATCCGCGCTTAACGTCGACCGTTTGTCTTTGGCTCGAATTGAAATGCTTCTATAAATAGCTCGGGCACCAGAAGGTAGTTTTCTATCTCTTTTTTGCTCCAAATGTGGAGACTGAGACCTTTTTTTTGCGCCTCATTTTTTCGCATTGCAATCTGGGCGGGCGTGTGGAAGTCGCGATCGAATATGCAGTAGGAGCGAATGTTTTGCCCTATCGATGTACTAAGTAGCATCGACGACCCGACCGCATAACTCCAGCCACCCCAACCCCCTACCGAGAGATGAGGAATCGCGTCGATCGGATCCGCGCTATCAGGGAATAGCACATTCTGAAATTGCTTCAGGAACACTAGATCGTCGCCTTCTACAAAAAGGCACCGTCGCGATCCCCACAATCTAGACAACTGCAGATTCTCTACGCCTCCGATCTGGTCCACTACTTGTTGTACCTCAGGGATGTCAGTTGTGAATTGGGCGTCCCTTTTGTCTCGATCAACGACTAAAATATTTTCGGGTTCCACCTCCGACATAATTTCAATTGAGTGCGTAGCCACTATTACTTGGGAGTGCCGTGCTTTCAGAAAACGAATCAGCCGACGCTGCAGGTCCGCGTGCATGTATACGTCAGGTTCATCGAGAATCACGGTCTCAAACTGCTTGCATCGAGCGAGAAACCACATCGTTTGCAGCCACATTTGAAGACCGTGCCCCATCCAGCTCACTTCGGCGACGAAATCCTCGTTCCGGACGAGCAATTCAAGGTCGCCTCCCTGCTTGCCACCCTGTCCTTTTAGCTCCTTTATAGCCAATCCCGGCCAGGTTTTCTCGGAAATTTCTCTGAAGTCTTCGAATGCATCTCCATAGATAAGGTTCAACTGGTTTCTGAAATGAGCTGACGCCAGAGTTGATGACATGGCGCGACGAACATATTGCGGTGCGAGGATTGTCTCGCTGTTCGCGACAGGCCCGATCTGAGGCAGAATACCTACTCGGAGAGACCTAAGCTTCGCGCTCTGGCCTTTTTGATTACAGCGTTACTTTTCGAGTCCTTTAGTACGGCATGAATTCTGTCCGGACCGCCGACGTAAATGACTATCGTGATCCCGGTATCAAACCGAGCCACTATCTTTGCCGGAGGATCCCCGTATCTGTGAAAGACGCTTGAAAAATTAAAGTCTTGATTTTCGAGCGATGGCGTGACGCCGACATTCACACTCGCAATATCGAGCCAGTTGGGAACGTCGTGAAGCGGCAAGTGCTCGAGTCGGTTCGCAACTAGCGAGACAAGACGCAATGCCTCGATTATGGTCGATTTACCTGCATTGTTGCGCCCGACAACGATAGTCAGTGGGCGCAACGGAATCGCATGACGGCTAAAGCACTTGAAGTTTTGCAGGATGAGCTCAACCAGCATTTTACAAGTCTAGAACAAATACGTGAAAAAGTAGTGACCTCTGCTGCACTCGAGCCACGCGACAGACGCTGACCGTCCAGGCAGCAACTCCGCGCCGGATCGCAGTCCGTCACAGATGTTTGACGTTGGCGCGGAGCCACGACACGAGGCTCGGTGCGTCGAGGGTGCCGCCGGCTAGGCTTAGGATGGCTTGGGCGGCGGATTCTTCGGAAGCCGTGAAGCGGGCGGCGTTTAGTTCGAGGAAGAGGATGCCGACTAGGAAGCCGGTGCGCTTGTTGCCGTCGACGAAGGGGTGGTTGCGGACGATGCCGGAGCTTGTGCCGCGCCTACGGCGCTCTGGGCGGGGCTGCTCGGGTACCTAGCGCTTACGCGCTGGGCTAAATTGCGGCGCGCCTACGGCGCTTGTTCGCACGCGTGTAGGGGAGACGCGAGGCCCTGAAGGGCGTCGGTAGAAAGCCTGGCGCAAGAGCCGGGCGGAAAAAAGATCGGAGCAAGGAAAATGGCGGAAGTTGGTCCGCCATTTTCTGGAAAACCCTGAGGCCGGGACCCGCTACGCGGGCAAGCTGAAGCCCGGCGGCTACAACGGCACAGTGCAAATAAAATCGTAACCCTCGTCCTCCATTTTTTGGGAAAACATCGCAGTTAGGGCGAAAAGCCGCGGGGCTCAACCCCAAGCGCCCCGCGCTACAGGGGCCAAATCGTCGAGCGGGAATCTAAGGCTAGTGGGCGATGCCGGTGGAGGAGGAGATGAAGGGTTCGGTGCTGTCCTGGATGGTGAGCATGTCGGTGCGCATTTTGTCCCACTCGCGGAGCATCAAGCCGTTGGCGGCGAAGAAGCGGCGGATTTTGGCGGAGTCCCACTTGAGAACGTCTTCTAGGACGGGGACGAGGACGCTCATGGCGTTGTCGCTGAGGATGGTGCGCTGGGCGACGCGGGTGATGAATTTTACTTCGCTGACGGCGATGGTGCGGCCGTCGTGTTGATTGACGTGCATCATCACTGGAAGATCCGAGCTGCCGTCGCCCATGTAAATGATGTTGTCGTGGGTGATGCCGAGGGCGGCGCGAATTTCTTCGAGGACGGTGATTTTGCCCCATCCGGCGGTGGCGCGAATGATGGAGTCAACCTCGCCGGTGCCTTCCTTGTAGCGGAAGCGTGTGCCGAAGATGCGGTCTGGCGGGACGATGCCTTCGAGCGCGGACTGAATGATTTCCTGCGGGCTGGCGGAGATCACGTTGAAATGAAATTGGTAGCCGTCGGTGAGATTTTCTAGCGAGCGAGCGAAGAGCGCGACGTCGTGCTTCAGGCGAATGCGCTTGCCGGTTTCGATTAAGTGTTCGCGGCGCACGTGGCGGAAATCTGGATCGTGCAAAATCAGATAACTTAGTTCCGCGCCCTGCTGGACGAGGTTGATGGCGGAGAGGCCTTTGACCTTGTCGTGGAAACCGCTGAAGCCGATTAATTCGCTGAGGACCACGCCGGAATCGTTGAAGCTGAGCGTTTGGTCGAAATCGCTGGCTAAGAGATATTGTTTTACCATGTTCTAGTACTCCTATGCTTATTACGTATGGCTCGCGCTACGTCTTGCGCCGCGAGCGTTGCTACGTCCAAATTAACCGGGTTGCGGTGTCGACCGTCGTGAATAATTTTAATCGTTTTCATGCGTATATTCGGTAAAGGTTTCGTTAGCAATCTATTAGATGCGGCGGGATGGTAAGCGGCTAAAAAGAAAGGGGTTGTTTGCGCAAACCCAATGAGATGTTGGAGATGGAGTGTGCCGATTTGGCGCTGGCCCTGACGAAGAGTAAGCGAATGCGGGCACGGCAACGAATTTTGGGAGTTGCAAATTGAGACGGGTTTACAGCCTGCCTGAGCACCAGGCACCTTTATCACAGAGGACGCAGAGGGCTCAGAGGAGGACAAAGTGAAACCGCAGAGGCTAAAGCCTCTTTAATTTAGGCCGTCGATTACGGCCCGACTGAAGTCGGGCCCTCCCCAACCTAATCTGAAGCGATTAACGGAACCACTTGCCTAGCCAGGCTAGCGCGCTGGCTGCGGGTTTGGCGGGCGCTTCTGCGGCGGCGCCTTCGGGGGCGTCGTCAGTGACCTTATAGGGCTGGCTGGTGCCGGGGTGGATGTACAGGCTGCGCATTTCTGCGGCGTTGAGCGGGCGCGCGCCGCGGCGGCCGAAGATGGCGAGTTGGTTGCCGGATTCGTCGACGGCGCGGTCGCGATCGATGCCTTTGGAAATGGCAAGAGCTGGACCTTTGGTGTGGGCTGTGGCGATCAGTTTTGGCGTGGGACGCGGGCTGAAGCCGGAGAAGTGCGCGGCGTCGTCCCAGGGCGAAAGAATTTGCAGGATGCGGAGACCGTTGTGGCCGTCGGCAACGAAGGCGAAGGCGGCGGCGTTGACCATGCCGATTTTGATGTCGTTGACATCGTTGAGCTGATGATTGGCGTCGAAGACTTGGTCGAGTTTGGGCGATTCGGGATTTTCCACGTCAACGATGGCGATGCCCTGCTTGCCAGCGGAAATGTAAGCATAGGTGCGCGCGACGTAGATGTTGCGCGCGTCGGGAAGTGGTACGGCGGCGTTCTGAACGAGCTTGGGTTGCGCGAGGTCGGTTACGTCGAGAACTTTCATGCCGTCGGCGTCGACGACGAAAGCATAGCGGAATTGCACGGCGACAGCGTGAGGCTGGTTCAGCACGGGCGCGGCGATGGTGGCGGTGATGCGCGGCGCTAGAGGATTATCGAGGCTGACGACGACCAGAGCTTTGTCGGTGAGGATGTAGGCGTAGGTGCCCGCGATGGTGATGCGGTGCGCACCGGTTAATGCGCCGCCAGGATTAAAGGTGAGCGCCGCGCTTGAGGAAATTGTTGGCGGGATTGCCGTCGAGGAGCGTGCCAACGCCGGGGCTTTTGGCTTTCAGATCGGGATTGCCGACAATGACTAAACCTTCTTCGCGGTCGGCCACGTAAAGGAAGCCGTACATCAAGTGGATGGACTGCTCTTCGTTTACCACCAATTGCGGCGCAGCGGATCAACGGCCAGCGTGCTTGGCGAAGCTACAGCTACGGCATCTTTTGTGGGTACGTAAAAGCGTTGGCCGAGGGGAGAGACCGGCGCGGTGGTCATTTTTTCCGAGAAGCCTTTATTGTCGATGTTGGCGATGTCGTAGACGCGGAGTCCGCCCATGCCGTCGGCGGCATAGGCGTATTCGCCGCGAGTTGAATGTCCAAAACATTTCCGGGGTGCTCGGACTCGGCGTGGAGTTCGCGATCATGTGCGACGAATTTTTTGTAGTCGTCCGGATAGGCGAGGCGATGTAAATCGCTGCCGTAAATGGCTTCGGGATCATCGTGTTCGGCGACGGTGATGGCTTCGAAGCCTTTGTTACCGGTGGCGACGTAGACATAGCGGCCCATGAAATTCATGAAGTTGGTGCCTTGCAGCGTCAACTGGGCCATCCAGGCGTTGTTGTCATTTTGTTCGGAGACGTGGCAGTCGCTGCACTGCTTGGTTTCTTTGGCGCGCACGGTGTGCGGAACGAAGGTGCTGTAGCCCTGCCCGGAAAATCCGGTGCGGATATGGTCTGCTGCTTGTAGTACAGCCACTCGCGGTTGGCGTTTTGCGAACTTACCAGGACGCGCGCAACTGGAGCGAGCGGGCGCGATGCGATGGCCGGTGACCGTGCCATCGACGCCCAACATATAAATGTCGTCACGCAGAACCTGGAAGTTGTAGCTGGTGTAGTTGCGGGTCATCAGGCCTTCGTTGTGCAGCATGGGGCGCTTGGCGTTGGCGGTCATCTGCAGGTGGCAGCCGAAGCAGGTGGGCGTCCACGAGGTGTGGCAGGAGTAACAGGTCATCGACGAGTTTGGATGCGCCAGGTGAGTATCGTCTTGCGGCATGCGCGAAGAAACGGTGCCATCGGTGGCGATCATTTTGGCGCGCAGCGATTTCGCGCTGAAGTGGACGTTGCCGGGCGTGATGGAGTCGGCGGTCTGGACGACCTCCCATTCTTTGTGCTCGTCGGTCATCGAGCGCTGGAAGAGCAGGTCGCCACGCCACTCGAAACGGCGCATGCCCCAAGGCGTGCGCAGCAGATCGAGATGGCGTCCGCGGGGTTCGCCGGGGCGTAGCGCTTCGGGGGCTGCCGGCCCCGAGGTGATCAGCGAAGCTTTGTTGCGGATGGTGCCGTGGCAATCGACGCAATCGATCTCGACGGCGGCACGCGGCTCGGCGTAAATTTTGGTGTTGCCATGATTGTCTTGCGCGAAATGGCAATCGTCGCACTGCATACCTTTTTCGAGGTGGATGTCCGCGAGGTGCACGGCTTTGCCGAAGCGGTCTGGATCATCGAAGGCGATCTGCTTGCCGTCTTTATCGAGCCAATTGCCTTTGCGATCGTGGTTGAAGACAGCGCGGAAGATCCAACCGTGGCCGTGAAAATCAGCGAACTGCGTGGTGTTCAATTTGGCGTTGAATTCCGGGCTGCCGACTTTTTCGAGGAATTTTTCGTCGCCCCACAGTCCGCGCGCGGCCGCTGCTTCCGGATTGCGTAAATAGGATTGGTAGCGCTCTTCCTCGGTGGGATTGTGCTGCTCGGGCGGATACATTTTATCGCCATCAATTTCGTTGTCCCACCAGGTCAGGCCGAAATAGGTGGTGACCATGTTCGTGCCGGGGTGGATGTGGCAGATCATGCATTGGCTGGAAGGGATGGACCTGGTAAAGGTGTGCTTAATGGGATGACCCGATTCGTTCTTCGGAATCGTTGGATCGGAGGAGGCGCTGAAACCGGAATGTCCATACTTTGCGTAATCGGCAGAATGCACTGGATCGTCATCGTTGGCGTAAATCACGTGACACGCGGTGCAGCCGCTGCCGCGATAATCGCCGGGATGATCGTTGGTTCCGGGCAAAGAAATGACCGGATCGAGCAAACGCGTTTTCTGCAAGCCAAGGAACACAGGATCGGTGCGCAGTTCGGTGCCGAAGCCGCGATCGCTCGAGCTGATCGTCGGGCTTGCCGGGATCCTCGTCGGGAATGGGATTGCCGAGCTCAGATTTTTTGCGGCCGCCACGCTCGAAGACTCTCAGCACGTTGCCGGGTTGCGAAATTTCCCAGCGATATAGAGGATCCAACTCCGGAAGTACGCCCTTGGTGCGGGTTTCCTCCGGCAAAGGAGGAGGAAATGTCTTGATCGATTGCGGTATGCCGTCGCGGTCGTAACTCTCGCCAAATTCTGTATTTTTGAACGGAAAGCCACCGTTGTTGTAAAGCGCGGCGCCCCACAGCATTCCGGAATGCGTCATCATGCTGGTGGAAACGGCACGCGTTTCTTCGGCGTGGCAACCTGCCGCGCCGCAGGTCTCGGGCGCCACGCGAAGATCGCCGGGATTCACGAACTTCACGTATTCGTAGGATTCTTTGAGCCATTTGGTGAAGGCGCGCTGCGGAACAGCGGAGGTGTTCTTGAAAATGGCCTCGCGCGGCTGGACGTGGGCCTTTTGCTTTGCGGATTGATATTCGGCAGAAGTCGCGGCTAGTCCCGCGTCGACATGAACAGCGTTATCTCCACCATGGCAGTCCGTGCATCCCAGAAATACCGTCTTAGTGGGATGCATGGTCGGCTCGTCGGTGTTGATATGGCAACTCTTGCAGCCGGTCGATTTAGATCTGCCTCTTCGGCAGTTTGTCCGCGCAAGGAGGTGACTGTGGGTTCCTGCGGACCCGACCCTGAGGCTGTCCGGGACGACGCGCTTTGTTGGCCTCGCTGCGCAGTTGGCCGGCAAAAGCGAGCAACGCGACAGCCGCGCACAACGCGGCCATCATCAGCAACCGCGTGCGCCCGGATTGTTGGTTCCATCGCCACATACCGTGGGTCGTCAAAACGTTACCTCTAAAAGTAGGCTGCAAACTAAAAAACGAACTCCAAAGCCTGACCAAGACAAGCAGCCTCAAAAAGTAAACTTCAGAATGCCGAACAACGAAAACAAGGTGCGGTCCGAATAAATATTCGTAAAGCCCTCGCCCGGCTGCAGGAAGGACGCCCCGCCGATCAGCACGATGTTTTCGCTGAGCGGTGGCCGGTACTCGACGCCCACGCCAAAATCTTCACCAATGGAATGGTGAATATTCCCTTGAAACAAAATATATTCCAGCGGTTGGGTGTCCATAAAGCGCAGATAGTTGAAATTCACGAAGCCCTTCAGCTTTGGCGTGACGTCGAAATCAATACCCGCATTAGCGATGAAGATGCCGGGATTCACAAAATTTGACTGGCCTTCTTCCTTGCTGGATCGCAGACTGGGGATCAAGCTGCCGTCGGAGGTGAGCTGGATGGCAGAACCGGTGAGGCGGATGGCTTCGCGGTTCCAGAAACTGAATATCCCGCCGGCAAAATTAGGCAAATCATCGATAGAATCGAAGCCAGTAGCACGCGAACCCTGGGGATTGGAGTCGCCGGAAGTATAAAAGGTGGAAACGCGATAGCGGATCCAGTCTTTGTCGTAAGAAAGCTCCGCCGCGGCCATTTGCGCGTTGATGGTGACTTTGCGGCCAGCAAGGGGATTGAACGTATCCTTGCCGAAAGCCTCATAAAACGCGTGCGTGATATTCAGTCGTCCGATGTGTCCACTCCCCAGCCATCCGGCATAACCAACGCTGAGACTGTGCAAAATGGCGCCGGTTCCCTGGTTAATTACCTGGCCGACGGGCTCGGGACGGACGAGGAAACCGTTATCGTCATAGTGCAAGCCGCCGTCATCCTTGTTCCAGATACCGATGAACTCTGCGGTATAGCCGGGAAAGAAAAAATCCTGCAGATAGACGTTGCCCAGGGTCACCTGCTGGTTGCGCTTGTGAAAGGTATTTAGACCGCTGTTGGTATTCTTCTCGAGAAAATTGAAATATGCGACGTTGTATTCGATGCGGTCGGAATGCAGGTCGCCAAAAATGCGCAACCCCGGCTCCTCGTCGAGGAACACGAACCCGCGGAAATCGGCATTGAACTCCTGAATGCCCGCGCGCGCGGAAACGAAATCATAGTTCGGACTTAGATCGTGGAGTTTTACTTCGAAAAACGCTTCCTGCAGGCCGAGGTGATTGCTGAAACGGTTGGTTCCTGCGAGGACGCTTGGATTAACGATGCCCAACTCCCGAACGTCCAAGTCGTTCAAACTAAATTCCGGAGTGATCCTGATGCGCCAGTCGATGGGCTTAAAGGAGGCATCGCCGTGGAACAGATCGAAAGAGATGCGTATGGTCTGGTCGACAAAAGCTTGCTCGCCTTGTCCGAAGAATGATGCGCTACCCGGCCGCGCGGCGCTGACGCCACTTGGCGAAGGCACCCTACGGCCGTCAAAGAAGGTTTCTGAGGTTCCGGTGATATTCAGAAAAACCTGAGGACCGAACAATTCCGGCCAGATGGGTTGATCGCCTTTGAGGACATTGCGATTGAAGGGGTCGTACCAATGCGATCTGGTATAGGAGTATTCACCCTTTTGCGCATAGCGCCGATAGTCGGGCTGGTCCAGGCTCCAACGGTCCGGCACCGCGTTGAAGACATCGGCGAATCGCGGCAAAGTTTCGGGAGTCAGATTTTCAATGTAACCAGGATCGGCATCGAGGCGGTGGCGAAACTCATGGTAGGAGCCGTACGAAGCTGGCGCTTCGGCGGAGAGCGCCGGACCCAAATCCGGCTGTCGTGGCAGACGAGAGCGCGCCTCGACCGCAGCTTCGGTCACCATGGAGATCTCCAGGCTCAAAACTTCGTTGGCGTTCATGGTGAGGTCTGGACTTACCAAGGCGGCGTAGTCGTGCGCTTCCACGCGCAACTCATAGTGCCCGGGCGGCACCGGAAAAATACGGAAAACGCCCTCGCCGGAGGCCGTTCCCGTGAGAATTCGACCAGTCTGCAAATCGCGGAGGGTGAGACGCGCTCCCGGCACGGGAACGGTTAAATTGGAAAAGCCGGCATCGCGAACAACGCCATCGAGCGCAGAGGTGGTCAGCGCCTGTTGGCGGGGAATGCGGATAGGCGCGGCTGGCTGGCGAGACTGTTGGGTGATGGTTGCGCTCGCCTGCGGCGGGGGATTTGCAGTGCCGTTCGATGGTGCAGATTGCGGTTGCGCCGACGCAGGACTTGAGTCTGACTGGCTTTGCGGCGGCAACGGCGCCCCACGCAACGCTGATGCCGCGCATGCCGCCAAACAGCACAGCACGCCAAGCGAGCGCCGGATTCGCCGCGGGGAAATACCGACCATGTGTCAGAACACCGAACGACCGCCCGAAATTTTGCCCCCAAACGGCCAAAGGCCGCCCAGGAATTGCTACTACATAACAATATTAGGGACCCCGGAGCAACAGTTTTCGACGGTCAACCTATATACGCTGTATACGGGTTCCTCCGCGGTCTGGATTTCGGCTCGCCCTGTGCGCGAAAACCATTGAGACCGGGCACCCGTCTGTGGTAACAAGTTGCGTATCGTGCCGGACCAGATTTCCCATTCGCTGCGAAAAACGCCCGATGCCAGCCTTGTTCATGGCCGGCGGCAGCGATTGCTGTTTTTCGGCGTGGCCCTCGCTTTGCTCGTCGCGGGACTTCTGGCATTTCTTTTCGCCGGTTGCGGTGGCGGCAGCAGCAACGGAAGTGCTGCGACGGCGACGGATCCTCCGCCGGCGGCGCAACCCGCGCCACCGATACAGGCTTCGGAAGTGCAAAACATTGTGACGGCAGCGGTAAATTCCGTGAATGTCGATATGGTAGTGGCAGTGGTCGACCGCGCGGGCATCGTGCTCGGCGTTTACCAGACACAGAATGCGCCGAAGATGGCAGTGGGCAATTATAGCGAGATGCTGAACGCCGTTGACGTGGCTGTGGCTCTCGCGCGCACAGGAGCGTTTTTTAGCAACGATCAGGCCCCGCTTTCGTCGCGCACGGTGCGCTATCTGAGCGGCATTCACCTTCCGCCCGGCGTCGCGAATCAACCGAACGCCGATTTGTACGGCATCGAGAATACGAATCGCGGCTGCATTCTGGTGGACACCCCGGAGTACATGAGTCTGCTGCCTCCCGCAACTGCACTCAACAGCACCGCGCCGGGCGCGGGCGTTTTGACGGGCAAAGCGGATGTTTATGACAGCAATCCGAACGCGGTGAATCCCGGTGGCGTGCCTATCTTCGATCAGCCTGGAGGTGCGGGAAGCATCTCAACGAATCTGGGCGGCATCGGCGTGGTCACCACGTCAAGCAATTTGAATGTGGCGGAATATGCAGCGCTCGTAGGTTCAATGGCGCCGCGAGCGAACGCACCAGAAACGTTCGGATTAAAGTCCGTACCGCCGCCGGGCGCCGTTTTTATCGGGGGCATCCAACTGCCGTTCGTACTCCAGACGACGTTGCCGAGTGGTTTCAGCGTTGGTCCTGTGGCGGGAACGAAAACATTCGTGGCGGGACCCGCGACGAGTCTTGGCCAGCCGCCCGAAGGCGATTTGATTACTCCTACCGACGGTCCTTTGGGCGGTCTAACTGCAGCGCAGGTCACGCAGATCCTTGACCAAGCCGAGGCGACCGCCAACACCACACGCGCCGCCATTCGCCTGCCACTCGGTTCGACCGCCAAGATGGTGATCGCCGTAGCGGACCTGGATGGCACGTTCATTGGACTTCGACGCATGCATGACGCCACCATTTTCAGCGTGGATGTTGCGGCGTCCAAGGCACGTAACATGACGTATTTCAACAGCAGCAGCCGGACGGCCGCGGAACTGCCAGGCGTGCCCATCGGAACGGCGCTGACCAATCGCACGATCAGTTTCGGCGCCATGCCCCTCTATCCGCCGGGCATCGGCGGGAATCCACCGCCGGCCAACCCCGGACCATTTTTTAATTTATTTCTGCAGGATACCTATCACCCATGCACACAAGGGGACCAGCCTGGCGCGCCTAACGTAAAGAAGAGCGGCATCGTATTTTTCCCGGGGAGCACGGGGCTGTTTATCAATGGCAAGCTCGTCGGCGCTCTGGGAGTCAGCGGAGACGGTGTGGATCAGGACGATTTTGTGACGAACGGCGGTTCTCAGGGATTTCTGCCGCCGACCGCGATTCGCGCCGACCAGATTTTCGATGAGGGTGTGCGGCTACCGTATTTTAAGTTCCCGCGCGATCCGACCAACCTGTAGTGGTGTTCTCCGAACAATTATTTTGCGCCGCCTGAGGGATCAGCGGAGTTTGCCGTGTTCAAATCAAGGAACCAGGCATGCGCCGAGTCGCCGGGCGCGTAGCAGTTGCCATCATGGGTGCCATCATGGGCGTAGGTGGCCGCGCACTTCGTGGTGAACGCTTTTCTTCGCGGTGATTGCGCGAATTGCCAAACGGCAGCATATGGAATACCGCTGCGCGAAGGCCGCGGAGGAAGCTTAGTGACGCAGCCTGGCGCGGGAGGGCAACCGTCGTTGTAGACCCAGTAAGAAAATTCTCTGGGCGCTTCGTTGCTGCGAATATCGTCCGCGGTGGTGATCGTGACGCCCTTGCCTTCGTGGACTGCCATCGCCGAACAATACACTCCGGGCCGGTATCCGGCTGCGATCAAGGTGTCTGCCCAGGCTCGCAGGTAGGCGTGATATGCGGGTGACAGGCGGCCGCCTTCTTCGATATCCAGAAACACAATCGTGCCGGGAGAAAATCCTTCGCGCTGGGCGTTGGTTGCGCCGTCGCGAGCGTCGCTCTGCCCTTTTGTTTCGGCATCTGCTGCGGCCTTCAACTCCCGCTCCTCGCGCCCGCGATATAGCACCACAAATCCAAATCCCTGTTCGCGCAACAGCGCGCGCTTGCCGATCCAAGTATTTGAGGTTTCTCCGCGGAGGCGCACTGATCCAGAAACTAGCGAACGCGAAACTCTTGCGCAAGATTGGCAGAGCGGCATCACCGGGATAGATGTTGCGGTCGAATCCGAGATAGTTTTCGTTTTGCGCAGCGCCAGCCGTGGGGCTCTGGGGCGCAGGCGCACCATGCACGTCAGGCGAAAACATGCTTGCCAAGCTTTGGGCGAATAGCAGAAAAGGTACAAGGCGCGAGGAGCTCATAAGAGTTTAGAATTGCGGCCGGAGATTTCTACTGATCCATGTATTGCGGTTCGCCGTCGCCAAAGGACCAGTTCTCCCAAACGACTTCCACCAGATTGATCAACAGATCCGTCGGGGCAAGCCCTGGCGATGCTTGTAAGATTTCTGCCATGCGTTTGTAGAGTTTTCGCTTTTGCATCGGCTTGCGCCCAGAGCTCATGGTGATTTGTACGAAAACCACTTTGTCACTGCGTTGGATGCCGAGATATTGCGGATCATAAATCAGACCGCCTGGGGCATGTTCGGTGATGATTTGAAATCTATCGTCCGGCAGGATCGCTAAAGCCTCCACCATCGCGCGATGCACACCATCTCCAATGGCCTTGCGATATTCGGGTGTTGTGCCTTGCAGCAACGAAATGCGGACCAAAGGCATAAGTTCTCCTGGAAAGCCACCGTTTGATTGGATGCCGCGACGAGAGTTCGCGGTGCCAGACTACATCGTCGCGGAAACCTGCGACGCGAGTCCGCAGCGCAAACTTGCGTCAACCTTCGCGCAACTTGTGTCCGGCCAAATTACCCAGACCGTCGTACGCGGCATATTTGTAAAGCTCGCTCAGCGTGGGATAGTTGAACACCTGCTCGATGAACTCATCGATCGTCGAATCGTGGTCCAGAACCGTTAATCCGATGTGAATCAACTCTGTGGCGTTCTCTCCAATAATGCTAACGCCCAGCAATTTTTTATCCGCGCGCGCAAAAATTAGCTTCAATAGTCCGGAAGTATCGCCGGCGATGTGTCCACGCGCATTATTGTCGTAGTGCGCCTTTCCTACCAGGTAGTCGATCTTTTTCTCCTTGCAGGACTCTTCCGTCTCGCCCGCCGCGGATATTTCCGGAATGGTATAAATTCCCATCGGCAATAATGACGCCACGCGCTGCTTATACTTGAAGCCGAACGCGTGGCAGATCGCGACGCGCCCTTGCTCCATGGACGTCGAGGCCAGCGCCGGAAATCCGATCACGTCTCCGGCGGCGTAAATATTAGGCACGGCGGTACGGTAGTTCGTATCTACCGGGATGTATCCGCGATCATTAATCTTCAACCCGGCCTTTTCCAGCGCCAAGCTGTCGACAGCAGCCTTCCGGCCCGCTGCAAACAAGACCGCATCCGTCTCGAGCACCTTGCCGCTCTTCATGGTCAGCCGTGCGCCCGTAGCAGAATTTTCCACCTTCACGGGCCGCTCGTTAAACCAAAATTTCATTCCCATCCCGATCAAGTGGTCGCGCAGGCGCTCGGAAATTTCCGGATCGAGAAACGGCAGTAACCGATCGCGGCCATCCACCAGGGTGACCTGCGTGCTCAGCGCCTGGAAGATCGATGCATACTCGCAGCCGATGACCCCGCCGCCAATCACCGCCAAGGTCTTTGGCAGGCGGTCCATCTGCAAAAACGTGTCGGAATCAAAGGTGTGCACATCGTCAAAGCTTATTTCCGGCGGACGATTCGGCCGCGAACCGGTGGAAATCAGAATAATTTCGCCGTGTAGTCGTCGCGTGCCCCCGCTCGTCGCTACCGATACCGTGTGCGCATCTTCAAACGCCCCCTGTCCCCGCACCAGTTCAATGTGGTGCAGCTCCAGATTCTTGAGGATGCGCTTGCGCTCCATCTCCACCACTTCGCGTTCGTGGTGCATGAAGTCGTGGATGGTGAGATTTTCTTTCAGCGAATAATCGATGCCGTAGAGTCCGCGCTGCTTCAAGCCGGAAAAATACAACGCTGATTCGCGCAGCGTCTTGCTCGGGACGGTGCCGGTGTTGATGCAGCTGCCGCCCATGAATTCGGCGCGCTCCAGCACGGCCACGCGTTTGCCAAAGTACGCTGCCTGCGCTCCGGCCTTCTCACCCGCCGGGCCGCAGCCGATTACAATCAAATCGAAATCGTCGTTGCCGCTCACAAACCCTCCGTGAAACCAGCGCACACGAATCCCGTGGCGCCGCGCAATATTTATCGTGGAGGATTGTAGAAGAACGCCGGGTGAAAGGGCGAGTTTTCTTTGGCGACTGGGGCAAAGCGCGGGTGACCGTGGCGTCGAAAAAGCGCTAGATCCTCGATATGCTCGTGGACTCCCGTAGTTTTTTTCGCGGAAAACCGATTTCCTGAACATCGCCGGGTACAGCAATTCCCTGGAGGTCTTAACGTCTTGCCCCTATCGACGGTTTCGGGAAAGAGGTCCTAAATAGGGCCATGCCGCCGCTGGACGTGGCGAAAAAATTTCGTTCCGAGGAGGAATCTTATGTTTGGAATTATTGGTGCTGTGCTGTTGCTTATGTGGTTGCTAGGCTTTTTCGCGTTTCACGTGACCGCGGGATTCATTCATATCCTTCTGGTGCTGGCGGTCATTTCCATTCTTTACCACCTCGTGGCAGGACGCTCGGCAACCGCCTAAACCGTTGAGCGTTTGGAATTTAGATGTGTGAGTCGTCCGAAGAGCAGGGCCAAAAGCTCTGCTCTTTCTATTTGACCCCCTTCGCGGCGAATCCGCGCTTATCTACGGCTCATTCGACTGACTACCCTTGACTCCCCGGATTGCCGAGAGTAGCGTGCAGGCACACGGGCCATGCCGCGAAAATTTTGATCGGGGAGATGAAATGGAAAAGCAACTTTCCGTCCTGGGTTATTGGCTGGGCTTGATCTGCACGATTCTAGCGTTGATCTTTCGTCTTATTGGTGCGGCTAATATGGTTCCTCCGCATCTGGGTTCGAGCGGCAATCCCAGCTACGCTATTTCCTACATAAGCTTCTTTCATGGTGCGGCGTTGTTTTTCTTGCTGTCTATTGCCAGTTGGTGCCGGACGGCGAAGTCCTAGCAGCGCGCGGTTTGGTCGCAAACCGAAATCATTCTACCGTTGCGGGATCGGTGTCCGCCAAAACGCCCGTGAAATGGAACCCACTGAGCACGTTTGGCGGACACGGTATTGGCCCGTTATCTTGGACGCTTTTTAAAACCGCACTGCTTCCAAAATTTCTCCCAGCGCCAGATGCCGTAAGCGGCCTCGTCCGGAAGCGGGTATCCCAGTTGACGGGCGAGCATGATGACTTGGCCGCGGTGATGAGCTTCGTGGGCGAACATATAGCTGAACATGGTGGCTCCGGCCGGCCACGTTGGCGCCCAGCTGCCCCGCGAAAACTTTGTGACGCGTCGATCCGCGCGACTCGAGAGCGCCTCCGTCAACATTTCCAAGCAGAGCGCCGCGCTTTGGCGGTGGGCGGCTCGTGCTTGCTTGATGGTGCAGCGCGCCGGATCGAGCGGCTTGGGACACTTTATATGAGGCGCGGAGTTTCTTAGCCAGCTGAGGCGGTTGTTGTGCAGGTGCGCGAAAATGTCAGCTAGTGTGCGGCCCTGCCGGGAGTTTTTTCGCGCGGGACTAGAACGCCAAGCTTGTGGATCAAGGTGCGCCAGCAAAAGCTGATTCATCTTGTCATTCGCGGCGTAAGTTTCCAGCAATACTTCGCGAAGCTCAGATTCCCCGCGCAGTTCCGGTTTCGACGGAATCTCACGTTGCGCCCGTGTATAACGTAGAGATTGTCCCGTGCGGCGAGCCATTTGCGCCACCATCCGCAATCCTTACAAATTAGTTGCCGCTTACCTCGTTCCACAGGAATGCCAATTCGTCTGCGGTATCCTTTATTGCCTGTGTGATCGAAACGCCGGAGCTGTGCCCGCTAATCGTTTGGTAATGCAACAGGATGGGCCGGTCGCCGGCGTTGTCCGCCTGCACCAGAGCGGTCATTTTGCGCCCGTGCAGCGGATCGACGCGGGTATCGCTATCGCCGGTATTGAACATGATGGCAGGGTATTTTGTGCCAGGCTTTACATTCTGGTACGGCGAATACTTCAGCAGATATGTGAACTGCGCCGGGTCATCGGCGGAGCCGTATTCCGTGGTCCACCACTTACCCACCAGAAAATTCTGATAGCGGATCATGTCCAGCAGTGGATACCCGCACCAGATGGCGCCGAACATTTCCGGGTGCTGCGTTATAGCCGCGCCCATCAATAAGCCGCCGTTGGAGCGTCCGCGAATCGCCAGCCGCCGGACTGAAGTGTACTTTTCGTTCACCAAATACTGCGCCGCCGCGAAAAAGTCGTCGAAGACGTTCTGCTTGTGCTCGAACATTCCAGCCTGATGCCAGGTCTCACCATACTCTCCGCCGCCACGCAGATTGGGCTGTGCAAAGATGCCGCCCTGCTCCATCCACCAGGCATATTCGGGGTTCCATCCCGGCGTCAGGCTGATCAGAAACCCGCCATAGGCGGTCATGAGCGTGGGGGTGTTGCCGTCACGCTTGACCCCTTTCCGGGACGAGATGAACATCGGCACACGCGTGCCGTCCTTCGATTGGTAGAAAACTTGTTTCATTTCGTATTGCTCGGAATCGAATGGCACACTTGGTTTTACAAAGACTTCTGTTTTCCGGGTGTTTACGTCGTAATGATAGATGGTCGGAGGAATGATAAAGGACTGGAAATTATAAAAGCCCTCGTTGGTATAGGTCCGGCCGAATAGTTCGCTGGCCGCCCCTAAACCAGGGTAAGTCATAACTCCCGTTTGCTTTCCTTCCAGAGTAAAGATGCGCGTTTCCGTAGCTACGTCGTGCAGCCCGGTGACGAAGAGCTTTCCGCCAACAATCGAAATGCCGGAGATCACGTCCTTCCCTTCGGGCACAATAGTCGTCCAATTCTGCACTTGCGGATCTGCGATGGACACCTTCACCACACGATAGTTCGGCGCCCCATAGTCCGTCAGCACGTAAAGATCGTCGCCGTAGTTCGCGGGCGAGAAGCGGCTGTCGATGCCATGAATCACCGGGCGCACCGGCGAATCCGGAGTGCGCAGATCCTTCATGAAAATATCGACGCGCTTGGCCGGCACGCCGTGCGATACGTAGACGATCAAATAGCGCTCATTCTCGGTGATTCCCGCACTGATCAGTTCCATGGGGCCGAAGGTCTCACCCGCGAAGCTCTTGCCAAAAACGAGGGTATCGCTCGTGGCCAGTGCTCCGAGCTTGTGATAGAAGACCAGCGTTCCCGCGGGATCGACACGCGCATAGTAGAGCCCTTGCTTATCGGGGCTCAGCTGGACGCCGAAATAACGCGCGGAGGGCAGCGCGTCAGAGAGGTCCGCGCGCTTGGCGATATCCAAGATATGCACCGAGGCTTCATCCGCTCCGCCAGAGCGAACGCCATAAACCAGCAGCGAGCCATCGTTGGAGATGTCCTCGATTTGCACCGAAGTGTTCTGATCCGCGCTGAGTTTCGTGGCATCGACCAGCCGCTCGTCCGGACCGTGCAATCCGTGCCGCATATAGAGGGAGCCCTGATTCTCGTCGGCGAGCCGTTTTTTGAAAAAGTAATTTCCTCCGCGTTCGATGGGAATTTCGTAGGTCTCGACGCGTTCGAGCTTGGCAAGTTCACTGGCGATCTCGGGCCGAATCTTCACCTGCGAAAGATAGCCCTCGGTGTATTTCATCTGCTCGGCAATCCAGGCGCGGGTCGCCGGACTTTTCGCATCTTCCAGCCAACGGTAGGGGTCGGTAATTGTGGTTCCGTGGATGTTCTCGGTCACCGGCTGAGTCTCCGTGACCGGCGGGGGCGGAAGGATGATGCCGTTGCCGCCCTTGACCTCGGGAGACTTATCGGCAGCCAGGGCCAGCAACGCAAATGGCAGGCAGAACATCAATCCAACGATTCCTTTCGTGCGGCGCCACCGGCCGCCCGACCCATTCCTACGGCCTGTTTGCAACAGTCTAGAATAGTTCGTCATTCGCGCGCTCCCGGTCCCGCCATCCATAATTGATACGCTCGGAATCGTCCCATCTTCCGCCCCCAATCCGCAACCCTCTCGCGACATCGTCGCAAAAATCATGCCAAGACGAATCTCGCCAAGGCGTGCCATCCGATTAAAAACAGCCTACGAACTCGCGCAATTTCCGCGTAGTATCTGCATAGGTAACGAGCCTATGAAACGCTACGTTGTGATCTCGTTGCTCATCGTTCTGCCGTTTGCCTTCCCCGTTCTTGTGTCTCCACAAATCCCAGCTCCCGAAAAAGCCGTGGCGGCGGCGCTGTGCCGCAAAAATGGATCTGCGAACTGGGCCGAACCCAATAAAGAAGCGTTCTTGGCGGGAGCCCGGAGGGGAGATGCTGGCGCCCAGTTTTGGCTCGGCGAGGCGTACGAACAGGGGCTCCTGGGTAATGCGCCCGATTTTCGCGCGGCGCTCGAGTGGTTGCGCAAGTCCGCAGTCCAGGGCAATCCCGATGCGCAGAACGAAGTCGGCAGAATGTACGAAAAGGGCGAAGGTGTGACGCGAGACTACGTCGCCGCCGCCGCATGGTATCGCAAGGCCGCCGAGCACGTGCCTGACCTCGGCGGAGCAAGCCAGGGTCGAAACAATTTGGCCATGCTGTACATCAATGGGCTCGGTGTCCCGCGCGAACTACGTTCAGGCCTACATGTGGTTAAGCCTGACGAATTTCAAGGCGAGCCTGGCCGACGCCAAGACTCACCTCTCTTCAACACAAGTTCTCGAAGCCGAGCGAATGGCAGAGGACTGGAAGCGCCATCATCCAGAGCCGCAAGACTGAATCGTCACCCCCAAGGTCACATTGCAATCGAACGTTGAGTTCACTGCACCGTAACAGTGAGAGTAGAAGTTGTGCGTCCGAATTCATTGGTCGCGTTGAGGGTGTAGACGGTCGTCTGCGACGGCGTGACTACCGCCGTCGTGCCGCGAATGGCGCCAACGTCCGGGGTCACGACAAAATACGAAGCTCCGCTGACGTTCCATTGCAGCGTGACCGGCGTTCCGGCAGAAACGCTAGAGGCGCTGGCGGAAAAACTGGAAATGGCGGGCGCCGCACCAGTAGGCAGATTTGCCTGCGTGTAGATGGTATTCATCTCCACCACTTCAAAGTCCGAGGCAACGATTTGCCCGAGATTGTGTAAATCGTCGTTATCCCAGCGATCGTCCGGAGCGCCGCTGATATACATGTTTGAGCCGTTGTCCGCCATGATCATGCCGTATTGCTGGAGCGCTTTCAGAATCACCTGATTGGTGGCGGAGAAGCTGGAGATATCGAAGCTCGCCTTCAGCCGCAGGCGCATGCCCATGGGAGCGGCGTTGGCGTTCGAGGAATTCGCGGCCCAATGCGACGCCGGTGGCACGAACGCGGCGCGGCTGTTTTGCAGCGTGTAACGCAAGGCATGCTTGATTTCTCCGGCGGCGACTTCGTCATAGCGCGCCAAGCCGGCGAAAATCGAAAGTCCAGCGGCATCGGCGGAAGTCCACGTGAGCGGCCGCTGCTCGTCGGCTAGCAAATCCCAGATTGCGGCGGAATCCGCGTTCCAACTGCCATCACCCTGCGGATACGAGTTGTAGAGTTCGTACAGCCAGCAGCTGCTGTTGTCGAGGACCAGCACGTGGCGGTCACCGCTGCCGGGATTGGGATAGCCCTCGATGGGCGCGTTCCCGGGAATTGGCATGGGACCAGGATCGCTCTCGCTTCCGTAAGCCGTGAAGTTGATCGCCACCGGAGCTTGCCCCGCGCCCACTACGATGTACGGAATTCCAATGCTCGATCCTTGATATTCACCAGAGCCAAAATCCGGATGGACGGGATCGCTAATTCCGATGAAATTAATGATGGCGGCCGAATTCGGGTCAACCGGTGCGTTGGCAATATTCTGATTCCAAAGATTGTCCGCCGGGAAAGGCAGGAAGCCGTTGAGGCTACCGCCCTGGCCGAGTGAAACGCCGCTGCAAGCGGTCGTCGCCGGAGGAGTTGACGGTGGAGCAGGCGGAGGATTGCCGCTCGGTGACGCGGTGACCGTTACATTAATAGTCGCCGATGCGCTGCTGCCTGGATTCGGATTGGTGACGCTGACCGCAAATGTTCCGGCGCTCGATGCCGAGCCAGTCGCCGTGAGTTGGCCAGCCGAGACAAACTTAGTGGCGACCGCAGCGCCACCGAAGAGCACCTGCGCTCCCGGCACAAAATTGCCGCCAGTGACCGTGAGTGTATACGCACCTGCGGTGAAGCTCGCAGGGCTCACTTTGCTGATGGCCGGCGAAGGATTCCACAACGTCACATCGCTGGTGGCGCTTGCAGTGGAATCCGCTGCCGCCGTAGCGCTAATGCTCATAGTATTGGAACTCGGCAGGCTCGCCGGAGCGGTGTAAATGCCGGCCGCGGTGATCGTTCCGGTCGTGGCGTTCCCACCGGCAATGCCATTCACGGACCAACTTACAGTTTGATTCGCTGTGCCGCTAACGGTAGCGGTGAACGGTTGCGCAGAACCCGCTCGGACATTCGCTGTGCCCGGCACAACGCTGATCGAGACTTGGGCGGGCACGGGGGTACTGGTGCTCGAGCCGCCACCGCAGCCCGCAGTATGCGCGACGAGAAATCCAAGTGCTAACCAGCGAAATGCTCTTCGCACAGTTGTTCTCCGGGTACTGGCGGAATTGCAGCTCTCGTCGCAGACGTACTCGCCTATGATCATGGCGCGCGCTCACCCCGCCAACAACTGGGCAAAGGTACAAATTAAGGACAGTGGCAATCGGTCTTATTTGAGCCGAAAGGCGGACGTGTGGAAGCCCCCGTCACTTTTGACCGTTGCATCGTGCACTCGTTTAGAACAAGCTCTGTGAGCTTTCCGCAACGCATAACCAGCGTTGAGGCTCGAACTTTTCCTGCTAAGGCGGAAAAAGGTGAGGAGAGTTCCTGTGAATATCACGTGGATTGGAAGAGCGGGCTTGGCTTTGGCGGCGACAATCGCGCTGGCAGTGGCCCTGGCACCTGCCGCGAACGCGCAACAGAAGAAGCCGAACATTTTGGTGATATTCGGCGACGACATCGGTTACTCCAATATCAGCGCCTACAACATGGGCATGATGGGCTACAAAACGCCGAACATCGACCGCGTGGCGCAGCAGGGCGCAATCTTTACCGACTATTACGCGCAACAGAGCTGCACCGCGGGCCGCGCGGCATTCATTACCGGGCAGAGTCCGTTCCGCACCGGGCTTTTGAAGGTCGGACTACCCGGCGCCGATCTGGGCTTGCGTGCTGAAGATCCCACAATTGCTGATTTGTTGAAAGGCCGCGGCTACCTGACTTTTCAGAACGGCAAGAATCACTTGGGCGACCGGAATGAATTTCTTCCAACGGTGCACGGCTTTGATGAGTTTTTCGGCAACTTCTATCACTTAAATGCTGAAGAAGAACCGGAGAACGTGGACTATCCGAAGAATCCTGCGTTTATGGCAAAGTTCGGCCCGCGCGGGGTTTACAAATGCAAGGCCACGGCAACTGATAATCCTGCACCGCCCGATCCCCGCTTTGGCCCGTGGGGCAAGCAGACCTGCGAAGATACCGGTCCGCTCAGCAAGCAGCGTATGGAAAACGCGGATGAGGAATTCCTCGCCGAGACACTCTCAGACATGGACCGCTCCGTGAAAGCAGGCAAGCCTTTCTTTATCTGGCACAACACCACGCGCATGCATATCTGGACGCACCTCCAGCCGAAGTATCAGGCCATGGTTGCGGAAAAAGGCCTTTACGGCGCTGGTATGACTGAATTCGATGACAACATCGGCGTGTTACTCAAGAAGCTGGATGATTTGGGTATCGCCGACAACACCATCGTCATCATCACCACCGATAACGGCGCAGAGACATTTTCCTGGCCCGATGGCGGTACAACTCCTTTTCGGGGCGAAAAGAATACCAACTGGGAAGGGGCGTACCGGGTACCTATGATTGTTCGGTGGCCTGGCCTGATCAAGCCCGGAACTGTGATCAACGACATCGCTGCTCACGAGGATTGGGCACCGACGCTATTGTCGGCGGCGGGCGAGCCTGACGTCACCCAGAAGCTACTGACCGGCTACCAGTCAAATGGCAGAACCTTCAAAGTCCACCTTGACGGCTACAACCTCAGCGACATGCTGGCCGGTAAGGCTCCCGGACCACGCAAAGAGTTCTTCTACTGGACCGACGATGGCGATTTCGCCGGCCTCAGGTACGAGAAATGGAAACTCGTTTTCCTGGAGCAGCGTGCGCACGGGTTCGATGTATGGGGCAATCCTCTAATTCCCCTGCGTGTTCCGCTGATTGAAGACCTGCGTGCCGATCCGTTCGAGCGAGCCTCGTACGAAGCCTCGGATTACGATCATTGGATGATTGATCGCATTTTTGTGCTTGTTCCGGCGCAGGCATTCATCGGAAAGTTCCTGCTGACATTCAAGGAATTCCCGCCACGCCAGTCGCCGGCCAGCTTCAATATGGATCAGGTGATGGAGAAATTGCGCGCGGGCGTGCAGAGTAATAACTAACGTACGCCTGACGACCGAAATTATTCGGCGGAATGCCCGTGGGTTGGATTATCAACCTGGCGAGGTGTGTTTCCGAGCCGTATCGCATAAGTCATCGTGCGCTAGTTCCGGCGTCAGCCATTTCTGTTTTAGTGCTTAGATAATCCTAGAAGCTTTGGATCCGTTCCTCGCATTACCTCTCGATCCAGGGCGCTGGATGGCCGTATTCCAGCGTCCGTCATTGTAAGTGTTCCCCCTTCCAACGAATCAGCAACCGATGCGCGCTGCTCGCGCTGTGTGTGACTGAAACTCGTGCTCGTCTACTAATCGCCCACGGCGATTCTGAAGAAAGGCCTGCGCGCAGGCGCACTTCTGCAACATGAAATCACAATTCAAGACTGCAACCGATTTGCGCCATTCGACGCGGAGATCTTTGCGGGACGCGCCCAAGATTGTCTGCACGAAAATCCTGTATCACCTATTGCTGCTCGTCACGCTGGCGCTTTCGGTGAACATTTCCTCGTGGGCTCAAGCGCCGCCGGAAGATCTTTCGAAATTGAGCGTCGAGGATCTGATGAACGTGGAAGTAACGTCCGCGTCGAAAAAGGAACAAAAGCTGTCCCGCGTGGCGGCCGCGATTTTTGTCATTACCCAGGAAGATATCCGGCGTTCGGGCGCCCTGAATATTCCCGACCTGCTGCGCATGGTGCCCGGTCTGGACGTGGCGCAAATGAACGGCAGCACCTGGGCCATCAGTTCGCGAGGCTTCAACGGACAGTGCAGCAACAAGTTGCTGGTTTTGGTGGATGGCCGCGTGGTTTATACGCCCACCTTTGCCGGCGTGTACTGGGATGCGCAGGACCTACCGCTGGAGAGCATCGAAAGAATTGAAGTGATTCGCGGCCCGGGTGGAACGATTTGGGGAGCCAACGCCGTGAATGGGGTGATTAGCATCTTCACGAAGAAGGCTGCGGAAACGCAGGGAACGCTGGTGGAAGGCGGCGCGGGAAACGTTGCGCAAGGCTTCGGAACGGTGCAATACGGAGGCAAGCTCGGTGACGGCACGCAGTACCGCGTCTATACGAAATACTTCAACGACAGCCCTCTGCTGGACCTGAACGGCCAGAGTGGGGGGGACGGGTGGCAGCAACTGAGCGGCGGCTTTCGCGTGGACAGCGCTCTTTCGCCGAAAGATCGGTTGATGGTCGAGGGCACGATCTATGACGGACAGGAAGGAGAGTATACGTCTTCTCTCCAGGGAGTCACGCCGCAGGCAAATGTGCCCATCCACGAGGAAGTTGACGTCGATGGCGGAGCCATCCAAGCGGTATGGAATCACAGTTATTCGGAACGCGCAGATTCCACCCTGCAGGTTTCCTTCAATCGCTATAAAAATGGGATCGCGGAACCCGAGACGGTAGACGGCGTCAATCTGGATTATCAGCAGCACCTGTCATTTGGCCAACGGCACGACATTGTCGCCGGTCTCGGCTACTACCGCACCAATGACGCGATTGAAGGAAACTTCGCGGTGACTTTCGCTCCGGCGAGCCGAACGCTTCAAGTACTCGACGCGTTCGTGCAGGACGAGATTATGTTGATTCCGGACCGCCTGTATCTCACGGTTGGAAGCAAGTTCGAGCATGACGACTACGCCGGCTCGGAGGTAATGCCGACCGTGCGCGTGGCCTGGGAGCCCAGCGACCACCACATGTTTTGGGCCGCGGTCTCCCGTGCACTTCGCACGCCATCCCGCACCGACACGGAAGCGATTTCCAACGTTGAGAGCTTGCCTGGTCCTGGCGGAATCCCGATTTTGCTCAGGTATATGGGCAATCCGAATTTCCAGAACGAAGCTTTGCTCGCGTATGAGGCCGGATATCGCACCACCGTGGGCGACACACTGTCCATCGATCTGGCCCTGTACTTCAACGACTACGATCACTTGGAGACCGCAGAGGACGGCGCGTTGTTCCTCGAGACCGCGCCCGCGCCCGTTCATCTTGTGGAACCGCTGGTGGCTCACAATTTGATGTATGGCGAAACCCATGGCCTCGAGCTGGCCGCCAATTGGAAGGTGACGCACCGCTGGACGCTGAGCACCGGATATGCGTTGGAACAAATCCATATGCATGTCGATCCAGGCAGTACCGATCTGACTGCCGCGGAAGCTCTGGAGCACGGCGCGCCGCTCAACAGCGCCCAAGTACGATCGCACTTTGACATTACGCGAAATCTTGATTCGAACACCTCCGTCTATTTTGTGGACCGCCTCACCAATCAAGGGACATTCGCGGCCTCGGTGGTTCCGGGCTATACGCGGCTGGACACGAATCTGAACTGGAAAATACGGGACAGCTTTTCGGTGAGCGCGGTGGGGCAAAACCTCCTGCAGGACCACCACGTGGAATTTCTAGGGGCACTTGGCAGCTTGCAGTCGAGTGAGATGAAGCGCAGCGCGTACCTGAAGTTCGTTTGGAACTTTCGATAAATCGTTGCGACTCGAGTGTACTTACTCTTCGCGAAAGATCGGTAGGTTTCAAAAGGCAACGGCCCGCTGCGATTTTCGAAATATGCCACGTATGAGCGCGCGAAAATCATCGAAAAATCTGAGAGTGGTAGCGCTGTCACTCTTGCTGGCGATGGTTTCGGACGCACCGTCGCCGGCCAGCGACGAATCGCGAGGTAGTAGCGAGTACGCCGTGAAAGCTGCCTTTCTGTTCCATTTCGCGCAATTTGTGGAATGGCCCGCGGAGGCCTTTCCAGACGCCACTAGTCCGCTGACATATTGCACCATCGGAGAAGATCCATTTCATGGCGCGCTGGATGAAACAGTGAAAGGAAAAAGCCTCGCGAATCGTCCGCTGCGCGTACAGCACCTGAGCGTGAGGGACCCGATCGCCGGCTGTCAGATTTTATTTATTGGCCTGGCGGAGACGCTGCGACTGCGCGAAGAGCTAACCAGCGCGAACGGGCACCCCGTGCTCAGCGTTGGCGAGACGCAACACTTCACGCAAGACGGCGGGATGATTGGTTTTTTTGTGGAGGACAACAAGGTGCACTTTGACATCAATCTGGAAGCCGCGGAACGTTCCAAGCTAAAAATCAGCGCGCGACTCTTGCTCCTCGCAAAAAACGTAATCGGAAATCGCGAGTAACAAAGGAACACGATGACCTTTAAGGACATATCGATACAAACCAAGCTGGCCCTCCTGGTTTTCTCCGCAAGCTTCTTCGCGCTGGTTTTTGCCTGCGCGGGATTCGGCATTTATGAACGGGCAAACTTTCGCGCCGATATGGCTAGGGAACTTTCGACGCTGGCCGATACCCTGGGTTCGAACAGCGCCGCCTCGCTGGCATTTGACGACCAGAAGACCGCCCGGGAGATGCTCGGAGCGCTCCGAGCGGAACGCAGCATTCTAGCCGCATGTTTGTACGACAATTACGGCAACGTGTTTGCCGAATACCGCCGATCGAATCTTCGGCGCGACTATCAGACGCCACCGCTGCGCAGTGATGGACCTTACTTTGCTCCGCAGTCGCTTACGCTCTTTCGCGCCGTGGCGGTCAACGGTGAGAAGACAGGAACGATCGCGATCGTATCGGATTTATCAGGGTTCCGCGCCAAGATGTGGCAGTACCTCAAGATTTCCAGCCTGGTGCTGTTGCTGGCTATTTTTGCCACCTATTTAATCTCCATGCAGCTCCTACGGACCATTACCGAACCGATGCTGCAACTGGCGCAACTGGCGGGCCGCGTGTCTCAGGAGGAAAACTACACCCTGCGCGCGGTCCCGCGCGGTACTGATGAAATCGACAAAGTGATCGTCTCCTTCAACCAGATGCTGGAGCGCGTACAACAGCGCGATGCGGCTTCGCAAAACTCCAACACCCAACTGGAGGTCCGGGTGACGGAACGAACCCGGCAACTGCAGGAAGAAGTGAACGAACGTCTACGCGCCGAGACCGCTTTGTCGGCTGAACGCGGCATATTGCGCGCGCTAATCGACAACATCCCGGACTTCATATATGTGAAAGACGTACAGAGCCGCTTCCTGGTCGCCAACGTCTCGGTGGCGCGTTCCCTGGGCGTGCGCAACCCGGAAGAAGTCCTGAGAAAGACGGACTTCGAATTTTATCCGCGCGAAATTGCAGAGGCTTATTTTCTAGACGAGCAGGAGGTGATGCGCACCAAGCAGGCACTGCTGAATCGAGAAGAGGTCGGGAGAAACGAGAAGGGCGAAAAAATCTCCGTACTCACCACCAAAGTTCCGCTGCTGGACAACGGCGGCGCGGTCATCGGAATCGCCGGAGTTGGCCGGGACATTACGGAACGTCGCGAGGCGGAACTCGAGATGCAGAGAGCCCGGGACGCCGCAGAGGCCGCCAGCAAGGCCAAAAGCGAATTTCTTGCCAATATGAGTCATGAGATTCGCACCCCGCTCAACGGCATCATGGGCATGACCGACCTCGTCCTAGACACCGAACTTACCGCTGAGCAAAGAGACTATCTCGAGACCGTCAAAATCTCTTCCGACTCGCTGCTCACGGTCATCAACGACATTCTCGATTTCTCCAAAATCGAAGCCGGCAAGATCGATCTGGAAGAGGTGGACTTTGATCTGCGCGAATGCCTGGAATCCACGCTGAAAACCCTCGCCGTGCGCGCCGATGAAAAGAAACTGGAACTTCTTTGCGAAATTGCACTCGACGTTCCCGACGTTGTCGCCGGCGATTCGAACCGGCTGCGCCAGGTGGTCACCAACCTGATCGGTAACGCGCTAAAGTTCACCGAGAAAGGTGAAGTGTCGTTAAAGGTGCAGCTGGAGGCCGGAAGTGGGAAAAATCAGCCGGTGCATTTTGTAGTGTCGGACACCGGAATCGGCATTCCTCCGGATAAGCAAAAACTGATTTTCGATCCCTTTTCGCAAGCCGATACTTCCACCACCCGCAAATACGGCGGCACTGGCCTGGGACTCACCATCACTTCGCGTTTGGTGGCCATGATGGGTGGCAAGATTTGGGTCGAGAGCCAGTCGGGCCGCGGCTCGCAATTCCATTTCACCATACAATTCAAGAACGCCCACACAAACGCTCGCCTTGACACGATTATTCCGCACGAAAACTTGCGCGGTATTCGCGTTCTCGTCGTCGATGACAATGAAACCAATCGCCGCATCCTCGAGGGCATGCTCAAGCGCTGGGAAATGAATGTAACCTCCGTGGTCAGCGGTGCGGCCGCGCTCACGGAATTGGCCGCCAACTCCGAGTCCCCAACGTCCTACCGTCTGATCATCACCGACAACCACATGCCGGAAATGGATGGCTTCACTCTGGTAGAACGAATTCGTCGGCGCCCGGGCTTATCCTCCGCCGTCATTATGATGGTCACCTCCGCCACGAACTCCGGTGATGTCGAACGCTACAAGCAGTTGGGTGTCGCCGCCCTTTTGTCAAAACCGGTACGATTGGCGGAACTGCGCGCAGCCATCGCGCGAATTCTGGGGACCCCCGGGCAAAAGAGCGCGCTTCCGAATATCAATCCGCAGTCCCGGCGTTCGGACGCCCGCGAGCCGTCCCGCAGCTTGCGCATCTTGCTGACGGAAGACAATCTAGTTAATCAACGCCTGGCCACGCGCTTGCTCGAAAAGCGTGGTCATCGAGTCGTCGTCGCTGGCAACGGCCGCGAAGCCCTAGCAGCCCTTGAGAAAGCAGTCCTTGAGAAAGATACTTTTGATCTGGTTCTGATGGACATACAAATGCCCGAGATGGACGGCCTGGAAGCCACCGCGAAAATTCGCGAAAAAGAAAATCGCACCGGCGGCCACCTGCCGATTGTAGCCTTGACCGCTCACGCCATGAAGGGCGACCAGGAGCTGTGCTTCGCCGCAGGCATGGATGACTACTTGACGAAACCCATCGGCGGGCGAGATCTTGAACAGCTACTAAACAAATACGCGGGCGGCGTTAGGGCTCGCCAAATCGTTTCCGTGCGCACCGAAACATAGACAGGCCTGGGCGCCGCGCGTACGCCCAGCCTGACTTCACCTCGACGAACTTAATTGCCTTCACATTACGACGTACGTCGGGCGCATGGTTTCCAGTTGGACATTTTCGGGCTCTGAACACGAGAGGCTGTCCGCCCATTGACAGGCGTAAGTCGTTTCTGGGTTAGGATTGGACAATAGTTATGCGCAGATGACCAGATACCGGTCGGCTCGGGCGAGATTGAGAAAGATCACTGACGAAAGAGAGAAAACTAAATGCCCGCCGAAAATCCTGAGAAATCAGGCTTAAAGCAGAAGGTTGCGCATGAGTTTCAAGATCTTGCCGCCATCTTTTTGTATCTTGCTTTTTTCTTTTGTGCCCTGGTGACTTACGACATGCTTTTGCTGAAGAAGTTTCACATTTCATATTTCGCCTATGGCACCGCTCTGATCAACGCATTTGTCATCGCTAAGGTAATTCTCATCGGAGAAGCCGTACACGTTGGCAGGGAGCTCGAGAAAAAGGCTTTGCTTTTTTCGGCAGCTTGGAAAGCATTTGTATTTGGCCTGCTTGTATTTGCGTTCCATCTTCTTGAGGAAGTGATCAAGCAACTGGTGCATGGGAAAGATGTCTCCGGGGCGTTTCGCGAGATACGTATTGACGATCTGCTCGGTCGCGCGGTCCTCATCTTTTGCACTTTTATTCCCCTGTTCGCCTTCCGGGAACTGCAGCGCGTGATGGGCGAGGCTACCTTTCGCGGACTCTTTTTCCGTTCAGTATCGACTGCGAAATCGAGTCCATCGCTCGATCGCTGAAGGTCCGTCGAAGCTCTGCCACTCCACGGTTCAGAACGCTCGCCTGGCCTGGGTAAGGAGACCCACTTCGGAAGGCATTTAGTTCCAGCAACATTAAACCCCGTGATATGCTTTTCAAGCCGCGTGGCCGTTCGGTGCGGCTGTGGCGAAATTGGCATACGCGGCGGGCTTAAAATCCGCTGGGGTTTTCCCCGTTGCCGGTTCGAGTCCGGCCAGCCGCACCATTCCTCGTCTTGCAAATCATCAGGCCCTCCCTCGTGCTGATTGCAGCTTGCGTCGGCCTCTCACTTCGTACGCATATTGTGGCTGCGCCTCCCGAAAAACCCGTTCCATGACCCCTCTTCTACGGGGCCCCGGCCCCCAAAACCTTGTCATACTCTTTTTGCCAGACCTGTGATATACCTCCACAGCACAACCCCGCCGGTCGTTACGGCAAACCGACCCGGCTCGGCAACCAATTCCGAATAGGCCCATTTCCTTTTGCCCCGCGCAGTAATGCGCCGAATCTAAAACGAGATGAATCCCGGCGGTTATCTTTTCGCCCGGCACAGGAGTTGAACGTGACCCAGCCGCAATTAGAGAAAAATCTGGACCAGCTGAGTATCAACACGATCCGCACGCTCTCCATGGATGCCGTGCAAGCCGCCGAATCTGGTCACCCCGGAACGCCCATGGCCCTCGCACCCGTGGCCTACACCATCTGGCAAAAATTTCTCCGCTTCGATCCCAACGATCCCATCTGGCCCAATCGCGATCGCTTTGTGCTCTCCAACGGCCACGCATCGATGCTGCTCTATTCCCTCCTGCACCTCGCGCAAGTCAAGGCCGTAAATCCCGAATACGAAACGCCGGGCCATGTTTCCGTTACCCTCGACGACATCAAGCGATTCCGCCAGATAAACAGCCGCGCGGCGGGCCATCCCGAATATCGCTGGACCTCCGGCGTGGAAACTACCACCGGCCCGCTCGGCCAAGGCGTGGCGACCAGCGTCGGCATGGCCATGGCGCGCTGGTGGCTGGCCGCGCACTTCAACCGCCCAGGCTTTGAGATTTTTGACTACAACGTCTACGCCATCTGCGGCGACGGTTGCATGATGGAGGGCATCTCCGGCGAAGCCGCTTCGCTCGCGGCGCACCACAAACTCTCCAACCTCGTGTGGATTTGGGACAACAACCACATCACCATTGAAGGCAACACCAAGATTGCCTTCACGGAGGACGTGGCCGCGCGCTTCAAGGCTTACGGCTGGAACACCATCCACCTCTCCGACGCCAACGATCTCGGCGCCATCGAAAAAGCTCTCCACCAGTTCAACGCCACCAACGACCGTCCCACCTTCGTAACCCTGGACAGCCATATCGGTTACGGCGCCCCGCACAAACAGGACACCAGCGCGGCTCACGGCGAAGCCCTCGGCGACGAGGAAATCAAGCTCACCAAAAAGGCCTACGGCTGGCCCGAGGATGCCAAATTCCTCGTTCCCGACGGCGTCTACGATCAATTCAAGAACGGCATTGGCAAGCACGGCGGCGAAGCACGCGCCGCATGGATGAAGCTCATCGGTGAGTACAAAGCCAAATATCCCGATCTGTACGATGAAATGGCGCGCATGCAGAAGCGCGAGCTGCCCAAGGGCTGGGACAAAGATCTTCCCGTGTACCCCACCGATCCCAAAGGCGTGGCCAGCCGCGAATCCGGCGGCAAAGTTCTAAATGCCTTGGCCAAGAATATCCCCTGGCTGATCGGCGGCTCCGCGGACCTTTACCCCTCCACGAAGACCCGTCTCACCTTCGACGGCGCCGGCGACTTCCAGGCCGAAACCCGTGGCGGGCGCAACATGCACTTCGGCATCCGCGAGCACGCCATGTGCGCCATCGCCAACGGTCTGGCGCTCTCCAAACTTCGTCCCTTCGTTTCCACCTTCTTCATCTTCAGCGATTACTGCAAGCCTTCCGTGCGCCTCAGCGCCCTTATGGAAGTTCCCGTCCTCTACATCTTCACGCATGACTCCATCGGCGTCGGCGAAGATGGTCCTACGCACCAGCCCATCGAGCAGCTCATCGGTCTGCGCGCCATTCCCGGCCTCATCGTTTTTCGCCCGGCCGATGCCAACGAAGTGCTTGAGGCCTACAAATACGCCTTGCAGTTGCATCACGAGCCGGTGGCCATGGTTCTCACGCGGCAGAATCTCCCCACCATCGATCGCACCAAGTACGCCAGCGCCGCGGGCGTCGCCAAAGGTGCCTACATCCTCGCCGATGCAGCGGACGGCAAACCCGACGTCATCCTCATGGCCACCGGCAGCGAAGTGGACATGATCCTCAAAGCTCACGAAAAACTCACCGCGGAAGGCGTCAAGTCGCGCCTCGTCAGCATGCCTTCCTGGGAGGTCTTCGAGCATCAGCCCAAGGAATATCGCGACAGCGTCTTCCCGCCGTCCGTCACCGCCCGCGTTTCCGTCGAACAAGCCGGCACCTGGGGTTGGGACAGATACGTCGGCTTCGGCGGCCGCATCATCGGCATGCACACCTTCGGCGCTTCCGCTCCTCTGAAAGAACTGCAAAAGAAATTCGGCTTTGAACCGGAAGCCATCGTCTCGGCTGCCAAAGAAGTCATCGCCGCCAGCAAGAAAAAATAAGGCGACACATGAGAATTGTCATCGGTTCCGACCACGCCGGCTTCGCTCTGAAAAGCAAGATGAGCGATGTCGTGCGTGCGCTCGGGCATGACATTCTCGATGTCGGCACGTTCAACGAAAATCCCTCTGACTATCCGGATTTCGCCGAACTCGTCGGCCACGCCATCACCGAAGGTAAATCCGACCGTGGGGTGCTCTTCGACGGCAGCGGTGTGGGCATGACCATCGCGGCCAACAAAATTCCCGGCATTCGCGCCGCCGCTTGCCACGACACTTGCTCCGCGCACCAAGGCGTCGAGCACGATGATATGAATGTCCTGGTCATCGGCAGCCGCATCGTCGGCGAAAAGCTCGCCGAGGATCTCGTGAAGGTCTATTTGGGTGCCAGATTTTCGAGTGATACGCGTCACGTTCGCCGTCTCAGCAAAGTGAAAGCGCTTGAAGCCCGAATGTGTGCTGAGGTGGTAAAAGCATAACGCTGCATCTGGGAAGCATCGTGTTTCATCTATGCCTCAGGCGCCGCAAATTTTCGCAGTTCGGCCCGCCCCGCGCCTTTCTTCGCCGGGCATAAAATTTAGACTTGTCAACGAAGGAGAAAAATCATGACCACGACCACCACCGCAGCAAATCCTAATCCCCTGAAAGGTCTGCTTGCCTACGGCCAGTCCGCTTGGATGGATTACATCCGCCGCGACCTGCTCATCAGCGGCGAACTCCAGCGCATCATCCACGATGATGGCTTGCGTGGTATGACTTCCAATCCCGCCATCTTCGAAAAGGCCATCGCCACCAGTAAGGATTATGCCGACATCCTCTCCTCCCCTGAAGCCAAGAAGATGGACGCCAAGGGCATCTACGAAAAAATCGCCATTCGCGACGTGCAAGCCGCGTGCGATATTTTCAAGCCCGTCTACACCGAATCGAATCGCCGCGACGGCTACGTCAGCCTCGAGGTCTCGCCCGAACTCGCCCACGATGCTGCCGGCACGCTCGAAGAAGCCCGCCGTTTGTGGAAAGAAGTTGGCCGCGAAAACGTCATGATCAAAGTGCCGGCCACCAAGGAAGGCGTGCCCGTCATTCGTCAGCTCCTCGAAGACGGCATCAACGTCAACATCACCTTGCTCTTCGCGCAATCCGCTTACGAAAGCGTCGCCGAAGCCTATCTCTCCGCCCTCGAAGCCCGCGCCAAGAAAGGTGTGGACCTCAGCCACATCGCCAGCGTCGCCAGCTTCTTCGTCAGCCGTATCGACTCTCTCATTGACAGCAAGCTCGAAGAAATGATGGATCACCACGATACCGACGCCGCCAAGCGCGCGTTGATCGCCAGCGTCCACGGGCAGGTGGCCATTGCCAACGCCAAGCTCACCTACAAGAAATATCAGGAACTCTTCTCCGGCCCGCGCTGGAAAGCACTGGCGGACAAGGGCGCGCAAACCCAGCGTCTGCTTTGGGCCAGCACTAGCACCAAGAATCCCAAGTATCGCGACGTCATCTACGTCGAAGAACTGATCGGCGCGGACACCGTGGATACCATTCCCCCCGCTACCTTCGACGCCTTCCGCGACCACGGCAAACTCCGCAACAGCCTCACCGAGGATGTTCCCGGCGCCGCCACGGTCATGGCCAATCTCGCAAAAGTCGGCATCTCTATGAAGGAAGCCACCGACAAACTTCTCGAAGACGGCGTCAAAATCTTCCACGAATCCTTCGTGAAACTTATCGCCGCCACCGACAAGTCCGCCGGCGTCCACGGAGGCACCTAAGCACGGAGGAATCTAAGCGCGGAGGAACCTAGGCGCGGATAAACCAAGCACCAGCCGCGCCTAGACAGTCATCCTGAGCGAAGCGAAGGATCTGCTTTACTCGACCAGTGCAGGGATTCAACGACACATCGTTTCGTACAAGTTTCGGCACAACGGCCCAAAAGCAACGAAGAAGCAACGAATTCGTTCGTAACTAATTTGGAGGAACCAACAAAATGCAACTCGGAATGATCGGTCTCGGAAGAATGGGCGCCAACATGGTTCGCCGCCTGAACAAAAACGGTCACGAAACGGTCGTTTACGATCGCAGCGCCGATACCGTCAAGCAGCTGGTTTCCGAAGGTTCAGCAGGATCTAATTCACTCGACGAATTCGTCAAGAAGCTCTGCAAGCCCCGCGCCATCTGGCTCATGGTCCCGGCCTTCGCGGTGGATGCGACGCTGGCGGACCTCGCCCCCAAGCTCGACAAGGGCGACATCGTCATTGACGGCGGCAACTCCTACTACATCGACGACATTCGCCGCGCCAAAGAACTCAGCGCCAAAGGTATCCACTACGCCGACGTCGGCACCTCCGGCGGCGTCTGGGGCCTCGAACGCGGCTACTGCCAGATGATTGGCGGCGAAACCGACATCGTCAAGCACCTCGATCCGATACTCAAGACCCTCGCTCCCGGCCGTGGCAACGTCGATCGCACTCCCGGCCGTGAAAAAGTCACCGGCAGCACCGCCGAAGACGGCTATCTCCACTGCGGACCCAGCGGCGCCGGTCACTTCGTAAAAATGGTTCACAACGGCATCGAGTACGGCTTGATGGCAGCTTACGCCGAGGGTCTAAATATTCTCAAGCATGCTAATGCCGGTAAGCATGTCACCGGCGAAGGCGACGCCGAAACCACCCCGCTCCGCAATCCCGAGCACTACATGTACGATTTCAATCTCGCGGAAATCACCGAAGTCTGGCGCCGTGGCAGTGTCGTCGCCTCCTGGCTCCTTGACCTTACCGCCATCTCGCTGCTGGACTCGCCAAAACTCGATAAGTTCGGCGGCAAGGTCTCCGACTCCGGCGAAGGCCGCTGGACCATCCTCGCGGGCATCGAATCTGGTGCGCCCGCTCCCGTACTAACGGAATCTCTATATGCGCGCTTTACTTCGCGCGGTGAAGCTGACTTCGCTTCCAAGGTTTTGTCCGCCATGCGCTTTCAGTTCGGCGGCCATCTCGAAAAAAAGTAGCAACAAAAGAACGCCGTCCGTCCACGGGCGCGCCATTGCCAAAAGGTAGGAGCTTATTCGATGAGCACGCATCATTCGGAAGTTGCAGCGGCCGCGCCATGCGTCATGGTCATCTTCGGCGCCGGTGGCGACCTTACCAAACGGAAGCTCATCCCCGCACTCTGTAATCTCGCGGGCGACGGCGTTTTACCCAAGCAGTTCTGCCATCATTGGCCTGTCCACCAATGATTTCACCACGGAGACCTTTCGCCAGAAACTCTCCGAAGAAGTCCCCAAATACGCTCCTTTGCCTATCAGCGCCGAATTGTGGGCCTGGTTCCTCGAACGCATCTACTACGTTAAGGGCGATTTCGCTGATCCCGAGTCCTTCAAGCGCCTCAAACAACAGATGGCCGACGCCAACAAGGAACACAGTTGTCAGAGGCAACAAACTTTTCTATCTCGCCGTCGCGCCGCGCTTTTTCTCCCCATTGCCAAGATGCTCGGCAGTGTCGACCTGCTTACCGAAGACCAGAACAGCTGGTCCCGCGTTATCGTCGAAAAGCCCTTCGGCCACGACCTCGCCTCCGCGCGTCAGCTCAATCACGACCTCTCGGAGGTCCTCACCGAAAAGCAGATCTACCGCATCGACCATTACCTCGGTAAAGAAACCGTCCAGAACGTCATGGTCTTCCGCTTCACCAACAACATCATCGAGCCGCTCTGGAATCGCCATTACGTCGACCACGTGCAAATCACTGCCGCCGAAACCGTCGGCGTCGAACATCGCGGCGGATTCTATGAAACCGCGGGCGCCTTGCGCGACATGGTCCCCAATCACCTCTTCCAGCTCCTCACCATGACCGCCATGGAGCCCCCGATTTCCTTTGACGCTGACGAGGTCCGCAACAAGCAAGCCGAAGTCCTCCACGCCGTTCAGCCCCTTGAACCCGAAGACGTTCTGACCAATACCGTCCGCGGCCAGTACGGACCCGGCGTTCTGAATGGCACCCCGGACGACGGGTACCGCTCCGAGCCCGACGTCAACCCCGAGTCCAACACCGAAACCTACGTGGCCATGAAGCTCCAGATCGACAACTGGCGCTGGGGCGGCGTTCCCTTCTACCTTCGTACCGGCAAAGCTCTCGCGCAGCGCACCACCGAGATCGTTGTCCAGTTCCGCCGCACCCCCTTCGTCCTCTTTCGCAACACCTCGGTTAAAAATCTCGAAACCAATCGCATGGTCATCCACATTCAACCGGACGAGGGCATCTCTCTTAGCCTCGGCGCAAAAATTCCCGGCTCGATCATGAAGCTCGGTCTCGTCAACATGGACTTCGACTACAAAACCTATTTCGGCGCCGAGCATAATACCGGCTACGAACGCCTCCTCCGCGATTGCATGGCTGGCGATCCCACGCTCTTCCAGCGCAGCGATATGGTCGAAGCGGGCTGGAACGTCATCCAGCCCATCATCGACGTCTGGCACGCCTTGCCCGCCCGCGGCTTCCCGAATTACGCCGGCGGCTCCTGGGGCCCCGCCGAAGCCGATGACCTTCTTGGACGCGACGGCCGCGCCTGGCACCGCGCCAGCGATGACGAAATGGAAAAGCGCGGCCCCATCGGCGCCCTGGACAAGGTAGGCATCACGTAACATGCCTGCCTCGCACCTACTTTGTAGGGGCGCGGCATGCTGCGCCCCATGTCCGCAAGATCGCCCAGTCAAGGTCAACGAAGTTGCTTTTGTGTTTTCGTATCCTCAAGCATAGGAATCGACAAACTAATCATGTCCGCCCCGTCAAATCGCGAAATTCACATCTTCCCGGACTCCCCCGCCATCGCCAAACGCGCCTCCGAGATCTTCATTGACGCGGCAAAGTCCGCGGTCGCCGATCACGGCGTCTTCAACGTGGCCCTGGCCGGAGGCTCCACGCCCAAAGCGCTTAACATCCTCCTCGCCGCCGAACCCCTCCGCTCCCAGATTCCCTGGGACAAACTCCGCATCTTCTTCGGCGACGAACGCCACGCCGCCCCCACCGATCCCGACAGCAATTTCCGCATGGCCACGGAAACCATGCTCTCCAAGGCTCCGATAAAGCCCGAACAGGTCCATCGCATCATGGGCGAATATCCCGACACGGAAAAAGCTGCGCAGGAATACGAAGCCTTGCTCCGCAAGCAATTTAATTTGTCCGCTGGCCAGCTTCCTCGTTTCGATCTGATGTTCCTCGGCATGGGCAACGAAGGCCACACCCTCTCGCTCTTCCCCGGCACCAAAGCTCTCCACGACAACGGTCGCCTCGTAATGCACAATTGGGTCGGCAAGCTTTACACCGAGCGCGTCACCTGCACCGCCCCGGTCGCCAACAATTCCACTTTGGTCGTTTTCATGATCGGCGGCGCGGACAAAGCTCCCGCGCTAAAGGCCGTGCTGGAAGGCCCCCACGAGCCGGAACAACTTCCTTCTCAGTTAATCAATCCCACCAACGGAAAATTGCTTTGGCTGCTGGATAGCGCGGCAGCATCCATGCTCTCAAAGGAAATTGCGAAATAATTCGCCAAATGAACTAGAATCGGGATAACTATCGAAAGAGGAGAAACAAAATGGCCACCACCACCGCACCAACCGACTCCATCCAGACTATGCTCGGCGCCAAAGCCGATTCCCTGCTCGGTTTCAGCAATCCCAAAATCTCCAAGGACCTTCTCCATCTTCCCGGTCCCGATTTCATCGACCGCATCTGGCTGGACTCCGACCGCAATTCCCGCGTCATCACCAATCTCCGCCGCATGTTCCATCACGGCCGCCTCAGCGGCACCGGCTATCTCTCCATTCTCCCCGTCGATCAGGGCATCGAGCACTCCGCCGGCGCCAGCTTCGCCAAAAACCCCATCTACTTCGACGGTGAAAATATCGTCAAGCTGGCCATCGAGGGCGGCTGCAACGCCGTCGCCTCCACCTTCGGCGTCCTCGGCTCCGTCTCTCGCAAATACGCCCACAAAATTCCCTTCCTCGTAAAAATCAATCACAACGAACTCCTCACCTATCCCAACAAAGCCGACCAAATCCTCTTCGGCTCCGTAAAAATGGCCTGGGACATGGGCGCCGCCGCCGTGGGCGCCACCATCTATTTCGGCAGCGCCAATAGCGACCGCCAAATCATCGAAATCAGCCTCGCCTTCGCCGCCGCCCACGACTCGGCATGGCCACCGTTCTCTGGTGCTACCTCCGCAACGCCGCCTTCAAAAAGGACAAGGACTATCACCTCTCCGCCGACCTCACCGGCCAGGCCAATCATCTCGGCGTCACCATCGAAGCCGACATCATCAAGCAAAAGCTCCCGGAAAATAACGGCGGCTACGCGGCCCTCAACATGGGCGACTCCAGCTACGGCAAGTTCGATAAGCGCATCTACACCGATCTCGCCAGCGACCATCCCATCGACCTCTGCCGCTATCAGGTCATCAACTGCTACATCGGCCGCGCCGGCCTCATCAATTCCGGCGGCGCCAGCGGCGAACACGATTTCGGCGAAGCCGTCACCACCGCCGTCATCAACAAGCGCGCCGGCGGCACCGGCCTCATCTCCGGCCGCAAAGCCTTCCAGCGCCCCATGGCCGAAGGCGTAAAGCTGCTGAACGCCGTCCAAGACGTCTACCTAAGCAAAGAAGTCACCATCGCCTAGTCGCCGTTGCCGTCGCCTTTGTCTTGCCTTGGTAGCGGCCGGGCTTTAGTCCCGGCCTTTTGGGGCAGCAACGCGGCGCAACGCTCGCATCCCACTTCCATGCCTCGCCTGTCAACTCGTCTCCCGACTTGTGATAAAACATAATCTATGACTCCAATTTCATCTCGCACCGCTCTTCCGTTTTTTTCTAATTTTCGTCCTAATCCTTTCCTGCTCTGCGAATTTCCGCGCCCAGGAACCTTCCGCCCCCGCCCCCATTCAAATCCCCGCCGAAAAACTAGCCACCTACATCGGCCAATACCAATACGACGACAACCCCTACAACCCGCCGTCGATCTCCGTTACCGGCTCCAAGCTTTATATTGAATCCGCCCGCTCTCCACACACTGAACTCCTCCCCCAATCACCCGACACCTTTGTCCCCGCCGACATTCCCACTCCCCCCACCTTCAAATTTGTCCTCGACCCATCCGGCAAAGTCATCGGCCTAATCCGCACCGCCCCGGACAAATCCACCCGCCACGCCAAAAAAATTAGCGACCAGCCACAAACCTTCAACAAACCCGAATTCTCCCGCGAAGAAGTGATGATCCCCGTCCGCGACGGCATCAAGCTTCATGCCGTAATCCTCAAGCCCAAAGCCGCCACCGATCCCTTGCCCATCCTCATGGAGCGCACTCCCTACGGCGTCGACAACACCGACTCTGACTCCATCAACTCTCGCTATCCTGAACTCGTCCACGACCGCTACATTTTCGTCTTCCAGGATATCCGCGGCCGCTACAAGTCCGAAGGCACCTTCGTAATGTCCCGCGCCATGGTCGACCACAGCAATCCCAAACTCATCGACGAAAGCACCGACACCTACGACACCGTAGCCTGGCTCATCAAAAATATCCCCAACAACAACAGCCGCGTCGGCGTCTTCGGCATCTCCTACCCGGGATTCCTCGCGCAAGCCGCCGGCATCGATCCGCATCCCGCCGTAAAAGCCATCTCTCCGCAGGCCCCCATGATCGACGTCTGGATGGGCGACGATTTCTTCCACAATGGCGCGTTCCGTCAAACCTACGGCTATGACTACACGCTCGGCATGGAAAGCTCCAAGGAAAACACCTTCAGCAAACTTGATGAGGACGCTTACGATTATTTTCTGAACGCCGGCTCCTTCGCCGCTGCCTCCAAAAAATCTGGCGTTGATAAACTCCCCACCGGCATCGGCTTTCTGAAAAATCCCGCATACGATGATTTCTGGCGCTCCCGCGGCGTCGAGTGGCACCTCAACAGTCTCACCGTGCCAACCCTCCTCGTCGGCGGCTTCTGGGATCAGGAAGATATGTACGGCCCGCAGGAGGCCTACGCCACGCTTGAGCCGCACGACAACAACAAAATAAATTTCCTGATCATTGGCCCGTGGAACCACGGCCAGTGGGGCGCCAGCACCGATCATCTCGGCGATATCACCTTTGGCGAACCTACCACCGACGAATTCCGCGCCCGCTACGAAGCCCCTTTCTTCGCGCACTATCTCCACGACCAACCCGGCTTCGCGCTAACCGACACCGCCACCTTCGAGTCCGGCAGCAACAAATGGAAGCAATACTCGCACTGGCCTCCGCCAGAAAGCCAGCCGCGCGAATCTCTATCTATCCGCCCACCGGCAGACTCTCCTTTGACGGCTCATCCGTTCCGACCGACCCAACTTACGTCACGGACAGTTACGTTCGCCGGCTCCAAAAAATTTCACCGAATACATTTCCGATCCCGCCAACCCCATTCCCTATCGCCACCGTCCCATCCAAGCTACCTACTCCGAAGGCTCCAAGTGGTACACCTGGATGGTCGAAGACCAACGCACGCTTCTCGCAGGCCGCAAGGATTTCGCAAGCTGGTCCACTCCCGTCCTCGACCACGACGTCACCATCGCCGGCAACGTAATCGCCGACCTTTTCGCCTCCACCACCGGCACTGACTCCGACTGGGTCGTAAAACTAATCGACGAATATCCTTCCGGTTCAACGCCGGCAACTTCAGACTCCACGCCATCTGCAGCAACCACCGCCGACGCCACTCCGAACTATCAACTCATCATCAACGCCGAAATCTTCCGCGGCCGTTATCGCGAAAGCTTCGATCACCCACAAGCCACCCCCGCCAACGCCACCGAAGAATACAAATTCAGCCTCCACGCCGCCGACCACACCTTCCTCAAAGGTCACAAAATCGTAGTCCAGGTCCAGAGCACCTGGTTCCCCCTCTACGACCGCAACCCGCAAACCTTCGTCCCCAACATCATGGAAGCCAAGCCCAGCGACTTCCACCCCGCCACCCAGCGCATCTACCCCACGTCCCACATAATCCTCCCCCTGCTGCCATAGCAATGAGAGAGCAACTTATTCGCTGGGTTCGCCCGGTTCATCGCGACGAAGAAGCACCATCGCCCTGATAAGATTCAGATCACAAAACGATGCCAAATCGTTCCAGCAAAGGCAGTGCACGCATGGGTTCTTCCAAAGATCTCCACAACCCCCGCCGTTGGCCGTTCGCCCTCGCAATTACCGCAGTCATCGCTCTGTCCTTCGCCCCAATCACCGCGGGCGACTCGCCGTTAGGTATTTTCGCGGAAAGCGGTGACGTCGGCACCGTCCTCCACCCAGGCTCCGCCACCTTCGATCCCGCCACCGGCCAATACACCCTTGCTGGCAGCGGCGAAAATATCTGGTTCGACAAAGACGCCTTCCACTTCGTCTGGAAAAAAGTCTCCGGCGACGCCATTCTCAACGCCGATGTGGCCTTTCTCGGTGCTGGCACAAATCCACACCGCAAAGCCGTCCTCATGATCCGCCAGACGCTCGACCCCGATTCCCCTTACGTAGACATCGCCTTCCACGGCAACGGTCTCACTTCCCTGCAATATCGCGAAGAAAAAGGCGCCGCCACCCACCAAATCGAATCCAACCTCTCCGCACCGCAAACTTTGCAACTGGAAAAACGCGCTGACTATTTCTCCATGCTCCTGGCTCCGCACGGGGGCGGCCTGCAAATCGCCGGCGGTCCCATCCGCGTCGCTATCCGCGGCGACTACTACATTGGCATCGGCATTTCCTCCCACGAAAAAGATCTCGTGGAAAAAGCCGTCTTCTCAAATGTGAATTATCGCCAGCCGGAATCCGCCGGAACGCCTGCTCTCTACAGCACTCTCGAAACCATCAGCATCGCCTCCACCGATCGCCGCGTGGTCTATATCGCTCGCGGCCGCTTCGAAGCCCCCAACTGGTCCCGCGACGGCAGTTACCTGATCTTCAATCGCGACGGCTCCCTCGAAAAAATCCCTACCGACCCCGCCGCAAATGTAAAAGTCATGCCGGAAAAAATCGACACTGCCTTCGCCAACCGCTGCAACAACGACCACGGCATCTCTCCGGATGGCAAATGGCTGGCTATTAGTGATCAATCTCAGGACGATCACAAATCCTCCGTCTACCTGCTCCCCATCACCGGCGGTACTCCCAAACGCATTACAAAACTTTCTCCCTCCTACTGGCACGGCTGGTCCCCAGACGGCGCCACGCTGGCTTTCGTCGGCGAACGCAACGGAAATTTCGATATCTACACCATCCCAATCACTGGCGGCGATGAAACCCGGCTAACCACAACCGAAGGCCTCGACGACGGCCCCGACTACGCCCCCGATGGCTCTTACATCTATTTCAATTCTGTGCGCTCCGGCCAAATGCAAATCTGGCGCATGAAACCAGACGGCACCGCGCAAGAACAGATCACCTCCGACGAATTCAATAATTGGTTCCCCCACCCCTCCCCCGACGGCAAATGGATCGCCTTCCTCTCCTTCGACAAAGAGGTCGAAGGCCATCCGGAAAACAAAGATGTAACGTTACGATTGATGTCTCTAGCAGATCGCAAGGTCACCCTCCTCGCCAAACTCTTCGGCGGCCAAGGCACCATCAACGTCCCCTCCTGGTCTCCCGACAGTAAACGTCTAGCCTTCGTCAGCTACCAACTCTTCCCGCCGCGCATTAATTCGCTTGCGCCGAGTTAACGAAAAGCGTGCACCCAATTGAACAACACCACCTCTGGCACGCTCCGAAACAGCCATTAAATCTTGCTTCCAGCATTCAAATGCTCATCGTTCGAATGATAATATATAATCATAAACTCTACTGTTATCTTTTCATAGTACCCTGCTAGGAAGGCGCACAAACCATCGCCCCAATAGGCCGCAGGCCGCAACTTCAAGAAACGATCTCGCACTTCAGCCGCAAAAAATATCGCTCCACCACCACGTCCAGAAATCGCTGCATTTTCCAATTCCCGAGGCCGCGATGACGCATGCTTCTACCACGACCGGTGAATCTGCCGCTTCGGCATCGAAGAAATCTCGGTCGCCGCATGGCTGAAATCGATGCCGACTCCTCGAACCGGTGTCATTGCCGAAGACGCTCGCCATCGCCATCTATTCCGTTCTCGGAATGAACTCTTCGCCACGTCGTCATCGGACGTTTTCATCCGGCCGCCATCGAGGACACAGTCGCCTAGCATAGCCTGCTCTCCTGCAAACTCCTCAACACGATCGCTAGTGGCCCGCCCTCGACCAAATATACTAAATCTTGCGGCTGGACCGAACCTTCGATACCACTGACGGCCACCTTCGTCATTCGAATGATAGCGGCGGAGCCATATTCCCGGCCTAAATATTAATTATATAGCAACAGTCATAATATTTTGTGGCTGACAATCAGACGACCCTGATGCAATCCATCGCCGTCCAACCCGCAAACTCCCGACGAGGTCCGCGCCCAATACCCACCACCTGCCAATCCGGAATTTCCCGACGCCCTCCCAGACACCAAATGGCTGCGCGAACTCGTCCTGGCAAAAAGAAAAGCCGATGCCGAAAAAAAAATCAATCCTCCGCCGCGCCTCTGACCACCAGCCGCGCACAAAAAAATTAGCTCCCTCAAATCCGCCATCAAAAAAGGCGCCAGCCCCAGCACGCCCAATAGCAATACAAAATCCCAACTCGATGCCTAATCCATCGCGCGTCCGCCACAAAAATCCCCACATCCACGCCGCCTCAACGTTCCACCACAAAATTTTGCACCTCTTCCTCACCTCATTACCTCGTTACCTCATTACTTCGCCTTCGCCTCTCACCTCCAAACCCAGCAGAATCAACACTTACACCCCACACACTCCATAACCCTATTAGAATGAACACTTCCAAGAAACCCCAGGGGGCACCCCACCTGTCCGCCGCATCCAGTTTCGTAATCTCTCCCTCAACATCTTCGCCCCATTCCCGTATATACTCTCGTCGGTCCGTTGCCCCCCGGCCGCACGCATATTCCATAGTGCCGCCGCGCAGCGCCCTTCATCCAACCTTCGGAGGATCACCAATGGCAAAGCGGCTCGAAGGCAAAGTAGCGGCAATCACTGGCGGCAATCAAGGCATCGGACTCGGCATCGCCGAGCGTTTCATCGCGGACGGCGCCACAGTTTCCATCTGTTATCTCTCCGACCAGGCCGGCACACAGAAAATCGTCGACGAACTCAAAGCTGGCGGCGGCCACGCCGTGGCCATTCAGTGCGACGTTTCCAAAATCGCTGACGGCGAGCGCTTCATCGCGGAAACCGAAAGCCAACTCGGCCGCGTCGACGTGCTGGTCAACAACGCCGGCGTCGAGAAAGCGCGCGGATTTCTGGAACGTCACCGAAAAAGATTATGACTTCGTCCTCAACGTAAATCTCAAGGGCCTTTTCTTCATCACCCAGGCTTTCGTCAAACACCACATGGCCGCGAAAACCGGCGGCAAAATTATCAACATCAGCAGCGTCCACGAAGAACTTCCCTTCCCGCACTTCGCCACCTACTGCGCCAGCAAAGGCGCCATGAAAATGCTCACCCGCGATCTCAGCATCGAACTCGCCCCGCTCGGCATCACCATCAATTCCATCGCCCCCGGCGCCATCGTAACGCCCATCAACAAAAATCTCCTCAACGATCCCACCAAACTCAATGATCTGCTGGAAAATATTCCCCTGAATCGCCTCGGCACCGTCGCGGACGTCGCCGGCTTCGCTTCGTTCCTGGCCTCCGAAGATTCCAACTACGCCACCGGCACCACCCTTTTCGTCGACGGCGGCCTGCTTTGGAACTATCAGGAACAATGACCAGGAAAAATGATCAGGAAAAATAACATGATTCATGCCACACACGACTCGCTGATTACCATGGATGCCTAAGAGTTGTCATCCCGAGCGCAGCGAGGGATCTGCTTTTTCCAATCGGCCAAGCAAAATCGCAACCATCGCAACACGATCGGAGGAAAAAAATGTCCGCTCAACAAGCTCACACCGTCCCATTGGTCATCGCCGACGTCGACGGCACCTTCGTCACCAAGGAAAAAATACTCACCCAGCGCGCCATCGACTCCATTCATAAAATGGAGGACGTCGGCGATCCGGTTCGCCATCACCAGCGGCCGGCCGCCGATGGGCATGGCCATGCTCATCGACCCGCTGAAAATTTCGCAGCCGGTCGCCGCGTTCAACGGCGGCGTGCTCATCAAGCCCGATCTAAAAACCGTCGTCCGCGAAAATTTCCTCCCGCTGGAGGTGGTGAAGAAAGCTCTGCAATTGATCCTCGATCACAAACTCGACGCGTGGATGTACACCGACAAGGATTGGTTCGTGCGCGACGTGAACGCGCCCCACGTGGCCCGCGAACAGTGGACCGTGAAATTCGCGCCCAAAATCACCAAAGACATTAATTCCCTCACCACGCGCGTCGCCAAAATCGTCGGCTGCAGCGACGATCTCGAACTCGTCGCCAAATGCGAAAAAGATGTGCAAGATCGCCTGCGGCGATCAAGCTTCTGCCGCCCGTTCGCAACCTTACTATCTGGACGTCACTTCGCCAAAAGCCAATAAAGGCGAAGTGGTCCTGGCGTTTGCCGATTTTCTGAAGATTCCCACCTCGGAAATCGCCACCATCGGCGACATGCCCAACGACGTTATGATGTTTTCAAAGGCGGCATCAGCATCGCCATGGGACAAGCCAGCCCCGAAGTGCAGCACTCCGCCACCTACGTCACCACCTCCAGCGAGGACGAAGGTTTCGCGAAGGCCATGGAGCAATTCATCATCCCCAACGCTCCGGCGAAAGGAACGCACTAAATTAATGATCGAAGTGGGTCTCGTTGGATTTGGCCTCGCGGGTCGCGCATTTCACGCGCCGGTAATCAGCCGCGTTCCCGGGTTGCATCTCGCCGCCATCGTGCAGCGCACCGGCGAAGAAGCCGCGCAAGCCTATCCCGGTACCCGCATCCTGCGCGGCTTCGAAGAACTTCTAAGCGTTCCGGAAATTCGATTGATCGTTATCGCCTCGCCCAATCACACCCACTATGACTTTGCGCGCCGCGCGCTACTCGCCGGCCGCGATGTGCTGGTGGATAAACCGTTCGCCACCACCATCGCCGAAGCGCTCGAACTCGTGCAACTCGCAAAAGACACCGGCCGCCTTATCACCGTGTATCAAAATCGTCGCTACGACGGCGACTTTGCCGCCATCCGAGAAATCGTCGCCAAAGGCACGCTGGGTCGCATCGTCAACTTCGAGACCCACTACGACCGCTATCGCGCCAAGTGTAAAAGCGGGCGTGTGGCGCGAACAAACCGGTATTGGCGACGGGATATGGTTCGACATCGGACCGCATCTGGTGGATCACGCTTTGACGCTTTTTGGCGAACCGGAATCCATCACCGCGGATATTCGCATCGTACGCGACAACGCTGTCGCGGACGATTTCTTCGACGTGGTGCTGCACTATCCCAACAAGCTGCGCGCCACCCTTAGTTCCAGCATTCTGGCGGCTGCGCCACGCCCGCGCTTCGTCCTGCAAGGCTCGCTCGGCACATTCGTCAAACAGTCTTTCGATCCGCAAGAAATCGGCTTGCGATTCGGTCGCATTCCAGCCGAAGGTCCCTGGGGCGCGGAGCCCGAAGAAAACTGGGGCGTGCTGACCATTCCCGACGGCGAAGGTTTCAAAACACGCCGCATCCCTGGCGCGCCGTGGACTATCGCAATTTCTACGCGAATCTTCGCGACGCTCTGCTGGGGCGAGCGGAACTGGTGGTGAGTCCGCAGTGGGCGCTCAACGTAATGCAGGTTCTCGAGCTGGCGCGCGAAAGCAGTGCAAAACGCTGCACCGTCCCCTACCAAGAGTTTCCGCCGGTGGTGCGCTTCATCACGCGAGTGCAACTTCGTGATGCGGGTCAGCCTCAATGCGATCCTTTGGTGGCGAGAGTGTTGCTGCGAAGAAATCTCTCCGTGGCGATAGAACCAGTAAGGGTGAGTAAGGCTATGAAGTAAGATGGATGAGAGAAGGATGAAGCGAACATGAGCGAATTATCTTCACAGCCCAAGGGGACGGGGGATAAAAAACTACCCCCAATCGCGCCGGTCGGCACCATCGAGCTTGCGCCGTCGGTGTTGGCCTCCAACTTCGCGCAGCTTGCCGCAGACTCCCGCGAGGCCCTCGCAGGCGGGGCCACGCTGCTGCACCTTGATGTCATGGACGGCCACTTCGTGCCCAACATTACTTTTGGTCCTCCGGTGATCGAGTCCCTGCGCAAAGCGCTGCCCGACGTGCTGTTTGACTGCCATTTGATGATTGAAAATCCCGACGATTTGATTCCGGCATTTGCCGAAGCCGGGGCGAACTGGATTTCCGTGCATCAGGAAGCCTGCGTACATCTCGATCGCACGCTGCATTTGATTGAACATCACGGCTGCAAACCCGCCGTAGTAATAAATCCCGCAACGCCAGTGCACACGCTCGACGAGGTTCTCGAAATCGTTCATCACGTCCTGGTGATGAGCGTGAACCCCGGATTCGGCGGACAGAAATTCATCCACAATGCGCTGAAAAAAATGGAAACGCTGGCGCAAATTCGCCAGCGCCGCGGGCTGAATTTCCGCATTGAAGTCGATGGCGGCGTGGCGCTGGACACCGTTGCCGACGTGGTGCGCGCCGGCGGAGAGATGTTGGTCGCGGGCAGCGCGGTTTTTGGCCACGGCGACATCGCCGGTCACGCAAGAAAGTTGCTGGCGGCCGCCCGCGCCGCGAAACTAACGCGCACATGACGTAGAAAACGCATCGTCCGCCGAAAATGGGCGCGGCAGGCCGCGTCAGTCTTCCGGACGCGAGCTCGATCCAAAGCCCATGGCGACCCCCATCCAAGCCGCCGTCGCAGCCCCCGCAGCGGGTTCGGACGCGGAAAAAACGCGCAACATCACCAGGCTGCTGTTCGTCGGATTCGTGGTCAATGGCGTGGTCACGGTAATCCTCGGTCCCATCCTTCCGGTGTTGATCGCGCGCTGGGGACTCAACGACAGCCAGGCCGGCGCGTTTTTCCCCACGCAATTTATTGGCTCGTGGCTTGGGACGCTGGTTTCTTCCGCGGTGATCGCGCGCAAAGGGTATCGCCTGCCGATTGGAATAGGTTACGCAATGCTGGGCCTGGGCGTCGCGGGACTCAGCTCGCCGAACATATTCGGCGCGCTGGCGGCTACCGCGGTCTTCGGATTTGGTTACGGCATGCTTACGCCGGGCACAAATCTTTATATTGCGGAAACCGGCGGGGCGCGCCGCGCGGCGGCGCTGAGCCTGGTGAATTTTACGTGGGGGATTGGAGCGGTGGCGTGCCCCGCGTTGGTGCGGATTGCGCTGCGCTTCGAGCATCTCTCGCTATTTCTATGGCTGGTGGCAGCGGCCGGGTGCGCGATGGCGCTGGCGGTTTTTCTGGCGCCGTGGAATCGCGCCAGCGGCGCGGAGGATCCCCACTTGTTCGGACGATGAAAAATATCGCAAGATTCCGCACGTCGGAATCATTCTCGGGGCGCTGTTTTTTATCTACGTGGGCGCGGAACAAGGCACCGGCGGGTGGGTGGCCGCGCTGGCCAAACGCGTGGTCCATGGCGAGGGCACGAGCTACACCATCGTGCCGATGTTTTTCTGGACCGGACTACTGCTCGGGCGCGGGTTGGCGCCGCTGGTGCTAAAGCGCGTGCGCGAAAATAATCTGGCGCTGATGGCCTTGACGCTCGCGGCTCTTGGCATGATCGTGCTGCAAAGGGCGAACAGCATCGTGGTGATGGATGTTGGCGTGACCATGGCGGGACTCGGCCTGGCGTGTATTTATCCGATCTATATCGCGTGGCTCTCGCACTGGTATGGCGAACGCGCGAGAAAAGTTGGCGGCGTGATGTTTGCGCTGGCGGCGCTCGGCGGGGCGTTTGCGCCGTGGCTGGTGGGATTTGTTTCCAAGCAGACGGGAAGTTTGCGCATCGGCTTGCTGGTGACGCTGGCGAACGTGCTCACCATGATTGTGCTGGTGGCGGTGCTGCGGCGCGAAATTCATCCGTGATGTATTCTGAGAGCCGTGGAATCCGCACCTTCAGCGCAGCGCTCGCCGACAAAAATTCTTCTGCTGGGCCTGGTGATTACGCTGGCGGCGGTATTGGCCTACGCGTTTTACATCACCGTGCAACTTTCCGGGCTGCGCCGGCTGCAAAGCGAAATGGTGGAGCGCAACCGCAAGGATTCGCTGCAGCTGTTGCGCGTGCAAAACGATTTAAATTTGATCGGTCTGGCGATGCGGGACATGCTGGACGCCAGCGGGCCGTACCCGCTGGTGGCGTGGTCCGCGCAATTCGAGCGCATTCACGAAGATCTCGGTGCGGGCCTGCAACTGGAGGAGCAATTCGCCAGCGGCAGCCGTACGCCGGAACAGCGGCAATATTTAAGTCAGAACGTGGCGCAATTCTGGGATGCGGTGAACCGCATGTTTTTGCTGGCGAGCGCAGGACGGGACGACGAGGCGCGCGAACAAATTCGTTTGTCACTGCAGGCGCGGCAGGAAGCGCTGAGTACCGCGGTGTCGCGGCTGCTGGTGCAAAATAACGAGGGTGAGCAGCAGGCGGCGGCGCGTATAGCTGAAATCTATGATGGCGTGCAGAGGCAGTTGTATGTTTTTCTTGCGGCGACGCTAATTGCCATCGTGCTGACGAGTTTGTATTTGATCCAGACGAATCGCAAACTGTTCGCGCGGCTGGGAGAATTATCGGTGCAGCGGAGCGAACTGGCGCAGAAATTAATCGCGACGCAGGAATCGACGCTGCGGCATATTTCGCGCGAACTGCACGATGAATTCGGGCAAGTGCTGACGGCGATTGGCGCGATGCTTTCGCGCGCCGGCAAAGCGGCTCCGGAAGGATCGGCGCTGCGCGAGGACTTGCAGGAAGTGCGCGAAGTGGCGCAGTCTACGCTGGATAATATTCGGAGCCTTTCGCAAGCGTTGCATCCCGTGCTACTCGAAGAAGAAGGTCTGGAGAGCACACTGGACTGGTACATTCCGACGGTGGAACGGCAGACGGGATTAACGCTGCACTATGAAAAGAGTCATGATGAGAAATCGGGGAGGAGCTTTGCGGTGGAGACGGGCGCGGGCGTACACATTTACCGCATCGTGCAGGAAGCGTTGAATAATGTGGTGCGGCACGCGGAAACGAAAGAAGCATGGGTACGGCTGAAATTTCTGCCGGAGACGCTGGCAGTGGAAGTGGAAGATCACGGCAAGGGATTTGTACGCGAAGCGGGACAGCGAGGAATCGGATTGGTGGCGATGCGGGAACGCGCGGAATTGATCGGCGGGACATTAGTGATTACGCCGGTGGCGGGCGGTGGAACGCTGGTGCGGCTGACAATTCCCCGGGAAAAAGTGGAGGCGCGAGTTGGCTAAGATTTCTGTTTTGCTGGTGGATGACCATGCGCTGGTGCGACGGGGGTTTCGCCGGATGCTGGAAGACGATCCGGAAATTGCGGTGGTGGGAGAAGCCAGCGACGGAGAAGAAGCAGTGCGGCTGGCGATCGAATTGAAGCCCGCGGTGACGGTGATGGACTGTGCGCTGCCGGAGTTCAGCGGGATTGAAGCCATGAAGAAGATTCGCGTGGTGCTGCCGACGGCGCGGATTCTGATGCTGAGCATGCACTCCGAGGAGACGCTGGTACGGCAAGCGATGGACGCCGGGGCGCGGGGTTATATTTTAAAGAATGCGCTCGACCTGGACCTGGTGAAGGCGGTGCGCAGCATTGCTGAAGGAAAGGTGGTGCTGGATCCGCAGATTGCAAAACAATCGACGCTGAAGGGCGAGCGCGCGGGAGGACTGACGCCGCGAGAGCTGGAAATTCTGCAGCATATCGTGGCGGGAAAATCGAACAAAGAAATAGCGTCGGAATTGGAGTTGAGCGCGAACACCGTGGCGGTACATCGCGCCAATATTATGGATGCGCTGGGAATGCACAAGACGGCCGAACTGGTGGTATACGCGATTCGTCATGGACTGGTGAATTTGCCTTGAAGCGGCGGGATTTTTTGCGTGGCGCTTGCGACGGCTGGGCTGGGACTGGGACTACGGGAGCGGTGGGTGCGAGCAAGCTCTTCGCCGCACCCATGCTCCGGGGTTTCGTTTTACCGATGTCACGGCTGCCGCGGGTCTAAGCTTTCAACACAACAGTGGTGCGTATGGCGGGAAGCTGCTGCCGGAGACGCTGGGGTCCGGCTGCGCGTTTTTGGATTACGACCGCGACGGCTGGCAAGACATTTTGTTGATTAATGGAATGGATTGGCCGGCACACAAACGGCAGCCCTCGCCGCTGCGGCTATATCGCAACAATCGCAACGGAACCTTTACCGACGTAACCCACAGCGCTGGGCTGGACGTGGAAATGTATGGGATGGGCGTAGCGGTGGGCGATTACAACAACGACGGATTTCCGGATATTTTTGTGAGTTGCGTGGGGCAAAGCCGATTATTTCGGAATACCGGTAAAGGACGTTTTTGGAAGCGACCAAGAGCAGCGGCTTGCTGGGGCACTTAGGATTCAGCACGTCAGCACTGTGGATTGATTACGACCGCGACGGATTGTTGGATTTATTTGTCTGCAATTACGTGCGGTGGTCGCCGGAACACGATGTTTTTTGCAGTTTGGACGGGGTGCATAAGTCGTATTGCACGCCGGAAGCGTACCGCGGAGACACCTGCTGGCTGTTTCACAATCGCGGAAATGGGACGTTTGAGGATGTGACGGCGGCGAGCGGAATTTTTGACAGCAGCTCGAAATCGCTGGGCGTGGCGATGTTTGATTACGACGGAGATGGCTGGCCGGATTTGTTGGTGGCCAACGACACACAGCCGAACAAACTTTATCAAAAACTTGCGGAATGGAAAGTTCAAAGATGTAGCGGTGGAGGCGGGGCTGGCGTTCAGCACGGACGGTAAGGCGCGCGCGGGAATGGGCGTGGATACTGGCGATTTCGACGGCTCGGGAAGGCCGGGAGTGGCGATTACGAATTTTGATAACGAGATGATCGGATTGTATCGCAGCGTGCGCGCGGGAGTTTACGACGATGTATCTACCGCCGCGGGAGTAGGGCTGGCGTCGAAAAATACTTTGGGATTCGGGTGCACATTTTTGGATGTGAATTTGGATGGTGCGCTGGATTTAGCGGTGGCGAACGGGCATATCGACGATACGGTGCGGAATATTCGCGGGAACACCGGGTACGCGCAGGCGCCGCAACTTTTCTTGAATGATGGAATCGGGGAAATTTCGCGATGTGGCTTCGGAGGCTGGCGGGGGATTTGATTTGCCGAAGGTGGGGCGCGGATTGGCGTTTGGGGATTTCGATCGCGATGGCGATTTGGATTTGTTGATGACCACGAATCATGGTCCCGCGTTTCTTTTTCGGAATGATGTTGCGGGCGGGAATCGCAGTGTGCGGTTTCGCCTGGTGGGAAAGAAATCGAATGCGGATGGGATTGGGGCGGTGGTTAGGATTTTTTATGGCGGGGTGATGCAGTCGCGGATGGTGCGCGGGGGATCTAGTTATTTGTCGCAGTCAGAGTTGCCGGTCACGTTTGGGGTGGGGCGGAGAGATCGGATTGAACGAGTGGTGATTGAGTGGCCTAGCGGGCGGAGCGAGGAGTTTAAGGATTTGGTGGCCGGTAAGGCGTATGTGTGTACGGAGACTGTGGGCGATGAAGGCGGAGTAGAGAGACAGTGTAAGGCAACAGCCGATTGGCTGTGCACAGAGTCGGTAATGGATTTGCATTATTGCCGAGACCAAAGGAACTGTAAAGAGGTGCCGATCAATGAAAGATTGCCGAACATTACGGGACGACATAAATAACGAGACTGAGACAGATTGTACGAATGGAGGTGGCGGTGCGATGACTTGGATTAAGACTGTGCGGATGGAAGATGACGAGGCCGTGGCTAAGGCCATGATGGGTCAGCGGGCTTTGTATCCGGTGGAGTATGAGCGGCCGGTGCCGGAAGTGGATCACGGGCCGCAAGAGGGTATTGCGGCTTCGCATTCTTTGATTCCGGACGCGCTCTTTCATGCGTTCGGGACGTTTGGGGCGCTGATGTCGCCGGAGTTGCCGCTGCGGCGGGACCAGCACGAGATGATTGCGACGATGGTGTCGGTGACGAACCGTTGCCATTATTGAATAGAGTCACACGCAGAGTTTCTGCGTCGGGTGACGTTGGACGAAAAGATGGTGGCGGCGCTGCGGGCGGATTATCGGACGGCGCCGATTGCGTTGCAGGATCGCGTGATGCTGGATTATGTGGTGAAGCTCACTAAGGACGCTACGAGTTGTTCGCCCGAGGATCATGTGCGGTTACGAGAGGTTGGTTTTGATGATCGCGGGATTTTGCAGATTACGTTGATTGCCAGCTGGTTTAATTACATTAATCGTGTCGCGGATGCGTTGGGAGTGGGCAGAGAGTAGGGTGGCGAGTTGCGCAGCGCATACCTCAGCGGCTAAAGCCGGTCTTTTAGTGCTCCCGTTTATGGCCCGACTAAAGTCGGGCCCTTCCGGGAGCGATCAGTTGGCGGGTGGGTTGGTCCAACTGGTTAGGATGGGTTGGACGTCTACGCCGGTGGCGGCTTGAAAAATCCGCGGTAATTCTTCTGTGCGAAATGCGCGATGATGTTCCGCGCTCCACGCTAGCAGGGCTTGCAGGGCGTCTTGCAAGCTTTTCTTCCCTGCGGTTTTAGTGCGAATTAGGTCGTCCATTTCGGCGGCCATTAGTGCGCCGCGGGCGAAGGTGTTCATGCCGGTGCGAAAATCGCTGGCGTAGAGGAACGAGGCTTCGCGAGAGAGAACGTCCAAGGGCATATTGCGCAGGAATGACGGGGCGGTGTCGACGATCTGGCGGAGGCGGGCGAGTTGGCGGGCGCGAAAGGCTGTGGCTTCTTGCTGCGACATGCCTGCGGCAATCGCTTCGATGGCGGCGTAACGGCCGAAGCCTTCATTGAACCAGATGGTGTCGATGACGGGAGTCATTTCCCAGGTAAAGGGCAGGTAGCCGATGCCGTAAGCGCGCTTGGGAATCCAGCTATGAGCCATGTGATGGGCATAGTTGAAGAGATTGCCGTCCCGGGCCTGCTGTGAGGATTGCGCGGTGATGGCGCGATCGGTGGAGAGGCTGAAAGTGCCGCTGTCGAGATGCTCCTGGCTGAAGCCGTAGTCGTGATCGGGGAGCGGGCGGAGGAGCTCAAGCTGGACGGTGTATTGGCGGATGGGAGTGTCGCCGAAATAGGCTTGGACACGATCCAGGGCCTGGCGAGCCAGCTGGCCATCGATTTCTAAATCTTCGGCGGTTTCGGAATACACCGCGAAAATTAGTGGAATCTTTCCTGGAAAACTCTGGATGCGAAGGTCGGGGCCCATCAGGATTTCGGAATCGGCGAGTGCGTAATAGTTTGGAGCGGAAGCGACGGCGGCTGCGGTGGGCGCGGGGATTTGCGGATTCAGCGTGGTGAGAATGGGCCAGGATTGTGGCGCGGTAATGTGCAGAGTGATCGTACGGTCTTCTAGGCCGTCGATGAAGGCGAAGATGGAATAGCCCAGGAGTCCGACGTAACGCTCGCGGAACTTGGAGGTTTCCACGGCAGAAAGGATGCGGGCTTCCATGCGCGCGAGATCGACCTGATATTCGATGCGCTGGAGATGTTCTCCTTTTCCGCCGATGGTCCAGCGCGGGCCGTCTGGTTCGCGTTCTACGGAGAGTGATTTTTCGGTCGCGGAGAATGCACGGACGTCTTCTACGAAGGAATCGTAGGGAACTTGTTCGTAGCCGCCGGGATAGGTTCTGGGCATGACCAGTGAGGCGGGGGTGCTGATCGGTTCAGGAAAAGTTAGGGTGATGCACACGTAGGTGTCGCCTGGAGCAGAATAGGTGACTTGATAGGTGAGCGGGGCTTGCGCGCGGATCGCGTGAGGGAGAAGCAGAAGGATCAGCGAACAGATTAGATTCCTCATCGCATTCTCGCGCCTTCTTCGGCGTCTCCCTAAGATACAAAAAAATCAGGCAGCCCGCAGGGGCTAAAGCCCATTTTGTAGCCCTCCGTTTACGGCCCGACTGAAGTCGGGCCCTCTCGGTTATGGCCCTTCCGCTTTGGCCCCTTACTTCGGATCCTCGCGTTTCCGGTCTCCCGCTGCGGAGAGTAGTCCCGCAATGATGCCAGTGGTAGACTGCGAAAATGCGAAACATTTTTAGAGTTACGGTGGTGGTTGTGGCGGCCGTGCTACTGCTGTGGTGCCATTATTCCGCTGAGGCTAAGAGCGATGCGGTTGCGGTCGACGCGGCGCCGCGGGCGCAAGTGAAAACGTTGAAGGTGACGATTCTTTCGACGATGCTGGCGGATGATGGAATTGGGGAGTGGGGCTTTGCGGCGCTGGTGGAGGCGGATGGTCATCGCGTGCTGGTGGACACCGGGGCGCGGCCGCAAACGGTACTGCAAAATGCGCGAGAGCTTGGGGTGGATCTGACGAACGTGAAAGAGGTGGTGCTTACACACAATCACGCGGACCACACGGGGGGACTCGTGACACTGCGGACGGAACTGATGAAGACGAACCCAGCGGCGATGTCCGAAGCGCATGTGGCTACGGGAATTTTTTATAGTCGGCAATCGGGCGCGGGCGGCGCGGAAGAGAACACCATGATCGCGACGAAGAAGGAGTATGAAGCGATTGGCGGAAAGTTTATCGAGCATTCGGAAGCGACGGAAATTTTTCCGGGGGCGTGGCTTACAGGGCCGGTGACGCGCGTCTTTCCGGAGCGCAATTGGAGTGTGAAAGGGAAAGTACTGACTCCGGCGGGATTGGTGGAAGACACGATTCCGGAGGATCAGTCGCTGGTGCTGAATACGCCGCAGGGGTTGGTGGTGATTACCGGATGCGGGCACGCGGGAATCGTGAACATACTGACGTTTGCGCACAAGGAATACCCGACGCCGCCGGTGTATGCGGTGATTGGCGGGCTGCACCTTTTTGCGGCGAGCGATCAACAAGTGGACTGGACGGCGGACAAACTCAAAGAATTTGGGATGTCGTACCTGATCGGCGCGCATTGCACGGGGATTGAGAGTACCTATCGCATTCGGGCGCGAACGGGGTTGAACCGGAAGTCTGCAGTGGTGGGGGCGGTGGGAGCTACATTTGTTTTGGGCGAGGGGATTCACCCAGGTCGTTTGGCGCAGTGATTGAGGCGGTCAACGCTCCTACCAGCGTCACGCATACCTCATTTTTGTCTTGAGGATTCGCAGCTATTTGAAATTTGGTAGCGATACCGGGATTCGAACCCGGATTTCGGCCTTGAGAGGGCCGTGTGCTAACCCTTGCACCATATCGCCACTTTAAGAAGTTTAGCATAGGGATGCGGGGCGATTCACGGTGGCCGGCGGCCTCGGGGATCGGCGTTTGAGACGGTTGGCTATTCATTTTTGTGTTGCCGCGGTACAAAAAAGGCGCCCGCCTTGGAAGGCGGCCGCTACACGATCTGCGGTGGCGGCGCGTTAGTCGGCCGATGGGACGGGTAGGTGCTCTTGAGGGATGGGCGAGCGAAGAGAGAAAAATTTGTGGCGGCAAGGGTCGCAGCGCAGGGAGGGAAGACCGAGGAACCTTCCTACGAAGGCGAACGGGCCGGGAACGAGTTCGGGCGCGATTCTTTGCAGATCGGCGTTGCCACAATAGCTGCAGTGCGCGTACAGGGTCAGGCGAAAAGGGACGGGGCGGGCGTGAAAACGAGCTTCGCAGGCTTCGCAGCGCCACGGGAGAATTTCCGCGCCACTGAAGAGATAGTCTGCTAAAGAGCGTCGCTTGGAGCGGCGTATTTTGGGCGAGCGGCAGATCGGGCAGGTGATCGGCAAAGTTTGTGGCTACTCGGCTGCCGACAGCATAGGCGAACTTTCCGGCGTGGGCAAGGGAATGTGTTGCTTTGGGCACGATACAATAGAAGGAGACAAGCCGCATAGAGGGAGAGGAATATGCCGCAATACACGGAAGAACACGCGCGGGCGGGGGTGAAGACGAAGCTACCGGAGCTGGACACCTGGCCTAATCAATTTCCAGGGTATGTAATTACGACGCGATTCCCGGAATATTCGTCTATCTGCCCAAAAACGGGGTTGCCGGACTTTGGCACGATCACGATCCGCTACATGCCGAAGAAAGATTGCATCGAACTGAAGGCGCTGAAGATGTATTTGCTGGCGTATCGGGATCTTGGGAATTTTTTATGAGAACGCGGTGAATAAAATCCTGCACGATATTGTGGAGGCAGTGCGGCCGGAGTGGTGCATCGTGCGCGGGGAGTTTACGCCTCGGGGCGGGCTTGTCGACGTAGCGTATTTGCGCGCTGGCACGAGGCTGGCCCCGCGAAGAACGCAGATTGCGAGCATCCGCCAAGAACCACGGCTGCGGCCGACCGTGCGCGAAAGAGGAACAAACCCGGTAAACGCGGCGTAGACAGTCGCTGGGTTGCGAGCCATAATTTTCCTATCGGGTCGCTGCAGCGATGCGCCGAGGTGTGCTGGCGGGTGGAGCGTTGCGCAAGGGCCTAATGCCACAGGAGGGGGAATGAGCATTTCTCCAAACGTACCGAATCCGCAGGAGTCCTATCACTACGAGTCGGCAGGAACGCCGCGTTGGATCGCGGTGCTTTTCGGATTGCTGTTTGCTGCCGTGGCCGTGCTGGGGTACATGGGGCATCAAGCCGAGACGAAGCTGGAGAGCGATCTCTCGAAGCAGGAAGACCAGAACAAGGTGATTTCCGCGCAGCTAGAGCAGGCGAATGCGCGGCTGGCGGATTTGAAGGGCCACCTGGACGTTACGGAGCAAAAGATCGGGATGACGCGCGCGGAACTGGCGCAGGCGAGCAGCCGCGCGGAAACGATCCGCAGGGATCAGATTGACGTCGGACAAGAAGTTGACCTCGGAGTTGGCGCAAGTACAAAAAGAGAGCGAAGAAAAGATTGGCGCGGTGGCTACGGACGTGACGGGAGCGAAGAAAGACATCGAGGCGACCAGGACCGACCTGGAGGCTACCAAGAGCAAGCTGGAGCGTGCATCGGGCGACATGGGCGTGATGAGCGGATTGATTGCGCGCAACCATGACGACCTGGAAGAGTTGAAGCGGCGCGGGGACCGGAATTATTACGAATTCACGATGAACAAGAGCGAAGGCTCCGCAGCGTGTGGGACCGATTCAATTGAACGTGAACAAGACCGATCCGAAAAAGTCTAAATTCACGATGACGGTGTATGCGGACGACCGGGAGATCGAAAAGAAAGATCGCACGGCGGGCGAACCGATCCAGTTTTATGTGGGGAATTCGCGAACGGCGCCGTACGAAGTTGTAGTGTTCAAGATCGCCAAGGATCAGTTGACGGGTTATCTTTCGACGCCGAAGGATGGCGGGACGGCTTCGGCGGCTCCCGCTGCTCCAGCGGCGACGCCGGCGAAACAATAGTTGGTCTGGCTGTGGCACGGCGGAGTTTCGCCGTGCCATTTTTTGTTTGTAGGTGCTCCCTACCTCAGCTCCTTTGCTGGCATACTGGCGGCCGCATGAAGTGCACCTGCAACATGATGAATCTGCGGCGGTGCGCTGTTGTGCTGTTTGTCGTGTTGTTCTTGCTTCCCTGCCCTGCGGCGTTCTCGCAACAAAACCCCGCACCAGAATCGTCGACAATTCGCGTGGGCGTGAAGCTCGTGAGCGTCGGAGTGATTGTGACCGACGCGGATGGGAAATTTGTCGACGGTTTAGGACAACAGGATTTTGTGGTGCTCGACGACGGCGTGGAGCAGCCGATTACCTATTTTTCGCTGGATCAACCCTCGCATGTGCTATTGCTGATCGAAGCAGGTCCGGCGGCGTACCTCGTGGAAGGCGGGCACCTGCGTGCTGCGTTCGCGTTGCTGGCGGGGCTTTCGGCTGGGGATCAGGTGGCGGTGGTTAAGTATGCGGAGCGTCCCGGGGTGATTTCTGATTTCAGCGCGGACAAGCAAGTGGCGGCGGGAGCGCTGGAACATCTGAATTTCAATTTGGGATTTGGCGCGCTGAATTTGTCCGAGAGCATTGCCGGCGTACTGGACTGGCTGGACAAGACGCAGGGCAAGAAAACCATTGTGTTGCTTTCGAGTGGAGTGGATACCTCGGCGCCGGAGGCGGCGGCCGCCCTGTTGCGACGACTGCGAGTGGGAGATGTGCGGGTGCTAGCGGTTTCGGTGGTGGGAGAGTTGCGGCCCACTGCGCCGGGTAAGAAGAAACCGCCGTCGAGTGCAGCGATTCTTTCGGCGCAGCAATTCGCGACCGCGGATGAGATGCTGCGGCAGTTGGCGGCGGCTACCGGCGGCCGTGCTTACTTCCCGCTCGATGCAAAGGGGTTTGTTGCGGCGTACGCGGAGATCGCGCAGATCGTGCGGCATGAGTATACGCTGGGATTTGCTCCGCAGCGATTGGATGGCAAGGTGCATCGGATCGACGTACGCGTGGCAACGGGTGCGGTGCAAGCCGATAGTACGCAGGCGCGGGTGGCTGCAGCGGATAAGGGGCGGAGTGGGAATGGAATGCGCGTGGATCATCGGCAGGGTTATGTGGCGCGTCCGAATGACGTTACGAAGCATTCGGATTAAGTGAAATTTTCGAGAGTGGGTCGGGAGGGATTTGCTAGCAGAGTGCCCGATGCTTACTGCGCGAAAGCGTGAAGCCCTTCGCGGGAAGCGCTCAGGGTAAACCGCCGCACCCAAATTGCGCCGCGATGTCGAGGCGTGGAATAAAATTACTGAAAGTCTTTCATGGTGGCGGCCATGTGAGTGAGTCGTGCGTCGATCAGAGCGAAGACGGTATCTTTTTCGAAGGTGCCGTCGCCATTGCGCTTGCCAGCCGTGGCGCCGGTTAGGATTTCGATGCCCTCTTCGATGCGCGCAACGGGCCAGACGTGAAATTTTCCGGCGGCCACGGCTTCGATGATGTCGTCGCGCAGCATCAGATCTTCGACGTTGGTGTGCGGCATGATCACGCCTTGCGTGCCGGTTAGTCCCTTGATACGGCAGACGTCGTAGAAGCCTTCGATCTTCTCGTTCACGCCGCCGATGGGCTGAATTTCGCCCTGCTGATTCACCGAACCGGTGACGGCGATGTCCTGGCGCAAGGGCAAGCCGGAGAGCGCAGAAAGCAGCGCGTAAATTTCGGTGGAGCTGGCGCTATCGCCGTCCACGCCGGAGTAGGACTGCTCGAAGCAGATGCTGGCGGCCAGAGAAAGCGGCTTATCCTGCGCGAAACTGCTGCGCAAGAAGCCGGCGATGATGTGCATGCCCTTATCGTGCAAGCGGCCGCTCAAATTCGATTCGCGCTCGATGTTGATCAGCCCGGCCTTTGCCCAGCGCCGCCGAGGCGGTGATGCGCACCGGCTTGCCGAAGGAGTAGCCGCCGATTTCGATCACGCTCAGGCCGTTGACCTGGCCGAGCAGCGATCCCTCGAGTCGATCAGCAGCGTGCCTTCGGCGATCATCTCGCGGATTTTCGTTTCGATGAGATTGTGCCGCTCGACTTTGGCTTCGCGCGCGCCGCGCAGGTGCGCAGCCGCGGCACTACATTTCGTTGCGGCCGCGCGCAGCGTAGCAGGCTTCGCGCGCCAGGTCGGCCAGGTCGGCGAAACGCGCGGTAACTTTGTTGCGGCGTCCGGCCAGACGCACGCCGTATTCGATCATGCGCGGCGACGGCGCGTGCGATCGAAGGGCGACAGGCCTTCGTCTTCGCAGAGCTTGCGCAGGCGGCCGCTGTATTGGCGGATGACGTCGTCGCTCATCGCCATTTCTTCGTCGAACTCCACGCGCACTTTGAAAATTCTTGCGAAACTCTTCCTCGTAGGTGTAGAGCATTTCGTAAAGCTCGCGGTCGCCGATGAGAAGGACTTTTACGTTGAGGTCGATCGGTTCGGGCTTCAGCGCACGTGCCGCCGAACGGGAAGAACAATTCCAGCGGCTGGATTTCCAGCTTGGCGTGATTGAGCGTGCGCTTCAGGGTGCGCCAGACGCCGGTTTCGCGAGAGCGCGTCGAGCGCGTACATGATCAGGAATCCGCCGTCGGCGCGCAGCAGCGAGCCGGCGCGCAGGTCCATGAAGTCGCGAGGTCCACACGCCGCGGCGAATCGTAGCTGCGCTGGATGGTGCCAAAAAGATTCGGCGTAGGTCGGCGTGGTTTCGAAGACTACCGGCGAAGTAGCTTCTTCGTTGTGCGCCAGCAGCACGTTGACGCCGTAGACGCGGAAAGGATCGCGGTCCGGACGTCGGCGGCTTCGGCAACCTCATTCGGGAATGGCCGGCGGGCCGTCGTGCTCTTCTTCGCCTTCGCGTTCCTTGAAGGGATCGAGGTTGTCGAGGATATTGTGGCGCACTTCTTCGAGATATTCGGCGACCTGCGGCACGGCATATTTTTCCTTCAGCTCTTCGATGAAGCCGTCGACCAGCACCGAGGCGCGCTTCCTGTTCGAGGTAACTGAGTTCGCTGGCGAGTTCGCGCGAGAGCGTCAGCGTCTTGCGGTAAACGACCGTAAATTCCTGGCGGAACTGTTCGTACTTGCGTTCGATGTCTTCGGCGACCGAGCATTCGAGTTTGCCTTCGTGCACCATCTTGGGGATGTCTTCGATGGGCACCATCTGGCCTTCGAGCACCGGGAAAATCTCGGGCAGCGCCACGGCGCCGACCTGCATGTGGCCCAGGGCAAACTGTTCGCGCGCGATGCGCCGCGTGAAATCGTCCATCAATTCTTTTTCGCGTACCGTGTAGCGGTCGACGATGCGGCCCTTCTGGCGCTGGAAGGGTTCGCCCTCGAACACCTGCGGAATGCGCCGGCGCAGAAACTCGATGCCCGACTGCATATCCTTCTTGAAGCCGTTGGCCTGGCCGCGCGGCAGCGTGAGCAGGCGGGGGCGGTCGGTTATTCTTAAAATTGTTGACGTAGCAGCGGTCGGGGCGATTGGTTGGTCTGCGGGCTGCAGATCTTCGATCATCCGCTGAATCATGCCGCCGCGGCTGGTGCCCGAAAGTCCGCAGACGAAGACGTTGTAGCCGGGCGCCGCGAGCTCCACGCCCATCTTCAGCGCACGCAAAGCGCGGTCCTGGCCCACCGGACCTTCGACGGGGCTCGGCCTGCGCGGTGGTTTCAAAAGGAATGCGCGCCGGATCGCAGCGCCACCGCAATTTCTCCGGAGGCAGTTCGGCATGAGGTGCGGCGGGTTTGGCGGCGGGCATAATCATCCGGCGGGGTACAGTAGCACAAGCGGGCGCGAGTGAACCTTAATTTGCCGGAGGGGGTGAACACAGAGTTACGCATGAAGCTTGTGGGTCGAGGCGCGGAACCCAGGAGGAGGTCAATGTTACGGGTCGGGAGCGGCCAGCGCTTCGCGGCGGTCCATGTAGACGCGGAAAACGCCCATGGCGGCCGCGAGGATGGTGGGGCCGGCCACCAGCCCCAGCAAGCCGAAGACTTCCAGACCGCCGATCACGCCGATGAACAAAAGCAGATCGTTCAAACGCGTACGGTTGCTGAGCATCAGCGGACGAACGATATTGTCCGCGACGCTGGAAACTCCGCCACAGATGGCGACGACCACAATGGCTTTGCCCCAGTGACCGTTAAACACCAGCCACAGTGCGCCAGGAACCCATACGAGCGCGGAGCCAACGACAGGAACCACGGAAAAGAAGGCGATGACCACGCCCCAAAAGATGGCGGTCGGGATTCCGGTAATGGCGAACGCCACGCCGCCGAGAAATCCCTGGATACCGGCAATGACCAAAGCGACTGCCACGCTCGCGAAAATCAGTTCGCGCGATTCTTTCATCATCTCGCGCTGAATGTCTTCGTCGAAGGGTAAAAGATGGCGGAGAACACGGACGACGTCTTTTCCATCACGGAACATAAAGAACAGAGTGAAGATCAGTAAGAAAAGCGCCACGAAGAAGGCGGCAAAATTCTTGAGCAGGCCAGCCGACACGCGCGGCCATGAAGGAACCGAGGTTTTCAACGCCCTGGCGGAGCGCACTTTCGATATCGAAAGATTGCATGGAAGCGGGCAGGTGATGGCGCAGCCAGGCTTCGGCATCGGCAGTAAATCCCTGATCAGGACCCTGACCATGCAACATTAGCGCGGCTTGCAGCCGAGCAGAAGCATCGAGGCCTTGACGAGCGGTATAAAAAAGCACAAGCAGCGCCGGGACGATCAGGAGGAAGGTGACGGCCAGCGTGCTGACCAGCGCGGCACGTCCGGGGCCCATGCGGCGGGCGAGCTGCTCGTACAAGCGGATAAAAAAAGATCGCCAGCACTGCGGACCAAGCCAGCGGCACGAGGAACGGCTCAAAAATACGAAACACCAGGTAGCCGAGCAGCAACAACGCGCCGTAAGACAGGACCGTGGCTAAGCGGTCACTGGTGGTTTGAGCTGCGAGCAGAAGCTTGGCGCATACGCGGTATATTATCCGTGAATGAAAAAGTGCCGGTTGACCCGCTGGCGCATCCAGCTAAACTAAATACTACGCACCAGACGTGAATACTTCTGTCCCCAGTCTCGCACAAACAGGTCACAGGTAGGCAAAAGCAGCGCTATCGAATGTCCCAGAAACCGCACCCACTAACGGCGTATCAGATTCGACTGCTGGTGGTTCTCGTCTTAATCAATTTTGTAAATTTTGCGGCGCGGCAGGTTTTTATTCCGCTGATACCGTTGCTCCGCATGCATCTGAACGTTACCGATGCGCAGCTCGGCTCGCTGCAGACGTGGCTGCTGCTGGTCTTGGCGGTGGCCAGCGTGCCGTTCGGGTATTTTGCGGACCGCGTCAGCCGCAAGGCCATTATATGGGTCGGCATTTTGTGCTGGAGCGTGGCGACGTTTGCCGGCGGCTTGGCTTCTACGTTCGTCTCGTTTCTGATAGCGCGCGCCTTTGTGGGTTTGGGCGAAGCGGCGTACGCACCCGCGGCGCAGTCCATGATTTCAGGCGCCTTCCCGAAGGAACGCCGGGCCATGGCGCAATCTATTTTTGCCACGGGAATGTTGCTCGGCGGGGCGAGCGGCCAGGTTTTGGGAGGTATCGTCGGGTCGCGTTATGGATGGCAAGCGGCGTTTTTCGTGGTTGCGATTGCGGGACTGATTCCCGGACTGGCGCTTTTTTCGATCGGAGAGCCCTCGCGGGGGCCGCGTTCCGAAGTCGTTCCGATCCCCAGCCTGTTCAGAATTCCCGCGTTTATGGCTATGCTCGCGGCGGGGGCGTGCGTTACCTTCTCAAGCGTTTCCCTGCTGACCTGGGGCGTGGACTTCGTGGAGAGCTACAAGGATTTTACCCTGCGCGAGGCCTCCATCGCGCTATCCCTCGCGGCGCTTTTTTCGGCAATTACGGGCGTGCTAGCGGGTGGCGCGGCCGCGGATTTTTTGCAGAAGCGCTTTGCATACGGCCGCGTGGCCGCGATGGCGGGGGCACTATTGCTGGCTGCGCCGTTTCTGCTGCTGGCGATTCAGACGGAAGAGAAACAGACCGTGCTGCTAGGGTTGGTGGTGTCCGGCTTTTTTATGTCGTGGTATTTAGGGCCGGCTACGGCGGTGATTCACGACATGATGCCGCGGCGAGCGCACGCTACTTCGGTAGGGGTGTACATGCTGGTTACGCAACTCGTCGGCGGGTTGGGACCGCAGGTGGTTGGGAAAATTTCTGACATGCGCGATTTGCAGCTGGGATTGCAGATCTCGGTGGCGGTGATGGTGTGTGGCGGGCTATTGATGCTGCTGGTGATTCACTTTATCCGGCGGGACGGATTGCGGCATCCATCGCTGGAAATATTTCATGCCGAGTCGGCGGATTAGGTATTAACGGATTTGCATGGGCCCCGGGCAAAGTTACGCGGGGCGAGCGCGAACCTGCGACGAAAGCGTTTAGTCGAATGCCGAGCTGTTCGATCAGGCGGAGGACTTCGGATTCGCTGACATCATAAAGCGGCGCTCGTCGTCTTCCTCCAGGCGCTCGCGTAAGTACTCGGCGGCGATGTAGCTCGATTCGCGGTCCGTAAGGTCGCGTCCGGTGCGTTCGCGAAACTTGACGAAGGCGGTGATGCGCGAGGCCCACGACGAGCGCTTCGCTGCCGACGAAGAATTTCGTGTCGATCGTGTCGGCATGGCGCGTGGCGATGCCGTTCCACATATGCGAGAAGCGGCAGTGAAATTCCTGGCCGCTAAGTTTCGACGTCACTTCAAAAGCGCCGATGAACTGGTTCATGGCACCGGCATTGGCTAGTACGGGACGAGTAGTCAAACTGTCTCCTTCTTAATTTAGCGGCCTGTCACGGCGGCGGTGCCGACATTGGTGTAACTCTGTATCGCGGCGCCGACTCCCGCGCCAGAGCCCAAACGGTAGCCCTGATCGAGCAAGACTTTTTCGAATGCGCCCAGGAAGAGCAACACATTAGCTTTCTGGCTGCAGTAGCCCATCAGACCAATGCGCCAGATTTTTGCTTTGAGGGGCCCCAAGCCGCCGGCGATTTCGATATTGAATTCGTCGAGCAGTTGATTGCGGACTTTCGCGTCGTCGATGCCGTTGGGAATCATAACGGCGGTGACGGTCGGCAAACGTTCGGAGGGATCTTTAACCAAAAGCTCGAGGCCCATGGCTTCAATACCAGCGATTAGTGCCAGCTGATTCTGGCGATGGCGCTCCCAGCGATTCTCGAGGCCTTCTTCCAGCGTGATGCGCATGGCTTCGCGCAAGGCAAAGATGAGCGAAATTGGCGGAGTGTGATGGTACAGGCGATCCTTACCCCAATAGTTCATGGCGGTGGTGAGGTCGAAGTACCAGCTTTGCACCTTGGTCTTGCGATTCCGGAAGGCTTCTTCAGCTTTGGGGCTGACGGTGATCGGGGACATGCCAGGAGGCGCGCTGATGGCTTTTTGCGTGCCGCTGAAGCAGATGTCCACGCGCTCGTTGTCAATGTGCAGTGGGACGGCGGCCAGGGAGGCGACGGTGTCCACGATCAGGAGCGCGCCGAGTTCATCGGCAACTTCGCGAAAACCCGCGAGCTGGGTGAGGACGCCGGAAGACGTTTCACCTTGCGCCAAGCCGATAATTTTAATTTTTCGTCCTTTGCCGGCTTTGCGAACCTCTTCCGGGTCGACGGTGGTGCCATAGGGGGCTTCGACGCGAGTGACTTTCGCGGGCGTGCGCAGGGCGATTTCGGCCATGCGATCAGAAAACCAGCCGTTCACGCAAATGATAGCTTCATCGCCCTCTTCCAGCGTGTTGACCAGCGAGGCTTCGATGCCGCCAGAGCCAGAGGCCGAGAGCGGCATGGTGATGCGATTCTCGGTTTGGAAAATTTGGCGCATTAGCACTTGCGTGTCTTCCATGCAGCCTTTGAACCACGGGTCCATGTGGCCGACGAGAGGCGTGGCCAGGGCGCGGTAGACGCGCGGGTCCATGGAGGACGGACCGGGGGTGAGCATGAGCCTTACGGGAGGATTCAGTTCACCGATTGGTTGAGTCATTGCGTTTTGCCCTTCTATTACTTGCAGTTAGTGCTGCACGGCATTGCGGTGGCGTCGTGTGCGGGACATCGCGGGGCGCGCTCGAAGGGTCAATTCTGCCGTAATCGCAGAGGTGGTGCAACCGACAATTTGGACGGCAGGTGGACTTCGGGAACGGAATGCAGGCGAAGCCAGTTGCGAGTGCCGTGTAAAAGGCCACAGGCAAGATTGCCGGTGCCATAAGGTCAGGCGGCGAGTTTTTGTTCTTCGGTGGTTAGCATGTGGGCGGGGACTTTGCGTAGTTCCCAAACCAGGCCTAACCAGGACATAGCTTTCAGGGTGTAGTAGGTGATGTCGATTTCCCACCAGAAGAAGCCTTGACGGGCGGCGGCCATGAAATGGTGGTGGTTGTTGTGCCAGCCTTCACCGAGGGTGACCAGAGCGAGCAGAAGATTGTTCTTGCTGGTATCGGAGGTTTCGTAGCGGCGCGAGCCAAAAAGGTGCGAAAGCGAATTGATGGTGAACGTGCCGTGCCAGACGAGCACGGTGCTGAGGAAAAAGCCCCAGATAAGCAACGGCCAACTGCCAATCAGCCAGAGGGCGACGCCGAGGGTCACTGGCGGGATCAGGTAGTACTTGTTCAGCCAGCGCAGCTCGGGAAATTTGGCGAAGTCGCCGATGTAATTGAGGCGCGTGTCGTTGTACTTGTCCGAAATAATCCATCCAATGTGCGACCAGAAGAAGCCGAATAGCGTCGGTGAGTGCAGATCTTCTTCCTGATCAGAGAAGCGGTGGTGGTGGCGATGGTGTGCGGCCCACCAGAGCACGCCTTTCTGCACCGAGGTCATGGCCATAAACGCAATGACGAACTGAAAGACGCGGCTGGTCTTGTAGGAGCGATGCGAAAAATAGCGGTGATAGCCGGCGGTGACGAAAAACATACGCAGTTCGTACAACGCAAAACAGGCGACCGGGAGATACCAGTGAAAGGGCACGAAGAAAATCAGCAGCGCGAGGAGGTGAATCAGCACGAAAGGCAAGGCGGAGAATACGGAAATGCGCGAGCCGTTGGGTAGCGGAATCGAAAGCGCGCGCGAAACAGAAGCCATGCAGCAAAACCCTCCCCGTCCGACCCGAGACGTACGGTATGCAAAAAATGCAGCATAAAATCACTTCAACCAGATCAGTTTACGGTTGCACCAAAACGCGGTCAAGCGGACTGAAGTACAGGTGTAATTGGTTAGATGCAGGAACTGGGCATCCGTTGTCATGCCGCATCAGCGCTCAGACATTGGACGGAACGCTGATGCGCGTCACACGAACAACAGCGGCGCGCTTGCACGATTTGCTCGGCAGAAAGGCGAGGCGGAGACGAATGTGCTATCTTGCTTGCTCTATGGAACGCATCGATGTCTGAACGACCGGTACTCGTTGGACTTATCCCGCAAGCCGTAGTGCTTGATCCGGGCGATCAAGTCTCCTGGATTTCTGACGCGGGCAACTTGCGCGTGGAATTTGACGTGAACCGTTGCCCGTTTTCCTCGAATATTTTCCAGGCTCCCGCCGGGATGCGGCTGCTTAGTGGGCCACCTCGCGTGGGCGTGAAGGCCGGTACCTTCAAGTATCGCCTATGGCTCAACGAGCAGATCGTTGGACAGGGCGAAGTGATTCTGCGCGACAAATAGCCCTCACGATGAACGGAACGCAAAAGTCCCGCGAACGCACCACCGCGAAACCGTTGCGGCGCGTAGCGGAACGTGCTGTTCCTGAACCTCTGCGCAACCACTTCCCTCTATCACTCCGCGCTACAACTCCGCGCTAATTCCGAATTAGTCGCCGCTTATTTCGCCGGCTGCTTGGCGATGATAAGGTCTTTAATCTTGTCGTAAGTGGCCGCCGGAATGATTTTCTTGCGCGTAAGGTCGGTCTTCTTGGCGTATGGGCGGCCATCGATAATTTTCTGGGAATAAACGGCGCCGATACCCGGGAGCGCATCGAGCTGGGCTTGGGTGGCGGTGTTGATGTCCACCAGAGCGCCCTTTGGCGCGGTGGCCGCGGTTGTGGAGCTGGCGGTTTGCGCTGGGGGTCGAGACATTCCAGCGGAGACGCTCAGCGCCACGATCATCAGCACCAGCAGCACCCGTGTGAATTGCTTTTTCATCGTTGGACTCCTTTTAGTTTGCAGAAATTTCAGACTTACTGCGGAGGAGTTTTCTCCGAAGAATGATATCCGGCTTTTATTGCATCAGCTTCCAGCATGTATTTGCCGTGCTTGGTTTTGCCGTAATAGCGGGTTCCGGGTTTGTGGTAGACGCCCGAATCGGTGTTGACCCAGACCATGCCACTGCTGTTGGCTGGCGGAGTCTGTGGCGCAGCTGTTGCGGTAGCCGCTGTCTTGGCGGCGCCTTGGTCTTCGCGAGCGCGGAGATCGGCGAGCACCTGGGTCTGCGCGCCAGCGGCAACGCTCAAGGAGGTAACGGCCAGCACAACCAGTGAAGCCAAGAGGGCGAGATGAAACCTAGGTCTTGATGCCACTGATGCCTCCGTGAGCCACGCCGGCGTGACCACTTGCCGAACGCACGCCAATTAACGAATACAAGCTGGGAGACTATTTGGCGACGTGCAGGTGACTCGCAGGCGTTCCTGCCCGGACCGGCGGATGATCCCTAAGAATGGGCGGGAAGTCAAGAGACCGAAGAATGCAGGATTGCGGCTTAGTCGCCCACGGCAAGGGCACGAGGCACTTCGACTGATTCGGCGAGGTCTCGGCGTACGGGTCCAAGGACGAAAGCCGGCACCTGACGTTCCGGCACGAGGGACAGGCTGGTGGCCTTGCGAGGAAACTCGCTACGGCGATCCAGCTTCAGGCCAGCCTCACGGAGGAACTCCGCGGAGAAGCCCATATCTTCGGCACGGTCGACGCCCCAAAACCACAGCTTCTCTTCCTGTCGCTGCAGGAAGTCCAGGGACTCCTCGAGCTTTTTCATGGCCCGATCAAAGGATGACGCGAGGAAGAAGACGCCCAAGGTCCAAGCGTGGCGAGGGTAGGTGGCTTGGATGCGGATGCAATATTTCCCGCCCTGATTGCGTTCCATGCTGCAACGATATTCATTTCGAACGACGGACGCGCGTGCGCGCATGTGATTCACTGCTCCCAAGGAGAGATACGAACTTTGAAAACCAGCGGTGGTTTGAACTACCGAAACCTGAGCATGCCCTGAACAGCCCTCCCTTGATGGAGAGACTGCTTGGAGACAGAAATAGGTTACTCGGGCGGATTGGGAAAGGCAAGAGTATCGAATTTCTTTGTTAAGCCTATTGCTTACAATTAGTTACACTAGCCAAAATTCGCGGCAGTCTTTAGTTTATCGGGATACAACTTGAGCTTCCCTTCCTGCTTGAGGCGGGCGTCCAGGGCCGCGCGGAAGGCGTCGAAGGCGAGGCTACGCTTGCTTTGAAGCACCGCGTCGGTTAAATCCTTCTGCTGTTTTGCAAAATCTGCCTGGTCCAGCGTGGTCTTCGCAACCAGTTCGTAGACCGCCCGGCCCGCACCCAAAGGAACCGGGGCTGATACTTCACCATCCTTCATGTCAAAGGCTGCGCTCAGTTGCTTGCCACTGCCCAATCCGGGAACTGAGCCATCGCGCGCAAAAGGATCGCTGGTCTTCGGGTCAAGCCCGAGCGATTTCGCGACGGCGTCGAATTTTTCTCCGGCCTTTACGCGGCGGCTCAGATCATCGGCCTTGGCCACCACTTGCTGTGCGGCCTTTTCTTTTTGAATGTCGCTGACGACGCGAGCACGTACCTCATCCAATGTCCCTTGATGCGCCGGCTGAATATCCTTCACAGATAGAACAACATAGCCGCGGTCGGTGCGAATGGGGAGGCTGACCTCGCCCATGCGCAAGCGAAACATGGCGTCTTTAATTTCCTTGGAGTTGCCGAATTCGAGCACAGGATCGGTGGCAGAAACGGGGCGAGTCTCTGATACTGCCAGATGGAACTGCGCCGCCAGATCATCCAGCGACACTTTATTCGAGCGACGAACCTCGGTCGCGATTTTGTCTGCCGTATCGCTGGATTCCTTGTCCGCCTGCGCCAGCACGAGAGGCGCTCGCAAGGAGTCTCTGACCTCCTCAAAAGGCTTGGTGTGCGCGGGCTCGTTCTCGAGCACCTTGAGGATGTGGAAGCCGTACTGCGTCTTCACGAGGTCGGAAACCTGGCCGTTTTGCAGGCTGAAGGCGGTTTTTTCGAACTCAGGAACGGTTTGCCCCTTGGTAATGAAACCTAAATCGCCGCCCTTATCCTTGCTGCCAGGATCTTCGGAGTATTTTTTTGCCAAGTCCGCGAAATTCCCGCCTTTTTTGACCTGCTTGAGAATGTCTTCGGCCTTCGCATGAATCTCTTCGACTTCCGCGCTGGTCTTGCCCACGGTGGTCAGCAGGATATGCTGGACGTGGACGCGGTTCGGCACCTGATATTGCGCGATGTTCTGCTGATACTGGGCCTTGAGTTGGTCATCGGAAATCTGGACCGCCTGGCGCAACTGGTTGATGTCCACCAGGCCGTAACGAACCACGCGCCGCTCCGGCAACTGGTACGAGGCGCGATTTTTTTCATACGCCGCCTTGATTTCCTCCTCCGTGGGGACGATCTTGCAGCTCCAGTTCCTCTGGCTTGATCAAAACGTAGTCCAGCGTAATCTTCTCGTTGCGGTCCCGGAATGCCTGTTGCAACTCTTCGGGACTGGCGCTGATACCATCGGTGACCAGCTTGCGAAACTTTTCTTCCAACAGGCCCTGACGAATCAACTCTTCAAACACCGGCACGGTAAGTTGGAAGCGCGTGGCGACTTCCTGAGTGTAGATATCCATGCCAACAAAACTATCGCCATTGAACGCCGTGGGGAGAAACTGCCGAATGCGGTCGGCACGTTCCTGGTCCGAAACGGTGATGCCCAGGCGCTTGGCTTCGTATTCGAGCTCTTTCTGGAAAACCAGCTGTTGCAGGATTTGTTGGGTGTAGTAGGGGATAGCTGCGGAACCACTTCACTACGCTGTTGGATCTGCGCCAACTGCTGGCCGACTTCGGCCATGGTAACGCTCTGATCACCGACGCTGGCGACGGTGTCGGAGGCCGAGGTGTCGGCACCCGTTCCGGGGCCCTGAGGAATGAGGTACAACAGCATGCCGCCGCCGATGATCGCAACCACCACGCCAAGCAGGATGCGTTTACCGGTCTTTGAATCGCTAGCCATTACAGGAATCTCCTCAAGTCTGCAGACAAACTCCATATTATAAGAGATAGAGGGCACGCGCCTCAAATGGAATCGTGCCAGCAGCGAACCTTGCGCGAAGAATGGTCATCGAAGCGTAACAGAAAGTGTGTTGCAGCGCGGCGCGTTACTGAAGATCAAGAAGGAACCGAGAAGGACCCAAGAAGGAAATGACGCGAACACTTTACATCTTTGCGCTAGCCGGTCTGCTTGGCGCGATTTTTTCCGCGCCGGATGGTCGACGCGGCACGCGGCAAAGGCAGGGTCGATGGTCCACGCGTCTGACGCGCCCACCTTCTATCGCGATGTGTTACCAATTCTTGAAGCCCACTGTCAGGAATGCCACCGCGCAGGCAGCATCGCGCCGATGG
>CAWCTJ010000022.1:0-138892 GCA_963798585.1 uncultured Acidobacteriota bacterium
ATTAGTCCAGCGGGAGTGAGAGAAAATCACTCTAAAGGAGAGCTGGACATGCCAATCAAGAGATACAAAGCAGAGCAGATCGTGACGTTGCTGCGTCAGATTGAAGTAGGAATTGCGAACGGAAAGCCCACCCCGCAAGCCTGCAAGGAAGCAGAAATCACCATACAGACCTACTACCGCTGGCGGAAGGAATTCGGCGGCCTGAAGCTGGATCAAGCGAAACGGATGAAGGAGCTGGAGCGAGAGAACGCGAAGCTGAAGCGTTTGGTGGCGGAGCTGTCTCTGGAGAAGCAGATCCTGAAGGATGTGGCCTCGGGAAACTTGTGAGCCCTGAGCGGCGGCGTTGTGCGGTGGAGCGTGCGCGCGAAAAGTACGAAGTCAGTGAGCGCCATGCCTGCCGGCTGCTGGGGCAGTGGCGCAGGACACAACGCTATGCCGCGATCCAGAAGATCGACGAAGAGGCGCTGACGGAAGCGATCGTTGCCCTGGCCAGTGAATACGGTCGCTACGGATACCGTCGAATTACGGCGCTGTTGCAACGTGATGGTTGGCACGTGGGCAAAGATCGGGTACAGCGCATCTGGCGTCGCGAGGGGCTGAAGGTACCGCAGAAACAGCGGCCCCGTAGGCGGTTGTGGCTGAACGACGGGTCGTGCGTGCGACTGCGGCCGGAGCGTGCGAATCACGTTTGGAGCTACGACTTCGTGAGCGCGATGACGCATGACGGAAGAACGCTGCGGATGCTGACGCTGATCGATGAATACACGCGAGAGAGTCTGGCCATCCGTGTAGCGAGAAGGCTCGGGAGGTATGAAGTGATTGAAGCTCTAGCAGATGTGATGCTGTTCCGGGGAATCCCGGAAAACATTCGTTCGGACAACGGCCCGGAGTTCGTGGCGAAGGAGCTGAGACAGTGGCTGGCGAAGGTAGGGACAGGGACGCTGTACATCGAGCCGGGAAGTCCTTGGGAGAACGGCTACTGCGAAAGCTTCAACGGGAAGCTGCGGGATGAATGCTTGAACGGAGAGATTTTTTACTCACTGAAGGAGGCGCAGATCGTGATCGAAAACTGGCGCGTGGAATACAACACGAAGCGGCCGCACTCTGCACTCGGCTACAGGCCGCCTGCCCCCGCGGCCTGTAGCCCCTGGGGGGTAAATCCAACTTCACAGCCCATGGCTGTGATATAAAAACTCTCACTTCTTCTGGACTAACAAATCAGGCCGGTCACTTTAATTATTCCTAACTCTTTTGCGCGATTGTAGTTCGCAGCCAGAATGCGTCACGGGAGTGATTTTTGGTCTTCGGGGCGATTGATTCGACAGCAGTTAAGTGCAGACCGTATTGCTCATAACCCGAAGGTCGTCGATTCAGAACTGGCCCTCACCCCTCGCGGCAATCGAGATTGGCCGGCGTAGGTGAATCAGGCGAGCGATTCGATTCCGGGCCGTGGTACACAGCGTGGTACACAATAACGTTTTCTAAAACGAACTTGCAATGACTTAGGATGCCGTCCGTGTTCTTCCAAGTCGTTGAAAACAGTTATGTCCTGCGAACTGTCACGGCAGAGGTCGCGAGTTCGAGTACCCTTCGTGCCTCAGGGCAAGTCGTCGTCCCCGCCATTTTCTTTCTTAAGGAGTTATCGGACGTGAGACCGAAAACTCTCACCCATAATCCCACCCACAGCTTCTGCACACTTCCCGATTTGAATCCCACGGCATCGAGAAACTTTTCTTGAGTCGCGATCATCTGGTCGAAGTCTTCGTCCGTGTACAGAACTTTCGTACAATCTGGACATGAGAGACGCTGACCACCTGTTGCAAACCGGCTCAACGGACGACTATCAGTGGCTTGTCTCAACTGATAGGCAGCTCGACGTGCTGGAATGTTGTCCAGATGTAGTCCTAGGGAAGTATGTTGCAATCACGTCTTTCGACAGTGGGGCGCTACAGCTGACTGAAGGCCAAAAGTCAGCTGGTTGGGTTTCGCACGGTGAAATTGCATACAGCCCCGAAATCCAGCACGTCAACACGGTGCCGCAAGCCTATTTTTCGGAGCTATATGTTTTTGGCGCTCCAACAAACTTGGGCGTACTTGCCGCCCCCAGTAGGAATATCTTTGAGTCCGAGATGCAACAGGGGCAAGTGCATGCATTCGTCAACTTCGATTTCGGCTTTCATGACCCCGAATACGCCGACCTTGCTCAGATGTTTTGGCGGCAGCTTGGCTGCATGAAAGCCGAATCGTACTTGGCTGAGAATGATTTCTTGATTTTCGTGACCGCCAACCCAAAAGTGTTTGCAGCAGTGTATGAAGCCCTGCGTCAGGTACGCTGATCACTCCCAATTTTAACTGGTGAAAAATCTCTCTGACGCTCGTTGACCCTGAGCAGGAGCTCGCGACGCGAGAATTCTTACCCACAAATTTACCCACAGAGAACCGTCCCTTCAGTCCTTTTCAGGTTCGCGATTCCGCCGCACGCCTTGACTCCGCTCGTTGACTTCCCCTTTCGCTCACCCCTACCATCTGAGCGCCATGATCGGGCAAACCATCTCGCACTATCGCATCATCGAGAAGCTGGGCGGCGGCGGGATGGGTGTCGTCTACAAGGCAGAGGACACCGAGCTTGGTCGCTTCGTCGCGCTCAAGTTCCTGCCTGAAGACCTAGCCAGTGACCCACAGGCGTTGGAGCGCTTCCGCCGCGAAGCCCGCGCTGCGTCTGCATTGAACCATCCGAACATCTGCACCATCTACGAAGTAGGGCAGCAAGATGGTCAGCCGTTTATAGCGATGGAGTATCTGGAAGGCATGACGCTCAAACACCGCATCGGTGGCAAAGCGCTGGAGATCGAGGCCGTCCTATCGCTGGGCATTGACATCGCCGACGCGCTGGATGCCGCCCACGCTGCGGGCATCATTCACCGGGACATCAAGCCCGCAAATATCTTCGTGACCAAGCGCGGTCATGCCAAGGTTTTGGATTTCGGGTTGGCTAAGGTCAGTACACCCAAAAGCGCGACTGGCAACGAACCTACACTTGCCACTGCGCAGGTTGACCCTGACCATCTGACGAGTCCCGGCACGGCTGTAGGAACCATCGCTTACATGTCGCCGGAGCAGGTGCGGGCGAAGGAACTGGACGCACGAACGGATTTGTTTTCGTTTGGGGCGGTTCTTTACGAGATGTGTACCGGGACGCTGCCGTTTAGAGGCGAAACGTCGGCGTTGATCTTCAACGCCATTCTGGAACGTGCTCCCGTAGCTCCTGTGCGGCTAAATCCCGATGTGCCGCTGCAATTGGAGCAAGTCATAAACAAGGCGCTGGAAAAAGATCGCGATGTCCGCTGTCAGTCTGCCGCCGAGTTGAGGGCTGATCTGACGCGGTTGAAGCGGGACACGGAGAGCGGGAAGAGCGCCGCTGCGGTTGCGGAAGCTGGAACCAGCACTCGTTCACGCCGACTGCTTTGGCGATTGGTAGCAAGTGGGGCGGCAGTGTTAATTGTCGGTGCTGTGTATCTGGCGTGGCACTCCCTACGCTCTCGCACTTCCGATGCGACACCGATCCATTCGATAGCCGTACTGCCGTTTGCGAATGCTGGCAAAGACCCCGAAATGGACTACCTCGGAGAAGGTATCTCCGAGGAGATCACCAACTCTCTTTCCCGGCTCCCGAATCTCCAAGTGACGGCTCGGAGCACCGTGTCTCACTACAAATTGCGGCAAGACGATCCGCAAGGTGTCGGGCACGATCTGCATGTCGATGCCGTGCTGACGGGCCGCGTGGTGGAGCATGGCAATAAGCTTGATGTCGAAACCGAGTTGGTCAACGTAGCGACCGGAACCCAACTCTGGGGCGAACGATACACACGCAGCGCCAATGATGTTTCGCTTATACAATCTGAGATCACTCGTGACATTGCCAGCCAACTGCGGCTGCAGCTGAGCGGAACCGAACGGGAAAGGCTCGCGAAAGTCGGCACGAAGGATGCCGAAGCCTATCAGTTTTACTTGAAGGGGCGGTACCGCTTGGAAAAGTTAACCAACGAAGATTATAAGGCGGCAGCCGAGTTTTTTGACAAGGCGGTTGCCAAAGACCCGAACTATGCCGCAGCTTATGCTGGGCTGGCAGACGTCTACACTTATCAGGCGTACTACGGCTATTCTGGCCGCGAGGCCATCGACAAGGCGCGAACTCTGGCCCGACGGGCACTGGAGCTCGATCCCCAGAATCCCGAGGCTCACATCTCGCTGGCGTCGGTTGATATGTTTTTCTTCCGTAACTTCGCGGAGGCAGACATGGAGATTCGAGAGGGTCTGGCACTTGACCCCAGTTCTGCCTATGCCCATGAAGTCTCCTGCTGGTTCGACGCTGAAATGGGAAGACCTCAGGAGGCGATCATAGAGTGTCGCAAAGCCGTGGAGCTTGATCCACTCTCGTTGTTGTATAACGGCGGCCTCGCGCAGGCGTACTACAACGGCCGTGATTACACTAAGGCCATCGAGCAGGCGAACAAAACGCTGGAAATAAACCCCAAGCAAGTTGACGCAGTGGAAACCCTTGGAAGCGCATATGAGCAAATGGGGAATTATAAACAGGCGATGGAGCAATGGATCAAAGCCGAGCAGTTAAAGGGTCACGAGGCGCGCGCCCACGAACTTGGACAGGTTTTCGAGAAGTCGGGTTATACAGGTTACCTCAGGAAGAACGCCAAAGACTCCGAAGCCGGAGGCGACCACTACGGCGCTGCTGTAGTCTACGCAATGCTTGGCGAGAAGGACGCTGCATTCGCGGCTCTGGAGAAAGCCGTTGCTGCTGGCAATCACGTCGATACAATCAAAGTTGACCCGGGACTCGACAATCTTCGCTCTGACCCCCGCTACGCCGACCTCTTGCGCCGGATGGGACTGCCGCAGTGAAAGTGTTCAGAACGTCGGTGCTCAATTCCCAAGCTCAAAGTCCTTGCAACGCGAGAATTCTTACCCACAAATTTACCCACAGAGAACGGTTCCTACAGTCCCTTCTAGCGACTTGGCAGCCCCCGTTGAGAACGTAAGTCGCTGATAAGACGTAACTGCCTAGACTGTCACGGCAGAGGTCGCGAGTTCGAGTACCCTTCGTGCCTCAGGGCAAGTCGTCGTCCCCGCCATTTCTTTCTTAAGGAGTTACCGGACGTGGCACCGGACACTCCTACTCAGAATCCAACCCACAGCTTTTAGTGCATCGTTTAATTCGTTCCTACGGCTGTCAGGAACTCACACTGCGCTACCTGAAAGTACGAAGAATGAATCCCGTTCTTCTTTGATCTTCTTGTTCTCATCCAGCAAATAGAGACAAGCTCTCGCCATGGTCACCATCGTCCCATCGGGACCCAAACCTATTCTGAAAGTGATCAGAGTCAGTGCGTTACTTTCATCGCCAACTGTTCCGATCACGTGAACGCTCCCTGGCTCTATGAGCTGCGCGGCCTTTACCTTGAGCGCCATGTAATTGGCGACGCCTGTAAATTCGCTACCACCCAAATTGGGCATCGTAGTTGCTACCACCGCGTGTACATTTGGCGCGAGTAGTTCTTTTGTCTTATCCCAATCATGACGACTCCAAGCGTCAATATGAGCAAGTGCTATTTTGACGGCCGGTGAGTCTTGCATTTTCGTGCCTCCAATATCGTCGACAGTAAGCAGGAATGCAGAGTGACCGATCGTCAATCCAAACCAGGCTAGCTGCCCAATCATTGCGCGCCGAGTAGGGAGAGCAGTGGCCGTCAATACATCTGTAAGCCGATCCATTGACGCATTACACCCTATGGTGTAATGAATAGCAAGCTTATTCGGTCCCTTATGGCCTCCCGAGTGGCTTTCCATGGGCTAACGCGGAAATCTCGCAAGGAATAAGAGGCAAAAGGTAAATAGAAGTGAAAAACGGCCGCTTTCTCAGGAAACCTCTTGTAACAAGATTACACCCTATGGTGTAATGTGGTCATGGATCATCTGACAGATGTATTGACCGCGATTTCGCATCCAACTCGGCGAGCAATCATTGGGCAGCTCGCGCATGGGCCAGCTCGATTTTTGGATGTCGCAAGACCATTCGACACTGCTCTGAATGCAGTGACGAAACACCTGAAGCTGCTCGAAAGAGCTGGACTTATTGAACGAAGGAAACAGGGCCGCGAAGTCTTCATATCATTTCGAGGCGAACCACTTCGCGAGGTAGCGGGATGGGTGCATGAGTACGAGCGATTCTGGAACGAACGCCTCGATGAGTTTGAGGAGCATTTCAGAAACATAAAGAAGAGAAAGAGGAAGCGATGAAGGACTCCAAGATGACCCTCGAATTCAAGGTCGAGCGAACAATCCCGGCTCCTCCGGCAGAGGTGTTTGCTGGATGGCTGAATCCTAAGATCCCCGGCAATCCGTGGAACATGGCTGACAAGCTGCTCTTGAATCCAAAAGTGGACGGGTTCTTTTATTGGCGGACGAAAGGAATTTCCCATTACGGGCGGTTTACCGAGATGGAGCGACCAGCTCGAATTCAGCATACCTGGGTGTCGCCGAACACCTTGGGAGAAGAGTCTACGGTTACCGTAACTTTTCAGGAAAAGGGCGAAGATACCCTGATGACCCTCGTGCATTCCGGTATTCCCGACACTGATGCCGGAAGAGGGCACGAAAAGGGTTGGAAATACTTTTTAGACATTTTCCCTGGGCAGTTTGGAAATGGCTCGAGAAAGGAGAAGTAGTCTATGGGTTCAAGCAGCGGAACAACAACGGAAGCCCACGGATATGCGCCTGTCAACGGTCTGAAGATGTATTACGAAATTGAGGGAATTGGCGATCCGCTGGTTTGCATCCCTCCCGCCTTCGGATATGCCCGCCTGAACCCTTATCCTGCGCTGGTACAAAGCCATACGGTCATTACGGTCGATCTTCAGGGGCATGGTCGCACGGCCGACATCCCGGAGCGTCCGCTTTCGATCGATCAAAACGCCAAAGATGTGGTTGGCTTGTTGAAGTATCTCGGAATCTCAAAGGCCGACTTCTTTGGCGAAAGTTACGGCGGCAATGCGGCGGCCATGATCGCAATTCGCTATCCCGAGCTTGTCGGTCGAGTAGTGACCTACGGAGCAACCTTTGGCCCTCCTCAGATTGCCTTAAACCCTCGGACGACCCACTTCGACCGCCCGCCTACCGCTGATTCCAGGGGCATCCAATTTCAGAGAGAAAACTACAAAAAAGTGGCTCCTGATCCAAACTACTGGCCCACAATTTTCGACAAGCTGGGAAGCATTCGTTGGGAAGGATTTTCGAACAAAGAGTTGGCTTCAATCCAAGCGCCGATTCTCATCCTTCTCGGAGATTCCGATTTTGTCAGGCTTGAGCACGCCGTTGAGACCGTTAAGCTCATCCCCAACGCCGAACTCGCCGTGGTTCCATCCGCCAGCCACTTCGTCATGTTTTCGGAACAGGAGAGGGTGATCCCAATTATTAAACATTTCCTGGAAAGACCTGAGAAGAGCGTGCCGTTGGCAACTGCTGAAACCGGCTATCATCCGGGTCAAACCAGATAAATCCTGACGGCCTGTTTGAAAGTTGATTTCCAAAGTTCTCGGGTAAACTTCCGACGGTGGTCTGCGCGGTTCGATTGTCACTCTTCTTCAAACGGGAGGCACCTATGTTCGACAGCGTACTCCCCGCCGAGAGCGAGCCGATCAGTGTGGTTAGTTCTCGGTGGCTATGGGCGGCCCGGTGCTTTGCCTTGATTTACGCGATTTCTTTGGTCGGGGAATATGTGGCTGCGGCTCATTTTGACCCGCTGAACTCCCTAGTCGGGTTTCTATTCACGTTTGGTCTTCGGATCTTGCTCAGTCTTGTACTGCTCTATTTTTTGTTCCGTAGTGGGAAGAAATCACTGGCATTTGCGCTTGGTCTCGGCGCGGCAACAGCTTTCATTGCGCTGTTCGGGGTCGCCTCTATTGCGCTGTTTTCGCCACTCGGTCGGTCATTCAACCTATCTTTAGCGTTGATAATCTTCGGTCCCATTACGCCGCCGTTTGTCGATATGATGCATCAACCCAACCCACAGCTTGCCACGGAGGGGTTGTTGCTCTTCTGGTCTTTCGGTATCTGTTCGGCGGTGCTCGAGATAAGCAGCGTCGTCACATTCAGGAAAATGGCGCACGAAGCAAATGGGATGGGGGGACTGCGATTCGCCTTTCGCGCCGGAATATGTTGCCCCCTTGTCGTTTGGCTGATATTCATGCTGCTTATCTTTATCTGGCTTGCCGCTAACGGGGGCATCCACATCTGAGATCAAACACAAGGAAGGAGAAATTGATACGTCGTACGGATATCCGATAAAAGTCTCTGCCATGTTCGAAGGTCACGGCCAGCTTTGGAGTTTCCGCGAGATAGACCGGCGCAACAACGAGTTCCACAGGCATCTCGAGGTCGATTCCGGCTCGCAATTCACCTCGCCAAGAGCTCGCCGGGATCCGCTACGCGCGGGTTTCGGCCTTTCGCATCTCGCGATTCCTTCTACAAAACTAGGTACTGATGAATGAAGGCGATGGCCATGCTGCCTTCGCCCACTCCACTCGATACTCGTTTGATGGAGTTGTGGCGCACGTCACCAGCCGCGAACACGCCCGGCAGGCTGGTCTCCAAAGGAAACGGCTGGCGATCAAGTTTCCAGGTGGTGAGGTCGCGCCCGGTGCAAATATAGCCGCGCGGATCCCGCTCCAAATCGCCTGGTAGCCATGACGTGCTGGCATCGGCGCCGATCATCACAAACAAGGCATCGGCGTCGAAGCCGAGAATCTTCTCCGCCTCATGCGGCGCTTGCAAGCGAACCTCGATTCGTTCCAGGTGATTTTCACCGTCCGCCGAAACGACCTGGGTAAAGGGGAGCACCTTGATGTTAGCCTTCGAGGCGATCTGATCAATCAGGTATTGCGACATGCTGAGTTTCAACCCTTCGCCCCGTACCAATACTTTTACCTCAGCTCCATAGCTCGACAAAAACATGGCCGCTTGTCCCGCCGAATTGCCTCCTCCTACGATGAAGACCTTCTTGCCGACAACATTGGTGGCTTCGTGGCGGGCAGCTCCATAGAAGATGCCGTGGCCAATCAGGCGGTCTTCGCCATTGGCCTGCAGCCGACGCCAGTCCACGCCTGTGGCCAACACTACAGCTCGGGCTAAGACTGTCTGGCCTCCGTCAAGTCCGCACACATAGCCTTCACTTGAGGGAGTAAGCTTTTCAAGGGAACGTGTCAGCGCCACTTCCGCGCCGAAACGAGTCGCCTGTTTGAATCCGCGCCCGGTCAGGTCTTCCCCTGAAATCCCCTCAGGAAACCCCAGATAATTTTCAATACGGGACGATGTACCTGCTTGCCCGCCTGCGGCACAGCGCTCGACGATCAGCACGCTAAGCCCTTCAGAACTCCCGTAAACGCCGGCGGCCATACCCGCCGGTCCGGCCCCCACAATCACCACGTCATAACTGTCGTGATTAGGCCTGGTCTGCAGTTGCAAGGCCTCGGCAATTTCCCTCGTTGTCGGCGGCTCACTGAAAAGCTGTCCGTCAACACTCACGCCCGGACAATCAGGGTCGTCGGAGAGGCCGGCCGGCACCCGCTCCGGGTGGCAATCTCGATCAATCCACTCGTAAGGAATACGATTCGCGGAAAGAAATGTGCGGATGTTATGGCAATCCGCATCCCTGTTGCGGCCGAAGATGAGCACCCGCGATGTTGGTAAAGAAAGGGAGCGTTCCTGGATTAGCAGGAGCCGTTCACCCAGCTTCTCCAGAATGAGGGTACGGGCCTCTTTTGAGTCCCGAATCAAATGACGAAACTGCTGTTTATCCAGACGCGCGATGCGGCATGAGGTTTCGGCGCGCAGTGAGCCGAAGGTCGGAGTACCCATCAGAAGAGGCACTTCACCTAGGAACTCGCCAGGCTTGAGTTCGTACTCCGGAAACTCGGTCTGCTTTCCGTGAACATCTAAAACTATCCGCAAACTACCTTCGAACAGCACATAGAACGCGGGGGGCGCGCCCTCTCGAAAGAGCCATTCTCCCGGCTCGAGCCGCACATCGGCGATAGTGTGCGCCAAGCGAGTGCATTCGGCTTCGTCAAGACAGGCAAAGATTTTGGCTTGCCGCAACTCTTCTGGAGTAAACATGCCGCCCTCATAATCAGCATAAATAATTGTGAAACTTGTGTACCACAGAACCCTATCAATGAGATTCACGCCTAGCAACGCGGACGCTTCCCGCTCCACGACGGTAGTCGGTATGTCGCCCGGTGTACAGCTTCGGTGAAGTGACAGGTAGACTAAGTATTCCCACTGGGCGACTCGTTTCCCGACAGCATCGGCTTCCGGGACAAGTGTGCGGTGACGCGGCCCACCACTTCCGCCGTCTTCGCCTACCTATAAAGCAGATCGAGCGCGTATAAACATTACAAGCGCCGCCAGCGTACCGAGCAAAGCCGGAAGCGGGAGAATGAATACCATTAGAACGGCACATATAAACTGTCTATTGAAACAAGGCGATCCCTGAGGAGGATGACGCGCACGACGCTGACACGACGATGCATACAACAATAAGAAAATCTGGCGCAAGCAGCAAAAGACTGACAATCCGTCTCTTGGGCGCCATCTTTGGCCAAGCTAGATATGCGAGATAAACAATCCCAAAGAACACCAGAACAACTACACAAATCAAAAGCAACCAGGTTCGCTGCATGCCGGCACTATACGCATCCCACTCCCCGGACACAAGAAATGTCCACGTATTCCCTAGCCCGTTTGGAAAACTTCCAGACTATGCCACCCAAGCTGGTTGAACAGATCGTGGAATACAAATTACCCTGGCTCTGTGGGCCCTGCCGCAGAGGGGCGGAAACGTTCCGTCTGTTCCCGGATTTTAGTAGCTGTTAGTTTGCTGGTCCGGCAAACAGCAGCAGATTCCCATCTGGGTCTTTGACGACGAAATTCTTGGCGCCCCAAGGCTGCTTTTTCAGCGTCTGGTGAAAGGCCACACCAGCGGACTGAAACTCAAGAAACAGCAGCTTGATTTCGTCGGCTGTAGCGACGGTCATAGATACCGACAACAGTTCCTCGCGATCACGGACCGTCGACTCGATTACTGATCGCTCGACACACCTTAGATTGAGGCGCGCCGCGTCGCGACCCACCTGTGCATAGTAGGGAGGTTTGCCGTAACTGAATACCAGCGAAAAGCCCAACTTCTCACCGAAAAATTCGCATGATCGCTTCATATCGCTGACGAACAGTTGCGGCTCGGCACCGGTAATCGTGGCTTTGGATGGCGATGACTTCAACTTGGGCGGTGCGGCGGAAAGTCCGGTTTTCAGGGCTTGCCAACTATCGAAGCCGTGCTGTCTTGCGACCATTTCTTGCGCATCGCTAAGCTTAAAGCTCGCCGCAAGAATCTCGGAGTCGGGCATATTCAGGAAACGCGGCAAATGCCCGCGGATTTGCGCGGCGACGGGATAGTGGCGTTCGCGATGCCACCGCAGTATGCGCTTGGCTTGTTTTTTGAGGTTCTCTAGATTGGGCATGCAGGCCTCCACGATGAGATCGTAGGTGGGCATGGCCCTTCGGCGACGTGCCGTTGCATCCTACATGCGCAGGCTGCAGTATCGGCAGTCGTGCTAGCAGTTGTCAAATTCCAGATCGTTGAAAGATTGTGAGCCCTGCCGCACAGTGGCGGAAACGCTCCGTTGTGCCCTGTCTGTGGTCCCCCGCCTGCCCTCCCGCGACCGGTAATATTGCCAGTAGGCAGGCAATCCGAAATCAATGCAGAATCCAGCATGCCCGAATCGAACCCCGTGGCAGGTCGAACGATCTCCCACTACCGGGTGCTTGAAAAGCTCGGTGGGGGCGGTATGGGTGTGGTGTATAAGGCTGAAGATCTCACACTACATCGCTTTGTCGCCCTGAAGTTCCTCCCTGATCATCTCGCCCAGGACCCCTTGGCGCTGGAACGATTTACTCGCGAAGCGCAGGCCGCTTCCGCGTTGAATCACCCCAATATCTGCACCATTCATGGGATCGAGGAGCACCAGGGGGAGTCTTTCATCGCCATGGAGTATATGGATGGCGTAAACCTGAAGTACCTGATCGCCGCGCGCACTCTGGATATGGAACGCATTATCGCGATTGCGATCGAGGTGGCCAACGGTCTTGATGCTGCCCATACGGAAGGCATCGTGCACCGCGATATCAAGCCCGCGAATATTTTTGTGACTAGGCGGGGCCACGTCAAAATCCTGGATTTTGGATTGGCTAAACTGAGCCATGCCGGTAGCCGTCAGGCCGCCATGGCCGTGACCCTGAGCGACGAAACGTTGGTCTCTGACAGGGACCAACTTACCACCACCGGCGCCACTGTAGGCACGGTGAATTACATGTCGCCGGAGCAGGTTCGCGCCAAGCCCCTGGACGCACGCACGGATTTGTTCTCGTTCGGAGTCGTCCTGTATGAGATGGCCACCGGCGCACTGCCCTTTCGGGGCGAGAGTTCGGGTGTAGTTACCGAAGCCATTCTGAACCGCGCTCCGGTAGCCCCGATTCGGCTCAACCCAGATGTACCCCAGAAGCTCGAATACATTATTAACAAGGCGCTCGAAAAGGACTGTGCTCTCCGCTACCAGAGCGCCTCGGAGATTCGCACGGACTTGCAGCGGCTGCAACGAGACTTGCAGTCGGCGCCAGTGTCAGCCCCGCTAGCAGCAGAAGAGGATTCTGGTTCACCACCTCTCGCGAGCGGGCAACGCCCAAGTGGAAAAGAGTCCGGCGTTGTACGATCAGGTCTAGCAGACCAACCGCAGTCCCTCGGCTGGACGCTCGTGCTCTCGTTGGCCTCCTTGCTGGCTATCGCCGTTAGCGGCCTGTTCTGGTACTTTCACGCCCCGGTGAAGCTCACCGACAAAGACACTCTCTTGTTGGCGGAGTTCGAAAACAAGACCGGCGATACCATTTTTGACGGCACGCTTCGGCAGGGTTTGGCGGTACAGCTGCAACAATCACCGTATTTGAATTTCCTGCCCGCGCCCGAGGTGCGCGACACGCTGGCGATGATGGGCCGCCCCCCCGATGCGCCGATCACCCCCGAGTTAGCGCGAGAGATTTGCGCGCGCCAGAGACTCAAGGCTTTCATTGGGGGAACCATTGCGCCCCTCGGCAGCCACTACGTACTCACTCTGACCGCCGTCAATGCCCACAATGGCGCGATACTGGCCAACGAACAGGTGGAAGCTCCCAACAAGGAAGAAGTGCTCAAGGTGCTTTCGCAAGCCGCCACTCGGCTACGCAAGCAACTCGGTGAATCCCTTAGCTCCATTGAGAAGTACGACACCACCATCGAACAGGCCACGACCCATTCGTTGGCAGCCCTGCAAGCCTACAGCCTGGGACTCAAAATCATGGTTTCGCGCGGCGATTTCACCGCAGCCACGCAGCATTTCCAGCGTGCCATTAGCCTCGACCCGGACTTCGCCATGGCCTATGCCTCCCTCGGAACGGCCTACCATAACCTTGGCGAAAAAAATCTTGCGGCGGAGAACACCAGAAAAAGCTTCGAGTTGCGCGAGCGGGTCAGCGAACGAGAGAAATACTATATCGAGTCTCATTACTATCATTTCGTTACCGGGAACCTGATGGAGGCACGCAAAGTTTATGAACTCTGGGCCCAGACGTATCCTCGGGAATTCGTGGCCCCGGCCAACCTCGGGGTGGTGTATCAGGGCCTCGGGCAGTATGACGATGCGCTGGAAGAGTTCCGCGAAGCCTTGCGCCTCGCCCCGGATGATGCACTGAACTATGGCAACCTCGTAATTTCCTATATCTGCCTGAATCGCCTGAAAGAAGCTCAAGCCACCGCCGAAACAGCTCAGGCAAAAAACTTCGATTCCGCCGATCTGCACCTCTATCTGTACGAACTGGGATTCTTACAAAAGGATGCGGCCCTTATGGCGCAGCAGGTGACGCGGGCTGCGGGCAAACCGGGACAAGAGGGGCTTCTGCTGTACTTCCAAGCCAATACCGCCGCATATTCCGGCCACATCGGCAAGGCCGAAGAACTTTTCCGGCAGGCTGCGGCGTCAGCCGAACGGGATGGAGAAAAGGATCGTGCCGGAGGCGCGGAAGCTACTGCGGCCCTGTCCGAAGCGCTTTTCGGGAACGCTTCGGAAGCCCGGAGACTCGCCACCGCCGCGACCGCCCGATCCATCGGGCAAGACGGCCAGTATGCTGCTGCGCTGGCACTGGCATTGGCTGGCGATTCTTCCGGAGCTGCGCGGATTGTCGATGAACTGGCCAGAAAATTCCCTGAAGACACCATTGTTCAATTCAATTACCTGCCGACGATTCGCGCCCAACTAGCCCTTAACCAGAATCAACTCGCGCAGGCTACTGCGGCCCTGCAGGCCGCCGCGCCTTACAAACTGGGAATCGCCGGAAGCACCAGTTTTTCCACCAATATGTATCCTGTTTATGTACAAGGACGGGTGTATCTAGCCGCTGGGCAGGGCGCGTTAGCCTCCGCTGAATTTCAGAGGATTCTCGACTGGCCGGGGGTGGTGACGAACGAGCCGATCGCCGCACTGGCGCATCTCGGCGTCGCGCGTGCTTCCGCCGTACAAGGGGATTCGGCAACCGCTCGAACCATGTATCAACAATTTCTAACGCTGTGGCAAGATGCCGACCCCGACGTCCCTATTCTCAAGGAAGCTAAAGCGGAATACGCAAAACTGCACTGATTTTACTCGTAGCCCCAGGCAAGCACTCATCCGCACCGTCATTCGTAACGCAGAGCGACCATCGGATCGACGCGCATCGCGCGCCGCGCCGGGATGTAGCATGCCAAGAGCGCTACAGCGAGCAGCAACACTGCGACCAGGCAAACGTCAGCGGGTCGTGGGGCTAACGCCAAAGAGCAGATCGCCATCAGTCGCGTCGTTCCGAAGCGCCGCAAGAATTCCAATCGACACGCCCACCAGCGCTGTTCTTGCACCTTGCCGCAGCACCATTTGCAGCACATCGCCGCGCTGCGCCCCGAGCGCCAAGCGAATTCCAATTTCGCGCTGGCGTTGCGATACCGTATAGGAGATCACGCCATAGATGCCAATGATCCCCAACGCCAGAGCCATGGCCCCAGCGATGCCGAGCATCACGAGCGTGAACGAAGTTCGCGCAACAGATCTGTCATACACTTCCTGCATCGTCCGGACACTGGCCAGCGCCAAATTCGAATTCACTGACCATACTGCCTGACGCATCTCACTCAGAAATTCTTGTTTGCCCGCGCGCTCGCTTCGTATCGTGAACGTCACTGTCCGCATCGCCTGTATCGGACCAGGCCCAACAAATCTTTCATCATCGAAGGCCAATACACGATTTCCGGCGCTTTTTCTTGTACCCCGTTTTCGCGAACGTCCTGCACCACTCCGATCACTTCATGCCATGGCATGGAAGGATATTCACGCAGACGCTTTCCAACAGCCGCCGATGGGCTGCCCCACATCTCCCGGGCCAGATTTTCGGAAACGAGCACCACGGGTAGATGGCCATACAGTTCGGTCCACGTCAGGTCTCGGCCGGCAATCAGGCGGGTGCCCGCAGTCTGCAAAAAGCCTGGCGAAAGATACTTGTACAGACGAAGCGGAGGAATCTCATCATCGGAGTACGTTTTGTCCTCCGCGTAGATGGCGTCCCAACCCGACTCGTACCCTTCCATTGGCATTTCACTTACGAACGCCGCGGACTTCACACCTGGAATGGTCTGCAGCTTATCCAGGATGTCGTTCTGTATTCGCGTAACTTGCTCCGGGTTCGCCACCAGAGACTCGGGGATCGAGATACGCATCAACTGCAGGCGCGGCGCGTCCGTGAAACCCGGCTCGACCGTTCGCAGCGCCTGAAAGGTCCGAATCATCAAGCCCGCACCCACGAGCAATACAAGTGCCATCGCCATCTGGCTTATGACCAGCAAATTGCGTGCACGATGACGTTCGCGGCTCACGCTTATAGTTCGCCCCGCGCTGCGAAGAGCCACCGCGACTCGCGGTCCCGCGTATTTCAGTGCCGGAATCAATCCGAACAGCAGACCCGAGAGCAACGAGAGCAGCACTGTGAATCCTAGCGTCCACGCATCGAGCGAAATCTCGTTTAACCGAGGCAGACTCGCAGGGCCCATGGTCACCAAAAAGCGCACGCCTCCATACGCCAAACCCACTCCGAGCACACCGCCCATCAGACCCAACATCACGCTTTCCACCAGAAGCCCTCGTACGATGCGGCCCCATCCGGCGCCTAGCGCAGCACGAACGGCCAGTTCCTGCTGCCTGGATTCCACTCTTACCAGCAGCAGATTCGTCACGTTGGCGCATGCAATCACCATTACAAGTCCGATCGTACCCATCACTACCCACAACACTTCGCTGACGTTGCCAAGCACCTCTTTTTTCAGAGGCCGAATCATCGGCGTGATTTTCCACGTCTCGTAAATGTGAGAATTCGAGCCGGGCCCGTTCGACCACGAGTCCATCCAGATGGGCAACATTCGCGTTATGTCCGCATTGGCTTCAGCAACCGTTGCCCCCGGTTTGAGCCGCGCGATCCCGTGATATCCAAAGCCCGCGAGGATTAACTTCCCCCGTTCGAAGGCGAATGGCTCGATTACATCGAAATCAGCATCAACGAACCGAAAGCCTTGCGGCATCACGCCGACGATTTCCCGCGGCCGCGAGTCGAGCATAATGTTGCGCCCAATCACCGTGCGGTCTCCGCTGAAACGCCTTTGCCAGTAACCGTAGCTCAGCATCACTCGTTCTGGACCATGCGGAATCTGATCCGCTTCCGACAGCCAGCGTCCGGCTTCTGGAGGCACGCCAAGCGTTTGCAGCACCCCATTGCTCACGTCAACCGTGCGCACTTGTTCCGGCTCGGCCATGCCCGTGACGTTGGCTGTACCAGCCGTCCACACGCCCACAGATTGAAACGTCCGGTTTTGCTCTGAGTAGGTGAAGTACATGGACGGCGAAAGGAGCAAACCGTTTTCGAAATCCGCCAAGCCCGCCGCACCCGGAGCGATTTGGTGCAGCGATACCAGTTCCTGCGCTTTTGGATAATTCAGGGGCTTGAGAAGGACGCTGTTGATGACGCTGAAGACCGCTGCATTCGCTCCGATTCCAATCGCGATGGTCAACAAACCGACCGCGGTGAACACCGGATTGCGCCGCAACATCCGCAACCCATATCGCACATCCGAAAAAAAGTTTTCCGCGGCCGTCCAGCCCCAAACCTCGCGGCCATCTTCTTCCACTAACGTCACGTTTCCAAACTCTCGCCGTGCCGCCTCTTCTGCTTCTTTCCTTGACATGCCGTTGGCTACCAACTCCTCGATTTTCTCTTCGAGGTGCTCGCGGATTTCGGCGGAGAGATCGTCGTAGAGACGGCGGCGATAGAAGAGTTGTCTGAACCAGTTCACAATTCACCCGGCGCTAAGACGTGCGTGATTCCCTTAAGCATGCGTTCGAAGCGAGAGACTTCGCGTTCCAAGTGTTTTGCTCCGGCCGCGGTGAGCTTGTAAATGCGCACGCGGCGGTTCGTGGCGGAGATGCCCCACTCGGCCTTCACCAACTCTTCCTTGAGAAGCCGCTGGAGCGCGGGGTACAGCGAACCTTCTTCGATCTGAAGCAAATCGTTGGAGGTTCGCTTAATGTGTTGCGCTAGCGCATATCCATGCAGGGGCTGCCGCTTTAACGTGCGGAGAATCATCATCTCCAGTGCGCCAGGAAAAAGGTCTCGCTGTTCAGGGTTTTTCATGGATGAGAAGTGCGCTCCAAACACAAACTCAACAGGTGTTGGTCTAGGCCTAGAGCAAAATAGCCTAGTGAACTGTCTTTGTCAATACACCAATTCTTCCTCCCAGATTCAAACACCGGGCTGTCGCAAAATGTGGCAGCGGAGTTAAACAGCGTTCCGCTCTGCAGTCGGAGGTTAGGTTGGGCGTCGGGGCGGGAGAGTAGTATTATTTCCACGTGCCGCACCTGCTCCATGACGACACGTACCGCCGGCTCTGTCGGGGACGCGACCTGCTCGCTACCGGATATCAATCTCGCATTCTGCTTGAGCAGGCGGCGCGCGAAGCCTGTCTTTCCGAATTTCATTTCCATCGTCTATTCCGCGCTACCTTCGGCGAGACCCCGCATGATTTTCTCACCCGCCTGCGCATGGACCGCGCCAGGCAGATGCTCGCTTCTGAGCGCACTGTCACCGAAGTGTGTTTCGAAATTGGCTACGAAAGTTTGGGGTCGTTCTCCACGAAATTCCGTACACAGTTCGGCCGCAGTCCCGCTGAATTTCAGCGCGAGGTCCGCCGTATCTTCGGCTACAGCGCGCCATGGCGCGTGCTGATGATACCGGGATGTTTTCTGCATGGGTGGTGGGGTGCGGAATAGAAAACCGGCATCGAATAGCAAGAATCGAGAAGCGCCGTCCGCGGCCGGTTTGCTATCTTTTACCGCGGAGGAGAACAATCATGATCCAGAAAATGTCCCATACAACGATTTTTGTCACCGATCAGGACCTGGCCAAGGACTTTTACGTTGATAAGTTGGGTTTTGAACCCAAGGCTGATTACACGGGACCGAACGGCTTCCGGTGGCTGACCGTCGCCCCTAAAGGACAGTCCGGGGTAGAGATTGCCCTAGTAAAAGTCGGCAGCGCAGCGCCTCCCGACATGAAGGGCGGAAACTCCTCGGAGACTGCCAAGAAAGACATTGAGGCGATGGCCGCACTGTTGAAGAAAGGCTGGTTGAGCCCCGGCGCCTTCCAGACCGCAGATTGCCGTAAGACCTTTGAAGAGCTGAAAGCCAAAGGGGTGGAGTTCGTGACCGAACCGAAAGATGAGTTCTTCGGGGTGCTCTCGATCATCAAAGATCCTTTCGGCAACTGGTTCAGCATCACCCAGCCGAAGAACGGCTGAACACTGATGTGGGCAGCTGCGGAGGTCGCAGGTTATGCCGAGCGTAACCAAGTTAGGTGCGAGAGTTTGGAGCGGTACATGAAAAGCCCGATCCCGGCGGAATCTGCCTCTGCATTAATCGACGAGAAGATCAAGGGACTTCGGGACTGGCGCGGGAAGACGCTGTCGAAAGTGCGCGAACTCATCCACGAAGCGGACCCTGAGATCGTCGAAGAGTGGAAGTGGGGGATTCCCGTCTGGTCCCACGGCGGCGTCGTCTGTACGGGAGAGACGTACAAGAAGGTCGTCAAGACAACATTTGCCAAGGGAGCTGTGTTGAAGGACCCTTCAGGTCTATTCAACTCCAGCCTCGAAGGGAACATCAGGCGCGCCATCGACATCCGCGAAGGCGAGAAGATCAACGAAGCTGCCTTCAAGCAACTCATTCGCGCCGCCGTGGCTGCCAACTCCGCATTGCTCGCAAAACGGGCGGCCAAGAAAAAGTAAGCCCGCGGAGACCATAACAACAAACCGCGCATGAAAGCCGCTCTCTACACTAGGTACGGACCTCCGGAGGTCGTCCAAATCACGGAGGTCGAGAAGCCCGTTCCCAAGGACGACGAAGTCTTGCTACAAGTCCGCGCGGCTTCCGTCAATCCACTGGACTGGCATTTCATGCGAGGCTTGCCGTACCTCGTTCGCATGATGGCCGGGCTGCGCAAACCTAAGGACACGCGATTGGGCGTGGACGTGGCAGGCCAGGTCGAAGCGGTTGGCAGGAACGTAACGCAATTCAAACCGGGCGACCAAGTGTTTGGCTCGTGCCGTGGGGCCTTTGCCGAGTATGTTTGCGCTTCTGAATCGGCATTGGTTGCGAAGCCCGATAACGTGACCTTTGAGCAGGTGGCGGCTGTACCCATAGCGGCCTACACCGCATTGCAGGGTCTGCGCGACCAGGGACAGATTCAGCAGGGGCAAAAGGTCTTGATCAATGGCGCGGCGGGAGGCGTGGGTACGTTCGCGGTGCAGATTGCCAAGTCCTTTGGTGCAGAGGTCACCGGCGTATGCAGTACCAGGAATGTGGAGATGGTGCGATCCATCGGCGCGGATCGCGTCATCGATTACACCCAAGAGGATTTCACCAGAAGTGGGCGACGTTACGACATATTTTTGGACTGCGTTGGAAATCATTCGTTGTTAGCTTGCACTCGCGTTTTAAATCCCAAGGGAGTCTACGTTCCGGCTGGCGGATCGGCCGGCCGGTGGATGATCGGCCCCATAGCCCGTGCGATTACGACGCTGGTTTTGTCGCGCTTCGTGAACCAGAAACTGGTCGCATTCTTCCTGGCCAAACCGAGCAAAGAGGATCTGGCCGTCATGCACGAACTCATGAAGACCAGAAAGGTAATACCTGTTATCGACAGGCGTTACAGTTTGCGTGAAGTCCCTGAGGCTATCCGGTATCTGGAAGCCGGACACGCACGAGGAAAAGTAGTTATAACTCTGGAAGACAGCAACTAAGCTTACGCGCTGCGCAGAGTGTAGCCGGCCATCAGGACACGCACATTCCGGCTAGGACAACCGGCCTGCAAACGGCGCGGGCTATCTGTTTGTCGCATGCGATGGAGATGGACTCGCTTGCGGACGTGACCCTTTTTTCGCCACCAGGTAGCACAGGGTAATGAAGACCAGCCAGGGTGGCCCGGCGAGAAGCGTCACATGGAAGCTCGGCACCCACCACGTAGAAATCAACACCCCGAAGAGGGCAACCAGTCCAACCAACGAACTCCATGGTCCTGGTGGCGCAAAAAATAGAATATTTCTTTTCTCTCGAGAGACCTGGCGGCGAAACGCAAGATGCGTCAGTAATATGACAATCCAGGCGAACGGCGCGCCGAAGAAGGCTACACCAATCATGAAAATAAAAGCGGTGTTCGCAAAAAAGTGCGCGAGCACCAGGGCCGCAGCCATGCCGATGCTCGAAACCAGCACTGCGGCAACGGGCATACCTCGCTTATTTAACTGGCCAAGCGCGGGAGGGGCGTAGCCTCCGCGAGACAAAGAAAAAAGCATTCGCGCGCCGAAATAAAGATTACAAGCAGCAGAAGAGAGCGCGGCGCTTAGCACCACGAAGTTCATAATGTGCGCTGCGGCGGGAATGCCAACGGCATCAAAAACGCGGACGAACGGGCTTTCGCCCAAACCTATCTGAGTCCACGGCACGATGCCCACCACGATGGCCAAACCGCCGACGTAAAACAGCACCAGCAGGAAGAGCGTACGCCGCAGCGCGTAGGGCACCGCAACCTTCGGATCGCTGGCTTCGCCCGCCGTGGTGCCTACGATTTCAAGTCCCATGTAACTGAAAATGGCCATGGTCACGCCCAAGCCAACGCCCAACCAGCCGTTCGGAATAAATCCGCCGTGGTGCGTGTAATTTCCCGCCCCGATACGCGGAAATCCCAAGCCAAAAAGTAACGCCGCGCCCAGGATCAGAAACAAAAAAACAGTGGCAACCTTGATCATCGCAAACCAGTATTCGACGGTGCCGAAGTTTTCCACACTGATCGTGTTCATGTAAATTAGGGCCGCGGAAAATCCGGCGATCCAGAACCATACGGGAACGTTCGCGAACCAATACTGGCAATAGATCGCGGCCGCCACCACTTCACTTCCGATAATGATCACTATGGCGAGCCAGTAGGTATAGCGAATGGCGAACCCGGCCCAAGGATGAAGGTACATCTCCGCATGCAGTCCGAACGAGCCCGCGGTGGGATGTTCGACGGACATCTCCGCAAGCGCCCACATCACGGTAAGCGCAACAAAAGCGCCCACCACGAAGCTGAGAATCACCGCAGGTCCTGCCAGCCTCACCGAAATCGCGCTACCGAGAAAGAGCCCTGTGCCAATGGTGGAACCGAGACCGATCATCGCCGCTTGGTGCGAGGAAAGTTTGTGACGAAGCCCCGATTCCCGTTGCAGTATGGCGGCCGATGGGTCTTTTACCTGCGTTGGAATGACTACGTGTTGTTCGGTCATAGTTCGGTCATGGCGGTTTGTTGGTCACAACCGAATTCCCGTTAACCCTCCGTGCGGAGACGAGTGGTGCGACGGCCGGCGGACTAGCATGCCAAAACGCGCATCGATTAGAAAGAAAGTTTCAGCGCCAGTTGAACGATTCGTCCCGGCTGGGCCGCCTGAATTTGCCCGAAGTTCGGCGAGCTAATGTCATTGTCCGGCAGCTCGAAGTTTACATTATTAAATATATTGAAAAGTTCGGCGCGGAATTGCAGGGTCATGCTCTCATGAATGGGAATCGTCTTGATGGCCGAAAAATCCCACTGTTGAAACGCAGGTCCTTTCAGGGTGTTACGGCCAACGTTGCCGAACTGTCCAGGCTGGGATTCCTGAAAAGCTCCGGTGTTGAACCAGCAACTTGCCGAGCGAATGGGCACAGTAACGCCATTTTGCTGGCATGTTCCGGAGTCTGGACTGCCAATCTGATTCGGACGTGCGCTGAAAAATCCCGAGATTTCCGGCGCACTTCCCTGCTCTGGTGGATTGTTGGAATCATAAACGGTGAACGGCGTGTTGCTCATGAGCGTGGTGATTCCGTTTACCATCCAACCTCCCAACACGTATCCGTACCATTTGTCTGGATGGCTGAACCAGGGCAAATTCCACTGGTAGCTTCCCACGAAGCGATGCCGCGCATCGAACATCGACCGGCCGTACTCGCCCTTCACGTCAAAGGGGTTTTGCGCCAAATCATTTTCTCCCGCGACGCTCTGCGAAGCGGATCCGGTGATGTTAAACGTTGAGGCGTCGTCGAGTGTCTTGGAAAAGGTGTAAGAAAACAGCGCAGAGAAACCGTGGCTGAATCGTTTGCGCAAGCTCGCTTGCAGCGCGTTATAACTGGAATCCGCGATACCGGCGATCTCGCCAACCGAGGAGAAGATGCAAGGCGAGGGCACCTGCAGCGTGCAGCCCGAATACAGCCTTCGCTGGTCCATAAAGTTCGCGTTTACCGTGGGCGACACACTCGGATCGTAAACCGTGGGATTCGCTTCGACAAACCGCGGCAGCTTGGTCCCTTTGGTGCCGATATATCCGACCTCAGCGAGCCAATCTTTCCCTAAGGCGCGCTGAATATTCAGATTCCAGTCCTGCGCGTAGGGCAATCGCAGATTGGGATCGAGGGTCAGCAGCGTCAGTGGTTGCGCGAAACTGCCATTGAAGGGATTTTGCCCGTTGTAAGGATCGGCGAAATTCGGCGTCATGATCTGCGGTGTCTGCAGGTACGGAGCAGCGCTGATCGGCGTCTGCAGCGGCCCACCCTGCCCGGTGTAGTACGGATCATAAAATATTCCATAGGCGCTCGTGATCAGCAGCGTGCCCCTGCCGTTGGCGTCCCACGCCAATCCAACGCGTGGCGCAAAGGCGTCCCATTCCGTGGGAATTAGTCCACCCGGAACGCCCTTGTCCCCGGGGTACAGCAAGCCTCTCGGGGCCGTCGGAAATACCGTCGACTGCACTCCTGGTTCCCACAAATTCTGCTCGTTATGAATCTCCGTGTACGGCGATGGGACTTCATAGCGTAAGCCGTAATTTATTGTTAGGCGCGGCGTGATTTTCCAGGTGTCCTGCGCATAAAGGTTGAACGAATGGCCGCGCAATCCCCGATAAAAGTTGCCGCCGCCCTGCAAAAAAACTACCGGCTGGCCAAACAGAAAACTGGCAAACGGATTGTTGACGGGAAACGTGGAGAAAACAAAGAATCCGTTCGTGGCGATGCCCTGCAGCACGTTGATCTGGTCGTACTGAAAGCCGCCGCCAAATTTAAATTCGTGCCGGCCCTTCACCCAAGTCAGCGAACTCGAAAAATCGTAGGTGTTCTGATAGGTGTTGCGCGGTCCCGTGATCGGATCGCCGATGGATGCATATCCGCCGACCTGCACAAATGGCGGCCCGATGGCGGATTCCAGCGTTGGCTCGTACCCGAATCCCAGGCTGGCGGGAGTGGTGTGATTCAGATGCTCGTCGAGCAGAAACTTGTTTCGCAAGTAAGAGACCCTGAAGATGGCCAGCACCGACGGTGTAAAGGTGTGAGTGTCTTGCGCGACAAAATTCTGGTCGCGCTGATTTTCCCCCACGGGAAATCCTGGAACGTTCGCGCCCGCGCTCGAGAGCGGATCAGTCTGACTTCTCTGCCCAAAACTGTAGCGGAAGTTAAGCACATCGCGCTCGCCTACGTACTGATCCAGCCGTACGCCGAACTGATCCGCACTGCTCGTAAAAAGCTCCGTGCCAACGAACGTGAATGGGCCAGAATTAGCCAGTGGATAGTACGGCAGCAAATTCTGAGAAATCGGATTGATGAACGGTAGCTTATTGTTTGGAATTGGCTGGCCCGTGAACTCATTGAAGAGTTGCCCGGTCGAGCTCAGCATGCCCGAGGTATTGTCGATGCACAGCCCCTGTGCATTAAACGTTCCGTTGTTCAGCGGGCATAGATCCGCGAAGTTACCGGTCCTCTCGGCATCGGAGGGCACCGTGGTTCGGGCGGTTTCTCCTTGGTGGTTGCGTAGCCCTTCGTAGTATCCAAAGATAAAGGTCTTGTCTTTCTTGATCGGACCGCCGAATACGCCGCCGAACTGATTGCGCTTGAGCGGCTCGACGCTGTCGGCAAAAAAACTCTTCGCGTCCAGGTCATCGTTGCGGAAGAATTCCCAAGCCGTGCCGTGAAAACTATTCGTTCCCGACCGGGTAATGATATTCGTGGTTGATCCGGTGCTGTGGCCAAATTCCGCGTTCGCGGTATGCGTCAAGAGCCGAAATTCAGCAATCGCATCCACCGGCGGCTCCAGAACGAACCCGCCATCAACGCTGTTGAAATTATTCGCTCCGTCGACGAGGAAATTATTTGATTCCGGACGCTGCCCGTTCACCGCATAGGCTTGCCCTTCGCGCAATGTGCCGCCCGCCAGCGCAAGTCCCGGGGTGATTGGCACTACACCGGGTTGCAGCAGGCCAAGCTGCGTAAAGTGGCGTCCGTTCAGCGGAAGATCTAACACTTCTCGCTCCCCAACGGTCATGCCCAGAGTCGTCGAGGTGCTATCGATAATCGGAGCGTTAGCCTTCACTTCAATTTGCTGGGACGCCGTGCCCACCACCAGGTGAATTGCCACCGTCGCGATCTCATTCACGTCCAGCGAGATGCCCTCCTGAACGAAACTCTGGAAGTTCTTTGCCTCAGCTTCCAGACGATAATGCCCGACGGGAAGTTCTAGTAGAACGTAAGCGCCTTGAGAATCGCTCGAAGTAGTCCGCTGCAAGCCCGTTTCAGACTGGATGGCGGTAATCTTCGCTCCCGAGACGATTCCGCCGCTGGCGTCCAGCACCGAGCCGCGTATGCTCGCGGTAATATCCTGCGCCGGCGTCCTTCCCGCGCAGAGGATTGCGAACATCGACAAGCACGCCAACCTGCCAAAAGCTCTCATGCGGTTCTCCCTGTTGCTGCGATATGCGGGCAAAGTGAAGCAAGAAACGCAAAGGTCCGGCGCCTCTCACTCGAGAACGCGCACACCCGTCCCTGATGCCGCGAAAATGCGCTTGCGGCAATCTTCAGGGCTTCACTTGTTGGTCAAAAATCCACGGCTCCCTGCCGTGGAAGACACACCCTTAAAAAACTTTGGGGAGAATACGGGGCTGGCGTTGCGCAAGCAATACTAGAAAAGAATTAGCGAAAGGAAAAAAAACGCATCACCACAACTTTTATGCGCGCGAACAAAGAAACATCAAAAACAAAATCTCCCAGAGATATTTCTTCGTCAGCTATTTTCGGACGCTAGCTCTCGTGAGGTGATTTCGTATTTGAATCCATCTGCGTCCAGGCAATCGAGTCGGCCGTCAGCGGTTTCCGCTTGCGGATACATGAAGAATCCGACGGGCGCGCCATTCGACCCTGGCAGAACTACATCGTGTGCGAAGTTATACGCCATCCAGTTCATTTCCCAAGACCCGAAAAGCCGCGCGCGGGCGGCTTTCACCATCTCATCGTCCAGCGGACGATTTCCCGGCGGTTCTTCCAGCACCACCTTGCGCACATCCGCCGGATCCACCGGAACCCAGCCGTACTCCGTCAAGTACACTTCCGCGCGACAGTGTTGCGCCTTCGTGATTTTTTCTGACGACGTTCCCAGGCCCTTATATCCCAAGTCCGACTTCGCTACGCGAATGCCGTAAACGTCCCGCGCTGGAAGGCCCGCGGCGCGCGCCAAGCCAACATACAGCGCATTGAGGTCTGCGCACTTGCCTCCCAAATCCTTGGACTCCAGCATGAAGCGAATATCACCGACCCCGCATCCACGCGTTTTCGGATTGCGAAACGTGTTGTCCACTATCCACTGGTAGATCGCGCGCGCTTTCTCGACATCCGTGTTCGCGCCTTTGGTAATCTCGTCCGCCGTAGTCTTCACGATACCGTCTGTCGGCAACATCTTCGTCGACCGCACAAAATATTCCAAATCCGCGCGGTCGTCCTTTTGTGCCTTGCCAGGGGCGGAGAGATCGACCGCTACGTTCCGCGTCGCAATCCTACTCGTGACCGTCAGCACCGGCTTCACACCTACCGAAAATTCCGCCGCCACGATACCCAGCGCGTCGGCCTTGCTCTCGACGATCTTCGCCGCACCTCCTTCGGCGTTGAATGTGTTCGAGAACGTCTTCTGAAAAGGCTCCGGGCGGAGGAGCGCAGTCGGCACCCAAATGCGCGTGCCTCCGGAAAGTTTCAAAACTTCCACGCGCGTCGTTACTTCGAACGTGCGCCAATCACCGCCCCCTGCGGACTCTCCCACCTTCGGAAGCGCCAGTGCGACAGCGGCAACGCCCGCCGAGCGAAGAAAATCACGACGATTCATGCTTTCACCATTCTTAATATTTTCACAGATGCCGCGATTTTTCCAAACGGCCAAAGGGTATTCGCAACACTAGAACCACCTAAGCACGAGCATCTAGACGACGCGCGCCGCGGCCCGCGCGTGGGCCATCCAGTCCGTGCACGCGACGAGACCGCGTCTGTATTTCAGGCAGGTTTCTGTTTGCAACGCGATGAGCTGTTGCTTTGCCATCGCGGGTTTGCTGGAAAAAGCGCTGAAGTTCTGCGGCCACCACTTCAGGATTGTTCAGCGGAATAAAGTGTCCGGCGTCGACCATCACCAACCGGGAATTCGGGATTAGTGCCCCGGCCCGCCGCGCAAATGCCTGCGGCACGGCCGGATCGGCCACTCCTTGAAAGATAACGGTGGGCATGCGCAGCTGCGGCAACATCGCGGGTATTGCCGCGAGAACCTCGGCTGGGTTGCCCCACCGCAACACGGACATGAAGCGCCAGGCGCCCCACAATCCGGAAAACGGAGCTGAAAAATTCTTCACCGCGGCGGCCAGTTCCGCGCGTCGTTCGCGCAGCGCGCGGCGCATCGCTACTTTCCAGAAAACAAAATTCACCGCGGGCGCCAGCACTTCTCCAACCATGGGGCAGCGAACCACGCGAAACAGATGAAACGGTTTCAGCTCGGGGAATAATGCGGGAGATAGCAACGCCAATCGCTCGACACGCTCTGGAAATTGGTGCGCGTACTGCACTGCGATCGCGGATCCCGCGTCGTGGCCTACCACGTGCCACTTGTCGATCTTTTGCTCGATCCGGATTCGTTCAATGGACTCGGCTAGGGCTTGCAACTGTCGGAAACCATGCGGCGCCTTGGGACTTTTTCCGAGGCCGGGTAAATCCACGGCCAGGCACGAGAATTGTTTCCGCAACCGGTCAATGACCCCGGTCCACAGCTCATTGCTGGTGGGTATGCCGTGGATAAACAAAATCGGATGACCCGAGCCTCGAGCAACTAAGTGCATGAGTAGCTCCTCTGTATCCTCGGCATTTCAATTTGCTGTGGCGACCGCGCTGCTCCGCCGCTTACAAATCACATACGTCAGCCAGCTTCCAAACCGGAACAGTGCCAATCCCAGGCCAAACAGAAATGTGCTGATCATTCCCTTCGGCTGCAGACGCGCATACACCACGTTCATTGACCAGGCCGGACTCGTGTACGCCGTTCCCGAGCGGCCCAGGCCCAGGCGATTCCGCACTGGCGGCTCGTAAACGATTCGTTCGATGCCGCTATTGAAAAACTTCGCCAGTTGCGAGATTCGCGCGTTGTAGCAAAACCTGGCTCGCCACGGCAGCTTTCCTCGCTTGCGATATTTCAGAATCAGCGCCGAGGCTTCCGCGGCTTGTCGCAACGCGGCGGTCACACCATTCGCCGTGATGGGATCCACCATCGATGCGGCTTCCCCAACGATCAGCCAGTTAGGGCCCGCGACTCCGTCGTGCACGCGGCAACGGTAGGAGGTGACGTTCAACTCGCCCAACGGGTTGTTTTGCAGCAAAGTGGCAAAGCGCGGAAACTTTGCAAGTTGCTGCCGGAAAATATCGTTAACCGTAAGCCCGCTCTCGCGTTTCGTCTTTATCGCCGCGCCGGTCGCTACATATCCCACGCTGAGCCATTCCGGGTTTATCGGAATCTCCCAGACCCACTCCAGATACTCGGTCGCCGCAGGATCCATGTGCAGTGCGGTTCCCTCGATTGCTTCCGTCGCCGGGAAATAGCTCCACATCGCCACCTTGGCCGGCCCAAATGACGTAGCGGGCAGATTGAACTCGCGTGCCAGCAGCGAAGTTCCAAATCCCGAAGCGTCAATGAACCACCGCGAAGAAAAACGATTACCTCGATCGGTTTTCACCGCGGTGAGTTGCTGTCCGTCTCTCTCTACGCTCACCACTTTTTCGCTAACCATGGTCACACCAGAATCGATCGCCTTCTTCAGCAACTCGTCGTCCAACCGCACGCGATCCACGTGCAGCGTTCGCACCTCGATATGAAATGGCGGTCCCGCTAGCCATGGCGTTGGCTCATAGTGCTCAGACCATCCGTCGCGCGTCTTTAGCGTCACGTGCCGCTTCCATGTCGCGAACTGTTCTCCCACCAAATGCTCCATGGGCAGCTCCAGATCGTCGAGCAACGCTGGCGCCGACCAATCCAGCGATTCACCCACGGTCTGCCGTAATTCCCCCGCTTCAATGCACACCACGCGTAAACCTGCTCTTGCAAGACTTAGCGCCGCGGCCTTCCCAGCCAAACCGCCGCCGATAATCGTTACATCGCAGCTAGTCGCGTCGGCCTGCTGGAATTCGCGTTCCGTGTTCGCCACCCGGGGTCTCCTGCCGGAGAAATTGCTCCAAGTAAGATAAGGGTGGTTACGTTACAACGCCGCTGGGAACCGCCGCAATTGGCCCATTTCGAGATTAACCCTGTGCTTGCTTAAGCTTGTGGGACGGTATCACCCGCGATTTGCGCCGAACAATAGTAGGAATCCACTATCCGGCGCCCCCTTTGATCAATACCCACTTCACGAGCCGGGTCCTAGTATTCTTAGGCGGTCTATTGACAGAGTAACGTAACCTATCGTAGAATGCCGGGTGTTAACTCAATCCAAACCGCCGACCGCATCCTCCGAACGTCACCGACTCCCCCTTCCCTCGCGTTCATTCCCTCATGACGTCGCTCTCGAGTCTTTACGTCGCAACCGAAAAACCCAATCCTTTCTGTTCAATACCTTACACACGTTTTGCCACTGACAATTTCTCGCAACCTCATTTTTTTGTTAACGATGCGTACGTTTCGCGAAAAAGGGGTGGGGGTGGGGTATCCGGCAGAAACCGGATTTTCATATCCTCACTAAATCCAATCGAATCTATATGTTTCGCAAATGGATCGGCTAACTCTTTTAGAGTCACACTGTTTCAAAACACATACCCTCTAAAGCCTTTGCAATCACACTGTTTCACAAACAGGGGGAGGGGGTGGGTCAAGTTCAATCCGACAACCCTATCTCTGGGGAGGCGAGGCGGCTTGGGAAGCGGGCCCGGCAAAATTGATCGGCGCGGCAGCGATAATTCCCTTTCCTTCTTGGACGGTGAGGGATTGATTCGGCTGGACGTTCGCAATCGAATCTTTCCTGCCGCTCGGCCAAACGATCTGGACGCGAACGCTCTTCACGGTCCCTGGCTTCCCCAGTCCAAAGGTCAGTGGCAACTCACTCTGCGAAAGGTAACTCGATCCGCCCTTGACCATCCGCGACAGGCTCGCGCCAGCAGTCGTGGTGACCGTCACTTTTGCGCCGATGCCGCCGCGATTGGATTTTGTGCCTACCAGCTTCAGGCGCAGCACATCATTTTGATTGGCGTTGTCATTCCGCAGCAGGCGCGCGGGCCCATTGCTGGCTGTGATCACCAGATCGAGGTCACCGTCGTTGTCAAAATCAGCGTAGGCGATTCCACGCGCGACTACCGGCTTCTGAATGGCACGGCCCAATTTGTCCGAAACGTTTTCAAATTTTCTGTTTCCGATATTGCGGTAAATTCCCGTTGGTTGCGCGTAGCGCAGCGTCGGTTGCACAACCGCAATGTCATCGGAGACGTGGCCGTTCGCCGCCACGACGTCCAGCAAGCCGTCGAGATCGTAGTCCATAAAAAAACAACCAAAAGTCAGCGACTGCGGCGTCATCTGCGCAATTCCCGAACGCAGCGATTCATCGGTGAACAATCCGGAACCATCGTTGCGATAAAGAGACGTACTTTCGTTGGTGAAGTTTCCGATCACCAGGCTCGGAAATCCAGAATCGTCGATATCCGCGGCATCCACACCCATGCCCGCGCGAACTCTTCCGTCTTCGCTGAAAGCAACTCCGACGTTTACACCCACGTCGGTGAACGTTCCGTCGTGATTGTTGCGATACAGCTTATTGGGCTCGGTATCATTCGAGACAAAGAGATCCAGCCAGCCGTCGTTGTCGTAATCCAGCAGCGCCACGCCCAGCGCTTTGCTCTTCGGATCCAGCAGTCCCGCTTGTTTCGTGACGTCCTCGAAAACTCCGTTGCCCTTGTTGTGATACAGGCGCGAACTTTCGCCTTTGTAGGTTTGCGGCGTGCAATACGATTTGTTCTTGTTGTCGAGCGTACAGTACTGATCTTTTTCGATCGACCAGTCGATGTAGTGCGTGACGAACAGGTCGAGCTTGCCATCGTTGTCGTAATCGAACCACACCGCGCTGGCGGAAAATCCGGGGCTGGCGACGCCCGCTTTGGCGGTAACGTCCGCGAATTTCCCGTTGCCGAGATTGTGGAAAAGGTGGTTGGATCCGACCGTCGTCAGATAAAGATCGTCGAAGCCGTCGTTGTCGTAATCTCCCACCGCGCAGCCCATCCCGTAAGTTTCGATGGCCAAGCCTGCTTCCCGCGTCACATCCGTAAAAGTTCCGTCGTGATTATTGTGGTACAGCGCAGGATAAGATTTCGCTCCGCTCTTGTGTTCTGGCCAGTCCATCGAGTTCACGAAGAAAATATCCTGCCAGCCATCATTGTCGTAATCGATAAAACAAACGCCGCTGCCCATGGTTTCTGGGAGATATTTTTTGCCGAACGCGCCGCTGTTGTGTTTGAAATGAATTCCCGCTTGCGCGGTTACGTCCACGAACTCGATCAGACCGGAGGGCCGCGGTTTTGCCGCCACCAGCGGTCGGAGCGTACTTCCGCCGCGGTTTCACGGCCGGCGCTTCGGCGGGTTGTGCATCCGACGAAACTTTTTCTTGCGGTGCCGCCGCGCCGGCGCCGGCGGTTGGTTTACGCCCGCAACCGAAAGCCACCACCGAGAGCAGTGCGAAAAATATTACGTGCCATCGAACTCTAGACAGAAAGAACTCCTGGAAGCCGCAATTGCGCAATTAGGCTGCGACGCGCACCGGGACAGGTTTGCGCGAATCGAGCCACATTTCAATCAGCAACGCCACCGGTCCGACGATGAACAGCGCGTAGAAGGGGGCGTAGACCACTTGTTGCAAGCGGAGAATGGTTTCCACCAGCGCGACAATCGCCACCACGATGCACTGCCAGCGCGTAGTGCGGACTGTGGTTTTAGGGTCCGTGATCATGAAAAAAATAAAAAGTTGATACATGGGACCGGTCAGAGGCGCGATTTCCGATTGCCAGGGATTGCCGGTGAGGAAACTGCGCAGGAACGCGAACGCGATGAAGCACGCGACGTACGTGCCGGTGATATGAAAACGATGCAGGCGCGATATGGTGATAGAGCCAAGAATCCAGACCACGATCATGGGCAAGCAGATAATTGCCCCACTGAATACTCAGGCCGGCCACTGTGGCTGGCGCCAAAAAGAGCAGCACGGAAATGCCGAAGTTAGACGGATTCCAGATGTGCCGGCCTTTCGCGCGCAAAACATATTTCGACATGATGGAGATGACGGAGCACAGCACGTAGGGCCAGAATGCCGGCGAGCGAACGAGAATGCCAACGCTGATTCCCGTGATGTACGCGCTGGCGATGTTGGGCCACTTACCCATGAAAATACGCCCGAGAAGCAATTCGGTGACGATGCTCGCGAGAATGGCGATGCCGGTTTTTCTGTAGCTTTCGAGGATGCCGAAGGACAAATGACCCGCGATCAGGATGCAGGTGATGAACATCGGCGCGATGTAGCGGTTATCGAGGCTGAAGAACCGTTTCCAGTTGAGCGGCTGGGTTGGCTGCGGCGCGGCGACAACACTCTGCTGACTCATGCAGGTTCCTTGACGGCGTGAATCTCATTCGGCGCGGGAGCGTCGATGGTTTGAATTTTACCAGATGGCCAGCGAATGACGGCCTTCTCGATATGCGGAAATTTTCCCAACCCGAAATGCAACCGCCGCTGACTCTGCGCGGCGAAACCGCTGCCGCCGGAAACCTCCTGGGCTTGTTGCTGACCGTTCCAAAACACCGTGACCTGCGCTCCGATCGCGCTGCGGTTGCTCTTGGTGCCTTCGAGTTCAAACTCGATCCATTTGTTTTCGGGAGTTACCGTGTTCTTATAAATCAGCAACGGTCCCCGTTCATTGGCGACGATCACGTCCAGCACACCGCGATTCCACAGATCCGCGAAGGCCACCGCGCGGCCGTCATAGGTATCGGTGACGCCGACGGCTTGCGCGACGTCGACGAACTTTCCGCTTCCGTCGTTCAGCCACACATGCTTGGTTTGATAGCCGCTCAAACTGCGGCCTTCCATGGCCGGCCAATTTTTGGCGTCGTTGATGATCAAACTGTGGCCGCCAGCAATCTTAGAAAAGTCGTACCAATAACTCTTGTTGCGGTCGAGCGAAACGTAGCCATTCGTCAAATACAAATCCAACGTGCCATCGTTGTTCAAATCACCGAATTGTGCGCCAAAACTCCAGCCGCCGATCTCCACGCCAAAATCACGCGCCAAATTTTCGTACTGCAATTGGCCGCCGCTGGCACCCTCTTTCGGAACCCACAAATTATTTCCCTGAATGAGCACGCCCTCTTCGGAAATGTTGGAGACATATACGGCGTAACGGCCCTGATTGAGGATGTCACCAACGCTCGCGTTCATGCCGCTCTTGGGAGCAAATCCCACTCCGGCTTGTTCCCCGGCCTCATGGAAGCGCTGGCCGTCGTTGACATAAAGCTCGGAGACACCGTAATCATTGGCCACGAACAGATCCGGGTGGCCGGTCCCGTGCAGGTCCGCGGCCACGGACGCCAACGCCCAGCGGCGACTGTTGATGCCCAGCTTCTCGCTGACCTCTTCAAATTTACCGTTGCCCAGATTGTGAAACAGATATTTGCGGCCGCCATTTTTCGCATACTCGAAACTGTCCGGCATCATCTTGGTGGAAGAGAGGTGCCAGAGGTCAACATCTTCCGAGTAGTAGCCGCCGATAAAGAGATCCAGCAACCCGTCGCCATCATAGTCAAACCACAATGCGGTGTTGGCGTTGATCCACGGCGGCAGACCGGCCTGCTCGGTTACGCGAGTAAACCCGCGACCCGCATCGTTGTGAAAGAGTTCCGGCTTACCCCATTTGATGAGCAGAAGATCTTCGTAGCCGTCATTATCGTAGTCTCCCCAGACGGCGCCCATGGAGACGCCGGTGCCGGGGCGATTCACATCGGCGATGCCCATTTCTTCGGCAACATCTTTGAACGTGCCGTCGTGCATGTTGCGATACAGGGCGTTTTTCGCGCCTTCCTTGCTGGTGGTGACGTAAATGTCCGGCCAGCCGTCGTGATCGAAATCAACGATGGATACAGACGCGCCCATCGAAGCGACCTGCGGCATGATGTGATCCAAACGCGGATCAAGCGTGGGCGCTTGATGGACAAAATTCACTCCCGCGGCGTGCGACACTTCCTGCAAATAAAATCCGTGGCGCGCCAGCGCGGTGTTCAGATCAAGGTTATTCTTCGCGGCGACGCCGCGAGAGACAAACTTCCTGGCGATCACGGGGGAAAATACCAGGACCACGAAAATGATTGCCAGAATGACCCGTGCTGTAACGCCGCGCTTCACTTCGGGGGCGCACTCCTGAGGGAATTTTGAAACACGTACGGAGTGACATAGCGCGTGTGATAGTTCTGCCAGTCTTCCGGATGCTGGCGATAGACATACTCGTCTTCCAGTTCGCCGGGCCGCTCGATGTACAACTGTTTGGCGTGATACGGCAAAGGCAAAACCGTTTTCGAGAATGTGGAATTAAAATCGCCGTCCTTGATCCAGCCATCGCCGACGACGATGAAGTCGCGCAACCAGCCTTGTGGCGGCGGAGGCTGTTCCGCGAAACGCAGAGACATCTCGTCGCCGGAGTTCACGATGACGTAGCGATCGTCGATGTTCTTGAGCAATTCGCTCACATCGCCGTAGCGCGTGTAGTAGCCGATTAAATCGCGCCAGCGTTGTTTGCTGCCGAGCATCTGATCGTAGTTCGGAATTTCGGGAGCGCCGGCGTCGGGTCGGTCAATCACCGAATAGCCGCGATAATGCAGGTCGGCGACTTGCGGGTCGAGCGTCTGCGTTTTCACTTCTGCGCCGGGCGCGCCTTGCGCCCACTCGATGCAATCCCAATAAATTTCCAAGTTGGTGCGCAGGCGGACGCGACGCGGAGTTCCGGGGCGGAAAATATCCGTAAGATTGAAGAGGACCGTTTTCTTGCGGCCGGCCGGGAAACCGAGATTGGATTGCGCCGTAACCCATCCGCCGCGGCCATCAGGAACTTCAACGCTCATACCTTGCGCGTGCCAGCGACTGCCTTGGGTGACGGCGACATTGATGGAAGATTCGGTGTCGTGGATGGAGCCTTGCGCGACGAGATAGAGCGGGCCGCTCTTCGGGGCGTCGTCGCCTAGATCGATTTCCACGTAATGATCGCGCGTAATGCCCTGATACTGGCCGCGGCCAAAGTTATCCAGCGCGTGGCCATCGAGCGTGCGGACAATTTCCGTGACGTCGTTGCCGTTGTCGTCGGTGGCGCGGGCGATGGGGTGCGGAGTGGCCACGGTGGTGAAGGCCAGCTTTTGCGGCGGGATCACAAAACGCTCGTCGACGTAAATTTCCGTGCCGGCGGGATGATCGACGGTCATGAGCGCGATGCGATCGTAGTAGTAGACCTCCCAGAGTTCGGCGGTGATGCGGAGGTCGTAATAACCATCGTGCGGGACGAGTTGGTCGCGGCGAATTTTGTACCACTCGCCGGTAGTGGCGATTTTCGCGGTGCCGATGGTGTTGATGCGCAAGCCGATGGCGGAGCCCCAGGGGACGGCGTCTTTTACAAATTCCATGCGCGTGCCATTCCACGCAAAAAGAAATGGGCAGGAGGCTTTCAGGCGCTGCTCGGTGACGACGTCTTGATCCGCGGGTACGCCAAACTCCGCGCGCACGGTTCCGTTGGGCCACACGACGCGCACCACTTCCGTGCTGGTCTGATTGCCGAGACCGAAATGCAGTTGCGGCCCGTCGATCGGTTGCTTTTGCACCAGCAGGCCCGAGCGAATTTCGATTTCGCCGCCAACGCCGAAAGGATTGATGCGCTGGTCACCGACGGCCTGTTTGGCGTGCGGGCGAATCACCTGCCAGTGATAGTTTTTGGCACCGTGGCTTGCGGCATCAACCGGTTTGCCGGCGGCATCGAAGCCGATTAGATCGAGACGCCCGCTGCCGCTGAGGTCAGCGATGTCAAAAATCGTGCTGGCAGCGGTCGCGTTCTCAAGCAGCGTGAATTTTGCAGTCGCGTCTCCCAGCCAGATCAACGGCGCCGCGGATGGTGCGGCACCAACGGAGCTGAGAATCAGATCGAACGCGCCATTATTGTCCAGGTCCGCGACTTGCAGGCGCACTTCGCCGGCCAGTATGGCTGCGGAATTCGGAATTTGCAGCAGCGGCGTAACCGTCCAAGCGTTATTTTCGCCGCCCTTTTCGTTGAACGAGATGCTGACGATCGCTCCGGTCGATTCCACGGCCAGCAAATCCAGAACACCATTATTGTTGGCGTCGGCAACGCTAATCGCTTTCACGCTCGGCAAATTCGCCGGGAGCGCGACTTCGCGAAATTGCGCCTGACGCTCGTTATGAAAAATGTGCAGCTTGCCGGCGCCATCGACGATGGCCGCGTCGGCGTTGCCATCGGCATCGAAGTCCGCCCACGCAAAGGCGCGCACTCCGGAGATACCGGGGAATGGCTGGATCACCGTGAAAGTGTCGTCGCCATTATTTCGCAACACTTGGGGCGGGCCTTCCTTCTTGCCAAGAACGATGTCCAGGTCGCCGTCGGCCTCAATGTCCACGGCCCAAGCGCCCGTATAACTGGCGTTGGTTACACTCTTTGGCAACTTCGTTTTCGCGGTGACGTCGGTAAATTTGTCGGGAGCGTCCTGCCGCATGAAGCGCACACCACCCGCGCCGGCGAGTACCAGGTCGGTTTTGAAGTCGTAGTCAAAATCGATCTGTAAGATGCCCTCTGGCAACGGTGCGATAGCCGATGCACCGCCGGGAAATGGGAATTTCGCCCCCGAAGCGAGCTGTACCTCACGGCCGTTTGCCAACGCCACGACTGGAGCGCCCGCACTTCCCAGAGCAATCGCGCCAATCCAACTCCACGAAGCTGCACCGCCAGTGGCCACCGGCTTCACGGTGAATGCCAGGGCGGTGTCCGCGGGCGCAGGGACGAAATCTGGGGGCGCGAGTCGAAGAAAATGCGTGATGGGCTCCGCTTCTTCGCCTGCGGGCGCTTTCAGAACCGCGAGGCTCTCGCGAAATTCCGGCACGCGCATGAGGGAGTTACGCAGAAAGGTTGTTCGTACCGCAGCAGTCTTGGGATCTGCACTGTTGGCGGCAGTCTGCAGAGCGGCCAGTTGAGTCTTTACCTCAGCGGGCCAATTCGCGGATAGCGCCGTAATTTTGGCCAGCTCCGACCGGAGCATGGTCGTGTCGCCGCTTTTCGCCGCCACGCGGAGGAGTTCGAGCTGCGCCGCGAGGTTGCCGGGCTGCGCGGCTAGAATCTTCTGGATCAATTTTAGATACTCCGCGTCGCTGTTCGCACCGCCCTGGCGTTCCACTTCTTCCGCAAGCTGATACGCGGCGCGGTAGTTGCCTGGATTGATCTCAACAGTCTTGCGCCAATCGGCGATGGCGGCTGCGGAATTTCCGCGGCTGCTCTCCATGTAACCGAGTAACTGATAAATCTGGTCGTTGTCTGGCGCCAAGCTGCGCGCGCGCTCGAGGCGTTGTGCGGCAACATCCAATTTTCGCTGGCGGAGCGCCAGCACTCCCCAATTCGCCCAGCCCGCCGGCTCGCCCGGCACCAACGTCGTAAATTCGGAGAGTTTGCTTTCGGCGTGAACGTCGTCGCCGACCTGAAGCGCACCGAGTCCGACATAGAATGCGGAGACCGCCTGGGCGTATTTCGGCGAGGATTTTTCGGGGAGCTTGTCGGAGGAACGGCAGGCGGACAAACTGAAGCAGAGAACGCCGCACAAGAGAGTAAGGTGCGTGCTATTTACGGTACGGAACTTGGCACGAAACGCGGCGGATGATGTGGGCGCAAAGTGGAACGTCGCGAGAGCCGATGCAGCTCTATCCTCAGACATCGAACCCCTTCTCACGACGAGTGAACCGCGGACCAACCAGTGGTGACAGTTTCTCATGGCAACGGGGTGTCCGCAAAAGAAGCCTGGTGCGGGCCAAGTTTTCGCTGGCGGCGACGTTTTGCGAACATCTTAAACCATAGGAAGCCGACGGCTAAAAACGGCAACGCGAACAGCAATAAATCCCAACGACCATAACCTACAGGCGTGGCTTCCACTTTTGCGAGGGATTCGCCGCCGCCCGCGGAACTCGTGAGAATCAGGCGAACGTTCCAAAATTCCTGCTGATCAAATTCGACATTGGTTTTGTATTCGAGCTGACCGCGTTGATCTGCGATGGTCGCGGGATAGAGGACCTCGGGAAGCCTTCCGCTTACAGGCTGGATTCCGATCGCAATTTTGAGGTCTCTGGGGATTGCGCCGCCGGGCGCGGGATCCACCAATACGAAAATTGACGAGGTACCGATGTCCGGATGTATCCAGAGCGAAACGATGCAAGGGCCTACGCGTTGGTCGGTGATGATGGGAAATGGCGGGCCGTTGTGGGCGCGGGCGGTGGAGGAAGACAACGTCATCGCCAAAAATGCGACGACGCATCCAAGCGGGACGCGCATAATCTTGAACGGTTTTTTAGTTTGCGAGCTCATCGAACTTTTTCAGCCACCCATAAGCATGAGCATGGCGCGCATTTCCATCGGTTGGAACATCAGCCATACGGACGCAGTGACGAGGAGCAGGCTAACCACCGCCCACGGCAAAAACGCTCGCATGGGATTTGGCGCCGAATCCTCTTCCGACAGCTGGTGCGCGACCAAAAGCGAGCCGACAAATCCCAAGAGCAGGAAACCCACCTCGATTGGACGCACCATGCGTACCGGTAGGCCAGTCCATGTCCACTTCGGCACGCCCAAGAAATGCGCGCCAACGTTGGCTAATGCCGACTGCGTAACCGGCACGATGGTCAGAATTCCGGTAAAAAAATGGAAGCTATAATGCGCCAGCCACATACCGAACCCCATGGGAACCAGGGCGTAGCTGTAGCGCACGGCCAGGGAAACCAGCCGCAATTTGGAGCCACTAAGCATTTGCGTGAGCCACGCCGCCGCCGCAAGTAAGATTCCCGGCGCCACGATCAGAAAAACCACAAAAATAATTCCCAGCACGGGCGCTTCGTGGCTGACGGAAAGCAGCCGGCCGAGCCAGGCCTCTACCGCGTATACCGGGCTGACCATGCCGAACGCGTTCAGCAGCGCGCCAAAACAAAAGACTATGGCGAGCGCCGCAATATCCTTCCGCTGGGAAAAATAGCCGATGCCGGAGCGAATCGGGTCGATCATCAGCTCAGACGCCGGAAGGCGGCTGCTGACGCCGATATTTTCGTGCGGACAAGCGTGCACGCAATCAAGGCAGAAGGTGCAGTCCATGTTGCCGACTTTGCGGGGCAGATAGAGCGCCAGCTCGCAACCACGCTGCAGAATTACCAGGCCGGGCGCACCAGCGCCTGCGCGATTTTGCGGAACGTGCGGGAGCCGTCTGGGCGGGAACTTGTCTACGGCCGCGAATGCAGTCTTTGGTGGCGCAGCGGTCGCAAACCACAGGATCGCGGACCTGCACCTCCAGCGGTGAGAGGGTCGAGGCAATAAAATTGAATTGGCCAATAGGACAAACGAATTTGCAGAAGGAAGCGTGCTTGAAAAGTCCGTCAATCACCACGACGGCGGCGAAGTACGCCAGCGCCAGCGATGCAGTCCACCAGGGAGAAGACCACAAATCAAATAGCTCGTAGGTGAATAAAATCGCGACAAAGAGCGCCACGGAAAGCCATTTGTTGCGCAGCCAGATCGGCCAATCAAAGCGCGGACGAAACAAGCGCCGCGCGGCGTTGCGGACCAGCATGAAAGGACACGCCAGACAGAAGAAATTTCCCGCGCAAAGCAGCACCAGGACGAGCACACCGCGAAAATGTATCCAGGTCAGTACCGTGGCCAGATTTTTGGGGGCCAGCGTGGGGCCGAGTAATCCATGGAAAATCATTACTGCGGCAACCAGAAACACGGGAATTTGCAGCGCGGTCCTGGAATGCCTCCAGCGCAGAAATCTCCCGAGTGCCGGCACGCGCAACAGATCAAAGTGACTTTCAGAGCTCGGCAAGAGCGGCGAATTGGAGCGTGGCGTGCCCAATGAACTTGGATGGCCTAGCATCGGCACGTGACGATCACACTTGGCCCGACCTTCGATGTGCGACAGAAAGCCTCAAACACAAGAACGATGATTTTCGTTACGTTCCGCAGACTGCAGCGCGCATCGGTTCGCCTTTGTTCCATTCGCAGGTGCAGACCGACAAGCCTTCCTCTCCCTTGGGCGGGAACATGTGATAGTACATGCCGATCACCATGGGTATAAAGACTATCGTATTGTAAAAAAGGTGCAGCTCCACACGTGGAAAGACTAGCTGTAACACGCTCACTGGAACTGGCTTGCCCCAAAAATTGTGATGTATGGTCGCTTGCGTGATCAGCAACAAGTGCTCGATGTGATGCCAGAACTGAATGACCAGCGCTACAGTCCACCACATGCGTCCAGTCCCAGTGAAACCTTTGCGCAACACCCAAATTCCGATCAACATTACCAGCGCATAGCCATAATGCAGCACTTCAGATTTAATCAGCCACGGATACCACAGGCCGAGAATGCCGTTAGCCTTGGGCCTCGGCCAGTTCATGACCCAGATTTGGTACGCCTGCACCAAGTGTTCGCCCCAATGCGCCAGAACGATGGCCATAAATATCTGCAGTGCACGTTCATGCCACACGGAGTTTAATTTGTCATAAAGGCTGTCGCCCGTCGCCACCGGATAGTGCGCGCTTTGAATCGCGGGAGTAGAAGCTGCCACGCAACCACCTCCAAAATATCAAACCCTACGTGGTAATTAGCTGGGATCGATTAACTGGAATTCTCTTCCACGCCTGCCGAAGTCTCAATAGTATATTTGTATTATGTCATTACTGGCCAGAGTTGGCGCAAACTCTGCCGAGTTCTGCGGAATTTGGGTGTCTAATCGCGCGGCCAAGGAAACTCGCAAATGTCAGAAAACGACGTGATCTCTAACCAGAAGCAGATTCTGCAAAATCAGAAATTGATCCTCGCAAATCAGGGCGCTATCAAGTCCAATCAGGCTACGATCAAGAAAAATCAGGCCGCCATTTTAAAGAACCAAACTACATTAAAGACGATTGTGGCAAATCAAAAGAAGATTCTCTCGAAACTCAAATAGAGGCACAGCGTATAGCGGGCACGGCCTCCTCGGCTGAGCGCGGTGAAGGCTAATTGCTGACTGGTTGGGTTGCTTCCTGCAAAACCCCGAACCTGGCGCGGTATTTTCACCAAGAAAGTTGTTCCGGAGAGAGAGGTCTCTTCCACCGTCACGGAGCCACCGTGGTCGTGAATTACCTTATCTACGATCGCAAGGCCCAACCCGGTGCCGTTCGATTTTCCGAAGCTGACGAACGGGTCGAAAAGTGTATTCCGAATCGCCGCCGGCACTCCGCGTCCATGATCGATTACGCGAATTTCAAATGAGTCGGTGGACGAGTGAATGTCGATGGCAATTTCACTCTGCGTTTGCTCGGAGGCCTCACACGCATTCAGCACCAGATTGATAAACGCGCGTTCGATTTTTTGCGGATCAAACATCCCCATCATTTCGCCGGAAATGCGCAACGAGATTGCGCGATGCCGCATTTCCGAGCGGGCGCGGACGGCATCCACCGCATGCCGGATGGTTTGGTCGATGGCCGCGGGCCGCAAGGAAACGGAGCCTTCTTCGCCGCGACAGTTCCCTGAGGGAATCGAGCAGATCCGTCATTTGCTCAGACGCGCCTTTGATCTCGCCATAAACTTCATCACGGTTGAGCTTCAACTTTTCCGCTTCGTACAGAAATTCCGCGTTGGCTACCACAGCCGCAAGATAATGGCGCAGATCGTGAGATATGGAGCTCGCAGCTCGGCCGAATGCGGCGATCCGCTCGTTCGCGAACCGGCGTTGTTCGGAGAGCAACAGTTCGCCGCGCATTTTGGAAAAGGTGTCGCCCAGTTCCGCCACTTCGCTGCTTCCACGTGGATTTATGGTGTAGGCGTAATCGCCCTGCGCCAGCGCTCGCACGCCGGCAAGCAGTTCGTCGAGCGGATGCGTGATGGTGCGCGACACGAAGCTCAGAAGCAATCCCGCCACTAGCATCGCGGAAAGTCCCAGAATCAGAATGGTGCGATTTAGCCGAGAAAGGAAAGCGTTGGCGGGCTGCAGGGACATCAGCACGTAACACTTCACGCTGGCTGGAGGGCCCTTGTATATCAACACGGTGGCCGCCTGGTAAGCTTCTCCGTCCAGCACGATTTCGCGGGAGCCCGGGAGTACTCCCGACTCCGAAGGCACCTCGCGTTGCAGTTGTTGCTGCTGCCGTGGGGGAAGAGTGGACGCGATGATTTGATCGCCCGTGGCCAGCGCAATCTGGCTTCCCGATGCTTGTGACAATTCCTGGGCCACGCGTCGAGTCAATCTGATAGCCGACCGCGATGATTCCCAGCTGCCGCTGGTTATCTTCACTTCCCGCGAGAATCGGCCGCAAAAAGACGCGATAGAGTTGGCCGTTTCCGAACCACCAGGCCGCGTCGTCGCCCTGCGCAACGGATTTCTTCAGCTCGGCTTCGGCGAAACTGGATTGCCATCCGGGCTCGGAAACATGAAACGCGAGAACCTGACCATCGGTACTTGAGAGCACAAAAAGTTGGCTGCCCGCCAATTTCCAGAAAGGATTCGACGCGTCCTGAATCGTGAGCGCGTGCTGGGTGGCCATTACGGCCTTAAGCGTCGGCAACTCGGCTAGTATCGCCGCGGTGCGGGACAACTCCAGTTCGCGTTCGCGCTGTACGTTCTCGAAGGCATGAAGCGAGGCGTCGGTGCTTTGCCGCGCGCCCTCCACAATTTCCGATCGCACGGTATGCCGGACGATGAGGAGCAGCGCGCCCAGCAGGCCGCAGATAATCAGGAGCGTGGCAATAAGAAGCTGTGTGCGTAATCGCAGGCGCGCCATGGAGCTCCTGGCAGGAAGCCTTATTTGCTCGAAGCGACTGCCAACTCACCGGGTGTGAATTTGTAGCCGGAGCCGTGCATGGTCAGAAAGTATTGTGGGTTGGCTGGATCGGGCTCCAGTTTTTGTCGCAGCCGCAGTACATGGTTATCTACCGTTCGCGTCGTGGGATAGTTCTCGTATCCCCAAACCTCGTTCAACAGTTCCTCTCGGGAGATAACCGCGCGATGGCGAACCGGCGAAATATTTCAGGAGCTTGAATTCCAGCGCGGTAAAGGTGAGAGATGTTGTTCCGCGCGTTGCCTCCATACTGGTGAAGTCGATGCGAATTTCGTCAAACATCAGCACGTCGCGTGGACCACCAGCGCCTATGGGAGTTGCAGCGTCGGCTATTTGCGCCAGTTCGCCGCATCGCGCGCCGCACCCGTGCCAACAACTCTTTCGGGCTAAACGGTTTCGTGACGTAATCGTCGGCGCCAATCTCAAGCAAAAGTACCTTATCTTCCACGTCGCTGTTGGCGCTAAGCACCACCACAGGCACCGACGCTGCGTGGGCTTTGAAGGCCCGGCAGACTTCCTTGCCGGGCAGCCGCGGGAGTTTCAAGTCCAGGACGACAACACTGGGAGTTTGCTTGCGAAAGCTTTCGAGTCCGGCAACGCCGTCCTCGGCAATCTCCACATTTAACCCATCCGACTCGAACAAGCGCTGCAGCGTGCGCTGCATCGGCCGGCTATCTTCAACCACTAATATGGTATCCACGATGATCCTTTGCCGCCGGTAGTTCCAGCGCGGCCCCGACCGTGTAATGCTGAACCTCTATTATATATACAGCCGCCTTGCGCGGCGCGTTCTGCCGATAATTTCCGGGCAAGACCAGATCAGGCAGCGGTATTTTCGGGGAAAATGCTTGCGCTGGTTTTCGCGTCGAGCCCCACAGTTAGGCTAGCAAACACCCTCGCGACGCTTGTCAGCCTGTTGTCGTTGAATTGTCAACAAGGTGTAAATTCCGAATCCGCCTAGTAAGCAGAAGTTTATGAATGACTTAAGGATGGTCGTAGTCGGAATGTGCTGGCGGCACGTAGTCCAAGCCGTACTTATTCTTGTGAGCCGTGGTGAAATCGGGATTCTCGAGGATGTGAACTACCCCCAGGTTGCGCGCGGAGTCTGATATTGTCACCAGCCGGTTCAATTCCCTCAGGCGCTCCGGCAGACTCCGTTCGTACCATACATTGAGCTGGTACCGCCCATTCGGAACGTCACGGATGACCACATTACCTGAGCGCTCCGAAAGGCCAAAGTAAGGCGTATCGAGTGCCACCACCACGGCGCTCATTTCTGCATGAATGTTACAGAAAAGAAAGCTTATGCCGGGCCGGTCGAACAAAACGGAACGAGCCGATCCCGATTCGTAGAGGCCCAGATCAAAGCGCTTCCCGTCGTAAAGCGAAAAAATATTGTGAAAGAATGGGTCTTTGTTCGGGAACTGCACCAAGGTGCCGAGTGGGACGACCAAGAGATGGGGCGTGAACGTTTTATGCCGCTGCACGATCTGCGGCCGCTTCTCCTCGGGCGCAAGGCCTGAAGAATTTGCCGCAGTGCGATCGAGAGGCGTAAGCCACACCAGCACGTTGGATGCGTCCAGAATCTTGCCGGGGGGCGTCTTGGCATTGCTTGCCGCTGCCGGGGCGATCACGACCATCAGCGAGACAGAGTTTTCTTGGGCGCGGATATTCGTTCCACCGATACAGGCAGACAAGAAGACGAGCCACTTCAGAATTTTGCTTTTGCGCTTCATCGCCTTGCCCGCATCAACATCAAAAGAGATATCCCAGACTCATGCTGATCTGGTTGGCAGTGTACGGGTTGCTGTCCAGCTCGTAGGTCTGCAATCGCCGGTACTCGGCCGAGAACAGCACATCGGAGCGCACGCGATAGATAAAATTCACGAATGGGCTCAGGTTTCGCGAGAGTGAGGAACCACCATAATAGTACGCGCTCGCAGGATACAATCTCAGCTCACCGGCGAATGGATCATCCTGTCCGACGGCGAAGTTAACCTCGAAGTTGGCCTTCGGCTTGTACTTCAATTGTACCCAACCCCCGAGTGAATCGAGGCCATGAATCGATGTCCCGGGATCTGTTATCGGTCCTGAAAGCAAAATGCTTTGGCCGATTCCTCCGCCCAATCCGCCGACAGCCCGCCCGCGATAAAATTCGCCGGTTAAGTCGAAATATGTTCCAAGGGGTACGGTTACGTCCGTCGTTCCGACCCAGCCATCCACGCTCCTGCCATATCCCCAATTCTGGCGTCCGTAGTAGCCGCCAAACCCGATAGCCACATCCCGGTCGAACATTTTCCGGCTCCAGGTAAGGTGGGTGGCGTAGGCCGGTTGTCCCGATTGCTCGCCAACAGTTGGGACACGGTAGACAGCTTGCGGCGCATCTCCCGTTAGCGAATCCAGAATGCCGGCTTGCAAGACTAAGCGGGAGTTGTCGGATAGTGCGATGCGATGTTCGATGCGGATTTGCGGCGTCCAGCTCCACAAATTCCCTGTGTAAGACAGTGCGGGAGTCGCCAGCGAAGTCAGCGTTGTCGGAGTCAGCGGCGCAAAAAAGATGGAGTCTTGTCCCGCAACGATCGAGGTGTTTTCCCAATCCAGGCGGATCGTTCCCGTGCGTAACCGCACAATGCCAAACGCGGCCCCGTTCGGCGTATCCGGAAAGCCACCACCAAAATCAAACTTCACATTAGCGCTCGTGCGCGCTCCAGCGATATCCGGCCCAAACGCTTCGATACCGATCTGCGACTGCCGGAGGGAACCTGAGAAAGCTCCCGAGGTTCCGGGCGTTTCGGGTTCCATGGCAACTTGCGGAAAGTCTAAATTATCAACCGAGCCGCGCGTTACTTCAGTGTTTAGGAGCACGATACCCGAAAGGCGCACGCGATACTTTGATCCGCTCTCCACTTTGGTTTGGCTCTGTTCGGTAATCTTGTCGTTCATCAGCTCTTGATCGCCTTCCAGTTTGGCAACTCGTTGATCTAAAGAGGTGCTCTCCGCTTGAAGCGGCGCTGTCGGGGTAGCCGACACGTCCGAGGACGCGGGCGGTTGCGCCGACGAGGCAGCGTAAGCCGCATAAGCGTCACCGGTCCTTGCAGCCAATTGCTCCCGTGTGCGATTGAGTTCGGCGCGCAGTTCTTGGCTTTCTCGTAGCGCTTGTTGCTGGGTGGTACGCAGCTCACTCATTTGTGAATTCAGTGTTTGAATCTGCGACTGTAGCTGCTGAAGCGCTGCCACTAGGGATTTTAGGTCCGCCGAAGGTGTCGAAGGAGCACCCGTCGCTTCCTGGCTTCTTGCCGCTGCAGACGAAAAGAGCAAGAGAATAGCGTGCGCGAGTACCCAGAGGAACAGCCGGGTGCACTGGTTGCATTGCATGATAGACCTCCTTGACATTCCGCTAGATGCTTGGATTTCGATCGCGTCGCTAGGTGAGACGCTGTAAAGCTACGCTCCGTTCGCCACCTATTTCGAGTCCCGCCGATCGTTCGAGTCACTTCACCGGAAGAAGAGCCAACTGATTCGGAATTGGATGCCGAAATCCGCCTCGGCGAAACCCTCGGCACGCAATTCGCATTACTCACCCACGTATGTCAGAGACAGAACCCTTACAAGAACCGGACAATCTTTTGACTCCTACATAGCAACCTCGCCGCGCAGGTCACTTACCGTGGCCACTCGGGCTGCACATCTCAAACGGAAAGGATAGGTCGTAATGGAAAAAACAAACAGTTTTATGAACCGCGCAGTGAATCGCCGGTCGCTTTTGAGAACCGGAGCACTGGCGGGAGGGGCTGTTGCAATTGGCGCTGGCTTAATGAGCAGCGAGGCACGCGCATTTGCCGAAGACAGAGAAGACCGGCTCACGAGGGGAGACACCGCAATCCTGCGTTTCCTCGCCGCAGCCGAACTCATCGAAAGTGATCTGTGGGTGCAATATGCCGAGCTGGGCGGTCTTACCCCTGGTCAACTTCCCCTCGAGACGCTGCAGACCCCGCCGCTCAACAGCTATCAAGCCGCCTTCTTGAACCTTGATGGCGATGGTCCGCAATACATCAGCAGCAACACGCTTGATGAAATCAGCCACGCGAATTTCCTGAATGCCTACCTGGAATCCAAAGGCGCGGAGCCCGTCAATCTGGATAAGTTCCGAACCCTAAAGGGCAGCCAAGCCACGGGATCGACAGGCATCGGCCGCCTCACCAACCTTATGCACCTCAACGTCGACACTAGCTGGTTCACCCGCTATCGCAGCACAAAAAACCCGGACTTCGGCGCCACGTTTCCGCAGGCGATTAAAATCACCAACCGCACCGCCATCCCCATCACCAACGCCGACTTTAACAACGTAAATCACATCCAGGTAATTGCCAACACCGCGGCGTTTCACTTCGGGTACATCGAACAGGGTGGATCGAGCCTCTATCCCGCGCTGGGACGCAAAGTTAGCAGCAAGGAAGTGCTCAAGATTGTTCAGGGAATCGGTGGCGACGAAATCGCTCATTTCCTCGAGTGGGTGGATTTTGCGGGCAATGGTGTGCAACAGCCTGTGGCACCCGTCTCGGACGACGGCCTGACATTTCCTGATTTCTTCGCGCCCATCAACCCGAACGAACCAGCCAGCCCGACCAACCCAAACAATCCGGCGATTCAGCCCAGCCTGATCTTTCCCGTTCCCTGCGAATTCATCAACGCGGATTTGCCACACGTCGCGATCATTCGACCGCTCGACGACAAATTTGCCGGCGCGGTAGCGACCATTGCATCGTTCACGAACGACAACTTGTTTCTTGGACAGTCGCCGCAGTTCTTCGAGACCGTGGCAGAATTGGCGGCAGAAGCGGACGCCGCCTTCCGTGAGTTTTAATCCGCTGTAGCTGCAGTTCGTGAGGAATGTCATGGGCTTTGCTGACATTAGGCAAAGCCCGGACGTTTCTTAATCGGACGCGCTATGGCTCACTAGGCGTAGCTAGCCGAAGCTCCACGATTCGCTTCGCTTCGTTCCCGCGTGATGCGTTCCAGGTAGCCGCTCGTGCGAAACGCCAGCATGGGATCCTCCGGCAGGCCGCGTGATTTTCTCCAGTCGCGAATGGCGGGCCGGACATCTTGCCAAAAAGCACCGCGGAGGGTTTCCTCGGCGTCAACCAGCGAGCAATCCTGCTGCAACTTCGCAAGGCGCGCATGATCGACGAGAGCCGCTCGCGCATAAAGCTCCTGTGCAACGCACACCGTCTGGATCATCGCCTCGATCTTTCCTTTCAGGTTGTGGCTTTGATCGACCATATAGGCGATATCGGCCGTACGTTGCGATTCCCATTCGAACATCTTGATTTCGTGGAAGATTCGGAAAATCTGATAAGGGTCGATCGAACCTAAGGTTAGGTCATCATCCGCATAACGCCGGTCATTAAAATGAAATCCTCCAAGCATTTCGTGATGCAGCAGCCACGCTACGATCTGCTCGATGTTTTGCGCCTGGTAGTGATGCCCGGTATCCACGAGCACAAAGGCTTGCGGACCAGATTGCTTGGCAAGTAGAAAAGCCATGCCCCAATCGGCGATGTCCGTGTGATAGAACGCCGGCTCGAAGGGTTTGTATTCCACGAGCATCCGTTGCCCGGGCTTCAGAGCCGCGTGGATCTCCCGCAAGCCTTCTTCAAAATAGCCGATCCGTTTGCGTATGTTTTGCGTGCCGGGATAGTTGGAGCCGTCCGCGAACCATGGCGAGAGGTCTCGTGAACCCAGCGCCTCCGAGATAGCCACGCAATCCAGGATGTGCTCAATCGCCATCCGCCGAATCGCCGGATCCGGATTACCGAGCGAGCCGTATTTGTATTCCTGATTTTGAAAAATATTGGGATTTATCGATCCGGCGCGGATAGCCAAAGCGCTTCACCAGCTTTTGGACTTCCGGAACATCCTTCAAGCCTCTCGGCAAGTCCCACTGAACATGCAGAGCCAGCGTCGGGCAGGCTCCGGTGACAGCATGAACCTGCGCGGCGTCGCTGAACTTTTCTTCGATGGTGGTCGCCGCCGCAGCCTGAATGAACTTTCCGAATCGCGTGCCGGTATTGGCAAATCCCCAGGAAGGCAGTTCGATCTTGAATTGGTCGAGCGCGTTCCATATCAGTTCGATCGCTTTGTCGTTCATGGCGAAGTCTCCGTTCCGATCCGATGCGTGTTCGTCCGCAGCCACTTTAATTGGTTTCGCGATCATCGACACCGTAAGCGCAGTCACGGACATCTGCTCGGCCCATCTCGCGACCGAATTCGCTGTAACGCCCGTCGGGCCGATTTCCGTCGTGCTCCAAAGCCGCCATCTGAACTGCGAAATTTCCAATGGTGCTGCTTTCCGCCGAGCCAAGAATAATTTCCAGGCCCGTCCGCTGCGCCGTCAGCTGATTGAGCAGCGTATTCTGACTTCCGCCGCCCACGATAAACAGTCGCGCGAAGTTTCTTTCCCGGTGATCTTGCCGATCGAGCCCAGCACTTCCGCGTAACGCGCGGCCATGCTGTGAAAGATCGTGTTGGCAAGCGAAGCAATCGAAGCGTGCTCCAAAGCCAAACGCCGGCTGCCCAAGAGCTTTCAGCTGTGCATTGATTTTGTCGATGGTATGTCCGGGAAGCATCAACTGTGGATCATCCACATCGATCAGCGCCGCAGGCGCGGGCAAAGCAGCGCAACGCGAGAGCAGCTCCTGAAACGACCAGCGAATTCCTTGCCCTTCCCATTCATCCATGCATTGCGCGCAGCAGCCACATGCCATTCACGTTTTTCAGAAAGCAGATTCTTCCGCCCACGCCGCCAAGATTCGTAAAGTTCAAAGCTCGCGCGTCGTCGCTCACACAAGGAGCGATCGAGAACCGTGCCGACCAGGGACCACGTTCCGGAGCTAATGAACGCCCAGTCGTCGCCAACCGCCGGAATCGCGGCGATAGCGGAAGCCGTATCGTGGCAGGCCGGGACAATAACTTGCGTTTCGCGAAATGCGGGCAAATGCGCAAGCTGCGCGGCGGATATCGGCCCAAGCACCGAGCCGCTGGGTACAATTCAGGCGCCGACGCCAAACTCCAGTCCAAGTTCTCTAAATATCTCTCGAGCACCACGAATGCGTTCCCAGACGCGACGAGCCCGGTATGCGTGGCATTCGTGTATTCGCTCACGCGCTTGCCGCAGAGGCGATAAGTGATGTACTCGGGAAGATTAAGCCACGGCAAGCGCGGGATCGCAGCCGGCGAGCTTGTCAGCGAACAATTGGTACATCGTATTGATCCGCAGAATTTGAATCCCCGTCAACCCATAGAGACGCGCAGCAGGCAGGATAGCATGCACTTCGAACTTCCGCCTGTTCGGTTCGCGCGTCGCGATAGCAAAACGGAAGGGCGATGGATCGCCTGCGCTATCCAGCCGCACGTAATCCACGGCCCAGCCATCAACCGCCACGGAAGCGATGCCCTCAGGCGCGCGCAGCGCGCAAGCGCTGCAGTCCCGCGATTACGCCCGCGAAGATTGCCTCGATATCCCAACACAAGCCGATCGTCCGTCGCGACCGGCGAATTGGAAAGCGATGGACTAGCTCGATCTCGGGTTCGTTTCGGATTCCAGCGCAGCAGGGAGACACGGCAACTCTGTGCGCCCAAATCAATCGCGACGCAGAGCTTTCCGGTTCGCAGCAGACTCCATGTAGTTTTCTTACCCTGGCAACCGCAATTTCGAGGCAATGCGAACAAGCGAAAGCTTATCGAAGAAAAGCCTCCGTCAAACCGCCATCCACAGGAATCAAATGGCCGGTCGTGCAACGCGACTGTGGCCCTGCAAGAAACAGGATGGCCGCGGCGCAATCTTGCGGATCAATCGGTTGATGAGTCAGCGTGCGCTTCGCATAGAAATCCGCGAGAACGGAGCGGAGCTGTTCGTCCGAGGCTGCCGCATCAAAAGGAATGGAATATTTGTTGAGCGATGCGATCACTCGATCGCGAGGAAACATCGTCGATCCTTTGACGACCGTCGCCGGGCTGATGCCATTCACCCGCACTTTCGGCGCAAGGGCAATCGCAAATTCGCGAACCAGATGGTTCACCGCCGCTTTGCTGACGTCGTAAGCCTCGCTTCCGTGTTTCGGCACCACCGCGTTTGCCGAACTCACCAGCACTACGCTCGCCGTCAAATCTTGCTCACGAAGTATTTTTGCGGCCTCTTCGAGAAGCCGATGATTGGCCGTCACATTGACGTCCAGGGTTACGCCCCACTGCGCATCATTGATCTGTCCGTCCGGCGAGGACGGAAAAATCGCGGCAGTATTCACAATGATATCCAGCCCGCCGTAGGCCGCCACGGCTTCCCGAAGCGCTTGCCGGATCGATTCCCGGTCGCGAATATCGATGGCCAGCGGCGATCGCGGTTTCTGCTCCGCCAATTTGTCGCGCCTCCAGCGGCCACGCCTTTGGCAGCTTCAAAGTCTTTGTCCGCCACCACCACGTGCGCTCCGCGATGCGCTGCGAGCAGCGCGGTCTCTCGTCCCACGCCGTTCCCGCCGCCAACTACCAGGCAAATGTGCCGGCTCAGTTCCTTTTCCGGAGGCTGTCTGCCGAATTTTGGCTTCTTCAAGCTGCCAATATTCGATACGAAACGCCTCAGAGGGCGGCAACGCCACATAGTTGGCATGCACGCTGAACGCGTCGGTCTTCGCGGCCGGGCCAGCCTGCGGCAAAACTGCCGGCTTGGCCTCGGAGTCCAATGCCGTCGCGCCTTCCATCACGTGGATGGCGTTCGTATAGAATTCGCCGGTGATACGAGCTTCCGTCTTGTTTTTGCCGAAGCTGAACATGCCCACGCCAGGCATCAGCACAACCGTAGGATTGCTATCGCGCATTTTCGGCGAATCGGGCATGTGCAAAAGAGCCATAGTAGGCCGCATATTCTTCCCGATACTTCCTAAGAGCGCCGTCAATCGCCTCGCGCAATCCCGACAAGTCCGGCTGAGGATTCCAGGGCACAAACAGCGGACGAATTTTCGTTCGGATGAAATGGTCGGGGCAGCTTGTCCCCAGATGCGCAAGTTTCTGCGCCTCAACTGAATTCACAAATCGCAGCACCTCGGGAAGATCGCTGAAAGATCCGATCAGCCGCTGCTTGGCTGAAACTCGGCCGCGAATAAAGGGAAAGATCTCTTGCGCACGTGCGCGATGATGATCGAGCGCTTCCGCGCGACTGCCGCCAAACAGGCTTGCGCCCCGCCGCTCCAGGTGATCCGATATAAATTGCCCGAGCTGATCGATGATCGTGATCGGTGTTCAGGTAGCATCTCGCGCTGCGTATCTCCCCAAGTGAAAAGTCCGTGGCCGCCGAGAACCACGCCGTCGCAATCCGGCGTTTGCTTAACCGCGTCGCGCAGCATCATGCCTAGCTCAAAGCCAGGCCGCTGCCAGGGCAGCCAGACCAGCTTGTGCGCATAGCGCGGTTGAACTCTTCCATTTTCTCGCGGCCGTTCGCCGCCGCGGCCAGCGCAATACCCCAGTCCGGATGCAGATGGTCCACATGCTTAAAAGGAAGAAAAGCGTGCAGCGGCGTGTCAATCGACGCCGCAACGCTGCTGTGCCGAAAGCGCAAAGCGGATAGAGCTCAACCATCTCATCTTCGAAATCCACGCCGCGATAACGCCCCGCAAGCGCGTGCAGCTTCTCCAAATAAAGTGTGGCAAAGCCTTTTCGCTGGATGCTGCCGATGTCGCCGCCGCTGCCCTTGATCCACAGGACGTTTTTTGGCGACCGTCCAGCGGATCGCGTCGCGATAATTTTCGAGCTGGTATTCCCCCCGCCAAAATTCGTGATGCGCAGGTCGGAACCCAGCAGGTTGGAGCGATAGCGCAGCAGTTCAGCGTCATCCAGCGCGCTCGCCACGCGCTCATCCCACCGATCTTCCAAATAGCGCAGCTTTTCTTGGGTCTTCATCAGGAGTCCCCTGGCAACAGCGGAAAGCCTGCAAGCTTCATCGTCAACGCGTAAATGCAACGACAAACTCTCGAAACCATACTGCAACCCTACCAGCACTCAATAGAAAAATCATCTCTACGCAGCTTTTGTGTTGACCGTTCAGTGCGGCCTAACTAAAGTCGCTTCCTGTGCCCGGACGCCCGTTTTTCGGCAATCCTGAACGCCCGTTCGATTGGGCTCGCACTTGTTCTGGAAAGGATTCCACTTGGTACCAAACCCATTGCTCGGCGTTTTCTTTCACTGGTTGGGAGGACTCGCTTCCGGCAGCTTCTACGTTCCCTTCCGTCGCGTGAAGGTCTGGGCATGGGAGACCTACTGGCTCGTCGGCGGATTTTTCAGTTGGATCATCGCGCCGTGGATCCTGGCCTGTTGATGACAAGCGATCTTATCCGCGTTCTGCACGAGGCGCCCGCGCGAGAGCCTCTTTTGGGCTTACACCTTCGGCGTGCTTTGGGGACTTGGCGGACTCACGTTCGGACTCACCATGCGCTATCTCGGCATGTCCCTCGGCATGGCCGTCGCGCTCGGCTACACCGCCGCGTTCGGAACCCTGGTTCCTCCGATTTTCCGCGGCATCAGTTCGCCGACAAAGTTCTGGGTACCACTTCGGGCTTGACAATTCTCGCCGGAATCGGAATTTGTATGCTGGGAATTGTGTTTGCCGGCGCGGCGGGAATGTCCAAAGAAAAAGAGATGTCTCAGGAGCAGAAACGCGCATCCATCAAGGAATTCAACCTGAAGAAGGGATTGCTGGTGGCCACATTTTCAGGCGTGATGAGCGCCTGCTTTGCGTATCGGATTGGCTGCCGGCGATCCCATCAAAGCCATCACTCTCCGCCACGGCACGCCCGTCCTGTGGCAAGGGCTTCCCGTATTGGTCGTCGTTCTCTTCGGAGGATTCACCACAAACTTTATCTGGTGCGTAATTCTGAATGTCCGCAACCGCACGGGATATCAATATTTCAAAGCCGATGCCGGCGGCCCGGTTCACACGCGCGCGGAAGAAAGTTATCCTCGAAAATGTAACCGACGCTCCCGCCGAGGAAATGGCCGGCGCAAGCCTTCATCGAAGCGCCAAATTCCTCTCCGGCGCCGATGCTCTCGAACTATTTCTTTTCCGCGCTCGCCGGAACCACCTGGTACTTCCAGTTTTTCTTCTACACCATGGGCGAGACGCAAATGGGCCGCTACAAATTCTCCAGCTGGACGCTCCACATGGCCAGCATCATTATTTTCAGCACTCTTTGGGGCATCGCATTGAAGGAATGGAAAGGAGCAGGCACTCGTACCAAATTGCTCGTCGCCGCCAGTCTTCTCATCCTGGTGACTTCCACGGTCGTCGTCGGATACGGAAATTATTTGGGCATAGAAAAACCGGCGCAGGGTTCAACAGCAATCCGTTAACCCTCTCTCCGGAATTAGGGCAGCGAAACCTCAAATTGATAGGTTCCTGCTGGAATCTCGTACTCGAAGCTATTCCCGCTGGCAGAAACTGCGGTCAATTTATTGCTATCGCGCAAAAGCTTCCCATCCAGTTTGTAGGATTGTGACGATTCTACAGTCAGGGGCAAGTGCCCCGTCGCATTTGCGGGAATCGTCAAGCTCCAGGTAGCTGTGTTTCCGGAAATCGTCCACGCGGAGTGAATTGTTCCGTAGGGCGATTCGTACGAAAAGTCCAAACTCCCCAGGCGCTTATCGAACATTCGGATGCAGACGGATTGCATGAAATCCCGGATCGGCCGGCTCCGTGTCGATTCCCGCGGCATACCGATAGATCCAGTCCGCCACCGCGCCGTATGCATAGTGGTTGTAGGAATTCATTGCTGGGGTCGCCGCGCATTTGATCGCCATTCCAGCGTTCCCACATCGTCGTGGCGCCGTGTTCCACCAGGTAGCCCCACGACGGATATTCCGTGCTCAGCAGCAGGCGATAGGCGACATCGGCATGCCCCGTATCCGTCAACGCGCCCAGCAAATAAGGAGTGCCCAGGAATCCCGTTCCCAGGCGCCATTGATTGGCCTCCAGGCGATCCACCAATCGTTTCGCGGCAAGGCTCCGAAGCGAATCGGGCAGCAAATTCATGTGCAGCGCGAGCACGTAACCCGTTTGCGTTTCCACCGGCTTGTCGCTCAGTGTCGTTGACGTGCCTGAGGCGAACACCGGCCGCGGCGGCACGCCGCCGACGAAGCCATCGGCACGAACAAAAGCCTGGTCGAACGCCACCTTAATATTTGCAAACAGCTCCCCGTATTTCCGTTCTTCATCCGATTTTCCCAGCGCCGTGAGCCATCTGGCTCATCAGCGTCACATCGTAAGCCCAATAAGCCGTGGCAATCAGGTCTTCGGGAGTCACGCCTTCGGGGGAGAGCCAGTCGCCAAACGGAATGCCGTAGTTTTTCCTCCACAGGTAATCCGGGTTTGACGCTTGAATCGCCGCAAGGTATTTCTCCATTGCCTGCCCAGTTTTCTTCGATCGACTTTCTTTGTCGCCGGTCTGAATCCACGACGTCCATGGAATGATCACGCCGGCATCGCTCCAGCCAGTGCCGTAACCCGGGATTCTGAGTCACCGTTCCGGGCGCGAAAATTCCATACATGTCCGTGCCCACCTGCGTGCCCCTGCAAATCTGCTCGCGAATTTTCGCGAGAAAGTTGCCAGGTCCATGTTGTACGTGGCCGTGCGCCAAAACACCTGCGCGTCGGCGGCCCATCCCAGGCGTTCGTCGCGCTGCGGGCAATCCGTCGGAACGCCCACGAAGTTCGAGCGCTGCCCCCAAAGAATATTGCTCCACAGCTGATTGAGCATGGCGCTGCCGGTTTTCAGTGTCGCGGTGAATGGAGCATCGGTATGAAAAACAACGGCTTTCACATCCTCGAGCTGCGGCGCTGCTTCAATCCAGAAACTTCCACATAACGGAATCCGTGAAACGTAAAAGTGGGCTGAAACTCTTCGGTTCCCTTGTCCCGCCAGAATGAAATGGTCCGTGGCTTTCGCGGTCCGCAGGTTATCCGTATAGAGTGAGCCGTCCGGATTCAAAACTTCCGCAAATCTCAATTTCACATCCGTGCCTGCCGGGCCATGCGCGCGAATCCGCGCTACACCGGAAAGATTCTGCCCGAAATCGAAAATGTACACGCCCGCGGACGGGTTCGTCACCATCCTTCGCCTCAAGCGTTTTTTCAGCGCGAATCGGCTGAAAATATTGCCAAACGATTTGCGATTCGTTTGGTTGAATTATCTTCCGCGGCTTGCCAATGGCTGTCGTCGAATGCCGCGGTGTCCCAGTTCGATTGCACCCTGCGGGCATCGTACGTTTCTCCATCGTAAATTTCCGCGCTGAGAATGGGTGAGATGTCCGCTCTTCCACTTTTCGTCCGTCAGGATCCAGTCCACGGATCCGTCCTGATATTCAATCCTCATTTGCGCCCGCAGTGCCGGAGGCGTTGTTCCATAGTTATATCCCTGCCGGGACCACTGCAGCGGCGTCGAATACCAGCCCGGAGCAAGCAGCGCGGCCAATGGCGTTTTTCCCCGGCTTCACATCCGCGGTCACGTCATACGCCTGGTAAACAACGTGCTCGCGGAAGTCCGTCCATCCCGGCGCCAGAATTTCGTCGCCCACGCTTTGCCCGTTCATCGAAAGTTTGTACGCGCCCAGCGCGGTGGCATAAATGCGCGCGGAGGCCACCGGCTTCGTGACTTCAAATGTTCGGCGAAGAGATTTTACGGCTCCTGTCGGCCACGGATTCCCCAGTTCTGCGGATTCCGGACTCGGAGCTCGGCGGAACAAACCGAATGCGCCGCTTTCCACGAAGAATCGTTGAACTCCGGAGCTTGCCAATTTCCGCTGGCGTTCAACGCCGCTCGCCAGCCATCCGGCGTGCTCTTGAATAGCTCCACCGTGCCATCAGTTGCCTCCACGTACAGCACCGCGTTCATCGGCGTTTGGCTCGAATTGCTCGCCAGGCGGCCTGGCGAATGAACGACCTCTATCGCCAATACGTTCTGCCCCGCGTGCAACGCTGCTCGAAACGTCACGGATCGCGTACGTCTTCCATGGCATTTGACGCCACGGAGGCACCGGCTCCGACTGCAGCACTTGCTTTCCATTAATCCACGCACCCGCCGAATTCTCGTCCAGTCACATACAAGACCGCGCGCTGCACCGGCCTTGGTCAGCTCGAAATGGAATCGAAATTCATGTTTCGTTTTCGCTCCCTTCCTTCGGCGCTTCCGTATCGGCGTTCGTAATCCATAGTGCTCCTGATTCCCTCACTCGCCGGAGTTCGGGTTCTTCATAACCGATCCACTTGGCCTTCCAGTTTTCCTGCTTCAAAAGCCCAGTTTCCCACCAACTCGGCGCACTCGCAGCGGACGCCTTGCCGTCTTGATCCCATGTCAAAACTCGCCAGTAATAACGTTTGCTCGATTCGAGCGCGGGGCCTCCGTAGGGCACACCCTGGGAATTGTCAGATTCCACGCGGCCGCTATCCCATACATCGCCTTTGCCGCCGGCCAGTATCTCCGCCGCCGAGGCAACCTGAATTTGATACGCGGTCTGCCTGGCGCCCGCGCGTGCATCTTGCATTTGCCAAGAAAACCGTGGTTGTGCGGCATCCATCCCCAGCGGCGTGACGAGCGACTCGCATTCGAGCTTCACGGGCTTCGTCGATTGTGCCGATGCTGTGCATGCGAACAACGCAACGCACGCTGCCAACAGTTTCACGGTCCTCCGCACATTTCTAACGCTCTTCCCGAATTTTCTCATCACGGATTCTCCATGCGGAGAGACTCGTCGCGACCATTCTCGCGCTGGCATCGCGCACTGTAGTGGCATGCCATCCTGCGTGTCAATGCGCCGCCCTCATTCCGCCGCTCACACTCGCTTCAGCCAATAAAATTTCGCAGCTAAAGACGACTCCGCCCATTACACTGATGAGCCTTAGGAGCTTCCCATGGCCCGAGTCGCATTTCGCCTACGAATAAAACCTGGCAAGGAGCAAGCCTACGACGCTGCCCACAAAAACGTCTGGCCTGCTCTGCTGAAGAAATTGAAAGAAGTCGGCATTTCACAATACTCAATTTTCCGAAGAGAACAGGATCTGTTCCTGTTTATGCACGTCGATGATTTTGCCGCCGCATGGCGCTCGCTCGATCAAGACGCAACAAACCTGAAATGGCAGCAAGAGATGGCCGTGCTCTTTGAACCGGTGCCCGGCCTGAAACCCGGTGAGAAATTCGCCATGATGCAGGAAGTATTTTATCTGGACTGAGCGCGCGGCTAAATCCTGCGCTACGAAAGTGCGCTGATCGGGACTGCCTGTTTGTGTTTGCCAAGTCCCGACCGCGCGTGCAACCTTCTAGAGTTGAGGAGCTAGCATGAAACGATTCGTCTTCGCCATTCTCTTGGCAACTCTCTTGAGTAACGCGCTTTACGCGGCGCCCACTCCTCCGAAAACCGCCCCCATACGGTTGCTCCTTCTTGACGGAGAGAGTGGTGGCCCCTACCACGTCTGGCAACTAACCTCCGCCGTAATGAAAAAGGAACTGGAGGACACCGGTTTATTCCAAGTCACCGTCGCCACCGCTCCCCGCTTTGGTGAAGACTTCAGCAACTTCAAACCCGATTTCAGCAGCTATCAGGCCATCGTTTTAAATTACGACGCTCCAGACTGGCCGGCTGACCTGCGCGCGCAGCTCGAGCAGTTTGTAAACAATGGTGGAGGACTCGTCGTGGTCCACGCCGCGGATAATGCCTTCCCCGATTGGCATGAATTCAATCGCATGACCGGCATCGGCGGTTGGAGAGGTCGTTCGGAAAAGTCTGGCCCTCTTTGGTATTTCAAGGATGGCAAACTCGTCTCCGACAACTCCCCCGGGCCCAGCGGCTCGCACGGAGATCGTCGTCCCTTCCAGGTGGAAACCCGGGCGCCCGAACATCCGATCATGAAGGGGTTGCCGCACGTCTGGATGCACGCCTCCGATGAACTCTACGCCACCCTCCGCGGTCCCGGCGAAAATATGACCGTGCTGGCAACCGCTCATTCTGACCCGCAGAACAAAGGCACCGGACGTGACGAACCGATGCTCATGGTCGTGAATTACGGCAAGGGTAGAGTTTTTCACACCACCATGGGACATGACGTTGCGGCTTTAAGCTGCGTCGGATTCATAACCATATTCCAGCGCGGCACGGAGTGGGCCGCCACAGGCCGCGTGACGCAGAAAGTTCCCGCTGATTTTCCGACCGCTGCTTCGGTCAGCTATCGTGTCGACATCGCGGAGATGGATCCAGCTTTCGGGCACAATGCGCCCGCAGTCAAGCAGTTTCGATAGTTTGGCGGACTCGGCCCTGCTCGCCATGCGGAAGCGCGCAGGCGAACTCGGCATCGGCGGCGTCGCAGTGGTGGCGTACTTCGAAGGCGATAGCATTCAGTCCTGGATTCAAAAATGATTGTGGTCGGCAGAATGAGGGACGAACCTTCGGCGACCGACAAAGGGCGCCAACCTGCTGGGCATCGCCTACGCCAAAGCCGCGGAGATGGCGGACACTCTCAAAGACAGCGGCAGCCATGTTCGCCCGCCGATGACCGGCGAATATCGGATGGAATGGCGGCGTAATCATCCGCGGCAAGAACGGCTACTTGATCGCCGCATTCAGCGGCGGCAAATCCGACGATGACGTCACCGTCTCCCGTTCAGGCGTAGCACAACTCGCTACCGGCCTCTAAAAATTGTCTCGGGAGGGCACGGCTTTAGCCGTGCCGAATAAGCTCATGGAATCCAGGGGTTTTAACCCCTGAGCGATGCGGTAGACGCCAGATTCGCAACGTTCTCGTGCTGGGTCGGATCACTGCGAAGCCTCACTCATCCGCTCTAACTCCAGCCTTACCCCTCCCAAAATTCCAGACGGCAGCGACTCCAAATTCCCCATGTCCTGCGGCACAAATCGTTCACCATATCTCTGATTGAGCAATCGGTATGACGGAAGCACGCGCCCTGCCATCGAGTTGATCGCCGTATTCCCCACCACGATGCGCAGCACATTTTCCCCGACCTTCAGGAACCGCGTCACATCGAGCGTATACGGCGGATGCCACACAAATCCCGCCAACTCACCGTTGACATACACCTCCGCGGCTTCGCGCACTGGCCCCTCAAGATACGCCCTCATGTTAAATTGCGGCAGCGTCGTAGGCTCCTGAATCGGTGTACCCTCTCCAAAATCGAGGACCGCTTTAATTCCGGCCATCAGATCCGAAGCCGGAAGCTCGAACGCTTTTAAATAGCTAGCTTCGCCGGAATAGTACTTGAGCCCCGGCTCATCGCTCCAGGAGTGCAGCGTGGTCATAGGAATACTCTGTCCCGGCTCGCCAAACGTTACCTTCCAATCCGTCGCCAGGTCGATTGACTTTGCGCGAGCAACTACCGTCAGCTGCGCTTTCCCACGCTGTGTCGCCGAATCCGTGAGCAAGATCAACCGTGCCTCGTACGGCTGCAAATCGAGCCGCAACGGAGCGACCCTCTCTACCCGAGACACCGCGCCCGTAAACGGATCCCACCATTCCGCGAATTTTGTAGCATGGCGAAATGTCGCCTGTACGCGCTGCGCTTGATTGCTGGTATTCGCAATGAAGTACAAATCTCCGCTAGCCAGCTTTCGATGGATGAACCCGATTCGCGGCGTCTTGGGAGAAAACTCCACATCTGGAGCGATCTTCGTCGTAAGCGCGGCCCCCAGTTGTTCTCATCAGGGACAAAATGTCCCGCAGCGTCGCTCGCGCTGAACAACCGTTGCGAAATCTCTCTAATTTTCTTCCCATCGGATTCCGCATCCAGAAAGCCTGGCGCCGTGGACGGCAAACCATGCGCAGCAATCACCACGCCTCCATGCTGCGCATATTCTTCAATTTTCTCGTAAGTCTTAACCGGTAGCCGGTCAACGCCGGGCAGAATCAACGCGGCGTACGGAATGCCCACCGCATCAATTGCATCCGCGTCGATAAAGTCCACATTCAATCCGGAGTCCAGCACCTGTTGAATCGCGGTGTTAACCACCGCATTGCCCATGGACTCATCCATGCTGAAATTCGATCCTTCAGTGTTAAAGCCGCTTCCCGAAATCACCGGTTTGGTCGAATCGCTTCTTACAGCAAATGTTGACCACACATCGTCATTGGGCAGCAGCAAAGCCACATCGTTCGCGGGCTTTCCCTGCCTCAGCGCAAAGCTCACGCGTTGCAGATAGTTCGCCAGGTCGGGCATGAAACGACCAGGGGTTGTGCGCGTTCAGTGCAGCCGCCGCGTACATCCGCCATCCTGGCTCCCCGCCTCCGCGGGCGAATACGGCCAACCGTGGCCCACGAGTTGATTGATGCCTTGCAGAAAATGCAGATCTGCTTCCGCCTTCATATCCAGCGGCGTGGCGCGAAACGCCGGCGAGTGCAGCCACGTCCAGGTCTCGGATGAAATCACCGGCCGGCTGAAAAGATGCCCCGCCGATGCAGCCCACCGCGTGTCAGAGAATTCGCGCCACATCATCAATGTTGACTTGCCTTCGCCTTCCGGCAGGTCTTCGTATTGATTACTGGAAAGAGTGACGGGAGGAAACCCATAGGTCTGCGACCGCAGAAGCGTGTGGTGCTGTTGCGCCCAGGCATGCAGCGGCTCGAGAAAACTTTCGTTCGCGAATTCGGTAAGCGTTCTTCCCCAATCATGGCGAATCGCGGCTGTCGTGGGGCCGACATCGCCAATCAGCGCCGGCAAATACGGCGTCAGGTCATACCCTCGCCGACGCGAAACTGCCCAGCAGATCGGCCGTCCAATCGGAGCCGTAGTCCTCCAAGCTATCGCTGAACACGGCATACGGAGGCTGGTCGCCAAAGGCTTCGATAAGCCGATCTCCCACGGCATGCAGATGCGTCTCAATCGCCTCCTGATCATAATGATCCAGCACGAATCCTTCGGCACCAATCGCCGGGCGTTTCACGATCATTCCGGTGCGGCTGGAGATAAAAAAGATTGCGCGCATCGCGTCTTGCAGAGGCGGAGCAATCTCCAGCCGCCCATTCTTCACGATCGGCGAAACTTGTTTCGCTTCCGCCAACGAAACCCGCTCCCCTATCGCAGGAGCCAGAAACACCGCAATCAACTCTTCACCCGCGCCAATGTCTGGCACCGCAATCGTCTCCGCACCCGCACCCACCGCCACCGTTTCCACGCGTAACGCGCCCGCCGCCTGCGTCACAGGTATGTGCGGCCCGCCAAACGGCCACCCGCTCCCCAAAGTAATATCCACGCGCAAACCAAGTTTCCGAGCCGTAGCGGCAGCAAAGCGAATTGCCTCAATGTGTTCGTCGGAGAGAAATGCCTGATTGTGGAAGCCGGTCTTCGGATCATCCAGCGCCAGCGGATACAGCGTCGCGATCTCCACCCCGCCAATGCCCAGCGCCTTCATCTGTTCCAACTCTCGCTGCAACTCAGGCTTCGTCACCGCCGGGCCAAACCACCACCACCGCATCATAATGCGGCAATCGTCCGGCGGATTCGCGAAGGCTTTTTCCAAACGCGCCAGCTCTTCGTCTTGCTGCGCCGCACATTTGGAAACTTGCCCAAAGCAAGCCAACAAAAAAACAATCAACAGCACGTTGTAGTTGCGATTTCCTTTTCGCATACCCGATGCCGCTCCGAGGCCTGCTGTTCTATCCCGCCGCTCACAGATATAGCACAGTTGTCGCGGGTTCCACATACAAGCAGCTCTACCTTGCATCCGTTGACAGCGCGTACTCGTATCCTATACCCTCAAAAAGTACTTGGTAGAGGTGCGGACGCCATGAGTAGCACGTTACGTAGTTCCGATTCGCTTCGGAGTGCCGTGCAAAAGGGGCTTTCTTGTTGTAGCTGTCCGCCGAAGTCGCAGCGTTAGCTGAAATCGCTGCGGTTGGGGTTCAGGCCTAAGACCTGTCCACTGTCATCCCGCCATCGCCCGTCTCACGGGCCGATACTCGGGATGGAGCGCTATCGAGAGGCAGCAGCCGCGTTCTATCTTCGCGCGTCCTTCCTTTCTTTTCGCTTCCAAGAAAACTTAATCTTATGAATGTTTTCGCTCTAACGCGCGCACTTGTCGATCTTGACTCGACCACCGGCCGGGAAGCTCCGGTCGCGGACTATCTCTTCGCCCACCTCCGCGCACTCGCCACGCAGCGCAACGGCCGCCTCGAACGCATGCCGGCCGCGCACGCTCGCGACAATATCCTGCTCACGTTTGGCGACGCCAGTCGTAACTCTTTCCACCCACATGGACACCGTTCCACCGTTCTTCCCTTCCTCCGAAAACGAAACTTATATTCACGGACGCGGTGCCTGCGACGCCAAAGGCATTATCGCCGCCATGATCGCGGCCGCGGAAACCCTGCTCGCCGAAAACATCCGCAATTTCGCTCTGCTTTTCGTCGTTGGCGAAGAACGCGATTCCGCGGGCGCCCTGGCCGCCGCCAGCGCTCCGCGCGGCTCGCAATACTTGATCAACGGCGAGCCCACGGAAAATCTCCTGGCGCTGGGCTCCAAAGGCGCGTTGCGCTACGAGGTGATCGCCCGCGGAAAACTGGCGCATTCCGCCTATCCGGAACTGGGCCACTCCGCAATTCACGCCCTGCTCGACGTCTTGCAAGATATCCGCGAATTCCGCCTTCCGCACGATCCGATTCTCGGCCCGGCTACCCTGAACGTCGGCACAATCTCCGGCGGCCGTGCGCCCAACGTCATCGCCGACGAGGCCCGCGCCGAAATGATGTTCCGCACCGTCGGCGATCCCGACTTCCATCCGCGAAAAGTCGCAGCGCCTGCGCGGCGGGCCGCGTCGGAAGCCCGCGAAGTGCATTACAGCAAAGCCGTGCATCTGCAGAGCGCTCGATGGCTTCGCCACCACGGTCGTCGCTTTCACCACCGATATTCCGGTCTTCGATGGCTCGTGGGGCCAGCCATTTCTGATCGGTCCCGGCACCATCCATGTGGCCCACACCTCCGACGAGCACATCGCCAAACAAGATTTGCTCGACGCCATAAACATCTACGCGCAAATGGTCCGCCAACTGTCATCACTGGTCTCACCGGAATCGTACTGGAGTCGAATGAGCCCGCGTGAATGAAGCCCTGGCCATCGTCGGCTTCGGCAAAATGGGTCAGCTGATGGAACAGCTGGCGCCCGAGTACGGCTTCGTCGTGCAAGCAAAATTCACCGGCGCCAATATTCAGCGAACTCTCCAGCGACACCTCGAACGGCGCCCGCATCGCTGTGGAATTCACCACGCCCAGCTGCGGCTCCCGACAACCTTGCAACGTCTGGCGTCGCTCGGCGTCAACACCGTTTGCGGCACCACCGGCTGGCTGCGATCATCTTCCCCAAGTCCGCGCCGCCGTCATCGCGGCAAACACTGCGCTCGTCTGCAGCGCAAATTTTTCCGTGGGCGTAAATGTTTTCTTGCAAGCCGTAGCCGCCACGCCGCATCGCTTCGCCAAACATCCCGACTACGAAGCTTGGGGCTGGGAAATTCACCACTCCGCAAAAAAAGATGCGCCCAGCGGCACCTTGAACGCTCTCGCGCAAGAAATTCGCAAAAGCGGCTACACCCGCACGCTGACGCTTTCCTCCAACCGCGCCGGCGCGCATCCCGGAACCCACGAAATCGGCTTCGACTCTCCGGCCGACACCATCACCCTGCGCCACACCGCGCGCAGCCGCGAAGGTTTCGCCCGCGGTGCACTGCGCGCCGCGCAATGGCTCACCGGAAAAAGGGCGTACACGAATTTCGCAACATCCTGGATGAATTGAACTAGCGCAGATAGCGCCAGTCACCACCTGGGAAGGAAATGCATCACGAAGGAGAGAAAAAATGTTCACCGGCACAGGCACCGCGCTAGTAACTCCATTCCGCCAGGACGGCAGCGCTGGATGAACCCACACTGCGCAATCTGGTCAAGCGCCAAATCTCACGCTGGCGTCGATTTCCTGGTCCCCTGCGGCACCACCGGCGAAAGCCCCACGCTAACCCACGCAGAACATCTCCGCGTCGTCGCAATCACGGTAGAAGAAGCTGCGGCAAAGTCCCCGTTCTCGGCGGCGCCGGCGGCTACAACACCGCCGAAGTAATTGCCTTGGCCCGCGAACTCGCCGTCCTCGGCGTTGACGGCATCCTCTCCGTCACTCCCTACTACAACAAGCCCACGCAAGAAGGCCTCTACCAACATTTCAAAGCGATCGCCGCAGTCCATCTCCCTTCCGATAATTCTCTACAGCGTGCAAGGCCGCACCGGCGTCAACATCGAGCCCGCCACCGTCGCCCGCCTGGCGCAAATTCCCAACATCATCGGCATCAAGGAAGCCTCCGGAAACATTTCCCAAATGGCCGCGATCCTGAATCAAGTTCCCGACAATTTCACCGTCCTCTCCGGCGACGACGCCATCACCCTGCCGCTAATCGCCCTCGGCGGCCGCGGCGTAATCTCCGTGGTCTCCAACGAAATTCCTGCGCGAAATGTCCGAGATGGTGCGGCTAGCACTCGCCGGCCGAATTCGCCGAGGCTCGCGAGATGCATCGCCGCTATCATCCGCTGATGGAAATAAATTTTGTCGAATCCAATCCCGGTCCCGGTAAAAGCCGCTATGGCGGAAATGGGTCTGCTGGAACCGTCGTGGCGCCTGCCGCTAGTCGAGCCGCAACCCGCCAACCTGGCGCGCATCCACGCCGTACTCGAATCGCTACAACTGCTGGATTCCTGTCAAGCACGCGGCGAAGAAAGCGAGCTTACGTCGGTAGGAAGCTCCGTAAACGGAACAGCGCCAATCGAAAGAACTCCCAGCGAGAGAATACCGAGCGAGAGAAAAAAAGTTGCATACGCAAATTGAAAATCTCTTCGACCATCCGCCCGCAACCTACGCCGAAGAGCACTTCGCGCTCTTTCAGCAATTCAAAGAAGCTTTGAATCGCGGAGAAATTCGCGCCGCCGATCCCGATCCCAGCGCCCCGGCGGCTGGCGCGCCGAACCGTGGGTAAAGAAAGGCATCCTCCTCGGCTTCCGCATGGGCCAAATCGTGGACATGTCTCTAGACGCGACGAAACAACCGTTCTTCGACAAGTCCACCTATCCCCCGCGCGCAATCACCGCCTGCCGACGACATCCGCATCGTCCCCGGCGGCTCCAGCATCCGCGACGCCAGCTACATCGCGCGCGGCGTAATCTGCATGCCGCCCGATGTTCATCAACGTCGGCGCCTACGTCGACGAAAACACCATGATCGACTCTCACGCCCTGATCGGCTCCTGCGCGCAAATCGGCAAAAACTGCCACATCTCCGCCGCCGCGCAAATCGGCGGGGTCCTCGAACCCGTCGGCGCCCTGCCTGTAATCATCGAAGACCACGTAATGGTCGGCGGCAACTCCGGCGTCTACGAAGGCACCATCGTCAAACAACGCGCCGTCCTCGGCACCGGCACCATCCTCAACCGCTCCATCCCCGTCTACGACATCGTCCGCGACAAAATCTACACCGCCGCCGAAAACGTCCCACTGATCATCCCCGAAGGCGCCATCGTAGTCCCCGGCAACCGCGCCCTAGCCACCGAACCCGCCGCCAAATGGAACCTAAGCCTGCAATGCGCCGTAATCGTAAAATACCGCGACGCCAAAACCGACGCCCGCGTCACCCTAGAAGACATCCTCCGCTAACATTTCCCGTGGCGCAGTAGCATTTCCTGTAGCGGCGGCCTTCCGAGGCCGGTGCCTTCCCTCGGAGTCTCCGAACCGTCTACCAAATCAGTTTCGTAAACGCCCTCTTCCCAACGCCATCCACTGGGCCCCGCGACAGCACCCCGGCCGCCCACTAGTGGCACAGACGGCCGGGCATCATGAGTTCGCGGCAACCGCGGTTACGCGGCAGTTTCGCTACGGTCGTAATTTCTTTTGAAGCCGGGCACGTGTCGCTTGCCGCCAATTACTCGGCTGTTACGGTGTACCAGGGATGTTGATAAATAGCTTACGGAAGCATAGTATGAATCGGAAGTCGCTTGAAACGCCGCGGAAATTACCCTACTCCAATTGCAAGTGAAAAGACGGCCCCCCAGAGATTTGTAACGAATGCTTCCCGCGGATTGATCCTGCAGTTGCATTTAGGATTTCCAATAATCTGGAGGAACAAACGTGAACAAACACTTTTTTTTGATTGCAACTTTGGCCGTGGCAATTTTTGCCGCCATAGCCGTCGGTCCAGCATACCAACCAGCGCTCAACCCTGTTCGCGCCCAAACACCAGAGGCGGCCTTCAAAACGCTTGTAAATTTCGACGGGACGAACGGGGCCACTCCCGACCTCAAGCCTCTCGTCCAGGGCACCGACGGGAACCTCTACGGTACGGCGCCATTTGGAGGGGCAAACGGCAACGGCACGGCGTTCAAAATGACTCCTGACGGCGCACTTACCGTCCTCTACAACTTCTGTGCCTTGCCGGGTTGCGCCGATGGGAGTGGCCCGGCTCCTGGAGTCGTGTTGGGCCGGGACGGCGACTACTACGGACTGACAACCGGAGGCGGAGCCTACGGCTTTGGCACAGTCTTCAAGATCACGGGAGCGGGCGCGCTGACGACCCTACATAGCTTCGACCTCACCGATGGCAATTATCCTAACTCCTTTTTAGTTCAGGGCACGGACGGTAGCTTCTTTGGGACAGCCGCTGCGGGCGGCAACCTCGCCGCCTGTTCCGGCTATGGTTGCGGCACCATATTCAAGATCACTCCTGGCGGTGCTTTCACCACCCTTCACAACTTCTGCAGCCAGACGAACTGCAGCGACGGTGCTATAGCCTACGACGGAGTGGCGCAGGGTTGGGATGGGAACTTTTACGGCGGCACGTGGCAGGGGGGAACCGACAACGTTGGCACGATTTACCGAATCACCCCAACGGGCGAGCTGACTACGCTCTACAGTTTTTGCGCCCAGAGTACCTGCGCGGGTGGCTACAATCCGCTTTGGCTCACGCTGGGAGAGGACGAGAACTTTTTCGGCACGACGTTTAGTGGTGGGGCTTACGGAGCTGGCGCCGTTTTCAAGCTCACTCCCAGGGGCGACGTGACCACGCTTTATAGCTTTTGTGCCCAGAGCGATTGCGCTGACGGATCCTCTCCCCGGGCCGGTCTTTTGCTCGGCTCGGACAAGCATCTCTACGGGACAACGTTTTATGGCGGGGCCACCCTGCAGAACGATGGCACAGTTTTTAAGATCACAAGAGCGGGTTCGCTGACCACGCTCCATAGTTTTGACAGTGCGGACGGCGCGAATCCTATCGGCCCGATGGGGCAGGCCACGAATGGGGTCCTATACGGGACAACCTCGGCAGCGGGCTCCGACGGCGATGGCACCATTTTCCGCGTGTCTGTGGGCCTCCGTCCCTTCGTGGAAACCGTGCCAACCGCAGACAAAGTGGGGCACGACATCCTTATTCTCGGAACGAATCTTACCGGCGCAACTAGAGTCAGCTTCAATGGCGCTCATGCCCGGTTCACCGTCGTCTCACCGACGCTTATCAGGGCCACCGTACCACTCGGGGCCGTCACCGGCGAAGTTCGCGTCGTAACACCCGACGGCGAGCTTTTGAGCAACGTGCATTTCCGCGTGATCCCTACTTGCGACTAGGCTCGATAGCGTGGCTATAGGCTATCGGGGAAGGTGAACTGGTCGACGGCGTCTACCACGAAATGATGGAGAACCTGCATGCAAAGCATCCCTAGACTTGGACGCACTCTAGAGAATGCGGTGGGTACCTTGATGCCGACCAAGATTTCTCGAAGTGTGATGGCGTGCTCACTGGTGTTTGCACTCGAATCGCTCACGGCACTTGCTGCTCCGCAAAAGCCAGACTGGGACAGCCTCATGGCGGCGGGACTTAGTGCCGGCATTGCGGGCCACTATGACGATGCAGAAAAAAACTTAAGAGCTGCGTTAGTGGAAGCAGACAAATTCGATCCCAATGATTCGCGGGTGGCGGAGAATCTCAATGCTCTGATCGAAGTCTATTTTCAAGACGGTAAATATGCGCAAGCCGAACCACTAGCCATTCGGCTCGTGGCCATACGGGAGAAGAGTCTCGGCAAAGAGGATAGGGTAATTGGCTCCTGCTTGGATATCTTAGGGCAGATCTATGAAGGCGAAGGGAAATACTCGGAGGCCGAGCCAGTTTACAGACGTTCGCTGGCAATCTGGGAGACGGCTTTTGGGCCAGAGAGCCCAGCGGCGGCTCTGAGCCTCAACCACCTTGCTGTGCTGTACCAGGCCCAAGGCAAGTATGCTGAAGCGGAACCGCTCTACATGCGCTCGTTGGCGATCCGTGAGAAGGTTCTGGGCAAAGACAACACGTTTGTGGGCCAGAGCCTCAACAATCTAGCAATGCTGTTCTATGACCAAGGCAAGTACGCTCAAGCGGAGCCACTCCTCCAGCGCGCGCTTTCGCTGAGGGAAAAAGCCTCGGCGCCCGATGATCCTGATTTGGCCAACGTCCTCAATAATCTCGCTGGGCTGTACCAGGCTCAGGGCAAGTACGTTGAAGCGGAGCCGCTTTACAAGCGCGCGCTGGCGATCCGGGAAAAAGCTTCAGGGTCTGACCACCCCGCTGTGGGCAAGAGTCTGAACAACCTAGCGACTCTGTACACCGCCCAGGGCAAATACACTGAAGCGGAGCCACTCTATCAGCGTGCGGTCGCAATCCGGGAAAAGGCCTTGGGGCCTGATCACCCTGATGTGGCCGAGAGTCTCAACAATCTCGCAGAGCTATACACGGATCAACAAAAGTACGCTGAGGCGGAGCCACTCAGCAAGCGCGCGCTGGCGATCTGGGAAAAGGCTCTAGGGCCGAACACACCTGATGTGGCCCTGGGTCTCAACAATCTCGCTACGCTTTACATTTATGAGGGCAAGTTCGCAGCAGCGGAACCGCTTTGCAAGCGCGCGCTGGCAATCCGGGAAGAGACCTTGGGGCCTGACCACCCTGATGTGAGCCAGAGTTTGAACAACCTAGCGACTCTGTACAGATTCCAGGGCAAGTACGCTGAAGCGGACCTACTTTATAGGCGTGCGCTCACGATTCGGGAAAAGGCCTTTGGGGTTGATCACCCTGATGTGGCCGAGATCCTAATCAACCTCGGGGACCTCGAGCAGGCGCAGGGCAAATACCTTGAAGCAGAAGAACTCTACAAGCACGCCCTAGCAATCCGGGAAAAGGCCCTAGGGCCTGACCACCCCGCTGTCGCTGACAGTCTCGAACACTACGCAGTTTTGCTTCGAAAAAACAACCGCAAAGAAGAAGCGGCAAAACTCGAAGCGCTGGCCCGAGCGATTCGAGCCAGGCAAGCCTCAAAGACAGCCCCAAAGTAAATTCAGATGGCGGGTGGGTCACCCTTAACGCGCTAAAAACCCTCTTGGGTGGCCTACCCTTTGCGCCTTTTGCAAAGGGTGGGCCCCTCTGCGCCAGCCTCGCATTCCCCTGCCCACGGATCCATCTCCAACAGCCCTTCGCCTCTGTAGTAGTAACACCAACTGCTCCACGGCCAGTCTCCCGGATGCCGCACCAACTTTGCCTTCAGCGGATTCGCATGCATGTAATGCAGCTTCTCTGGAACCTTCGCGCGAGAGTAGATGTTCAAATCAAAGTAGCGTCGCTGCCAGAATCGCCGCAATCCATCGTGATCCGCACGAAACGCCAGCGCCATCTGCCCTTTTGGCGTGCGCTTTCTGCCGCGCATCCGTCGCGAAACTCGCTGCTTGAATACCTGAATGACCTTCGCCGGCGTTCCGGGGCCGCACTCACTGATCAGCAAGTGCATATGTTCGGGCATAATCACATAGCCGATCAGCGCGAACCCGTACCGTGCGCGAACTTCGCGCAGGATCTGCACCGCCACATTTCTCGCGCGCACGCTGCCCAGCAAAGCTCTACGCTGATAACAGCAAAATGTGATGAAATGCAGGTGGCCAAAACCGGTGATACGTTTCAGACCTTTAGGCATGGCGAGCGCGCCGAGCGGCCCACCCTTTGCAAAACGCGCAAAGGGTAGGCCACCCAGGATGCTGCTCCATTATCACTTTGAGGTAATATTCTACAATGGGAATATTACGAGCGACACAAGAACCGGCGGCAAAGCATGGGCCACCCGCCAGCTCTCTCAAAGCAAACGCATGTTTTCTAGCATCATGGACCGGGGGCATTACAGGTACACTTAGTCTAGGGATGGGCGTGCTTTCAGGCGGTTCCACAGGGGTAGTAACTGGACTGGGATTAGGCGCGACCGTGGGCGGTGGGCTTGCCATCACACCGTTCCTGCCCTATCTCGCTGTCGGTGGGTTCGCAGTTTGGGTAACAGCCAAAATAGCTTGCTAAAAAAGGAGGAACATGTCTCTTTTTTCGTCGGTCCCAATACTAAAACGTACTGGAGGATCCGTCTTTATTGCCAGCTCGCCCTTCAGAACTAATTATTTCCTCAGTAATACCATCCTACTACTATTTATCATAATCGGCTTGGTGGGCGAAATCATGCATTGCTGGCAACGCCTGCCCGCGCTTTCGTGCTTTCTGCTCGGGGGAGTAATTTTCGGACTGCTCGGCATCTGGAACACAGTTTTTAGAACGCACCGCGAGATTCAAAGACTACTGGCGTCGGAGTCCGTAGCATATCCTGAACCGGGATCGCTCGCCGATATGGCTCTTGGAGCCGTAGCTGGGTTGAGCTTCCACGCACTGTTTACTGCGAGTTCGCCCGTGATGCTTTGTGCCATGGCTATGTACGAAGCCATTTGTAATCACTAGGCGGGTGGGCGACCCTTAAGCGGCCAGAAACCTTCTCGGGTGACCTTGCCTTTCGTATGAAAGGGTGGGCCGCTCTTCTCCTTGCAGCGCAAGCCATTCGAATGCAGTACCTATAAGTTAGCTATTGACAAAGTATTTTCCCCCGCGCTAATATGGGCAATGTTTACCCTAACGCAGGAAGGGCCAACTCCCCGCCCTCCGCGTAGCAGCTCACCATCCCACACAAACCATTTCTCGTCCCCGCGTTCTCATTACTTCGTTACCTCATTACCTCGCCTCCTAGTCTCCGTGGAAAAACGCGATCTCGTATTTTCAATAACTTACAAACGTTTTGCCATTAACAATTTCCCGCATCCCTTTTCTTTTCTTACCACTGCGCACTCTTTGCCAAAAACACCGGGGGTACCCTCCAGTATCGCTAGCCAAATTCTCGCGCAAAGGAAGTCTTTCAGTAAGAATTCGGGTTCCCCTATAACCCCAACAAAATCAAAACGATCCACGAAAATTGCACCTAACCCAAATAGAATGAAAACGTTCCATGACACCCCCGGGGGGTGGGGTCGTCTGAGTAACTCTGGTAAAGTTTGTAAAAAGAACAACTTACGGTTGGACGCTACGTTCCAAGGTTTCGCTGGCAGAAAAGCCGTTTCCGTTGACACGTCGAAAGCTGCGACGTAGTCTGACGATGTTGGCTGACAACGTCGGGCAAAAGAGGCTCTTTGTGGATCTGTTTGAAGAAGTCGTGAAGCTGCGGAACGCCGGCCTGCGCGGCGCGCTCGCCACCATCGTGCACACCAACGGCTCGATTCCCAGCTACGATAGTTCGCGCATGCTGGTCCTCGAAGATGGGTCCATCCTGGGAACCATCGGAGGCGGTTGTGTTGAGGCGGACGTGTGGGCCGCGGCCAAAGAAGTGATGGAAAAGGAAACGCCGCGCAAGATGACGTTCAACCTGAACAATGAGGCTTCCTACGACAGCGGACTGATCTGCGGTGGCACGCTCGAAGTTTTCGTTGAACCGATCCTACCGCAGCCCATGGTTTATCTCTTCGGCGCGGGGCATATTTCGCTTGCGCTGGCCAAATCCGCGGACGCCGCTGGGTTTGGCGTCAGCGTCGTCGACGACCGAGACAGCTTTGCCAATCGCGAACGTTTTCCGATGGCCAGGCAGATTTTCACCAGCTACGAGGACGCCTTCCAATCGCTCGTGCCCAATAGCTCCAGCTATCTGGTGATCGCCACGCGCGGCCATCGCGACGATATGCGGGTGTTGGCATGGGCCGTGCGCACCGCCGCGCGATACGTCGGCATGATCGGCAGCAAGCGCAAAGTTCTCTCTGTTTATCAGGCGCTGGAGCGAGAAGGCTATCGTCCCGAAGAGTTTGCGGATGTTTACGCCCCCATCGGACTGAACATCGGAGCGCTCTCGCCCGAGGAAATCGCCGTCAGCATTCTTGCTGAATTGATCGCCGTGCGTCGCAACGCTGGCGTTGATCTGCACAAAAAAATCGCAGCGCGCGCGGCATCGATCGCCGTGTGAGGGCGCCGGGTGAGGGATGGAACATCTTGCGGCCGTGATTCTGTCCGGCGGGCAATCCAGCCGCATGGGTTCTCCGAAAGCGCTGCTGCAGTATCGCGGAAAATCGTTTCTCGAACATTTGTTAGCCGTTACCGTGCATCCGCGAATCTCCGTGAGAAGAATCGTTATCGGTCCCGACGCCGGGCCAATTACGCAAGCGGTCGCGCTGCCTCCCGCCGAGATCGTAATCAATTCTGATTGGCAGCTAGGTCAACTTAGTTCCATTCGCGCCGCGCTGCGGAGCTTGCCACCGAACACCGACGGCATATTGTTGTGCTTGGTCGATCATCCGCTGGTTAGCGCGGCATTGGTGGGTGGACTCATCACGCTTTTTACGGGACTGTTTCATCGAGGTCCGCAGTAAGGAAATCCATCGTTCTTCCGGTTTGCGATGGCCGCCGCGGGCATCCGGTGATCTTCGCCGCCGCGCTCTATGAGGAATTGCTGGCCGCGCCGCTCGAACTCGGCGCGCGAGCGGTGGTTTGGGCGCACGGTAAAGATATCGTCGAAGTGCCTACTGATGACCAAGGATGTCTTTGGAACATCAATGATCCCGCGACGCTAGCCAGATTGCCTGCTGTTCCGGGCTAGTCACGGCGGATCGTGCCGGGCTGCGGGCTGTGCAACGCAGCATGCAGGGCTACAACCGCGCTCTCCGCAAGTTGCGCGCCGTGCAGCGTGGCGGGCGGCAGGCCGCCCAGCCCATCGGAAATAGTTGCAGCCGTTATGGCTCGCACCGTGTCGCGGGTGCTTCCAAGCACGCGCTCTGTCAGAAGAGAAGCCGCCGCGATAGCGGTCGTACAGCCGCGACAGAGAAAACGCGCCTCGGCGATTTGTCCGCCATCCATGCGCACGGCAAGTCGCAGCACATCGCCACACACGGGATTGGTTACCTCTACAGTGTGCGTGGCATTCGGCAGTTCACCCGCGTTGCGCGGTTGCCGAAAATGGTCGAGGACCGCTGCACTAAACATTTCCGCAACCACTTTCTTCGGAATTTCGCTTTACTGAACATGAAGCGCACCGCAGTTCAATACGGCGTCTTGTCCGTCTTCGCTGCCCAAGCGCTAAAAATTCCGATTCCCTCTTCGCGCAGCACTCCGGTCATAGGTATACGGCGCGAAACATGCGGCAGAACAATCTCTTCGTAGATGAAGGCATCGTCAAATCCAGCTGCGGCTGCGTCGCGTGCCGTCCCGGCGTAGTACACTCGCGCCGGCCGCGCCCAGTAAATCGCTCCGAAACACATGGGCAGGGTTCGCAGCTTGTGTATAAATCGCAGTCCGTTAATTGAAACGATTTTAATGCTTGGCACGCCGCGCGAATCGCCACAATTTCCGCGTGCGCCGTCGGGTCGTTCGCCGCCGTGACACGATTTACGCCCTCAGCGATCACACGACCATCCTTCACCACCACCGCGGCAAACGGCCCGCCGCCGGCGCGGATATTTTCGTGCGCCAGCACAATCGCACGCCGCATAAATTCAATCGACATATCCGAATTGTGCGTTGCGCCCATATCCCCGGTTCCGCAAACCGTTCGCGCAAATCGCGCGATCCGGCGTTCGTACGAAATCTAGCCCCGCCCGGAGAGCTGCGCCAGCGCCTCCGCCAGTACCAACGCGCCGCGTGCAATATCCTCCGGCGCCGCATACTCATCTGGCCGATGACTCACGCCGTCGCGACACGGAATAAACAGCATTCCCGTCGGCGCAATCCGCGACATGAACAGTGAGTCGTGATACGCGCGGCTCACCATGGAAAGAAAAGGCCAGCCATGTTCGATGCACGCGTCCGACAACGCCTCCATCACGCTGGCCGCGCAATCCGCGGGTGCGTCCGCGTTCACCACCTCCGAGGTAATGGCGACTTGCCGCCGTTCCGCCACGGAGCGCGTCGCGTCCTCGATCGCGCGCATCGCCTGGTCCCGGCGCGCCAGATTCGTGTCGCGAATATCCAGGGTGAAGCGCACGCGGCTCGGTATGCTGTTCACCGCGCCCGGAAAAACCTCGCACACGCCGACGGTCGCCACGGTATCGATTGCGCCGCTGGCGCGGGCCGCGGTCTCGATGGCCAGGATCACCTCCGCCGCGGCACACAGGGCATCGCGGCGGTGCGGCATCAGCACTCCGCCCGCGTGCCCGCCCGATCCCTCAACGACAATTCGCAAACTGGCGGGGGCAGCGATGCTCGACACGATCCCCAGTGGAATTTGTTCCTGATCCAGCAGCGGGCCTTGTTCGATATGCAATTCCACGAAAGCCCGGTAATGGTCGCGCGGCAGTTGCACGTCGCGCAAGTCACCGACAAATCCGGCGGCGCGCCGAACTTCCTCCGCGTTCCGGCCGTCACCATCCGTCAACGCCCCGGCCGCTTCTGCGGACAGCGTCCCGGAGAGCAACCGGCTGCCCAGGCACCCGACGCCAAACCGCGTGGGCTCCTCGGCCGTGAATACCAACAACTCCACCGAGTGCTTCGGGTGAAATCCGCAGCGCTGCAGCGCGCGAATGGCTTCCAGCCCACCCAGCACACCCACGACGCCGTCATACTTTCCCGCGTTCGGAATGGCATCGATGTGCGAACCCGTGCCAACCGCAGGCGCGGCCGGGTCCGTTCCCACCCAGCGCGCGAACATATTTCCAATGGCATCCCGGCGCAATTCCAGTTCCGCTTCCCGGCACCGCGCCATTAGCCAATCCCTCGCCTCTAAATCCTTCGCGGTGAAAACGACTCGGGTGACCGCCGGCGCTTCGGCCGCGGAAATTCCGGCGAGCGTTTCAATCTCCGAAAGCAACTTATCCTGATCGATTGCCAGTTTCACTTTTTCAGCGGCAGGGGATGCCGGTTCCAATCTTTATAAATCAAATATTTCGCCGGCTTTTTGCCGATGGCCCCGAACCACTGTGGACACCACGGCGCCATCCAAATAAAGTCTCCCGCTTTAACCGGATACCAGCAATCGCCCAGGCGGTAAATTCCTCCGCCTTCGAGCATGAGCAGTCCGTGTTCCATCACGTGCATCTCCACCATGCTGAGCGCCGCACCCGGCTGGTACAGCATGGTGTTCACCGCGAAATCGAAAGGCATTTCGTCGGGAAGAAAATGTTTCACCTGCAGATCGGGATCGCCGTCGAGAGATTCCGCCGGAACAGCGTCTTCGCTGGAGATAATCACCTGGGGCGCGGGAGTACCTTCCAATGGTAGATACGGCTTCTCAATCACGATCACGCGGCTGGGCTCCGTAGTGGTAACCCGATGCGCGGTGCCGTGCGGCAGATAGGCGTAACCGTTCGCAGCTAGCGAATTTTGTTTTCCACCGATGCTTACCGTAACCGCGCCCTCGGCGACGAACAAAAATCTTTGCGCCGCCGCATCGCCTAATTCCCCGCCCTTCTCCATCTCCGCGGTGTACTCGGCAAACGCCGCCCCCATCGCCGCGCCCGCGTGCACCACCGCCAACGCGCCCTTCATCCCCGGCAGCGCGGTGCGGACAAACGTATCGGGCGTCAGCAAAACATGATTCGTCTGGTGCGAACTTCGTGTGTGACCAAGATTATGCACGAGCCCATCCTTGTCAGAAATTCGTGTGAGCCCGCAAGTTGCTCGAGCAACTGCATGCCACATTCGATCGCTTTCCCGATGTCTCCGGCATGCACGCTTTCTGAAGGATCGTGGCTGACGCCCCCAGGCGTACGCAAAAAAATCATCCCCGCAGGAACCTGTTCCGCCAAAATCATCGCGTCGTGCCCCGCCCCGCTGACCATGCGATGCGGTTCGCAACCAATCTTGCCCATGGCCTCGGCAATTTGTCCGACGAGAAATCCGTCCATGCGCCACAGCGCGCTGATCCAGCAACATCTTCGAACTCACCGTCAATTCGCGGCGCTGCGCAATTTCCTCAGCTCGCCGGATCAACTCCGCAACCGCAACTGCACGTGCCTGGTCCGAAGCGTGCCGCACATCCAGGCTCAACCGTGCCTGACTAGCGATACAATTCACCGCTCCAGGCTTGACGTCGAGCACGCCCACGGTCGCCACCAATCCCGACGACGCTTCCGCGGCGCCTTCCTGCGCGGCACTTTCGACCGCGACAATCCATTCGGCGGCCCCGGCCAGCGCGTCGTGGCGCAGATGCATCGGTGTGGTTCCCGCGTGATTCGCGCGCCCGGAAAACATAAATTCCAGTCGGCTCTGTCCCGCAATCGCTTCCACCGCGCCTAACGCAAAGCCCAAGTCTTCCAACACCGGTCCCTGCTCGATGTGGAATTCCAGGTAACCCAAAACATCCTTGCCGAGCCGGGCTTGCGGAATCTCGGCGACCCGTAGTCCAAAGTTTTCGATCGCTTGCCGCACAGAAATTCCCGAAACGTCGCGGCAATTCAAGAGTTCGTCATCCAGACGGCCTACCAGCGCGCGGCTGCCGATGAACGGCCTGCCGAATCGGACGCCCTCTTCTTCCGAAAGGCCCACAACTTCAATGGCAAACGGCAAGCGCCGCCCTTCCAGAGCTTCCAGTAGCGCCACCGCCAGGGTCACGCCCAAGATTCCATCGTACGGGCCGGCATTCGGCACGGTATCCAAATGCGATCCGATCACCAGCCGCGGCGCATCCGGCGTAGCAGCGGGATAAATCCCGCGAAGATTTCCCACCGCATCCACGCGCGCGGAAACTCCGAGAGCCGCGAGCCATTGCGAAACCTCGCGATGACAATCGCGCATGGGCGCCGACAAAAACGTGCGTCGCGTCCCCGCGCTGTCTTCGCTGAAACGTGCCAGCGTCTGGCACCGCGCCAGCACTCGTTCCGCCGTGCTCAAGCTCGTGGTCACCATTCCGGGTTACGCTTTGCGCCCGATGCGCGCTTCGATGTATCCGTGCGGCTCATCGATGGGCACAAAAATTTCATTGGGATTGTCCTGGCCAAATCGCGATAGATCCACGGGCAGGCAATGCAGATTCGGCATGCGCAAAGCGATCTCTCGTACCTGCGCGACTTCTTGCAAAACGCCCTCCGCCATCGCATAAAGCGTGTGCTGCACCGATTTGCTTTTGTGCTCGCCAAAAACGCCGAGCAGCACCTCGCGAATCTTCACTCGCAGGGCGGCAAAATCGCCCTCCGCCCGACCGTACGTCCACTGGCTCCAGATGGCCGTGCCAAACAAGCGATCGCTGGATTCGGGCAGGGTCGTGAGCGAATCCTTGATATAACCGGTAAACGCCGAATCCGCCGTTTTCATCACCACCAAATCCTCGAGCCCGGAAACCACCTTCAACTCGCCATTCTGCTCGCGCAATACGCTGGTGGTGCGCTTTTCCCCGCTCGCAAGCACGAAAGTCGTCGGGTGCGCATTTCCGTTGCTATTCAAGTGCTCCCAGGCCTTTTCCCGAATACTTATCTCTGCTGCGGAAACCTGGGAGTTGCGCCGCAACAAAAATTCCGTCAGCTCCTTGGCGAAATCCTCGATGCACTCCGCCTGCGAACTGCGCGCCAGCGAATACACCGTGTTTTTCATCGTATCGGTGGGCAAAATTTTGCTGTTGTCGCCGTTTGCAAAGCAGCTCGCGAAATCCCCGCGCAGCAGCACCTCCACGGACCACTCGCGAAAATCGTTCCCTTCCGCGCGGCGTTTCACACGCACCACACGCACGCGCGCCTTGCCGTAGCGGTCCTCGAGCAATTCTATCTTGCCGGCCATTTTCCCGATTCAGCTCCCGCGGTAGGTCGTGTATCCGTTCGGACTAAGCAGCAATGGCACATGAAAATGCTCTTCGCCGTCGCGCACTTCAAAAGTGATTTCCACGATCGGATATAGTCCCGCCACGCTCATCCGCAAGAAATAATCGCCGGTATCAAACGCGAGCCGGTAGCGACCGGCGGACAAGTTGGCGCCATCCGACAAAAGCTGCGTCCACCGCCCGTCCGCGTCCGTCTTGGCCGAGCCAAGTTCGGTCCACTGGCCGGACGCTTCGCGCCGCGCGAGCCGCACGCCTACCCCGCCGGCGGGCTTGCCGAGGGCTGTATCCAGCACATGCGTCGAAATGCGGCTCATTCCTCCACTCATTCCCCCAGCCACTTTCTCAAACGAATCTCCGTAATCTGCAGCTGCTCGTCCGCCGCTTCGCGCAGTTCCGCCGCATCATCATTTTGCAGCCGCAGCCGCACAATCTGCAAAATTTCCCCTGGCGACTTGCCCGTAGCGCACACAATGAACGTTCGCCCGAAGCGGTCCTCGTAGTTGCGGTTGGCCTCGGCCAGCGCGGTCTTGATGGCTTCTTCACTCTCGGCCACCTGGCGTTGTTCTTCGGACGACCACGCCAGCGATTTCTCCGAAGGCGCCTGCGCTCCGCGCGACTCACCAATCCGGGGATGGGCACGAAACGCCTGCAGCCAATCCGCATCGCTAAGATTCCACCAAATCTCTCTCGCCTCTTGCAGTACTTGCGCCAAGTCGGCAAACGGCCGCTTCGCCACCATGGCCTCAGCCCATACGCGCGAGCCGCAACAGGATAAGGCTTCCGCCGTGGCGTCTTCGCGTCCCAGCAAATTCCATTGCACCAAGGCGTTGCTCACGGCTGGAGTTCGCTCCGGCAGAGTTGTTCCACAAACTCCGCCACCAGGTTTCCGGCCACAGCGCCGCGATATTCCGCGGTCGAGCGAATATCCGCAATCGGAGCGATGGACTCTGCGGCTAATCTCCGCAAATCGGCCACGGAAAACGCGCCGCACTCTTTCCCGATCAGCGCAGCTTCCAATTTCCAAAGCCGCACCGGCATCGGCGCTACGCTGCCCAGCGCAATGCGCACGTCACGCACGACGCCGCTCGTCACCAGCCCCAACCCCGCAACGGCAACCTTCGCGATGGCCTGCGCCCGCCGGGCCCCAACCTTGCGCGCGTAAGAAAAATGTTTTGAAAATTTCCGCGGCAAATAAATCGCGCGAATCAATTCGTCGGGCGCCATCGCCATCTTCTTGTAACCCAAATGAAACTCGCGATAGGCCACACGCCGCTCTCCGCGCACCGAAGTAAGCATCAGCTCCGCATCATAAGCCAGCAGGGCCGGTAAGGAATCTGCCGCGGGAGACGCATTTGCAATATTTCCACCCAGCGTCCCGCGATTCTGATTCGCGATCCCGCCCGTCCAAGATGCCGCCTGCGCCAACAAGGGAAACTCTCGCGCGATCACGGCAGCCCGCCGCAACTCTGAGTAAGTACATCCAGCGCCAATCGCAATTTCTGAAACTGTCTCCGTAATCCCACGCAACTCCGGCAAATTCCAAATGCTCAGCAGCTTCCGCGCGGGCATTGTCCCGCTCCATAAAGACCATCACATCGGTCCCGCCGGCAATCGGCAACCACGCGCCCGGCTCGTGAGACATAAACGCGCACCGCTTCTTGCAAACTTTCCCGGCGCAACTAGTTCGAAATCGGCCGGATCGGACCTCATTGCGTCGCGATTCTGCGTGCCGCCTCCGCGACAGCTGAAAATATCTGCATATATCCCGTGCATCGGCAGAAATTCCCGAGAGTCCTTCGCGAATCTCTTCCAGCGTGGGCACGAGCGTTTTTTCCCAGCAGCTCCACCGTCGCCAGAATCATTCCGGGTGTACAAATTCCGCACTGTGCGCCGCCGCAATCGAGAAACGCCTGCTGCACCGCGATGCAACTTCCCGTCGTGCGCCAGCCCTTCAATCGTAACAATCGCCGCGCTGCGCGCCTGCGAGCACCGGCACCAGACAACTATTCACCAGCACGCCATCCATCAGCACCGAGCACGATCCGCACTCGCCCTCGCCGCATCCTTCCTTCGCGCCGGTCAATGCCAATTCAGTGCGCAGCACATCCAGCAGCCGCGCCATCGGATACACCAGTACGTCGCGAGCTTCACCATTCACCGTGAACGCAATGGCAATTTTTCTGGTGCGCCGGTCAACGCTGGTCATCGCGCATTTCCAGAAAGTGCGGGAACGATCTGTTCGCCGTTTTCCATCGCCGCAAACAAATCCTCTGGCAACAGCGGAATCGCCATTGAACCGCAATCCCGTGGCATCTTCCATCGCATTCATAATCGCGGGCGCCGGACCATCCATCGGCAACTCTCCCATTCCCTTCGCGCCATACGCGCCGTGCTGGATTGCCGAATCTCCTCAAAGAAAACGCGAATCGGCGGCAAATCCGCGGACGTCGGCATAATGTAATTCGTCATCTGGTTGTTCCGCATCCGCCCGCGATCCCATACCACTTTCTCATACAGCGCAAAGCCGATTCCCTGCGCCACGCCGCCCACGATCTGTCCCTCGCGCCAGAACTGGATGCAGAACGCGGCCCACTTCCTGCAGCGCAACAAAATCCTCCACCGTCACGATATACGTCGCCAGATCCACCGTAACCTCGGCCACATAGACCGCCCACGCATACGTCGCATAGGCCTCTCCGCGATATTTTTCGTCGTCCCAAAACACATCCGGCGGCGCTTGATAACGGCGTCACGACTCAGCGCGCCATGTCTCGCGATATAGCTCCTCGCACGCAGCGCGGAATTCTTCGCCGTATATTCTCGGCGAGCAACCCGCTCCGATCAAAGTCTGCTCGAACCCAGCGCCGCTGAATGCACCAGCTTCCCCACCACCATCGCCGTCCGCGAAGCGACGGTGGGCCCGCTGTTCGGCACAACGCTGGTGTCTGGCTGCGCCATCGCCACGCTTCGTAATCAATGCCCAGCGTCTCCGCGGCCACTTGGCACAGAACCGTGTTCGTCCCCTGCCCAAATTCCGTGCTCGACACCAGCACGCGCACCGCCCCTCCGGCGTGCCGTCCACGCCCACCAGCGAATTCAGATAGCGCTCGCCCGATCCGGTAAATCCCGCGCCATGCAGAAACATGGCGATGCCAATCCCCTTTCTTCCGTGGCCGCTCCGCGTTCTGCGTCCGAAGCTGCTTCTTTTCTCTTCGTAGTCCGGCGTGTCTAGCGCGCGCTCCAGTCGGCACTCCAGATCGATCTCGCTCGCTGAATACCTGCTCCGTAGTCGTGGTCTGTCCGGCGCGCAGAAAATTCCGTCGCCGGAACTTCCTCGGGTGATCAGCCCCACTGCCTGCGCGATCGCGATCCATATGCCGTTCCATCGCGAACAGAGCTCTGCGGCGCGCCAAATCCGCGAAAAGCCCCATGCGGCGGTGACATTCGTCGCGACCGCCTTTGACCGCGAATCGCGCACATTCGGCCAATAATATGGCCCACCCGAGTGAATCGTCCCGCGCGAGAGCACCACCGACGACAGCGTCGCGTACGCCCCGCCATCGATGACAAAATTCAATATCGCCTCCCAGAATTTTGCCGTCTGCCATCACTGCCGTGCGATGCCGCGTCCGCGAAGGATGCCGCTTCGTGGTTGCCGCCATATCCTCCATGCGGTCATAAATGATCTTTACCGGACGCCCGGACTTCCTCGCCAGCAGCGCCGCATGCCCCGCGATCATCGACGGATAATCTTCCTTGCCGCCAAAGGCTCCGCCCGTCTCCATCTGCACCACGCGCACCTTATCTTCCGGCAGCCCGAACAATTCCATCATCGCCTTGTGCACGTAGTATGGACACTGCAGCGATCCCCAAAACGTGACGCCGTCGCGTTCGCATCAAACGCCGCGATAACTCCATTGTTCTCGATGTAGAGCTGTTCCTGCGCCCCGGTAAAATACTCGCCTTCGACAATGTGCGCCGCCGGCGGCCCAAACCGCGTCCACATCGCCTTTCTCAATCAAAAATGACTTAAAAATATTGTCGTCGCCCCAAACGATTTCGCTGCAGACTTCGCTCTCTTCAATCGGTCGCACCGACCGGCAACTCTTCGTATTCGATCGACACCGCCGCAATCGCCTTCCACAGTTGTGCCGGTCCGGATGCGCCAACAGCAAAATCGCCTCTTCTGGATGATTCACAAAGCCATCCGCCAGGCACGGCTGATCTTCCAGAATCAGCGCGATGTAGTTTTTGCCGGGAATATCCGCCGCGGTGACAATCACAAACTCATCCCAATTAATCCCGCGCTCAAAAGAGATTTTCTTGATCTTTCCGCGCGCCACCGAACTCCGCACCGTCCCGCCAAACAGCATTCCCGGCAGCGTCATGTCATCGACATAACGCGCGCGCCCCGTCACTTTGTCGCGCCCTTCCTTCCGCGCGACCGATGCTCCAACAATGGTTTCCGGTCTCACTGCCACGTCATCTTACTTCACCGCGTATGGGCAATCCGTTTGCAGAGTCGCCGCGGCGGACCGCGCCCCAGCTTGCCGGACGCTGCAAACTCCGCAGCTTTCGTCGCCGGCACCAGTAATGGCCAATAAATGAAGTCTTGCAGCGTATTGTGAACGAATCGGGAAGAAATTAGCACTTCTAATTGCGCAACAAACCATCGAAAAAACAATTCATCCGCGCCACGACTCAAGCGCGGCGGCACTCCCGCCCGCGAGCCTCGCCGGGAAACTCCCCGTCATCAAACACGCACTCTCCGCGCACAAACGTTTCATCACCACCCCGCGCAAGCGCTCGCCCAGATACGGCTAACACGATGACCGGTAGTGCAGCCTCGCTCGTCCACCAAAAACTCCTCCTCCGGCGCAAACACCACCAAATCCGCATCGCACCCTTCGCGATACGCCCCTTCCGCGCCGCCTACGCCCGCCAAACGCGCCGGGCCCTCCGCCATCCACCGTGCCACGTCGCACAATGAATCCGCGCCGCGACGCCTCCGTCCAGATCACCGGCAGCGCCACCGACAACCCCGCGATCCCGCCCCAAGCCTGATCGAAAATGCCCCTCCGCCATCCCCTTCATCTCCGGCGGACAAGGCGAATGATCGGTCAGCGATCAAATCGATGTCCGCCCTCGCCAAGCGCCCGCCACAAGATCTCCGCGATTCGCGCGGCAACGAATCGGCGGCGCACACTTCCACAACGTCGCCCCATCCGCAATCGTCCTCCGCCGCAAAATGCAGATAGTGCGGACAAGTCTCCACCGTAATCCGGCAAACCCTCCGACCGCGCCGCGCGCAGATCATCCAAGCGCCAGCGCAGTAGACAGATGCACAATGTGCAGCGGAAATCCGATACTCCCGGCAAAGCCGTATCAGCAACCGAATCGCCTGCTAACTCCGCCTCATCCGGACGCGATTGCAGATACGTCTGCGTACTGCCGCCAGTCCGCATCTCGCAATCTCCCGCGTAGCCTCGTCGATCGGCCCCGCCAGTTCCGCATGCACCAGCAGCGGCAACCCTGTCCGCCACATGCGGCAACGCCGCCGCCAGCTGCTGCTTCACGACCATCGTGAAGCCATCGATCCCCGGATAAATCAAAAAACATTTAAATCCCGGCACTCCAGCCGCCGCCAACTGCTCAATATGTTGATTGATTATCCGCAAACGACTCCGCCCCAAATCGCCCAGTCCACGCGACTGCCTGGCGCGCGCCGACTCACGTTTCGCCTCCAGAGCCGCCACCGTCGTAGTCGCCGGCAGACAATTCAGCGGCATATCCACCAGCGTCGTATAGCCACCCGCAGCCGCCGCTCGCGTCGCCGTATAGAAGCCCTCCCACTCCGTCCGTCCCGGCTCGTTGATGTGAACGTGCGAATCCACCAGTCCCGGCAAAATCGCCAGGTCTCCAAAATCCTGCACAGGAATGTCAGAAGAAATTTTATCTACATCGACGATCGCGCGGATGCGTTCGCCGTCCACAAGCACACCCGCGGCGCGAATCCCCTGCGGCGTCACCACCCGTCGCGACAAAAAAGCCTGTAAGCTCAAGCTATCCCGTCAAATTCGTTATGCAACACTACCCGCCAGCCGCCTTGCGCGCCTCCGCCGAATCATAACTCTCGCCATAAATCGCCGGCACCTTCCCGCCCATCGGACGCAAATACACGGACAACTGCCCGCGATGATGAACGGAATGATTGATGGTGATCGTCAGAAACATCACCGCAGGAAGCTGAAACATCCCACGGAAATCCATCTCTTTCGCCAGTTCCGCCCCAGACAAGGCCTCGATCCGCGCCAGATTCTTCGCGGACGACTCCTCGTACCACTTCGCAATGTCCGCCGACGTACGCACCGTTTCCGGCCGGTGGTTCGGCGTGAAATCAAAAGCACCGCTGGCAATGCCACCCAGAAACCGATGCTCCGACGCCACAATATGCCACGCTAGCTCCAGCGCCGACTTCGCCACCGGTTCGGGTCGATAGTCCCCCTTATCGAGCGGGATCGCCTCGATCACCTTCTTGGTCGTCGCGCATTCGTTCTTCAACGTACGCAGCGTCGCATGCAGCAAAAATGTAGCTTGTTCGGGCTGTAAATTAGCCATAAGTCGAACTCCTCCCCTAAGCTCCCCGATTCTCTCTCATTTGCCGGTATCCGCAAAACCAAAACCACGCGACCGGCGGCCAAAATCGCGGCCAGCAACAGTTCCTGATATCCTAATGCGAGCGAGAATTGCGCCATGAACCGCGTCTACCTCGATTACAACGCCACCACACCGGTCGACCCGGCCGTTCTCGACGCGATGCTCCCGTATTTCTCCGCCAATTTCGCCAACGCCTCCTCCATCCACACGCCCGGCCAGCGCGCCCGCAACGCCGTAGAAACTGCCCGCGAGCAAGTCGCCGCTTTAATCGGTGCCAATCCAAAAGAGATTATCTTCACCAGCGGCGGCACAGAATCCGACAATCACGCCATCTTCGGCATCATCAACAACGCAGCGGCCCCGTCGTTTGCAGGTGCGCGGCATGACGCCGGCCACATCATCACCACCGCCATCGAACACGAAGCCGTCCTAAACGCCTGCCAAGCCGCAGAAAAGCGTGGCGCGCAAGTCACCTACTTGCCGGTCGACGAAAACGGCCGGATAAATCCCGCGACCCTAAAATCTGCCATTCGTCCAGAGACCGTCCTAATCACGGTTATGCACGCCAACAATGAGCTAGGCACCGTTCAACGGCTGGAAGAAATTGGCGAAATCGCCAAAGCAGCCGACATTTATTTCCACACGGATGCCGTCCAATCCATCGGAAAAATTCCCGTAAACGTAAACTCCCTGGCCGTGGATCTCCTGTCTCTCTCCGGTCACAAAATCTACGCTCCCAAAGGCATCGGTGCCATCTACATTCGTAGCGGCATCCACCTGCAACAATTACTGTACGGCGGCCATCACCAGCGCGGCGCACGCCCCGGCACAGAAAACGTAGCGGGCATAGTAGGCTTGGGCGCAGCCGCGGAAATCGCGAACAAATCTCTAGCAGAGGACGCCAAGCGAGTCAGCAAATTGCGCGATCATCTGGAAAAAACTATCCTTCAGCAGGTTCCAGACGCCCGCGCCAACGCGGCAGGCGCACCACGCACGCCCAACACTACAAATATAGTTTTCCCCGGTGTAGAAGGTGAAGCGTTGCTAATCTCGCTGGATCTAAAAGGTCTGGCCTGCAGCACCGGAGCCGCCTGCTCTAGCGGCGCCGTAGAACCAAGCCACGTCCTAACCGCCATCGGCCTCAGCCCCGAAGACGCTCGCGCCAGCCTCCGCTTCAGCCTGGGCCGCCATACCACTCCAGCCGAAATCGATTTCGCCCTTCAAGTAATTCCCGCCGCCGTCAACCAACTCCGCCAACTCTCCCCCACCTACCGCTAAAAAATTCCGCGCCCCTTTTCGGAGTGCGGCGCCTTAACGCCACTTTCACGCATACACCAATAAAACGCGCTATACGCTATAATTACTGTTTCAACGTGAACACCGCGACACAACTCGAATCGCTACCTGTCGCCCCTACGACGGAATCCAACACCGTAGCCGTGGCCATGTCCGGCGGCGTGGACAGTTCGGCCGTAGCCGCCTTGCTGCAGCAGCAAGGCCGTAGCGTGCTCGGCCTAACCATGCAGCTGTGGAATCAGCGCCGTCTGCCGGAACTGCAAGGCGCTGGCCCCGCGCAACACCGGTGCTGCTCGCTCGACGATGTCTACGACGCCAAACGTGTGGCGCAGCATCTAAATTTTCCGCACTACGTGGTCAACTTCGAAGAGCACTTTGAAGAAAAAGTAGTGCGCCCTTTCGTCGATCAATATTTATCCGGACGCACGCCCATCGCCTGCACCAATTGCAATACCGACGTGAAGTTTGAACCGCTCTTGCGCATGGCCAGACAAATTGGCGCCGCCAAACTTGCCACGGGTCACTACGCGCGCATCCGTAAGAATGAGGAAGCAAATCGCTGGGAATTGCTCCGCGCCCGCGACGATAGCAAAGATCAGTCGTATTTTCTCTGGGGCCTTACGCAGGAACAATTGTCGCGCAGCGAATTCCCGCTGGGCGAACTCAGTAAAGCTGAGGTTCGCGATTTGGCGCGCGCGGCGAATCTTCCCGTCGCGGAAAAACCGGAAAGCATGGAACTCTGCTTCGTGCCGAACGGCAACTACGTGCAATTCATCCAGGCCTACTCTGCCGAACGCGGCATTGCGCTAAATCGTGGCAAAGGCGAAATCGTCAACGAAGCCGGCGACGTTATCGGCCATCACCAGGGTGTGCACAATTTCACCATCGGCCAGCGCAAGGGCCTGGGCTTCGCTACGGGAAAAGCGCTATACGTTTCCCGCATCGATCCGGTTGCCAATCGCGTAGTGGTAGGCGACGACGACGCCCTCAAAACCACCACGTGCGAAATGGAAAATGTGAACTGGGTTTCCTGCGAAGCGCCGGCGACGCCCATTCGCGCATTCGCGAAAATTCGCCACAAACACGAAGCTGCTCCAGCTACCGCGGAACTTTTTCACGATAGCGCGTCGGGCGAATCTCGCGTGCGGGTTACGTTTGATTCTCCGCAGCGGGCCATTACGCGCGGCCAAGGTGCCGTGCTTTACGATGGCGATCGAGTGCTTGCGGGCGGCTGGATTCGTTAGCAGCTTGCGGATTGATGAGCCTCGCCACGAAGGGCGCGCAGCAGTGTGCCACTACAACGTCAAGGGAGAAAGTCACGACGGTCAAAGTCACAACCGTCTAAATAAAAAGCTCTTCTTCCTGCTGCTCTGAAGGCTCGTCGGGCGGCGTGGTGCCGCTGGCGGATCTGCGCGAACGCAAAATATCCAAGCCCACTTTTATTCCGGTCAGCAATGCCGAAGCTTTCTTTACCGGTTGCAGGACGCTGCGGCGCATTTGAATGCCGGCGTCCTCGACGGCTTCGAGCGCTTGGGTGAGAATGCGATCCGCATGCACGATCTGCCCGCGCAGGCGGTCGGCGGCGTCCGTAACCACGTGGTCGATTTTTTGCGCCTGGCCGCGCGCGAGATACACCACGTGGGAAGCGTCGTTGACCATGCTGGTGATTTTCGGCTGGGTGTCGTCGAGCAGTAGTTGTACACGCGTCAGCATCGGGCCGACTCGCGTGTTCAAGTCGTCCGTGGCGCGGTTAACCTTTTCCATGGTGCGCCTGGCTTCAAAAAAGAGCGCCGCCAAGATGCACACTTGAACAATCAGAGTGATCGCCGAAACGATGCTGAAGAACTCGAGCCAGAATTGCATGCGCGCCCCAGCCGCCCGTTGCGGGCGGAACTCCTACCGAACATTTCTTGACCCAGTTTACCCAGCTGACGCGAAAACGGTGCGCACTAAGAGTTAGCTGCGTTCCGCGCGGCCCGAGGCTTCGCGGAGATACGCTTCACGCCCCGCGTCCACGGCGGCCGAAATCGATTCCTTCTTACGCGCAGCGACATCCTTGCCACGCTCGATCAAATCGTCGGCGCGTTCGCGAAGTTCGCGGGCCTTGCGCGCGGCAAATTCCTTGCTCTCGTCGGCCTTTTGCGCGATCAAGTCGCGGGTTTCTTCACCAGACCGGGGAGCAAAAAGCACCCCGACCAGCGCACCCACGCCCAGACCTACTAGGAAAAAACTAACCTTGGAGCCTACATTGTCGGCCATGTTCATGATCCTCCGCTAAAAAACGTAACATAGCAAAACGGGTGAGGCAATACAGCCTAACCAGTATCGATGCTGCAAAATGGTTATGTGGAGAAGGCTTTCACACACTCCGGTCCGGTGCCGCGACGTCGCCTTTACGCTTCTCGCCTTGACGCGAAGTGGGCTTATCCGATTGATTCGCTTTTAGTTGCGCGAGGATGCGCTCGGCGGTCTTGCGCGGAACGATGCGGCTAAGGCTCTCTACATCGGCGCGGTGCAGGTTGGCAACGCTGCCAAACTCGCGCAACAGCTTGCGGGCGGTGAGGGCGCCGACGCCAGGGATATCGTTAAGGGCGGAGCGCGTCTGACGCTTTGCTCGGCGCAGGCGGTGGAAGGTTACGGCGAAGCGATGAGTTTCGTCGCGGATTTGCTGAATCAGGTGCAGGACCGGGGAGTGGCGGTCCAAAATGCAAGGCTCGTCTTCGCGGCCGTAGATGTAGAGAATCTCTTCTTTTTTTGCGATGCTGGCGAGCGGCTGGTTAATGATCTGAAGTGCATCCAAAGCTTGCGCGGCGGCGTGGAGCTGCCCGATGCCGCCATCAATCAGAATCAGGCTGGGCATGGGCTTCTCCTCTTCTTGCAGACGGCGGTAGCGGCGCGTGACGGCCTCGCGCATGCTGGCGAAATCGTCATTTTGTCCCGGAGCAATCGGCGGAAACTTTTGGAGAATTGGTAGGACTTCTGCGTTCTCCGCTGCAACATTTTCCCCTGTGGCATTTTCCTGGGTAATTTTCTCCGGTCCGGCGGCAGCAGAAGCGCCGGCGCCTTCCCCGCGAATGATGAATTTGCGGTAGTCGGATTTTTTCATGCGGCCATCTTCCCAGACGACCATGGACGCGACCGTGTCGGTGCCTTGGATATGGGAAATGTCGAAGCTCTCGATGCGGCGCGGCTCCTCGGGAAGATCCAAAGCGTTTTGCACCGCTTCGGCAATGGTTTTGGAAGTTGGCTTAAGAACGCGGAAGCGCTGTTCGAAGGAATGTTTGGCGTTGTTTTCCACCAGATCCAGGAAGGCGCGCTTCGTGCCACGCTGCGGGGTGACAATTTCCAGGCGATGACCGGCGCGTTCGGCGAAGGTTTCTTCGAGCAAGACGCGATCTTCAAAATCCGCTGGAACGTGAATCACTTTCGGCAAATAGTCAGATTCGAGATAAAGCTGTTTCAACAGCGAGGTGACGAATTCCTGCGGCTCGAATTCCTCGAGATCTTCCCAATAAAATTCCCGGCGATCGACCACCCGCCCGCCACGCAAGTGAAACAAATTTGCGGCCACCAGCGGCGGTTCGGCGTAGTAGGCGAGAACGTCGGTGTCATCACCCTGCGCGGCAGCGATGCGCTGGCGCTCTTCGATATCTTCGAGCGTGCGAATCAGATCGCGGTACGAGGCGGCTTGTTCGTAGTGCTCGCTCTCGGCCGCGGCGGCCATGCGCGCTTCGAGGCTTTTGGTCAGATCGTGGCGGCGGCCTTCGAGGAATAGTCGGGCGTCGCGCGTGGCTTGCGCGTAGTCCTCATCGGTGGTCAGACCTGCAACGCAGGGGCCGAGGCACCGTTTAATGTAGTACTGCAAGCACGGGCGCGGATGCGTTTTGGTCAGGTCCACCGTGCAACTGGGAACTAAAAAACGCTTGTGGATGAAATGTAAGATGCGGCGCGCCAGGCCGGCGGGAAAGAATGGACCAAAATAGAGCGAGCCATCTTTTTTTACGCGGCGCGTGAAATAGACGCGGGGGTACTTTTCGCCGGCAGTGAGTTTTATATACGGATAGGTTTTGTCGTCCCGCAGCATCACGTTGAATTTGGGACGGAAGCGTTTGATGAGGCTGTATTCGAGGGCCAGGGCTTCGCGCGGATTATCGACGACGACGGTGTCCACGTCCGCGATTTCGCGGGCCAGCGAGCCGGTTTTGGCGTCGGTCCAGCGGGATTCGAGAAAATAGGAACGCGCGCGGCTGCGCAGGCTGGTGGCTTTGCCGACGTAGATCACGGCTCCGCCAGCATCCTTGAAGATGTAGACGCCGGGAGAATCCGGGAGCAGGGCGGCTTTTTCGCGTGGTTCCATAGAGTTATCTGGCGCTACACATCCCGAGGCGCTTCCATCATACTAAAATGGAGCGAGGTGTTAGTTTGGTGGTGCAAAGGCGCTCGCCTCCACGCAAAACCAGGCGGCAGCTACCGGAGATTGATTTGCGCTGTAAGCGTTTAGATGAAATGACGATGTTTTTGGCTGCCAGCGTGTTGACGGCAAGTTTATTGGTTTTGTGTGCGCCGCCTGCGGCGCGGGCTCAGGACCCGGCAGATCCCTCGACACATCCTGCGGCGCCAGCGGACGAGCCGGCGGATGCGCCTCCTGCGCCGGCACCGGACAGCAAAAAAAAACCCGGCGCGAAGGGGAAAAATTCCGATGCGGCGACATCGAATGCTCCGGACCAGCCTGTGTGGGATCCATTGCGCGCCGAGAAGGATATACAAGTCGGGCACTATTATATGAACAAGGGCGACGTGGACGCGGCGATCGATCGCTTCGAGGACGCCATCATAGCCAAGCCTGGGTACGCAATTCCCTACCTGTATCTGGGCGAAGCGCAGGAAAAAAAGGGACAGAAGCGGCTGGCGGCAAAGTCTTATACGCGATATCTGGATTTGTATCCGAGTGCGGAAGATGCGGCGAAAGTTCGGAAGAAGATCGACAAGCTTTATAAGGACCTGGAGAAAGATAAGAAGTAGACGCGCGTTTTGATTTGCGCATCGCGGTCCTCCCTTCAAACGACGCGCGATGTTTTCTTGTGCGGTTGATTTCGTCGATTCCAAAAACAAAAACGATCCAGATGCTTTCACTGGCGCGTCCCGGCAACTTGGGACGCGCCTCGAGCACGGCATGCCGTGTCCCTAGGACGGTTATGCGGCGGTTACAGTCACGGTCAGAGTTTCGAGGGGCGCGGCGGCATAAACGGCTTGAAGGGCGGCGTGGGACTCGAAGAGTTTCAGGGTAATGTGACGGGCTGGGAATTGGAAAGTGAGATGGCTCTCGTCGAAGGGATAAGGGTCGAGTACGAAATGGCGTTCGCCGGCGGATTTTACCTTTACTTCGGTGTGGGGGCCTTGGACTTGCGGTAACGCGTGCAGAAGATTTGCGGGTTGGCGGAAGTCTACGCAGGCGAGCAGGGAGAGGTTGTCGGTGGCTTGCAGCAGGTGGAAGTTGTCTTCGATCGTGGCGCCTGACGTTTGCTGTGGCATCGAGGACGGATTTTTTGCTATTTGGTCTCGCAGGGATTGTTGAAAGATCTTTTGTTGCTCCAGGAAATTATCGAGGAGGGGTAGTTGGTCTGGCGCGATGGTGCTGCGGTCGGCGTGTTGCGTCAGGAGGTTGTGGGTGTGCAGGGCGATTAGCAGGGCGGCGTAGGCGTCTTCGCCAGCGATTTGGCGGACGGCGCGTTCGCGCACGGCCAGGTAGTCAGAGAGATCGATCTCTTCGAAGGCGGAATATTTGCCCACCAGCTCGGTGCTAAAGGCGCTGGGTTTTCCTTGGCGAGTGATTTGCGGATTACCGTCGCGGGTTTTCCAGCCGTCGTCGTGTTCGGCGATTCCCTTTAAGACATTGGCGCGTGGTTCGGGCTTCGGGAATTTTTCGTTGCCCCAGTGCGTGGCGAATTGCGCGGCCAGGCGGGCGTGGTCGGGGTGGGTGATTAGGTAGTAGCCGGTGGCGGTTTCTTGGCGGAGCATTTTTTTTGTCTTTCAACGACGAATCTTTTGGCTTGTGAACCAAAAAATCAAGAAAAGTCAAAGGTGCCGGGACTAAAGCCCGTCCGTTACATAAACCTTCCTACATTATTCCACCTCGGGGATGCGGGCGGATTCGTGCCATTTGTGCAGGAAATACCATTCGAAGAACATTATGGTGAAGAAGAAGGAAAACCCTAAGACTGTGGCGGCGGCTACTAACGCGAACAGAAAATCGGTTTGCAGTTGGCTGCTGGCGTAGAGGATCGAATAGCCCAAACCGCCTTCGCCCACTCGACTGCTGCCGGCGTAGAGTTCGCCGGTGATGGCGCCGATTACGGCGATGCCGCTGGCGATTCTGATGCCTACGAATAACGCGGGCACGGCATGTGGCAGCCGGAGTTTTAGTAGGCGTTGTTGGGCGGAGGCGTTGTGCATCAGGAAGAGGTGGACCAGGTTTTCGTCGACGCTGATCAGGCCTTGCGTGGTGTTCGCGATGATAGGGGCCAGGCTGATGATGAAGGCGATTAAAGTGACGCTGGGGATGCCGGCGCCGACCCACATCAGGATCAGCGGAGCGATGGCTACGATGGGGACCGTCTGCAGCAGCAGGGTGTAAGGGTAGAGCATGCGGCGGATCCAGCGGGATTGCGCGAAGAGCAGAGCGATCCTACGCCGACGATGATGCTGGCGACCAGGCCGCCGCCAGCTTCCACGGCGGTGATGGCGAAGGCCGTCAAGAGGGATGGGAAACGCGCGACCACGGATTGTGCTACGGCCCACGGGGACGGGAGCATGTACGGCGGGACGTTGAAGATCCACGAGGATGAGCTGCCAGAGGATCAATAGCGTGGCGAAAACTGCTGCAGCGTTGGCGGCGGTGATCAGGCGGCTGCTTCATGCGGTGAGCGCCTCGCGGAGGATGTGCGAGACCTCGGCCAGTTGAGATTCGAAGGCTGCGGGTGTCGCGGAGTTGCAGAGGTGCGCTCGGCGGGTAGAGCTACCGGGATGACAGCGTGAATGCGGCCCGGGTTGGGCGCTAGCACTACTATTTTTGTGGAGAGGAAGACGGCCTCGGCGACCGAGTGGGTGACAAAGACGGCGGTCCATTTTTGTTCGGCGTGCAGACGGAGAAGTTCTTCGTTCAGGCGGTCGCGGGACATTTCGTCCAGCGCGGCGAAGGGCTCGTCCATCAGCAGGAGACGCGGATTGGTGGCCAGGGCGCGGGCGATGGAGACGCGCATCTTCATGCCGCCGGAGAGTTCGCGCGGATAGGATTTGGCGACGTTCGCCAGGCCGACTAGATTTAGAAGCGAGGCTGTAGTTTCTTCGCGTTGCGTGGCTGTGCTACGCCTTCGAGTTCGAGACCGAGGCCTACGTTTTGGCGCACGGTGCGCCAAGGCAGCAGCGTGGCGTCCTGGAAGATGTAGGAGACGGTTTCGCGGGCGTTGGCCGGGGTCATGCCGTCGACGTGGATGGAGCCGGTGGTGGGCGGAGTTAGCCCGGAAATTAATTTCAGCACGGTGGACTTGCCGCAGCCGGAAGGGCCAATCAGGCTGACGAATTCTCCTTTAGAGATCTCTAAGTTTAGCGGCGGCCAGGATCTGGCGATTGGAGAAGGTTTTTGTTACCGCGTTTAGGTGACGACTTCTGGGACGGCGTTTTTCTGTGCGTTTTCGGCGGTCATTGCGGGGGCTCGCTCTCTTCCGCGACCGGCAGATAGAGCGCTGAAGGATGATCGGCGTCGTGATAAACGATTTGCGTGGAGCGCTGCCAGTCCCAGGAGGTGGCGCGAGCTGAGGGAACCGCAGTGCCGGGGTTGCGGTCGAAAAGCGGAAAGGCGCTGCTGGCGATTTCCAGGCGGATGCGGTCGCCTGCGGCGAAGAGGCAGGAGGTCGGGTTCGAGATCGAATTCCCAGTGATGAATTTCGTCCGCGGCGTAGCCTTTTTCGCGGAAAAGGTCAACTGGAGCGGGCGATGCCGATGCAGATGAAGTCGGCGATATTGTTGGCGCGGACGCGCACAAGTTTGGCGGTGAAGTCGGTTTGGGCGGCGGTGCTGGCGGCGTACAGAGACTATCGCGGGGAGTCCGAGGACGCGGATGGGATTCTTCAACGGTTCGGTGGTGTAGACGAGGACGTTGTTGCCAGCTTCGATTGTGATTGGTCGAACGGGACCGGGGGCGGCGCCGGGCCCGCCGGGAGCGAGTACAGGGACTTCGGGATCGTAGATGAAAATGTCGGCGGATTCATTTGGTGCGGGTTCGGTGCTGGAGAGAGTGCCATCGCCTTTGCGGGAGTTGGCTTTGCCCGCGCTGTGCAGATACAGCGCGTATTTCGCTTCGGCGGGAAAGGTTGCGGCTTCGCGCCAGCGATTTTCGCCCAGGACGAAATGGCGAATGCGCGGCTCGGCGGCAAACTCTTCGCGAGTCTTTCAGCCAATGATTGAACCAGCGGAGCAGGATGGCGTCGGTGTCGAGCTGCGCTGCTGGGCCGAAATCGGCGGAGCCGATGCGGTCGGCCCAGGGGATGTGTAGCCACGGTCCGGCGATCAAATATTGATTTTCGCGGGCGCCCGGAGTGGCGGCGTTGGCAGCGAGCGCAGGAAGCCGTCGATGGTGCCTTCCAAAAACATATCGTACCAGCCGGAGATGTGCAGAGCCGGGACATTGATCTTGTGGATGGATTGGCTGACGTCTTGAGATGTCCCAATAATCGCCGGGCATCGGATGATCGAGCCAATCCAGAACGTAGCGTGGCAAGCATTCGCCGTGGAGCGCGGGATGATCGCGAAAGGCAAGATGTGTGTTTGCGCTGCGAGATTGCCCAAGCTTTTTCCAGGCGGTCGCTGCATTCGCGCAGTTTTTTGCGGCGCGCGTCGGCTCTTCAGCATTTGAATGCCCCAGCCAAGTGTTGACGCCAAGCGCAGCGCGCCGTTTTTGTAGAACCAGCCGTGGTAGAGATCGTACGCGGTCATGCCCGGCGCAATGCATACGAGGCCTTCGGGTTGTTCGGCGGCAGCCAAGCAGTTGCGTCATGCCCTGGTAGGAGAAACCGTACATGCCGATGCGGCCGTTCGATTCGGGGCGGGTGCGCAGCCAGGCGATGGTTTCGGCGCCGTCGCGGCTTCATGGCGGAAGGGATAGAATTCGCCTTCGGAATCGCCGCGCCCGCGCACGTCTTGAATGACGACGTTGTAGCCGTGCCTCGCAAACCATGCGGGATGGGCGTAGACGACGGTGGAGGCGATATCGCGCCCGTAGGGTTGGCGCATCAGGAGCGTGGGATGCGGACCGGTTGCTGCGGGTAATAGTGATCGGAGACCAGGTTCGACGCCGTCGGGCAAGCGGCAGCGCACTGCCGCGTTCGCAGCGCACGCCATTGCCGCAATCGACCCAATCGGATTCGCTCATGATTTTGGCGCGGCTTTTTTGTTGGTCGCGTCCGCGTGATTCGCGTAGTTGGACATGGCTTCGAAGTGCGGCGGCGAGCTTGGTGGCGGCCTGCTTCATCCAGCGCGCGCCGTTTTCGGCGGTGGCGGGGCGCGGGTCGCCCAGCACGCCGCTCGGGGCGATGTCGCGCGTGAGCCAGGCGAAAGTGGCGGGCGCATTTTCCGGCAGCAGCAATTCTGGGTTCGCGACGTCCGCGATGTAGTTGACGGTGTAGGCGGAGCGGTCGACCAGTTCGGGCACCGACGCCAGCAGGAACGCCGTTTCCACTTCGCCGGCGTGGAAACCGTAGGCCCGTTCTTGCGGCGCTGAGGCCTTCGAACTGGATACCTGCCGGAGCCGTGCAGCGCAAAGGTGCGCAGATCGAATTCGGCGCGCAGATCGCGGGCCATCACGTCGATGAGCGCGGTGTTGCCGCCGTGCGTGTTGTAGAGCACGAGTTTTTTGAATCCGGCGCTGGCAATGCTGGCGCCAAGATCGCGCAGAACGGCCATGAACGTGGAGGCGCTCACCGAGAGCGTGCCGGGGAAACCGATATGCTCGTTGCTTTTGCCGTAGTGAACGGGCGGCAGCGCGTAGACGGGCAGATTCGGCCGGAAGTTTTTGCAGCGCGTGGCCCAGCAGCAGATTATTGATGAGCGTGTCGGTGGCGAGCGGCAGATGGTGGCCGTGCTGCTCGATGGCGGCGGTGGGCAGGACCAGCAGCGTCGATTCGCGCGGCAGCGCGTCCACTTGCTTCCAATTCAGATAGGCGAAATTGCGCGAGTCGGGGATCCAGGTTTTCATTTGGCGGCTTTCGTCGCGGATTCGGCGACTGCGTGGATTCTCGCGTTTTCATTCCGGTTCGAAGGTGATCATTTTACCTGGATTCACAAGACCTTTGGGATCGTAGCGCTGCTTGGCGAGCAGTTGCACGTTGTCGGCACGATAGCGGCCGCCGCCTTCGACGTTGTTCACATGAGGATTGGCGACAAAGACGCCGATCTCGCGGCAGAAATCGATCATTTCGTTCAGCCGCGCTTCGCGTGGTGAAGTAAACCACCGGAATCGCGCCGGGAATCATTTGGCCCGTCGCCATTCTTCATGAATTCCATGTGAAAAAGAATTTCGCTGCCGAAGCGTTCTTTCAGGTGCCGCGAATTGCTCGCGCACGGTTATCCGGATCGAATCCGCATTGCAGATAGGTATAGGCGTCGTCGGCCTTCATGGCCCAGAGCGTGGTGTGATTCCAGGTGTAATCGGAGAGCAGCGGCCGGGTGCGCAGCCCGTTGTAGGCGCCGGAGAAGGTGACTTCCCCGCCGGCTTCTTCGCGCGGCGGCTTCCAGAGCGCGAGTTGCGCGGCGGCGATCAGGAAAAAGATCAGCGATTGTCCGTCGGGAGCGTATTGCTTCATCGGGAGTGAAGAAGGACGGGATGGGCCATTCGAAGGTGGTGACCAGACGCTTGGTCCAGTTTGCGCCGGTGGCGATGCGTTCGCTGAAATCGAAAGCGGCGTCGAAGGTGTTGAAACGCGACGACGCACTGCGACCAATCGACCGCGGGCGTCAGCGCCAGCCAGATGCGCGTGATGATGCCGTTGGTGCCCCAGGCGTGGAGGATTTCGTGCACGGCTTCGCCTTCGTGGCGGACGATGCGCGGCTCGGCTTCCATGGTGACGACTTCGATGGCGCGCACGGTTTCGAAATCGCGCAGATTGCCGTGAGCGACCGAGCCGATGCCGCCGGAGCCGCCGCCGAGAAATCCGCCGACGGAAGCTTTGACGATGGTCGAGGGATAGCAGCGCAGCTCCCAGCCCAGCTTTGCGCGCTTCGTTTTCGAGCACGCCAAGTCGCACGCCGGGTTGGCAAACGGCGACGCCATCGGGCTGGATTGCTTCGATCTTGGTCCATGCGCGCGAGATCGAGAACCACGCCGCCGTGCAGCGGGACGGCCTGGCCGTAATTGCCGGTGCCCGCGCCGCGAGCGGTGACGGGAAGATTGTTGGCGTGGCAATAGCGCAGAATGCTTTGAATTTCTGCGGCGTTGAGCGGCTGCACGACAAGGTCGGCGACTTTGTCCGTCGAGCGTTTGCGAAGCACGGGCGAGTACCAGTAGAAATCGCGCGAAAGCTGCTCGCACGACGTTGCGGCTCGGTCAGCACGCGCGCGTCGTCGCCGAGGATTGAGGCGAGTGCGGCGGCGTGCTGTGAGAGCCATGGTCGTTGCTCCGTTTAACTGACGATTTGCAAAGTATGCTCAGGATTTACGCCGCATGCGTCTGCTGGTGGTCCAGGTGCGAAAGGCTTTTTGCATGTTCGGATGCGTAAAGAGCGTGATGCAAGTTCGCGCAGGACCGGGCCGACCACCATGCAGGGCATGTCCGAGCGGCGCGAAACTTCCTTGGCGGGGATCTGAATTTGCAGACAGTGGCGGTTGGCGTCGGCGATGGTGGCGCCGAAAACCACGCGGTCGAGGCCGGCCCACAGGGCGTTGGCCATGCACATGGGGCAGGGCTCGCAGGTGGAATACATCGTGTAACCCGCGAGCGAGGTGCTTTTCAGCTTCTTGCAGGCGAGACGAACGGTGCGGAGTTCGCCGTGGGAGCTGGGGTCGTTTTCTTGCATCACGGCGTTCGTGGCGCGCATCAGCGGTTTCGCCGGTTTTGCGTGTTCACGATCAGAGCGCCGAAGGGAACGGGGCGATTGGTGGTCAGCGTACGCGCGGTGAACTCGTAGAGTGCGCGCATGCGTTCCTCGTCCGCGGATGTGGTCTGGGTTAATTTCACGGTTTGGCGCAAGGGACGGAGATTGGCAACGGCAATTTAGCACAGTAGCGTCGGCGGACAACAAGCGGAAAATTGGATGGATCGCATCGAACTCGCGGCAGACGTCCTTGGAGTTGTATAAGGAATAGAATGCACGGCATGTCGCCAGGGAGTGCGTTGCAAGAAACTCTATCGCGGTTGGCTGCGGGCGAGGTGACGCCGCGCGAAGTGGTGGAGCAGGCCCTGGCGCGGGCGAACAGCAATGCTGGGCGAAATGTTTTCATTGGGCTGGATGTGGAGAAGGCGATTCGCGAGGCAGAGGAATTGCCGGCGCGATTCCGCGGAGCGGCAAAGCCTGCGCTTTATGGATTGCCGGTTTCGCTGAAGGACCTTTTCGATCTTCAGGGCTTCCCTACCAGTTGCGGCTCGCGGTTTTACGCGGAGCAGTGCGGCGTGGCGACGGACGATTCGGCTGTCGCGGCGCGGTTGCGCGCACAGGGCGCGGTGATTGTGGGCAAGACGCATCTGCATCAATTGGCCTATGGGATTACTGGGGAAAATGCGGATTATGGCGATTGCGCACAGCCGGGCGCGCCGCAATGGTTGACCGGCGGATCATCTAGCGGTGCCGCGGCGAGCGTAATGGAAGGCTCAGCGCTGGCGGCGATTGGCACGGATACGGGCGGATCGATTCGCGCACCCGCGGCCTTATGTGGACTGGCGGGATATCGCGCCTCGATCGGGTTGGCGCAGGAGCGGGGACTGTGGCGCGGCGGGGTTCCGCTGGCGGATCGTTCGACACGTTAGGCTGGCTGTTTCGCGATCTGCGGGACGGACCGCTGCTGGCCAAGGCACTGTTTGATCTCGATGTACCGGAGTTCGCGGAGACGCGTGCGCGTATCGGCTGTGTGGCCGAGGAATTTATTGGCGATTGCGAACCGAACGTGCGCCAAGGGTTTGCGGATTGGCAGACAGCGTTTTCGCGAACGCGGCGCGGCGATTGTTTCGCTGGATACCGGATTTTGGGAAGAGGCAATGGATATTTATGTGCCGATTCAGGCGCATGAGGCGGCGGCGTTTCACGGTCCACGGACGGGAAATGATTTTTCGCATTTCCATCCTTCGATTGCGGAGCGGCTAACATGGGGATTGTCGATTCCGGAGCGAGAGATTGCAGCGCTGCGGGTGCGGCTGGCGGAATTTTGTCGCCGCATGGATGAACTTTTTCTGGAATGTGATTTTTTGATCGCGCCTTGTGCGCCGGTTAGTCGCCTGATGGTGGGAGCGAATCATAGCGGATCGCGGCGGTCGATTTTGCGCTATACCACGCCGCTGAGTTTGCCGGGAGTACCGGTAGTTACACTGCCCGCGTCAGGTGGCGCTGGTGTGCAATTGATTGGAGCGCGCGGGGATGACGCGCGATTGCTAGCGTTTGCGGCGGAATTTGGTGACTCGGAGCGGATAGCGTAGGTTGCGCTCGTGACGCGAGCCGAACTTGGAATTATTGAAGAGGGTCCAATTGATGCGGAAACTAAGCTGCGCGACGGCCCTTATGCTGGCGATGGTGATTTTTATTGGTTGCCATTCGGCGCCGAAAGCGGCGGACGAAAACGCTGGCTTGACGCACGTTAAATTGCAAACGGATTGGTATCCGCAACCGGAACACGGCGGATTTTATACCGCGCTGGTGAAGGGCTTTTACAAAGAGGAAGGACTGGACGTGACCATTGTGCCGGGCGGGCCGTTTACCGTGGCGGACCGGCAAGTGGCTTCGGGTGCGGCGCAGTTTGGCTTGTCGTCTTCGGACAAAACTTTGGAGTCGATCGCGGATGGTCAGCCGCTGGTGGCGGTGGCGGCGACGATGCAGCGCGATCCGCAAGGGATTATGGTGCGAAAGGATTCGCCGATTCGATCGTTCGCGGATCTGAACGGTCATACCGTGGCGGTAAGGCCGGGTCAACGTGGTTTGCTTTCTTGGTGAAGCGCTTCCATCTGGATGATGTGCACGAAATTCCCGCCACCATGAGCGTGGCCAATTTCGTGGCGGATAAGGATTATGTGCAGCAGGCGTTCGCTACTTCAGAACCATTTTTCGCGCAGAAGGCGGGGATTGAAACGCGTGTTCTGTTGACCAGCGACGCCGGCTATGATCCATACCGCGTGATGTTTACTTCGACGGATTTTTTGCGGACGCATCCGGAGGTGGTTGCGAAATTTGTGCGCGCTTCGCTGAAGGGCTGGCGCGAGTATTTGCGGGATCCTGCGGCGGCGCATGACGCGATTATCAAATTGAATCCGGCTCTGAATCCGGAATGGATGGAGTTCAGTTGGCGGGCGCTGAAGGACGGCCATTTCATAGACGGGTCGCAAGGCGGAACAGAGTTGGGCGCGATGCGGGCGGAGCGATGGACGGCGATGTATCAGCAGCTTCTGGATTTGAAAGTGTTCACGAAAGAGTTCGATCCGGCGACGGCCTATACGCTGCAGTTCGTGGGAAAGAATTGAGAGTTTTGCCCAGATGCGATTTGTCGGTTTGTGCGGAGTAGTCGTCGGTACTGTGGCTGAAAAAGAGCGCTCGCCCGCCCCGGCGGGAGCGACAGGTTCGCAATTTTGTTGCCTATGGTTCGCCGATATCTTCGTGCCAGACTTGTGGATATTTTTTAATGTAGTCGGCTAACAAGCGTGATGCATTCCTCGGAATTTAGATCGATCACATTCACGCCTAGTTCGCGGAGCCAGGCTAGGCCGCCGGGGAAATTCTGGCTTTCGCCTACGATTAGCGTCTGAAAGCCGAATTGGCGGACCAGGCCGCTGCAGTACCAGCACGGGGCTAAGGTGGTGACCATGATTTTGTCGCGGTAGCTGCGCTGGCGGCCGGCGTTGCGGAAGGCATCGGTTTCGCCGTGGGCGCTGGGGTCGTTGTGCTGCACGCGGCGGTTGTGGCCGACGCCGAGGAGTTTGCCGGAGGCATCGAAGATGGCGGCGCCGATGGGGATGCCGTTTTCGGCGAGGCCTTGGCGGGCTTCGTCGATGGCGACGGCTAGAAGGGAGTGGTGGTCTAGGGTGGTGGACATGTTTGTCTGGATGAGATACAACGACTCGTGCGAATACAGTCCGGCGAACAAGATGAGTTGCAATGTGCCGGAACCGCGACTCGAATTTAACTGCCCGGGAAGCACGGAGGCGCAGCATGCTGCGCGGTTACAAAGGCCAAGGCGCACTACGGCGGGCTTAGCGTTTTGATCGAGTGCGTGGCTTCGTCCCAGTAGACGGGCTTTTTGCGGAAGTAGGATTCGTTGGCCATGTGGCAGGCGATGGCGGCGTGGTTGCCGAAGACGGCGTCTTCGGTGACGGGTTTGCGCGATTTTACGGCTTGGAAAAAATTCCAGAGATGGGGGCGCACGTCGTCCCAGTCCCAGCCCTTATAGACGGTGTCGGTCGATGATACGGCTCTTGGCCGATTGGGGGATCGTGCTCGGCGTGCCACTGCTTGACGTAGGCTTCGCGCATTTTTTGCGGGAAGCCGCTGGAGTAGTAGCTGGGACCGGTGTCGATGCCGCGTTGCGGAGAGACTCGGATTTCCGTTGAGCTGGTGTCGAGGAGTCCCTTCGGGCCCATGAAGCGAGCCAGTTCCGGAGTTTCGCGTGCCCAGCGTCAGGCGGACGTAGACCGGGAGTTCCGTGATAGTCGAAGAGGACGGCGTGGAGATCGGGCATGTTGCGGCCGTCGGGCCAGCGGAAGATGCCGCCGAGGGCTTGGGCGCTGCGCGGGATTTCGTTCCAGCCCAGCGTGTTTTGCATGCCGCTGAGCAGGTGGACCATCAGGTCGCCGCCGACGCCGGTGCCGTATTCCTTCCAGCAGCGCCAGCGCGCGAAACGAAGACTGTTGAAGGGGATTTTGGGGGCGTCGTTGAGCCAGGTGTCCCAATCGAGATTTTCCGGGGAGAGATCCGGTGGCGGCGGATATTCCCAGGCGCCGGTGGGATCGTTGCGGCCGAGGGTGAGTTCGACCATTTCGACGTCGCCGATTACGCCTTCGCTGGTAAAGGTCGCGGGCTTTGGCGCTGAGGACGGAGCTGACGCGCTGCGAACCGATTTGTACGATGCGGCTATTCTTTTGCGCGGCGGCGACCATCTCGAAACCTTGTTCGGCGGTGTGGGACATGGGCTTCTCGCAGTAGATGTCTTTGCCGGCGTTGCAAGCGTCGACGACCACGCGTTTGTGCCAGAAATCGGGGACGGCGGCGACGATGCAATCGATGTCTTTGCGGTCGAGAAGGTCCTGGTAGTGGCGGCTGACGGGGAGGCTGGGATTGTTGGTGATTTCGCGGGCGAGAGTGTGGCGGCCGTCGTATAGATCGGCAGCGCCGACGCATTCGACGCCGGGCAGCGTGATCGCGTCGGCGAGCAGGCCGGAGCCTTGCATGCCGATACCGATCATGCCGAAGCGGATGCGGTCGCTGGGAGCTACGGATTGCGCGGCGGAGGTGGAGGGATGGGGATCGAGAACGATTATGTTTTCGGCTTTCGCGGTGGATGCGGCCAAGAAGCTGCCGGCGGCGGCGGCGCTGGTTTGCAGGAATTCGCGGCGTGAGAAGTCTTTTCTTTTTTTCATGTGATTCCCTTTTCTATCGGAATTCCGTAATGCGCCATTCGTTGCCGGCGCCGCGTACGTTAGTTACTGTTTAGATAGGCGGTGCACTCGGCTTTCAGTGGAGCATGGAGACTTCCTTGAAGAAGACGATGTCGTTGTCGCTGTGATTCTGCAGGCCGATGTAGCCGAAATCGGGGCGCGGGCCGCGCTGCGGCTCGAAATCGAATTTGCGCGCCGGGACGGGATCGCCTTCGTGTAGTCGGTGACTTTCACGCCGTTGAGAACCACGATCGTGCGCGGGCCGTCGAGCGTGATGTCCATGGTGTTCCACTCGGGGCCGGGCTTCCAGGCCTTGGCGAGCGGTTTGGTGAGCGAATAGAGCATGCCGGTGGAGTGATATTCGTCTTCGTTGGACCGGCCTCCGGGTGGTTGTCGATCTGCACTTCGTAGCCGTAGTGGACGGGCATCCACTCTTCGCGCGGCTCCAACGGGAATGCGGATGAAGACGCCGGAATTATCGTTTTCGTCGCGCATGCGGTAGACGACGTGGATGTGGCAGTTGCCGACTTTGCCGCCGGTCCAGTAGAGCAGGCCCATGCCGCCGTGGGTGTGGATGAGGCCGTCCTTCGACGGTCATGTTGCCGGGGCCGACGTGCTTCCAGCCGGTTAGATCTTTGCCGTTGAAGAGCTGGCGCGGGTGATCGGGGTCGCCGGTGCAGGCATTCTGCGTGTCGGGCGCGGCAGCGGACACCACGGCGAAGCAGGCGAGCAAGCAGAGGCTGAGGATCAAGCGATTTCTCAAATGCACCTCTCGAGTGAAGCATGGACGTGAGGCACCAACGTGCAACCTTGAATCGATTCAGCGCGGGCAGCTGGCTGCCAGGGCCCATGGGAGTTTCTCTCTGCTAAGGCCGCGAAGCAACAATTTCTTTAGCGAAGTTCTGAGCGAAGCAGGGAAAATAAAACTCCGGACGCGCGCCAAAGAATGACGCGCTTCCGGAGGCTTTGAGATTGCCGTGAAATTGCTTGTGAAACCGCTTCAGATTGCACTTAAGCGCGAGCGGACCGCGCCTTCTTCTGGTTTGTGTGAGTGGGCGTGCCAGACGTTTCTTCGCCGGATTCGTTCGTCGAACCGGAATCCTCGACCGTGAATTCGTCGACGATGCCGACGAGCTTTTCGTCGGTTTCGGTTTCCTCCTCGAGGGTATGTTCCAAAAGGTTTACGGCTTCGTCTTCGCCGAGCAGTTCACCGAACTTTATGACCGTGCTGTAAGCCGCGATTTCATAGTGTTCGACGCGACGGGCCGCGCCGATCAGGGCGGCGTCCATGACTTCACCTGCGAAGTCTTCATCCATCACTTCGGCGCCTTCGGCGATCAGACCTTCCATAGCCTTGCATTTCTTGCCGGTGGCCTTCTCGCCCAGGCGCTGAAAGATTTCTTCAATGCGTTGAGCGTGGCCCTTGGTCTGTTCAAGGTGCGATTCAAAACCGCTTCGCAGCTCTTCCGAAGTGGCGGCTTTGGCCATCTTCGGAAGCGCTTTGATGAGCTGATTTTCGGCGTTGTACAGGTCTCTTAGTTCGTCGATGAAAAGTTCTCTTAATGCTTGGTATTCCATGAGGTTCCTCCGGAGTTTGGTGCTGCTCATCGACAGTAGTAAGCCCAACGGACTGCGGCTATCCCCAGCGAACGGTAACTTGCGACGGCGAACCCTGTAGCAAGCCCTAGAGCCGCCGAGCGTGGCTCGCTGCTAGCTAAGTCGTTTTGTCTTAGCAATCGGCATGCGGCGAGTACTAACAAAATCTTTAGGTGGCCTTCAGTCGTTTCCTAAGGCATCGGACGATAGGATTCGAGAGTTTCACCAGAGGAGCTTTTGTGCACGACTTAATGTTCGTGGCGGTCACGGTGGTGTTTTTTGCGATCTCCATTCTTATATGCGGGCCTGCGAGCGGCTGAAGTAACGGGAGAGTTGCGATGAGCGGGCAAACGTATTGTTGATGATCGTGTGCGTGTTGTTGTTTGGGTATTTGATGTTCGCGCTGTTGAAGCCGGAGAAATTCTAGCCATGACTGCGAATGGATGGTTTCAGATCGGATTGTTTGTGGCGGCGATTTTTTTGGTGACAAAGCCGCTGGGCGTTTTCATGGTGCGCGTGTTTGAGCGCGAGAAGACTTGTCTGGATTTCGTTGCTGCGACCGATCGAGAAGTTGATTTACCGGATAGCCGGCGTTGACGAAACGCGCGAGATGCGCTGGACGGAATACGGCGTGGCCATGCTGGTGTTCAGCGGCGTGTCCATGCTGCTGCTTTATTTGATCGAGCGGGTGCAGACTGTGGCTGCCGCTCAATCCGCAGAAATTCGCAAACTTGGAGCCGTATCTGGCGTGGAATACCGCCGCGTCGTTTACCACGAATACTAACTGGCAGGCGTACGTGCCGGAAACCACGATGAGCTATCTGACGCAGATGGCCGGGCTGGCGTATCACAACTTTATGTCGGCGGCGGTGGGCATCGCGCTGGCCATTGCGCTGATTCGCGGCATGGCGCGCCGCGAATCGAAGACCATCGGAAATTTCTGGGTGGACATGACGCGCTGCCTTCTGTGGGTGTTGCTGCCGGCGTGTTTGCTGGTGGCGATGGTGTTTGTGTCGCAGGGCGTGGTGCAGAATTTGAAGCCGTACGCTACGGCGCAGCTTGTCGAACCGCAGACGATTACTGGGACCGGCGCGGACGGCAAAACCAACGACGCAAAGTGATTACGCAGCAGGTTATCGCTACCGGGCCGGTGGCTTCGCAGGAAGCCATCAAGATGTTTGGCACCAATGGCGGGGGATTTTTCAATGCCAACAGCGCGCATCCCTTTGAGAATCCGACTCCGCTTACTAATTTCCTTCAGCTGATTTTGATTTTTGCGATTCCCGCGGGGCTGACGTACACGCTGGGGCGCATGACGGGATCGCCGAAACATGGCTGGGCGGTGTGGGCGCGATGTGGCGCTCTTTCTGTCGGCGTGAGCACCGCGTATTGGGCTGAGGCGCGAGGCAATCCGCTGTTGACGGCAGTGACCAGCAAGTGAGCGCGACGCAGCCCGGCGGAAACATGGAAGGCAAGGAAGTGCGCTTTGGGATTGCGAACTCAGCGCTATTCGCGACGGTCACCACCGATGCGAGCTGCGGCGCGATCAACGGTTGGCACGATTCGTTCACGCCGCTCGGCGGACTGGTACCGCTGATCAATATGATGCTGGGCGAAGTCGTATTCGGCGGCGTGGGCTCAGGGCTTTACGGAATGCTGGTGTTCGTGATTCTGGCCGTATTTATCGCCGGATTGATGGTGGGAGGACGCCGGAATATCTGGGCAAGAAAATCGAAGCCTACGACGTAAAAATGGCCGTGCTTTCGATCCTGATTTTTCCGCTGACTGGTGCTGCTGTTTACGGCAGTGGGCGGTGTCGGCTTTGGCAACTGCGAGCTATTACCAATCCAGGGCCGCACGGATTGTCGCAAATTTTGTACGCCTATACCTCTGCCGCGGGCAATAACGGTTCAGCATTCGACGGGCTGCAACTGCCAACATGCCCTGGTACAACGCATCGACGGGTATCGCGACGTTACTGGGAAGATTTTTCACGGTGATTCCAATTCTGGCGATCGCAGGGAATCTGGCGCGCAAGAAAACTGTGCCGGAATCGGCCGGGACTTTTCCCGTGACCACGCCGCTGTTCTCTACGCTCTGGTTTCACCGTGGTGATTGATTGGCAGCGCTCTCACATTTTTTCCGGCGCTGAGTCTTGGCCCGATTCTTGAGCATTTGTTGATGCTTGCAGGGAAGATCTTTTTAAATCGCCATGAGCCCAACGATGCTACTTCTGCGAAATACTTCGTTTACGGACGGCGCGTTAGTGGCGCGCGCGATATAGGATTCCGTCGTGAAACTGGATCCGCGCGCTGATGTGAAGAATCCGGTGATGTTCGTAGTCGAGGTGGGAGCGGTAGCGGCGAGCGTCGAACTGACCAACGGCGTGATGCATCACGATGCGGGTTTTGCGTTCAGCCTGCAGATCACGCTTTGGCTGTGGTTCACCTTGCTGTTCGCGAACTTCGCCGAGGCCATGGCGGAGGGGCGCGGCAAGGCCCAGGCCGAAACTTTGCGCAAATCGCGCGCGGAAACCGTGGCGCATCGCATGAAGCCAGATGGCGAGATGGAGGAAGTCTCCGGGGCGAAGTTGCGCTCCGGAGACCTGGTGTTAGTGGTGGCGGGCGAATGATTCCCGGCGACGGCGAAGTGGTCGAGGGCATTGCTTCGGTGGACGAATCGGCGATTACCGGCGAATCGGCGCCGGTGATTCGCGAATCAGGCGGCGACCGTTCGGCGGTGACCGGCGGGACGCGCGTGCTCTCCGATCAGATCACGGTGAAGATCACGTCGAATCCGGGCGAGACATTTATCGATCGGATGATCAAGCTGGTGGAAGGCGCGGAACGCCAGAAAACACCGAACGAAATCGCGCTGAATATTTTGCTGGCCGGGCTGACGATTATTTTTCTCCTCGCGGTCGTCACACTGCAGCCTTTTGCGGTTTATTCCGGCGCGCCGCAGAGTTTGTTCGTGCTGGTGGCGCTGCTGGTGTGCCTGATTCCCGACGACCATTGGCGGATTGCTTTCGGCGATTGGAATTGCCGGAATGGACCGGCTGGTGCGGCGAAACGTTTTGGCGATGTCCGGCCGCGCCGTGGAAGCAGCGGGCGACGTGGATATTCTGCTGCTGGACAAGACCGGCACAATCACGTTGGGAAATCGCGCGGCTACGAATTTGTTCCTGCGCCCGGGGTGAATGAAAAAGACTTGGCGACGCCGCGCAACTGGCTTCGCTGGCGGATGAAACTCCCGAAGGCCGCTCGATCGTGGTGCTGGCGAAAGAAAAATACGGTCTGCGCGGACGGGAACTCTTCCGACGCGCGAGGCAACATTTGTTCCATTTACCGCGCAGACGCGAATGTCCGGGGTAAATCTGGACGGCGTGGAAATTCGCAAAGGCGCGAAGGATGCCATCGCGAAATATGTTGCGGAGCGCGGACATACGTGCTCCGCCAGGAAGCGGAGCAAGCGGTAGAGGAAATTTCCAATGGCGGCGGAACGCCGCTGCTGGTGACGGAAAATCGGCGTGTGCTCGGCGTCGATCGCGCTGAAGGACATCGTTAAGGGCGGGATGCGCGAGCGATTCGACCAACTACGCGCCATGGGCATTCGCACAATAATGATCACCGGAGATAATCCGTTGACGGCGGCGGCGATCGCGCGGCAGGCGGGAGTGGACGATTTTCTCGCGGAAGCCAAGCCCGAAGACAAGATGGCGCTGATCAGCGCGAGCAGGCCAAGGGCAAATTGGTAGCCATGACCGGCGACGGCACCAATGATGCTCCGGCGCTGGCGCAAGCGGACGTGGGCGTGGCCATGAACACCGGCACGCAAGCGGCAAAAGAAGCGGGAAACATGGTGGACCTGGATTCCAATCCCACGAAGCTGATCGAGATCGTGGAAATCGGCAAACAACTGCTGATCACGCGCGGGGCGCTGACGACGTTTTCCGTGGCCAACGACGTGGCGAAATATTTTGCGATTATTCCAGCGATGTTTGCCGCGGCGTTTCCGCAATTGAAGTCCTGAACATGATGCGCCTGGCGACGCCGCAGTCCGCTATTCTTTCTGCGGTGATTTTTAACGCGCTGATTATCATTGCGCTGATTCCGCTGGCGCTGCGCGGAGTGCGTTACCGGCCGCTGGGCGCGGCGGCGTTGCTGCGTCGCAACGTGCTGATTTATGGCGTGGGCGGAGTGGTTGCGCCATTTATGGGAATCAAGTTGATCGACGTAATCATTCGCTACATGCATATGGTGTGAGCGCCGCGAGGATACCGTGAAAGAGACTCTTAGAATTGCCGTGCTGATGACGATCATAACAACCGTGATTTTCGGTTTGATTTATCCTTTCGCGGTGACTGGGCTGGCGCAACTCTTCTTCCCTTCCAAAGCCAATGGCAGTTTGATTTATAGCCACGGGACCGATGGTCAGGGAACCATCGTGGATCGCCGGTTGCTCGGACAAGCGTTTACTGGACCGGGATATTTTCATTCGCGGCCTTCCGCGGCAGGCGATGGATATGATGCGGCCAATTCTGGTGGATCGAATCTTGCGCCGACGAATCACGCCTTGCTGGATCGCGTGAAGGGCGATGTCGAGAAGCTGCGAGCGGAGAATCCGGGCGCGGCGATTCCTGTGGATTTGGTGACCAGCTCGGCGTCAGGCCTGGATCCGGATATTTCGCCGGATGCGGCGGAGTTTCAGATTCCGCGGGTGGCGAAAGAGCGCGGGATTGGTGCGGCGGACCTGCGAGCGATAGTGGCACGGCATACCTCGGCGCGGGATTTTGGGGTGTTGGGTGAGCCACGGGTTAATGTCCTGGAGTTGAATCTAGAGCTCGACGAGAAATACGCGTTCAAGAAATAAGCTAGGACCGGGAATGGGCCAAGGATTCGATGCGATTTGGTGAATCCGTGGCGGCCAGACCCGGGGTGGGATTCCCAAAAGGATGTGAAAACAAAGGAACTTAAAGTACCTTTGTTTTCACATCCTTCTGCAAGTGTTCATTCCAGGAGAGTTAGAGCGAACAATTTAGTAACTATGTGGTTATCGGTACTGGGCCTTGACGCTGATGTGACCGATGCAAGACCAGTTCGGGAAAAACCGGATTTGGCGGTACTTGTTTTGTTGGGTTTTGGACGCAGTTCTAACGAGAAAAGAATACACGTAGTATACCAGGATGTCAATAATAATTACTAATAACTTGTGCAGAAGGGGGGGCGGAGGAAGACGGGCTGCCCTGCCTCCGGATCGTGTGATGGGGTGAACGACTCGAAGCGCCCAGGCAAGCAGGGGCGGCGGATCTGAGGGTTGCAAAACGGCGCAGCGGGTCAGTTTTCGATTAGGCGACAACCTGGGAGCTCGACTCCTTCCCCTACGAAAGGCGGCAAGGCAAGTGCCGCATGGGTTGGCCGCGAGAGTCTAGCCATCGGCGAAATTTTGCACCCGGTGGCCTGTGCTGTGCATCAGAAGATGCGAGTCGGTGGAATCATCAAGGTTGCTTCAAGGAGGGAAGAATGAGTGCATCACCAAGTATGTCCGAAGAGAAAAAAGTTCTGTATACAGCAAAGACGCACACCGTCGGGGGACGTGAACATGGTGTGGGCCGCAGTTCGGATGGGCGGCTGGAGGTGAAACTCTCGATCCCTGGCTCAGCGGGCACCGGCACCAATCCGGAACAGCTGTTTGCCGTGGGCTGGTCCGGCTGCTTTGAAGAGTCGATGAAAATCGCAGCTCGCAAGCTGAAGGTCAGGCTTCCGGAGGAAACCGCTCTCGACGCGGAAGTAGATTTGTGCAAGACCGGCGAAGATTACACTCTGCAAGCTCGGCTCAACATCAGCGTGCCGGGGCTGGAGCGTAGCGTAGCTCAGCAGGTGGTGGACGCCGCGGAGCAGATTTGCACGTATTCCAAGGCGATTCGCGGCAACGTGGACGTGACGATCAAACTGGTCTGAGCGGCGGCAGGCGCTTCGACAACCTTGGTCGAAGAGCGCCGGGCTACCTGCAAAACGCTGAACTGGATCGGAATGAGGCTGAGACGGGCACGAGATGTGCCCGTCTACCTGCCTTGCGCGGGTTAAATTGTTCAGGTGTCTATTTGCCGCTCGTGGCGGCCGCAGCTATCGCCTTGAGTGAAGTTGGTAATTCAGCCAAACGGAACAAAGCAAGCGCGTTGGTTGAGAAAATCTTGTTGCGATCTGCAGCGTCGGTGATCGTGTCGTCTACAAGATCGATGTGCAGCTTTGGGCTCATGGGAACCGGCCCGAAATCGGTTCCAAACAGTACGCGGTCAACGCCGCACATTTCGATCATGGCTTTGAGGCAGATCGCGCTTGGACCCATGGTATCCACGTAAATATTCGACTTGAAATACTCCGAAGGCTTACGAAGATTCTTATCCACCTTGTGGATCGGCGGGTTTTGGATGCCTTTGTAGTTCAAGTCCCAGTTCCAATCGAGTCTGCAAACCACGGGGGCGATGGCTCCGCCCATGTGAACGAAAAGAACTTTCAGCTTTGGGTATTTATCGAAGACGCCGCTATAGATCATGCGAGCTGCCGACAGCGCCGTATCAAATGGCCGGCCTACGGCTTCGTTAAGCCTATACTGCTGCATTGCAGCAGCGCCTATCGCTACTAGAGGAGGATGAATGTGAACGAGAACATCTTTGGCCTGCGCGTACTCCCATAGCCATTCGGCTTTGGGTGAGTCCAGAAAGATTTGATCTGAGCCGGCTCCGTAGCTGGTGGTAATGCTGATGCAGCAGGCCTCTTTGTTCGAAATCAGTGGATCGATGACATCACGCGAACTCTCTTCCAGAGCATGAGCGTTGGCCATGCAGGCAACCTCATCGGGGAATCTATCTCGAAGTTCGAAGGACTCGTCGTTCAGGAATTTGAGCGTATCGACGGTGCTTGCTTTGATGACGTGCTGGGCGAACGTCTCCACTTCGCCGCCATAGCTGTTCACGCAGAGCGTAACCCCGCTTTGCCGCTGAATCTCCATCGAATAATCAACGTCAACCGACTCGCGATAGAAAAACATCTCGTCACCAAAGACCTGCGGGCAACGGCTTTGAATCGTCAAAGCCTATATTCTCAACGAGTTTCTGACGCAGTTTCGGACCGAAGATGTGCCGGTGAGTGTCGATGATGCTTCTGGTTGTTTTGGATTGAGTCATTTGGAACTCCTCGAAGATCGTGGATGAGCTGGCGTCAGTGGAAGTGTCTATCAAATACGTTCTGTCATCTGTTCCGTTTGGCACCATGATCCTGCAGCCGACCGGCAAGAGTTCGATACAGCGGGACGAACAAACTAGAGAGACGTCCGTAGCGCCCGCTTCAGAAAGCGGCCGCTACGAAGGCAAAGACGAACGCAAAGGCACGAGTCTGAAGACCCGCCACTACGAACATGCGAATCTAAAGATTCGCCACTACAAAGGCGTGGTTACGAATTGGCGTGGCTACGATTTACGAGCGGGGGTTTTGGGGGGTTGGAAGCGATAGCCGACCCAGGGTTCGGTGAGGATGAATTTTGGGTGGGTGGGATTGGCTTCGATTTTTTTGCGTAGTTGGTTGATGACCACACGGAGAGTTTCGGTTTCTTCGCCGTAGTCCGGGCCCCAGACGGCTTGCAGCAGGCGGCGATGTGTAAGCGGCTTGCCCTGGTTCGTGACCAGGTCTCTCAGACTTCGAATTCTTTGGGCGTCAGATGTACCTCCTGGCCGCGCACTTCGACACGGCGGCTTCTCAAAATCCATCGAGATATCCTTGGAGGAAAACGGCGGGAGGGTCTCTCCCGTGGAGTAGCGGCGCAACGACGCGCGAATGCGGGCGAGGAGTTCCTCGATGCCGAAGGGTTTTACCACGTAATCGTCCGCGCCGGCGTCCAGGGCGAGCACTTTGTCGCTCTCGGCGTTGCGCACCGTTAGCATGATGATCGGCGCGCTGGAGAAGCGGCGAATTTCGCGGCAGGTTTCGATTCCGCCCATGCCGGGCATGTTGATGTCCAGCAGATCATCAGGTCGGGGCTTGGTTTTGCGGGCGATCTCGACGGCCTCTTCGCCGGTCTGGGCGTCGGTCAAGACGTAGCCTTGACTGGTGAGAGTGGCGCGGAGGACGCGGCGAATCTGCGGTTCATCATCAGCAACGAGAATATTGGCAGCGTTCACGGCGTGCTCACCGGGCCGCCTCTGCCACGCGCGCGGCGGGCAGGCTGAAGGAAAAAACCGAACCGCTGCCGAGTTGGCTGGTGACGGCGATGTTGCCGCGGTGCGCGTAAACGATGGCCTTCGCAATGGGCAAACCCATCCCCGTCCACGCACGAGATAGCGCTGATCCTTGCCACGATAAAATTTGTCGAAAATCATGCCCTGCTCAAAATCGTCGATGCCGGGACCGCGGTCGGCAACGCTGGTGGTGACGCTGATCTCCGGTTTGCTCGGCAGAAATGGTAATGGGCTGGTCCTTAGGCGAATAGAGGTTGGCGTTGTCGACGAGTTTCATGAGCACATCGCGGGCGCGATCGAAATCGGCGACGACCGGCGGAACCTCGGGGCTAACGCGAACTTCCACGGGACGACCAGACAAGGAGACCTTTAGCTCGGCGAGGCCGCGGAATCCACGATTTCGGAGATAGGATGCGGCTCGAGATGCAGTTCGAATTCACCGGCTTCGAGGCGGGCCATTTCGGCGGCTTGTTCGACGAGATGATTCAGGCGGTCGCATTCCTCGTCGATGACGGTGAGCAATTCCTTGCTGTGATGCGGATCGACGTCGCGCAAGTCCCCGGCAGAGAGCAGGCTGGTGACCGCGGCTTTGATGGAGGTCAGCGGAGTGCGGAAATCATGGGTGATGGAATCAAGCAGGGCGGATTTCAGACGCTCGCCCTGGCGCTCGGCTTCCGTCTTGCCGAGTTGCTCGACGGCGCGGGCGCGTTCGATGGCGATGGCGACAGGCTGCCGACGGCGTCGAGCGTTTGCGCGCGAAAGCGCGCGCCCGGAAATACCCAGGCTGGCGATGGGACGCACGCCCAGGCGAACCGGAACGAAATAGAGCGACTGTTGCGGCTGGACCGAAGGTTCGTCGCGCACGAATGCGGTCTTCATGCTTTCTTCGTCGAGATGGGAGGCGCCGAATCCGGAGCGGTAAAATTTGTCTTTGAGCGGCAGGAAAAGTTCGGCTGCGCCAGCTCGAAGGTTTCCACGATATAATCGGGGATGGCGTTCATCAGTTGCATAACGTTACCTTCACCCAGCAATTTCTGGCTGAATCTATAGAGGCGTTCGATTTCGCGACGGCGGCTGATGGCTTCATCGGCTTCCTTGCGGATGCGCGCGCTGAGCTGGCTGCCCATGATGGAGACGAAAAGAAACGCGGCCAGGGCGACCCAATTTTGCGGGTCGGCGATGGTAAAGGTATGCGTGGGCGGGAGGAAAAAAAAGTTAAACGCCAGCACGGCGGCAATGGACATGACCACTGAGACGGCCATTCCCCACACCGCGGAAACTGCTAGAATTGCCAAAAGTAACGAGAGCGCTACGGTGGTCTGATTGACGCGACAGCATGGGTGTAGACAGAAAAATGCCCGCTACGATGGCAGCCGACGTAGCTAATCCGAAGATTCGTCCGGCGAGAAACCTCTGCATGCGATTATTGTATCGCAGGCGGCGGTAATCGAAACGCTGTAAGCGCGGTGCTGAGCATGGAAAGAGAGAGCAGACATTGACGAAGAAACCTGAAGATTGGCTGGCAGGTGGCGTCGCCGCCGCAAAAAGCCCGCGGAATATTTAAACTATTTCTCGGCTATGCGCCGGGCGTGGGCAAAACCTACAGCATGCTGAGCGAAGGCGATTCGGCGGCAAAGCCGCGGCGAAGACGTGGTGATCGGCATGGTGGAGACGCACGGACGCAAAGGCATCGAAGAACTGGTAACGCAGATCCCGAGCCGTGCCGCGGCTGCAGATCGGAGTACAAAGGCACGATTTTCGAAGAGATGGACGTGGATGCCATCCTGGCGCGGCGGCCGCAAGTGGTGCTGGTGGACGAACTGGCGCACACCAATATTCCCGGCAGCAAACACCGCAAGCGCTACGAGGACGTGCAGGAGATTGCTCGGCGGCGAAAATCGACGTGGTGTCCACGCTGAATATCCAGCACATGGAAAGCATCGCGCCGACCGTGCGCTCGATTACCGGGATTACCGTGCGCGAGACGGTGCCGGACTGGGTGCCGCTGACCGCCGACGAAACGGTGATGGTGGACTTCACGCCGGAAGCGCTGCACGCGCGCATGAAACGCGGGGACGTTTACAGCACGGACAAAGTGGAACGCTCGCTGACGAATTTTTTCCGCGCGCGGAAATTTGATTGCTTTGCGCGAGTTGGCGTTGCGCCAGGTGGCGGAGCAGGTGGACCGCAGCCTGGAGACGTACATGGAAGACAAGGAGATTCGCAAGACGTGGGCGGTGCGCGAACGTATGGCGGTGTGCATCTCCGCGAATCCTTCAGGACAATATTTAGTGGCGCGCGCGGCACGGATGGCGCGGCGTATGGATGCCGAGCTTTACGTGGTGCATGTGGAGCGAGAGATGGGCGCACGGGAACTGAATCAGAATGCGCTGATGGCGAATTTTCGGTTTGCCGAGAGCCTGGGGGCGCAGGTGATCAAGCTGAAAGGGCGGAGCGTAGCGGATGCGATTTCCGACTTCGTATGCAGCAAGCATATTACGCAAGTGATTTTTGGGCGGGCACCTTTGCACGACTGGAGAAAGTATCTGTACTTGTCCGTGGTGCATCGTTTTCTGCGAGAGTCGCCGGCGGTGGATGTGCACATTGTTACGCATGAAACGGAAGAGTAGAAGCCGTCGCATGGATAATTCGCGACGCGGCGGCAAAAACCTCAGGGTTAAAACCCCTGAGGTTTCCTAGCTTTTTCGGCACGGCTAAAGCCGTGCCCTCCCGAAAATTCCTTCGAGTTTTCCCGCAAATTTTTCGATATGACTGAAGCGGTACTCTCCCGAAGCAGGCAGCTTCTAATTATCGTCCGGTGGCTGCGGCGGGTTGCGCGGGAACGTTCGCGGTGGCCTTAATTAGGATGGGCCAGCGTGGGAAAGCGAAGCTGCCAGCGACGTCGTCAATCACATTGATTTGGCAAGTGTAGAAGCCGGGGGGCAGCGATTGCAACGGAATGTCGATTTGGAAGATGACGGCCTTGCGATCCGGCGCGGTGATTTCGCTGGCGACCAGAGGCTTTGATTCGTAGACTTTCGTCCCATTCTGCAAAAACTCAATGCTGGACAAGACGCGTACGCCGCCGTGCGGCGCCTTCGGTTGCGGTGGTGCGTTCTCGCCTGCCCCGTTTTGCGCGGCCGGGGAGGGTTGCGGGCCTTTGCTATGGGCGGCATCGTACACCTCGTATTGCAGGTACAGATGCTGGTCGCGCGCGAAAACGTGCGTGATGTTGGGCACGAGTTCGAACTGATCCTGCACTAGCAGTTTTGAGGCGTTTTTCTTGGCGCTTGCGGGAGCGCGTTGGCTTGCGAGGACCACCGAGCTCATCTTAAGCGGCACTTTGCGCAGGTCCGGAACACGCACATCGGTTTCAAACGTACCCATGCGGCCGTTCTGATTTTCTCGCACGACAAATTTTAAGTGATAGTCCCCGGGAGCCAGCAGGAACGAGGTGTTGTACTGCACATTTTTGCTGCGCACTTGCTGACTGGTGTCGACGGCGAGCTTGACGGTGTCGCGCAGATGGCCGACGGGAAATTTTCCTTCGACGCGAACTTCCCCAATGATGTCAATGGTGGCGTTGTCGCGATCTTTCTGCTGAGTGAACGGGATCTGTGAGCCGGGAACGACGAGCGAAACGAGCAACTGATAGTGGGAATCGTCCTGGCGGAAGTAGGCGGCGCCGGCGAAGAGGGCGACGTCGGTTTGCGGCAGCTCCGCGGCAAGTTCGTCGGTAAGTTGTTGTTCGCGGTCGGCGCGATTGGAGTGCACGAAGTCCCGGCCGGCGTAATAGCCGGAGCGATATTCAAGCTTCACATCCGTTTTCAGATCGGGGCGATTGATTTGCACGCGAAGGCGGCGGAATCTGCCGTCTCTTGCGAGATTCGTGCTGATGAAACCTAGAACGTAGTACGCGGAAGTATCTTTTTGCACTTGCGAAAAGACGCCGGTGAAATCGTTGGAATCAAAGAAGGCCTTGCCGCCGGTGTCGGAGGCCAGCGTGGCCAGGGTGTCTTGCGATGCGGCGTTGGAGCTTAGATCGTTGATGATGGACGCGCCGGAATAGGCCGATACACCGTGCAGGCTGGCGTTCTGCGCCTCGCCACCGGGAGGCAAAGCCTGCAAGCCGCGAATGTCCATGGGATAGATGGAGACGTTGGCCTTCACGGCGGCGGCGGTGGTGGCGCGCAGCGCGGATTGATTGTCGATGCCGGACTGCGTGATGCCGTTGCTGAAGTAGACGATGGACTTTTTCTGCGAGATTTTTCCGAGCGACATCATCAGCGATTGCAAGGCCACTAGTTTGCGGTCGGCGCTGAAGGTGTTGTAGTCAGTGTCGTCGGGGGTGAAAGAACCGCTGGTTTCCGCGGAGCCTTCGGCACGTGCCGGTGGCGCCGTTGTCGAAACCTTGCCCCTGTCCGGAGGCATAGCCATTGAGGACGGCCAAAAGTTTAGCGCGGTCATCGGTGAAATCGAGGTCCAGGCGCAGGTTGGTGGATAGCGAAACCACGGCGACGAGGTCAGCGGGTTGCATTTTGGTCTGGACGAATTTTTTCGCGGCGTCGGCGGCACGATCAATTTCTTCCGGCTGCATGTCACTGAAATCGAAAAACAGCAACATTAGGCGCCGATCGCGGGCTTGCAGGCCGGGTTGATCCGTGGCACGCAGCAAAGCACCTGGCCCGGCCGTGCCGGAGACGGTCGAGCCGGCGACGCCGGCGGTTTCCAATCCATCGACGTTTTCAAAGTCAAAGGTGGAGATCGTCTGCGGCTTGTTGTCTTCCAGAACCGTAAAGTCTTGCTTCTTCAGGTCGCGGACGAGATTGCCTTTTTTGTCGCGTACCACGACGTTGACCAGCACCAAATCCGTGTTCACGCGGATGGCTCGGTTGTTTTGCTGCGATGGTGCGGCGGGCGGCAGCGGGAGATTGGGCCGCGACGGGAAGCACAAATTGAACGAATAAAATGGCGGCGGTCGAAATTGCGGCGACCGCTTTCGCAGAAAACATTTTACAGAGCCGGTTGAACATAAGCGCCTTCATCAGAAACGAAACCGCGCGTACATGGTGACGCGTCGGGTGGTGCCCGCGCTGGTGACTTCGCCAAAGCTAGGAGAATTCACCACGGTCCCCAGCGAAGTGTAATTTATGCTGTTGAAAACATTGCTGGCGGTGAGCCGCAATTCCAGCGCGCGAAATTCCTTGATCGGAAAAGTTTTGCTGATGGACATGTCCATCACGAATTGTCCGGGTCCTTCAATAGTGTTGCGGCCAACGTCGCCATAGGGAGAATCGGCCGCGTTCACGCAGGTTGGGACCGTGCCCGATCCACTGCCGGTGGTTTGCGGGATGCAAAAGGCGTTCACGTTGAACCATTCCGACGCGCTTTGATTCGGAATGCCGATGGATTGCCCGCGAACGATGTTCGCGCGCAGCGAACCGCTGACGCCGCGATCGATATCCAGAGTATTGCCGAGCACATGTACGGTGAAGGGCATGCCCGAGGCGATGGTGACGTCACCGCTCCACTGCCAGTTTCCGAAAATATGCGCCGCGGCACCGCTGGAGGCGAAACGATGATTTTCTCCCACCGGCAACTGATAGATCCAATTGCCGGTGAACTTGTTGGGTTGGTTGAAGCTGGAGAGACCGCGATCCGCGGAAATATCAAAAGGATTTTGCGCCACCACCACGCCGCCGCCGCCGATGGACCCGGCATCGTCGATGGACTTCGAAAAAATGTAGGTCGCGCCAAAGCCAAAGCCTTTCGCCAGGCGCTTGCGAACAGAGAACGTGCCGGCGTGCAAAATGGAATTCCCTTCCGAGGTTTCATAAATGAAGGGTTGCAATCCGGTGATGGTTAACGCGCGATCGATATCCAGGTTGGTGCCTTTTGCGCCGTTATAACCGATGTTGATCACGATGCCGTCCCCACTTCGCGCTGAATGTTTAGGTTCCAGACCTGCACGTAGCCGATGCGGTAGTTGGGATCGACGGCAAAATTGTTGGTGAGGGTGTTGGGGTTGATGGGCGGGAAACCGTTGGCGAGGGTCAGGTTGCCGGGAGCGGCGCTGGTATTGGTCGCGGTCTGCGCGAACGGCGGCTGAAACGCGAAATTTTGAATGATGGTGGTGTATTGCGCCAAATTGTAGTTGATGCCGTAGCCCGCACGCACCACGGTTTTGGGAAATGTTGTTGCGGGCGGCTTCCAGGCGATGCCGATGCGCGGCGCGAAGTCGTCGCGATCCGGGCGTACCAATGATAATGGATAGGTTCCGAAGTACTGGCCGGTACCGCCGGGCAAGACCAAGGTGGCTGCAGAGAAATTCGGGGCCACATCAAGGTCGGAGATGCGATTGTCAGTCTCGGTGAAGGGGCCGTTGTACTCGTAGCGGATACCCGCGTTAATCGTTAAGTTCGAGCGCACGCGCCAGTCATCCTGCGCGAAGAAATCGTAGGCGTTCGCGCGAAAGTTAAAAGCGTCGGTGCCAACGCTCACCGACTGGATGCTGCTCTGCTGCGGAAAGCCCAGGAGAAAGTCCGCGAAGTCCGAACCCGTGCCAGGATTGGATTGCTGATTTCCGCCCAAAGCCGTGGCATAACCGGTAAAGATAAAGCTGCCTTCAGCGTTCTTGGCGGAACGAAAACTCTGCAGGATACGGCGATAGTCCCCACCAAATCGCAAATTGTGCTTGCCGCGATGATACGTGATGGTATCGGAGAAGGTGTAGGTCTGATCGAGTTCGCGGCGCGGTGGTCGGATCGCTCAGCCCCGTCAAAGAACTAAAGCTTATGCCGGGCAGTCCCCAATCGAAAGGCGCATTGGAGATGCCACCTATACCTGCCTCCCCAGCCACATCGAGGACATTGGAAAAAAGGTTGGTGGTGTCAACATGGTTGTGGTTATACGTCACGCGGAAAACGTTCGCGAGTCGCCCGTTGCCATAGGTCCAGCCGGCGGTGGCATTCAAACCCTGCGTGCTGGTGCCGCCACCGAGTGATGGAAAGGCATTCACCAAGGTGACGTTGGTGCGCGCGTAGTTCAATCCAAAATTCAAATTGTTCTGCGGCCCGCGCTGCCGACCGCCGCCTCCTCCGCCACCCCCGCCGCGCCCACCGGAACCCGGGGCGCCGCTTCCGGAGAAGTTGTGAATCAGCCGGACGATCACGGTATCCGAACTGGAATTCTCCGCGCTAACGAAATTAAAGTTTTGCGACGTTCCCGGTCCATTGGGCAAGGGAATGAAATTCAACAACGACGTGGCCTGGGAGCTCAACGGCGTAGTGATTTGATTGCCCGGGAACGGATTGCTGCAGGTTTGTCCGTTGACGACCCTGATGGTGCTGGGATCGAAAATCTGTCCGGACAGCACGGGCTGCCCGGTGCATTGATTGATAACTTCTCTGCCGGCCGGCCCCAGCACCGGCGCTCCGAGGAGCGCACTGAAATCGCCACTACGCTCGGCCAGCGTGGGGACGTTAGAAAAAGAATCGTATGGTGTATCCCCGCGAGACCCGTTCCAGCCCAGAAAGAAAAATGTTTTGTTACCGCCGTTGAAGATATGCGGAATGTTTAACGGGCCGCCGACATTGGCGCCGAATTTGGCTTGGTTATAGCTGGCCTTTTCGCTCGGGTGTCCCAAGAGGCCGTAGGGAGCGGCATCGAGATCCGAATTATCGTCGTTGAAATACAGGAAACCGTGCGGCTGGTTTACATTAAAACCTTGCGGCAAACGGCCGATTGAGAAGATTCCTCCTCCTCCGGGTCCGCCGCCTGGACCACCGCCGCCGAGCAAGCCTTCGCGTTGCGCGCGCTCCCGGAATTCCTGGACGCGTTGCTGCAATTCATCTTCATTACCGGCGCCAAAATCCTGCGTTCGGCCCTGCGCGCCGCTGATACTCACCGATTCAGTGGGCGCGTCGGCTCCCGCGCCATTGAGCGGCAAAGTGGCAATATCGCCGGAGCTTGCCGCCTGGGCACTCGGAAGCGCGCCGCCGGAAAGCGCGGAAAGCGTGCTGTCCATCGCCATACTTTGGAATCCGCGGCCCGCGGCGGTCAACGCGGCGTTCGCAGTGTTCGATTGTTGTTCCTGCCGCGAGGCGAGAAGTAGCTCGGCATCGACCTTTCCGGAGGTGTTCGCCGGATTGAGCACGACTTCCTGCGTAGCGGTGGCGAAACCCATAAACTCGACACGCACCACGTAACGCCCACGCGGAATTCCGGCGAGGGTGAATGTTCCATCCGCGGCCGTCACGGCCGAAAATTTCTTACCCGTGAGCGTGTTGGTAGCGGTAACGGTAACGCCGGGCAGGAGAGTTTTCGCGGAATGCACACTACCGGTGATTTGGTATGCCACGGCCTGCGGAGTAGCCCCAGTAGCTTGCGCAGTCGCCGGCGTTTCGGAACTTACCGCATTTGGTGCAGAACCCGCCGGAGCCGCTGACGGCGAGGTTGGCGCATCCTGTCCATGTACCCCTGCATGTACCCCTTGGCAAACACAAACCGCCGTGAGCACCAGAATCCTTGCGGCGGTGGCTAGCTTCAATTCGGCGGCTCCGTTGCTTTGCTCGGGGCGCTGCCCTGCTGCGTAGCCTTACCAGCGGCGGGCGAAGTGACTCCCATTTCCTGCATGCGTTTCCATTGGTCGGGCGCGATCACCGTGACAGTTTTGGGAACGAATTGATTGTCTTGCAGTGCGCCGCGCGCAAAGATGTGGTCACCGACCTGCACGTCCGCCATGGTCACGCTGTCCCGGCCTTTCCGCAGAGAAGTATCTTCGTTCAACTCGAAAGTTTGTTTGACGTTGTCGGTGCGCATCACGGTGATGCTTGGCGGATCCAGCGCTTTCACTTCTCCGATGACAAAATCCTTGCCCAGCGTGCCCACGGGATTCTGCCGATTGGGGCCATTCGGGCCGTTACCATTGCGCCCGACGATCATTTGCGCGGTGAAAGAGTAGTCCGGATTTTCTTCCCCGCGCACCACCACGCCGTCGCCAACTTTGAAGTCCTTTAACTTGGCGGGCTCGCGGTCTTTGCGAAACTCGGTCGTGGGCGTAATCTTCACGGTCGCCTCTGAGCCGTCGGGCCGGGAAATCTTGAGGACGCCGTCTTGGATGGCCACGATCCTTCCAAACACCGGTCGGGGACCGTTTTCATCCTGGTTCTGGCGACGCTGCCGGCCACCGGGAGTCGGTGTTCCGGCCGGAGCCGGATTGGCGGGTGTGGCATCCGGTGTTTGCGCTGGAGTTGATGATGGCACTTGCGTCGGAGTTTGCGCCCGTGCCACTACGAAAAATGAAAAGAATAGAGCAAGCAAAAAGGACGACGCGAGCAAAACGCCGATTCGCCGTGCGAAGATATTTTTCATGCGGTTCACCGTTGCAATTCTAGAGCCCCGAAATACCTATACTCTTAAATCCATTGTCACGCATCCACCGGAGGGCGTTGCGTCAAAGGCTCAACAAGCCGCGTTATAGCTACCTCTATAAGGACGCTGGATTGGCGCAGCGGGTTACCCAGCGGGAGTTACCCAGGGAAAGTTACCCAGTGAAAGTTGCCTGCGAAAGAGCATCCAGCGATATTTCATTGGCCAGCCACGCGCGGCTCGCTTTAGTAATTCCTCAAAATTGGCGGTAAAGTTCCCGGCATCGGCCAGGGTGCGGAACAGGCCAATAACAATTCCTTATTTAATTGTACAAAAGTATTAATTGGACTGATTGACGGAAACATCGCATGCTGCTACTTTGTTGGCGAGTTGTTATGTCACGCATCGCCACCATGCACGCAAGACGCCTTACGGTTGTGTCTACCGGACAGTCCAGTGTTCGGGAAGTTGTGCAGCCGATTGTGCGAATCCGGCCCACCACTGTGTGGGCAGCAACAGGATGATGGCGGCCTAGCCAGACCAGCAGCGAGGAGTTTAAGGGCCATCATCCCGATGAGGATGATGGCTTTTCTTTTTTGCCGGGAGAGATCGACCGTGACGGAATCGACGTTAAAACCGCGCAGCCATACCATCACCGACGGGCCAAACCGCGCCGGGGCCCGTGCCATGTTCCGCGCCTCGGGCTTGCGCGATGCGGATTTTGCCAAGCCGCTAATTGGCGTGGCCAATACGTGGATCGAAATCGGTCCCTGCAATTACCATTTGCGCGAATTGGCCGGGCACGTAAAAGAAGGCATTCGCGCCGCCGGCGGAACACCGCTCGAATTCAATACTGTTTCCATTTCTGACGGCATCACCATGGGCACCGAAGGCATGCGCGCTTCGCTGATTAGCCGCGAAGTGATTGCCGACTCTATCGAACTGGTGACCCGCGGAAACCTCTTCGACGCCATTATCGTACTGGTGGGCTGCGACAAAACCATTCCCGGCGGAATCATGGCGGTGGCTCGGCTGAATATCCCCGGCCTAGTTTTGTACGGCGGTTCGATTGCCCCGGGACAATTTGAGGGTCACGCAGTAACTATTCAGGACGTTTACGAAGGCATTGGCAAACACGCCAGCGGCGCCATGAGCGATGCGCAACTGCATTCTCTCGAAATTGCCGCGTGCCCGGGCGCAGGAGCCTGCGGGGGACAGTTCACTGCCAATACCATGGCCATGGTCGCTGAGTTTCTGGGCATTGCGCCAATGGGACTTTCGAGCGTGCCGGCAACCAATTCCGCCAAGGCCGCCGCGGGGAAACGTGCCGGCGAAATGGTGATGGACCTTTTACGCAAAGACGTGACGCCGTCGAAAATCATCACCAAGACCGCCATTGAAAACGCGATCACCGGTGTAGCGGCAAGCGGCGGCTCAACCAACGCCGTATTACATTTGCTGGCCATCGCCAACGAAGGCAAGCTTTCGCTCAACATCGACGATTTCGATCGCATCAGCAGCCGTACGCCCATTCTTGCAGACCTGAAACCGGGAGGCCGATTTGTCGCTACAGATCTATACGCAGCAGGCGGTACTGCATTGGTCGCGAAGCGCCTGGTTGAAGCCGGACTGCTCCGCGGGGAAGCCCTCACCGTCACTGGACGGACTCTCGGCGAAGAAGCCGCTGCCGCAAAAGAAACGCCGGGACAAGAAGTTGTCCGCAAACTGAACGCCCCGCTGAAGCCCACGGGCGGCTTGGTAATACTGAAGGGCAATCTTGCGCCGGAAGGTTGCGTGATGAAAGTTGCCGGCCATGACTACAAAACGTTTCGCGGGCCAGCACGCGTTTTTGATGACGAAGAGGCCGCCTTCGCGGCTGTGGAGAGCGGCGGCATCAAACGCGGCGATGCAGTGGTGATCCGCTACGAAGGGCCAAAGGGCGGGCCGGGCATGCGGGAGATGTTGCAGGTCACGGCCGCGCTGGTGGGCGCCGGGCTAGGCGACTCCGTGGCGCTGCTAACGGACGGGCGGTTCTCTGGTGCGACGCATGGCTTGATGGCCGGGCACGTGGCTCCGGAAGCGGCCAACGGCGGTCCAATTGCCGCAGTAGCCGATGGCGATGTTATCGCCTTCGATATTCCAGCACGAAAACTGAATGTGGAATTGACGGACGCAGAAATCCAGCGCCGCCTGGCAACCTGGAAGCCGCCCGTTCCTCGTTTTACGAGTGGAGTGTTCGCGAAATACGCCCTGCTGGTGTCGTCGTCATCGCTGGGTGCTATCGCGGTCGTCCCCGCATCGTTTTCTAGCGTTGGCCAGCGGGCCAACGCGCCAGGATTGGGAAGGACGCTATGAAGCTGACGGGAGCGGAAATACTTTGTGAGTCGTTGACCAAACTCGGCGTGCGCGACCTGTTTGGTTATCCCGGCGGCGCGATTCTGCCGGTCTACGACGCGCTGGGCAAATCGAAATTGCACCACGTGCTAGTACGTCACGAACAGGGCGCAACGCACATGGCGGATGGTTACGCGCGCGCCAGCGGCGAGGTTGGCGTGGCCATGGCCACTTCCGGCCCGGGCGCAACCAACATGGTCACGGGCATTGCGACGGCGATGCTCGATTCTTCCCCGGTGGTGTGCATCACCGGGCAAGTCTCCAGCAAATTGTTAGGCTCGGACGCTTTTCAGGAAATCGACATTACCGGCATCACCATGCCGATCACCAAACACAACGTGATTGTCTCGCGCGCGGAAGATATCGCGCGCACGATGCGCGAAGCGTTTGTGATTGCCAACACCGGCCGGCCGGGACCGGTGCTCGTCGACATTACGAAAGACGCCCAGCAGGCTTCCGCAGAATTTGATTGGGAAGCTTCGACGCCGAAGCTGCCGGTCAAGCGCAAGCAGAAAAATAACGATCAAGTGGAATTCGATCGCGCCGTGGAACTTCTGAACACTGCCAAGCGGCCCCTGATTCTCGCCGGCCACGGCATCATGGTCAGTGGCGCGATGAAAACGTTTGCGGAATTCGTGAAGTCCGCAAACATCCCGGTAGCCATGACGCTGCTCGGCATCGGCTGCTTCCCTGCCAACGAAAAATTAAATCTGGGCATGATGGGTATGCACGGCGAAGCGTGGGTCAACCACGCCATCCAGGAAGCGGATCTGCTGATCGCCGTGGGCATGCGCTTCGATGACCGGGTAACGGGCGATTTGCGCACCTACGCCAAAACCGCGCGCAAAATCCACATCGAGATCGACCGTTCGGAAATCAACAAGAACGTGGCGGTGGACGCCGCGCTGATCGGCGATGCCCGCGAAATGCTGGAATTGCTGCTACCGCACATCGTAACGCGCGAACATGGCGACTGGCTGAATCGCATCGCCGAGATGAAGGGCGACTCCGCAGTGCGCGACATCCAGAGTCTGCCGGACAACGGCCATCTTTACGCCGCACACGTGATCAACGACATCTGGAAAGAGACCAACGGGAACGCCATAGTGGTCACCGATGTAGGGCAGCACCAGATGTGGGAAGCGCAGTATTATCACCACAACGCTCCGCGCAGCCTGATCACCTCTGGCGGCCTGGGCACCATGGGCTTCGCGCTGCCGGCCGCCATCGGCGCAAAATTCGCCAAGCCCAATTCCGAAGTCTGGGTAGTAGTCGGCGACGGCGGCTTCCAGATGACCATGTGCGAGCTAGCGACCATCGTCCAGGAAAAAATCAACATCAAGATCGCCATCGTGAACAACGGCTTCCTGGGTATGGTTCGGCAGTGGCAAGAATTTTTCTACGATAAGCGGTACGTGGCCACGCCGCTGGTAGCCCCGGATTTCGCTGCGTTAGCCAACGCTTTTGGCATTCGTGGAGAGCGGGTCAGCAATCGCACTGACTCGATCAACACGATTCGCTCAGCGCGCGAGTATCCAGAATCGGTGCTGATTGATTTCCGCGTGGAACAGGAAGATTCGGTGTACCCAATGGTTCCAGCCGGCAAAGGATTGCACGAAATGATTCGCCGGCCGAACAATCCGCTGGTGGAAACAGCCACGGAACCGTAGCCGCAGTTCCGAGTATTGCCGGCGTATGGCCGGCGGGTTGTAGCGGGCGCCTTCCGGGGCGGGGCGCCTCTAGGGCATGCAAAATTTATCGAGGCAAACATGCAAACACTCGTAGCGTACGTAGAAAACAAACCGGGAGTGCTGAATCGCGTCTCGTCGCTGGCGCGCCGCCTGGCTATTAATATTGATTCGCTAACGGTCGGGCCAACCGACAATGACCAAATTGCGCGCATGACCATCGTGGCGCACACTGACGCCAAAGGCGGGCACCGCCTGGAAGCCAGCTTGGAAAAACTGGTGGACGTATTGCTAGCGGAAAATATCAGTGAGCGCAGCCTGCTTGAACGCGACCTGGCACTGATCAAAGTAAAAGCCGATCAGGAAAACCGGCCGCACCTGATGGAATTGATCAAGGTGTTCCGCGGCCGCGTGGTGGACGTAGCCCCGGAATCGTTGATCATCGAAGTGAGCGGTACGGTGGATAAAATCGACGGACTTATTGAGGTCCTGCGTCCATTCGGCGTACTGGAAATGGCGCGCAGCGGCCGCATCTCCATGACCCGAGGCGGCGACCTGCTCCAGCCACCCGCCCAAAATGCAGCCTAGCCCTTTAGTTTTTGACTCTGTAGCGGCCGGGCTTTAGTCCCGGCGGTTTCCAAACCGTTACCAAAACAAAATCGCCGGGACTAAAGCCCGGCCGCTACAAAATCTGAAAGGAATCACGCAAACGCCCATGGCAAACCTGTACTACGAAAACGCGGCGGACATCTCGCTGATCCAAGGTAAAAAAGTCGCCATCATCGGCTATGGCTCGCAAGGACACGCGCACGCTCTGAATCTGCGCGACAGCGGCGTGGAAGTCTACGTCGGCCTGCAACCAGGCAGCAACAGCAAGGCCAAGGCAGAAAAAGACGGCCTTGTCGTAACCACGCCCGCCGAAGCCGCTGCGTGGGCTGATGTGATCATGATTCTCACACCGGACACGAAACAGCAAAAAATCTACCGCGAGTCCATCGAGCCGCACCTCAAGGCCGGCAAGACGCTGATGTTCGCGCACGGTTTCAACATTCGCTTCGGCACCATCAAACCGCCCAAGTCGGTGGACGTTTCGATGATCGCGCCCAAAGCTCCGGGCCATCGCGTGCGTGAGGTCTTCACCGAAGGCGGCGGCACTCCCGCCTTAATCGCGATCGAACAAGACGCGAGCGGCAACGCGAAAGCCTTGGCCCTCTCGTACGCGAAAGGTCTGGGCTGCACCCGCGCAGGCGTCCTGGAAACCACTTTCACAGAAGAAACTGAAACCGACCTCTTTGGCGAGCAGGCCGTCCTCTGCGGCGGCGTAAGCGCCCTAATCAAAGCGGGTTTTGAAACATTAACGAACGCCGGGTACCAGCCGGAAGTCGCCTATTTCGAGTGCATGCACGAATTGAAATTGATTGTGGACCTGATTTATCGCGGCGGCTTAAGTTACATGCGCTATTCCATCAGCGACACCGCCGAGCACGGCGACTACACCGCAGGCCCTCGACTGGTCACGCAGCACGTAAAAATTTCTTTATTTTACTGGCTCCATTACGTATTGCTTGATCGGTGACAACTCGAGAAGTGAGTGATCAGTGACAAATACAACAAGTCGAACGATCACATCGCATCATTCTTGGTGGGCTCACAACTCGGGTAATGCCCGAACCATTAAATCTCCTTATCCAGCAGGCTCAGTAATTTTTCGCAGGGAAGTGCATCCACAATTGGCTTGACACGAATTGCTTTGAATGTTCCATAGCTTCCGGGTTAAGCTGTGGGGAATTTATCTGTGCTAATTGCATCTGTTCACTGCCAAACGTTGTGGATATTCTGATTCCTCCAGCGAGAAATCCGGACTTCTCGATCATCTTCAACCCGAATCCTCGCGATTCGCTAACGATTGCGTCGCAGCTGTGCAGCGCTCCGGCAGAGCATTCTTAGAGTCGTCAGAGGATGACGAAAGATGGTCGCTAAATGATTGTGGGCTAAAGGAAGGCGATTGGGCGAAGATTCAGCATTCGGCCCTCCGTTGTTCGTCAACGTCTGTACCGAGCGGGAAAAGTTTAACGGGCGGCGTCATGCTACTCGCCCTCAGTAGTGCAGTGGCACGCTCCTTAGAAAAAGACGAGGCGCTATGGAGTTCCGTTGCTGGAGTATGCAGTCCGGCTCTGCGGAGGGAGTTCTTCGGCAACAATGATTATCCTGTCGGCGACAGCCGTGACTCCGTGAGCGATGCATGCCACAACCTCAGGTTGCGGAACCAGTTAAATCTTCCGGGAAAGCATCGCTATTGGCGTACTGTCCTTCTTCAGTTCGGGTTTAGCGCAAAAGTTGGAATAGAGCGGCTGCCCTTTTGGTTGGCAGGATACGGTGTTCCGGAAACTGTTCGAGAATTGCTGACTGAGGGGACAGCAAATAGCTCACTCCGCTTTCAAGAATTGTGGAAGGACCTAGAGCGCTGGGGTCGGTCAGGCAGAGATCCAGTCCTTGAGGATCGCCTCCAAAACAATCCCTGGTATCCATGGGAATCACATGCAAAGTTGTGCGCGGGCCTGATTGCAGGTCGCCACCAAAGTTCGCACCCGTCGCCACGCGCAGAGGATGAGGACGACAGCTTAAGCCTGTTTGCTCCTCCCCGTCTTCGAGACGAAACGCTGGATCTAGTGCTTTCGAATCACATACCCCTGGACATAGCGAACTCATCAACACCCGTCTTACGAGTTTTTGTGGAGGGGCTCGGTTCCCGAGCTCTTGTGCGTGATGCAAATGGAAAAAGAACAATGGAGCACGGTTCCTTTTGCGTGAGCATCTACGATGCGCTGGAAAAGCCTGTCCGCGAAATACGAGTATTTGCGACTACCGGGGTCATTTATCAGGAGCGGCTTGCAATGTGGGAAGAAGAAGACGTCGCGCTCTTTCGCGGCCGCTCTGGCATTCAAGTCCGTGATCTTTCACGCTTTGTTCCTGAAGTGGGATGTCCATATGCCCTGGTGGCTCGAAACTACGTGCAACTCGACTCAGCGTCAGGACGCGTAGACTACACAGAACGATCTTCTGATTGGTGCTTATACCGCTTTTCGCGAGGTTTCCCAAAAGGGCTTTCGGCCTCGGTAGAAGGCGTAGAGATTTGGTCTTTAACCGGTGCACGAAATTTACGATCGACAATGGCGGGAGCAACTCTCGTTGCCCATGAGTCCTCAGCCACTCGGTTAAACCTTGCCTTGCAGTTGCCACCACCCTGGACGGCTGAGCGTTTCCGGTTTGCGGGCAGTCTATTCCAAAAACAGCGGCACTCTGCTGTGTTCCCCGGCGTTTCCTTATTTCAGGAAATCTGCACAAGCAGTTGTTATGCGACCTGGCGAAAAGCGTTTCGTAGAAATCAATGCCATTAGGAGAGGTCCGACGGCTCCGGGGGCAGCCTTTCAGACGTCGGGCGGTGTATGGAACGAAGTGGATTGCAGCGAACCTCTGGATGCAGGTGAACTTCAAGGTCGGACCATGGCAATCCGTTGGGATGTTCACCGAGCGGATGACCCTTGGCTTACCCTGGGGTGACCAGCCTCTACGACCCGACCCGCACATCTCTCGGCGCCAACGAATCACCGCGATGGGAGAGCCTCTACAGCTGAGGTTCGGATTGATGAACGAAGACTTGACTGCCAGGCTCTCTTTGGCACCAGCGGTTTATTCATCCGGCCTCCTCGCTCGCTTGACAGAAACCGGAGACACGTGGCAGGTACATTTACGGGAGATAACTGAAATTGCAGATGAACTCCGTGTCTGGGTCTGGGAGCGCGGTCGTGCCGCGCCTCGGTTAATCCCACACGACGAAGTGGAAGCTGACGGCTCACAAACCAGCCTGACTATTCTGAAGCTTAGCGTCAGAGAGCCCGCTGGTTGGGCTCTCGCATTGGACGGACGTTGGCAAGGGGCTCGCTTCCATGCGGAATTCCGATCTGAGAATTGGGCCAGCATATCCAGCGCCTGGTCTCAATTGCTGGCGAGTAGTGAAAATTGGCTAGAGTTGGCCGCAGCACTTCGTTGGTGGCATTTTCCAATATTGATGGATCCGTTTAAGGCCATTGCGAAGGAGCGAACCTTGAGCAATCCGGTATCAACGCTTCGCGCTTGGACCGAGTCTCTATCGATTGATCATATGTGTTTGATCGGGACTGAGGAGCACTACGTCAGTCCTCTTCGCAATCTTCTTTGGAACTATAATCCCAGCTTGCATGATTGTATTGAGCTTTGGACGGTTCAAGAGAGTGATGTGCTGGACTGCTTTTCTAGAGGAGAAATAAGCACAGCCTCGTCCCTATTGATGCGCTCACACCCTGTGCTCCTGGCGAGAATAGTATGCGAACTCTTGTGGACTAAAGAAACAGAAGAAGAGGCACAACTACCCCTCGTATATAGGGGATCGCTTTACAAGAAGGAGCGAGACCCCGTCGCACTTCGCAGACTAGAGACGACGTATAGACAGTTATTTGACATAGCCATCTCGTTCGCGCAGCGCCACGCTGCATTTGGTGATGATTTGCGCATGCAGGCGCTCGACCAACTGAGAAGTTGGTCGGACTCCAATCCCCTAGACGACAGATACTTCCAAAACCACATTCTAAGGCCAGCAGAGCATCTTTTCGAAAAGACGATGTCCGACACTACAAGATTGAAGGTCGCTGTTGCCCGCTCTCCCGCCTGTTGCGTCTACGTATTCTGTCATCTGCTGACCAAATATGGAATCAGGGATTGTGTATGAAGCAAGTTAGTTTGCAACTGGATGCTCTCGCCGCTCAACGTGACTTACGCCAACGACTCATCGAGCTAGCAACTAGTTATCGGCCATTGCGAGATGAGCGCCTGCTTCAGCTTTGCCGGGAATCATGGGCCGGCGACGAACGCTCTGGAGGAGTTGTCGGTAAGCTTTGGGTCGAGTGCCTTTTCCCCAGCCGGACTGGTGATAGCACTCTGGCTGATATTGCTCAACGAGGGGAGTTTAGTCCGACATTACTAGAGCTTCTGGACCATCCCAAGAAATGCCCTCGCAATCGCCCGCTCTATCTGCATCAAGAGCAAGCGATCGTAACATCAGTACGTGGTGTGGACAGCCATCGGTCGGGTGAGCGACCTACAGTTCTTGTCACTGCAGGCACCGGAGCTGGTAAGACCGAAGCATTCCTTTTGCCAATTCTGAACGACCTTTTCCAAAGTCCTCGTACCGCTGGAGAGACCGGTGTCCGAACCATTCTGCTCTACCCAATGAATGCCTTAGTGAACGATCAGGTGGATCGTCTCTTTTCTTGGCTACAAGATCAGCCAGACGCTGCGACGGTAAACTTTCTTCACTTCACCTCCGAGACACCAGAGGATGCGAGAGCTCTCAGTCGATCCTCATTAGCGAACGCGCCGAGAAACACCTGCCGGCTTCTGACGCGCGAAGAGGGACGGCAAAGCCCTCCAGACATTCTCATAACAAATTATTCCATGATGGAGTATATGCTCTGCAGGCCGCAGGACGCACCATTCTTTGGCCCTGCTCTGCGTTCACTAGTTGTGGACGAGGCGCATCTCTACAGTGGGACACTAGCCGCAGACATTTGTTTGTTACTCCGCCGGGTGATGTTGCGCTGTGGTGTCGATACCGACCACGTACTCCAAATAGCCACTTCCGCCACCCTCGGCGGCAACAAGGACGATCTAACGAGGTTCGCAGCCTCTATTTTCTCGAAACAGCCCCGTTTGGTTCATGTCATATCCGGTCAACCGCTGCGGAGGGAATTGCCCGCTCCAGTTTCTCCTATTCACGCATCTTCAACAAGTTCCATCGATGCTTCTCCCTTAGAAACCATTTCGCTGTTGGAGCCAGACCGCGATTTACCCGAGACTCAGAAGCTAGTGGAAGATGTCCAGGGTTCTGCAGCAGCACTAAGTATTGTCACTCCATTAGTTTCATCCGCAGTCATCGAAAGCCTGTCTCATGAGAGAGCGCCTGCAAGAGTCCTACATTTCGCCCTCTCTCGGGCCCCACTCGTTCACAGCATGGATGATTTGTTCTGGCGTGAGTTGCAGAAAGGCCGTTCTGTAGTCCGCCTTCGGGAGGTTGCTGACTATCTCTTCCCTGCTGTTTCACCTTCAATGGCCGAGAAGGCTGTCATTGCGCTCCTGCAGATGTCTGCACGAGCGCGGAGTGAAGCTGGGAGCCTTCCACTAATTCCTCATAAGTTACATCTGCAGGTTCGTGCTCCAGGATACTTTAGTGTATGCCTGAATCCGGAGTGTTCCGGAGAGAAGAGACGATTTGTCGAGGGGGCGGGGCTTCTTATCCCAGATCTCGCAACAATCTGCCCAGAGTGTCGCTCTGCGACCCTAACGTTGTCGATATGTCGCCGGTGCAACGAGTGGCTTCTTGCTGGTAGCTGGCACGACATGCAACTGCGTTTACGTTCCAGGTGGTTGAGTCCGTCCGAAGAAGAAGAGGACACAAATTCCAAGAAAACTAGCCATGCCTTTTTCCGGCCTGCTGAAGCATGCGTCGCAGGCGCTGTGCCGGTGAGTCTCGTTGATCGGACGATTGTTGATCAATCTCTTCGTCAGAGGGAGACCCCGATAGCGTTCCTCCAAGAAGTTGATCGATGCCCAAACTGCGAAGCTGCGCTGAGCCAATACGAATCGATGCAATTGCCCGACTCGCTGGCACTACCTGCGGTTGCGGAAAGCGTTTTGGCCTCCATGCCACCGAACGCGAATAGCGGACTTCGTGCTCTGTTACCGGCGGGCGGACGACAATTGTTGGCTTTTAGCGATAGCCGGAGGCAGGCTGCCCGCCTACGGTCCTCATCTAACTTATCAGCACGAAATCCTGCTTAGCCGCGTTCTTATCACTCGTATACTTAGCGGCTCGGTCGACGCTAGCAAGATCAATAACGAGATTGCCGAGGTTGAGCGCACTTTGGCCTTGCCTTCGTTCCCTGCGTCAGTTCGCAACACACTTGAGCGCGATCTTGCAGCCAAACGTGAAGAATTGAGAACAATCGAGGATGGTCGAAGTATGGCGGACTGGGCAGATTCGCTGAAGAGCCGACCTGAGCTCGAACAATTCTTCGCACGAGAGTCCGCTTTGAGTCACTCGACGCGTACGCCGTCAGGACGGACATGGCCAGAGATATGGGAGCAGGATTGGAACGCAAATCGGAAGGCAGTTGCGAGGAACACCTTGCGTCTTCTTGGCCTTGAGTTTTTACTTCGGCGAAGTCACTCATTAGAGACACTTGGTTTGGCGGAGATCTCCTATCCCGGGCTTGAATCATGTCAGATGCCGACGCTTCTGAGTCTTTCACGTGCTGAACAGGATCGATTAGGGGCGGAGTGGTCTCCATTTCTCGCCTCTCTCTGTGATCTTCTGCGGACGCGGGGGTATATCACATTTGAGGAGGAGGAAGAAGAGGAAGGAAGAAATGACGAAACAATCCTTTCCTTCCCAATAGGACGGTGGTTCTCGCGCGAGAGTACGGGCATCAGGATCGAGTCGCTTATCGGAGGCAGGCTTATGAGCAGCGCTCGTGCAGAATTTGCTGCTATCATACTGCGCTCTCTAGGTGTGTCAGAAGAAAGATTAGCCACTTCTGTTCCGGCGCTCTTAGGCGCTGCATTTGACAGTCTTTTAGACGCAGCTCGAACCCAGCGGCTTGCCTGGTTGCAACACCGGATGCGGATGGCCTCCGGAGGAGCAACTGATGTGTTGAGACTCAACTTTCGCGCATTGCGTCTACGTCGTCCGCAGCGACTATTTCGTTCTGAAGTCACGGGAGCAGTGTGGCCACGAACCGTTGTTGGCTGTGCTCCTGGTGAGCGGAAACACGGATGCAAAATGAAGCCTGTGACACACGAAGAGTTGGATAGGGATTATAGCTTGCGGCGCGAGAGAGTAGATTTCGTTACCTTTTCGGGTAGCGACACAGGACTGTGGGCCGAAGAACATTCGGCCCAGCTCGACCCCCAGGAGAGTCGTCGGTTGCAAGACCTATTCAGGAACGGTGCCCGTAATGTGCTGAGCGCTACTACAACGCTAGAGGTTGGCATTGATATCGGAGGTCTATCTGGCGTGCTGCTCGCCAATGTACCCCCTGGGCGTGCAAATTACCAGCAGCGGAGTGGCCGCGCAGGACGCCGTAATGATGGCTCCACTCTGGTAGCGCTATTCGCTCGTTCTCTGGGATACGAACAGGCTGTGTTTCGTGAGTTTGGCGCAATGTTCACGAGAGAGTTGCGGCGTCCCTCGTTCTTTCTGGAGCGTGAGCGATTTGGACGGCTTCACTTGAATGCCTTCCTTCTCGGTGAGTTCTTTCGTACGGTGTTTCCCGACCGTTTTGTAGGGGCCATGGAAGCTTTTGGCAGGATGGGTTGGTTTTGTCACCGCCCAGGTATTTCGGTGAGCACTAGCGCTAATCTATCTCAACGCACGGAAGCAATTCCATACACACAACTTTCAAATCCTTTACCGCCGTGGTGGGCTAATGATCCAGCGGCAGGTCCGGACCAGCAATTCATACGGTACCTAGATTTCAGCATTGCGAACGGTAACAGCTTAGATGACCATCTTGCTCGACTACTTTCTGCAACACCGCTCGCTCAGCATCCGAGGGTTGAGCTTTTGGCGAGCGCGAGGGAGCTATTCATCAAACACTTAAAAGAGTGGACCGGGGGCTATGATCGACTGCTCGCGGCTTGGGAAGATGCCTTTTCGAAGCAAAGAGATCGAGCACACCTAAACGCCATCGCTTACCAGGCACAGGAGCTCGGCAGAACCACCGTAATTGAGCAGCTCGCCGTATCGCGCTTTCTGCCTAGATACGGATTTCCGATTGGGCTGCAAGCATTGCGCCTACCGCACAACAGCTTTGGAAAGAATGGTAATGACACCGTAAGACTGGAACGCGACGGAATGCTCGCTTTGAATGAATATGTGCCGGGGTCTCGCCTTCTCGCAGGGGGCCGCGTATACACCTCTCATGGACTTGTTCGGAGCTTTGAGAAGGATGGGGGTGGATTTGGGCTCATACACTACAGACACGAATGCATTCAGGGACACGTGTTCTACGATAGCCAATCTTTGGTAAATGAATGTCGGATTTGCGCAGAACCGATCAGGACGAAGTTTGGCCAGGGTACAGTTGTGCCTCGATTCGGCTATCTTTGCGCTACCTGGGACCCGCCGAGCTGGTCAGGAGACCCCGAGCGCATCGGCACAACCGAGGTTGTTTCTACGATCGACTTCCTCAACCATAATGCTCTTCAAGTTCTTAATAAATTTGGAGGCTTATCTCGGCTTACCGCCACGTTCTGCGAAGGAGGAAGGCTGTTTGCCGCCAACGCCGGGGGACTAGCAAAGCTAGGATTCGCTATCTGCACCAATTGTGGCTATAGCGACCGAGAGCGAAAAAGGGGAGAGGGGCGACAAAATCTGCCCGGCGCATTCGAGTCCCATCCGCCCATATGGGCGCGCAAGACAACCGAAAAATGCTGGAAGCAAAATACCGCACCGGTGCTTCGCAACCAAGCCCTGGGAGCAGAAACCGATACCGACGTATTGCAGATTGAGATTGAGACGGCGTTTACACCGTATCATTCTACGGACGACGCAGAGCGTATTGCTAGGTCGCTGGGCCACGCACTTCGCCTCTCTGGAACCACGCTTCTCGAAGTTGATTCGCGTGAGATTGCTACCGTCGCTGTCGTAGGTCGGGGAGGGTGGAGTATACACGTTTTTGATACCGCAGCGGGCGGCTCCGGACACATTGCCTCCCTTCTGGAGGACGCAGCGCTATGGCTTGGCAAAGCGATTGATCTCATGAGAGGTGATGCCATACACGCCCAACAGTGTGGTGACGCTTGTCTGCGATGCTTGCTTGATGGGCAAAGTCAAAGTGATTTCGAGTCGGGCAAATTGGACCGCTCGCTGACTCTGAGATTTCTTGAGATGACGTCCTAGGAGACACGATCGCTATCGGCCTAAATGCTAGAGCCTAGCTTAAGTGCGGCCTGAACACTCAACATATAGTAACCCAACGGTGACAAAAAAGATTGAGAGCGATCGGTTACAACGTCACTCGCTTGTTGAAGTTGTCTTCCCAGATATTCGTGTAACGCGCCGCAATCGGCCCCTGTCTCCCTGATTCGTAGTCAATCTTCACGAAGGAAGTGTACGTTCAGAGTTGCTGTCCCTTTACGCTCCCCGATGGGAACACTCCCAACCAACTCGACTTCACCCATCAGCCGGGCAGCGCAGTACGTCCGGATGTCTACGGAGCATCAGCAATATTCTCCGCAAAACCAATCGGACACCATCACGAAGTACGCCATTGCTCACAACATGGAAATCGTTGCTACATACGACGACCATGGGCGCAGCGGGCTCAACCTCGCAGGTCGAGACGGGCTGAGTCGGCTCTTGAGTGATGTAGAGAAAGGCTTGGCGGACTTCTACTGACCTGCTTGTGTACGATGTTAGCCGCTGGGGACGATTCCAGGACGCCGACGAAAGCGCCTATCACGAATACGTTTTGAAGCGCGCAGGCATTCGCGTTCACTACTGCGGCGAGCAATTCGCAAACGACGGAAGTATGGCCTCCGCTCCTGATGAAGACGCTCAAGCGAACGATGGCCGGAGAATACAGCCGGGAACTCTCGGTCAAAGTCTTCGCAGGGCAGTGCCGCCTTATTGAACTCGGATTGTAAGCGTCTGACCAACACACCTGTTCAGCAGGCGGCGTCTGTGTTGAAGTGTCCGGATGATCGCAAAAAAAGAGTTGTCAGCGCCCAAGCGACGTACGCGTGCGGAAGTTCAGCAGTTAGTGGCCGAGTTTGTGAGCAGCGGTATGCGGCGGAGCGAGTTTTGCCAGAGTCGAGATTTGAGCCTCAGCACACTGGATCGCCATCTAAGGAAACTCCGTTGGAAGAGAAGACGTAAGCCAATTTCCTCGGCCGGTCGTTTGGTGCCGGTGGAGTTGGCGGCCCGAAAACCGCCGAAGCCGCACGAACCGAGTTGTGGGCTGGCCGTGGTGCTGCCGGGCGGGCGCCGGATTGAGGTCCATCCTGATTTTGATACGAGTACGTTCGAACGCCTGATGGACATCCTGGAGCGGGCGTAGGCCGTGTTTGGACTGGGCCCAGCCACACGGATCTATCTGGCCGCCGGGGTCACTGACATGCGCAAGGGGTTCGAGGGGCTATTCGGTCTCGTCCGCAATCGCTTGTCGTGTGAGCCTCTGAGCGGGCACCTGTTCTTATTCTGCAACGGCCAGCGCAATCGGCTGAAGGTCCTCGTCTGGGACGGAAGCGGACTCTGGGTCTGTGCCAAGAGGTTAGAGAAAGGGCGTTTCACCTGGCCGCAATCCGGTGATGCGCAGGGCAAGGTCATCCTGAGTCACGAAGAGCTTTCGCTGTTGTTGGGTGGGATCGATCTGACTA
>CAWCTJ010000023.1:0-29922 GCA_963798585.1 uncultured Acidobacteriota bacterium
TGGAGTGGCTGGCGCTGCACAACTGGCACGAATCGAGCCGGCCGCAACTGGCGGAGTGGAAGCAGACATGTACGCTTGGAAACCGAAACAGGCTGGTTGCTGATCACGCATCCCGACCACGCTCACCTGGCCGGAGACTTTGCCGAAGCATGGGGTAACGAGCAGTTCCGCTGGCCCGAGCCGCGCGCCCGCGTACTCAAAGGCATCAGCTGCCACGACGACGGCTGGGTCTCGCGCGATGCGCATCCCGTGATCACCCGCGAGGGCAAGCCATCGGCATTTTCAGCCGAACTGGGTCAGGCAAGTACTAGGCGTTCGAGGAAATCGAACTCGTGGGTATACTGAGCGCATGTCGCAAAGTGATTTAGTTGTTGTCCAGTCTTACGGTACGGAAGGCGAAGCCGAAGTTGCGAAGGGCGTCCTTGAGTCTTCAGGCATCGACGCGATGATTCAGGCGGATACCGCTGGTCGCATGCGAGACCATCTGTCATGGAGCGGCCTGGGACATCGGGTGCTTGTGCGCGAAGAGGACGCTGCCGCGGCGCGAAGCCTTCTTGCGTTGCCCCAAAACGATGAACTCGTGCTGCTTCAAAAGTATCCGTCGCAGACCCAAGTCGACATTGTGCAAGGGGCGCTTTTGTCCGCAGACATTTTCGCAACGGTCCGGGATGACGGCACGTATTATCAGCTGCTCGTGAATAAAGAAGACGCAGCCACGGCACGCAAGGTGCTGGAGGCGCGACCGTGGCGACAAACCACGGACGCCAACGACAAATAGTCGCCAGTACCCACTTCTCGGGTAAGCGCGTTAATCACGACTTAGACCACCGACATCGGCCTCTGCGTAGTAGACGGGGCCGATGTCTTGAGCGTAGGATTTGCTTCGATGGCTTATCGACACACGGATTGGGAGAACGAACCGGAGACGCAGACATCTTCTTCGCGTTCTGGAGGTCCGCCACGAAACTACACGGGAATCGGCCTCGCGGACGAACCGGTTCGCAGGCCACGCTTCCCGGTTGGACAAGTCGTGTGGATGCTTTTGCTTGCAAGTTTGGGTTATCTCGGCGCAGCCGCGTTCTACTCACACCTAAGTAGCATTAACGCTCAACGATGGGCCTGTCCTGTGTGTCCGAACATTGACGGATTTGGTGCGCCGATTCACAAATTCGCGGAACGCGTGATGATGTTGGGGACGCTGAATGCTTTGATCTTCGTGGCCATTGGATGGCTAATCATATCGTTGGCGAGATCCAATCAGACAAAATAGTTCCAACTCCCGATAAGTCGCATTACCGGACAAGTGCTTTTTGGCCCGAATCCACTTGTCCGGTAAGCGCGTTTATCGGGGGCTTAAGGTTCAAGCGTGTTATAACTCATTGATAGACGTGTCCTCGACAAATGTTCAATCGTCTCCTGTTTGGCTCTCCTATATTTTTCTGTTTTTGGTGCCGATTCACCTTTATGCTCAATACACTACGATTGAGATTAAAAAGGTGGAGTTGGCTCCGTTCACTCGCTGCCGTGGTACTCGACCCCTCAGGCGCTCCAATTCAGGGTGCCTTCGTTGAAGAGTTTAGTCCGGACTGGAAAGAATCGCTGCGCTCAACAAAGACCGACACGACAGGTGAATTCACCTTCACTCCTGTGAAGGGCCGGGATGTCTACTATCTCCAACTCAGAATGAATGGATTCGACCCACTTCGTGTTCGTGTGAAGATAGACCCAAAACAAGGCAAGAATCTCAGATTGAACTGGAAGTCGCTACATAGCCCACTGTAGGCGGTCGCTTGACGCTTGTACGGATTTGTCCGATAACGCGTTTTATCGGGCACGAACAGACCAGCGCCCTTGCTGCTATCATTTTCACCTAAGGAAATCGACAATGGAACTGGCATGGCCTGTCCTTTTGGCGGTGGTGGTGGTTCTTGCCGGGGTATTGCTGTTCACCCCCTATGAGGCTGTCCTCGAAGGCGTTATAGCGTTCGTCATGGTCACGACGGTGGCGGCGGGTTTTCTGATGCATCCACGCAGGGAGGTGTTCTACGTACCGACTGCCGTACCGTTAATCGACCCGGACCGAAATGAGTTCTTGGAGCAAGACTTTCTGGCGGTGAGAGTTGAACTCGTGAGGCTGTGGTTGTTGTTTGTACCCACAATTCTGGCGGTCGCTTCCCTCGTTTTGTTCGCGGCTGGAAATTCCACTCAATTCAGTTTCTTGAACTGGATTTTGTCATCACGGTACGCGCCAATCGCGATTCTGGTCTTGCAGTACCCGCCTTTTCTCGTTCTTCTCTTAACCACTGCGTGGGTGGCCGAGAGGAGAGTAATCAGAGATGCGGCGGCGTGCAGCGCAACATCTTTCGCCGTTTCTCGCGCCCATGTCGGACGGACGGGGCGAGTTTCTTACGCGTTCAGGGGAGAAAAGGGGGAATACTACGGCGGCGACTGCTTTTGTTTGTACCTTGGAATAGACCAGCCTCCCGAGCTAGCGAGGATTGTTTTCCACAACATCCGGGAGACCGGAATTGAACAAAATCGCGATGGGCTTTCTATTTCATCGCTTGATAGTTTTGGGGCGCGGCGTAACCGACCTAGACAAACAGACAGTAGAGGTACAGAGAATTTTGGCCGAGACCACATCGTAAAGCCCTTAACTCCTGGTAAGTTTGGATGTATAGGTCGAGGAGGAGCGCTTGGTGTAAAGAAAGCTGAACTCAGCGGACGCTGATTCAGAAACACCCCGGAGGCCCCCATGGAACCTATGTATTACATTGGCCTGGATGTTTATAAGCGGAAGATCAGTTACTGCGTAAATGACGGCAGTGGCAGCATTCCGGCTGATCTAACCCTAGCGAGCGGTTTCAGCCTTTGTTTTCATTGCAACGGAGGTTCGAGACTAGTGTTGCGTCGACCCATTGAGACCACCCGCGTAATCGGAAACCTGACCCACTACCTCAGTCCGTTCTTCCTTAATTTTCTTTCGCGTAGATTATCGCGACACTCGCGCTACTCAATGCGCAGCGCCACCAGCGGGCTCACGCGCGTCGCGCGGTACGCCGGCACCCAGCAAGCAAACAACGCCACGCCCACCAGCAGCACCGCCACTCCTCCGTACGTAAGCGGATCAGTCGGACTGACACCATAAAACGCATCCGCCAGCATCCGCGTCCCTGCAACGGCCGCGGCCAATCCCACCACGATACCAATGGCCACCATTCCGAATCCCTGGCACAAAACCATCTTGAGAATGTCCCGCGACGTAGCTCCCACCGCCATGCGGATGCCGATCTCCTGCGTGCGCTGCGAAGCCGCGTACGATGTCACGCTGTAAACACCCACCACCGCAAGGATCAGCCCCAGTACGCCCATCGCTGCCGTCAACTGCGCTCCAAGTCGGAAAAGCAAAAACCCATTCACGCCCTGCAGCGCTTCGTTCATCGTCTGCAATTGCAAAACGGGAAGCGTCGGCGCCAGTTCGCGCACTTGCTCCTGCACCAGCGCCGCCACGCTCTCCGGAGGCACCGAAGTGCGCACGTGGAAAGTTCTCATCGGCACGTAAAGCTGGCTAAGCGGACGATAGAAAAAAGGCGCCGCATCCTCGATCGCTCCGCGATATTTTCCGTCCTGCACCACCCCGACAACCTCAAAGTACGGCCCCGCCTCGCCCTTCACGCTGAACCGTTTGCCGATTGCCTCCTGATTCGGCCAGAATTTTTTCGCCATGGTTTGATTGACGATCGCCACTCCCAGCGATTTCTCGTCATCCGCGTCCGTAAACACTCGCCCACGCAGAACGGGAATTCGCAGCGCGTCGAAATATTGCACATTCACGGTGTTGTACTGCACTGAGGGAGGTAGTTGACCGGCCTCCAAATGCTGGCCTTCTATCGTCACCGATGAGTCGCGAACTCATGACTCCCAGCGGAACGCTGAACGCCTGGCCAACCGCAACCACTCCCGGTAAATTGCGCAACCGCGATTCCAGCTCCCGATAAAACTCCTTCCCTTGCACGTCCCCATACGCCACTTGATGCACGTCCAGCGAGAGATTCAGCACGTTGTCGGGATTCAGCCCCAGGTAGATAGTCTCGGCTTTGCGCAGACTACGAATAAATAGACCCGCCACGATCAGCAGCACCAGCGAACCCGCCACTTGCGCGATGACCAGCGTACTGCGCATCCACTGCCGCCGCCGTCCATCCGACGACCCGCGCCCTCCCTCGTGCAGCACCGCGCTGACCTCTCGTCGCGCCACGCGCAGCGCGGGAAAGACGCCCACCACCACGCCGGTAAGCAGCGCCATCCCTATTGCGAACAGATACACGCGCGCGTCCGGCAAGAAGTCAAATTGAATTGGCAAATCCGTGCCCAGCGAAATCGAGCTGAGAAATTGCGTGGCCCACATCGTAAGCAGCAGGCCAAGTCCAGCGCCCAGCAGTGCCAGCAGCAAACTCTCGGTAAGAAATTGCCGCACCAGTCGCGCGGTTCCGGCGCCCATCGCCGAGCGAATTGCCATCTCGCGCTGCCGCGAAGTCGCGCGCGCCAGCAACACGTTGGTCACGTTGAAGCACGCCACCAAAAGCACCAGGCCCGCCAGCGACATAAAGGCTACCGCCATGGCCGTCAAACTATTGTCTGGATCGGGATCGGGCCGCGCCAAATGTTCCGGAAACGCTCGTACGGAAATAGCCTTGTCCGTATCGGGATGCTGCGCGGCAATGCGCTGCGCCGCCACGTTGAGCGCCGCTTCCGCCTGTTGCAAACTCGTGCCCGGCGCAAGCCTTCCAATCAGCTTCAGCGAACGGTCGCCACGGTTCGTCCAGGTTTCTTGCACCGTGGTCTCGTTTTCTTCGCTCTTATCCGCGCTCAGCGGCAAATAAATATCGGAATTGATGATGAAATACGCCCCGTGAAATTCCTTCGGCGTCACGCCGACGATGGTCATCGGATGTCCCGCCAGCTCCACATGCTTCCCCAAGACATTTTTGTCCCCGGCAAACCGCTTCTGCCAGTAGGCATAACCGAGAACAATCACCGGATCGGCGCCCGGAGTTTGTCCCTCCGTCGGCAAAATCAGTCGCCCCAGCGCCGGTCGAATGCCCAGCATGGAAAAATAATTTCCCGTCACTCGCGTGACGATGGAGTGATCCCCTACTTTTTCGTTGGTCAGGCTGGCCAGTGTGATTCGGTACGCCGCCAGTTCGCTAAACGACGAGCGAGTTTGCTCGCGCAGATCCGCATAGTCAGGATAAGAAAAATTCTGCAGCGACTTGTCGCCGCCTTGTAGCAGGCTCAGCACCACCAGCTGCTCCGGATGCGTCACCGGCAAGGGCCGCAGCAGGAATCCATTGACCACGCTGAAAATAGTAGTGTTCACCGCGATGCCCAGCGCCAGCGTCACAATCGCCAGCACTGCGAACCACGGCGACTTCAGAAACGCGCGTAAAGCGTAACGGAGATCCTGCATCAGGCTGCGCATCGACCCACCTCGCTGGAATTTCCCAGCAAGAATCCTGCACAACCAATGCCCAGCGCGCACCTATAGGTATCTTATTGAAACTTAAGAACTGTAGCTTAACTTTCCCCATCTCATCCGCGTCGAAAACGTGCGGAAATGGGACAACCCGTGGCAAAACCGGACGCCACCAATCCATACCTCAAACGTCGTAGGCGCGGCACACGGAACACACATCGCCTCCGCCACTGCCTTATTTCGCCACCGCGCGCCGCTCGAACCGGGCTAAGCCGAAGCGCTCTTCGCCGCTCCCCGCTCGTGTTGCGCTTCCCAACTTCGCCGCAACTCTTCGCGCTGCGCCAGCACAAATTTCTTCGCTTCCTCGAAGTTCTTGTACACCTTCGTGCCCTTGATCGTGTTGCACGGACGGCAGCACGCTACCAGGTTGGCAGGATCCTTCTTACCCTTGTGCGCGCGCGGTACCACGAAATCTACGGACATCACCAGCGCGTTTTCAAAGCTGGCCTTGCCGTCTAATCCGCAATACCTGCAACAGTATTGATCGCGTTCCAGAATCTTCAGGCCCTCCGCCTGGCTAACCGGCATATCCACTCGTGACAAAGTCATAATATTGAATGGCATGGAGCACCTCCAAGTCCAAAATCCTATTCCTTCCCCACGCTTTTGAGAAGAGGAGACGTCCAACATTCAGCGGAGTAAATGGGAAGGACCAGAATGGCTCCGTTCCCTCCCCCATTTCATGGGCATTCCCTGCGCATTTCGTGGGCATTTCCTGAGATGATACGTTCGGATTCGCGGAGAATAACCGATTCCACTCCGGAGGCCCGTGATGGAAACTTTCTTAAAAAATATCCGCCACGGATTGCGCTCCCTCGCCAAGGCCCCCGGCTTTGCCGCCATCGCCATCCTCACGCTCGCACTCGGCATCGGCGCCAACACCGCGATCTTTTCCGTCGTCAACACCGTTCTCCTGGAGCCGCTCGCCTACCCCAATCCCGACCGCCTGGTAGAGCTCGAGCTCACCTCGCCCGAAGGCAAAAGTGACATTACCTCCATCCCCAAGTTCAACGTCTGGCGCGCGCAGACCCAGGTCTTCGATGCCGTCACCGCGTACGATTTCTCCGGGCCGGGCATCAACGTCACCGGCGGTGAACGCCCCGAACAGCTAAAAGGTGTGCGCGTCTCGGCGGATTATTTTCGCGTGTTCGGCGCTCCCGTGGCCCTCGGCAGAACCTTTACCCAGGACGAGGACCGCCCAGGCGGGCCAGCGCTCACGGTGATCAGCAACGGCTTATGGCGCAGCCGTTTTGGCGCCGATCCCGAAATCATCAACCGCACCATCGACCTCGGCGGTGAACCGTACACCATCATTGGCGTGCTGGCCGCGAACTTCCGCAGCGACCCGAAAAGCGATATTTGGCTGCCGCTCAAGGCCGATCCCAACAGCGTCGATCAGGGCCATTACCTGCGCTCCAGCGCGCGTCTAAAACCCGGAGTCACCATCGCCCAGGCGCAAGCCGCCATGAACCTAGCCGCCGATCAATTCCGGCAAAAATTCCCCAACTCTCCAGAGCTGGGTCCGCACGACGGCTTCGCCGCCGTGCCGCTCAGGGACAGCGTCGTCGGTGACGTGCGGCTCGGGTTGTTGATGCTTTTCGGCGCGGTCGGCTTCGTTTTGCTGATCGCTTGCGCCAACGTCGCCAACCTGCTGCTCGCGCGCGGCACCATCCGCCGCCGCGAAATCGCCATTCGTTCGGCCTTGGGTGCGGGTCGCGCGCAACTGGTCTGGCAGCTGCTCACGGAAAGTCTGCTGCTCGCGCTGGCCGGCGCGGTGCTCGGCCTGGGACTCGGCTATCTTGGCGTGCGCGGCTTGCTGGCCATCAATCCCGGCGGCATTCCCCGCGTCGGAGAAAACGGTGCGGCCGTTTCCCTGGACTGGCGCGTGCTGCTCTTCACCCTATTCGCGGCGGTGTTCACCGGCATTTTGTTCGGGCTCGCTCCCGCGTTCCTCGCTTCCCGCTCGGACATCAGCAATACCCTGCGCGAAAGCGGCTCGCGTACCGGCACTGGCACGGTACACAACCGCGCGCGCTCCGTTCTCGTGGTCAGCGAAATGGCGCTCGCATTAATTTTGCTTGTTGGCGCGGTGCTGTTGATACGCACGTTTGGCGCGCTCCGCGGCGTCGATCCCGGTTTTGACGCCCACAACATTCTCACTATGAACATGTCGCTGGCCGGCCAGCGCTTCGACAAAGCCACGGCCGTCGATCAGCTCGAGCGCGACGGTCGCCAACGCCTCGAAGCGCTGCCCGGCGTCACCGCCGCTGCGCTAACCTGCTGCCTCCCGCTCGAAGGCGGCTACGGTCTTCCATTTAATATTGAAGGTCAAGCCCCCAAGGAAGGTCCGTACACCGGCGGCGCCGGATGGATCGACGTCTCGCCACGCTACTTCGAGGTCTTCCATATCCCCATCCTGAACGGCCGCGCCTTCAACGACCGCGACAATCCTGCCGGCGAACGCGTCGTCATCGTCAACGAAACTTTCGCGCGAAAATTCTTCCCCAAAAACGACGCCCTCGGCTCGCGCATCACCATCGGCAAGGGTGTGGGCCCCGAATTTGACGAACCTGCGCGCGAGATTGTCGGCGTCGTGGGCGACGTCCGCGGCTCCCTGGATCGCCCGCCGGATCCAGTGATGTACGTCCCTATGGCACAGGTAAATGACGGAATCGTCGCCCTCAACAATCGCATCGGCGCCGCGCAATGGCTGGTCCGCACGAAACTTCAGCCCTTTTCCTTGAGCAACGACATTCAACGTGAACTCCGCGAGGCCAGCGGCGGCCTGCCCGTCGCGCACGTGCGCAGCATGCAACAAGTCGTCGGCGAATCCACCGCACGCAATGACTTCTACACCACGCTGCTCACCATTTTCGCGGGTGTCGCCCTGCTGCTCGCCGCCGTCGGCGTCTACGGCCTGATGGCCTATTCCGTGCAGCAGCGCACGCAGGAAATCGGTGTGCGCATGGCCCTCGGCGCCAGCGCGCGCCAAGTGCGCAGCATGGTCGTGCTGCAAAGCATGAAGTTTGCGCTCGTCGGAGTCCTGATCGGTGTCGCTTCTTCGCTGGCCCTGGCGCGCGTCATAAAAAGCATGCTCTACGGCGTGAAACCGTGGGATCCCATCTCTCTCATCGTAGTAACACTCTTGCTCACCGCCGTGACCCTCCTCGCCGCCTACATCCCCGCCCGCCGCGCCAGCCGCGTCGACCCCATGGTCGCGTTGCGCTACGAATAGTCGCCCGCGACATTGCGCCGCACTCCGCGGTCCGCCAATGCCGCCAATCAGTCACTGACCGATTGGCATCGCACCACCGCTTAGAACCCGCATGGCCCAAATCCCCAGTGTAGGCTGGTAGAACAAAAGCAATACCAGAACTTCATTACCGCGATCGGCGTAAATGCCGAGTTTCCGCGGCCCAGGCCGTGCTCGGCACAAATAGGGAGTGAGCTATGTTGGCAAAATCGCTTCGCAGTCTGACCGTTCTGTTCCCCATCTTCGTTGTCGCTCTTTACGGACCACTGGCGCAGGCGCAAGACGCCGCCAAACTACAGATCGGATTTTCCATAGAGGCCATGAAGGGCGAGCGCTGGCAGACCGACCTGGATTCCTTCGAAGCGCGCGCCAAAAAGTTAGGCGCCGTGGTGCTCTCCAGCGACGCCGGCGGTGACGATGCCCGTCAGTTCCAGCAAGTGCAGGACATGATCAAGTCCGGGATTAAGGTTCTCGTTTTATTGCCGCACGATACCGCCAAGGCCAGCCGTATAGTGGACGCCGCTAAATCCGCCAACGTAAAGGTCATCAGCTACGATCGCTTAGTCTCCAACAGCGATGTCGACCTCTACGTAAGTTTTGACCGCGTTGCGATCGGCAGGATGCAAGCGGAAAGCCTCATCAGTCAGGCGCCAAAAGGAAATTATGTGGTGATCGCCGGCTCGCCAAACGATGAAGGCGCCAAAGCCCTGCACGACGCGCAAATGGAGGTCGTGCGCCCATACATCGCTCGCGGCGACATCAAGATCATCGCCGATGGCTACACCAAGGATTGGATCCCCACCGAAGCGTACCTTTTCATGCTGAAAGCCATCGATTCCTCGCAAGGGCAATATCGCTGCCGTTCTCGCTTCCAACGACGGCTTGGCCAGTGGCGCGATTCAGGCCCTCCGCGAACATAATCTCGCCGGCAAAGTTCCCGTCTCCGGGCAGGACGCCGATTTAGCCGCCGTCATCTGCATCGCCCAAGGCACGCAAACCATGACCGTCTACAAGCCCATCGCTGATGAAGCAGAGAGGGCCGCCGACGAAGCCGTCCGCCTGGCAAAAGGCGAAAACCCCGACGCAAATGCCACCGTCAACAACGGCAAGCACAACGTGCCCGCCATCCTCCTGAAACCCGTCCTGGTCAACAAGGACAACATCAAGACCGCAGTAGTAGACAGCGGCTTCCAAAAATTAACCAGCATCAATCAGGAATTGCCCGCGGACCAACAAATCAAGTAGCGCTCGAGCGAGGCTATTTCCTAAAAACCGAACTCCCCGACAGCACTGCCCCGCTAGGTTTGCCGACTACGAAGCGCGCACATGTTTTCACGAATCAGGCGATGAAACATCACTATTCGTATACTTCGCTCCGGTGCCGGATGCGTGTTACCTCCGCCAGCAATTTTGTATCGTCAATGGTGTACACCACGCGATAGTCACCCACGCGAACGCGCCACTCGCGATCTCCACCTTTCAACTTCTTACAGCCCGGCGGGCGGGGATTGGCGGTGAGATTTTCCAGACGCGGAACGATCCGCTCGACAATTTCACGAGAGAGTCTTTTGAGTTCTTTCGCCGCGCTAGCTGTCAATGCGACGCGGTAGCTAGCCACGCAGCTTTCCACTCTTGACCAAGTCCGCTTTCACCTTGGCTAACGGGATGCGCTTTTCCTGTCGTCGCGACCGAGAAACCAGCACGTCCTCGATGTCCTCCCAGAGTGCACGGTGCTTTCTCAGGTCAATGACTGCGGCAGTTTTGCGGCCCGCGGCGTCGGTCAGAAACTGAATTCCAGTCATAAGTTGTGACCCTCCAGTTCGCGATGGCTTTCGACCGCCGCTGCCACATCCCTTGCGAAATCCTCATCTATGGTTGCTGTCGAGTATCCGGGGAGGAGAGCGATGCACTCGGAAATCGTGCGGATCGCTGGCTCCGGGGGACGCAAGACCGCAACCGGCCCGGCATTATTTTCGATAATCACTTCAGCGCCCGCACGAACGCGTGCCATTAGCGATTCGAATGTGTTCGCCGCTTCGGCTTCCGATACGTGGATAACGTCCTTCGCCATAACCTCATTATACGCCGGAGTTTCGCGTCGGCGGGCAAGCGTTCGCCGCCTCACACTAACCTTGCAGCTCGCTATCTTCAACACCGGCACATCGACCCCACGGTCGCGTTACACTACGAATAGCCGTCCGCGCTTCTCAAATCGCCGCGCACCAACATCTCTGCTATCTCAGGTGGCGCGACCCGCCCGCCTCTGAAAAAGCCCGGCAGCTTTGCATCGTTTTTCATGTCACAGAATTGGAGTACGATATCCGCTCGATGCCGAATCCTATTGGAAATTCTTCGGGGCCAACCATGAAGAAATCGCTATTGCTTGCAAGTCTAAATCTCGGCGTGGGTCTGCTCGCGCTTCCCGTAGCACAATCGATGCCGCAATCGCAGACCGCCTCAAGCGCGCCACAAGTCAGCGCACCACAAGTCAAAGTAGGTGCGGCTGTGGCCGTCGCGGCAAATTCGCCCGGCCCTAGTGCCACCGCCAAGAATCAATCTCAGAAAACCAGCATCGGCACAGGAGCTGCAACCGTTAAGTCGTCCGGCCCAGCCGCCTATTGGACCGACCTCGTGGACATCGACGATGACGGCCAAATCGAAGACAACCAGTTTTTGTTCGATGCCCCGCGCGGCATCCTCTACACCTACAGAGAAGACAACTACACCTGTATGAACGGCACGCCGGAAAACGGCAGCGTACTGATGGGAATTTATACCAAAGAAAACAAAGTCGGTAAGCCCGCGGGCTCGGGATGGTACATGGTTGCCGTAAAGGCCGGCCAATGCGGCATGAAACACGCTGGGACCTTCGGCTGCAGATTCGATGCTTCGGGAAAACTTACGCAGTGTGGAACCGCCAAGGTTAACGAAAAGTCCGGCGAACTAGAGGTCACTATAAAGCAGTGAAAAAGTTGCGAACACAAACTAGGAAGGAATTTCGAATTGGAAATTTGAGATTTGAAAGGGGCAAAGGTAAAGACCGCAAGCCCCAGCGGATACTGGAGCCTTTACTAACTGCTGGCCTTTAATAGTGGAATTATTTCATCAGCTTCCCTTTTTCATTCTGAGCTGCAAGCCCATATCGTATTGCCGCTTCAAGCGTATCGATGTTTGTATCCTTTAGAGCTTTAAACCGAATGCAATATCCGGTCACGCTCGCCTTGCCCAGTTTTTTTCCATACGTTTTGGCTAAGTACTTCTTATCTTTGAGACCAAGAATATAGACAGAGATTCCGGTTTTGTTTCCACTCACACCAATTTGAAAAAACTCTCTACTTTTTCCATTCGCATATTTTATTGTGTGAAATCCATATCCAATCGTCGGGTTGGAAACAGTATGATCATTGCTGTCTTTACCATCGAAGAACCATAATTTGCATTCTGGTGACACTTGAAGTGTGAGCCGATGCAACTCTCGCAGGTCACTGCGTTTTGGCTCCGGTTGGCCGCTAATATACTTCTTGATCTGTTCTTGTACGTTCATATACCCGTCCCTTTCTTAAAGGGCTTTCCGTTCCACTTCCGCAGCAGCCCCGCCTGATTCAGCGCCCGCCACACGCTGGCCGGACTCACCGCCACGATGTCGGCGTCCCGCATCATGAACGCCAGCCGCCGATAGCCTTCCAGCGCTGGAACGCAATGATCGCCTGCTTCTCCCAATCCTCCAGCCAAGAGTCTCGGGAAGGCCAAGGCCGCAAGCCCCGGCGGACGCGAGGGCGGCGTCGCGTAAATGAGTAGCGGATCGGCGAATGCGCTCGAATTTTACGATTAGCCGCTGGCGAGCAGTGTTGTTGTCCCAGACCATTCAACGCTTATGTCGAGGGCAGCGTTGCTCACTTCACCCCAGCTTCGCGTACTCCGCCTTCGCCATTTTCAACACCGGTACATCCTCGTCCGCATCCTTCCACAACTTAAAAAATTCCTCGTACTCCGCCTTGGCCTTTGCCACATCCCCGGTCATCGCATAGGCCCGCGCCAAACCCAAATACGCCAGCGCCCCAATCGACTCGCTGATCACCACTCCCGGCCGGTCTATCACCTTCTGAAATTCCACGGCCGCCAGCGCGCCCTGCTTGGCATCCAGATACGCCATCCCGCGTAAATACGATGGATACATGCCCGTCGCAAAAGTACTGTTCCCCGGCGCCCCAAATTCGTACGGCACCGCCGCCTTCAACTCCTCCACCGCTTTCATTGCGTTACTCTCTCCGTTGGACGCCCCGGAAGAATGGCTCAACGCAATTTGCGCCCGCAAAATCGGCAAATAATTAAATTGCACCAGGGTATCTTGCGGAAAGCGCTTGGCCAGATCTTCCGCCGAGATTCGCGCCTGCGCCACGTCACCCGCCATGGCCACCGCCAGCGCCGCAATGTATTGCACATCCCGGCCATTGGACAGCGCCAGCGTCGCCGCCGCCTCCCGCCGCGCCTCCGCCGCATTTCCAAACGTCGCCTCACGCAACGCCGATGCTGCTTCGCAGCGCGCCGCAATCTCTTTCTGTTCTGTCCGCTTCGCTGACGCCACCGCCTCGCGAGACAATTCTCGCGCCTTGTTCAACTCTCCGTCATACCCTGCTGCCTCCGACGCCAGATAAAGCAAAATATTATCCTTGCCTGGTTTTCCCGCGGACCACGCCGTCTCCGTAGCCATCCCGCTGGCGTCTTTCTGCAAAAAATCCAGGTTGAAGAGATAGAAGTGCAGGTCCGGCGAATCTAGTTTCTTCGCCAGCGCATCCTTCGCAACCTCGCGCGCCTCCGTAAAGCGATTCATGCGCGTAAGCGTGTCCACCAAATTCGCATAATTCACTGCCACCGCTGGCGCCAGCCGTATCGCCTCGCGCGTTTGCGCCAGCGACTTTTCGTATTGCCCCAGGTTTTGATAAATGACTCCCAGATTTCCCGGCGGCACACTTTCTCGCGGATACGTCTGCGCCCATAATTCATACGCCCGCCGCGCCTTCTCCAGATCTCCGGTAACAAAATGATAGTAGTGCGACTCAATATAGAATTTTTCCCACTCGCTCACGTGCGCGCGCAACAGGTACGACTTCTCCGTATTCTCCGCCGCCAGATTTTTTTCCCCCAAATTGCTGTAGCACGTCCCCAGCAGCCCGTAGGCCATCGCAAATTTGGGGTCCAGCACGGTCGCGTGCTGCAACGGCGGTACCGCCGCGCTGTAGTCCCCTTTTCCCAACATCATCTTCCGCCCCAGGCTGTACGCCTGCAGTGCCTCTAGCGACGGCGTCGTCGCCTGTTCAATCGGCGTGTCCAGCTTTTGAATGGTCTTCAGCGATTCGCCCAGCGTCCCGCGCAGCTTGGTCGTCGCCGCATCTAGCGCCTTCAGCACTCCTTCTTTGTTATCCGCCGTCACCTGCTGCTGCGCCAGCGCGTCTCCTGTCTGGCAATTCACCGCATTAATCCCGATTACGTACTGGCTGCCCAGATTTGAGATCGACCCGCCCAGATACGCCTTGCTGCCCGCTCGCTGGCAAACATCCCGAGCGATTTCCGGCGTCAACTTCGCGTCCGCGGGCTTCCCCATCAGCAGCAGCGTCTGCTGAATTTTTGCCTCCGAAAGCAAATTCAAAAACGGTGATTGCTGCAACTGCGCCGCCAGCCCTTGCCGCAGCGTATCGTCAAACACCGCGTCGCCGGTCTTATTCGTAAAATCCGCCAGCACGATCGTGTCTGTTTCGCCGAGCGCCTGCGTCTGCCGCGTGTTATAAAGCCAGCCGCCAATCCCTGCCGAAAAAATCGCCGCTCCCGCAAGCCCAATCGCCACCCATTTAAATGTCCCGAAGCCGCTAGTCGCAGCTGGCGCGCTCTCGGTTCGCAGCAATGCCGGCACGCGGCAACGATATCGCCGTGTGTCCGGATTCCATTTCACGCTTTAGCGCCTTTAAATCCGCGCAAACTTCCGCGGCCGACTGGTAGCGCAGCCCCACATCCTTATTCAGCGCTTTAGTAATGATCGCTTCCAGCGACTCCGGGATTTCCGGATTCAAGCTTCGCACCGCCGTCGGCGTGCGCATCAGAATCGCTTCGATTACCGCGCCCCCGGTGTTCCCGCTAAACGCTTGCCTTCCGGTCGCCATCTCGTACAGCAGCAACCCCAAACTAAACACATCCGTGCGCGCATCCAGATCGTCTCCGCGAATCTGTTCCGGCGACATGTACGACGGCGTCCCGCTGATCACTCCTACAATCGACGCGGCTTCCTGCGCGCTGCTGGACGAGGCGTCGTATTCCTCGCCCACCACTCCGCTCTTCAGCGCCAGCTTCGCAAGCCCGAAATCCAACACCTTGGCTTGTCCGCGCTTTGTAACGTAAATGTTAGCCGGCTTGATGTCGCGATGAACGATGCCTTCGGCGTGCGCCACGCTCAGCGCATCGGCAATCTGAATTCCTAGTGTGAGTATCTGTTCTGTGGGTAGCGGTTTTCCGTGGATGTACGAGCCCAGCGTCTCGCCATCAATAAACTCCATGACGATGAACGGTCTGCCATTCTCTTCATCCGCTTCGTAAATCGTGCAGATTCCCGCGTGATTCAGCGCGGACGCGGCATGCACTTCGCGCCGGAAGCGCTGCAGCGCCAGCGGATCATGCAGTAAATTGTCAGGAAGAAATTTCAGCGCCACCGCGCGGTCCAGCCGCGTGTCCTGCGCCTTATACACCACGCCCATGCCGCCGGAGCCCAGCTTCTCCAGGATGCGATAGTGAGAGATCGTCTCGCCAATCATGGTCCCGCCGCGGCCCAACATGTAGCGGCCGCCTTCTGTTTACCCCGATCTTCGAGGGGAGGCGGGCGCTTTCTCAATCCGCAATCGCGAAAGCTTCAACTAACTCGCGTTAAATTTCCGCCACAAATCACGGCACAAATCACAACGTTGGCTCATTCGTCCCGGCGTCACTCACTGGCTTGCTGCGATCCTCCGTCGGCGGTCGTGGTGAACCAATTAACTGAATCACCCCCGCGCGCTCTCCATACTCCTTTACTTTCTCCAAGTTCTCCTGCTCCAGCGTGATACTCCGCCCGCAAATTCTGCAGCCCAGCGTGCCGAACGCTCCGCCATCTTCCCGCCCAAATACGTTGTAGCGCATCACGCGCCCGCAACACACCGGCACCCAAACCGTCGGAGCTTTCTCCGCTGTCATAAAACCGCCCTCGCAATGCCAAGCGCGCGAATTATACACTAGAAAACAATTCCCTACCCCACGCGCACCCAACGCCGCGCTGCTCGGCCTCGGCAAATCCGGCGGCGCTTCCGGTAACGGCTCGAAGCAAAAAGTTTACCCGCGGGGTCGCGCGGACACTATACTCGTCAGGTATCTTGAATTGCGAATCTTGCATCTCATGCCTATGGTCCCTATGGTCCAAGCGAAACGGAAACAGGATTTAGATCCCAGCCGCCTCCTCGCCGCGTGGGTGCGTATCCTCTCTGGCAAGGTTCCGCTGCTCTCCATCGAAATCACGCGCGAGTGCCCGCTCACGTGCCCCGGCTGTTACGCTTACGGCGACTCCCACTTGGGCGGCGGCGTAACGCTCCGCGAACTCAGCGACTTCCGCGGCGACGCGCTGGTCAACGGCGTCCTGGACCTGGTCCGCAAACACAAGCCGCTCCACGTCTCGTTAGTCGGCGGTGAACCGCTGGTCCGCCACCGCGAACTCTCCAAGATCCTCCCAGTGCTAAGCGAAATGGGCATCTTCGCACTGGTGGTCACCAGCGGCATCATCCCTATCCCGAAAGAGTGGATGACGCTCCCGCGCGTACGCGTAGCCATCTCCATCGACGGCCTTCCTGAACACCACGACATTCGCCGCAAGCCCGCTACTTACGAAAAGATCTTGAGCCAGCTCGACGGCCGCGAGGTTAACATTCACTGGACCATCACCCGCCAAATGTTCCAGCGGCCCGGGTATTTGGAAGAATACGTAAAATTCTGGACCGCCCGCGAAGAAGTAAATCGCCTGTGGGTCAGCGTGTACACTCCGCAGATCGGCGAAGAAAGCGCTGAGCTGCTGACTCCCGAGAACCGCCTAACTCTTGCCAGCGAGCTCCCCACGCTGGCCTTGCGCTACCCAAAACTCCTTTTCAACGAAGGAATTGCCAAGGCTTTGGTCCATCCGCCAGCCAATCCCGACGACTGCGTTTTCGCCAAGCTTTCCGCCAACTATTCCGCCGACCTGAAAAGCCGCGTGGAACCCTGCGTCTTCGGCGGCAATCCGGACTGTTCGCAATGCGGCTGCGCCATCAGCAGCGGACTGCACTGGATCCGTTCGGTAAAAATGGCCGGCCCACTCAAGGTCGACCACTTCATTGGCAGCTCGATCAAAATTGGGGCCACCGTAAATCGGCTGCGCACGAAGAGCGTAAAATCGTCGCGCTGGACGCAGCAACCTCCGCCGCGAACCCCGGCGGCGGACCTGGTGCAAATCGCCTCCGATCAATCCTAGACGCTGCGGGCCTAAACGCAGCAGCGTTACTTCAGGGGCTTAAGCCCATTGATAGCCAGCAATTCAAGTCGGAGCTGAAGCTCCCCCACGAGGCTGGGACCTGTTTCAGTCAATACGAATTTCATTCAATACAAATCGAACTTCACCGTGATCATTACCTTGGACACTACCGGAACGCCATCACGCGTTGCCGGTTTGAACTTCCACTCTTTAACTGTTTCCACCGCCGCCTCGTCCAAGCCATAACCTAATTTTTTATCGAGCGTCACATTCCACGCCTGGCCCTTCGGACCAACCGTAACCGACATGGTTACCACGCCTTTCACCTTCGCCTTCCGCGCGGCCTTGGTATAGGAAGGCGCAGGAGCGTACAGCGCGCGCGGGGTGGTGGTGCATCCTTTATCGCCATCCGCGCAAGGCTTGACCTGCGCGACGCTAGCAGTAACGGGAGCGTCACCGCCAGCAGTTCGCGCCCCGGTCCCACCCGAAGGCGAAGGCTCCTGATGAGAACCTTCGGCGACCACCACTCTCAGGCGCCCCAACGTGATCGCAGCAACCAGCATCAGAAAAATCCTGATGCTGGCGCGCGAAGCTCTCACGAGGACACCTCAATTCCGGTACATCTAACAAAGCGCGCTGTACCCGTCAACAGTGTCAGTCAACCTTGCCGGTCAACCCCAGCAGTCCCGCGCGCTCATGGCTATCGCATGAGAGTGGCGAGGTTCGAGCCGGCGATGGCGGCGCTGGCGCGGTGGTGGAAGCCGGGGCGCCAGCGGCGGCGAGGGAGCGGGACGAATCCGTGAACCTGACGGCCCCAGCGGGTTGGGAGGGGTACCGAGTGGTTGGAGGGTTCGGGGTCGTCGGGAGTGTAGAGGACGGTGTTGGCGCGTGGATGCGGGGCGGGTGGCGGCGGTGGCGGTGGCGGGTTCGTGTTTGTGTTGTGCGGCGTGGAGTTGGAGGTGGCGGACGCGTGGTGATCGTTGCGCGGGTCGGGTACGGAAGCGTGAGAGTTTTGTGGTTGTGGGTTGGGATGTGTGGATGGTGATGTGGGGACAGAAGCAGGATGCGAATCTGAAGATTCGCCACTACGACGCTGGCGTCGTTGGGCTTGAGGTCTTCGGGGTCGGGGAGGTTGGCGTCGGAGTCGTCGACGTGGCGACGGCGGCAGGGGCGCGGCACGAAATGGATAATGGGTTCGGGTGCGGCGGCCGTGGCGGCTGCGACGTCTTTGGCTTGGCGGTGCATGACGCATTGGCTGTTGAGGAGGAGCTGCGAGATGTAGGCGAGGGTGGTGGCGTCGCGACGCGAGATGCGGCGGCTGGCGAAGTTTTTCAGGAGATTGGCAAGGAAGAGATTGACTGCGGCGGGCTCGGAGAGATTTCCTGTGCCGGAGAGCAGATCAGCGGCTACGGTCTCGATGGACTGGGCACGCTGGGCTTTGGCCTCGGCGATTCTAGCTTCGGCGGCGGCTTGGGCCTCGGCGCTGGCGTGGAAGGTGCAGAGCCGGGGGTGATTTGGGGCTAGCAACATGCGGCAGCGGCGTCCGGCGGCGGTGTAGTGCTGGCAGAGCGATTCGGGGTTGGGTTTAGAGCGCATAGGTTGTCCTTTTTGTGTGAGTTGCGGTGCAGACTGGGATTTGAGGCTGGAATGGAAAAAGATCTCGGGTACCCCCCTGGGTGTTTGGGAAACAGTGTGATTCTGTTGGGGTTACTAGTGATTTTTGTGAAACAGTGTGATTTTAAGGGAGTTACGGAAAAAGATGAGGTGAGGAGGTAACGAAGTAAGGAGGTAGAGAAAAGGCGGATTCGGAATGCGAGATTCATGGGACATGATAGTACCGAATTGTTGGCATGTCAATCTATTTATTTTATAGTACTACATTCGAATAATGGAGCGGTAGTACTCGAATGGATTGGTGATGAGGTGGGTTCTATGGTCGTTTGCGCTGGGGTCTTGCTCGAGCATGTGGGCCATGACGCGGAGTGGGGGACGGAAGGTGGTTTGCTGGAGGCGTTCGAACATTACCCGCAGATCGATCCAGCCGCGCGCGGAGACAGCATCGAGGAATCCTAACGTGCCGGTTACAGATAGTCCACACGATCGCGCGACGCCCACGCCATCGCGTTCGTCCATGAGCAGTAAAGCTGGCGGAGGCTGCAAGGCGAGAAAGATGGCCTGGCGTTCGCCGGAATGAAGTTGCGTCCAGGGTCCGGGTGGAAGATTGTCGAGCAATTCCACAACTAGCCAATCAGGAGGATGCGCGATCCAGTCGCGAACCAAATTTGGCGCAGACGGGTGTGCCAGTTCTGCGTGGACGGCAGACGGGATTTACAACGTGGCCGTAGAGTTTGGGGAGGAGATCGACGGCACGAATGAGAATTAAGTAATTGAGCGGGGCGGTGTCGGCTACGAGCACCGGAGTTTACAGGCCAAGCTGGCGGTGGGTTTCACGGTCGCGTTCGAGATCTTCGAGGGAGTATTCGAGTTCTACGCGATGTTCGGCCAAGAAGGCGTCTGCCTGCATTGGAGTTTGAAAGCCGAGGATGCTGCGCAATTGGGCGGAAGAGATTTTGCGAGTGCGATAGGCATCGAGAACCAGGACTTCCAGGACGGCACGAGGGAGGTCGAGGGTTGCGTCCCCGAGTGCAGTCAAAAGCTCGTCAGGAAACGTGATGGTGACGGCTGGCATGGGTTCAGGATACCGAAAGTTGCAGGTAAAAGCACGGATTGCGGGGTCGGGCCGCGGTTCAGCGCGTGAACGTAATCGGTTAGAAGGTCTTCGGTGGGGATGGTAACAGCGGGTCGGTTATCGCGGACGGGTTGTGTTAGCGTGTTGTGAACACCCGATGAGCGTAAACGTTTGTCCTATTGCCATAGTGGAAGCGCCCGTCGAGCGGGTGTGGCAACTGCTGGCGGATCCCAACAATTATGGGTTGTGGTGGGGTGCGGAAACGTGGGTGTTCGAGTGGGAGGGGCCGGCCCAGGCGGGGCAGCGAATCTCCGCGCGAACGAGAGCGCTCGGTAAGGACTGGTATGTGCGGATCACGGTGGCGAGCATCGACGCGGACAAACGGGTCTTGGAGCTGACGACGCAGTTACCGTTCGGCATCACGGCGCACAACCACATCGTGTGTGCGACGCTGGATAAGCAGCATTGCCGAGTGAGCTTTGGTTGAGATTTTGTGATCTCACCTGGATGGTGGGGATGGATGCTGAAACATTTTGGGAGCCGACGGTTGCACGAGGGAGTGGCGGAGGCGCTGGAGCGATTGAAGAAGGCGGCCGAGGGTAGCCGCGAGGTCACGCAGGAATCTCAATCGGTTTGATTAGAATGTCTTCGGTGGGGATGGGCAATCCCTCTTCGACGAGAGTACCGATGTAGAGCTCGATGGCTTCGCGGATATTCTCTGTGCCTTCTTCGACAGTCTCGCTCTGGGTGTGGCAACCAGGCAGAGTGGGGCAGAAAACGTGGTAGCCGCCCTCGGCTTCTTTCTCGAAGATCACTGTGAATCGGTGTGCCATCACGAGCCTCCGCAAATTGCATTCTAGCAGCTGCATGAGTGCTACGGCGCGTTTCGGTGGCTAGAGGGGATCGAGAGGAAGAAAAATCAAAAACCCGCACCCTTTGATGAAACAAGAGTCAAAGGGTCCGCCGCCCAAGAGGTATTCAGTGCGTTAAGGATGGTCCACTCGCCCGCATTGCCCTATCAGTTTTTCTTTCTCGGACTATCATATGCCCAGTGTTCTATACAGAAATCTGGCCGCTAGCCAAAGTACGTGCAGTCCATCCAGTGCGCCTCCGATTCCCGCAGCGATGACCCACCACTTCAGAGGCGATGCCTCGATCAACTCTTTGAACCCCTGAAAATCGGCCAATGTAAACTTCGACGGCTTCGCTGGCGAGTAGCCCTTCTTCTCGATGAGATTGTCAGCCGACATTTTGGATCACCTGCACAACGAACCGACCACTGCTGGTTTGGACTTTGCGGATCTCGTAGCCGGTGACGTGCCCGCCTGTCAGGTATTTGTTTGCCCGATTCGTGAAAGTATCGACGTAACCGTCAACTTCGTTTGGAAAAAACTCGGTTGCAAAGTCTTTGCTAGGGAGTAGTGTGAGGGTTTGCTCTGTGAGCCCGGAGCTTAGATGAATTAGCGGTAATACTACAAGATATAAGTCATTGGGCATTAATTCTATCCTCTCAGTGACAGTGTTGATCGGCGATTCTATCGTGCGACTGCCCCTTCTGCAATGAAGGTGCTGGGTTCGCCCCGCTTCCTGAGCATCTTATGGCGATCCTGAACCCGACCGAACCTCAGACATTCGTCGGACGAGGCGCATTGGGGATTTCCGAAAGTGGAAGCAGCATGACGAGTTTCAGAAGGCGTTTGCGCGGTTGATGCGGGACTTGAAGCTGGAGGGAAAGGCGGCGGGGTGACGGGGCGGTTCGGGCGGCGTGAAATGCGGGCCTCGGGGTAAAAAATCCGGCCGCTGCACTACATGGGACACGGCCGAAACAAACCCAAGAGGGATTCTTCTCTGCACAGGCCGACCCTTTCGCAGGAAGCGAACGGGAAAAGAGAAAGCGTCGACCTATTCCGCTCAGAATGACGGACTTTTTGCGGAGTGGGTGCGACGGGGGAACACGAGAGAGTGGTCGGGCCTCGACCAATGGCGCGAGGGTCTGACCCACGGCCCTTCGTTGCGGAAAAGAACCGGGCCACGCTGGTGGCCTACAGGATTCGCGGTATGCCGCGCGCGGGCGTTCTGGTTGACACTACCACGGAGCTTAGAGACAATCCGTCGGCTGGTGACCTGCTTGGGGGTGTTGGATGGGAACGAGCAAGCGATTGGCTCCGGCCACCGACACGGATACGATGCCGCGATCTCTCGATTATCCGATTCATTCCGTGCAATATTATCAGGAAGATAAATCTCTCATCGAGGAACTTGCTCGCCTGGTTGGCACGTCGCTGGTCAGCGGCGACGCTGCCCTGGTGGTCGCCACCAAACCCCATCGCGATGCACTAGCGCGCCGGCTCACGGTGCGAGGCCTGAATGTTGCGAGAGCCACCGCGGAAGGGCGCTATGCGGCGCTCGACGCCGCCGAAACTTTGGCGCAATTTATGATCGATCAGATGCCTGATCCGGAGCGCTTTACCGAGATCATTGGCCGAATGATTGCCAAGACCAAAGCCGCCGCCCAAGTGGATGAGCCCTCTATCGTGATATTTGGCGAGATGGTGGCGCTGCTGTGCGCGGAAGGCAAATATGACGCGGCGATTCGCCTGGAAGAACTTTGGAATGCCTTAGCCGACAAACATTCGTTTTCTCTGCGCTGCGCCTATCCTATGCATGGATTCCAGGAGGACGCGCACGGTGAACTATTCATGAAAATTTGCGCGGCGCACTCCGCCGTCATTCCCGCCGGAGGTCGCGGACTGGTCCTGAGCGATGACGAAAAGCTGCGCACGGTCGCCAAACTGCAGCAGAAACTGGAAGTGCTGGAGCACGAAAAAACCCTGCGCGCGAGCGAGCAACAATTTGGGCTGCTGGTAGAAGCTGCGCAAGACTATGCGATGTTCTTGTTGGACACGGAAGGACGCGTTAAGACTTGGAATATCGGAGCCGCGCGCATCAAGGGCTACGAAGCTTCGGAAATTATTGGCAAACACTTTTCGCGTTTTTATCCCGAGGAAGACATCCGCGCGTGCAAGCCGCAGCACGAACTGGAGATCGCCTTACGCGAGGGGCGAGTGGAGGATGAAGGCTGGCGCCTGCGTAAAGACGGCTCGCGATTTTGGGCCAACGTTATTATCACGGCATTGAAAGACGAAGGTGGCCGTCTGGTGGGCTTTTCAAAGGTCACGCGCGATTTCACGGAAAGAATGAAGGCGCAACTAGCGGTACAAGACTCGAAGCAGAAATTGCAAGATTCGGAAAAGTCCCTGCGGGAGCTCTCGCTCCATCTGCTACGCACGCAAGACGAAGAACGGCGGCGTATCGGTAGAGACCTTCACGATAGCTTGGGGCAGTATCTTGTCGCACTGAAGATGAATTTGGATACGCTGCAGGCTGCGAGCGCACGCAACCAAATACCGGACGGCGATCAGCTCTCGGAATGCTCGAAACTCGCGGAAGAGTCCATCAAGGAAGTTCGGACCATATCCTACCTTCTGTATCCTCCCATGCTGGAAGAGCTTGGTCTTAAGTCTGCTATCGCTTGGTATCTTGATGGCTTCGCGAGCCGCAGCGGACTTGCGACGACCTTGGAGGTTTCCCCGGAATTCGGTCGGCTCACCCCTGACGTTGAGTTGGCACTCTTTCGCGTCCTGCAGGAGAGCCTGACGAATGTACACCGGCACTCCGGGAGCCCGACTGCGGGCGTACGTCTGCTCGTCACGGACAAAACGGCCATCCTTGAGATCAGCGACCAGGGCAAGGGTACGCAGCCACGAAACTTCGAGGAAGCGGGGGCAGGGGCACGACCGGTGTTGGATTGCGTGGAATGATCGAGCGCATGCGGCAAATCGGCGGGACCCTGGAACTGTCTTCTAGTGAAAAAGGAACCACGGTTGCTGCCAGTGTCCCGATCGACGAAACATACCCGGCCGCGACGACTTCCGAATAATGTTCCTTCTCAAGTTCGCTGCCACCTCCATTTGTCCGGTGACGATGTTTATCGCTACGAACCTTCCAAGATTTTCAACACGCCAGAAGAGTTGAGGGTGACGGTGCGACCGTTGGACGGAGCGGAAAAACTGCTGGCGTCGATTCGTTGACGCGTCCGCGACCGCACGCTAGGATGGCGTGCCATCACAGGGAAACAAGCGCACATAACTAGCGGCTTTTGGGGGATGAGAACGCCAAAACCCGCACCCTTTGATGAAGCAAGAGCCAAAGGGTGCGGCACGCAAGAGGTTCTCAGTGCGTTAAGGGTGTCCCACCCGCCAAACCTAGCCGAACCTCAGAAAGAACAACAAATGACCCAAGAAATTGCCTTCAGAGCTTTTCGAGCAATGCAGCGCCGAATCCTACGCCAATCCCAGGTCCGTCGGACATTCCTGTCTGCGTTTCAAGCGGGATCTGCGCTCGTGCGTTCCCTTTTTGCCAGCTTGACCCTGCTCGTTGTGGCTACGGCTGTGCCGGTGGCGACTGCGCAGAAAATCCAGCTATCCGTTGACGTTTCCAAGCCCGGCGCGAAGATTGATCGCAATCTTTTCGGCCAATTCGCCGAACACCTCGGCCACGGTGTTTACGAAGGAATCTGGGTCGGCCCGGACTCGCAGATTCCGAACACGCGCGGGATCCGCAATGATGTCGTCGCTGCGCTGAAAGCGATAAAGGTGCCGAACGTCCGCTGGCCCGGAGGGTGCTTTGCAGACGAATACCACTGGCGCAAAGGCATCGGTCAGCAGCGAACGGTCACACTCAATCCTAACTGGGGCGGCGTCATTGAGCCGAACACCTTCGGGACAACCGAATTCATGGACTTCCTCGACCAGATTGGCGCTGAGGCATACCTCTCTGTCAACGTTGGCTCAGGCACTCCACAGGAAGCATCGGAATGGCTCGAATACTTAACCACTGCTCAGCCGACGACGCTCGCTAGGGAGCGCGCCCCCAACGGGCATCCTGCTCCTTATAAGGTTGCGTTTCTTGGCATCGGCAACGAAAGCTGGGACTGTGGCGGCAACATGACGCCGGACTATTATTTAAGCCAGCTGAAGATCTACAGCCGCTTCGTCCGCAACTTCAATCCAGCACAACAAGACAAACAACAGATGCTCAAGATCGCTGTGGGACCCGGGGGCGGCGAACCCCGCTGGACTGAGTGGACCGACGCTATCATGAAGGCGTATCAGAACCACACCTGGAGTTGGGACATGAATGGGCTTTCGATGCACTCCTACACCGTTGTGAAATGGCCGCCTTCCTATGCGTCGGTAGGGTTCGGAGAGACCGAGTACGCGCAAATTCTAAAGTCCACGCTCGAGATGACCGATCTTGTTGAGAAGCACTCGGCAATCATGGACAAATATGATCCGGAAAAAAAGGTGGCGCTTGTTGTGGATGAGTGGGGCGGCTGGTACGCGCCGCTTCCCGGCAGCAATCCCGGCTTCCTGGCACAGCAAAATAGTTTGCGCGATGCAATACTAGCGGCACTGAATCTCAACATTTTTGCGCGGCATGCCGACCGCGTTCGCATGGCGAATATCGCGCAGATGATCAATGTGCTCCAGGCCATGATCCTGACCGACAAAGAGAAAATGGTTCTCACGCCCACATACTATGTATACAAAATGTATGTACCGTTCCAGGACGCCACCTTCGTGCCGGTCTCATTCGACGCCGGCACGTACACGCACGGCGATATCACGTTGCCTCGTGTAGATGCCATAGCAGCGAAAGATAAAGCCGGAAAATTATGGCTTGCAATAACTAACGTCGATCCAAATCAGTCCGCTGAAATCGAAGTTACTCTGGCTGGTATAAATGCTAAATCCGTGGCAGGAGAAACGCTGTCTGCACCCAAGGTCGACAGTGTAAATACCTTCGGCGCGCCCAATTCGGTTGTTCCGAAGCCGTTTTCCGCAAAAGCGCAAGACGGCAAGCTGACCCTCAAATTGGCTCCCAAATCGGTAACGGTGGTTGCAGTCGAGCAGTAAAGCTAGATGGCTCTCCCAGACTGGCGCTGCTTCAAGAAAGGGTCACCATGACAAGCGCGAAATGGTTCATAGGAATTTTACTTGCGATTGCGGCTGGACTAGCTCCTCATCTCGCCGCGCAAGTGCAAACAGATGTGCCTCCGGTGGTTGCCGGTGCAAAGCCAGTTGCGGTCGAGCACATCAAAATTCACGGAACGGCTCTGGAAAGCAATTTGGAAGGAGACGCGGTTGATCGCGACGTGTTTGTGTTCCTTCCGCCCAGCTATGCGCAAGATAAGTCTCGACGGTATCCAGTCGTTTACGCCCTGCACGGTTACTTCATCGGCGCCGAGCAATGGACGCATGAAATCCATGTCCCCGAGACTATCGAAGGCGCCTTCGCTCTAGGCGCGAAAGAAATGATCGTAGTTCTGCCCGATTCGAAGACGTTGCACAACGGCTCGATGTATTCGAGTTCCGTGACCACCGGTGATTTCGAGCTGTTCATCGCTCGAGACCTGGTCGCATACATTGATGGGCATTACCGTACGATTCCAGAGCGCCAAAGCCGGGGACTCGTCGGCCACTCAATGGGAGGTTACGGCGCTACCCGCATTGGCATGAAGCATTCCGACGTGTTCGGGAGTTTGTACATCATGAGTCCGTGTTGCTTATCTCCCCGGACCGCCGGTTCCATAAACCCGGAAATCGCGAAGAGCCTTGAAGCTCTTAAAACACCTGCAGACTCTGCGGGGCTGCCGTTTTTTACGCGCGCCACGTTGGCGTCGGCCGCCGCTTGGTCACCCAACCCGAAGAATCCTCCGCTTTATCTCGACCTGCCCACGAAGGATGGAACGCCACAGCCCGACGTTTTTGCAAAATGGGCTGCAAATGCGCCACTCGCTTTCGTTGATCAGTACATCGGAAGTCTCCGACGGTATCGTGCGATCTCCATCGATGTGGGTGACCAGGACGGTCTGCGAGCCGATACCGTAAAGCTCCACGAAGCTCTTGATACGTATGGAATCGCAAATAGCCTCGAAGTGTATTCTGGCACTCACACAAGCAAGGTAGCGGACCGTTTTCAAAATCATGTGCTCCCGTTTTTTGGCCAAACACTCTGCTTTCAGGCGAGCTGCCAATGAAGTCAATCATGAACAAATGTCTTTCCGTCCGACGCACGCAAAACGCTAAGACCCTACCGTTCCCATGTGGCGGTAGTCTAAGAATGACGGGTTTTTGGGAACGGAAGAACTGGCGGCGGCGATTCGTTGACGCGTCCGCAACCGCGGGCTAGGATGGCGCGCCATGCAGGGGGGCGCAACACAGTTAGCGTTGTTGGGAATGTGCGTAGTGTTTTTGGTGCTTCGTTCTGTGCGCTTGCCCGGAAAGACCAAGATGCGGAGACGAGTCGGGGTACTTTTCGCAACTGTTGTCATCGCTGTTGTGCTGGCTGCTTGCAAAACCCGTACGACGTCTGAAGAGGATGACAAGAAGGCAGCCATAGATGTAGTTCTGGCGCACGAGCAAGCATGCCAAACATACGATTTCGACAAGGTGGATTCGCTGCACACGGCTGACGCGCGTGTGATTGAGGAGTCCTATCCGCACCCGCTAGAACCCGAGCAACGCCGAAGCTATCAAGCCTACAAGGACGCCGGCATACGCATCGACTATCATCCGCAGGACGCTGTGGCGGAGGTGCGGGGTAACGTTGCATGGGTCACTTTGACGTTGCATAGCGTCTGGACAGCCGATACTCCCGCGGGGCAGGCCATGCTGGGAGTGAGGGAGGGTTATGCGACCTATGTGGAGAGCTTCATCCTGGTGAAAACGCCGGCAGGGTGGAAAATCGCATTAGGTCATTCTGGCCATGCTTCCTGCCGATTTTGGCGTCGACCCGGATTTCCAGCAGGAACACGGCGGTATGAAATTTGCCGAAGTGGCCGAGGGTGGCCCGCGGGCAAGGCAGGATTGAAATCCGGCGATGTGTTGATCGAGTATGGCGGGCGGAAAATCGACAATCCCGTCGACTACTACAGAATGCGCTATGCCTACTGTGAGGGCGAGAAGGTGATGGTCACCGTGATGAGGGGACAAGAAAAAATCACGAAGGAAGTGACTTTGGAGAAAATGCGGTGAATCGGTATGCCATCACTAGCGTCCGCAATTGCGTTCTAGCAGCTGCATGAGTGCTACGGCTTGTCTTCTCTAATTCGCCCGTCCAAAAGATCGATCCCGCTTGAGTTGCTGGTTTGCACGCTCATTGAAAGAGCCTTGGCGCAAAGTCCTTAAGGTCGCGGCGCCAGGTTTGCCACTCGTGGTCGGTCCCGGGGGATTCGTAGAAGACATGTTGAATGTTCGCTTCGAGCAGCGAGGTGTGCAATCTCTGAAGGCCTGCGCGCATACGCTCCGGCTCGGTCGTCCCCACTCCGATCCACAGCAAATGCACTTTCTTTGCGAACGCGGCCGGATCTGCAAACGCGCCGTTGTAGTCGGTTTTGGGATCCAGCTTCCGGTCTCCAAGCACGAGCATGCCGCCCGCTCCGCTGAATCCTCCGATGTAGGAAAAGAGATCCAGATAATCAAGCGTGATCTGGAAAGTCTGCATCCCACCCATGGAGAGGCCGGCCATAGCGCGATGATCGCGATCTGAAAGTGTCCTAAAGGTGGAATCGATGTATGGGATTAGAGCTTGGGTCACATCATCTTCAAACGTGGCGGCCATGTCCTGCATGGCCTTCAGCATTTCCGGCGAACCAAAGGGTTTGCCCGTGAGATCGGGAGCGGGCTGACCCGCGCGCCTGGCGTAGCCATAGGCCATGACGACGATCATCGGCTTGCAACTGCCGGCGGCAATCAAGTTGTCGAGTATAAAATTCGCGTGCCCCTGCCTGATCCAACCGGTCTCGTCCTCGCCGGCACCATGTTGCAGGTAAAGCACCGGGTAGCGCGCGCCGTTCTGCGTATCGTACTTCGGAGGCAGGTACACCAATGCGTGCCGCCAGGAGCCGGTGACCTTGGAGTTGTACCAAACCTCACGAACCTCGCCATGCGGCACGTCCTGCACCGAATAATAGGTGGAACCCGACTCGGGCACCTCGACGGCGCTAGCAGGCCGACCTCCTCCGAAGAAGGCATGCGTGCCGGGATCGCTGACCTCGGCGCCATCGATGTTCAAGTTGTAGTAGTGGAAACCAGGCACCAGTGGATCGGTGGTGAGGGTCCAAAATCCGTCGGGCTGTTTGACCATGTCGACTTTGGTCCGCTCCAGAAATTCACTTTGACCGTTGTGGCGTCGGGAGCTTTGATACGGATCTGCACTCTTCCCGTGCTGTCAACGCGGGGATATTCCGATCCCCAAACGTTTGTCTCCGAAGGGTGAAAACTGCCAGTCTCCTGCGCCTGACAGAAACCCACAAATAGGAAAAGTAAAATGCCGAGCCGTCTCATTTTGTCTCCTTTTTCCGCCGTCATCAGAAACTTGCAATGGCAGCAGTTTCAGTCGGACACATTTCGAATATCGGCAGCAGCTGTGCGATTTCCAACGCTTGCCGCAAGTTCGGTCCAAGATTACAAAGCTTGAGGCTCCCGCCTGTGGTTTTTGTCTTTCGATGCGTCTCGATGAGAGCGCCGAGGCCAACCCCGCGCTGTCAACATAGTTGACGTGCTCCAGATTAACAACAATCCGTGTGACGCCGGATGCGAGAAGATTGTCAATCATTGTACGCAAGCCGCTGCTCTCTTCTCCGAACACGAGACGCCCTTTGAGCGCCAATCTGTAGATTCCATTGATCTCACGCTGTGTTATTTCCAAGGGCATCTGTTTGTCCCCCCCAAGGAACATTATCCATTCGCAGTAAGAAAGTGTCGACAAGGGGAATTCCATGCTCGAGTGGTGCTAAGTCCTGATAAGTCGCATTACGGGACAAGTGCTTTTGGCCACGTTCCACTTGTCCGGTAAGCGCGTTA